>CAKTZR010000008.1 GCA_934636105.1 uncultured Clostridia bacterium
TCTTGCCGTGGTCAACGTGGCCGATGGTGCCAATGTTAACGTGCGGCTTGGTGCGCTCAAACTTTTGCTTCGCCATTTTCTTTTCCTCCATGTGTCAGGCTAAAGCCCGACATATTATAATTCCGGAAATCGCTCCCCCGCCTATCGGCGGGGAAGCGTTAAAAGACTTACTTCGCCGCCTTGGCGCCGCAAACCTTCTCCTGAATGGACTTCGGAACCGGCTCATAGTGCTCCGGCTGCATGGTGTACACGCCGCGGCCCTGCGTACGGGAACGCAGCGCGGTGGAGTAACCAAACATCTCGGAGAGCGGAACCAGCGCGTGAATTTCTTCGGTCGTGCCGTTGTGATCCATGCCCTCGATGCGGCCGCGGCGGCTGTTCAGGTCGCCGATAACGTCGCCCATGTACTCTTCCGGCACCGTAACGTCCACCTTCATGATCGGCTCAAGCAGCACCGGATCGGCCTTGGCGATAGCCGCCTTGAAGGCCATAGAACCGGCGATCTTGAACGCGACTTCAGAGGAGTCAACGTCATGGTAGGAGCCGTCGTACACGGAAACATGGAAGTCCACAACCTCGAAACCGCCCAGCGGGCCGTTCTTGGCGGCCTCGCGGATACCGGCGTCGATAGGCGCGATGAATTCCTTCGGGATGGAGCCGCCGACGGTGTCGTTGCTGAAGGAGTAGCCCTCGCCCGGCTCGACCGGGGAGATCTCGATCCAGCAGTGACCGTACTGGCCGTTACCACCGGTCTGACGGACGTAGCGGCCTTCGGCCTTCGCCGGCTTGCGGATGGTCTCACGATAGGCAACCTGCGGCGCGCCGACGGTCGCCTCAACCTTGAACTCGCGCAGCAGACGGTCAACGATGATCTCCAGATGGAGCTCGCCCATGCCGGCGATGATCGTCTGACCGGTCTCCTGGTTGGTGTAGGTCTTGAAGGTCGGGTCCTCTTCAGCCAGACGCAGCAGGCCGAGAATCATCTTCTCCTGGCCAGCCTTGGTCTTCGGCTCGATGGCGACCTGAATAACCGGCTCCGGGAACTCCATCTTTTCAAGGATGATCGGGTGCTTGTCGTCGCACAGAGTGTCGCCGGTCGTGGTGTCCTTGAAGCCGACAACGCCGCAGATCTCGCCGGTGTAAACCTCGGAGATTTCCTTGCGCTCGTTGGCGTGCATCTGGAGCAGACGGCCGATGCGCTCACGCTTGCCCTTCGTGGAGTTGAGCACGTAGCTGCCCGAGCCGATGTGGCCGGAGTAGACACGGATGAAGCTCAGCTTGCCGACGAACGGGTCGGTCATGATCTTGAAAGCCAGCGCGGAGAACGGCGCGTCGTCGCTCACCGGGCGCTCGTCTTCCTCGTCGGTGTGCGGGTCGAAGCCCTTGACCGGCGGGATGTCCAGCGGAGACGGCATGTAGGCCACAACCGCGTCCAGCAGCGGCTGAACGCCCTTGTTGCGGTAGGAAGTGCCGCACAGCACGGCGAAGAAGCTGCAATCGATGGTGCCCTTGCGGATGGCGGCCTTCATCTCGTCGATGGTCGGTTCTTCGCCTTCCATGAACTTCTCCATGATGCCGTCGTCCACGTCAGCCAGCGCTTCAATCAGCTGCTCGCGGTACATCTGAGCTTCTTCCTGCATATCCTCCGGAATCGGCTCGTCGCGGTAATCCTTGCCAAGGTCATCGTAGTAGACCTCGGCGCGCATGGTCAGCAGGTCGATGATGCCGCGGAAATCGTTCTCCGCGCCGATCGGCAGCTGAATCGGGTGCGCATTCGCGTGCAGACGCTCGTGGAGCATGTCCACCACGCGGTAGAAGTTCGCGCCCATGATGTCCATCTTGTTGACGTACACCATGCGCGGAACATGATAGTGCTCGGCCTGACGCCAAACAGTCTCGGACTGCGGCTCAACGCCGCCCTTCGCGCAGAACACGGCAACGGAGCCGTCCAGAACGCGCAGGGAACGCTCGACCTCGACGGTGAAATCGACGTGGCCGGGAGTGTCGATGATGTTCAGGCGATAGTCCTTCCAGTAGCAGGTCGTCGCAGCAGAGGTGATGGTGATGCCGCGCTCCTGCTCCTGAGCCATCCAGTCCATGGTGGCGGTGCCTTCATGCGTCTCGCCGATCTTGCGGTTCTTGCCCGTGTAGAACAGAATGCGCTCGGTCGTCGTCGTCTTGCCGGCATCGATATGCGCCATGATACCGATGTTGCGAACCATCTTTAATTCATGGTCTCTGGGCATGTTGAATCTCCTTTTTGTTCAGGCAGCCGCCTGCGCGGCGCCCAGCACGATCGGACGGAAATTACCAGCGATAGTGGGCGAACGCCTTGTTGGCCTCGGCCATACGATGCATTTCTTCCTTACGCTTGACAGCCGCGCCGGTGTTGTTGCTCGCGTCGATGATCTCGGCGCACAGGCGCTCGGCCATGGTCTTCTCGCCGCGCTTGCGGGAGAACTCAACCAGCCAGCGCAGGGCCAGGGTCTGACGGCGCTCCGGGCGGATCTCGATCGGGACCTGATAGGTCGCGCCGCCAACGCGGCGGGCCTTGACTTCAAGGCTGGGCAGAATGTTCTGCATGCCAGCGTTGAAAACTTCCATCGCGTCCTTGCCGGTCTTGTCGGCCAGCATCTGGAACGCGTCGTAGCAGACGGACTGCGCGATGCCGCGCTTGCCGTCGAGCATGATCTGGTTAATCAGCTTGGTGACGATGGTGTTGCCGTAAACCGGATCCGGCAGCACTTCACGCTTGGGTACAAAACCACGTCTCGGCATGGGTTTAACCTCCTGAGTTGTCAGGAAGCAAGGATTGTTTCCTCGCTTCGGTTTTCTTGCAGCATGGCCCGAACGGCCGGCAAGCGCGCCGCCTCAGCAAAAGCGGCTTTCTTGACCGGATCTAGCACACAGCCCTGCCCGCGAAAAATCCTGCGCGCTGTTCCAAACACGCACAGCATCCTTTCGCTTCGCGGCCGGCCACCCGTTTCAGACCGACGACACCTCCGATACTGGGAGGGCGCCACTTCCTTCGTTATCCCGAAGTATGAACCCTCAGAAATTACTTCTTCGGGCGCTTCGCGCCGTACTTGGAGCGGGCCTGCATACGCTTGGCCACACCGGCAGCATCCAGCGCGCCGCGGATGATGTGATAACGAACGCCAGGCAGGTCACGGACACGGCCGCCGCGGATGAGCACCACGGAGTGCTCCTGCAGGTTGTGGCCGATGCCGGGGATGTAGCAAGTACCTTCGACGCCGTTCGTCAGGCGGACACGGGCAATCTTACGCAGCGCAGAGTTCGGCTTCTTCGGCGTGGTGGTCTTGACAGACAGGCACACGCCGCGCTTCTGCGGGCACTTCTGCAGGATAGGCGCGGTCGGCTTTGCAGCGATCGCTTTTCTTCCGTTGCGGATCAACTGGTTGATCGTAGGCATGGAAGCACCTCCTATGTTTCTTCTCAAAAATTCTGGAACACTTGCTTGCTGATTCATCTATATGAACCCGCTTGCGCGGGGTCATAGCATACAAAGCGCCGGCGTGCCGCATAGCAGCCGGTATTTTTTGTGCGGCCGATTCGCTCTTATTTGAGCAGACCGGCGGCCGCAGCCTTGACGTCGATGCCGCATGCGCGTCCGAGCTTCTCCATCGATTCCACCTGCGTGCAGGGGATATCCATGTCGTAGCAGCGATCCACGACGCGCTTGGTGAGCAGCAGATCCGCGTCCTGCGCCACATAAGCGTGCGCAATCTTGCCCTCATCGAGCGCGCGGAGAACCTGCTTGGTGCCGACTACTCGTCGGTCAACATCGGCGAGACCATCATTCATAGACCAATTCTTCCTTTCAATCGTCTTCCGCGCAGACCCTCCCTGCGGACGGCCTGCACAGCAAACATGATTATGATATCATCTTCTGTCCCGAATGTCAATTCTTATTTTTGGTTTTTCCCTTATTTTACATGCTTTTTCTGTTTTTTGTTCGGATTTTTTCCCCGTCCGCGCCCCGGACTGTCCGCATCCGAACAGTCCTGCAAAAGCTCAGGTTCATTTGAGCAGAAAAAAGGCGGCCTGACGCCGCCCCTGCTTCTGCCCGAAATTGCTCAAAGCTCCCGAAGCGCATCGATCAGCGCCGTCTTGCCCTCGGTCTGCTCGTCCTTCATCTTGATAATCCGCGCCGGAACGCCCGCAACCACCGCGTTTTCCGGCACATCCTTCGTGACGACGGCGCCCGCCGCAACCACCGCGCCGTTTCCGACGCTCACGCCCTCGATGACTACCGCGTTCGCGCCGATGAGCACGTTGTCGCCGATGGTCACAGGCTTTGCGCTGGGCGGTTCCACCACGCCTGCCAGTACCGTGCCCGCGCCGATGTGGCTGTGTCTGCCGACGATGGCGCGCCCGCCGAGCACCGCGCCCATGTCGATCATCGTGCCTTCGCCGACCACCGCGCCGATGTTGAGAATTGCGCCCATCATAATCACCGCGCCGTGCCCGATCTCCACCTCGTCGCGGATGATCGCGCCCGGCTCAATGCGCGCATCCGCTGTCTTGATATCCATCAGCGGGAGCGCGCTGTTGCGGCGGCCGCATTCAATGACAAGGTCTTCAATCGCGTCCTCATTGCGTTCGAGCACGGGCGCAATGTCCCTGTAATCGCCCATCACAATCATGTCCGCGCCGGTAAACACATGGCAGTTTTCAAAGTGCAGCGGGCGGCTCGTCTTGACATAGGCCGTCACGGGCGTTTTCTTTTCCGCCGTGCGGATTTTCTCGATGATTGCGTTTGCGTCCATCATGCCCCTCCAAATAACACATCTTCCATATCGTATAGCCCCGGCTTCATTCTTTGCGCAAACTCCGCCGCTTTGAGCGCGCCGCGCACAAAAATTTCACGGCTGTCTGCACGGTGGCGCAGCTCCAATTCCTCCATCTGCCCGAAAAAGCGCAGGCTGTGTTCGCCCGCAGCCGTGCCGCCGCGCACCGCATGCACGCCGATTTCGCGTCCGCGTGCGCCGAGCCGCCCCGCTCGTCCGTAAACATGCGCATAGGCGTTTTCCGGGTCGATGCTTCTCAAAATCATATTCGCCGTGCCGCTGGGCGCATCTGCCTTTTGATTGTGATGGGTTTCCACAATCTCCATGTCAAAATCCGCGCCGAGCGTCTGCGCCATCTGCCTGGCCATCCGGCAAAAGACCGTCATGCCGATGGAAAAATTGTCCGCCCAGACAATCGGAATGCTTTGGCTCGCCGCGTGGATGTCCCCGCCCTGCACGTTGCTGAACCCCGTCGTGCCGATGACCAGCGGAAGCCGCCGCCGCACCGCGCTTTCCAGCGTTCTTTGAAGATTGTCGGGATGGGAAAAGTCCACCGCCGCATCGATGTCTGCCAGCTCGTCAAGGCTCGTGCATCTGCTCTGTCCAACGAAGCCGATCACCCGCACGTCGTCCCTCTGCGCACAGACTTGCTCCAGCATCTGCCCCATCCGTCCATGGCCGACAACCGCAATGTTCATGCTCTCCCCTCCGACATAACAGTTTTCTGCCGATTAGGGTTGTCGGATGGAAGATATTTTATACGATTTTCTATTGCTTTTGACTCCTTCAGTCACCTTCGCTGACAGCTCCCTCAAGGAGGGAGCCTTTTGGTTTTAAGCCATAATTGCAAAAGGATCAAGCCTCCCTCTCCGAGGGAGGTGGCACGACGAAGTCGTGACGGAAGGAGTCCTTATGCGTCCAGACTCCCGATATCCCGCCGCATATGCGCGCCCTCGAAATGAATTTTGTCCGCCGCCGCATAGGCCTTGTGAATCGCATCCGCCAGCGTATCGCCCAACGCCGTCACACCCAGCACGCGGCCGCCCGCCGTCACATAATCCGCGTCCGTCCGCTTCGTACCCGCGTGATAGACCGTCGCGCCCATCGCTTCCGCGTCCTCCAAACCGGAAATCAGCTTGCCGCCCTCATATTTGCCCGGATAGCCGCCGCTGGCCAGCACGATGCACGCCGCCGCGCCGTCCTTCCAGCGGATATCCATCTCCGCCAGCCGCTGTTCGCGCACCGCCCGCATAATGGCAAACAGATCGCTTTCCAGCAGCGGCAGAACGGCCTGCGTCTCCGGGTCGCCGAAGCGCGCATTGTATTCCACCACCTTCGGCCCGTCCTTCGTCAGCATCAGCCCAACGTAGAGCACGCCCTTGAACGTGAAGCCCTCGGCGTTCATCGCATGGAGCGTCGGCAGCAGAATCTCGCGTTCCGTCCGCTCGGCGATCTCCTTGGTATACAGCGGGCTGGGGGCAAACGCGCCCATGCCGCCCGTGTTCGGGCCCTTATCGCCGTCGAATACGCGCTTGTGATCCTGGCTGGCCTTCATCGGCACAATCGTCTTGCCGTCGCAGAAGCACAGCACCGTCACCTCGCGCCCCACCATACACTCCTCAATCAGCACCCGTGCGCCGCTTTGGCCGAATTTGCCGCCCTGCATCATTTCAATCACGGCCTGCTTGGCCTCGTCAATCGTCGCCGCGACAACGACGCCCTTGCCCAGCGCCAGCCCGTCCGCCTTGACGACAATCGGCGCGCTCTGCGTGTCCAGATAGGCCAGCGCCTTATCCATCTCGGTGAAAATTTCGCACTTCGCCGTCGGAATGCCGTATTTGCGCATCAGGTTCTTGGAAAAGATTTTGCTTGCTTCCATCTGCGCCGCGTAGGCCGTCGGACCGAACGCCGCGATGCCCTCCGCCTCCAGCCTGTCCACACAGCCCAGCGCCAGCGGGTCATCCGGCGTGACGCAGACAAAGTCAACCTTCTCCCGCTTCGCCAGCGCCGCAATGCCGTCGATGTCCGTCGCCTTCACGTCGGGAATGCAGCGCGCTACTTGCGCAATACCCGCGTTGCCCGGCGCGCAGAGCAGCTCCGTCACATCCTTCGATTCGATGAGCTTCTTGCAGACCGCGTGCTCGCGCCCGCCGCCGCCAATCACCAATACCTTCATGCTGAACCTCCTCGGTCAAAAAACAGCGCCCCCGTCCGCCCGCTTGGGGCGGCCCCAAGGGACGCTGATGAATTTAATGTTTAAAATGCCGCATGCCCGTGAAGACCATCGCAATGCCGTACTTGTCGCAGGCGTCGATGGAATCCTGATCGCGGATGCTTCCGCCCGGCTGAATGATGCAGCTGATGCCCGCTTCCGCGCACGCCTTCACGCAGTCGTCAAACGGGAAGAACGCGTCGCTCGCCAGCGCCGCGCCGCGCACCTTGCCGCCGCTGCGCTCGATGGCCATCTGCGTGCTCCAAATGCGGTTGACCTGCCCCGGCCCGATGCCCAGGCTCTGGTTGTCCTTGGCAATCGCAATGCCGTTGGATTTCGCATGCTTGACGATCTTCCACGCCAGCATCAAGTCTTCCATCTGCTTTTCCGTCGGCTGCGCCTTGGTCACGACCTTCAGCTCGCCATTCTCCGGCAGCAGCTTGTCGTCGATCTCCTGCACCAGCAGGCCGCCGGCCACTTTGCGCATCACGCGTTCGCCCTTCGGATACGCGCGGATCGTCGTATCCAGTTCCAGCAGGCGCAGATTCTTCTTCTTCGTCAGAATCGCCAGCGCTTCATCGGTGAATTTCGGCGCGACGATGATCTCCAGGAAAATCTTGCTCATCTGCTCGGCCGTCGCCGCGTCCACCGTGCCGTTGGTGACGACAATGCCGCCGAACACGCTGACCGGGTCGGCCTCATACGCCAGCTTGTAGGCCTCGCTGACCGTATCCGCCACGCCCACGCCGCACGGATTGCCATGCTTGACCGCGATGACCGCCGTCGTTTCAAATTCACGCAGCAGTTCCAGCGCGCCGTTCGTGTCGTTGATGTTGTTGTAGGAAAGCTCCTTGCCGTGCAGCTGCTTGGCCGCCGGGAGCGTACCCGCCACGTCGCCGAGGTCGCGATAGAACGCCGCTTTCTGGTGCGGGTTCTCGCCATAGCGCATCTCCTGCATCTTTTCAAAGGTGACGGTCAGGTTCTGCGGGAACTCCGGCGCGTCGTCCAGCTGGCTGCGCAGGTACTGCTGAATCATGCAGTCATACTGCGCGGTATGCTCAAAGACCTTGTATTGCAGATAGCGCTTGGTCTTGAGCGAAACGTCGCCCGTCGTCTCCAGCTCGGTCAGCACGCGGTCATAATCCGCCGGATCGATAACGACCACCACATCCTGCGCGTTTTTGGCCGCCGCGCGAAGCATGGTCGGGCCGCCGATGTCGATGTTCTCAATCGCTTCATCGAAGGTCACGCCGGGCTTTTCGATGGTCGCGCGGAAGGGATACAGGTTGATGACAACCATATCGATCGGCTCCACGCCGAGCTGCTCCAGCTGCTTCATGTGTTCGGGATTATCACGCACGGCAAGCAGACCCGCGTGAATCGCCGGGTGCAGCGTCTTCACGCGCCCATCAAGGCATTCCGGGAAACCGGTCACGTCGCTCACGCCGGTGACGGGAATCCCCGCCTGCTCAATCGCCTTCATCGTGCCGCCGGTGGAGAGCAGGGTCACGCCCTGATCCGCCAGACGGCGAGCCAGTTCCACAATGCCGGTCTTATCCGACACGCTCAAAATCGCACGCTTAATCATGAAAAGCTCCCTTCTTTAAGGGGCTTTGCCCCTTAAACCCCACCAGAAACCTGAGGTTTCTGGACTTCCCACATCCCGATTCCTGTGGAATCGGGTTTTATTTTCTACATGTAACGAGCTTTGCTTTACATGTCTCTGCCCAGCAGGTATTCTTCAGTTCGCACCCAGTCAAAGCCGCTGCGCTTGAAAAACTTCATCGCGCTGGCGTTGCGGCGGACGGCGCGGGCAATCATATGCGGCACCTGCTGCTTATTGAGCTGCCCCAGCGCCTCATCCACCAGCGCGCTGGCCACGCCGCGGCCGCGCCACTTCGGCTCCACGCAGACCATTTCCAGCGTCGCTTCGGCCTGCGTGCCCGTGACGAGCATGCTGCCCACGTAGTCGCTGCCGTAATACATCGCTTTCGCCATGAAAACCGGGCCGCGCATGCGCTCCTCCAGCCATTCGCTGGCGTGCTCCACGCAGCCAAATTCCTTCAGACCCAGCAAAAATTCCTCGCGGCGCGTGCGGGTGCGCAGATCCACGTCGATGGATTTCGTGCCCACCGGGCTGTAATTGCGCCTGCGGGTGGAAAGGTCCTGCGGCACATTCAGCACGAACAGCTCCACGCCGTCATAATCGTCAAACCCCATCCGGGTGAAATACTCGTGGCGCTCCGCGTCGTCAATCGCGCAGCGGGTATACAGCCGCGCGGCCAAACCGCCTTCTTCGTCCTTGATGCGCTCGGCTCTGGCGCTCAAAGCGCCGAAAAGCGTGTCGCTGGCCATCGGATGCGCGTTCATCGTCATCTCGATATCCAGTGGCCTGTCCGGCAGCATTTTTTTAATCACGCGGTATTCCAGGCCGCCCTGCCCGATTTCCACGCCCGCGTCGTCGATGATTACAAAACTGTTTTCCCGCAGAGCGCCGCCAACGCCGCGCACGGGCTGATAAATTCTCATAATTAGGAAGACACCCTTCATCAAACCGGTTGCCGCGCGCCCTCTCCCGCGCCCGAAGGCCGAAAAGGGTTCGCATACGCCGAAATTGCACATGTGAACACTTTATTATAGCACATGTACCTGTCTTCCATCTACCCCCAGTTTTTCCGCGCAGAAAAGTCGCACGCTTTCCGGCAGAATTTCATGCTCGACGGTCAGCACGCGCGCGGCCAGCGTCTCCGGCGTGTCGCCCTCCAGCACGGGCACGCTTTTCTGCATGATGACCCCGCCGTGATCGACCTGCTCATCGACAAAGTGCGTCGTCGCGCCGGAAATCTTCGCGCCGTAGGCCAAAACCGCTTCATGCACGTGATGGCCGTACATGCCCGGCCCGCAGAACGCCGGAATCAGCGCCGGATGGATGTTGATGATCCGATGCTCATACGCCCGAACGACCTGCTTCCCCAAAATCGGCAGATAGCCCGCCAGCACGACGAGATCAACCTCCGCCGCGCGCAGCTTTTGGAGGATGATATCGTTGAAAGCTTCGTCGCTCCCGGCCTGCTTCTTGCTGACAAACTCCGCCGGAATGCCATGCTTCCTCGCCCGTTCAAGCGCGAACGCTTTGGATGCGTTGGCGAGCACCAAAACGATCCGCCCGTCGATGGTTCCGGCTTCCACCGCATCGATGAGCGCCTGCAAATTCGTTCCGCCGCCGGAGCAGAGCACCGCAATCCTCTTGCTCACAGCAGAACCAGCCTTTCGCCGTCTTCGCCCGTCTTGGCCACGCGGCCGATGCGGTACGCCTTTTCGCCCTGCTCCTCCAGCGTCGCAATCAGCTTGTCGGCTTCCGCTTCCTTCACCGCGAACACCATGCCGATGCCCATGTTGAAGGTGTTATACGCCTGCCTGTCGCCCAGCCCGCCGAGCTTCACCAGCTCCGTGAACACGGGCAGAACCGGCCATGTGCCGCGCTCAATCTGCGCGCTCAAGCCGTCCGGCAGAATGCGCGGGATGTTCTCAATGAAGCCGCCGCCCGTGATGTGCGCAATGCCATGCACATCGCAGACCCTGCACGCCGCCAGCGCGGGTTTCACATAGATTTTGGTCGGCGTGAGCAGGGTTTCGCCCCAGCTCTTGCCGCCGAAAGCCATCACGGGCGCGTGAATGTCGCGCTCCTCGGTCAGCACCAGCTTGCGCACCAGCGAATAGCCGTTGGAATGCACGCCGGAGGAAGCCATGCCCACCAGCACGTCGCCTTCCGCCACACGCTCGCCGGAGATGGATTGTTCCCGCCCGACAAGGCCGACGGTGAAGCCCGCCAGATCGTATTCGCCTGCCGGGTAGAAATCCGGCATTTCAGCCGTTTCGCCGCCGATCAGCGCGCAGCCCGCCTGTCTGCATCCGTCGGCCACGCCCGCGACGATCTGCTCCACCTTCGCCGGATCGAGGTAGCCCGTCGCGATGTAATCCAGAAAAATCAGCGGCCTTGCGCCCTGGCAGACGACGTCGTTGACGCACATTGCCACACAGTCAATGCCCACCGTGTCATGCTTATCCATCAGGAAGGCCAGCTTGAGCTTGGTGCCCACGCCGTCCGTGCCTGCGACGAGCACCGGCTTCTCCACGCCCGCGTTTTCGATGGAATAAAACCCGCCGAACGAGCCGAGACCGCCCAGCACGTTCTCGTCAAACGTGGCGGCCACATGCTGCTTCATTCTGCGCACGGCTTCATAGCCGCGCTCAACATCCACGCCTGCATCCTTGTAGGTAATCATCTTATTCCTCCACGTCCTTCATTTCCCCGGTTTCCGGGTTGATGGGATAATCGCCGTCAAAGCAGCCCGTGCAGAATTGGCAGCCCGAACCGGCCACCGTCTTGAGCAGATCGGGCAGGGAGAGAAACTTGAGGCTGTCCGCCCCGATGAAGCGGCAGATTTCCTCCACGCTGCGGCTGTGGCCGATCAGCTCCTCGCTCGTCGCCGTATCAATGCCGAAATAGCAGGGATTCAACACCGAGGGCGAGGAGATACGCATGTGAACTTCCTTCGCGCCCGCCGTGCGCAGCATCTCGACAATCTTGCGGCTCGTCGTGCCGCGCACGATGGAATCATCCACCAAAACCAATCGCTTGCCGCGCACGTTGCGGGTCAGCGCGTTCAGCTTCGTGCGCACGCCCAATTCGCGCATGCCCTGTTCCGGCTGGATGAACGTGCGGCCCACATAGCGGTTTTTTGCCAGGCCGTCGCCGTAGGGAATGCCGCTCTGCTGGGCATAACCCATCGCCGCCGCCAGCGCGCTGTCCGGCACGCCGATGACCATATCCGCCTGCACGTCGTCGCCGATGGCCAGCCGCTTGCCCGCTTCCACGCGGGATTGATACACATTGATGCCGTCGATGACCGAATCCGGCCGCGCAAAATAGACGAACTCAAACAGGCACAATCTGCTGCGCATCGGCGTTTTGACGTGGGTCGAATGAATGCCTTCCTCGTCGATCACCACAATTTCGCCCGGCTGCACATCGCGGACAAATTCCGCGCCCACCGCATCGAGCGCGCAACTCTCGCTCGCCAGCACGAAGCTGTTTCCGACGCGCCCCAGGCAGAGCGGGCGAATGCCGTAGGGATCGCGAATGCCGATCAGCTTGTCCTTGGCCAGCAGCACCAGCGCATAGCTTCCGCGCACCTTTTCCATCATGGAACGAACGGCCTCGATCAACCCCTTGCTGCTTTCCCGCGCAATCAGGCTCAAGATGACCTCGGTATCCACCGTCGTCTGGAAAATCGCGCCGTCGTCCTCCATCTGGCTTCTGAGCGCATCCGCGTTGACCAGATTGCCGTTGTGCGCCAGCGCCAGCATACCGATTTTGCAGCGCGCCACCAGTGGCTGCGCGTTGATAACGTCCTTGCCGCCGAAGGTCGAATAGCGCACATGGCCGATGGAAATGTGGCCCGTCAGTCCGTGCAGTATCTCCTCGTCAAACACCTCCGGCACAAGGCCGAGGTTGCGATAATGCTTGATTCCCTTGCCGTCGGCCACCGCGATGCCGGCGCTCTCCTGCCCGCGGTGCTGCAAGGCAAACAGCCCGTAATACGCGGCTTCCGCCACGTTGATGGTCTCATCCTGCGCATAAATGCCGAACACGCCGCAGGCTTCCTCCATCTGGTCTCCGCGTTCCTTGATATCCGTCATGCTGCCTCCGCCTTATAGCTCATCCTGAATCTGTCTGTCGTCCGCTTCAATCGCCGCCGCCATCTGTTTGCGGTGTGCCAGCAGCTTTTCGGCCAAATCCGGATACTTGATGGAGAGCATCTGCGCCGCCAGATACGCCGCATTGTCTCCGCCGCCGACCGCAACCGTCGCCACTGGAATGCCTGTCGGCATCTGCACGGTGGAGAGCAGCGAATCCAGCCCATCCATGAAGGACGACTTGATCGGAATGCCGATGACCGGCAGCGTCGTATGTCCGGCGATCACGCCCGCCAGATGCGCCGCCTTGCCCGCCGCGGCAATAATCACTTCAAAGCCGTTTTCGCGCGCGCTGGCCGCAAACGCCGCAACGGCTTCGGGCGTTCTGTGCGCGCTGGCCACATGCACCTCAACCGCAATATCAAACTTTTTGAGCACATCCACACAACCCTTGAGGGATGGCCAATCGCTCTTTGAACCCATAATCAACGCAGCCTTCGGCATCGCTTCAACCTCCAAACCTCGAAATCGATCTTAGTATAGCAAGACTCGCGCCTGTTTTCAATAAAATTCCGGAACTTATTTTCCGTTTATTTGGTTATCGTTCGTGTTTTCGTGTCGTTTTGCGTTAATTTGATATTGATGTATCTGTTTTTCTATGTTTTTTCCGGACTTTGCACGGCGCAGCCGTGACGGAAGGCGTAAAAAGAAGCCCCTCCATATCGGAGGGACTTGCGTTATTGAAAGGTCTCTTTTCCAACGGGCGTCGGGGTCTGGTCATAGAACACACGCCGCACGGTGGGCGTCGCCGCCAAAATACGCTCGACCGTTCGTTCCACCAGATCATACGGCAGCCGCGCCGGAACGAGCATCGCGCCGGAAACCGTCACTGCACGCAGGATGATCGTGCAGTTTCCTTTCTGCGCGTCAGCCATGATCGGGAAATACTTATAGAGCTTTTTATCCAGCCCGGCTTCGCGGATTTCCTCGCTGAAAATCGCGTCGGCTCTGCGCAGAGCGGCCAGCTTTTCCGGGGTCACGTCGCCGATGATTCGCGCGCCCAGCCCCATCAGCGGGAACGGTTTGCGCTGCACAATGGCGTTGTCCAGCCCCAGCGCTTCCGCAATGGCGCGAACCTCGTTGCGGAAAAGCAGGGCCAGCGGCTCAAGCACCGCCATGCCGCAGTCCTTCCACGCGGCGTTGTTCTTACCGCCCAGAAAGTCGCTGTAATTCGTGCCCATCACCAGCGTTTTGCTCCCGGAAATGGCTTCCGTCTGCCGAATCATTTCCTCATGCAGGCAGGCCACCACCACCGCGCGCTTTTCGCTCATCGTCTGCTGGCCTCGCAGGTTTTCAAGAACGTCCTCTGTGCGATCCACCACGCGGAGCGGAATGCCGAGTCTGGCATAGATTTCCTGCACAACGGCGCTTTCGCCCTCGCGCATCAGGCCCGTTTCCACATAAATGGCCGTCATTCGCTCGCCAAACGCCTGATGCGCCAGCACGGCGGCCACCGTGGAATCCACGCCGCCGCTCACGCCGCACACTGCAAATCCGCCTTCAATCGAAGCATCCGCCAGCTTGCGCCGCGCTTCGGCCAGCGCCGCATCCATCGTGAACCACGGCGTGCAGCTGCAGATGTCGCGCGCAAAATTCTTGAGGATGATCGATCCGTCGGGATCGTTGCGCTCCAGCTCGAACTGAATGCCATACAGCGCACGCCGCTCGTCCGCAAAGGCGATGGTGCATCCGCTCGCGCCTGCCGTCACCTGCACGTCGGCGGGCAGCATCAGCGTCACGGCCTCCTGAATATAGCGTTCACCGCCCTCCACGCCGGAAAACAGCCTGCAATCCGCATACTGAATGGCGGCTTTCTTTTCGCGAATGGCCGTTCCGGCGCATGCGCCGCCCATCGCCGCAATCAGCATGTGTGCGGCATGCCCCAGCGCCAGCACGGGAATGCCAAGCTTCAAAATTTCCGCGTCGAACACCCCCGCCGCGCTTTTGGGTTCGCCGCAGAGCACAAGGCCGCGCGGCGCAGCCTGTGCAATCTGCACGGCTGTGGTCATTCCGCTGATGATCTTGCAAAAGACCTGCTCGCCGCGCAGTCTCCTGGCCGCTTCAACGGCGAACTCGTCCGAGTAATTGAGAATGAGGATCATGTCGTTCATGCTTCGTTCCCTCCACAGGCCAAGCGCTTTTCCCTCCCGATTCCAAAAGAAGCTGCTCCGCATCTCGGCGAAACAGCTTCTTCGGTAACACAGGGGATTAGATCAGCTCGAGAATGACCATCTCGGCGGCGTCGCCGCGGCGCGGGCCCTTCTTGAGAATGCGGGTGTAGCCACCGGCGCAGTTCTTCTCGGCGTTGCGAGCCTTGTACTTCGGCGCGATCTCGCGGAAGAGCTTCTCCACGCAGGGATACTTCGCGTCCTTGGTGCGCTCGGCATAAGCCTTCTTGGACTCGTCGTCCTGCTTCGGCTCCTTCACGTCGTACAGATACGCCATGATCTGACGGCGGGCATGCAGCTTGCTCGGGGCGTCGTTCTGCACGGTCACGGTCACGGACTGGCCCTTGTCGTTGTTAAAGGTCTTCTCGACGGAGACCGTGTTGTCGCACTCGCGGATGGCGAGGGTAATCAGGTGCTCGGCGGCGCTGCGAACTTCCTTGGCGCGGGCCAGAGTGGTCTCGATGCGGCCATACCAAATGAGGTTGGTCACCTGATTGCGCAGAAGCGCCTTGCGCTGAGCGGCCGTGCGGCCAAGTTTACGCTGATAAGCCATTTTGTTTATCCTCCTATTACAGCCCGCCTCCTGCAAATACAGTTCTTCACGCGGCACGCAAGAAGCCTGCTCCACCTATTGGGCAGATCAGGCCTTGCCTTGCCGCGCCCATATTTCCCTTAGGCGCGACCTTGATAGCCCTTTCGGGCAGTGTATAATTGGTAACCGGTTTTGCCGGATTACTCGTCGTTGGCACGCAGGGCCAGACCCAGAGCGGCGAGCTTCTGCTCGACCTCCTCCAGGGACTTCTTGCCCAGGTTGCGAACCTTCATCATGTCTTCCTGATTGCGCTGCACAAGCTCGGCGACCGTGTTGATGCCGGCGCGCTTGAGGCAGTTGTAGGCACGAACGGAGAGATCGAGCTCCTCGATCGTCATCTCCAGCACCTTTTCGCGGTGATCGTCTTCCTTCTCGTTGAAGCCGATGGTCACCACCTGATCGGTCAAATCCATGAACAGCTTCAAATGGCCGTTCAGAATCTTCGCGGCGGTGCTGATGGCCTCATCCGGCTGGATGCTGCCGTCGGTCCACACCTCGAGGGTCAGGCGATCATAATCGGTCTCCTGGCCAACACGGGTATTCTCGACGGTGTAATTCACCTTGCGGATCGGCGTGAAGATCGAATCCGTCGGGATGACGCCGATGGGCGTATTGGGATTTTTGTTGTTCGCTGCGCTCACATAACCGCGGCCCTTCTCCAGGGTCAGGTGCATGATGAGATCGGCGTCCTCGTTGAGGGTGGCGATGTGCAGATCGCGGTTAATCACCTCGATCTGATCGTCCACGGCGAGGGCCGCCGCCGTCAGCTCACAAGGACCTTTGACGTTGATGGACACCGTCTTGGGGCCGTCGCAATACAGCTTGGCGGAAAGCTCTTTCAGGTTGAGGATGATCTCTGCAACGTCTTCCTTCACACCGGGAACGGCGGAAAACTCGTGCTGGATGCCCTCAATGCGGATGCTGGAAACGGCAACGCCCGGCAGAGAGCTGAGCAGCACACGGCGCAGGGAATTTCCCAGCGTCTGGCCAAAGCCATGCTCAAGCGGCTCTACGACAAACTTGCCGTAGCTGTCGCTGGCTTCCACACGTTCGATGCGGGGCTTTTCGATTTCGATCATTGGGCAGATTCCTCCTCACAGTTACCGTGAACAGCCATGGATTAACGAGAATAGAGCTCGACGATGAGGTGCTCCTCGATCGGGCAATCGATGTCCTCGCGGGCAGGCATCGCAGCCACGGTGCCGGTGAGATTCTGCGCGTCAAAGGTGAGCCACTTCGGGGTCACAACGCCAGTGCCCTCGCGCAGCGCCTTGAAGGCGGCCTGCTCACGGGAACGCTCGCGCAGGGTAATCACGTCGCCAACCTTCACGGAGTAGGAGGGGATGTCCACCTTCTTGCCGTTGACAAGGATATGGCCGTGCACGATGATCTGGCGCGCCATGCGGCGGGTCTTGGCAATGCCCAGACGATAGATCACGTTGTCAAGGCGCAGCTCGAGGAGCTTCAGCAGGTTTTCACCGGTGATGCCCTTCATGTTGGCCGCCTTGAGATAGTAACGGTGGAACTGCTTCTCCAGCACACCGTAAACGAACTTGACCTTCTGCTTTTCCTTGAGCTGCGTGCCGTACTCGGAAACCTTCTTGCGCTTGTTGCCGCCCGGGTTGCGAGTAGACTTCTTGTTGCCGTAGCCCATGACGGCCGGAGAGATATCCAGGCTCCGGCACTTCTTGGCGATCGGCTCTTTATTGTTAGCCATGTACTTTCGTCCTCCTTACCAATACCTTACACGCGACGGCGCTTCGGCGGACGGCAGCCGTTGTGGGGGATCGGCGTCACGTCCTTGATCATGTTGACCTCCAGGCCGGCAGCCTGCAGGGAACGGATGGCGGCCTCACGTCCGGAGCCCGGGCCCTTGACGTAGACCTCAACGGTCTTCAGGCCGTACTCCATAGCGGCCTTCGCGGCGGTCTCCGCAGCGGTCTGCGCGGCGAACGGCGTGGACTTCTTGCTGCCGCGGAAACCGAGTCCGCCGGCGGAAGCCCAGCTCAGCGCGTTGCCCTGGGTATCGGTCAGGGTCACGATGGTGTTGTTAAAGGAGGAGCGGATATGCGCCGCACCGCGCTCCACGACCTTGCGCTCGCGGCGCTTGCGGACGACTTTCTTCAGCTTCTGCTTAGGTGCCATTGTCAATCACTCCTCTATTATCTGGTTGCCTTCTTCTTGCCGGCGATGGTCTTCTTCGGGCCCTTGCGGGTACGAGCGTTCTGCTTGGTGTTCTGGCCGCGAACGGGCAGGCCCTTGCGGTGGCGAACGCCGCGATAGCAGCCGATCTCCATCATGCGCTTGATGTCCAGAGAGACATCGCGGCGCAGATCGCCTTCCACCTTCAGGTGGTGCTCGATGTACTCACGGATCTTGTTGACGTCCTGCTCAGTCAGGTCCTTCACGCGGGTGTCAGGGTTGACGCCGGTAGCAGCGAGAATCTCCTGAGAGGTCTTCACGCCGATGCCGAAGATGTACGTCAGTCCGATTTCGACCCGCTTCTCACGAGGCAGGTCAACGCCAGAAATACGTGCCATTATTTACCTCCGATATCCAATTACGGTAGTGTGTTCTGCTGGATTTCTTTTATGAAAAGCCGCATGGTTCACAGACAAAGTCTGTGCAGCCGCCCAAGCGATCCTTCCTGTCTTTGATCCTAACGATAAGGTGATTAGCCCTGCTTCTGCTTGTGCTTCGGGTTCTCGCAGATAACCATGATACGGCCCTTGCGCTTGATGACCTTGCACTTCTCGCAGATAGGCTTGACAGACGGTCTAACCTTCATTTTGTCCGTTCCTCCTCGAATTTGTTTTCTCAACCCTTGCTGCGCCAGGTGATGCGACCCCTGGTGAGATCATAGGGAGAAATTTCGACTTTGACTTTATCGCCCGGATAGATGCGGATGAAGTTCATACGGATCTTGCCGGAGATCTGAGCCATGATTTTATGCCCGCCGGCCAGCTCGACGCGGAAATTCGCGTTCGGCAGCGCCTCGACGACGACGCCTTCTACCTCGATATTGTCGCTCTTGGGCAAGTTTTAACCCTCCTTACGCGGCAACAAAGCCTCTTGATAGCCGATAGCATCTAGTTTATTTCGCACTTCAGAGTCAAAAATCCTCTTTTTTGCAAAAATTTTTTCACGAATTTCTTCAAGAATTTCGGGTTTGGCAACCAGATGCTTGATCTTCTTCTTTTTGGGATTGTCTACCTTTCGCTGACAACCGTTTGCGATGGCCACATGATCCTTGTCAAGGACGGCCACGACCACGAAGTAATGCCCCGCGTCGCGTCCGGCTTTGGAAAAGACCACCCGGCCAACTTCCATAGGGAACGAGCTCATCGCTTCTCCTCCTTATGATATCCGGGCAGCGAAAGCAATTCGGGTTCGCCATCCGTGATGAGGATGGTGTGTTCGTAATGCGAGCAGAGGCTGCCGTCGGTGGTGACTACCGTCCAGCCATCGCGGAGCGTTTTCACATTGTAGCTGCCCGCGGTGATCATCGGCTCAATGCAGATGGTCATGCCCCGGCGCAGCCGCACACCATGTCCCGGCGCACCGAAATTCGGAATGCTGGGATCCTCGTGCATCTCGCGCCCGATTCCATGCCCGCAAAGGTCGCGCACCGCGGCAAACCCGCGCTCCTCGACATATTGCTGAACGGCATGGCCGATATCGCTGACGCGATATCCTTCGCGCGCCACTTGAAGGGCGGCGAAAAAGCTCTGCTCCGTCACGTCAATCAGGCGCTGAGCCTGTGGGCTGACAGTGCCGACGCCCACCGTAAAGGCGCTGTCGGACTGCCACCCGTCCAGAATCAGGCCCGAATCAATCGAGATAATCTGGCCCTCGCGCAGCACCGTGGATTCATTCGGGATGCCATGCACCACCTGAGAATCCACCGATGCGCAGATCGAGGCAGGATACCCCTCATAGTTCAGGAAGGAAGGGACGGCGCCGTAACCGCGAATGAGCTTTTCCGCATAACGGTCAAGCTCCTTCGTGGTGATACCGGGCTCGATCTTCCCTTTCAGCTGCTCAAGAACCTCGTGCAGCAAGGCGCCCGCCTCGCGCATCTTGGCAATTTGAGAAGCATTCTTGATGGTAATCATTTCGTTTCACCCAGCGCCTCGAGGATCGCCGCGAAGCAATCCTCCATCGGCTGAGCGCCGTCCACACGGCGCAGCAGCCCGCGCTGCTCGTAGAACTCGATCAGCGGAGCCGTCTGCTTGTGGTAAACGTTCAGTCGGCTGAGCACCGTCTCGGCCTTGTCGTCATCCCGCTGAATCAGCGCCGCGCCGCAGCGCTCGCAATCCATCCGCCCGTTCAGGCGGGAGATGTGATAGGTTCCGCCGCACGCGGGGCAAACCCTGCGTCCGGAAAGACGGGCAATCAGCTTTTCGTCGCTGACGTCGATATCCACCACGGCGTCGATGTCGGCAAAGCCGGCCAGCGCCTGCGCCTGCGGCACGGTGCGGGGGAAGCCGTCGAGCACATAGCCCTTTTGGCAATCCTCCTGCGCCAGCCGCTCACGCACGATGTCTATCACAACGGAATCCGGCACAAGCGCGCCGGCATCAATGTAGGCTTTGGCAGCCAGACCGGTCGGCGTTTGTTCCTTGATGGCGCGGCGAAGAATATCGCCCGTGGAAATCTGCGGGATACCCAGGCGCTCGCAGATGCGGACGGCCTGCGTTCCCTTGCCCGCGCCGGGCGGGCCGAGAAAAATCACGTTCATGCTCAAGTACCTCACGCTGACCGCGTCATCAACCGAGGAAGCCCTTGTGATGACGCATGACCATCTGCGCCTCCACCTGGCGGATCGTCTCGATGCCCACGGAAACCGCGATCAGCACGCTGCTCGCTCCGAACGGAGCGCTGATGCCGAAGATGCGGGTCAGCAGGGTCGGGATGGTCGCCAACACGGCGAGGAACAGAGCGCTGAACAGCGTCAGACGGCTGGACACGCGGGAGAGATAATCGCTCGTCGCGCGGCCCTGGCGGATGCCGGGGATGATGCCGCCGTTCTGCTGCATGTTCTTGCTGATGTCAACCGGATTGAAGGTGATGCTGGTGTAGAAGTACGTGAAGGCGATAATCAGAACCGCCAGCACAACCTGATACCAGATGCTGCTCTGGAAGCTCTGCCACCACACGTTAATGCCGCTCGTCGGGAAGAACGCGAAGATCGTCGCCGGGAACTGCAGAATGGCAAAGCCAAAGATCAGCGGCATCACGCCGGTCGAGTTAATTTTCATCGGGATGTAGGTGGACTGGCCGCCATACATCTTGCGGCCCACCACGCGCTTGGCGTACTGGATCGGGATGCGGCGCTCGCCCATATCCACAAAGGTGATGGCCACGATCATCGCCAGCAGCGCAAGCACGATCACGATCACCGCGATCGGATGCACCGTACCGGCCACCATGCCCACCGCAGCCTGACGGCCCCAGTTGAACATGTTGGAAACGATACCGGCCATAATCAGCAGGGAAATGCCGTTGCCGATGCCGTTCTCGGTGATACGCTCGCCGATCCACATCGCCAGGGCGCTGCCCGCTGCCATCGACAGACCGATGACAAGGTACCAAACTCCGCCGTAGGAATTGGCACGCATGGCAAAGACGAGGCCAACCGCCTGAATGAACGCCAGAACGACGGTCAGGTAGCGGGTGTACTCGTTGATCTTCTTGCGGCCCTCCGGGCCTTCATTCGCCAGCTTCTCCAGTGCCGGAATGGCAACCGTCAGAAGCTGAAGGATGATGCTGGAGTTGATGTACGGAGTGATACCCATGGCCATGATGCTCATGTTCTGGAAAGAACCACCGGTCATCATGTTCATGAAGTCAAGGATCGAGTAGTCCTTCACAGCGCTGGCCACCGCCGAGACGTTGATGCCCGGAACCGGGATCACGCACAGCAGACGGTAGATCAGCAGCATGCCGAAGGTGTAAATGATCTTCTTGCGGAGCTCCGGAATGCGCCAGGCATTCTTCATCTTTTCCAGCATATCAGATCACCTCAGCAGTTCCACCGACGGCCTCGATTTTCTCCTTCGCAGAACCAGTAAACTTCACGGCCTTCACCGTCAGCTTCTTGGTCAGCTCACCGTTGCCCAGAACCTTCAGACCGTCCAGTTCCTTGCGGATGATCTTCTTCTCCACCAGCAGCGCGGCGGTGACTTCGGTGCCGTTCTCGAACACCTCAAGCTCGCTCACGTTCACAGTGGCATATTCCTTGGCAAAAATATTCTTAAAGCCGCGCTTCGGCAGCTGGCGAACCAGAGGCATCTGGCCGCCTTCAAAGCCCGGACGCTTGCCGCCGCCGCTACGGGCCTTGGCACCCTTGTGGCCCTTGCCGGACGTCTTGCCCAGGCCGGAGCCGACGCCGCGGCCCAGACGGCGCGGCGCGGTGGTGGAGCCCAGTGCGGGCTTCAGCTCATTCAGCTTCATGGTGAATCCTCCTTAGTCGCTGATTTCGACCACAGACACCAGGTGGTTGACCTTGAAGATCATGCCGCGGATAGACGGGGTATCCTCAAACACCTTGGTGGAGCGGATCTTGTGCAGGCCCAGAGCCTTCACAATTTTGATGTGGTTGGGCTTGCTGGAGACAGGAGACTTCACAAGCGTTACCTGCAATTTCATACGTCTCTTCCTCCTTATCAGCCGAGCAGCTCTTCGACGGTCTTGCCGCGCATCTTCGCCACTTCTTCGGCGCTGCGCAGAGAAGCCAGACCCTCGATGGTCGCCTTCACCATGTTGATCGGGTTGTTGGAGCCGTAGCTCTTGGTGCGGATGTCCTTCACGCCGCACAGCTCAAGCACGGCACGCGCCGGGCCGCCGGCGATAACGCCGGTGCCTTCCGGAGCCGGCAGCAGCACAATCTCGCCCGTGCCGAAACGGCCGACGGTCTCGTGCGGGATGCTGGTGCCCTTCATGCTGACGTGAACGAGATGCTTCTTGGCGTCCTCGGTCGCCTTGCGGGCAGCTTCCGGAATTTCGGTGGCCTTGCCAATACCGCAGCCGACGCGGCCCTTGCCGTCGCCGATGACAACCAAAGCGGCAAAGCGGAAGTTACGACCGCCCTTAACAACCTTGGTCACGCGATTGATGGCAACCATCTTCTCCTGGAACTCGCTCTCCGGGCGGCGGTCACGACGCGGACCGCGCTCGCGGCGCTCGCCGCGCTCCTGCGGTTTCTTTTCCATATCCTGAGGCATTTTTTGAATCCTCCCTTGAATCAGAAGTCGAGGCCCGCTTCACGGGCGCCTGCGGCGACCTCCGCCACGCGGCCGGTGTACACATAGCCGCCGCGGTCGAAGACGACCTTCTTGATGCCAGCCTGCAGCGCACGCTCGGCAACGGTCTTGCCGACGAGCTTACCCGCGCCCTTCTTGTCCAGCTCGGAGAGCTGGCCCTTGATCTGCGGATCAAGCGTGGAGCAGGAAACCAGGGTCTTGCCGGCCACATCGTCAATCACCTGAACGTAGATGTTGTTCAGGCTGCGATACACGCTCAAACGCGGCATTTCGGGCGTGCCGCTGATCTTCTTACGCACACGCTCATGACGGATCTTACGGATCTCATTACGATCACGTTTGGTAAACATTAGCGCTCACTCCCTTACTTCTTACCGGTCTTGCCTTCCTTTTGACGGACAACCTCATCCGCATAACGGATGCCCTTGCCGTGGTACGGCTCCGGGCTGCGGACCGCACGGATGTCGGCCGCAATGTTGCCCACCTGCTGCTTGTCGATACCGGAGACCTCAATGGTCGTCTGGTTCGGCGTAGCAAAGGAAATGTTCTGCGGCGCCTTCATGATGACGGGATGGCTGTAACCGATGGTGATGTTCAGGGTGTCGCCCTTCGCCTCGGCGCGATAGCCGGTGCCCACCAGAGCCAGCGTCTTCTTGTAGCCCTCGGTCACGCCGGTCACCATGTTGGCAATCAGGGCGCGATACAGGCCATGGAAAGCGCGATTCTGCTTCTCGTCGTTCGGGCGGGTGACGTGCACCTCGTTGCCCTCAACCTTGACGGTGATGTTCTTGTTGACCGTCTGCTCCAGCTGGCCCTTCGGGCCCTTCACGACGACGTGGTTGTCGTCGGAAACGGTGACCGTGACGCCGGCCGGAATTGCAATCGGATGTCTTCCGATACGAGACATTGTTTTTACCTCCGTTTCAGCGTCGTCGATTACCAGATGTAAGCGAGCACTTCGCCGCCAACCTTGGCCGCGCGAGCCTGCTTGTCGGTCATCACGCCCTTAGACGTGGACACAATCGCAATGCCCAGGCCGCCCAGCACCTTCGGCAGCTCCTCGCACTGCGCGTAAACGCGCAGGCCCGGCTTGCTGATGCGCTTGAGGCCAACGATGACGCTCTGCTTCTTGTCGGTATACTTCAGGCCGATCTTGATCTGGCCGGCAAGGCCGTCGTCGATCATATCGACGCTCTTGATGTAGCCTTCGTCGAGCAGGATCTTGGCGATGGACTTCTTCATGTTGGAAGCCGGGATCACCACAGTGTCGTGCTTGGCGATTTGGGCATTGCGGATGCGGGTGAGCATATCTGCAATGGGATCGTTAACGAGCATTTCAGTTCCTCCTTACCAGCTGGCCTTGCGGACGCCGGGAATCTCTCCCTTGTACGCCAGTTCGCGGAAACAAATGCGGCACACGCCGTACTTGCGGAGCACGGAGTGCGGACGGCCGCACAGGCGGCAGCGGGTGTAAGCACGAGTAGAGAACTTCGGCTCCTTCTGCTGCTTGTTGATCATACTGGTCTTAGCCATGTGATTGTCCTCCTCCTTACTTCGTGAACGGCATGCCCATCAGACGAAGCATCTCTTTGCATTCCTCGTCGCTCTGAGCAGTGGTCACGAAGATCATTTCCATGCCGCGAACCTTCTCAACCTTATCGTAGTCGATTTCGGGGAAGAGCAGCTGCTCACGAATGCCCAGCGCATAGTTGCCGCGGCCGTCGAAGGCCTTGTCGCTCACGCCGTGGAAGTCGCGAACACGCGGGAGGGCGATGTTCATCAGCTTGTCCATGAACTCGTACATGCGCTCGCCGCGGAGGGTGACCTTCGCGCCGATGTTCATGCCTTCACGGAGCTTGAAGTTAGCGATGGACTTCTTGGCCTTGGTGGTGATCGCCTTCTGGCCAGCGATGGCCTCGAGCTCCTTCACGGCCGCTTCCAGCGCCTTGGGATTGTCCTTGCAGTCGCCAAGACCCATGTTAATCACGATCTTGTCGATCTTCGGGATCTGATTGACGTTCTTGTAACCGAACTTCTGCTGCAGGGCAGGAACCACTTCGGTCACGTACTTATCGTAAAGACGCGCTTCCATTACTTGTTTCCTCCTGCATTACTCTTCGATGCTCGCGCCGCACTTCTTGCAGACACGAACCTTGGTGCCGTTCTCCAGCACGCTGTAACCAACGCGAACGCCCTTCTTACACTTCGGGCAAACGAGCATCACGTTGCTGGCGTCGATGGCGGCTTCCTTCTTCACGATGCCGCCCGGCACGCCCTGCTGGCGCGGCTTCTGATGCTTGGTGGCAATAGCAACGCCTTCCACGACGACCTTGCCGGTCTTCGGGGAAGCAACCAGAACCTTGCCTTCCTTGCCCTTGTCCTTACCGGTGATCACAACCACCGTATCCTTGGAACGGATATGCATATTCTCTTGCCCCTCCTTACAGAACTTCGGGAGCCAGAGACACGATCTTCATGAAGTCGTGCTCACGCAGCTCGCGGGCGACCGGCCCAAAGATACGGGTGCCCTTGGGCTGCTTGTCGTTGTTGATGATAACGGCAGCGTTGTCATCAAAACGGATGTAGGAACCGTCCGGACGACGGTAGCTCTTGTGCGTGCGAACGATAACGGCCTTCACGACGTCGCCCTTCTTCACAACGCCGCCGGGCGTTGCGCTCTTGACCGAAGCCATGATGATATCGCCGACCGAGCCGGTCTGGCGGAAAGAACCGCCCATGACGCGGAAGCACATAATTTCCTTAGCGCCGGTGTTATCGGCGACTTTAAGACGCGTTTGCGGCTGAATCATTGAGTTATTTCCTCCTTATCCGACAGGGCTTACTTCGCCTTCTCGATGATCTCGACCAGGCGCCAGCGCTTGTCATGGCTAAGCGGACGGGTCTCCATAACACGGACGGTGTCGCCAATGCCACACTCATTCTTCTCGTCATGGGCCTTGATCTTGGTGGTGCGGTTCATGATTTTGCCATACAGCGGATGGCGAACGCGATACTTAACCGCGATGGTGATGGTCTTGTCCATCTTGTCGCTGACAACGACGCCAACGCGGGTCTTGCGCATACCTCTTACTTCAGACATAATGCGATCTCCTTTCCCGGGTTACGCCTGAGCCTTGAGCTCGAGGCTGCGCAGCGCGGTCTTGGCACGGGCGATGTCACGCTTGGTGTTGACGATCGCCGTCGTGTCCTGGAGCTGGCCGGTGGCCAGCTGGAAGCGCAGATTGAAGAGTTCCTTCTTCAGCTCCACGACCTTATCATTGAGCTCGGCGGCGGTCATGCCGTTAAACTGGTTCTTCTTCATTACGCTTCACCACCTTCGCTGGTCTTCGCGGTTTCACGCGCGATGATCTTGGTCTTCAGCGGCAGCTTGTGCTGGGCAAGACGCAGGGCCTCGCGCGCATCGGCTTCCGCAACGCCCTTGATCTCAAAGAGCACACGGCCCGGCTTCACCACCGCAACCCAGTACTCGGGAGAGCCCTTGCCGGAGCCCATTCGGGTCTCGGCCGGCTTTTCGGTGATCGGCTTGTCCGGGAAAATCTTGATCCAAACCTGGCCGCCACGCTTGGTGTAGCGGGTCAGGGCGATACGGGCGGCCTCGATCTGGCGGGCGGTCACCCAGCTCGGCTCAGTGGCAACAATGCCGAAATCGCCGTAAGCCAGGAAGTTGCCGCGCTGGGCCTTGCCCTTCATGCGGCCGCGGAAGACGCGGCGGCGCTTCACTCTCTTGGGCATCAACATGGTTTATTTGCCTCCTTCGGTCTTGGCCGGAGCTTTCTTCACGGTCGGAAGAACCTGGCCCTTGTAGATCCAGACCTTCACGCCCAGGCGGCCGTAAGCGGTCTTCGCCTCGGCAAAGCCGTAGTCAATGTCGGCACGCAGGGTCTGCAGCGGGATAGAACCCTCGTGGTAGCCCTCGCTGCGCGCGATATCCGCGCCGCCCAGACGGCCAGACACGCTGGTCTTGATGCCCTTCGCGCCAGCGCGCATAGAGCTCTGCAGGCACTTCTTCATCGCGCGGCGGAAGGACACGCGGTTCTCCAGCTGCGCGGCGATGTTCTCGGCAACCAGCTGCGCGTCCATATCCGGGTTCTTGATCTCCTGCACGTTGAGGATAACCTGAGCGTTCTTCGCGCCCAGCTCCTTGACGATCGCAGCCTTGATCTTCTCGATGTTCGCGCCGTTGGCGCCAATCACGATACCCGGCTTCGCCACATTCAGGGTCACCGTCACGCGCACCTTGTCGTTGTCAAAGCGGCGCTCGATGTCAATGGAAGAGATGCCGGCGTCGTAGAGCTTGACAGGCTTCTTGCTCTTGTCGTCTACGAACTCCAGCTCCTTAATCATTTTGCGGAGCTTCGCGTCGGACACAAGGTTGTCCGCGAAGTTCTTCTTATCCGCATACCAGCGGGTACTCCAATCCTTGATGACGCCAACGCGGGCGCCATGCGGATTCACTTTCTGGCCCATCCGAAAACCTCCTTACTTCTGGTCGAGCACGACGGTGATGTGGCTCGTGCGCTTGAGCATCGGGGACGCGCTGCCGCGGCTGCGGGCAACGTAACGCTTGAGCGTCGGGCCCGGGTTGGCAAACACTTCCGCGACATACAGGGAGCCACGGTCCATGCTCAGGTTGTTTTCGGCGTTAGCAATCGCAGAAAGCAGCAGCTTTTCCACAACGGGAGCCGCAGCCTTCGGCGTGTACATCAGGATCGCAAGCGCCTCGTCCACCTGCTTACCGCGGATCAGATCGATGACGATCTTCACCTTGCGGGAAGAGATGCGCACGTAACGAGCGGTCGCGCGGGGACGCTTGTCCGCAGTTTCCTTGCGGACCTTCGCCTTTTCACGAATTCTGGTAGCCATGCGATTTCACTCCTTTACTTGCGGCCGCTGGCGCTCTCGCCGGCGTGACCCTTGAAGGTACGCGTCGGGGCGAACTCACCCAGCTTGTGACCAACCATCTCTTCCACGATGTAAACCGGCACATGCTTGCGGCCGTCGTGCACCGCGATGGTGTGACCAACCATCTGGGGGAAGATGGTGGACGCGCGGGACCAGGTCTTCAGCACGCTCTTCTTGCCGGATTCGTTCATTTCCTCGACCCTCTTGAGCAGCTTAGCAGCTACATAGGGGCCCTTCTTGACCGATCTGCTCATTGATGAGTCCTCCTATTACTTGTTGCCCGCACGCTTGACAATCTTCTTGTCAGAGTACTTCTTGTGCTTGCGGGTCTTCAGGCCGAGAGCCGGCTTGCCCCACGGGGTGACAGGCGCGGGCAGGCCAACCGGGCTCTTGCCTTCGCCGCCGCCGTGCGGGTGATCGCACGGGTTCATAACCACGCCGCGGACGCTCGGGCGGATGCCCATGTGACGGGTGCGGCCGGCCTTACCGATGCGCACGTTGCTGTGGTCAGCATTGCTCACGGTGCCGATGGTCGCCTTCGCGTCCATGGAGATCATGCGAACTTCGCCGGAGGGGAGACGAACCTGCGCATTCGCGCCTTCCTTCGCCATCAGCTGAGCGGCGTCGCCGGCGCTGCGGACGAGCTGGCCGCCGCGGCCCGGAACGAGTTCGATGTTGTGGATCAGCGTGCCCAGAGGGATGTTGCGGATCGGCAGGGCGTTGCCCGGCTTGATGTCCGCGCCCTCGCCGCTCACCACGGTGTCGCCGGTCTTCAGGTCGATCGGCGCTAGGATGTAGCGCTTTTCGCCGTCGGCGTAGTTGAGCAGCGCGATGAACGCAGTGCGGTTCGGATCGTACTCAATGCCCGCAACCTTGGCCGGGATGCCGTCCTTGTTGCGCTTGAAGTCGATCACGCGGTACTTGACCTTGTTGCCGCCGCCCTGATGGCGAACGGTGATCTTGCCCTGCTTATTGCGGCCGGCATTCTTCTTCTTGCTTTCCAGAAGGGACTTTTCCGGCGTCGTCTTGGTGACTTCCTCGAAGGTGAGCACCGACATGAAACGTCTGGCCGGGGAAGTCGGCTTATAAACACGAATAGCCATTTTTGTTAACCTCCCTGTTACTGCGCCATGCCGTCGAAGAACTCGATGGTCTTGGAATCCTTCTTCAGCGTGACGTAAGCCTTCTTGATTTCGGGGGTGCGGCCGGCGTAACGGCCCTGACGCTTGATCTTGCCGAGGGTGCGCAGGGTGTTGACGCTCTCAACCTTCACGCCGAAGGCGGCTTCAACGGCCTGCTTGATCTCGATCTTGTTCGCGTTGATCGCGACTTCAAAGACGTAGCGCTTGTCCGCCATGCCGTCGTAAGACTTTTCAGTCAGGACGGGGCGGAGGATGATATCATGAGGATTCTTCATTACGCGTAAACCTCCTCAACGAGCTTGACCGCTTCCTCGGTGATGATGAACTTCTCATTGCCGAGGATGTCCAGCACGTTAATCGTGTTGACATAGGCGGTCTTCAGGCCCGCGATGTTCGCGGACGCGCGGGTGATGGTGTCGTCCGGGCCGGCCAGTACGAGCAGCGCGGTCTTTTCGACGCCCAGGTTCTTGAGGATCGCGGCAACCTCACGGGTCTTCGGCGCGGTCAGAGCGATCTTGTCCAGAACGATCATCTCGCCATCGTTCACCTTGGAGGTGAGGGCGCCCTTGAGCGCCAGGCGGCGAACCTTCTTCGGCACGTTCACGACGTAGTCGCGCGGCTTCGGCGCGAACACGACGCCGCCGTGGGTGAACTGCGGCGCGCGGTTGCCATGGTGGCGGGCGTTGCCGGTACCCTTCTGGCGGTAGATCTTACGGCCGCCGCCGCGGACTTCGCCGCGGGTCTTGGCGGACTGGGTGCCCTGGCGCTTGGCGGCCAGCTGGCTGCGAACGACCAGGTGCAGGACGCTCTCGTTGATCTCGGAGGCGAAGATCGCTTCGCTCAGCTCGATCTCACCGACTTTAGCGCCTTCCTGATTCAGCATTGCAATCTTAGGCATTGTGACGGTTCCTCCTTATCAGGCCTTGACGGAATCGCGGATCACAAGGGTTCCGCCCTTCGGGCCCGGCACAGCGCCGCGCACGAGCAGCAGGTTGCGCTCCGCGTCAACGCGCACAACGCTCATGTTCAGCGTAGTCACGCGGTCGACGCCGTAGTGGCCGGACATCTTCTTGTTCTTGAACACGCGGGACGGCGTGGAGTTCGCGCTCAGGGAACCAACGCCGCGATGATACTTGGAACCGTGGGCCATCGGGCCGGTGTGCTGGTTCCAACGGGCGATCGCGCCGGTGAAGCCGTGGCCCTTGGAGGTGCCGGTGATATCAACCTTGTCGCCCGCGGCGAAGACATCAACCTTCACCTCGTCGCCAACGTTGTAAGCGGAGCAATCCTCAAGGCGCAGCTCGCGCAGCTTGCGGCAGGGAGCGACGTTCGCCTTGGCAAAGTGGCCCTTGAGGGGCTTGTTCACCAGCTTCTCGGCGCGGTTCTCGGCGTAAGCGTCAAAACCGACCTGAATCGCTTCGTAGCCGTCGTTTTCCACGGTCTTCTTCTGAACGACCGGGCAGGGGCCTGCCTGAATAACAGTAACCGGGATCAGGCGGCCGTCCTCGGTAAAGATCTGCGTCATGCCGATCTTCTTGCCGACGATACCTTTCTTCATATCTGCTTACCTCCTGATCACAGTTTGATCTCGATTTCCACACCAGCGGGGAGATCGAGCTTCTCCATCGCGTCAAAGGTGGCGCGAGTGGGGTTCTGAACGTCGATCAGGCGCTTGTGGGTGCGCTGCTCGAACTGTTCGCGGGAATCCTTGTACTTGTGCGGCGCGCGCAGGATCGTCACAACTTCCTTCTCAGTCGGAAGCGGGATCGGGCCGGACACCTTGGAACCGGTGCGGCGAGCGGTCTCGACGATGCGCTCGGCAGCCTGGTCAACGAGGCTGTGCTCGTAAGCCCAGAGCTTGATGCGAATTTTCTTGCTGGCCATTTCTTTTCCTCCTTGTTCGTACTCAAGTACGACTTGCTTGGCTTTTGCCCTGCATGACGGATCTTGAGCCGTCGTCCGATTGGCGGACATGGTCCATAACAGTTCCCTCACCGGCCAGTGAGCAATCTGTTACTTCATCCCCTTTGCAGACATCTGCCACATTATATTCCATTTTCCGAAAAAATGCAACCCCTTTTTCAAACTTTTTTTCGATTTTTTTGAGTTTTTTCGCTTTTCCCTGTTTTTGCCTGCTTGGCTCAAAAACCCTTCTGCCGTCTGCTTTTTTCAGCCGTCCTTTTTTCGCGTTTCTCGCGTCTGTTCTATCCACTGTTCCGGGCGTATCATTTTATCGTTCAATATCCACGCATCCGCGCGTATCACACCCCGTTTGAAAGATACTTTCACAAACTTTCGAGCCTCCCCGCCGTCTATTCTTGTGAAGTTTATACAATCCCATCTTTCATCTCTGTACCGACTGACCTGATTTCGATTCATCCCGCCCTTTACTTTAGTGCTTTAAAGCGTTTTAGCACATTTCATCAGTCGTCAGACGTTTCGCCTGTTATTCTTTCTTCTTCGTTTTCTCACGACACGAAAAAAGATGTCCCTCCGTTTAAGAAGAACATCTTTCTTTCATCTGCGCCGCATCCGCCTCACCAGACACGAAAGCGTGAAGTTGATTGCGAAGTACACCAAGAACGCGAATCCGAAAAGCACGAACACGTCCGTCACGTGAATCGTCCCCCGGTTGAACCGGTCCACCCATGTGCCGTTATAGGCGTTCGCCTTGCTGATAATCAGCTTTGTGCAGGCCATCAGCTCCACCGTCACCAGGCTCGCCATGTAGCTGCTATCCTTGATCGTCGTAATCATCTGGGAGAGCAGCGTCGGCACGATGTTGCGCAGCGCCTGCGGCAGCACAATCAGCGTCATCGTCTGCATCATCCCGAACCCCTGCGAATAAGCCGCTTCAAACTGTCCTTTCGCCACCGAATTCAGCCCGCCGCGGATGATCTCCGCCATAATCGCCGACGTGAACAGCGTCAGCGCAACAATCGCCTTGAACAGCGTCTTCACCGCCACCGTCGAGCTCATGCCCAGCATCTCGGCGAACTTCTTGCTCACCGCCGGAGCCGGACACATCACAAAGCAGACGAACATCCACAGCATCAGCGGCGTGTTGCGAAACAGCTCAATATAGATAGAAGCGATTTTTTGCAGGATGCGCGCCGGGCCGCGCGTGCAGTAGTTTCTTGCCAGCGCCAGCACCACGCCGAGCAGCAGGCTGAACACAATCGCGATCACCGAAATCGCCAGCGTGAACATCAGTCCGCGCAGCAGATAGCTCATCACATCCGCGTTGGAGAGAATGCCGAAGCTGCCCTTCAGGTCCTCAAGGAAGCCGCTCATACCGTCGCCTCCTTTTCCTCAATCGCTTCAACCGACGCCCGGTCTCTCGCCTTGAGCCTGCCCTCCCACCTGGCCGCCATCAGCGACAGCGGATAGCAGACCGCGAAGAACAGCATTCCGCCGACCAGATACGCCGGGCCATACGCGCCGCCCGTGCTTTCGCCCGTCACGAAGTTGTAGGTCGTCGCAATCAGGTCTGCGCCGCCGATGATGAACAGGCACGATGTGTTCTTGATGAGCGCCACTACCTGATTGACCATCGGCGGCAGAATGATCTTAACCGTCTGCGGCAGAATAATGGTCTTCATCGTCTCGATATAGCCGAATCCCTGCGACCAGGCCGCGTCAAACTGGCCGTATGGCACAGCCTGTATGCCCGCGCGGACAACCTCGGCCACATATGCCCCGTGATAGAACCCCAGCGCGATGAATCCGACAACCACCACCGAAATTTTCACGCCCGAATACGCCAGCGCATAATATAGGAAGCAAACCTGTAAAATCAGCGGTGTGTTCTGAAAGAATTCCACGTAAATCCGCGCGATGATGCGCAGCGCACGCCTGCCGCTCGCCGCCATCAGCCCCAGCGCGAAGCCGATGACCATAGCAATCGCCAGCCCGACAACAGCGCTTTCCAGCGTATTGAGCAGGCCGTTCAGAAACGTTGCCCGATACTGCCAGACCGTCGCCCACGCCTTTTCACTGAAAATCGTATTCAAACCCACCACATCCTTGCTTCAGGCTACGTTGAGGCTCCGCCTCAAACTCCGGCAGGGAACTGAGTTCCCTGCACCTTCCTCCTACCGCTTCGCGTTATACCGCGAAGCGAAGTGGGAAATGCAAGAACCTCAGGTTCTTGCTGGGGTTTGGGGCAAAGCCCCAACGTTCTTTTCCGTTACTCCAGGCCCCACTCGGCGATCAGGCCGTCGATTGTGCCGTCGGCCAGCCACTCGGTAATCAGTTCTTCCACCTTCGCGCTCAATTCAGAGCCCTTCTTCGTCGCCACGCCGTATTCCTGCGGGCTGAACGAATCGGCAATGAAGCTGCGGCCGTCCGTCTTGTAGTTCGCCAGAATGGACTTGTCCACGCAGAAGGCATCCACGTCGCCCGCATCCAGCGCCATCGAAATGGCCGGATAATCGTCGAAAATCTTGAAGCTCACGCCGCCGCTGAACGTCGCCGCATCAAACGTGTCCTCGTCGAACGCGTCGATCACGCCCGCTTCGGCCATCGCCTTGGCCAGCGCCTTCGCGGAGGTCGAACCGGAGGAAACGCCGACCGTCTTGCCCTTCAGCCCGGCCAAATCCGTAATGCCGGATGCGTCCTCCACCAGCACCGTCACCGCGTCCACATAATACGGCGTGCTGAAATCCCAGCTCTCTTTGCGTTCCGGCTTGATGGTGAATGTCGCAATTACGCAGTCCAGTTCGTCGTTATCCAGCATCTGTCCGCGCGTTGCTGCTGTCACCGCGGTGTATTCCACCTCATCATACCCCAGCGCTTCGGCCAGCTTTTCGCCCAAATCGATCTCCATGCCGGAGAACTCGCCCGTCGCTTCGTCGTAATAGCCGAAGCCGTAAACATCCTGCTTCACGCCCACGCGGAACGTACCCTCGGCCATCGCCGCCCCGCCCATCGTCATGCACAGTGCCAATGCAGCCGCCCAAATCTTTTTCATCGTTTTTTCCTCCTTTTATTTAACGGGGGGTTACGTTTGGGGCGCCGCCCCAAACCCCGGTCAGGAACTGAGTTCCCGACACCTTCCCCTTGTCGCTTCGCGGCATGCCGCGAAGCGAAGAAGGGGTCTGGGGTCTAAGACCCCAGGCGGGTTTGGGCGGCAGCCCAACGTTCCCCTTTGTCTGCTTACCGCAAAATCTTCGAAAGAAACGCTTTTGTCCGCTCGTTCTCCGGATTCGTAAAGAAGTGTTCCGGCGTGCCTTCCTCCAGAATGTGCCCGCCGTCGCAGAAAACCACCCGATCCGCAACCTCCCGCGCGAACCCCATCTCGTGCGTGACCACGACCATCGTGATGTTGTCGTGGCTCAGCTCAATCATGATGTCCAGCACCTCCTGCACCATCTCCGGGTCGAGCGCGCTCGTCGGCTCGTCGAAGTAGATCACCGGATTTCGCATCGTCAGCGCCCGCGCAATCGCAATGCGCTGCTGCTGGCCGCCGGATAGCGTCGTCGGGTAGACGAGCGCCTTCTTTTCCAGCCCCACGCGTCTCAGATTTTCCATCGCCAGCGCTTCCGCCTCGTCCTTTCGCACCTTCTTGAGTTTCACCGGTCCCAGCGTCAGGTTGTCCATCACCGTCAGATGCGGATAGAGGTTGAACTGCTGAAAGACCATCGACGAATACTGCCGGTTGAGCGCCGCGCGCGTCTTGTGCGTCATCAGCTGCCCGTCGATGTAAACCTCGCCCTTCGTGACCTCCTCCAGCCCGTTCATGCAGCGGATCAGGGTGCTCTTGCCCGAGCCGCTCGGCCCGATGATGACCAGCTTTTCGCCCCTGGCCACCTCCAAATCGATGCCCTTGAGCACCTCCAGATGGCCGAACGTCTTATGCACATTCTTGAGCTTAATCATCGCTTTGCACCCCATCTCCGCCGCGCACCCTTGCGCGCGATGGTTTTTCGTTTTCGCCGTCTTGCAACGTCGTAACGGCAGTATAGCACAAGCTTTTCATTTTTGCAAGTTTAATTTTATAAAAATTCAATTTATTATCGTTTTCTCATTTTCTAACCTTTGAGGAGCATTTTCTTTATTTTCGTTTTTCATTTTTGTCTTTGGGTAAAGAAAAAGAGCCGAACGTCGCTTCGCTCGGCTCCTATGCAGGCAGATGTTATTCAATTCCAAATTTCGCCTTCACCTCGTCGGTCACTTCCGCACCGATCTGATTCGCTTCAAAAACATAGCGCTCGTAGAGCGTCTCCGGCCGCACCGGCGCGCCGCAGGAGCTGCACGGGGTCAGCTTTTTAAATTCATCCTTTTCCAAATCGCCGTAGGTGAAATCGCCCGTCAGCGGCAGGTATTGCGATTTCACGCCGGAGCAGTTCGCATCCACGTGATAGTTGCTGCCGCCATTCGGGTTGCGATAGAGCTGCAAATCGCTGTCCGGCAGTTCCGGCTCGTACATCTGCCGCCCCTGGTCGTCCCAGATGAAGACGCGCGTCTTGTTTTCCAAATTGTTCCAAAGCCACTGCATGTTCTGCCCCTGCGCGTTCGCCTTACGCTGGATGCGGATGCAGCCGTGGCTGGCCTTCATGCCCAGCTGCGGCTCATAGGCCGTGTAAATCCGCGTTCCGTCCTTCGCCTTGTCGTGCAGCACCTCGTGGAGCAGCGTACCTCCGTTAATGCGGATGGCAAACCGGCCGATTGTTCCGCTTCCCGCGTTGAAGTCGCCGACCTTGCTCACCGTGATGTATTCGCCCGCCGGGGACTCGTTGTATGGCTGCTTCGCGTTGTTCAGGCCCGTGGAAACGTCCAGCTCGCCGATGATTGCGCCCGCCTCAAAGATATAGAGTTTCTGGCGCAGCTTATCCACCAGCAGCGCGTATTTGCTCGACGGCTTCACTTCGAACAGGATGCTCTTTTTCACATAGCCCTGCACCTTTTTCGCGTTCAGGGATTCCATGTATTCGTTGTCCGTCTTCGTGCCGTCGTTGGAATAGGCTTCAATCAACACATAGCCGTCGCCGTCCATGTCCTCCTCCAGCACGTGTACGCCCTGGCTCTGCCCGTGCAGTTCGCCCGCGCAGTTCTGCTCATAGGGCTTTCTGTCCGCGCCGGGCGTGAAGGTCGGGTAGACATGTTCCGTCTGCCCCACGTCCATCACCGTGATGGGCTGCATCATCAGATCCCAGATGGCCTGCTGATGGTCTGGATCGGTCAGGTCGTATTCGTCCGGGTTCATGTCCCAGAAGCTCGTCGCCTGCGGCACGGGGCGTTTGCCGTTTTCATCCGCCGTCTGCTCGCTATCCGCCTGTCCCTCGTCCCAGGTTTGCGCTTCTTCGATGCCTCCATCCCAAATCTGCGCGTCCTGAATGTCCAGGCTGCTCAAATCCAGCGCGCCCGGAACGCTCGAAACCGCCGTTTCGCCCTCCGGCTCTCCGATGTTCAGCTGCAGCAGGCTTTCCTCGCTCTCCTCGCCCCAATAGTTGCAGAGCCGCACCGCCACCGTGTATGCGCCGTCCGCCGCATCGCTTCCGTCGGGCAGAACGCCATCCCAAACCAGACGGCCGTTTCCCGCTTCCACCTGCGTCGCGCCCAAATCCACGCTCACGCCGTCTTCGCCGCGCAGCTGCATGGCCAGCGCGCCGCCCTCCGTCGTCTCAAAGGCAACCGTCCATTCGCCGCCCACGCGCAGGCTGCCGCTGTCCGCCGTCACGTTCGTCAGCTGCGGCGCGGCCAGCGCACAGGCCGCCGTCATCAGCATGAAAAAAAACAATACAATAACGCTTTTCTTTTTCATCAGTCTTACACTCCGATAAATCAAGTGGGAAGGGTTTGGGATTGAAGCCACGCGCTCGCTGTGCGAGATTCAGCGTGGCGGAAATCGGAAATCTCAAGGAGCCGGAACGGCGACTATGCGAGTTTCCCGGATCAGCGTCCCAACGTTCCCCCTTTTGATAAAAAGGGGCTGTAAAGTTTTCCGCTTTACAGCCTCTTTCGTAATTGCTTCTTAAACAATATCACTGACTGCATCTATGCTTCGCCATATCAGCGTCAGGACAGAGCCTCCCTCTTTGAGGGAGGTGGCTGCCGCAGGCAGACGGAAGGAGTTTTCTTAGCCCGGCAGATCCAGAATATCGTCCGGTGCAGCCGTCACATCGGGAATCGGCGTCATGTCGGAAAGATTATAGAGCTTTTCGAGCGTCTTCGCGCCCGCGATGCCGTCCACATCCAGCCCGTTGTCCTTCTGGAAGTTTTCAACCGCCGTCTTCGTGCCCGTGCCGAAGTTGCCGTCGCTTGCGCCCTTCAAATAGCCCAGCTTAATCAGCGCTTCCTGCATGGATACGACGTCCCGGCCGCGGTCGCCGCGGCGCAGCGTCTTGTAAGTCGTCGCCGCCGCCGTCCCCTGCGGCACAGGGGTCGGCGTAATTTCGATATTCGGCGTCGCCGTCAGCTGGGGCGCGGGCGTGTTCGTCGCGCCGAAGACGATGAAATTGTTCTCCTGCTGCGGCTGCTGGGTCGCCTGCGGAACCGGCGTGTTCACCACCGTCGGCGTGCCCGCCCCGAACATGGAGCGCACAATCATCACGATAATCAGCACCAGAATCAGAATCAGTCCGATGGCGATAATCATCGGCGTCTTATCCTGGCTGCGCTTGCCCTGCCTGCTGCCCTTGCTGTAAGCGGGCTTGGCGCTCTTTCTGGGCGCGGCCTTCGGCGCGGTGCGCGGCTTTTCTTCGTCAAGCCCGTCCGCGCTCTCCGGTTCGCGCTGCTTCACGCCAACCAGATTGGCGTAACACAGCGGGCAGAAGTTGCTTCCGTCCGGGATTTTGTTATGACAATGGGGACAAAACATGGTCAGCCCTCCTTGGTCTCCAATTTCTCTAAGCTTAGTATAAACCACAACCAAATCAAATTTCAAGCCCTTTGGCAAATTCCCTGCTTTATGGATATGTCGGCGTATACCCGTTTCATGCCCGGCAGCCGGAGAGCAGCCTGCATGTGTGGATGGTACACAGCGCCGCCATCACGCCGGAACGCAGCGCCATTTCCTGTGCGTCGATCTGCTCGTCAAACAATTCGATGTGCCCGCCCCGCGCGGATTCCTCGATTTTCCGCGTAATCGCGCAGAATTTGCCGTATCCGGCTTGCACGCCCTCGCCGCAGAGATTCAGCAGAATCTGGCTGATGCTCTCCATGCTCAGCGCCTGCTTGAGCACGCAGATCATCAGCAGCATGGCCAGGTGTTCCCGGTCGTATTTCTTGCCGACGGGGCGCGGAATCAGCCCGACTTTCACATAGTTGTTGACCATCGACTTGGTCATTTCGCCTTTGGGCAGCGCCGGGCTGAACGTGCGATCCATCAGCGTGACCACCTGATCCATGTACAGCCCGATATCCGGCAGCAGTTCCCATTGCGGCAAATCAATCCGCCCGATGTCTTCCCGCTCCATCTGCTTTCCTTTCCGCCTTTAGGCCGCGTCCATCGCCCAAATCGTCTCAAAGAAGACGCGCTGGCTTGCAATTTCGTAAATGGTCATCCCGTCCCGCTCATAGCGCGCCTGTGCGCCGCTTAAAGCGAGGAAATCGGCCAACTGCGCGCTTTCCGCCGTCGTCAGCATCAGGAAAACCGGCTCGTCCGGCCTGGTCATCTGCCGATTCTCCTCGGCCTCCAGCCACACGTTCGTGTGCGGCACGCCCTGCCCCTTCGCATTTTCATCGATGGAAATGGCCACCGCTTCCACCTCGCCGTCCGTCAGCTCGGTGACGACGTTCGCATTCCAGAACGTCGCATAGCCGAACGTCAGCCCGCTTTCCTGCAAATAGGCCGCTCTGTCCCGCTGCACCGACGTGATTTCCGGGTTTCTCATCGTGCCCGTGATCTGCATCGCGGAGGAGACCACCACCATGCCCGCGAACAGCAGCGCGCACGCGCCCCTCAGCGGCCTGTTTTCCTCGCGGCTCAGGCACGCGGCCATCACCGGCGCGCCCAGCGTCATCAGCGGAATCCAGTATCGGTTCAGATACAAATCCTCCAGCAGCACAAACGACAGCGCCGTGATCGCCGCGCTCATCGCCAGCGTCAGCACGCCGAAGCGCAGCACCTCGTCGCCGTCCCGCTTCGCCGCTTTGAGCGTGCGGCCCATCAAAACCGCCGCCGCGGCGGGCAGCAGCAGCGCGCCGACGCTCGCCAGCCCGTGAACGGAGAGCAGCACGCTCCCCTCGCTGTATCCCATCAGCCGCACCAGTCCGCCCAGCGCCTGCTGCATCATCTTCGGCATATCCGCCGATGTGAAGGCCGTCAGCCGAACGCCGCCGTAACGCGCCGCGTCATAGTTGCAGACCTTCGCCAGTATCTTTTGACCGACGGCAAACCCGATGACGCTGATCCCGCAGACCGCCAGCGTCAACAGCAGCCGTCTGTTCTGCGCCCCGGTTCTCGGCGCGCTTTCCGCGCCGCCTGCGAACAGATAGGCCCATACGCCTGCCGCCGCAACCGGAATCGTCGCGCAGAACGGATAGCGGATCGAAGATGCGCCCATCAGCGCGCACATCGCCATCAGCAGCGTAAAAAGCGCCGTCCGCCTGCCGCTTTTCTCCATCCGCATCAGCCGCGCCGTCATGCCCACGCACAGGTTGGTCAGCACCGCGTGCGGCACGTAGTACGCGCCGATGGTCACCATCTGCGCATAAACCACCGAACACGCGCTGATGCTCAATCCCGCAAACAGCAGCGCAAAGCGCCTTTTCGCGCCCAGCGAACGGCCGCAGAAATACGCGCTTACAGCCAGCATCGCCTGCAAAATCAGACAGCCGAGCGTGCGCACCAGCCGCCAGTTATGCGGAAACAGCGCCATCAGCGGCGTGAAAACCAGCTGGGTGGAAAGCACGCGCACCTCCGTGGAATACACCCACGTCGGGGAAATCAGCGTGCCTTCCTTCGCCAGATGGCTGGCCAGCGCCAACTCCGAGGCCATGTCCGCGTCCAGATACGCGCCATAGCCCGCAGCCAGATAGAACCCCGTCATTCCGGCACAGAGCAGGAAAAGAACCGCCGCACACAGGCCGCCCAGCCGCTTTTGCTTCATCGTCGCTTCCTCTGCCTTTCGTTTCGATCGTTTTATTATAGCATTGTCGAAAAAGGCTGTCAAACCTGCAAGGAGGTTTCCCCATGACGCTCCATGCGCTTGTCCCCGGTCAGAGCGCCGTCATCCGCGCAGTCGGCGGCGAAGACGCGCTTCGTCAGCGCTTTCTGGATATGGGCGTGGTTCCAGGCGCGCGCATCACGCTCGTCAAGCGCGCGCCGCTGGGCGATCCCATCGAATTTCGCATTCTGCATACCCAGCTCGTTCTCCGCGCGGACGACGCAAGGCGCATCGAGGTCAGCACGGACGAGATTCCCCCGTTCAAATCCTTCGTGCCAAATGAAAGCCGCCGCACGCCCGTTTCATCGTGCGGCCATCCCCTGCCCGCCGGAGCGCCGCTCTCCTTTGCGCTGGTCGGCAACCCCAACAGCGGCAAGACGACGCTGTTCAACCGCCTAACGGGCGCAAATCAGCACGTCGGCAATTTCCCCGGCGTGACTGTCGAGCGCAAGGACGGCCGTCTTCGCGGAAATGCCAACGCGCGCGTGACCGATCTGCCCGGCGTGTATTCCCTGTCCCCCTATACCCGCGAGGAGATTGTCACCCGCCGCTTTGTGCTTGAGGAAAGACCGAATTGTCTCATCAATATCGTGGATGCGTCCAGCATCGAACGCAGTCTGGCTTTGACCCTTCAACTGATGGCGCTGGATGTGCCGCTCGTGCTTGCGCTGAACATGATGGACGAGGTGCAGAAAAGCGGCGGCTCCATCCGCACGGGCGATTTGGAAGCCCTGCTCGGCGTCCCGGTTGTGCCAATCTGCGCCGCCAAGGGCGAAGGGCTTGACCGACTGATGAATCGCGCGCTGCACGCCGCCCGCTGTCAGCTTCGCCCAAGCCCGTTGGATGAAGAAAGCTTCCGCCGCCTGTACGCCGTCGATTCATCGTCCTCCGATCAGGCCGCCGTTCTTCGCTTCTCCTTCATCGAAGGCGTCTGCGCGCAGACCGTCGTCCGCCCGCACGAAAGCCGCGAATATGCCAGAAGCCTGAAACTTGACCGCATTCTGACCGGAAAATACACCGCCCTTCCCGTTTTTCTCCTTATCATGCTCGGCGTTTTTGCGCTGACCTTCAATGTCGTCGGCGCTCTGCTTTCCGATGCGCTGGAAGCCGTCCTCGGCGCGGGGACAGCGTGGGTCGAGCGCCTGCTCGTCTCTGCGGGCTGCTCCGACGCGCTGCGTTCACTGATGGCGGAGGGCGTCCTCGCGGGCGTGGGCAGCGTGGTCAGCTTTCTGCCGTTCATCCTCACGCTGTTTTTCTTCCTCTCCCTGCTGGAAGACAGCGGCTATATGGCCCGCGTCGCTTTCATCATGGATGCGCCCCTGCGCCGTCTCGGCCTTTCCGGCCGAAGCATCGTTCCGCTGCTCATCGGCTTTGGCTGCACCGTGCCGGGCGTGATGGCCGCGCGCACCCTGCCCGCCGACCGCGACCGAAAAATGACCATTCTGCTCACGCCGTTCATGAGCTGTTCGGCCAAATTGCCGATCTACGCGTTCTTCTCCGCCGCCTTTTTCCCGCAGCACGCGGCGGCCGTCATGGCGGGGCTGTATCTGCTGGGCGCAGTTCTGGGCGTTCTGCACGCGCTGTTTCTGCAAAAGACGCTCTTTTCCGGCAAGCCCGTTCCCTTCGTCATGGAGCTTCCGAATTACCGCATGCCCAGCGCCCGAAACGTCCTCCGGCTGCTTGGGGAAAAAACGAAGGACTTCCTGCAGCGCGCTTTCACCGTTATCCTCGCCGCGACGGTCTTCATCTGGTTTTTGCAGACGTTCGACCTTCAGCTTCACGTCGTTTCGGATTCCGGGGACAGCCTGCTGGCGCTGTTCGCCGGTTGGCTTGCGCCGCTGTTTCGCCCGCTGGGCCTTGGCGATTGGCGCATCTGCACGGCGCTGCTCACCGGGCTGATGGCGAAAGAAAGCGTTGTCTCCGTCCTTGTCCTCCTCTTTGGCAGCAAAGCGTCCCTGACCGCCGCGCTCACGCCGCTTTCCGCCGCGTCGCTGCTGGTGTTCGCCCTGCTGTATACGCCGTGCGTCGCCGCTGTTGCGTGCATTCGCCGGGAACTCGGCACGCGCTGGGCCATCGGGATGGCGGTGTATCAATGCGCCGCCGCGTGGGTCTGCGCGCTGCTCGTCCGTCTGGCCGGGCTGTGGCTTTTCACATAAAACGCGGGCGGTCCTCACGACCGTCCGCGCCCTTTTATTCCTTCAAAAGTTCCAGATTCGTCAGCCGAAGCTCGTTTTCGCCGCCTTTGATGAGGAGGATGAAATATTTGTCGTCGTCCGCCAGCGTGAAGCGCACGCTGTTTTCGCCCGGCACAAGCGCCGCTTCTGCGATACATTCAAAATTGCGCGTCGCAAACGCCTGCACCGTGCCGCCCTCGCCCTCGCAGTTGAGCTTGAGGGTATAATCGCCCTTCTCTCGCCACGATGTCGGCACGCGCATGCGTCCTTCCGGCGAAAGCGTGTACATGCCGTCTGCAAAAGCGGCGTTTTCCAACTTCATCTTGCCCAGCAGCATATCGCCGCAGAGCTGCATGGAGGACGCAAAGCCATAGATCGCATATGTGTCGTTTTCATGCAGTTTCGGTGCGCCCGTCATCGCCAGCCACGGCGCAAGCTGCGCTTCCTCCTCTCGGGTCAGCAGCAGGAAGGTGCGCCCCGGGCAGATATCCAGATCGGAATAATCGTCCGGCTCCAGCCAGCGGATCAGATCGAGCGACACGCCGGAAACCGCGCCCTCCTCCGTCTCCACCGGCGCAACGCCCGTGAACGTCAGCGCGCCCTGCGTCCGCTCCTGCATGACGCGGACGTTCCAGAACGTGCCGTATCCGTGCGTATAACCGTTTTCCATCAGATAATCCGCCGCTTCCATCATGTCCGCGCCGCGCGCTTCGGCTCCGGGCGCGGCGGCTTTCGTGTCCCGCAGCATCAGGGCCGAGGAAAGCGCCAGCTGACCGCAGACGGCCAGCAGCAAAAGCGTGCGAAGCCGTCCTTTTTCCAGCCCATGCAGCACCACGCCCAGCGCCGGCACGAAGAAGATCACCGCCAGAATCAGATAACGGTTCAGATACGTTCCCTGCACGAACACAAAGCAGAACAGATTGACAAAGAACGCCGCCGCGGCATACTGCATCACCCGCTTGCCCGTCCATTCGCGCTCGTCCTCAAGGTTCAGCCCCGCGTAAACGCGCCGCGTCGCCACCGCGCCGAGTACCAGCACCACCGCAATCATCAAATTCGCGATGCCTTCCGGCGAAAACAGCGCCGCGCCGCCGTGCCAGCCGATGAGTTTGAGGAAATCCGCAAAGACCGTAAGAAGTGTCTGCCCCATCGCCGGGCCGTCCAGCGGATTGAAGACAAACGAGCCTGCACCGCCCACGCCGCTGACAAACAGCCGCGGATACAGAATTTCCGACGCGGCATAGCCCAGCACACCCGCGGCAAAGCCCGCCAGCGTCACACCCAGAAAACGTGTGTGCGCGTCGCGCAAGGTGCGCTTTCCCGCGGAAAGCAGCCAGTCAAGTCCGGCCACCACCGCCATCGGGCAGAGGAAACAGAGCACATAGCGCACCGAGCAAAGCCCCTCGACGACGCAAATCAACATAAACGCCGCGATATCCCGCTTTCTCTGCCGCCGCGCCGCTTTGAGCCACAGCGCCGTGCCCCAGAAGCCGAAAACCAGATGAATGATGTAATATCCGCCGACGGTCATGTTTTCCGCGTAGACCGTGCTCGCCGCCAGCGGAAGCATCGCCGCCGCGCAGAGCGACGCGCCCAGCGACAGCCCGCAGGCCTTGCACAGCCCCGCGCAGGCCGCCAGTCCCAGCACAAAAACCATCGTGTTGCCGATGATCCGCGCCAGCTCATAGCTGGGCGTGAGGCAGAACGCCAGCGCATAGAACAGATTCATGTGAATGCTGTGAATCTCCGTGGAATACAGCCAATCCATCTGAACCAGGCTGTGCGTCTGCGCCTGCCGATTGGCCAGAATGATTTCCGAAGCCATGTCGCTGTTCAAATAGATCAAATACCCGGCCCTTTGCAGCCAAACGGAAAAGACCAGCGCCAGCACGCAAAGCGCCGCCCCCAGCGCAACCCCCTTCTTGGAATGACGCATGCCTTCTTCCTCCTCACTTTTTAAAATTCAAACGCTTCTTTTTCTCCTTTTGATTGACGACGCCCAGCCCGATCAGCGTCAAAAGCGACACCGCGTCCGCCAACCGCCACCACGCCTTCCCGGCGAACCAGACGCGCAGACTGCCGTTCGTTCCCGCGGGCAGGCGGATTTCAAGGCGGTTATTCTGCTCCCTGTTCAGGACGACCTCCACCTCTTGCCCGTCCACCTGCGCCCGATAGCCGTCATAGCCGAACAGCGGAAGCAGCAGCGTTCCGTCCCGCTCAGCCTGCACGTCGGCGGTAACGGTCGAGCCGCGCTTGACGTAATTCGTCATGTTCACGCCCTCGCTGATCGGTTCATTCTGCCAGCCCGTCCGCAGGGGATAGGAATCCGCAATCAGGTATTCCTCATCCGTCAGATGCGGAGTGACACTCACGCCGCAGGGTATCCCGCCGTTTTCAAGATACAGCTCAAGCTGCGGCTGCACGGCCAGCACGGCCAGCGCCAGCAGCACGACCGCGGCATACTCCCGATGCCTGGGCATTTTCGAAACGGGATACGCCGCCGCAAGTGCCAGCAGCGGCGTGGTCAGTGCCAGCAGCCGCCACGGGAATTGAATCTGGTTAATCCATCCGCGAGTAAGGACGACCACATAGCTCCATGGAAAAAACGCTGTGGACGCAATCGCCGCAGCCGCACCACCCGCAATCAGGGTCAGCGCCGCGCGTTCCTTTTCGCCGATCTTCTTCTGCTGGGTGACGGTATAAATGGCCATGGCCGCGCAAAGGATTTGCAACACGCCGAGCTGCATGGAGAACGCCTTGCCAAAACCGAGCAGCTCCGCCGGATTCAGCGCCGCATAGGTCACAACGCGCATGTTGGCCGTCGAATTGATGCCCTCCGCAAAATACATGATGAGTGGCGCAAGATGGAACAGGCAGAGCAGCACGCAAAGCCCAATCGCCTTGAGCAGATTCTTGAGCCGCCCCTCACGGAGGATACGCCGCGCATCAATCAGGCACAGCAGCACTGCCATCGCCGCGCAGAGCAGCGTCGTAATCATATGCGAAAAGAAGATCGCCGCCGCGCTGAATGACAGAGCCTTCCAGCGCGAGGAATCCCCCGCCACGCAATCCCACAGCGAAGCGATGAACAGCGGCAGGAAGACCATCGCCGTCGCTTCGCCGACCGCAAACCGGGCATAAACGTCCGTCAGCCTGTACGCCGCCAACACATAGAGCGCCGCGGATGCAACCGCCGCATCATGGTCGCCAAACATACGTTTAGCCGCCGCGTACATACCCGCTGCCGCGCCGATGTTCAGGCAAATGAGCATCACGTTGCCTACATAGGCCAAGCTCGCCCCGCACAGGCTCATCAGCGCAAAGGGATACAGGAAATAATCCGGATAGAAGATCGAGGTCAGCGCGCCGTATCCGTCATAGATATACGCGCCCAGCCGCGCCGGGAATTGGCCGCACCGCCACGCATCCACGATGTTCATGATTCGGCAGAGGTGATATTCCACATCGTCGCCCACGTACAGCGTCTCCTGCAGGGCTGGCGCGCTGGCAAAGAGCACAGCCACGCCGAGGAGTAACCCCCCCGATGAATTTTGGAGTCAATTTTCCCTTGCGCGCCGCCACCCAAATGAAGCTGAAAATCAGCGATGCAAACAGCAGCGTGAACGCGTTATCCGTGCAGCCGGGCGTATAAATCCGCACGTCGTAAATTTCCATGTACGTACCTGCGGCGAACTCAAATTGAAGCTGCAGACCCTCGATGGCATTTTCCAGCGTAAATTCAAATTCGCCGCCGCTCTGCCCGGCAGGCAGCGCCACAACCTCCGGCTCAATCCGCCCGCCGTTCAGGGTGGACAGGTGCAGCGCGTTATCCCCGTCGCTCTCGACAAACCATTTCAGCCGATACGTTCCGGCGGCGAGATTCGGCCCCGGCCCATCGCTTGGCACCATGCCGTAAGTGTCGCCGTTTTCAAGGCTGACCCGCGTGCCGTTCGGGAAATTCATCGCCTGCACCTGTGCTTCCAAAACGGGATATTTGGTCAGCGCGCCCGTCGCAAACACCGCCGCGCACAGCAGCAGCGTCAGCACAACCGGGCCGTAGGTTCGAAGCCTTTCATTCATGCCTTCTTCCCAAGCCTTCCCATTTTTTTACCCAAAAGAAGCGCCAGCAGCGTGAGCAGCGACACCGCGTCCGTGATCTTCCACCACGCCTTGCCGACGAACCGGATTTTCACCTCGCCGCTCGCCCCTGCGGGGAAGCGAAGCTGAATGCGGTTGTTATCCCCGTTTTCAATCGCGATTTCCTGCCCGTTAAGCGTCGCGCGATAGCCGTCATAGTTGAACAGTGGGAAGGACACTGTACCCTCCTGCGCCGCGTCCACCTGCGCGGTGATCGCCGCGCCCTGCTTGTCATAATCCGAAACCGTCACGCCGCCTTCGATGTGCAGTGTGCGGTCGCGCGTGGCGAGGAAGCTCGTATCCGGCAGGGTGTATTCCGCGTAGGCCAGGCCCAGATGCGGGCTGGCAATCGTGCCCTGCTCGATATACCACGATTCATGCAGTTCGCCGGAGAGCGTCGGCATGGCGCACAGCCCCGCCAGGCACAGCGCCGCAACCGCCGCCGCATCCGGGCGCTTTCCGCCGAATTCGGCCACGCCATAGCCCGCGGCCAGCGCCAGCAGCGGCGTGACGAACATCATCAACCGCCATGTGAACTGAATATAGCCCACCTTGCCGCGCGTCAATGCGGAAATCGGCCCCCACGGGAAGAAATCCGTCGATGCGACGGCCAGAATCGCGCCGCAGACCAGCAGGCGCAGCACGGCCTTTTCGCTTCGGCCGCGCTCCTGCTTTTGCAGCGCGGCATACAGCGCCAGCATCGCGCCAACCAGCAGCGGCAGGCCGATTTCCGCCGAGAAGGCCAGTACCTTGTGATTGGCGACGCTCTTGGAAGCCGAACCAAGGCTCGTCATCAAAATCTGCCCCGGTTCGATGGCGTTGACCGTCAAATCGTTAATCAGCGTGCTTGCGCCCAGCCCTTCCATCGTATACATGATAAAAGGCGCAAGGCGGAACAGGCACAGCAGCAGGCACAGCCCAGCCGCCTTGACAATCGCCGCCAGCCGCTTTTCGCGGACAAGGCCGACGATATGCGCCGCGCAAAAGAGCACGGCCAGCACCGCACAGACCAGCGTAGAAATCATGTGGCCGCAGAAGATGCACGCCGCGCTGACGGCCAGCAGCTTCCAGCGCCGCTTATCCCCGCAGACCACCTCGTACAGCCCCACGATAAACAGCGGGAAGAAGACCATCGCCGTCGCTTCGCCGATGGCCACGCGCGTGAACACATCCATCAGCCGATAAACCGCCAGCGTGTAGAGAATCGACGCGCAGGTAGCCGCCCAGCGGTTTTCAAACAACCGCTTCGCCGCCGCGTACATGGTCAGCGCCGCGCCGATGTTCAGGCTGATGAGCATCATGTTGCCTGCGTAAGCCACGCTCGCCCCGCCCAGCAGCGTCAGCGCAAACGGATAGAGGAATATATCGGGATAGAACACCGACGTCACCGCGCCGTATCCGTTGAAGGAGAAGCCGCCCAGCCGCACGGGGAACTGGCCGCTTTTCAGGCCGTCCGCCAGATTTTGGATGCGTGCCACATGATAGACGCCGTCGTGGCCGTAGGTGAACGTCGATTTGAGCGCCATCGAGTTGGCAATCAGCAGCGCGAAACCGATCATCAGCGCCGGGGCCATGTTTTCCCGCGTCAGCCTGCCCGTGGCGATCAGCCCATACAGCAGGCACGCGCCGATGGCAAAGAACAGCAGCGTAAACGCGTCGTCCTGATATTCCGGTGTATAGAGCTTGAGGTCGTAAATATCCAGATAAGTGCCGGAAGCAAACTCAAATTCCAGCGCAAAATTCTCGCAGGCCTCCTCGATTTCAAACACAAATTCGCCTTCGCCCTCGTCGGAGGGCAGCACAAACTCATCCGGCGTGATCTGCGCGCCGTCGTCGTTTTTCAGGCGAAGCACGTTGTCGCCGTCGCCGGAGACGATCCATTTCAGGCGGTATGTGCCCGCGGGCAGATGCAGCCCCTGCATGCTGCTTTTCAGCACGCCGTAGGCGTCGCCGTCCGCCAGCGTGTGGCGCGTTTTTCCGTCGCTGAACTGGATGTATTTTTCGCTGAGCAGCTCAAATTCGCGCGGCTTACGCATCACGCCCGTGGCGAACACCAGCGCGCACAGCAGCGCCGCCAGCAGCATCGGCCCGTACAGTTTCGCTTTTGCTTTCACGTCGTTTCTCCTTGCTTTTCCATGATTCGAAAAAAGGGGCTGTGCGCGTTGACAGCCCCTTGCAGAAATCAATATGCCTTTGCGAAATAGATGACCTTCTTCGCCGGCTTGCCGCAGCAGACGCAGGTATCGCCGATGGGCGTCTGGTCAAACGGCATGCAGCGGGAAGACGCGCTGAAACGATCCTTAATCTCGTCCTCGCAGGCCTGATCGCCGCACCACATGGCCTTGGCATAGCCGCCGTCCACCTGCTTGCCCAGCTCCTCCATGTTATGCACGTCGGCGGTGTGCGCGTCGCGGAACGCGCGGGCAATTTCGAACATGTTGGTCTGAATCGCGTCCAGCATCGCCTTGATTTCGCCCTCAAGGCCCTCGATATCCAGCGGCGCCTTCTCGAAGGTATCGCGGCGCACGCTCATCACCTTGCCCTCGGCCAGATCGCGCGGGCCAACCTCGACGCGAACCGGAACGCCCTTGAGCTCCCACTCGTTGAACTTCCAGCCCGGTGTCACGTTGTCGCGGTCGTCAAACTTCACGCGCAGACCGGCGGCGGTCAGCTTGTCGGCGACAGCCTTCGCGCCCTCCAGCACGCCTTCCTTGTGCGCGGCGACCGGAACGACGACCACCTGATACGGGGCGATCATCGGCGGCAGTTTCAGGCCGCGCTCGTCGCCGTGGGTCATGATGATCGCGCCGATGAGGCGGGTGCTGGTGCCCCAGCTCGTCTCGTGCGCATATTTCTGCGTGCCGTCCTTATCCAGATATTTGATTTCAAACGGCTCGGAGAAGTTCGTGCCGAAGTTGTGGCTCGTGCCGCTCTGGAGCGCCTTGCCATCCTGCATCATCGCTTCGATGGAATACGTCGCGCGCGCGCCGGCAAACTTTTCCTTGTCGCTCTTCTGGCCGCAGTAGACCGGAATCGCAAGGTTCTTTTCGCAGAAATCGCGATACACGCCGAGCATCTGCATCGTCTCCTCCTGCGCCTCCTCGGCGGTGGCGTGGACGGTGTGGCCCTCCTGCCAGAGGAACTCGGCCGTGCGCAGGAACGGACGGGTCGTCTTCTCCCAGCGCATGACGGAGCACCACTGATTGTATTTGAGCGGCAGGTCGCGCCAGCTCTGCACCCACTTCGCGTACATCGTGCAGAAAATCGTCTCGCTCGTCGGGCGGATCGCCAGGCGCTCGGTCAGCGGCTCGGTGCCGCCCTGCGTGACCCACGCCACTTCCGGCGCGAAGCCCTCGACGTGATCCGCTTCCTTGAGCAGCAGGCTTTCCGGAATGAGCATCGGCATGCTCACGTTTTGATGGCCGGTGCGCTTAAATTCCGCGTCCATCTGCTGCTGAATCAGCTCCCAAATGCGATAGCCGTAGGGCTTGATGGCCATGCAGCCGCGGACGGGGGTGTAATCCATCAAATCGGCCAGACGCACCACGTCGGTGTACCACTGGGAGAAATCCTCGCTGCGCGGGGTGATGTGCTGAACGAACTCCTGCTGATTTTTCTTCGCCATGTTTTTTTCCTCACTTCTATGTTGGGCATCCACAAAAAAACGCTCCGCCCCATCACTGGGACGAAGCGCATTGCTTCGCGGTACCACCCGGTTTGGCGCTTTCCGCGCCCTGCTTAAACCCCTTATCGCGGGGAAAACGGCGGCGTTCTTGGCGCCGCGGCTGATGGGGTTCGGAGCCTTGAACGCGCAATCCTGCCCGGCCTTGCAGCAAATGGCCCGGCTCTCTAAAAAGAAGCCTGCGTTCCGCTTTCCCCGTTATCGCCTGATATCGCCTTTATTATAAGCAAAAAAACAAGCGCTGTCAAGCCTTGTTTCGCTCGTGTTCACGCGCCCAGCAATCGGCTGAGCGTGCAGACGGCCTGCGCCTCGTCCGGTCCTTCGGCAAGGATCGTCACGGCCTGCCCGTCGCGCAGGTCGGCGGAAAGCACGCCCATCAGCGATTTGGCGTTGACCGTCAGATTCTGCTTTTTAATCAGCACGCGGCTTTCAAAATCGCTCATTCTGTGCGCAATATCGGCGGCCTGCCGGGTCATCATGTCCTTTTGAATCGCAACCTTAATCGTCAGTTCCATCGTGCTTCCCTTTCTCGGCGGTTTCCGCCGGCTTTTCCAATTCCTTGGCCATGGCTTCCAGCTTGCGGAGCCTGTGGTTCACGCCGCTCTTGCCGACCGGCGGATCGCACAGCCTGCCCAGCTCCTCCAGCGACATCTCCGGATGCGCCAGCCGAAGCTCCGCCGTCTCCCGAAGCAGGGGCGGCAGGCTCTCCCGCCCGCAGGCCGTCAGCACGCGCTCGATGGCCTGCGCCTGTCTGGAAGCCGCCGTCACCGCGCGCTGCACGTTGGCGCTGTCGCAGTTGACGGCGCGGTTGGCGTTGTTGCGCAGTTCCTTGCGGATATAAGCGTCCTCCATCGCGAACCGGGCGCTCTGCGCGCCGAAGATGCTGAGCATATCCGTGATTTCGCTCTGCCCCTTGAGATAGACCAGCGTCATCGCGCGGCGTTTGGCCAGGTGCGCGCTGAGCGAAAACCGCGCAATCAGCCTTTGCAGCGCTGCCGCGAAGGCTTCATCTTCCAGCACAAATTCCAGATGATATTCCTTTTCCGGATCCGTCACCGAGCCGCAAGCCAGAAACACGCCCCGCAGAAACGACATTCGGCAGCACTTGCGCACCGTGATTTCCCGCGGCACGCCGCGCCGCTGGCCCATCTCGATGCCGCAGCCCTCCAGCACAAAGGACGCCTCGCTTCCGCTGATTTCGATGCGGTAAGCGCTCCGCCCGCCCAACCGCGACCGCTTGAGCGTCACCAGCTGGGGCTGCACGTCGAAAACCTCGCGCAGAAGCCGGAACGCGCGCCGGGCGACGGCATTGTTTTCCGTTTCGATGGAGAGCCGCTTGTCGCCGCCGCCGCGATAGATAACCGAACCGGCGGCGCAGACAATGCCGCTCAATTCCGCCAGCAGGCAGCACACGCTGTCCGGCTCAAAACGGCAAAGCTCCTCTTTGGTCTGCGACGAATACGACATGGCGGCGGAAATCCCCTTTCATCTAATCAGCGTCCGCCGCCGGAACCTGTTAATCCCTGCGGCGGTTGTTGCCCGCAATAAGCACCAGCCTGAGCAGCTGCAAGAGCGATTGCAGCGCGGCGGCGACATAAGTCAGCGCCGCGGCGGAAAGCACGGCCTTCACGCCGCGCACCTCGTTTTCCGGCAGATAGCCGCCTGCCAGCACCTGAACCGCGCGGCCGGAGGCGTTAAACTCCACCGGAAGCGTCACCACATAAAAGAGCACGGCCAGCGCAAAGCAGAAAATACCGATCTTCACCAGCGGCTCCCACGAGAGAATCAGGCCGAGCATAAACAGCGGAATCGACGCGCCGGAACCGATGTTGGCAATCGGCACCATCGTCGAGCGGATGCGAAGCGGCGCGTAATCCTGCTCATCCTGAATGGCATGTCCCGCTTCATGCGCGGCCACGCCCAGCGCCGCGACGGAATCCGAGCCATAGACCTCGCTGGACAGGCGAAGCACGCCGTTTTCCGGGTCATAATGATCGGTCAGCTTGCCGGAAATACGCTCGATGCGCACGTTTTCGCAGCCGTTGCTGTCCAAAATCTGCCGCGCCATCTCCGCGCCCGTCATCCGCGTGGAGGAAGACACCTTCGACCATTTGGAATATGTCGTCGAAACCTTGATTTGCGCATACAGCGCCACAATCGCGCCGATGAGAATCAGCCAATAGGTTGGATCATAATAATAGAACATCGCGTACCTCCTGTCTGGTTTGAAACGCCATGTATATGCCGTTTATTTGAAAGCCTATGTCTTTCTAGCGTCTATGATACGCGCTTTGAGGATTTCGCGCAAGCCCTCCCGCATAAAAACCTGATTTTGCAGGCTGAATTGTCTATTTTTGCGCAAAAAGAAGCGGCTGACTTTCGCCGCCAGCCGCCTGCTTCACATCACGCTTATTTAATTGTGCAAGGGAAGACAGTTTTTACCAAAGAAAAATCATTTTCCAATGCTCCAGAAACCACATAATCATTATACATCTTCGTCAGTTTTTCCTTGTCAAAAATCAAAGATCCGTCTACTTTTCTATCTCCGTCTAAACGCATTTTCACCATGAAGTTATCCGAATCTATCATATCTCTTATAACCTGAATAGATTCTTCTGTTAAAACCAGTGTAAAGTTTTCAAAAATTTTTCCATTTGAAACATCTGTATTTCGTTTAACTTCAAATGTATACCGTTTATCCGCCGGTTTCAAGATAACTTTATCCGTAAAAATCCAATCTTCGCCCATATAAAGCAGCGATATTCTCATAAGAGGCGGCTGATTTTCAAGAATTTTTATATCAACCGAACCAAGTATAAGACCGTCATCATCTTCCCCTGCTCCCGCAACTACATTACCATCACTCGATGTAATCGTTCCCGTATCATCCATTTCATCAAACTCAACTTCATAATCTGGATTGTTTTCAAATACTGAAATGTCAAATTTCACTTCCGCCGCCGCAGTTGCCGCGCAGCAGCAAATCAGCACAGCCGCCAATCTCGCCATCCACTTTTTCATTTTCTTTTCCTCCGTTCATTTGCTTTCGTTTCCTTTTGACCCACCTGAGTAGCTTTTGCCCCTCCTTTGTCGATTTATTATCTACAATTATACGCTTAATTCGATTATTTGTCTACTTTTGAAGAAAAAATAAATTTTTAATCTATAATTCATCCATAATATTCTTTCTGGGAGGGATGGTTGTGATCGGTGAACGGCTTTATGACTTGCGCAAGGACGCAGGCATGACGCAGGATGAACTTGCCGATTTGCTGAAAATCAGCAAGCACTCCATTTCTGCCTACGAGCGCGACAAAAACGAACCGCCGGACGCCATCAAAATCGCGATTGCGCGCTATTTCAATGTCACCGTTGATTACCTCGTCGGTTTAAGCGATAATCCTTCTCCATCGCAATCTGAAAATACCTTTCATCTGCCCCCGCATTTTCCTCAAGAGTCGTTGTCAGAATTGAAAGACTTTGCCGAATACCTCACTTATAAAAAGACTTCTAGTTCCAACATAAATCGACACTCATAATCAAAACGAGGGTTGCGCCGCCATTCGCGCAATCCTCGTTTGCAATTATATTTTCCATATATGATAAATACAGCGGAAAAGCCTCTGCCCCTCCGCCGTATCATTTCTTCTTTTTACGCCTTAATGCCGTTATAGATGAAGCCCTCGTCCGCATCGACGGTAATCATCATGCCGCTCTTGAGCATGTGAACCGCCTGATAGGTGCGATCCATCATCATCGGAATGCCCATCGCCTGGCAGGCCACGGCCGCGTGGCACTCCGGGTTGGTGCTCTCCACGACGACGGCGCTCGCGCGGCGCATGTAGGGCAGCATCTCGCTGGTGGTCATCTTGGTGACGATGACGTTGCCATCCTTGAAGTCGCTCTCCAGATCGCTGAGCGTGTTGACGGTGCAGACGTTGCCGCTCGCGCAGCCGCTGCCCACGCCGACGCCGCGCAGAAGCACGTTGCCGACGATATGCGCCTTAATCAGGTTGGTCGTGCCGGAAACGCCGGTCGGCACGCCCGCGGAGATGATGACCACGTCGCCGGTCTTAATCAGCCCGCTCTGCTGCGCCGCTTCCACGGCGGTGTTGATGAGTTCGTCGGTGTCGCCGCTCACGCCCATGTGCGCCGGCACAACGCCGTAGCTCAGGCCCAGCTGATGATACGCATGTTCGCTCGGGGTCGGGGCGATAATCGGGCAATCCGGGCGGAAGCGGGCAACCATGCGCGCCGTCGTGCCGGAGTTGCTCGGCGTGATGATGGCGTTCGCATTGAGGTCGCGCGCCATCTGGCAGCAGGAATAGGAAACCGCGTTCGCCACCGTGCGGACCGTCGCGTTGCGCACAGCCTCCTGCTGGAGCAGCTGGGTGTTGTCGTTCAGCTGATGCGCCTCGATGTAAGTCGCGATGCGCACCATCGTGCCGACGGCCTCAATCGGGTACTTGCCCGCGGCGGTCTCGCCGGAGAGCATGATCGCGTCCGTGCCGTCGATAATGGCGTTGGCCACGTCGCTGGCTTCCGCGCGGGTCGGGCGCGGGTTGCGGATCATGGAATCGAGCATCTGCGTCGCGGTGATGACCGGCTTAGCCGCCACGTTGCACTTGTGGATGAACTGCTTCTGGAGAACCGGCACTTCTTCCATATCGACTTCCACGCCCAAGTCGCCGCGCGCGACCATGATGCCGTCGGAAACCTTGAGGATTTCGTCGAAATTGTTCACGCCCATGCGGTTTTCAATCTTGGAGAAAATCTGCACATGGCTGCCGCCGTTGTCGGCGCAGAGCTTGCGGATGGTCAGCACGTCGCTGGGGCGGCAGACGAAGGACGCAGCAATGAGGTCGATGCCCTTTTCAATGCCGAAGATGATGTCGCTGCGATCCTTTTCGCCGATGGAGGGCATCTGCAAATCGACGTCCGGCACGGAAATGCCCTTGCGGCCGCCGAGCACGCCGCCGTTGATGACGGTGCAGACGATGTCCGTGCCGTTCACGATCTGCTTCACGTCCAGCGCAATCAGGCCGTCGTCAATCAGAACGCGCGTGCCGGGATGCACCAGCTCGACCATCTTCGGATACGTGATGGAAACCTGCGTTTCGTCACCCTCGATGTCGCGGCTGGTCAGGATGAACTCCTGCCCGGCCTGGAGCGTCACCTTGTCGCCCTTGAGCGTCTTGGTGCGCACCTCCGGGCCCTTGGTATCGAGCATGATGGCAACCGGGATATTCTTTTCCGCGCGCAGACGCTTGATGCGGTCGATGCGCGCGCCCTGCTCCTCATAGGAACCGTGAGACATATTCAGACGGCACACGTTCATGCCCGCGTCCATCAGCTTGGAGATCATCTCCTCGCTGTCGCTGGCCGGGCCGAGCGTACACACGATTTTCGTCTTTCTAATCATTAAATTTTTCCTCCTTGAACAGCCGCCGCTCCCCGACGGCCGGACGCACTTCTTTTTATTTGCAAACGTTCCTATTCTACATGGAAAAACGCATGCTGTCAACGTCCGCGGACGCTCCCGGTTTAAGTTATTTTCTTCACGAAAAGGCAAGTCTCATAAGGATTTTGGACGCTTGCAGGGCCGCGGCGCTGCCTTTGCTTCAAGCTTCGAAGCATAACTTTTACGGTGATTTTACGCGCCGAGCAGTTTTTCAGATTCGTTTTCTTTTAGCTGTACGATTCTAGCGTACAACTCATCCTCCGTCACTCGATCGCCCTGCACTCCATATAATACCGCTTCTCCGTCGCTTCGCCCATCGAGAACGTCTTTCTGGGCAGCACGCCGCCTGCGGCAATGGCCGGAAAGAGCGCGCGCTTATCCATCGCGCCGAGCAGCGCCGCCGTCGCGCCGTTTTGGGCAAGGCCCGCCGCATCCTCGTCGCCGTGGACATAATCCAGCGACCAGCCGCTCTTTTCATTGCAGGCCTGATCGAGGTATTTTTGCAGCACATCCACCGGCAGGCGATCCCCGCGCCCGCTGATGGCGAAGCCGCGCCGCTTATCGTCCTGCACGAGCGTCACCTCGCCGCCGTCCGTGAGCGTCATGCCGTGCGCGCGCAGATACAGTTCAAACCCGCTCTGCAAGCCGTCGATCTCTGCGCCGAAGATCACGCGGTGGATCGGCCTGAAAATCAGCGCCGGGCTGTGCAGATTGACCAGCTCGCAGAGCGCGAACCGTGCGGGATGGTTTTCCCGTTCCGCTTCGGAAAGCGTCGGCTTGATCTGCTCCCAGCAGGCCTTCGCCGTCGCCAGCGAATGATTGCCGTCGCCGACCGCGAGGAAGAAGCCGCCGCTCTCCTGCTGCATCCGCGCAATCAGGTCTGCCGTCTGCGCGGCCAGCTCCCCCTCGACGGCGAAGCCGCTGATGTGGCCGCCGCCAAGCATCAGCTCCGTGTCATAGAGCTTGGGCAGATTCATCTTAGCCAGCGGCTCAATCAGGCGCATGGCCGCGTCATCGACGAGCATCATCACATGCGGGCTTTCAATCGGCGCACCCTGACGAATGCGCACGCGGGGCGGAATGCGCGAGAGGATCGTTCCCTCCGTCGCGCGGACGGGCGCAGATGTGCCGGGCGTGAAATCATACTGCTCCAAATCCAGCTTGCCGACCAGCCCAAGGCGTTCGCCGCTCTCGGTCGTGCGGCGGACGAGCACAAAGCCGTTTTGCACGCGCGTTTGCAGCACGCCGCGCTGCATGTAATCCGCCATCGCCCGCCGAATGCTTTCAATTCGCGCGTCTCCCTCGGCAAGATACACTTCGGGATAAACGATGTTCAGCGTGCTGGGCGCATCGCCGACAATCTGCGCCGCGCTTTGCCAATATGCCGGCTGGCTGGTGAACTGGTCGCAGGCGACGACCGCCCACTTTTCAAAATCCGCCGCCGCATCGGGCAAAAGAATATCCGCCGGGAGAAAACAAGCCTGCATCCCGCTCATTCCTTTCGTACTTCTTTACACGCCCGTGCCGTCGAACGTCGGGATAAACGCGCCATCCGCCGAGCCAAGCTCCTGCCGATAGCCGTCCAGCCCGACGGCCTCCATATAGGCCAGCACACGGGCGTATTCCTTCTTTTTGATTTTCCTGTCCAATCCGGGGATGGTCAGCGCCCTGCCGCAAGGCGTGTACTGCCCCATCAGCGAAACGGGAATGCCGGGAAAATCGTCGCAGATCTGCTCCAGAATGCGGATGCTGTCCCCCGTCATTCCCGGCAGAACGAGGTGACGAATCAGCGTGCCGCGCGTCATCATGCCGTTTGCATCATAAACGGGCGCGCCCGTCTGGCGCACCATCTCGGCAATCGCCGCATGCGCCACATCGGGATAATCCCGCGCGCCGGAGAGCATCGCCGCCATGTTCGGGTCGATGTATTTGTAATCCGGCAGATAGATATCCACTGCGCCCTCCAGCATGCGCAGGGTCTCCACGCTCTCATAGCCGCTGCTGTTGTAAACGATGGGCAGATTCGGCCTGTACAGCGCCAGCGCTTCGAGCACGGCGGGGACAAAGTGCGCCGCCGTCACGAGGTTGATGTTGTGCGCGCCCTGCTCCTCCAGCTCGCGGAAGATTTCCGAAAGCCGCTTTGGCGTGACGATCTTTCCCTCGCCCTTCTGGCTGATGCTTTCATTCTGGCAGAACACGCACCGCAGCCCGCAGCCGGAAAAGAACACTGCGCCGCTGCCGTGCGTGCCGCTGATGCAGGGCTCCTCCCACATGTGCAGCGCCGCGCGCGCGATTTTGGGCAGCGTGCCCATGCGGCAGACGCCCGCGCCCGCTTCCTCCGTGCGCTCCGCCTTGCAGTTTCGGGGGCAAAGCGTGCAGATCATAGGTCGATGAACTCCTCAAACCGGGGCAGAATGCCGATGCCATCCGGGAAGTGTGCGGCAAACTGCGGAATCGCATGGCTGGGGAAGGAATTGCCCTCGATAAATACCGGGCCATCCGGCGTAATCGCCACGTCCCAGGCGACGAAGCGCACCTGCGGCACGACGTGCATCGCCTTCAGGCACATGGCCTTAACCTCCTCCCAATAGGGAATCTGCGTGCCGGGAATGCGCTTGCCCGTCATCGGGTGGAATTCATAAGCTTCGCCCGCCTTGTTCGCGCCCACGCCGCTGATGACGCCCGTATCCAGATTGATCGGCGCGGCCATGCCGCCGCAATCGACGTTATCCATCACCTTGCCGTTGCCGATGCGGATATAGGCGTAGACAATGCCCTCTTTCTTGTCGCCCAGCAGCGTTGCGACGCGGATGGTGTTGACCGAGGTCGGGCAGAGCGCGGCAATCGCCTCATGCTGAATCACCTTGTCCTCCACAATGCCGATGCCCGCCGCCTTGAGCCGCTCATAGAGCGCATGCACGTCCTTGTAATCCTCCGGCGTGCATTTGAGAATGCCCTGTCCGCTCGAGCCGTCGATCGGCTTGCAGATGATGTCGCCGCGCCCCTGCACAAACTCGGCGAACTGCGCTTCCGTCGCGCTGGCGAAATTGAGCCATTCGCGCTTCACCTGCTCATGAAAGAGCTGGTTGAACTCGGTCTTGTTATCGAAGAAATGCCAGAACTTTTTGTCGTTCATCCGCGCAACGATGCTGTTGGAAATGCCGCGCGTGATCTGCGTGGCGCGCTGCGCGTCGTTCAGGCGGTACATCTCCGCGATTTTATAATCGACATAGCCCGCGTTGTACTTGGCGGCGCACTTGGCCATGTCGGCCATCAGCCAGACGCGGCTCTTGCCCGTCTTCTTGTGCAGCATGTCGGCGGTTTTGAACATTGCGCGGTAATCCATCTTACGGGCGCGCTTAAGCGCATAGGATAGCTTTCCCATGATTGACCCCTCTCGTTTTCTATGTTCTCTTTGGGGAAACGTTTGGGACGCCGTCCCAAACCCTGCCAGGAACCTGAGGTTCTTGGATTTCCCGCTTATTATAATCGTGTTTCGCGGTTTGAAAACGCTAAAAGCCATACGGGCGCATTTTCATGCTCTGATTATATTCCATTTGGCGCTTTTTGGCAACTCCTTCAGGTTGTTCCCTGAAAGAACAAACTTAGGGAAAAGAAAAGGAACCGCGGTTGACGCACGGTTCCATCAATGTGATGTCAGGAATCTTTTACACAATCCAAACTCAAGCGTTGATCGGATTCATCCTCTCAATCGGCCGCAAATCCTTTTATCGCTTTCAGCGCCTCGCACACCGTTCCGCATTCCTCATCCGTCAAGTTCTGCGGGCTGAGATAGATCGCGTTCTGCGGCTTATCCATGCCGATAAAGATATGCTGTTCGCGCATGCGGCGAACGATATCTTCCGGGGTGCAGGGCGGCGCGACATGCGCAAACGCGCGGGGGTAGCTCTGCCCCACCGAACCATGATCCACCCGATACGGCGCAAAAAGCGGATTCTCCTGCATCGCGGAAAGCATGCGCTCCACGCGCTCGTCCATCTTGGCGTTCCACGCCGTCCAATCTGTCGCCATAAAGTTTTTGACCGCGACATACAAGCCGATCATGCTCTCCTTCGTCGCTTTGGCGCTGCGGCATACGCCGTGCATCGGCGCGCCAAAGCGGCGGCAGTCTTCGATATAACGCTGTTTACCCAGAATCAGACCGCTGGCCTGCGGGCCGCGGAGCGTTTTGCCGCCGCTGAAAACAACCATATCCGCTCCCTCGTCGGTGTAACGCCACAGGTTTTCCACCGGCGGGAGCTGCGCGGCCGCGTCAACAATCACGGGAACGCCATGCGCGTGCGCAATTTCCACCACTGTTTTCAGCGGCAGCGCGGCCGACGCATAATGGTCCACCGGGCAGAAGAACACGGCCGCCGTGTGTTCGTCAAAGCTGCCTTCCAAATCAAACAGCAGCGCTTCGTCCGCATCGCCGATGATTTTGAGCTTTGCGCCCGCCGCTTCCAGCGCCTTGTCGTAGCAATTATGCTGGCTGTGCAGCACGATGATTTCGTTCGGATGGCCTTTCGTATCCGGCAGATATCGATAGATATAGTCGCTTCCGCGCGCCAGACAGACCGCAGCGCAGAGTTGGAGCGCGCCCGCCGCACAGTTGGCAATATAAGCGGCTTCATTGTGCGTCATTTCCGCGATTCGGTCGCCCAGATTGGCTTGCAGCGCCGGAATATCCGTAAAGCACTCCGCCATCTGGTTCATGGCTTCAATCGTGCTTTCTTCCATGCGGCTGGCGCCGTAAAGCGTAATGGTATCGTGCGCGTTGATATATGGCACGACGCCCAGTTCATCCAGAATGTTTTTCATGCGTTTCCCTCCGGGAAAAAGCGGCGCATCGTGTCCTCCATGATCGCGGCGCAGGTGATCGTCGTTTCCGGCGGCACAACGTCGCTGGTCGTTCGGCCTGCCAAAAGCGCATCGCGAACCGCCTCAATCTGCCAGATAAAGCCCTTGGGCAGTTCAAAGCTGTCATGCAGCCGTTCCGTCTGCACCCCGTTTTCGTAGAGCACGGCGTCGTTGCCCAGATAGAATCTCGGCAATTCGATGCGCCCTTTGTCGCCCAAAATGGTCATCATGCAGGGCGCGTCGCAGGTAATCCCCATGCGCAGCGTCGCCAGCACGTCGTTGGGATAGCGCAGCGTGAGTACGGATTGCGCATCCACGCCCGGCGCATAGGGCGCGGCAAAGCCGGCCCATTCCTGCGGTTCAGCCATCGCAAAATACGACGCCATTTCAATCGTATATACGCCCAGATCGTACATCGCGCCGCCGCCAAGCCCGGCTTCCACGAGCCGCGGCTTCGGGCTTTTTTCATCGACCGCGAAGGAAAAAATGCCGTCAATCATCTTCACTTTGCCGATGCGCCCGGCCTCAATCCACGCTCTGGCCTGCCGGATGTTGGGCAGGAAACGGCTCCACATGCCCTCCATGGCGAACAAGCCGCGGGCCTTCGCCGTGTCAAAGATATCCCGCGCCTGGGCGGCGGTCATGGTCATCGGCTTTTCGCTTAAAATCGGTTTGCCTGCCCGAAGCGCCGCCATGCAGTTTTCGTAATGAAACGGATGCGGCGTTGCGACATAAACGATGTCGATCCGTGGATCAAGCGCCATCTGCGTCGGGTTTTCATACACCCGGTCAACGCCGTTTTCCGCAGCGAATTTCTGCCCTTTCTCCGCGCTTCGCGAGGAAATTCCCGCCGCGCGCACGCCCGGCACCATCGCGCAGGCGCGGGCAAAACGGGAAGCGATGCTGCCCGTGCCCACAAGGCCAAACCCGATTTCCTTCATGGGTGACATCCCCCTTTCGCGTTAAAACGCCAGCTCAGCCTCCGGCTCGGAAAGGCCGTAATCCGCGCCCATATAGCCTCTCGGGAGCGCCGCCGGGCGTTCAAACGTCGTCTGCATGGTGTAAACCGTACCCGTTCTGCCGCTTTCCACCGCGCCGCTGAGCATTTCCAGCGCGTGGCAGGCCAAATCCGAATGGGTGCGCGGCTTGCGCCCCTTGCGCAGCGACCACGCCATTTCCGCCACGCCGATGCCGCGATCGTCGCCGTCGTAAGCATGGGTATGCGGGAAAACATACGGTTCCGTCTGTCCCTTGGCCAGCACGCGAACCTCGCCGCCGAAGAAATTCGGGTCGGGCAGATAAACGATGCCCTGCGTGCCATACAGAATCAGCTGCGGTTTTTCGCAGCGAATACTCGCGGAATTAAAGTGCAGGCTGCCCACCGCGCCGCCCGCAAATTGAACCGTCGCGGCCAGCAGCGTTTCGGCCGTGATGGTATACGGCTCGCCGAAATGGCCGCGCGAGGTAAAGAAATGCGTGCGCTCGGGCTGATACGTCTGCGACATGCCGCTGACCTTTGCTGCCGGGCCAAGAATGCTCAGCAGCGCCGTTGCGTAATAAATGCCCACGTCGATGCCGATGCCGCCGCCCTGCGCAATCGTATACGGGAATTTTTCAGCCAGCAGACCCGCATCGCGCTGCAAAACCGCCACGCAGGAGGTGATGTCGCCGACAATGCCGCTGTCCACAATCGCGCGCGCCGTCTGTACGCCCGCGCCGAGGAACGTATCCGGCGCGGCGCAGAGCAGCAGCCCCTTCTCTTTCGCCAGCGCGGCCAGCTCGCGCGCCTGATCCGGCTGCACGCAGAGCACCTTTTCGGTATACACATGCTTGCCATGCTCCAGCAGCGCGCGAATCACGCCGTAATGCGCGGCAGGCGGCGTCAGATTGACCACCAATTCGATGCTCTCATCCGCCATGATTTCTTCCATCGTCATCACCGGCAGATGATACCGCTGCGAAACCGCCTGCGCCAGCTTCTCATTCAAATCACAGCAGGCGGCCACCTCCAGAATGGAAAAACGGCGGGTCATGTTTTCAAAGTAGATACCGCTGATTGCGCCGCAGCCGATCACCGCCACGCGCACGGGTTTGATTGCTTCCATTGCGTTTGCCTCACTCTATCGCGTTTTCCGTCATCACGCGGCCGTACAATTTGCCGCTCCGCTTGACAATGCGGCGCTGGGTGGCATAATCCACATAGACCAGCCCGAAACGGCTGGAATAGCCGCACGCCCATTCAAAATTATCCAGCAGCGACCAGCAGAAATAGCCCTCGACCGGCGCGCCCTTCTCTATGGCTTCGTGCATCGCGAGCAGATGGCGGCGCAGATAGTCGCAGCGCGCGCCGTCGTCCACCTCGCCGGAGAGCGAAACGACATCCGGGTAAGACGCGCCGTTTTCCGTCACGATGATTTTCTCCACGCCATACTCGTTTTTCATGCGCAGCAGCATGTTGGCAAAGCCGTTTTCGGTGATCGGCCAGTTTCGATCCGTCACCGGCATGTTCTTCGGGTTTTCAATCGCAAAGCGGATCGGCCAGCGGCCCGGCGCATCCTTGACCCAGAAATCATTGTAATAATTCAGGCCGACGAAATCGAGTTTCTGATTCATCAGCGCGAGGTCTTCGGGTTTGAACGTCGGCAGCACCACGCCCGCTTTTTGATACAGCTCCACCATATCCTGCGGATAGCGGCCGAGCATAATCGGCTCAATGAACCAGCGGTTCAGATAGCCGTCCGCCCGGCGCGCCGCTTCGATATCCTCCGGCTTATCCGTCAGCGGCAAACGTCCCATCAAATTGAGCGCAATGCCGATTTCGCCGACCAGACCCGATTCGCGGAACGCTTTCACGACCAGCCCGTGGCCGACATACATGTGATAAGCCGCGCGCACCGCGACGGAGAAATCGTGCAGGCCCGGCGCCATGCGCCCTTCGTAGTGCCCCAGGAACGCCGCGCAATACGGCTCGTTGAGCGTGATAAAATGCTTCACCCGGCCGCCGAGGCGCTCAAAGATCAGCTTTGCATATGCCAGAAAAATCTCCGGCATTTCGTGGTTGGCCCAGCCGCCGATATCCTGAAGCGCCTGCGGCAGATCCCAGTGATAGAGCGTCACATACGGTTCAATGCCCGCTTCCAGCAGCGCATCCACCAGTTCGGAATAAAAGGCCATGCCCTTTTCATTAACCTCGCCGCGCCCCTGCGGCAGCACGCGCGGCCACGCGATGGAAAAACGATAGGCTTTTACGCCCATCCGGCGCATCAGCTCCACATCTTCGCGGAAAAGGTGATAATGGTCACAGGCCACGTCGCCCGTGTCGCCATCCTGCACATTGCCGGGAATGGCGCAGTAGCGATCCCAAATGGATTCGCCGCGTCCGTCCTCCCGCGCCGCGCCCTCGATCTGATAAGACGCCGTCGCCACGCCCCAGACGAAGTCCTTGGGGAATTGCTTACTCATGCGTTTCCTCCTTGGGCTTTTCATCGCGCTCAAGCAGCTCCACAAACATCTTGAGGCTGTCCGTCGCATCCAGGAAAGCATAGCGCCCGTCGCCGCGGCGGTATTCGCCGCGCTGCACCAGGTGCATGCCCCACTGCTCGCAGTTTTCGATGTTGACCTTCATCCCCTTGACGTTAAAGGCGAGATGGTGAATGCCTTCGCCGTGGGTTTCCAGGTATTCGCGCCATGCGCTGGGCGCTTCGTTCGGCTCGATCAGCTCCATCTGCAAATCGCCGAAGTAGAAGAACGTCATGCGGCACTGGGCCAGCGGGGCGGGCTCGCCGCGGTATTCCGTCTTGGTGACGGCAAATTCGCCGCTGTTGACGATCGGCGGTTCCGGCACGTTGAAGAAACGGGCAAATTCGCTCCGGGTTTTTTCAATATCGCGGACGATAAAACCGATTTGGGCCAAACGCGTATCAGAAAGAGGGCAACTCATCATTCAACAACTCCTTTTTGTATGTCGGTATGCAGGTCACTTTCCGGCCTGCCGTGCTTCCATTTTGTCGATGGCTTCCATCAAGCCGCGCATGTAGCCCGTGTCGGCATAGCGCACGCGATGGCCCCACGTCGTATCCCCCTCGATGGCGGGCACATGGTCGCTGACAATAAACCCGTCAAAGCCGGAATGTTTCAGCGCGTACATCACCTCAAACGGATCAAAATTGCCTTCGCCGAGGAAGCACTCGTGGAACTTGGGCACCGTGCCCTGTACGTCGCGCATATGCGCGTAGATGAGGCGCTTGCGCGGGCCGAAATAATCAATGGCTTCAAAAATATTCTTTGCGCCGCCCTCCATCTGGGAGAACGTTCCGATGCAGAAAAGCAGGCCCCAATTCGGGCTTTGAATCATCTGTTCGGCGCGCTTATAGCTGTCCACGCTGATAAACAGGCGCGCAATGCCGGAAAGGCTCGGCAGCGGCGGATCGTCGGGATGCAGCGCCATCGTCACGCCGTATTCCTCGGCGACGGGAATCACGCGGCGCATGAAATATTCAAAATTCTCCCACAGCACTTCGACGTCCGGTATCTTCACATCGCGCCGCTGGCCGAAATCGGCCATATCGTCAATACCCTGCTGCTGAAGCGCCAGATCAAACGCCTGCACCTTCGCGCCGTAGCGCCCCAGCGGCGCGGCGTTATCCGTGCGCCAGACAAAGGAGGGCGAGAAGTGATAGCCCAGCACGGGAATGCCGACGCGCCCCAGATTGCGGATGGATTCGCAGACGTTGTCAATCTGCTCATCCCGTCCCGGCAGGCCGAGCATCGCTTTATCATAGAAGGAAATCGGCAGATTTTCCATCGCTTCGACAATCACGCCGTATTGGTCACAGCGCCCTTTGAAATTGGCCAAATCCTCGTATTTCCAATATTTATCAGCAGGAAGATCATACGGCAGATTAAACTGCACGCGGTCAATGCCCATCTGACGGGCGTTCATCATGGTTTCACGATCAACCGTTTTAATCTGACCGTAAGCAAGGCGCATCATCGTGTTGTTCCTCCTCAGCTCCACAGCCTGTCCAGTGACGTTTCGTCATTCCATTCATCCGTCGAGATGAACACGTTCTTCCCTTTAGCCGGGCCATGTTCGCGAATCACATCTTCGTTGAGCGCCTCAATGCCTAAACCAGGCGCATCCGTTACTCTAGCAAAACCATTTTCAACCATCGGCTTTACCGGCCCGATAATGAGGTCTTCCCACCACGGCGAATCAAACGAATCATGTTCCAATGCGAAGAAGTTTTCGCTCGCTGTGGCCATGTGTGCGGCCGCAAGGCTGGCAATCGGGCTTTCGCACATGTGCACCGCCATACTCGCCCCATACTTGGCCGCGAGGTCGCCCAGCTTCTTCGTTTCCAAAATGCCGCCCGAGGTCAGGATGTCCGGGTGGACCATATCCAGCGCACCGACCGCGAGCAGCGGCTCAAACGTCTCGGCCAGATACATATCTTCGCCCGTCGCCAGCGGCGCGGTGGTGGATTGCTTGAGCAGCTTGTATTGATCCGTCAGCTGCCAGGGCAGCATATCCTCCAGCCACGCGAGGTTGAAGCGTTCCAGCCTGCGGGCGATTTTTATCATATCCGGCAGCGGGAAATGGCCGAAGTGGTCGATCGCCAGCGGCACCTTGTAGCCGATGACGTCGCGGATGCGGCCGATATATTCCTCCAGCGCGTCAAGCCCTTTCTCGGTCACGTGCATGTTGGTGAACGGATGAGCGATTCGGTTGAAATCATACAATTCGGCATTGGCTGCGGAAACCTGCGCCGTCGTGCCGGTTTTGGCCACGCGGCGCACTTTTTCCTCCGCCGCGCGCAGCTCGTTGACCCAATCCAGCGGGCCGCAGTAGTTGCCCTCCTGCGCCATCAGCAGTTCCACGCTCAGGATTTTGAGGACGGTATAGCCGTCATCCATAAAGCCCTTGAGCACCTCGCCGACCGCTTCCGGCTCCATCAGGCAGCCGGTTGCGCGCCCATCTTCAATATGCGTATCGGCATAGAGACGAACCTTATCTCGGAAACGGCCTCCGAGCATCTGGTACACCGGCACGCCGTAAGCCTTGCCCGCCAAATCCCACAAGGCCAGCTCTACTGCGCAGACGCCGCCCGCCTGACGACTCTGCCCGCCGAACTGCTTGATCTTGCGGAAGAGCCTGTCCACTTCACAGGGGTTTTCCCCTACCAGACGGCTCTTGAGCATTTTGACATACGTCGGGCTGCATCCGTCGCGCATCTCGCCGTAGCCGCATATGCCCTGATTCGTTTCCAGTTTAATAAGATAGCAACCCCACGGCGGCAGATCGACCTTGCAGAGTTTCAAATCCGTAATACGCAGTGCCGACGGATTGGAAGCCGTGCGCACATGATCCAGCACAGAACCATAATCAACCATACAATCCATCCTTTCTTAACCTTTGACAGCGCCATCGGAGAGGCCTTGCACAAAATAACGATTGCACAGCAGGAAAATCAACAGCACCGGCAGCGCTACAACCGCCGCCGCAGCCATCGTTGCACCCCAATCCACCGCAAACTCGCCGGAGAACATGCTGATGGCAATCGGCAGCGTCCTCGTTTTGCTCGAAGTGGTCAGGTTCAACGCAAAGAGGAACTCCTCCCACGCGTTGATGAACGTGTAAATGGCAACGGAAATCATGCCCGGCTTGGCCACCGGCAGAACAACCCGGAACAGCGCCTGAATGCCGGTGCAGCCGTCGATTTTGGCCGCTTCTTCCAGCTGACGCGGCACGCTTTCAAAGAACGAGCTGAGCATGATGACGCCCATCGGGATGGTCAGCGCCATATCGGCGATGACCAGCGACACGCGGGAATTGAGCATCTTCATCTTGGAAAAGAGGAAATACAGCGGAATGATGATGACCACGCTGGGGATCATCTGGCCGAAAAGCAGACCGACCTTGAGTACGCCGCTGCCCTTAAACTTGAAGCGCGCAAAACCGTAACCGGCCAGCACGGAGAAAAACAGGGTGAGCGCCACAACGCTGACGGTGATGACCACGCTGTTGAAGAAGGCCTGATACATCTTCGAGTTTTGCAGCACGGAGACGAAGTTGCCCAGCGTCGGCTCGTCCGGAATGATCTCCGGCGGCATATCGTAAAGCTCCACCGGGGATTTAATCGCCGTAGACAGCATCCAGATTGCCGGGAACACCGCAATCACGATCATAAACAGCAGCAGCACATAGGTCGCGATGCGCCACGCTTTTCCTTTTTCGGCCAAGCCTGTCTTTTTCTTCATTGCGCATCCCCCTCTTTCGTCAGACGAATGTATACAAAGCTGATCAGCATGCAGATCACGAACAGAATCGTGCTCGCCGCGGACGCCATGCCGAAGTCGAAGTCCGTAAAGGCTTTCTTATAGATGTACATCGCCATCACTTCGGTGGAATGCGCCGGGCCGCCGCCGGTCAGGTTATAGACAAAGGTAAAGGCGTTGAGCGTCCAGACCAGCATGAGCAGCAGCACCGAGTAGCACTGCGGCGCAATCGCCGGCCATGTCACATTGCGGAAGATTTCGAATTTGCCCGCTCCGTCGATGACGGCCGCTTCCTTCAGTTCCTTGGAAACGCCCTGAAGCGCAGCCTCGATCATGAGCATGACATACGGAAACATTTTCCAGACGTTGACCACAATGACCGAAAGCATCGCGGTATTCGGCGAGGAGAGCCATGTCTGGTTCTGGCTGATAATGCCGATGGTCTTTAAGATGTAGTTGATGATGCCGTAATCCGCGTTGTACATCCATTTCCACACCGCGGAACCGATGACGCTGGGCAGCACCCAGGGCACCATCAGGAAGATACGCAGCACCGTCTTGCCCTTGACGAACTGCTGATGCAGCAGCATCGCCATGGCAAAGCCGAGCGTAAACTGAAAAAACACACTGCCAAACGTCCATACGAGCGTTTGGGAAATCGAGCCGATGAAATACCGGTCTTCAAACAGCGCCTTATACTGGCCGAGACCGAAAAATTCCGGCGTTTTCATAAAGAGCGTGCTCTTGAAAAAGCTGATGATAAGCGTATACACCAGCGGATAGAGCATCACCAGCGCAACCATCGCCAGCGCAGGAACGACGTACAGGATGCCCGATTGTTTGATCTTCTTTCCCATATTTTCACAACCTTTTCAAAAAGAATCGGGCTGACCGCTCTTCTATGCGGCCAGCCCGAACCGTGGCTTTTTTCGCTACAAGTATTTTTGAGGAGAACCTGTTTTTGCTTACTTAGCCAGCAGCTTGTTGACGTCGTCATCCAGCAGCTTCACGGCGTCCTCGCAGGTGAGGCTGTCGGTCAGCGTCTGAGAGAGATCGTCATAAATCGCCTGACGGATGCTCACGATGGAAGCAACGCTCGGCAGCGCCTTGGCGTAAGCCAGCGCATCCGCGTGCGGCTGAACGATTTCATCCGCATAATCGCTGAAAGCGGCGGCCGGAGCGCCCGTGCCGGTGAAGGTGTTGGTGTAGAGCGCCGCAATATCCGGGCGGGTCAGGAATTCGACGAACTTCCACGCCGCTTCCTTGTTCTCCGAGCACTCGGACACGCCGACGGACCAGCCGCCCAGAATCGTGGAACGCTCAGCGCCGAAGCGGGTCGGCACCATCGCACAGGCGAAGTTCAGGTCGGGGTTGATCTTCACGATTTCCGGCAGATCATAGATACCGGACAGATACATCGCGATCTTGCCGCTGGCGAACAGCGTGCGGTTGGCGACGTTGTCGTTTTCCATCATGCTGGCCGGCGCGTAGTTGGCCAGCTCGCGATAGAGCTGCGCGGTCGCAAGGCCGACGTCGTTGCCCAGGGTGGACTGCGTGTTATCCGCGTTCAGGATGGTTCCGCCGGAGCTGCGCAGCATGGTGATAAACTGGAAGGAGTAGTTGCCGTAGTTCGTGCCGCAGACGCCATAGCCGGCCACATCGTCCGAATTGCAGGCCTTCGCGATTTCAAGCACTTCCTCCCACGTCTCAGGCGCCTTATCGTAGCCCGCCGCGGCGAGGATATCCTTATTGTAATAGAGCGCGTAAGTCTCACTGCGGAACGGCAGCGCGTAGAGCTTGCCGTTGACGGTCGAGGCATTGATCGCGCCCTGCACGTACTGGCTCAAATCCACGCCGTCCGCCGCGACGTAATCATCCAGCGGCGCGAGCAGGCCCGCGTTGCCGAAGGTCGTCGTCCAGTCCAGCGCGCAGGCCACGACGTCCGCCGCGGTGCCGTTCTGGAGGGCCAGCATGTACTTATCGCTCATGCCGTTGTCAACGAGGAACTCCGCTTCAATCTTGATATCCGGGTTTTCCTCATTCCAGAGTTCCTGAACCTTTTCAAAAGCGGCTTCATTCCAGTTGCCATCCCAGAATGTGATGGTGGTATCCGCCAGTGCGGTCGAGCCAGCCATCGTCGCGCACAGAGCGGCGGCCGCCAGCGCAAAACGCGTGGTCTTTTTCATGTTGTTCCTTCCTTTCGTTTCTCTGAGTCGTTTTAGAGGTGCGCCCGCTTTTGCTTGACGTTGCTTTGCAAAAACGGCGAGACGTTTTGAACAGATTCGGAAAATTCTTTTAGAACCGGCCGGATTCTTGTCTGATAAAACGTTTCCATCTGTCGTGGCTTTATATTAGCATATTCGACCTGTTTTTGCAACACTTTTTTGAAATTTTCTTCATTTCATCTCTTTTCACTCCGTTTTTATGTAAACGTTTTTTCATTTTTCTTTTCTCAAAAATCTGTTTCTTCATTTATATCCAGCCTTTTTTGTTTCATGTGTCATGATGATTTGTTTTCCTTTTCTCTGCGTTGTTTTCACGGTCTAACGCTTCTTCGTTGTCTGTTTTTCGGTTTTTCCTATTCTTTTCTTTCTTTTTTGCCCTCTTTCCTTTTCCTGTTTCACCGGATTTTCCCAAACGTAACCGTGCCTGTCTTTTTCCCTTTATTCGGAATGATTTTCCTGTTTTAGCTTGCAAATTCAATGTTGATATGCTAAAATGTCCTTGATAAAGCGTTTTCACAATGTCCGTTCTCATCTTACACCAGAGTTTAGAATGAAGAATCAGTAAAGGTATGAAAAGAAATTCATGGTTACAGTAAAGGAAGTTGCCAAGCACGCCGGCGTATCGCTGGCCACGGTTTCCCGCGTCATCAACGGCGCGGAAAACGTGTCCCCTGCGATTCGGGAAAAAGTTCAATGCTCCATCAAAGAGCTGGGCTATTTCCCCAACAACGCCGCGCGCGCGCTCGTTCGTCGAAAGGCCGGTTCGATTGCCGTGCTGCTGCGCAATCTGCATTCCCCGTTTTTCACAGAGCTGATTCGCGGCTTTGAGGACGGCATGCAGCTCACGCGCCGCAATGTGTTCTTTTGCAGTCTCGGCAGGGAACAGGCCACGCGGGATCAATATATCCAGTTTTTGACGGGCGGCGTCGCCGACGCCATCGTCCTTTACGGTTCGCTGTACAGCGATCAGCCCATCATCGAACATCTGACGGCCGTGCATTTTCCGTTTCTGCTGATTGAAAACAATTTCCAGACGCTGCCCGTCAACCAGTTCCTGGTCAACAATCAGGAAGGCGCGCAGACCGCCGTGGAATATTTGATTGAAAAGGGCCATACGCGAATCGGCCATTTCATGGGCGACCCGAATAAAAAGGTCAATCTCGATCGGTTCACGGGCTATACGCAGGCCATGCAGCGCCACGGGCTGACCATCCGCGACGATTATCTGTTCAATATCTTCAAGGATTATTCTCTCGCCTATCGCAGCGCGCAGGAGATGATGCGGCAGAGCCCCGAAACGCGGCCGACCGCCGTCTTCTGCTCCAGCGACAGGATTGCCGCCAACGTCATCATGGGCGTAACGGATATGGGGCTGCGGGTGCCAGAGGATCTCTCCGTCATCGGCTTTGACGATCAGCGCATCCCCGAAGACAACTACACTGGCCCGCGCATCACGGGCATTCGTCAGCCGCTCTACGAAATGGGGCTGGGCAGCATCCAGACCATCACCGATATTCTGGAAGGCAAAGTGCCCCAGCCCGTCACGCGGGTCTTCGGCACGCAGCTGGTCGAATACGCTACCGTCTGTCCGCCGCGCGGCAAAATCTAATTCCAAATTCTGATTCTTCTTTCATGCTCTTCCCCTTATCTATAACCGTTTGAGAGGAGCTATTTTATGGGTCACATTGAAAAACGCCTTGAATCGCTGGGCATCACCCTGCCCAGAAAGGATCGCCGCGGCAAGGGTGTCGTCGCCGCGCGCGAAATCGACGGTATGCTCTACCTGACCGCCCAGCTGCCCGTGGATGAAGCGGGCAAGCCGCTGTTCGTCGGCCGCGTCGGCACGGATTTAACGCTGGAGCAGGGCTATCAGGCCGCGCGCCAGTGCGGCCTCAACGCGCTCGCCGTCGTCGCCGATTACGTGGGCGACCTGGATCGCGTGGCCTGCGTGGTCAAGGTACTCGGTCTGGTCAACAGCGGCGCGGATTTCTCCAGCCAGCCCGCCGTCATCAACGGCTTCTCCGACCTCATGCTTGAGGTCTTCGGCGAGCGCGGCATGCACGCCCGTTCCGCGATGGGCGCGTATGCCCTGCCCCAGAACGTGCCCGTTTCCGTGGACTGCATTTTCAAGCTGCGCTGATTCGGGAGGGCATGGATGATGTATAATCAAATTCCGGGCACGGAGGCCGCCGCCTTCAAGCCCCGCAAACCGATTGTCGTCCTTCGTCAGGTCGGCAATCTGGTCTATACTTCCGGCCACGGGCCTGAGGATCAAATCACCGGCAAGCCGTTTTATGCCGGGCGGATCGGCCGCGATTTGACGCCCGAGGAGGGCTATGCCGCCGCGCGCGAATGCGGCGTCATTCTGCTCGGCGCGCTGCGCGACCACTTCGGCAGTCTCGACCGCGTAAAATCGCTGGTTAAGGCCACCGCGCTGATCAATGTAGACGGCGACTTCTGCGATTTGGATTACGTCATGAATGGCTTTTCCGACCTGATGGCCGACGTGCTTGACGAACGCGGCAAACATGTCCGCACCATCATGGGCACGCACAACATGCCTAACGGCAACATCCCGGTCGAAATTGAACTGATTGCCGAAATTGAATAACGCTTTGCGCATGCTTTTTCGGCATGCGCTTTTTATATTCCACGCTTAATGAGGTAAATATGATGAAACAACATGCGGATTATCTGCTTCTGGGCGGCACGGTCATCGACCCCGTCTGCGAGCGTTCCTTCAAGGCCGACGTCGCTGTGGACGGCGGCAAAATTCTCGCTGTGGGCGCCGATCTGCCCTACGAGGCCGCCAAAACGCTGGATGTTTCCGGCTGCTATGTCACCCCCGGCCTCATCGACATGCATTGCCACTGCTATCCGACTTTCCCCTTTGCGCATGACAGCCTGCCGACCATCCATCCCGACGCGCACATGTTCCAAAACGGCGTAACCACCGCCGTGGACGCGGGCACCTGCGGCTGGCAGGATTTCCCCCGCATGAAGCGCGAACTCATCGACCGCGCCGAAACGCGCGTGCTGGCCTTCCTCAACATCGCCGACGGCGGCATGGTGCATATGGATACGGAGGATCAGCCCGTGCACTTTCACCCCGGCGTCGTTTCCGAAGTCGCCAAAGCTTATGCCGACGATATTGTGGGCATCAAATCGGCGCATTACTGGGTCGGCAAGCCATTCGACGCGGCGCATCCCGCCTGGGCTTCCATTGACGCGACCATCGAAACCGCCTCGCGCGCCGGCCTCCCCTGCATGATCGACTTTCAGCCGACGCTGCCTGAACGCAGTTATGATAAACTGGTGCTTGAGCATCTCCGCCCCGGCGATATCCACACGCATATGTATGCCCAGCAATTTCCCGTGCTCGACGATCATCAGCACGTCAACGGCTTTCTTTTCAAAGCGCACGAACGCGGCATTCGTTTTGATCTCGGCCATGGCGCGGGCAGTTTCTGGCTGCGCAACGCCATTCCTGCCATTGCGCAGGGCCATGTGCCGGATACCCTCTCCACCGACCTGTATATCGACAACGTGGCCGGACCGGTTATCGGCCTGATGCACGTTATGTCCAAATTCCTGTGCATGGGGCTTCCGCTCGAGCGCCTTGTCGCAATGGCCACCACTCATCCCGCGCAGGTGCTTCATCGGCCCGAACTGGGCACCCTGACCCCCGGCGGCTGCGCCGATGTGGCCGTGCTGCGCGTTATCGACGGCCCCGTTCACTTTGCGGACAGCGGGCGTGCCCGCATGAAAGGCGATAAGCGCCTGTGCTGCATGGCGACATTCCGTGCCGGCAAGCTGGTCTACGACCCCTACGCGCTCTCCATGCCGGATTGGGAAACCGCCCCCGCGCCGTATTGGGTTGCCCCCGGCGTACTCCCGTAAAAGGAGAACGGCATGCTTAAACAATCTCTGAACGGAAACTGGCAGTTCCGTCGTGCAGGCGGCGGCGACTGGCTGCCTGCCATCGTGCCCGGCAGCGTATACGCCGATCTGCTGCGCGAAAAAAAAATAGAAGACCCGTATTACCGCGAAAACGAATCTGCCGCATTTGATGCGCTGCGTCACAGTTATGAATATCAACGAACTTTCTCCGTCGATGCAGAGCTGCTCGACTGTGAAGCCGTTCAACTCTGTTGCGAGGGACTCGACACTCTCTGCTCGCTCTTTATCAACGGCGTTCTCGTCGGCCAAGCGGATAATATGCACCGCATATGGCTTTTTGATGTGCGTAGCGCTCTGCGCGAAGGTGAAAACCACATCCTGATTCGATTTGAATCGCCCATCGCCTACGCGCTCAACGAATATGAAAAGCGGCCATGCTGGGGAATGACCGACGCGATTCCCGGCTTTTCGCACCTGCGCAAGGCGCATTGCATGTTCGGCTGGGATTGGGGGCCGCGTCTGCCGGATGCGGGAATCTGGCGGCCCATTTCGCTGCTGGGGATCACGGGCGCGCGGATTCAAAGCGTCCGCATCGAACAGCAGCACGACGAAAACAGCGTTTTACTCCGTTTCTTTCCCGAAATTGAAACGCTTTCCGCCGCGCAGCCGACGGTTCGCCTCTCCGTTCGTTCCCCGGAAGGCGATGTGCTTTCCGTGGATGAAAGTCACACGATTCGGATTCGCCGCCCCCAACTCTGGTGGCCCGCCGGGTATGGTGAGCAGCCGCTGTATACCGTTTTCTGCGAATTGACTGACGGCACGCAGGTTCTCGATACCTGGACGCGCCGCATCGGCCTGCGTACGGTGTCGCTCGAACGCAAGTCTGACGCATGGGGCGAATCCTTCTGCCACGCGGTCAACGGGCTTCCCATCTTCGCGATGGGCGCAGACTATATCCCGGAAGACAGCGTCTTCTCCCGCAGATCGCCTGAGCGCACGCGTCGCCTTCTTGAAGATGCGCGGCTCGCGCATTTTAACACCATCCGCATATGGGGCGGCGGTTTTTATCCCGACGATTTCTTCTACGATTTGTGCGACGAGCTGGGGCTGCTGGTCTGGCAGGATTTCATGTTCGCCTGCGCATTTTACGATTTAACCCCCGCTTTTGAGCAAACCGTGACCGCCGAAATCGCCGATAATCTCCGACGCATTCGCCATCATGCCTGTCTGGCCCTGCTGTGCGGCAACAACGAAATGGAGCTTTTCCACAAGCAGGCTGCCGACGCACAGGCTCAGGGGCTGCCCTCTCGGTTCACGCCGCGCAGGCCGAGTCATCTGCGGGATTATACGCTTCTCTTTGAGCGTCTTTTGCCGCAGATGGTTCAAACGCTTGCGCCGCAGATTCCGTATTGGCCTTCCTCGCCTTCCAGCGGCGGCGCGCTGGACTTACCCAACGACGAAAATCGGGGCGACGTGCATGATTGGGATGTATGGCACGGTGAAAAGCCGTTTTCCGCCTACCGAAACCATCTGTATCGCTATGTGTCGGAATTCGGCTTTCAGGCCTTCCCCTGTCGGGCGACCATTGAAGCCTTTACCCAACCGGGCGACCGCAACATCTTCTCCCCCGTGATGGAACGCCATCAGCGCAACAAATCGGCCAACGGCAAAATTCTGGCCTATCTGGCGCAGAATTACCGTCTGCCGGAGAATTTCAGCGATTTGCTGTACCTTTCTCAGCTGTTGCAGGCGGACGCCGTACGCTGCGGCGTGGAGCACTGGCGCAGCCATCGCGGGCGCTGCATGGGGGCAATCTACTGGCAGCTCAACGACTGCTGGCCCGTCGCTTCTTGGTCATCCATCGACTATTACGGCCGATGGAAAGCGCTGCATTATGCCGCACGCCGCTTCTTTGCACCCGTTATGCTCTGCTGCCGCGAAGAAGGCGAACATACACAGCGGCCGCAAATCAACGATTTTTCCGAAACGCCGATTCGCTGTTCCGCTTCGCTGACCTTGTGCAACGAAACGCGCGCGCCCGTGTCCGGCCGCGTGCTTTGGGCGCTGCGCACAGCAGATGGCACGCTTGTCAAAAACGATTCTTTTTCCGCTTCTGTTCCTGCTCTGAGCGTTCAATCCTTTCCCACGCTCGATTTGAACGAAATCAATGAGCGGAACCACTATCTGAGCTATGCGTTGATTGACAAATCAAACCGTGCAGTCGCTCAGGGAACCGTGCTTTTCTGCGCGCCCAAACGTTTTGAATTTGTGAATCCTCATCTGTCTGTTCGCCGCTCGGGCGATACGCTCATCGTTCATGCCGACGCGTATGCGCAATCCGTCTGTATTGAATCGGAAGACCCCGATTTACTGCTCGACGATAACTTTTTCTCGATGAATCCCGGTGAACAAACCGTTCGGATTCTTCGCGGAAAAGCAGCTTTTCCCACCGTCCGAAGCGTTTACGACTGCATCTGTCCCCGCCCGGTTTGAATGAAATTCCATCACAAAAACACCGCATCTTTTCAATCAGCGTCTTGCTTTCATTGAAGATACGGTGTTTTTTTATTGGTTTCTTCCTTATGGATGCACAGATCAAAAAAGCCCACGCTTTCGCGTGAGCCTTTTGTTTGATTGAAAGGAAAACCTTACTGGTTATCCGCCGTGATCGCCTGCGCCGCAGTACGGCCGGAGACGATGATCTCGGTCACGGCGTTGCCGCCCAGACGGTTGCCCGCGTGGATGCCGCCGGTGATTTCGCCCGCCGCATAGAGACCCGCGATGGCGTTGCCGTCGTTATCCAGAACATGACGGTTGATATCAACCATCACGCCGCCCATGGTGTGATGAGTGGACGGCGCCATGAAGCGCACGCGCACCTGGTCGAGCTTGTAGGTTTCCGGCTTATACTTGCCGTTCTCGTCCTTCTCGACGTCGCCAACCGTGCCGCGCACGGAGAGCTTCTCGACCTCGAGGCTGTCCGCCGTGCCCATGACATAGGCGTCGTAATCCTCGATGGTCTTGCGCAGGGTCGCCGCGTCGCAGCCGAGCTTGTCAGCCAGCTCCTCGACGCTCATGAAGTACATGCGGCCCTCAACGTCCGCCTTGGTGTTGTTGAAGCCGCCCATGCCGGCCACAACGTTGGTGTTGGAAACCTCGACGTAGATGCCCGGCACATACTTGAGACCCAGGCTCTCGGCGGTCTCCTTGCTCATGCTGTTCTCGAAAGCGCCCTCGGAGAGCACGTCGCGCTCCGCGGACTCATCGACATAGCGCTTGCCGGTCGCCGCGTTGATGAAGATGACGTTCTCGCCAGCGCCGCCGGAGAGGTTGCCATTGTCAACCCATCCCAGAGGCATCATCTGCGTCCAGCCCTCGCCCTCGGTCGCCGCGCCAGCCGCCACCGCCATGGTGATGCCGTCGCCGGTCAGAGAAGAACGGTTGGTGGTGCCGATGTTGTCGGCGATAAAGTCCTTATCCCAATAGGTGTTGGTCTCCTGAACCATTTCGATGTTGGCCGCGTAGCCGCCGGTCGCCAGAATGACGCCCTTGGTCGCGTGCATGGTCACTTCGGTGCCGTCGTACTGCGTCGCCTTCACGCCGGTCACCTTGCCATCCTCAACAATCAACTCGTTGGCGGTGGTGCGGAGCATAACCTTGTTATCCGCGTTCGCGGTCACCATCGTGTTGTACGGAACGGCGAAGTAAGCGCCCCACTTGCTGGAATACTCCACGCCGTCCACCACGCCGCCGACCGGCGCGTTCTCGCGCTGCCACAGGCAGCCGATCAGCGTGGACTGCTTGGTGTAATCGAAGATCGCGCCCTGCGCGACGAGCCACGGCTTGATGTCCTGGCCGCCCTCGATGAACTGGCTCACCAGGTCGTAACGGCCGTAAATCCACGCGGTATGATCCGCATTCGGACGCAGGCCGCCGTAGTAGGTCTGGAAGATGTGCAGGTTGATGGTGGAGAACAGGGTCAGCTGGGTCTCCTCCACGCCCGCGTCGAGCTGCGGCTGCGCCCAGTCGAGGTACGCCTGAATTTCTTCCTTCAGAGCCTTGAGGGTCGGCAGATATTCTTCATGCACACCGCGAACGGCGTTCAGGGAGATATCGCCCGCGACAAACGGATGATCGTCGTCCAGCGTGCCGTCGAACGGCTCCTCCGACCAGCCGAGGATGGTCTTGAGCGTATCAATACGACCCGCGTCATTCTTCACCTTGTCGTAGGTCTGGCCATCCAGCGGGTTCACACCGGTGGTCGCATCCGGGTCAGCCGCGTCCCAGACGAGGTACGGCATCACGGACTGGAAAGCGCCGCCGGAAACGAGCGTGTTGCCGCCCATCTCGGCGTTCTTTTCGAGCACGACGACGGTGTTGCCGTCCTGCGCGGCCTGCGCCGCCGCGATCATGCCCGCGCCGCCAGCGCCGACGATGACCACGTCGTAGGTCTCCTCAATCGGGGCCTGCGCGGTGTGCTCGACGGTGTTCGCCTTGAACGCGCCGAGGTTGGCGCACTCGGCCTGCTCCGCCGCATCGTTCACGGCGTTGCGCAGTGCGGCGCTGGAGAAGGTCGCGCCGGAAACGCTGTCCACGCCGGAGCCGTTCGCCGCCAGCATGTCCGCAATCATCGGCTCAAAAGCCACATCGCCGACGTGCGCGGTCTCCTTGGAATCGGTCACTTCGATGGCCGTCACCGCGTCGTCGGAGAAGGTCACGCTCACGGTCACATCGCCGTTGTAGCCCTTCGCAGAAGCGGTGTACGTGCCGGCCTTGAACGCGATCGCCGCGTCATTGGCCGCCGCTTCGCCCTTGGCCTGCGCCAGCGCAGAAGCAAACGCTTCCTTGACAGCCGTGCTGGTCACGGTCGCGCCGGTGGTCACATCCACGCTGTCCGCATCGGTCACGCCGACCAGAGAGGTGTTGTAGCCCTCGATGGCCGCGCCGCCGAGCGCCGGGGTTTCGCCCTCGCCCGTCACTTCAACCGCGGTCACGGTGTCCGCATCGACCGTCACCTTCACGGTCACAGGGCCGCCGAAGCCCTGCGCGGAAGCCTCATACTCGCCAGCCGTGAAACCGGCCGCGCTGCCCGCCGCCAGCGGCAGAGCCGCAAGCATCATGGCAGCCGCAAAGGAAATCACCTTTTTGTTCATGCTGTTTCCCCTTTCATCGTTCGGCGGCCACAGGAGCCGTCGCTTTTGATAGAGGATATAATAGGGGGTAAAGCGGCTTGACTGTCAAGCATTTTCGTCAAATTCCGTTAAAAATTCCGCCACATTCCCCTTTGCACAGACTTGAGACGCGAAAGTTTTTCGCTTTTTTCACGATATGCGCCATTGGATTCACACGTTTTCTTTTTGGATGGGCAGAAAAAACTCGTGAACGCCCCATCGCTCGCCGCTTTCCTTTTTATAAACAAGCCGCAGCGTCGCATAGATGTCGCCGCAGATTGAATACCCCTGTCCGCGCGTCCACGAAACCAGCTTGTCGATATTCGGCTTGTCGCCGAGCTTCGCTTCCGCATAACCGACAGCGCACAGCCTTTCGGGCAGCAAAACCGCGCAGCTGAGCGGAAGTCCCAGCGTTTCCGCCATATTTTGGGGGATCACAGAGCCGAAAACTTTGCACGGATTCAGGTCTTTATCGTAGTGCAGACCGCAGAGCGCAACCGGGGGCATCGCTTCTACCCAGCGCTTTTCCTCGCTGCGTTCCCGCGCAATCCGCTCCCGTTCGGCCTCCGTCTGGGCGCTGGCTTCATCCGGCACGCGCCGCCAAAAATAGGTTTCGGGCGCTGTCCGCAGTTCCATCTGGCCCAGTTTGAACGCATGCGCGCTTGCCTGCTGGCGTTCAAGCTCCTGCCGCATGCGCTGGATGGCCGCTTCCTTCTTTTTCAGCTCCAAAAGCTTTTGGTCAAGCCGCTGTTCCATCTCGCTGAACGTGGTTTCCACCACCATCGCCTGCGCATCATCCAGCGAAAAGCCCAAGCTCTCATACGTGCGAATCTGCTTAAGCGTCGTGATTTCATCCCGCTCATAGTAACGGTATCCCGTCTGCGCGTCGCGCGTGCTGGTCACAAGGCCCTTGCGTTCATAATAGCGGATGGCCTCCTTGGTCAGCCCAAAAAATTCCGCCATCTCTCCGATTCGGTATTTCATGTTGTTCTTTTTCCTCAATCTGAAAAGACCCTCCCAAAAGGAGGATCTCATCTTCGGCGGTCGATTCGCTTACAGGTTCGCTTTGATCTTCTCGATCATCTCGGCATACTGCGCATCGGTCAGCTTCGTCTGGCCGGGATTCATCGCAAACACGCCGCCCCACTCAAAGCCATCCTTGTATTTCGGCACGAGATGCATGTGCAGATGGCAGCCCGTATCGCCATACGCGCCGTAGTTCAGCTTATCCGGGTGGAAGGCTGCATGGATGGCCTTCGCCGCATGCGCCACATCCGCCATGAACGCGTTGCGCTCCTCGTCGGTGAGGTCAACGATTTCGCTCACATGATCCTTGTACGCCACCACGCAGCGGCCGGGATGGCTCTGCTCTTTGAAAAGAATCAACGTACTGACGTTCAACTCGCCAATCACGATGCCGAACGCATCCAGCAGTTCGCCGCGCGCACAATAACTGCAATTCGGGTCTTTCATCGGAAAACCTCCTGTCGTTTTTGCTGATTTTATTATACATCACGTTACCGGGACGAAGCAATGCAAAAGTCATAAAGCAACGTTCAGACAAAGAATTTCTTGTCTGGAAAGGGCTGCCATGTTATAATCTTTCTGTAGGCAGACGAGCGCTGCCGATGGCACCTCCCGCTTCTGTTACAGAAGAAGGGAGGGATGCGTTATGACGACCTATGAGGGTATCATGGGATGTAGTATGTAAAGGAAGAAAAGTTCTTCCGCATACTGCCGCTCACTAAACGACAACCGAATATCCTCAAGCAGTGATGACGGATGAAGTTTTCTTCGCCGTTGTCACTGCTTTTTTGTGTTTGAAAGGAGATTTGTATGAAACTGACCTATCATCGCTGCGGCGATTACCTGCTGCCCGACCTGACCGTCCCGGATAAGCCCGTGGCGCTGGGCAAATACGGCAGGATGCGCAAGACGTATCTGCAAGTGCATAAGCCCATCCTGTACAATACTCTGCTATTCTCCGGCAAGCTGACGAAGCATCTTGCCGAAGTAGATATCCAATGTCAAGAACGCCTTGAAACCCTCGTTCCGCAGATGATGCAGCTGGAAGGCGTTGACGAAGCGCTCAAAGCCAGCAACCAGATGGAATGGGTTGCGCGTATGAACAATATTCACGCCCGCGCGGAAGAAATCCTGCTGAACGAGCTGGTTTATGCGTAACTCACAACGCAGGAGAGAAAGCGGTCATGCCGCCGCTTTCTCCCTGCCGGGTCTGGTCAGGCGTTCGCGGATATGATTCAGCGCTTCCTTTTCGATGCGCCTTGCCCGGCTGATGCTCAAGCCGTAGTCCCTCGCCGCTGCCGCCAGCGCGCATGGCTCGCCATCGAAGCCAAACCGATGACGAACTCATGCGACATCTCGCAGCGACGAGCGATTCATCGCGTCGTAGAGCGCAAACAGCCTTTCCTTGTCCAGATAGAGCTGTTCGGGGCTTTTGTGATAGATATCCCGACTTGGAACAGGATTATCGGATTGCATGGCTTCAACTGCTGCCTGGTTTTCTTCCAGCGAAACCGTATTGATTTCGGGATGTGTTTGCCGAAGGGCGTCGAGCATTGCGGTACGAATTACGACGGCGGCATACGTCGGGAATTTGCCCTTTTCGGGCATGTAGCGTTTTGCCGCATGGAGCAGCGCGATACGTCCTTCCTGTTCGTAGTCGTCGCAGCTCAAAATTGCGTTGCTGTACTGCTTTTCAAATTGAACGGCCATCGAGCGAATCCATGCGGTATTCTGCTCGACAAGTTGGGTACATGCCTCATGATTGCCATTCTGAATCATCAGGCAAAGCGTTTCGTTCGGAATCGGCGTCCGCCTCCTTTTGAAGTCGATAAACGGTCATTAAGTAGTCGCCAATCGCTTGCATCAGCTTCCCCACAGCCTGATTAAACTCAGCCTGATATTTCGCCGGGATAGAAATCTGCTTCAAAGCGTTTGCAAGCACAGCCAATATCTGTTCGGGCGAAGGCGCTGCGAGAGCGTCGCCCTGCCGAATCGGAAGCTGTGAAGCAATTTCCTCCAATTTTATCCGATTCAGTGCGGCGGCCTGCTTTGCTTTCTCCGGCCCGTCCGCCTTCATCTCGCTGAGAATCTGCCGAAAGGAGCGGGTAAGGTTGTCCAACTCATTTGCATAGAGCGGCACTTTGAGCAGGCTCGCTTCCCGCACCGTGGCTTTGGCGGCAGGCAGATGTTCCGGGTCTGCGTTTTCCAGCAGCATACCGCCAAATACGTTGTAGATTTCGTTTTGCGTGGCGTTTTGGGTTGCCATAATTCCTTCCTGATACAGCGCAATCTGCTGCGTCAGAGCCGCGAATTTCGGGTTTTCCAAAAGCTGGCAGACCACCGAACGGTTCAATCTGCCGTGATAGAGATTGGCCGCCGCTTCCACCGTCAATCCGAGCTTTTCAATGTCGTAGTTTTTTCTGGACGCGCTGTGCGTCAGTCCCAGCAGAAAGTCCGTCGAAACCTCGAAGTAATTCGCGATGGCGACGACGTATTCGCTGGACAGCTTATTCGTCTTTTCGGTCATAAAGCGGCTGAGCGTACTCTTGTCAATGCTCAAAGCCTGCGCCAGTTCAGTCTGCGTAATGGACTTGCTCCTGCACAAATCGCAGATTCTGTCCCGCAGCGTTCCCAGAAGCCATTTTTCCTGCATCAATCCATCCTCCAAAGATACCTTGTTGACTGCATCATAACAGACGTGACCTGCAAAGTCAAACCTGTTGCATTTCTGCAACAAAAACCTGTTCCGACCCCGATGGGTTGAGAATCTGCCTATTTCAAGACGTTTTCTCCATTTCGCCCGTATATTCAAACAGTGTGCGATGTTCCTTTGCACATTCCAACTCTGAATCATTTCATAAAGGGGGATTCAATGACTAACCAAAACCTTTTGATTACGGCGCTGTACGAGCGCCTGTCTCGCGACGACGACCTTGACGGGGAAAGCAACTCCATCGTAAACCAGAAATTTTTCCTGCAAAGCTATGCCGACGAGCACGGCTTCACCAACTGTAAGCACTACACGGACGACGGATGGAGCGGCGGCAATTTTGACCGCCCCGGCTGGAAAAGCCTGATTGCCGACGTGGAAGCCGGAAGAGTCGGCATCGTGCTCGTCAAGGACATGAGCCGACTGGGGCGCAACTACCTTGAAACGGGCTTTTACACCGATGTGATGTTCGTCAAGCATGACGTGCGGTTTATCGCTATTGCCAACGGCGTGGACAACGAGCATCCCGAAACGGGCGAATTTGTGCCGTTTCTGAACATCATGAACGAATGGTATCTCAAAGACCAGTCCAAGAAGCTGACGGCGGCGTATCAGCTGCGCGGCAAATCCGGCCTGCCGACCAGCAACAACCGCATCTACGGCTATCGAAAAGACCCGGCATCCAAGCATCACTGGCTCATTGACGAGGACGCGGCGGTTGTCGTTCGGCGGATTTATCAGATGGCCTGCGAAGGGCACGGGCCGTATGAAATCGCGCGGATTCTGAGCCGGGAACAGATCGAAAGCCCCGGCACATACGCCGCGAAGCACGGCGGCGCTGGCAGAGCGGCGGACAACCCATACGACTGGAACGGCGCGACAGTCACACAGATTCTCACCCGTCCCGAATATCTGGGGCATACGGTGAATTTTCGCTCCGGCAAGAAGTTCTATCGGGATAAGCGGCGCAACAATCCGCCGGAGGAATGGCTGGTTTTTGAGAACACGCACGAAGCGATTGTCAGCAAGGAAACGTGGGAGCTGGCGCAATGTGCGCTGAAAAGCCGAAAGCGCACGGACACGCTGGGTGTGGCAAATCCCCTGACAGGCCTGCTCTACTGTGCGGACTGCGGCAGGCGGATGTACAACCATCGCGGCGGCACCAAGAATGAGAATGGGCAATACTCGAAAGATACCTACAACTGCTCGTCATATACGCTTTCCAGCACGAGAGAAACCGTCCAATGCGTGTCGCACAGCGTTTCCACCCAACATCTCCGTGCGCTGATTCTGGAAACCATTCAGATAGTCAGCCGCTATGCGATTTCTAACGAGGTCGAGTTTGCGCGCAAAGTGCGGGAAGCCTCCGAATTGCAGCACGCGGAAGCGGCAAAAGCGATGAAAACCAAAATCCGAAAGGCGAAAAAACGCTGCGACGAACTCGACGTGCTGATTCAAAAGCTGTACGAATCGTATGCGCTGGAAAAGATTTCGGAAAAGCGGTTTGACGATTTCCTTGCAGGCTATGAAAAGGAGCAGGCGGAGCTGAAAGCCGTTCTGGAAACGGACACGGAAGAACTCAAGGCTTATGAGATGGATTCCACGAAGATTTCCTCTTTTCTGGCGATTGCGAAAAAGTACAGGAACGCAGACGCGCTGACCACGCCCATGATTTATGCGTTCATTGAAAAGATTCTCGTTCATGCGCCGGAAAAACTCGAGGGCAAGCGTCATGTTCAAATCGACATCTACCTCAACTTTATCGGCAATTTCCATGTGCCCGCGCCAGAAGAAAGGAATAACGAAAATGAAAAACGGAAAATGGACGGCGCTGTATGAGCGCATCTCCCGCGAGGAAAACGGAAACGGCGAATCCTGCTCCATCGTCTATCAGAAGGAATATCTGGAGCGGTATGCGGCGGCAAACGGCTTTGAGAACTGCCGACATTACACGGACGACGGATGGAGCGGCGGCAACTTCGAGCGCCCCGGCTGGAAGCGGATGCTTGCCGATATTGAAGCTGATAAAATCGACACGGTGCTGGTCAAGGACATGAGCCGCGTCGGACGCAACTACCTGCAAACGGGCTTCTACACGGAGGTTTACTTCAAGAAGAAAGCCATTCACTTTATCGCCATCGACAGCCATGTGGACAGCGCCCGCAGCGACAACATCGAGTTTGTGCCGATGCTCAACGTGCTGAACGAAATGTATCTGCGCGATCAATCCCGAAAAGTCGTCATCGGCTATCATGCCAAGGGCATGACGGGCGCGCCGATTATGTCCACGCCCTGTTTTGGCTATGTCAAAGACCCGGAAGATCGAAACCGCTGGCTCGTCGAGCCGCAGGCGGCGGAAACCGTCCAGCGCATCTTTGAACTGGCCGCCGAAGAAACAAACCCGTATCGAATCACAAGGATTCTGCAAAGCGAAAAACGGATGACCCCTTCGGCCTATTTTGAAAATCAGGGCTTGCACACACGCACGGGGAAAAAGGGCGGTATCACCGGGCCGTATGACTGGAACCGCGCAACGATTCTCAACATCCTGAACGCGCAGGAATACCTCGGCAGAACCGTCAATTTCAAATCGGGCAAAGCGTCCTATCAGGCAAAACGGAAGGCGAATCCGGCGAAGAAGCAGGCGGTCTTTGAGCACACGCACGAAGCCATTGTTGACCTTGACACATGGAACAAAGCCCATTCGTTTCTCTCCTCGCGTCGGCAGACGCAGCCGTTCACGCAATGGCCGACCAGCCCGTTTAAGGGCAAGGTCGTCTGCGCAAAGTGCGGTGCGATCATGTACAATGTCCGCTGCAACGAAACGAAGAAAGACGGTTCCATCAGAAAGCGCGATTATTTTATCTGCTCGACGTTCAACAACACCAGCCGTCAGGAAAAGCGCGGCTGCATCCAGAACAAGCTGAACGCCGACGACCTCCGCGAGCTGCTGAAAGCTATTCTTCAGGCCGTCTGTCAGGAAGCGGCGATTGATCGCAAGGCTTTTGCGCAGAAGTTACGGCTGGCGCTTTCCCATCAGCCCAATCAGGCGGCTGTCATTCAGAAGGACGCGGCCACAAAAAGGAAGCGGATGAACGAGCTGGATCGGCTGCTGAAAAAGCTCTATGAGGATTATGCGCTTGATAAGATTTCGGAAGCGCAGTTTGACGCGCTTTCGGCGCAGTATGAAGCCGAGCTTGATACGCTGGAAAAAGCCGTGTTTGCCCAGCAGGAACGGTTAAAGGTTTTTCGAACGGACGAAGAAAACATCGACCGCTTTCTGAAACTTGTGGACGAGTACCAGCATTGCGAAAACTACTCCGATGAAATGCTGGCGAAGATGATTGAAAAGGTGGTCGTTCACGAGCGCACAAAAAGCGAAAGCGGCGAACCGATTCGCGCAATGGAGGTGTATCTGAGCTTTATCGGGCGGCTGCCCATGCAGTAACAAGTAAACAGACAGGCGGCGGTGCGAAAAGGCACCGCCTTTTTATGTAAACGGAGGTGCAGCTATGAGTGAAAAACGAATCCCGACCTTTGCCTTTTCCCGCAGGCTGGGACACACGACGTACAGCGTCAACGTGTTTGGCAAAGACGACGAGGCCGTGACCTATGAGGACAAGCTGCTGGAGCTGATCCGCAGCGGCGCATTGCAGGCGGATGCTTCCGAAAAGCCGGAAGAACCGCCTGCCGAACACGCGGCATAACGCTTAAAACGCGAACTGATTTTTGACCGAAGAGGAATGTTCAATGGCGTCTGAACGAATCGAAAAACTGCTTGCGATGCAGCAGAAAGCCGAAGCGCAGAAACGGAAAGCCGAGCAGCAGCTCAAGGCAGCGAAGCAGCCCCTCCCCGTGAGTGGGCGCACTTATACGCATCTTCGATGCGCCGTGCGTTCTCCGAAGGCCCCTGCGGGGTGCTCAATGCCTTCGGCATCAACAGGGGCAAGCCCCTGCGCCGATTGCATCGGCTACCCCATGACGGCGCTTCGCGCTAAGAAATGGAGGTGAACCCATGCCCTGCCCGACGGGGAGCTTTAAGATCATCAGCCGCGGGAAAGGTCAATCCTGCATGGCTTCCTGCGCGTATTACGCCGGAGAAAAGAAATACTCCGAATACGAATGCTGCTGGAAATACCCGCACAGCAGCCCGGCGCGCTATTTAACGCGATTCAAACCGTCAAGAAATTGAAACCGATTCAGCAGAAATACGAAAGCATCCACTGGAACGGCAAACGCGAAAAGTTCAAAGCCGAACACGGCGACGAATTGAGCCGTCTGCAAAAAGCAGTCTGGCTGCGCGAAAAGCTCATGAAGTCGCTGGGGCTTGCGTCCATTCTTGACAAGGAGCAGCGCGCGGCATTAAAGGCAGAACGCGCGCAGCTTGAAGCGGAGCGCGAAGCCCTTCTTCCCAAACTAGAAGAAATCAAAAGTGAATTGGCGGAGCTGAACCGCATCCGATACTGGACGCGCAAGGTCATTCCCGATGCGCTGCCGCGCGTGTCGAATGGGCGGGTTTCGGTTGAGGATGCGATGGAAACGGTGAGCAATCGGAAGGAGCTGGAGCAGGTCGCAAATGATGCCGTAAAGAATGCCCTCCGACAATCGAATGACGCCCATCAAACGAATAAATCTGTTCCGATTCATCTGTCAGCAATTTAAGCAAAATCCATTTCCCCCTCATCTTGACTCTCCTCCTCAAACCCCGTATAATAAACGAGAAAAAATCCATACTGCGCAGGGTGTTTGAAGCCATTCAAATGAAAAGGGAAGCCGGTCAAAATCCGGCGCAACAGCCATTACTGTGTTCGGTATGCGCGCGCCATGGGCCATTGAAAGCGATTTCGAGAAGGCGGCGCGCGCGAAGCCGTCAGCCAGGAGACCTGCCCTGCGGAGATGAAACCGATTCTCGGGCAGTTGGAGAAGGTAGGTCAAGCGTTTGTTTGCTATGCGTCCATCTTTGTCCGAGATGGGCGCTTTTCATTGTGTTTTGGGAAAAACTGCGAGGAAGTTTATGAAAAAGATGATCGCGCTGATTGCGCTGCTTTGGGGCGTTTTCGCCGTTCAAATTGCATTGGCGGAGTTGCCCGCCGTCACGGAAAATCTCACGCCGGAAGCGGCGAAAAATTTTGCCGTGGACAGGCTGGAAGGCGGCTATTCGCTGATTACCGTGCAGAACGGCAGGCGTTTTCTGCTGATTCCGGAGGGCATGGATGCGCCGGATGATCTGGATGCGGACATTGCGCCGCTGTATATGCCGCTTGACAACCTGCTCGTGGCTTCCACCTCAACGGTGGCGCTGATGGATGAAATCGGCGCGCTGTCCGCCGTGGCGCAGACGACCTACGATGCGGAAGACTGGTATCTGCCGGATGTAAAGCAGGCCGTGCAGGACGGTCGAATCGCCTATGTCGGCTCTTACAAGCAGCCGGACTTTGAGCGCATCGCCTTGAATCCGCCGAAGCTGGCCGTGTTTTCCACAATGATTGAGGGCACGCCGGATGTGCGGGAAAAGCTGGACGAGCTGGGCATTCCTTTGTTGGTGGACAGCTCTGCATTGGAGGAAACTCCGCTGGGGCGCATGGAGTGGATGAAACTCTACGGCGTGCTGCTGGGGCGTGAGAACGAGGCGAGCACCGCGTTTGACGCGCAGAAGCAGAAAATCGAATCGCTTGAGCCGATGCAGGAGAATGTGACCGTCGCCATGTTCTACATCACCTCAAAGGGCGCGTTGCATGTGCGTAACAATGGGGATTACATGGTCAAAATGCTTGAGCTGGCGGGCGGGCAGTATGTGCCGGAAGGACTGGGCGGCGATGAATCCGGCACGCGGCAGATGGAGATGGAAGCCTTTTATCTCGCGGCAGGCCACGCGGACTGTATCCTCTATATCGGCCAGCTCGGCGGCAGACCGGAGACGCTGGCGCAGCTGCTTGAGCGGAACGCGCTGCTGGCCGATTTCAAGGCGGTGCAAAACAGGCGCGTCTACTGCACCGGCGCGGATTACTTTCAGCAGGCCGGGCGGCTGGGCGATCTGATTGAGGACATGAATCGAATGCTTTCGGGCGACGACGCGGCGCTGACCCATATCATGAAGCTGGAGTGAGGAACGGGTGAAAAAAACGCGGTGCGCGCTGTGCTATACGGCGCTTGCAGTCTGCTTTGGGCTGCTGTTGGCGGTCGGCGCGGGCACGGGCAGCGCGGCGCTGTCCCCTCGTGAAATCCTGCGGATTCTGCTTCTGCGCGAGGGTGCGGGCACAGCAGCCTACAACGTGCTGCTCAAGATCCGCCTGCCGCGCGTGCTGGCGGCGGCGGTGATGGGCGGCGCGCTGAGCGTGTCGGGCTTTCTGCTGCAAACGTTTTTCCGCAATCCGATTGCCGGGCCGTATGTGCTGGGTGTGTCCTCCGGTGCGAAGCTGGCCGTCGGCGCGGTGATGATCTTCGGCATGAAGCTCTGGGGGCGCGTGCCTTTCGGCGCGGTGATGATGGCGGCATTCGTCGGGGCGATGCTCTGCGCGGGCTTTGTGATGCTCGTCTCCCGAAGGATTCACAGCATGGCGATGCTGCTGGTCGTCGGCATGATGGTCGGCAACGTCTGTTCGGCGGCGACGGATTTCTTCGTCACCTTCGCCAGGGAGAGCGACATTGCAAACCTCACCAGCTGGTCGATGGGCAGCTTTTCCGCCGTGTCGTGGAATCATCTGCGCGTCTGCTCGGCGGTCATCGCCGTCTGTCTGCTGTTGTGTCTGCTGCTGGCCAAGCCTATCGGCGCGTATCAGTTCGGCGAGCATTACGCGGCGAGTATGGGCGTAAACGTCCGCCGTTTCCGCGCGACGCTGATTGGGCTTTCCTGCCTGCTGGCCGCAAGCGTGACGGCGCTTGTCGGGCCGATTTCCTTTGTCGGCATCGCCGTGCCGTATATGACGAAAAAGCTGCTCGGCACGGCTAAACCGCTGGCCGTTCTGCCCGGCTGCTTTCTGCTGGGCGGCGTATTCTGCATGGCGTGCGACTGGATTGCCCGAACGGCGTTTTCGCCGACGGAGCTGGCCATCAGCACGGTGACGGCGTTCTTCGGCGCGCCGGTCGTCATTGTGATGGCGCTCAAGCGGGGAGGCGGACACCGATGAAACCGGCTTTGGAACTGGATCATCTTTCGGTCGGCTACGGCAAACGCATCCTGCTGAAAGACCTTTGCGCGTCTATTCTGCCGGGACAGATTTTGACGCTCATCGGCCCGAATGGCGCGGGCAAATCGACCATTCTCAAGACGATTTCGCATCACCTTGCGCGGATGGGCGGCGTGGTGCGCGTCGGCGGCGAGGATATCGAGTGGATGGATGGCCACGAGTTGGCGAAGCGGCTTTCCGTTGTGCTGACCGAGCGCGTCCGGCCGGAACTGATGACATGTTACGATGTGGCGGCTTCCGGGCGCTATCCCTACACAGGCCGTTTCGGCATGCTGACCGCGCAGGACAGGGACGTGATCGCGCAGAGCCTCGCGCTGGTGCGTGCCGAAGAACTGGCGGATAAGCCCTTCGCCCGCGTCAGCGACGGCCAGCGTCAGCGGGTGATGATTGCCCGCGCGCTCTGCCAGCAGCCGCGCGTGCTGGTGCTCGACGAGCCGACCTCCTTTCTGGATATCCGGTACAAAATCGAATTGTCCGCCATTCTGCTCCGTCTCGCGCGGGAGCAGGGAGTGACCATCGTGATGAGCCTGCACGAAATCGACCTCGCCGCGCGGGTGTCCGACCTTGTAATGGGGATCGGCGCACACGGCGTGGAGGTGTTCGGCGCACCCGAAGCCGTTTTTACGGAAGCGAACGTGACGCGGCTGTACGGCATCTCATCCGGCGCATACGACGCGCTTTCCGGCTCGGTGGAGCTTCCCAGCGCGGAAGGTGCGCCGCGCGTATTCGTCCTCGGCGGCATGGGGCGCGCAACAACCCTCTACCGCCGACTGACGCGGGAGGGCGTACCATTTGCGACGGGCATTCTGGCGGAAAACGATATGGATATCCCCGCCGCGCACCATCTGGCCGCCCGCGTGCTGACGACGGCGCCGTTTGCCCCGCCGGATGAAGCCGTGATGACGGAAGCCCGGCAAACGCTGCTGAATTGCGGCGCGCTGCTTATCCCCATCGGGTTTGAAACTCCTGCCTGGGACAATGAATTGATTTGTTTTGCCCAAGAACATCATGTGGAGGTGCGCTATGATTGAGATCATCAGCGTCGGGCCGGGAGACGCCGCCCTGCTCACCGACGACGCGAAACAGGCGATCGCCTGTGCAGACGCGGTCTGGTGCGCGGCGCGCCACGCCGTGCTCGTGCCGCCGGAAAAGATCAGGCCGCTTTCGCCCTTGGAGGAAGCGATCGAGCAGATGCGCGGATTCAGCGAAACGGGACAGAATGCCGCCGTGCTGGTCTCCGGCGACGCGGGACTGTACAGCCTGCTGGAAATGCTCAAGCGGAAGGCCGGCGGCGAAAACCTGCGCGTGCATCCGGGCGTGAGCGCGTTGCAGCTCTTTGCGGCGCGGCTGGGCGTTTCGTGGCAAAATGCGAAAATCCTCTCCGCGCACGGGCGGGCGCTGTCCCCCAGCGCGTTGTGCCATGCCGTGCGAACGCATGGGCAGACATTTCTCTTTCTCGACGCGGCGCACAATCCCGTGTGGATTCGGAAAAGCCTGACCCACGGCGGGCTGGAAAACGCACGGCTGTTCGTCGGCGAACGGCTCTCCTATCCCGACGAGCGGACGGAGGCCTATGACCCGGATGCGACGTATGACCCGCTCTGCATGGCCTATATCGAAAACGACGCGCCGGAAAGCGGTTTGCCGCCCGTCGGCCTGCCGGATGACGCGTTCATCCGCGGCAAAACGCCGATGACCAAGCGCGATGTGCGCGCGCTCGTCGTGTCGTCGCTGCATCTCAAACCGGACAGCATCGTTTGGGATATCGGCGCGGGAACGGGAAGCGTCAGCGTCGAATGCGCATGTCAATGCCCGCTGGGCGAGGTCTGCGCCGTCGAAATGAAGGCGGATGCGCTCGACCTCATCCGCCAGAATGCCGAAAAATTTCACGCGCTCAATCTGCGCGTCGTTCCCGGCCGCGCGCCGGCTGCGCTGACGGGGCTGCCTGCGCCGGACGCGGTGTTTCTCGGCGGAACGACCGGCGCGGCGGAAGATATCGTGCGTGTTCTGCGCGGATTGCAGCGCCCGATTCGGCTGGTCGCAACCGCCGTCACAATGGAAAGCGCACAGGAGCTTCTGCGCCTGATGCAGCCGATGGCGGATTTTGAAGCACGGCAGGTCGCCGTTTCGAATCTCGAAGCGGTCGGGCGCTATACGATGTTCAAAGCGGAAAACCCCGTTTTTGTTTTCTCCGCCAGCCTTGCTTAAAACAGCGCGAAGCGAAACGGGAGGCCCCGGAACCTCAGGTTCCGGGCAGGGTTTGGGGCAGCGCCCCAAAAAGGAGTTCTTATGATTTATTTTATCGGCGCTGGGCCGGGCGCTCCCGACCTTATCACCGTGCGCGGTATGCGCTTGCTCCAAAAGGCGGACGTGGTGATCTACGCGGGTTCGCTCGTCAACCCCGAACTGCTGGCTTATTGCAGGCCCGAAACGACCATTTATAACAGCGCATCCATGACGCTGGAGGAAACTGTGGCCGCCATGCAGAGCGCGCCGGAGGGCGCGACCGTCGTCCGATTGCATACCGGCGACCCGTGCCTGTACGGCGCGATTGCCGAGCAGATGCGCGAATTGGATAAACTTGGGCTGGCCTATGAGGTCGTGCCGGGGGTCAGCTCATTCTGCGGCGCGGCGGCGGCCATTCCGGCGGAGTATACCCCCGCCGAGGTCAGCCAGACCGTCATCATCACGCGCATGGCGGGCAGAACGCCCGTGCCCGAACGCGAAAACCTGCGCGCGCTGGCGGCGCATCGGGCGACCATGACGCTATTTTTGAGCGTTTCCATGCTGAAAAACGTGTGCGCTGAATTGATCGCGGGCGGCTATCCCGTGGATACGCCCGTCGCCGTCGTCTATAAGGCGACGTGGCCGGAACAGGAGGTCGTGCGCGGCACGCTGGCCGATATTGCGGAAAAAGCGGCGCACATCCAAAAGACCGCGCTGATTCTCGTCGGCGATTTTCTGCGGGAAAGCGACAAGCGCTCCAAGCTCTATGATCCGGCGTTCACTCATGCCTGCCGGGAGGCGGAAAAGCCATGAAAATCTGCGCCATCGCCTTTACCGAAAAGGGTCAGAACTGGCAAACGACGCTCGGTTTCCCCGTCGAACGCGGCGTGCCCGTGATGCAGTGGGCACGGGAAGCTTTCGCCGACGCGGATGCGCTGCTGTTTATCGGCGCGTGCGGCATTGCGGTGCGCGCGATTGCGCCGCTCTGCCGGGATAAAACGACCGATCCCGCCGTGCTCGTCATGGATGAAATGGGGCGGCACATCATTCCCATCCTCTCCGGCCACATCGGCGGCGCAAACGACTTTGCGCTGCTGCTGGCGCAGAAAACGGGCGCAGAGCCCGTGCTGACGACCGCGACGGACGTGCGCGGCGTGCCCGCCATCGACAGCTGGGCGGTGAAAAACGACTGCGCGATTGAAAATAAATCGGCGATTCAGGCGGTTTCCTCCGCCGCGCTGGCGGGAAAGTCGGTCGGCGTGGCGATTACGGAACGGGAAATCCGCCCACCGTTCCCCGTGACGCTCTTTTTAAGGCCGCGGACGCTGACGGTGGGCGTGGGCTGCAAGCGCGGCACGGACGCGGCGCATCTTGAAAGCTGCTTCCGCGCGTTTCTGCATGAAAACGGCGTGTCGCTTCTGTCCGTCCGGGCGGTCGCGACGATTGATATCAAAAAGGACGAGACGGCGATTCTCGCGCTCTGCGAGAAATACCGCTTCCCGCTGCAAACGTATTCGGCGGCGGCATTGAACGCGGTGCCGGGCGTGTTTGCCCATTCGGATTTTGTGATGAAAACGGTCGGATGCGGCTGCGTGTGCGAGCGCGCGGCGGTGATGACCGGCGGGCGGCTGCTCGTGGGAAAGACGGCAATGCAGGGCGTGACGCTCGCGCTGGCCGGGGAGGAAAACATATGATTCAGGTCGTGGGCATCGGCCCCGGCAGACGCGAGGGGCGCACGATTGCAGCGGACGACGCGCTTCGACGCGCGGATGTGATCGTAGGCTTTACGACGTATGTTGCGCTGGTGCGGGACGAGTTTGCCGATAAGCAGTTCGTGACGACGGGGATGCGCGGCGAAAAAGAACGGTGCGCGCAGGCGCTCGCGCTTGCGCGGGAAGGAAAGCGCGTGGCGCTGATCTGTTCGGGCGACGCGCAGGTCTACGGCATGGCCTCCCTTCTGCTGGAAATGGCGGAGGAAAGTGACGAGATCGAGGTTGTGCCGGGCGTGACGGCGGCGCTCAGCGCGGCGGCGGTACTCGGCGCGCCCCTCTGCGGGGATTTCGCCGTTGTCAGTCTCTCCGACCAGCTGACCCCGTGGGCCGTTATCGAGCGGCGGCTTCGCGCAGCGGCGGAGGGCGATTTCCCCATCGCGCTGTATAATCCGTGCAGCCGCCACAGGCCGGATCATCTCGCCCGCGCCTGCGCGATCCTGATGGAAACGCTGCCCGCTTCGACCGTCTGCGGCTATGTGCAGAACATCGGCCGCGACGGGCAGAAAAGCCGCGTGCTGACGCTGGGCGAGCTGGCGCATGAGCCGCTGGATATGTTTACGACGGTGCTCATCGGCAATGCGGAAACGCAAGAGCGCTTCGGGCGCATGCTCACGCCGCGGGGGTATCGGCTGTGAAAGCGCTTCGAGAGGGCTTCACGACGGGGAGCTGTGCCGCGGCGGCGGCGCTGGCCAGCTGCCTGTGGCAGAGGGACGGCGTATGCCCGGAACGCGTGCAGATTGTCGTTCCGGCGGGCAAAACGTTCGCGCCGGAGATCATCGCGCACGGAGGTTACACCTGCGGGGTTATCAAGGATGGCGGCGACGACCCGGATATCACCACCGGGAGCGAGGTCTGCGCGCGCGTGCGGCTGCTGGCGGACGACGGCGGCATCCGCTTTTTGGCGGGCGACGGCGTGGGCACGATCACCCTGCCGGGCATGAAGCTGCCCGTCGGCGAAGCGGCGATCAACCCCGTGCCGCGGCAGATGATCGAACAGGCCATCCGGCAGGTCTTTCCCGCCCGCGCGGCGGAGGTGACGGTCAGCATCCCCGGCGGCGCGGAACTGGCGAAAAGGACGTTCAATCCCCGGCTGGGCGTGGTCGGCGGGCTGTCCGTGCTGGGCACGACGGGCGTGGTGCACCCGATGAGCGAGGAAGCGCTGAAAGAAACGATTCGATTGGAGCTTTCCATCCGCAGAAATCAGGGCGCGGATACAATTGGGCTGGTTTTCGGCAGTCAGGGCGAGCGCGCGGCCAACGCGCTCTTTCCCTGCATGCAGACGGTGCAGATGAGCAACTTTGTCGGCTTTGCGCTGGACAGCGCGGCCGAGCTGGGCTTTTCGCGTGTGATTCTGCTGGGTCAGCCGGGCAAGCTGGTCAAGGTTTCCGGCGGCAGTATGCAGACGCATAGCCAATACGGCGACGGGCGGCGCGAAACGCTGACGGCGCATCTGGCGCTGATGGGCGCACCGCTGAGTCTGCTGGAATTTGTGCATCAAAGCGTGACGCTCGACGGTTGCATCGCGCCGATTCATGGAGCGGGGCTAGACGCGGTTTGGGCGCGGCTGGCCGACGCGGCGGCTGCTTATGCGGCGGCGCGCGTTCACGGCGAAATGCGCGTGGACGCGGTGATGCTGGACGCGAAGGGGCAGGCATTGGGGGCTACGCTTCCGCCGGAAACCTGAGGTTTCTGGCCTTCCCGAATGAATACAAGATGTAGGGGCGCGCATTGCGCGTCCGCACGGAATGACGAAAGGAATGCGGTTTATGAAACCGATGGAAATTGAGCAGGCGAGCATGGCGATTATCGAGCGCGAGTTACAGGTGCAGCTTGACCCGGAGATCAAGCCCATCGTCAAGCGCGTGATTCACGCAACGGCGGATTTTTCCTTTGCGGAGTCGATGGTCTTTACGCCGGGCGTTGTGCCCTATGCGCGGGAGCTGCTGGCGCGCGGCGCGACGATTGTCACCGATACGCAGATGGCGCTGTCGGGCATCAGCAAGCCGTCGCTGAAAAAGCTGGGCTGTCAGGCGGTCTGCTTCATGGCGGATGAAGCCGTCGCGCAGGAAGCGAAAGCGCGGGAGACGACCCGCGCCCGCGTGTCGATGGAGCGCGCGCTGACGATTCCCGGCCCGAAGCTGCTGGTCTGCGGCAACGCGCCGACGTTCCTTGAGCCGCTGGAAGATCACACGGATTTGAAGGAGACGGTCGTCATCGGCGTGCCGGTCGGCTTTGTGCATGTAGTGGAAGCCAAGGAAATGCTGCTTGAAACCGGCCTGCCCTGCATCGTGGCGCGCGGGCGGCGCGGCGGGAGCAACGTGGCGGCGGCGATCGTCAACGCGCTGCTCTATGGCATGGAGGGCGTGCGCGGATGAGGATTTGCATTGCAGGCACAAACAGCGGATGCGGCAAGACGACGGCGAGTCTTTTACTGATGGCGGCGCTTCGGGAAAAAAGGCTGGACGTTGCGCCATGCAAAGTCGGACCAGATTACATCGACACGGGCTTTCACGAGCTGGTCTGCGGCAGGCCGAGCCACAATCTAGACAGCTTTTTAATCGAGCCGCAAGACCTGCCCCTGCTGCTCAGCCGCCCGGCGGATATCACGGTCATCGAGGGCGTGATGGGCTATTACGACGGCATGGACGCGACGAGCTGCCGCCAATCGACTTGGGAGATGGCGCGGCTGACGCAGACGCCTGCGCTGCTGGTGGTGGATGCATCCGGCTCGGCGGCGAGCGCAGCGGCGACGGTCAAGGGCTTCATGACGCTCAAGGCGGAAAGCGGCATCGCGGGCGTGCTGGTCAACCGGGTTTCCGGCGCGCATCACTATGAGCTGGTGCGCGACGCGGTTGCGCATTACACCGGCCTGCCGTGCGTGGGCTATATCGAAAAGAACGTGAATCTGGCGCTCAGGAGCCGCCATCTGGGGCTTGTGCCCGCCGAGGAGGTTGCAGACGCGCTTCCCCGCATCCGAGAAGCCGCGCGGCAGGTTGCGGACACGCTGGATGTGCCGATGATTCTGGATTTGGCGAAGCGCGCGCCGAGTCTGCCCGTCATGCCCAAAACCTATCCCCGGATGGATGGTTTTCGCATGGGGCTTGCACGGGACAAGGCGTTCAGCTTTTATTATCAGGCGAACCTCGACGTGCTCAACGCGATGGGCGTGGAGCTTGTTCCGTTCTCCCCACTTTCGGATCATGAATTGCCGGAAAAACTCAGCGGGCTGTATATCGGCGGCGGCTTTCCGGAGGTTTTCAAAAGCGAATTGGAAGCGAATGTCTCCATGCGCCAAAGCGTTCGGGCGGCGCTGGAAAACGGCCTGCCCTGCTATGCGGAGTGCGGCGGGATGATGTATCTTTCGCAGCGCATCGACGGCGCGGAGATGGTCGGTTTCCTGCCGCAGACCTGCCGCATGACGGACAGGCTGCAGCGCTTCGGCTATGCGCTCGTCACGGATTTAAAAACGGGCAAAACGTTCCCCGCGCACGAGTTTCACCACGCGGTGACGGAAGCAACAGGCGAAGCGGAATACGATTTTGAAATCCGCAAGGCGAGCAGGCCGGGCCTGTGCTGGCCAGGCGGAATGCACAAAGGGCACACGACGGCGGGCTTTGCGCATCTGCATTTTCTGTCGCATCCCGAATGGATTGAGAGGCTGTGGCGATGAAAACTGTCATCTTTGGCGGCACGACCGAGGGCCGCGAGCAGGCCGCGCTGGCGCTGGCGCGCGGCGAGGATGTGCGGGTCAGCGTGACGAGCGAATACGCGCGGCAGTTTCTGCCGAAGGGCGCGGCCTGCCACGTCGGCGCGCTGGATGAAGCGTCCATGACGGCATGGCTCATGCGGGAGCGCCCCGAACGCATCATCGACGCGACGCATCCCTTCGCCGTCCGCGCGACGCAGACCATCCGCGCCTGCGCCGACGCGCTGCACATTCCCTATACGCGCATCGAGCGGGCGGAGGACAGGCGCAAGGATTGGCGCGACGCGGTGACGTGGGCAGGCGATTCCGAAGAAGCGGCGGCGCTGGCCGCGCGCTGTGAGGGCAATATCCTGCTGACGACTGGCAGCCATACCTTGAACGTCTACGCCCAGAAAATCGAGCCGGAAAGGCTGTTCGTCCGCGTCCTGCCGACGCATCAAGCGCTCGACCTCTGTACGGCGGCGGGCATGGTGCAAAGCCACATCATCGCGATGCAGGGGCCGTTTTCGCGGGATTTCAACGCGGCGCTCTACGATCAGCTCCGCATCCGCGCGATGGTTTCCAAGGATTCCGGCCAGCCCGGCGGCGTGACGGACAAGGTTCTGCCCGCGCTGGAACGCGGGATCGATGTCATCATGATCGAAAGACCGAAGGAGGATGAACGATGAAAAAAGCGCTGGTGATTGTGAGCTTCGGCACGACGTATGAAAAAGGGCGGCAGAGCATCGACGCGGTGGAACGCACGCTGGCGCAGGCCGCGGAGGGTTATGACGTTTTCCGCGCGTATACGAGCAGCATCGTCCGCAAGGTGTTGAAATCGCGCGGCAAAACCGTGCCGTCGCTTGAGGAAGTGCTGGAAAAGCTGGCAAATGAAGCCTACGACACGGTATTTGTTCAGCCGACGCACCTGCTCTATGGCAACGAATACGACGAAAAGATTCGTGCGCCGTACAGGCAGTACGAAAGCAGATTTCAGCATATCGCGCTGGGCAGGCCGCTTGTCGCGGAGAACGACGACCTGCTCAAGCTGGCCGAGATTCTGGCGGCGCTCAAGCCCGGCGACGCGGATGCGCTGCTACTGATGGGCCACGGCACGACGCACTTTGCGAACATGGTTTATCCGGCGATGCAGACGGCGCTTCGGCTGCAAGGTCATCCGAATGTTGTCGTTGCGACGGTCGAGGGCTGGCCGACGCTGGAAAACGCCATCGACGAACTGCGCGAGCTGGGCGCAAAACGCATAGAGCTGCGCCCGATGATGCTCGTCGCGGGCGACCACGCGCAAAACGATATGGCAGGCGACGACGCGGACAGCTGGAAAAGCCGCCTGACCGCCGCCGAGTTTGACGTACATTGCACCGTGGAAGGGCTTGGAACGCTGGAAAACGTGCAGAAATTATATGTGGAGCATTTGAAAGCGGAGCTGAAATAAAATAAGGATAAGAAAAACCACGCTTGATCCGTGTGCAGACATGGAAAAAGCGTGGTTTTTTGTAAAGCTCGGTCGCGTGTAGAAAACATACGATTTCAGCAAAACGACGGCGGAGGTGCAGGCGGCCTCAGGCCGCTTAATGCGTCCCCCAAACGACGGTCAGACCCTTTTCGCGGAAGGCCGCCGCCATTTTCGCCATGCCGGGGCAGGCGGTTTCCTCCGTGCGCCCGCCGCACAGACCAATATGGACGATCTCCACGCCTTCGCTGACAAAGCGCTCCAGCTTCTCGACAAAGCCCGCGTCCTGCATCGGGTCGCCGTCCTTGACGCAGTGAGAGCAGCGCATGAACGCCGTCAGCCGAAGCTCCTCGCCCGCATAGCGCTCGAAGGACTTGCGGCGGTCGTAAAAGGCGTTCAGGCAGGCGCAGCCCGCGCAGACCGTGTTGGAATTTTCGCAGGCCACAATCGCAATTCGTTTCATAACTCAGTACCCTCTCTAGAACTATATTGTTTTTCTGATCGACCGCAAAGCGGTCGATCAGCGGGAGGTGTCGGAACCTCAGGTTCCGACCGGAGTTTGAGGCGGAGCCTCAAGCGTACCCAGCCGCCCGTCCTCCATGTTCACAATCTCGTCGCAGAATTGCTCGGCCAGCGCCGTGCTGTGCGTGATGAACAGATAAGCAGTCTGATGCTGCTGCTGATAGCGGCGCAGAAAGTCGATCATCTGCGCCTGCGTAATCACGTCGAGCATGCTGGTCGGCTCGTCGAGCAGGATCATTTCCGGCTCAAGCACGGTGACGCGGGCCAGCGCCGCGCGCTGCAACTCGCCGCCGGAAAGCTCGCCGGGATAGCGGGCAAGATGCTCGGCGTGCAGGCCGAACGGCTCAATGACGGAGAGGATCGCCCCGTCGTTAAACAGCCTGCCCGTCAGCTTGAACGGCTCGACAAGGCTTTGCCGAAGCGTGAGCTGGGGATTGAACGAAACCTCCGGGTGCTGAAAGAGAATCTGGATTTTGCGCCGCGCCTGCCCGCGAATGGGATAGCCCAGCCGCTCGCCGTGGAAAAACAGCTCGCCGGAATCGGGTTTGAGCAAGCCGACCATCATCTGCCCCAGCGTGGATTTGCCGCTGCCGCTCTGGCCGAGCAGGCCGAGCGTCCTGCCCCTTTGCAGGGTCAGCGACGCACTGTCCACCGCGGTGAACCACGTCTTATCCGCCCCGCGGAAGCGTTTGGTCAGCGAGACGGCCTTCATGATGGTTTCACACATACTGCCAACACCTCACTTTGTGGCCGTCCACGTCCGCCATCGGCGGCATTTCGGCGCATTTTTCGCTGCAATCCGGGCAGCGCATCCGATATTTGCAGCCGGTCACGCGCGTGTCGTCATGCGCCGGGGCATAACCGGGACGGAAATGCAGCCCGTTTTCCGGCATAGCGGCCAGCATATCGCGCGTGTAGGGATGCAGCGGATGGGCGTACAACTCATCCGCATCGGCGACCTCGATGAGATTCGCCGCATACATCACACCGATGCGATTGGCGATGGCGCGCGCAAAGCTCAGGTCGTGCGTGACGCAGACCATCGTCTGCCCGTCCAGCTCGTTCAGCGTGTCAGCGACCAGACGGATGCGTGCTTCGTCCAGCCCTTTGGTCGGCTCGTCAAAGAGCAGAAGCTCCGCGTCGGCACTGATGCCCATCGCAATCAGCGCACGCTGGCGCATGCCGCCGCTCAGCGTGTAGGGGTACTGCCGCGCCAGCTCTTCCTCGCGGCCGAGGTGAAAGCGGCACATCAGCTCCACCGCACGGGCAATCGCCTGTTTTTTGTTCAGGCCGCGATGCGCCATCAGCGGTTCGCCGACCTGCAAGCCGACGGAAAGCAGCGGATTCATGCCGTTGCCGCTTCCCTGCGGCACATAGGAGACCCGGCCGCCGCGGACGCCGTCCAGCTGCTTGGGCGAAAGGGCGAACAGGCTTTGCCCGTGAAAGCGCACGTCGCCGCTGACGACGGCACTGGGCGGGAGCAGGCGAAGCACAGAGAGCAGCAGAATGCTCTTGCCGCTGCCCGTTTCGCCGATGATGCAGAGCTTGTCGCCGGGAAAGACGGAGAGGAAAACCTGCTCGACCGCCTGCACGGCGCTGCCGTTGGCAAAGCGGACGGAGACGTTTTGAATATCCAAAATCGCGTTTTCCACAGTAATCACTCCCTTCTCTGCCGGCCGTAGTAGCCTATGAGCATGAAGCCCATCACCGCGACGCTGATACAGATAATCGGCGGCAGATACCACCAGATCTGTTTGCGCAGGATGCTGTTGCGGAAGAAGGCGAAATGCAGAATGTTGCCCCAGCTCTTCTGGCCGTAGGTGCCCAGGCCGAGAAAGCTCAGGCCGGATTCCGTCGTCATCGCGCTGGAAACGGAAAGCGCCATGCGCGTGAGCAGAATATCCTTGAGGTTGGGCAGAATATGGCGCACCATGATGACCGGCGCGGAAACGCCCATCGCTTTTTCAATTTTGATATAAGGCAGCTCGCAGATCTGCTTGACGCGCGTGCGCAGGATGCGCGCCGTGCCTGTCCACGCGGTGATGCTGATGGCCAGAATCAGGCTGAACATGCCGCTCTTGAGGTAGGCAATGAGCAACATTGTCAGCGGCAGGGACGGAACGGCCATCGCCACGTCGATGACGGCGCAGATGATTTTATCCGCCGTGCCGCCGAAATACCCGGCGATGAGCGCCAGGGCCGTGCCGACCAGCGAAACCAGCAGCGCGGAGAACACGCCGAGCAGCAGTGATACGCGCGTGCCGTAGACCATCTCGCTGAAAATATCCTGCCCCAAATCGTTCGTGCCGAGCAAGTGTTCCGCGCTGGGCTTGAGATACGCCGTGCCCAGCTCGGAGGGGTCATACGGAGCGATGAAATCCGCGAAAATCGCAATCAGGCAGAACGCCAGAATGATGCACCAGCCTGCAATCGCGGCGGGATTATGCTTTTTACGCACGCTCTGCCGCCTCCTCCCGAATGCGCGGGTCGATCGCCGCCGCTACAATATCGCCCAGCAGGTTGCTGAGCACGACGCAGAGCGCCGAAAGCAGGAAGCAGAACTGCGCGGTCGCAAAATCGCGGCAGGATACGGCGTTGTACATCATCTGACCCATGCCCTTCCAGCCAAAGACGACCTCGACCACCATCGCGCCGGAGAGCAGCCCGCCCAGCTGCATACACAGCGAGGTGGAATACGGCACGAGCGCGTTTTTGAGCACATGACGAAAGAGCACCTTGTTTTGGCCGATGCCCTTCGCGCGCGCAGTGAGGATGTATTCCTCCTGCCGAATCTGGGAGACGGTGCTTTTCATCAGCATGAAATCGCCCGACGTGCGGAACAGAATCAAAATGCACAACGGCAGAATCGTATGCTGGAAGATGCTTGCTGTCCGCGCCGCACCGGAAAGGCCGGGAGAGACCATGCCGTTGATCGGCACCCACTTGAGCTTGTAGGCGAACGCGATGAGCAGCAACAGACTCAGGCAGTTGGAGGGAATGGTGTTCAGAAACAGAAAAAACGGCGTGGCAATGCGGTCAAACCACCCGCCGGGGCGGATGCCCGCGTGAATGCCGAGCACCGCGCCGAGGATGCAGGAGACGATAAGCGTCGGCACGGAGAGCAGCAGCGTCCAATACGCTGCGGAACGGAAATTTTCGATGACGGGCTTCTGGTTGGTGTAGGAAAGGCCGAAATCCAGCGTCAGCACGCTTTTCATGTAGCGCGCGTACTGCGTCGGCAAATCGTCGTTCAGGCCGAACTTCTCCGTGACCTGTTCCAGATAGGCCGGGTTGTTATCCAGCAGGTAATAATATTCCTCCTCGCCGATCAGGAAGATAATCGGGTCGCCCGGCATGGTATGCACCAGCGTAAAGCTGATGGTGATAATCAGCCAGATCGTCGCGATGGCGATGAGGGTTTTCTTGAGAATGTGTTTGAGCAAAAGGAGAACACCTCCGTTGCGGTATGTAAAACACAAAAGTTTGATACACGCGGCCGAAATTGATGTTATTCTTATGGATGGAAAAAAGGGGCGGCATTGGCTGACCGCTATCCCCGGTTTTGGGGGTTCGCGGACGCGCAATGCGCGCCCCTACATCAAGTGAGAGGAAAAAAGACTTACTTCGCTGTCAGGTCAAACCACGTTCTGGCGTTGATAACGCCCCAGCTCTGCCAGTTATCCCAGCCGTCGATCTTATCGGTGCGATACGGGAAGAAGCCCGTCTGCCACGCGAAGGTCAGCGCGAACATCTCTTCGTCGGCGAGGTGCTGAAGGTTGCGGCTGTTTTCAATATACTGCTCGTCGTTGATGGCCTCGGTCATCGCATAGTAGTATTCCTTCAGGCGCGGATCATGGCAGCTGCCCCAGTGCCAGCCGGAATCGCCGTCGCGCAGCTCGGCAAGCATGTAGCGGAACGGCGTGGAATAGACCATGCCGGAGGTGGTGAAGGTGATGGAGATGTCGTAATCCTCCTTGGTCACCTTATCCTCCCAGATTTCGCTGTTGGCGATGGCTTCCTCGTCGATGTGGCAGTTCACGCCGACGTTCTGCAAAGACTTGCAGACGATTTCGCCCAGACGGGAGCGCACTTCCATGCTGCGGGAATACTGCGGAATGACGGACAGATCCATCTTGCCGCCGTCCGGCAGTTCGCGCCAGCCGTCGCCGTCCGCATCGACATAGCCTGCCGCATCCAGCATGGATTTCGCGGTCTCCGCGTTGTATTCGAGCATCGCGATGGAATCGTCAAAGCCCTTGAAGCACGGGCCCAGCACGCCGCGGTTGGCGGGCTTGCCGTATTCGCCGTTGATGGCAGTCGCCGCGGTCGGATAGTCGATGGCGTAGGCAATAGCCTGACGGAAATTCGCGTCGTCGCCCGGCGTGCGGCTGCAACCGAACAGCATCTGATAGCTGCCTGCGAACGGGCTTTCGCCCATGTCGAGGCCGTCCATGCCGGTGAAGCTGTCGATGAGCGTCGCTTCAATCGGGTTGGCGTAGTTGTAATACGCGTCGCACTCGCCGCTGGCCAGCGCCATCATCAGGCTCGCCTGATCCGCGTAGGTCTGCACGGTCACCTTGTCCACGGTGATTTCGCCGAGGAACGCGTTCTCCGGCACGGCCTCATAATAGGAGGTCTGGGAATCCACATCGTAGCCCACCAGCTTGTACGGGCCGCAGCCAATCGCCGCGTCCTCGCCGGTGTAGTGGGAATAATCCTCGATGCCTTCCCAAATGTGTTTGGCGTAGATGCAGGCCGTGTTCATGCAGGAGGTGTTGAGATAATAATACACGTCCGGCTGGGAGAAGGTCAGGCGCGCGGCATTTTCGCCGGTGATTTCCACGCTGACCAGATTGGACAGGCCTCCGACCTTCTTCACGTCGCGCTGATATTCAAACGTGAAGATGATATCCTCGTCGGTCACGGGCTGGCCGTCATGCCAGATCGCGCCCTTGTGCCAGGTGAAATCCAGCACCTTGCCGTCTTCGGAAATCTCATAGCTGGTGAAGAAATAGGGCTGCAAATCGCCGTTCGCGTCGCGATAGACGTAGTTGCCCTGCGTCAGGCCGTTGTAATTCATGCGGCCGAACGCGTCGCTCTGGGTGGTCATGTTGAAGGTGTTGTTGGCGGTCGTCGTGCCGATGATGAGGTTTTCGACGTGCTTTTTGCCCTCGGCGATGGCGCAGGAGAGCGTGAGCACAAGCGCCAGTGCGAGCAGCAGGGAGACAAGCTTTTTCATTCGGATTGTTCCTCCTTTTGTTTGGTGCGCAAGACGACAAAAAGCACTGCATCGACAATCTTTTTTCGGTCGGCACAGTGCTTTGAGCGCGCCAAACAAGCCCGCCGCCGTCAGGAGGAACGGGATATTTGGGTACAGAAAAAACAGCTCTTCCGAGACCGGGAAGACCCTTGATTGCCGCGAAAAGTATGTATTCTGACTCAGGCTTCCCAGCAGACGCTCTCGCCTTCCCAGAGCTTTCGCCCCAGTGACTGACCCGAAGGTCGTGAGAGCCGCTCAGCCAATACAGCAGCGGTCCTGTGCGGGATTCTCACCCGGCTTCCCATGCGCAAAGGCATGATGCTTTTCGCTACGCTATGCAGTTTGAGACTTACGCCATCAAGAATTATAGGGTTTCGGAGAGCGTTTGTCAAGGAAAGCAAAGGAAAAATAAAAAGAAACGGCGCTTCCGCCCCAATGGGAAAAACGGAAGCGCCGCAGATGAAAAAGGGAAAACGGTTAAACCGCGCTTGCGCCGGTCAGCCAGATCAGGCCCATCGAAATCGGTTCGACGTAGGTGATCAGCAGCAGCGCAATCATCAGCACGATGATATACGGGACACACGCCTTGGAAATCTGCTCGAAGCTGAGCCGCTTGCTCATGCCGCAGGCGACATACAGGCAGTTGCCGACAGGTGGCGTAATCATGCCGATGCCGAGGTTCACGATCATGACGATGCCCATCAGGTACGGGTTGACGCCGACGCTGGTCATAATCGGCAGCAGAATCGGGGTGAACAGCGCGATGGCGGAAACCGCGTTGAGGAACATGCCCGCAATCAGCAGCAGGATGTTGAACATCAGCAGCAGGATGTACTTGTTGGTGGTCACGCTCAGCAGCGCTTCGGAGAGAATCTGCGGGATGTGGCCGCGGGTCAGCACGACGCTGAACGTCTGCACGCTGCCCAGAATGAGCATGATGGTACCCGCGCCGACGGCGGTGTTGACCAAAATCTTCGGCAGATCCTTCCACTTGAGGGTCTTATAGATATAGCGGCCGCAGATCAGGCCGTACACGGACGCAATCGCGCCGCTCTCGGTCGGGGTGAAAACGCCGCTGTAAATGCCGCCCAGGATGATGACCGGCATGACCAGAGCCCAGATGCTCTGGAAGAACACGGTCGCGGCTTCCTTCGCGGTCACCTTCTGGCCGTTCGTCTTGATGTTGGGGTTCTTCTTGACGTAGATGTGGGCGTAGATGAGCATGAAGACAGCCATCAGGATGCCCGGGCCGAAGCCGGTCAGGAACAGCGTGCCGACGGAAACCTCCGCCAGAACGGCGTAAGAAACCATGCCGACGCTCGGCGGAATGATCTGGCCCAGCGTGCCGGCCGCAGCGGCGGTGGCAAGGCTGAAATCCTCGTCATAGCCGTTCTTCTGCATCTCCGGCGCCATGATGCCGCCGATGGCGGCGGTCGTCGCCGGGGAAGAACCGGAAATCGCCGCGAAGAACGCGCTGGCGAGAATCGTCACATAGGAAAGCGCGCCCTTGGATTTGCGGCAGAACAGGTTGATAAAATCGACGAGCTTCTTGCTCAGACCGCCGTCGCACATCAGGTTGCCGCAGAGGATGAACAGCGGAATGGCCATCAGCTGATAAGAGGTCATGCCGGCGAACATCGTCTGGCCGACAACGACCATGTTGACGCGCATACCGCTCATCACGATGGTGATAACGGCCGCAAGACCGAGGCTGGCCGCGATCGGCGCACCGATCAGCAGCAGCACAACAAAGGAACCAAACAACCAACCGACCATTTATTCCACCTCCTCGGCGATCTGCTCCGCCGTCTTGGCCGCTTTGGGCTTTTCATCCTTGCCAAACAGGCTGATGATTGCCAGATAGATGAAGTAGATGCTCAACAGGCCCAGACCGACCATCATGATGATGTAAATCATGCCCATCGACCACTTGAGCACCGGGGTCGTCTGCGGCATCAGCTTGGGCAGCTGGAGCGCGCAGTAGTAATCGACGAGGATGTAGAACACGGCGCCCGCGCCCCAGCCGATGAACTTCAGCACGCGCTGAACCGGCGTGGGGAACATTTTGCGGACGAGTTCAACACCCAGCAGCTTGCCGCGGCGCGCGGCGATATAGCTGGCGAACGTCGTGGACCAGAGGAAGAAATACTGGCTCATCTCGGTCGTCCAGTTGATGGAGAACTGGAAGATTCTGGCGACGACCTGCAAAAAGACGCAGACCAGCATACCGCCTACGCAGATGGCTGCCAGCGCGTAGGTGATCTTGTCCAGAACCTTGAAGAATTTTTCCGCAGCTTTCATGGCTTTCATGCACCTCTTGCTTTCATTTGAAAAAGAGCCGAGGCCCGTGCCCCGGCTCATAAAAGTTCATTTACTCGCCAACTTCGGCCTTCGCGGTTTCAAGCGCGTCAATGAACGGCTTCAAGTCGGTTGCCTTATACTTGTCGTACACGCCGGCAACAGCATCCTTGAACGGCTGGAGGTCGTCGATGTAGGTCACAACGATGTCCGCGCCCTCGTCAAGCACCTGCTTAAGCTGGTTCTCCTCGGTCTCCTGCGCGAGCTGACGCTGATAGACAGTCGCTTCGTCAAACGCCTTCATCAGGGTCGCCTGCTCGTCTTCGGTGAGCATGTTCCACAGATCCAGATTCATGCCGACCGGCTCGACGCTGAACACATGGCGGGTCATGGAGAAATAGCGATTCACTTCGTAGTACTTGTTGTTGATGTAGTTGTTCTGCGGGTTCTCCTGGCCGTCAACCGTGCCCATCTGGAGCGCGGTGAAGATTTCGGAGTTGGCCAGCGGAACCGGCTGCATGCCCAGCGCTTCCATCATATCGGCGAAAACCTGGCTCTCGGCGATACGGATGGTCAGGCCCTTGAGGTCTTCAACCTTCTCGATCGGGCGCTTGCTGTTGGAAACGTTGCGCCAACCGTTGTACCAGTAGCCCAGCAGCTTGATGCCGTTTTTCTCGCAGTCCTCGGCGAACACCTTGCAGGCGTCGGTATCCATCACCGCGAAAGCCTGCTCGGCGGAGTCGAACAGATACGGCATGTTCAACGCTTCAAAGCTCGGCACGACGTTGCACACGCTCATCGGATTTTCAATGAAGATATCGATGGTGCCCAGCGCGGTGCCCTCGACGGCCTTGGAGCCGGCGGCCAGCTGGTTGGCCGGGTAGATATCCAGATTCATGGTGCCGTTCGAGTACTCGGTCAGCTTCTCGTTGAAGTACTCCGAACCCTTCTGATAGGGATGGCTCGCGGAGCCGCTGTGGTGAACGGTGAAGGTGTAGTCAGCCAGCGCGGACGTGCCGACCATCGCCAGCGCGGCGCTCATCGCAAGCGCCAGGATTCCCTTTTTCATGGTGTGTATCCTCCATTCTTTTTCCTCAGGCAGTTTGCTTTCGTTCCTGCCGTCGGAGTATGGCTGCATTATAGCTTTACATGTTCTTAACGTCAAGAACATGAAGGACAACAGTTTTTTCTGTTCAAATTGTCCGGCTATTCTTTATTTTTTCACCTTGTGCTTCAATTTTTTCACCGGGTCAATCGCATGAAAACGCCTAAGCTGCTTCTTTTCCTCTGCGCAGAAAAAAACGACGGAAGCAGCGTTCCATCGTTTTTTCATGATGCGGTTTCGGTTTACGTTTCCGTCTCGCCGCTTTTGCGGAACGAGCCGGGCGTCTGGCCGTAGTATTTTTTGAAGGCGCGTGTCATGGTCAGCGCGCTGGTGTAGCCGACAGCCTCGGCGATCTGATTGAGCGAAAGCTCGGTGTTTTCGATTTCATACCGCGCCTCCTCGATGCGCATCTGGTGCAGCGTTTCAAGAAAGCCCTTGCTGAGGTTCTTCTGGAACTCGCGGGAAAGCGTGGGCACGCTCATCCCGAATTGAGCGGCCAGCATGGAGAGCGACAGCTCCGGGTCGCGGAAATGCGTCAGCATGTATTGATAGACCGCCGCGAACTGCTCGGTATACTGGCTGATCTTCTTCTGTCCCTTGCCCGCTTCAAGCTGGCGGTAGATGGCCTCCCAGCCGGAAAGGATGGTCTCCTCGTCGGAGGACTGCATCAGCGCGTCGATATCGGCCTGCTCCAGCAGACGCGCGTTCATTTCGCTGGTTTCGTTGAGCATACAGACCATCAGCGTTTGAAAGCTCTGGAGCTGCTGGGCGCGCAGGCCGCTGCTCGGCTGGCGGAAAATTTCGCGGATGATCTCCCTGAAATTCTCGAACGCGCCGCTGTAATGCTCGATGTAAATCAAATCGGCGATGCGCATGTTCTTTTTGAGCAGCTCGCTGAAATTGACTTCGCCGCTCGGCTGGCTTTCGTCGGCCTCCGCAAGCGTCACCTTGTTGAGCGCCTCACGATATGCGCGGCTGAACGAGGAGCGGCCGCTGTAAACCCGGCTGAAACCGACCTGAAGCCGCATGTTCAGATTTGCGCCGATGTTTTGCGCGCTGGCGACCGCCTTATCGCGCAGCCGCTGCTCGTCCATGCTTTCATCGACGGGCACGACGATCAACAGGCGCATGTGGCAGGTCAGGTATTCCGCGCCGAGGAGCAGCATGTTGCTGCGCATGGCTTCCTGAACGGAGAGCATAATGATGTGGCGCTGATACGCCAGTTCCTGTTCGCTGCCCTCTGCGGTGTGCACCCATCGACCGTTATCGGGATAAAGGACGATCAGCAGGTACCGCGCCAAGAGCTGCGGAATGCGCAGGGTTTCAAGCTGCTGATCGGAGAGATAGGTGTTTTGATCTAGCGCAAGCTTGCCCAGATAGATGCGCTTGAGCTGGCTGCGCTGTTCCTCCACGTCCTCCTGTCCCGCTTTGATATCCTGATTGTATTTGTGGATGGCGGTTTCGATCATGGCCAGCTGCTCGACCTCGGAAAGATTTTCGCCGCCGCCCTGCGACGCGCCGATCTCGTGCAGAATCTCCTCGATCGGGCGGTTGAAATGCGTCAGCACATAGACGCAGATGAAGGAGACGAGCAGCAGCCACAGCACGTTGATGATGACGAACGGTATAAACAGCGTCGCGCTGACGACGCTGCCCGTTCCCGTCGGGCTCAGAACCGCGACAAGTGTATACGCCGGGGATGCGGAATGATACCGCATCATCACATAGGTGTTGCTTTCAAAAACGTCGTTCCGATTGGTCAGCACATCCCATGTGCGGCCGACAAACGTCACTTTTTTCTGCTCATCCCGATAGCCGAGGCCGCCGTTGGGCAGATGCACGACCATTTGTTCCAATTTATAGGAGCGGTGGGAACGATCTGCAAACAGCGTTTCCATCAGCGATTTGTCGGATATGCCGATCAGGAGCGTAATGCCATTATCCAGATGCTCGACAACGTAGAGCATTTCGCGATCTTCCTCCGTCGCGCCGGGAATAAAGACAAGGCTGCCGTTCTGCGCGGTCTGCCAGCGCACATCCGTATTGAAAACGCGCTTCAATTCTTTTTCACTTCGCGCCAGAAAAAAGTGGTCGCCATCGTTGGTTGTGCCGTAGGCAAAGCCGGAATGGGGCGCGTAAACGATGAGCTTGTCAAAATCCACCGAGCTGGACAGCACAACGCAGATGCGGTTGTAAAACTCGCGGCCGATGGTGGAGCCGATGCTTTTCACATCGCGAATCCACTGAATGCCCGCGTCTGCGATGTAAGCCGGGAAGCACACGTCGATTTCCTCCGGCGAAGCGGACGCAAACCAGTCAAGGCTGTCCAGCGAAGCCGTCAGATTGCGGACAAATCCCTCCGTCCGTCCAAAAAGCTTATTGAAATCCTCGGTATTCTGCTCCAACAGCTCATAACTTTCGGATTGGTAGCGCTGCTCGTCCTTCTGCCCGCCCAGATAGAGCATCAACATGCCGGCGGACATGATGACGCTGACGCATAGAATTGCAATTGTCAGATAGCGGTATTTTTTCCCGCTGAATAAGCGTCGAACCTTTTTCGTTGACGTCATGAGTGAATACTCCTTTGTTCCCCAAAACCGAAAAAAGGCAGGACATTATCCCTGCTGAAGATAAAGGCCCTGTTTGGACTGCCATCCCTATTTCTCAGCCGAGATTCTTCAAATGCCCAAGAATCGGTCTTTTCAAAAACAGGGCAGGTCTCCTGACTGATGGCTTTGCAGCACGCCGCCTTCTCGGAAAAACCAATGGCATTTTGACATGCGGATATCCAAACACAGTAATGGCTGTTGCGTCGGATTTGAACCGACTTCCCTTTTCATCTGAGTTTCTTCAGACACCCTGTTTAGGTACTGTTAAATTTGCTTCTATTATACAGAATGTAAAGAGATTCGTCAACTTAGGGAAAAATGAGGATGTGATGGAGCCAATAAAAGGTAAAATATTCCTTGACAAAAATCATGCTGGTTGTGATCGCAATCCTGAACCTGCTTATCGCAGTGTACAATATCGATCGTGAATAAAGCAAACCGCCGGTCAGCTTGCACCCTGACCGGCGGCTCTTGCTTTTAAGTTAGCTCTTATAAGCGGGAGGAACCGACGGAAACGGCGCCTCATCTGCTTACATTATACCTCGCAAGCAGCTCCACGTCAAGGCGCGGAGCTGCTTTGCATTTACTTTTCGCACGCAAAAAGAGGGCTCCCTCTCGGAAGTCCTCTTTATTCGATCTTTCAGACCGGGTATCACTCAATGATCTTGGTGACAACGCCAGAGCCGACGGTACGGCCGCCCTCGCGGATAGCGAAGCGCAGCTTCTCGTCCATGGCGATCGGGGTGATCAGCGTGCACTCCATGTCCACGTTGTCGCCCGGCATAACCATCTCAACGCCCTCCGGCAGCTTGATGTTGCCGGTCACGTCGGTGGTGCGGAAGTAGAACTGCGGACGATAGCC
>CAKTZR010000009.1 GCA_934636105.1 uncultured Clostridia bacterium
TGCCGGATTCCATGAAAAAAGGACTCACCCCTTACGGGGTGGGTTCTTTTTTCATTTCATCTGCAACGTTCCTACTCCCTGGTCGTCTCTGATTAAGTCGGAGAATGTACTTGGTTAGGATATCGTCCCCCGCGCCCTGTGGGCGAAACAGGGGGACGATATCACCTGGGAGAGTAGGACGTTGCCGCGGGGTTTCGCAAAGCCTGCGGGCGCGCGATGCGCGCCCCCTACATTTTTGCTGTTACCGGGTTTCTGAATGCAAATTCGATATTGAATCGTTTGAAAGACGATGATAAAATAACAAACCATACCTGAATAATGATGGGGATGATATAAACGGAAGCATACGATCTGTTTAAGCAGTACATGATGCGGTTTGGCGCAGAAGAATTGCCGCCGCGCATGCAGATGCCGCCGGAGCAGCAGACGGACGAATTCTATTTTGCGTTGCTTGCAAAGTGCTTAAAAGAAGGAAAACCAGCCTGCGAGTTCATTATGATTGAAGAAAACCATGAAGTTTTGTACTAAAAACGGGAACAGACGCAAAAAACGCTCTGTTTCCGTTTTGAATTTACATCGTCGCTACGCCGGTTTGCAAATCGATGGTGATGAGCTGATTGTTTTCCAAGTCCTTCAGGGGTAGTGAGTGTTCCGTCAAGTCGATTTGAGCGCTGAGAATTGTCAGAATGTGGCAGTTCATCTGCGCCTGTTCATCATAGGTATCAAAAACGAAAGCATCCGGCTGTGCGGTCCAGACAAAATCCAGCGGCGCGGACGAGCCATAGCCGGTACTGTCGATATACAGATAGATGTTGGTCGCCGTGTTGTTTTGCGTAAGCAGGATTTCACGCAGGCGGTTCGTCTTGACCTGTTCAGTATTGATTGAAATACGCTGAACCGTCGCTGCGGCGGGCGCGGGGATATCCAGAACGTAGGTTTCCTCGCTGGCAAGATGGCCGGGCGTTTCCATCACGCCGCAGGTCAGGTGAATCGATTGAAGCCGTGCGGCTTCATCAGGCGTAAACAGCCAGCGGAACTGCTGAATGACATCGCTTCCCTCGCGGCAACCGCCGCCGAAGGGCGAGAAAATATCATCGGAATTATTCATCCGGACTTCGGCTTCGCAATAGGAGCCAATGGGGATGTAGCCCTCCGCACGTACCTCGTCGGCATACGTATAATCCTCGTAATCGCCCAAAGCATCGCTGCATACGGCGTATTGCGTGTCATTCGGCGAGGTTCGAACGTCCAGCGCGAGCAGATAACCGTCAAAATACAGGTTTTCAACCGTCCAAGTCAAACCATTTCCCTTGATGCTGTTCTGCGTAAAGGCTGTCACGGGCGGCTGAACGATGTATTTCGCGTTCATTTCATCGATGCCGTACATCGCAACCTGTCGATATCGAATCTTTCCGGTCTGGCTGTCGATGCCATACGCATAATTCTGTCCGGCCCATGCTTCCGGCGCGTCTTTGCGAACCAGCAGATCGACCTCATACGTGGTTGGATCATAATAGGGGATGGCTTCGACGAAAACGGCCCGATAGGTCGCTTCGTCGATCCCTTTATCGCGCATGAAATCCGCGCGGGCGATATCCAGCGCCTGCTCCGCGCTGACGGGCGAATTGTTGTCATAGACGGGATAATCCATGGCCCAATCCTCCGGCGGCAGTTCATACGCTGGGTTGGCGGGGTTATCGGCCAGACGGTAGGATTCATTCCAGCGCAGAATCTCGGGAGTACGATCCTCCTCCAAATACCAGATACAGGAAACGGGGTCTTTCGTGACCGCATCGAACGTCACGCGGTATTCGCCCGAATCCGGGTAGGTATGATCCATTTCGATGTTGCAGTCACGGCGCGGGGTGATGTAAAATTCCCATTCCGGGTTCTCATTCATGTACGGGTAGCGATAGAACGTCGGATACACGCCCATCTGATCCAATTCATCCTGCGGCGTGCCGAAGGTAAGGCGGATGAGACCGTAGGCATAGGACAGCGCGTCGTCGTAGTTCAGCTCGCTTTCGGCGGGCAGGCTGCAAATGACCATATCTTCCTTGACGGTTTCGCCGCGCGCCTGCACGTCTGCTTCGTAGGCTTTGAGAAAGTCTGCGTCATACCGATAGTGCGCGACGGTGTTCATCTTTTCGGTGGATTCGGCGTAGACGGCGTTCATTTCGTCAGGGGTCATTGCGTCGCCGTGCTGTTTTTTCTCCGCCAGCGCGGAGGCGGACAGGGCGATCAGCAGCGCCAGCGCGGCCGGGAACGCTCGATTCATCAGAGGTTTGAACATTCGTTTCACTCCTTTGGATGGAATTTATCGGAAATGGAATCGCATGCGCTTTTGTATCTTGCAGGCTTTGACGAATGTATGCGCGGCCTGAAGCCGCCTTTAGGAACCGTTCCGACATACAAAACGATATCCAACATCCATTTCATCCCGAATCTGGAAAAAAGTGGGCGGATATGCTATACTCTTGCGCAAAGGAGGGCGAGCGCATGATTCAAAAATTACGCCGCAGGCTGACGGCGCTGGTGATCGTTTCGCTGATGCTGATTGCGGTCGGCATCGTGCTGGCGATCAACTACGCGAACATGAGCAATATTCGCCGGCAGATGTACGCGTCGCTGGAAACCCTGATGGAAAACGAGGGACAGCGCCCCGGTTCGCCGCAGGATGGAGCCGATCGGCTCGACGAAACGCCGCCGCCGACGCCGGAAGGCCAGACGGGCGGGATGGATGAAACGCGGATGCAGGCAGATGAAACGCCGCCGCTCATTCCGGAAAATCCGCAGGAAAACGACAGGCAGCCTGACGAAGCGCGCGGCGATCGGGGAACGAACGATCCGCAGAGACGCCCCGGCCAGCCGGAAGGCACGGTGCTGGCCAGTCTTTCCAATTCCTACACCGTTTGGCTGGATGAGGACGGCGCGGTGGAGGAATGGACAAGCGACCGCGAAGACCTCTATTCGGATGAACAGATTGCGGAGCTGGCCGCGCAGATTTGGGCAGAAGGAGAGACGCGCGGAAACATCGGCAGTCAGTTTTATCAGATGAAGACGCGGCCCGGCGGCGCGATGCTCGTCGTCGTCGATGCGCGCAGCGAAATGGCGAATATCCGCACGCTGCTGATGGAGACGATGGCCGTCACGGCGCTGGCGTTCATGCTGCTGGCCGTCGGCGCGGCGCTGCTCATCGGCAGGATGCTTCGCCCGGTGGAGGAGGCCTTTGTCAGGCAGCGGCAGTTTGTTTGGGATGCAAGCCATGAGCTGAAAACGCCGCTGGCCGTCATCTCCGCCAACGCTGATGTGCTGGCCGACGAGATTGGGACGAACGAATATCTGGGTTACATCCGTTCGGAAGTTGCGCGAACCAATACGCTGGTTGAAAACCTGCTGACCCTCGCACGAATGGACAGCGGCACGCGGAAAAAGCAGGTCGGCACGTTTGATTTGAGCCGCGCCCTGCTCAGCGTCGCGCTTCCGTTTGAAAGCGCTGTGTTTGAAGCCGGAAAGACGCTTGAAATCGATGTGCCGCAGGGCGTTGATATGCGCGGTGATGAGGAGATGGTGAAGCAGCTGGCGGTCATTCTGCTCGGCAATGCGCTCAAATATTCCGACGACGGCGGCCAAATCCGCCTGTCGCTGACCGTGCGCGGCAATAAACGGATCATCACTGTGTGGAACACGGGCGAACCGATTGACAAGGCCGATCAGGCGAAAATCTTTGATCGATTCTACCGCGCGGATGCATCCCATAACCGCGAAAAGCAGGGCAACGGATTGGGTCTGGCCATCGCGCAGAAGATTGTGGAGGAGCATCGCGGAAAAATTGCGGTTGCCAGCAGCAGGGAAGCGGGAACGACCTTCACGGTGACGCTTTCAGAGTGAACTCAAAAACTTTTTCGTTTTCAAACTTGTTTTAAACTTCCGGTGCCATTCTAACAGCGTTCCAAGGAACAGGAGCTGAAAAGAAAGCATGACCCCGAATCAAAAGGAGGAAACAAATTATGAAAACGAAAATGAAATTTGCAATCTGCGCATTGGTCTGCATGACGATGGCTTGCGCTGCGGCGAGCGCCGAGGGCAGTCAGCCGGGCGGCCCGGGCGGCAACCGTCCGCAGATGCAGCAGGGCCAGATGAAGGATAACAAGAAGAACAACAACGGCCAGCAGCAGGGGCAGGCGCCGGACATGGACAATCAGAACGGTCAGAATCAGGCTCCCGATATGAACGGTCAGCAGCCGAACAAGGGCGCGCAGAACAATCCGCAGAAGCCAAACGGCCAGAATCAGAAGCCCGACGATCAGAACGCGCCGAAGGATGAGCCTAGCCGCGTCGATACCAAGAAGCTGCTGGAGGACGGCGTAATCGACGAGGATACCTATAACGCGATTGAGGATTATCTCAAGCAGAACGCGCCGGAGGACAGTGAGCAGGAGGACGGCCGGCAGCCGTCGGAGAAGCCCGAAAACGAGCAGGACAACACCCAGCAGCCGCCGGAAAAGCCGGAGGGTGAGCAGGCGGACGACGACACCGAAAAGCCGGAACTGCCCGAAATCGGCGGCGGTTTGGACGAAGTGCAGCTCAAGAGCCTGCTCGATGCGGGCGTGATTACGCAGGAGCAGTATGACGCGCTGTTGGAGTTGCTGGAAAGCAGCGAGAACGCGGCGTAAATAGAAGATTGAATCAGGCGGAGTTGTCCCTGCGGAGGACTCCGCCTTTTTGCGTAAAAGTGGAAACTGTTGCAATTCGTTCAGGCGTGGGCTATAATGAATCCATAAACAAAAATCAGAAAGCGAGTTTTGCGTCTATTGGTTACCGCTTGGCTCTAAATTTTTCCAAATCAGCAGGAAAATCGGCGCGCGTTTCGTCTAATCATCAGAAGGGGTGGTTCGAATGAAACGCGCGCTTTTTTGTCTATTGCTTGTATGGCGCCTAGGCTGGATGACCGCGCAGGCGGAGGATGGATTGTCTCAAACGACGGACGTGTTCGGCGATGAGCGCTTTTCCATCGTGGAGGAGGGCGAGCGCCGCCTTTTGCGCTATGAGCAGAAGCAGGAGAATAGCTGGAAAACCGTTTGGGAAAACGATGCGATTCTGCCCGATGGCGGGATGGGCTGGATGTATATAGACGGCTACGCTGAAAGCGGCTACTGGCATACCATGTGGTTTACGCGGGAGACGGGGCCGCAGGTGAGTCTTTACGGTTCGCGGGATGTGGACGCGGAACACGAGGATTTCAGCCTGAGTTTGGAACAGGGACCGGACGGAAACTGGTTTGTCGTGACCTATGACGATGCCGAAGCCGATTTATGCGCATGGCTGTTTGAAGACCGCGTTCTCTTTTGCGACCGCGTGCCGGATATCGCCAGGGGCGTTTGCGAAGAAGCGCCCGACCGCGACGCAGGAACGTTTGATCCGCAGAGGCTCAAGGGCATGGAAAAAAACCTCGTTCCTTATGTCGAGCCGGAGGAGGATGAACAGGATAACGGGCCGGAAGCATCTAAGACTGATGGAACGGTGCAGAATGGCGCAGTCATTGTGGAACCCTTCGCCAACGCTGAACCGCTGTGTGTCGAGCTGAATGAAAAAATGACCTGCCCTGTGCATACAAGACCGAGTAGAGTCAGCCCGCGCGCGGCCGACGGCAAGGCGGCGGTGTCGCTGGAAGATTGGGTCATGCTGCTCTGCCGAAAGGGGGACTGGGCGTTTGTGCTCTACGAAACAAAGCCCGGCCATTATCGGACGGGCTGGGTCGAGGGCGCGCAGAACGACAAACTGGAGCGCGCCGTGCAGATAGCCCAGAAAGCGGCGTTTGCCTGGTACGGCGGAACCATCAACAAAGATACCGCGCTGATGGATGATCCGGTCAATGCGGACGGCCTTCTCGGCGTGGTGACCAAGGGAACGCGCGCGACATATTTGGATGTAATGCATGCGCGAAAGACGGAGGACAGCGAAGCGAAAACGCTGATTTATGTTGAAACGACGCTGAACGGGCAGGTGTGGCGCGGCTTTATCCATGAAGAAGATATCGATTTGGATGATACGACTTCGTTCGGCTGAATTGACGCGAATCTGAAACGGTGCTATGATAATCCCATTCTGACAGGGAGGACACACCCATGATAAGCAAAACCTATCCGCTCGGCAGTTTTGAGTGTTATCCGTATGTCGTTATTCTCTCGCGCATGGACGGCCAATTCCTGCTCAGCCGTCACAAACAGCGCACGACGTGGGAATTTCAGGGCGGCCATATCGAACCCGGCGAAACGCCTTTGCAGGCCGCCAAGCGCGAATTGTTTGAAGAATCCGGCGCGGTGGAGTTTGAAATTGAACCGCTTTGCGATTATTGGGCGGGCAGTGAGGATGAGCAGACCGGCGCGTGCGGCGTGGTCTTCATGGCGAAGATTCAAAAACTCGGCCCATTGCCGGAAAGCGAAATGGCCGAAACAAGGCGCTTTGATGCGCTGCCGGAGAATCTGACGTATCCGGCCATCACGGCGGCGATTATGGGGCGATGGACGACTGGCAAGAAAAAGTGATTGAAAAAACCGACCAAGCGGAACAGAAATGCTTGGTCGGTTTTTATATGGTGTTATTCTGCTTTTTTCAGGCACGATCCAAGCGTGCTTTTGAGCGTTTCCAGATTCAGCGGCTTGGCGATATGCGCATTCATGCCTGCGTCCAGCGCGTCATGAACATCCTTGACAAAGGCGTTGGCCGTCATCGCGATGACGGGGATATCCAGAATGTCGTTAATCAGGCCGAGCAGATGGTTGCTGGCGGCGGAAATCTTCCGGGTGTATTCGCGCACCTTTACGCCGTTGTCCGGCTCCTTGGCCAGCAGCGCGGCGAAGCCCATCACGGCGTTCATCGGCGTGCGGATAGATGGTCATCGCCGTTTCATATTCCAGCCACGGCGCGGGCGCGTTCATGGCCAGCGAGGAGAAAATATCGATGACGACATTGATGATGCTGAAAATCAGCACGAGATGGAGATCGACATGGATCGACATTTTGCGTCGAATATCACAAAAAATCCCTCCCGGTTGAATGGGAGGGGAACAGGACAAAACGTGTTTATAGACCCATTTTTTCGACGTATTCTTCCAGGCACCAGTTGTTTTCGGTCATCACGGCGGCGGCTTCTTTTCCGACATAGCGGAAATGCCAGCTTTCGGCGACAAAGCCCGTCAGTTTTTGCTTTTCCGCCGTGAAGCGGACGACGAAGCCGTATTCCGCGCAATGCTGGTGCAGCCATTGCTGCTGCTCCGTGCCGGTGAAGGAAACGCCAGGCACGGTGATGTCAAAGGCCAATCCGGTTTGATGTTCGCTCGTTCCGGCGGGCGCAACGGTATTATACGTCGCCGACAAACAGCGGTCGCGCGACCAATCCGGGTTGTTTTTCTGATATTTGGCGACGGAGTTATCCACGAGCTTCTGCTGTTCGCTGTATGTGCGGTAGGCGGAAGAAATCTGGAAATTGGAAAGGCCGTCGGCGATAGCGGCGGAGAGCATCTGCCCCAGCGCCTCGGTCGCGGTGCGGTCGGCCTTTGTGCCGCTGTATTTGACCTTGACGATATCGCTGGAGAGCACGGATTCAATCGTCACCAGATCGGTCGGCGCGTCGTTTTTGCCAAGCTTGTGCTGACGGTTGACGAGCACCAGAAAATCCGGCTTGGGGGCCTGATCGGCGGAGAGCGCGCTGCCGCTGTACAGCAGCTCCTGCGTCTTTGCGCCGGCCAGTCCGTCCGCGCTTAAGCCGTTGACGGCCTGAAAGCGGATGACGGCCTCCTGCGTGTTCGTGCCGAAGGTGCCGTCCACCGCGTCGTTCAGGTAGCCCAGATCGACGAGCGCCTGCTGGAGCTGCTTTACGTCTTCGCCGGTGAAATTCTTTTTCAGCGTGCGCATCGGCGTGGTGGTCGGCGCGGGGGTATTGGTGGGCGCGGCTGTCGGCACGGGCGTGATGCTGGCCGGATCGGGAGTCGGCGTTTCGGGAATCAGGTTCGCGCCGCCATAGCCATACTGTGCGCCGAAGGGCGCATAAACGGCGGGCGTGGGGGTGACGGTCGGTTCGGGGGTCGGCGTGGGATCGATCTCCGGCGTAGCGGTCGCCGTGTTATCCGCCAGCGCGTCGAGGTTGGGTTTTTGCAGGAACGTGGTCATCAGCGCGCTGACCAGCACGACGGCCAGCAGAATGCCGCAGGCCGCGATCAGCCGCCCGAAGGGCTGCGGTGAAGCTGTTTTTTTTCGCATGCATTCTCCTTTCCGGCGGTCAGAAAATCCAGCCGCCCGCTTCAATCTGCGCGTCGGCCCATGCGTGAAGCTGGCTTGTCGCCGTATCCAGCGCTTCGCGGGAGGCGACGACGGATTCGCCGCGCGCGATACATTCGGTGATCGCGTCGTTGATCCATTGGCCGTAGTGCAGCGTGTCTTTATAGTTGTTCAGATCGAGCACCCAGTCTGCCCGCGCGGAGAAATCGTAGATCGTCACGTTGTCATAGCCGCTCAGCGCGTCATAGCAAAGCCCGCGCAGGGTGAGCATCGCTTCCAGCGTGCCTTTGCTTTCCATCGTCGCCCATTCCGCGGCAGAATACGGCGGGAAGAAGATATCGAACTGCGTTTCCGGGTGTTCGGCGATATAGGGAATCAGGTTGGTCTTCAGGTTATCCTGCGCGATCTGCACGCGCGCGTCCGCGGGAAGCGGATTTTCCGGCGGGGTGAAGCTGGCGGTGTACAGCGCGATGGGGCCGTAGTCATCCTGCCCTGCCCAGCTGTACATGCTGTCGCGGATGGAATCATCCTGCCGCTGGCCCCAGGCCGCCAGGCAGCGCGGCAGAAACGAGCCGAACACGCTGCGGTTGAGCCAGTAGGAAACGTCGTTGAAGAAATTGTCGTCGTAGAGATACAGCGGCACGTCGCTGCCGGTTTGGTCGATTCGACCGATGAAGGAATACACGTCCAGCCCGTAGACGACGCGCTTCATCTCGTGCGTTTGAAAGGCGAGGTTCAGCAGCAGCGCGTGGTTATAAGCCGTTCCGGCGGAGGTGCACAGCTTGATGAAGCGGCCGCCGAGCAGCGAATCCATCTGCGTCGGGCGGAAATTCTCCGTGACGGAGGTGCCGACGATGGCGCTGTCGTAGTCATAGCTGCGCACGATGCCCGCATTGGCGTAAACCTGCGTGGTGTTGTCAATCGGGGGCATGTAGCGCGTCGCCAGATGATAGACCTGAAACGGGTCGATGAAGATGACCGTCAGGCAGAGCGCGGCGATGGAGCCGATGGCGAGCGCGAGGGTCAGGATCGCCCATGCTTTTCGTTTCATCATGTTAAAAATTGAAATACAGGAAGACGCTCACGCTGGAGAGGGACAGGGTGCAGTAGAGAATCATCAGCACCGTGGTCAGGGAGTTGAACACGGTCGGGTGGAAATCCATCGTCTTTTCATAGGTGTTGCGCAGGCCGAGACAAGCGAACAGCGCGCCCGCGTACCAGATCATCATGTAAATCGGGTTATAGCCGGGATGAATGCCGCCGGGCAGGGCGAACGCCGAGGTGATGGAATCGCGCAGCGGGCCGAAATTCATCATCAGCATGGATTTGACGATGGCCAGCGCGTCCGTCAAACTCGTCGCGCGGAAGAACACCCACGCCACGACGATGAAGCCGAAATTGATGAGCCATTGCAGCGCCGGATGCAGGCGGTCATACGGCTTGCGGAAAAGGCGGTAGAGCACGCTTGCCGCGCCGTGCATGAGGCCCCAGAGCAGGAACAGCCAGCCCGCGCCATGCCACAAGCCGCTGAGCAGGAACACGATCATCAGGTTGACGCAGGTGCGCGCCAGGCCCTTTCGGCTGCCGCCAAGCGGGAAATAGATATACGTCGTCAGGAAGCGGGAGAGCGTGATGTGCCACCGCTGCCAGAACTCGCGGATGTTCAGGCTCTTGTAGGGCGAATTGAAGTTGATCGGAATTTTGATGTTGAACATCAGGCCCACGCCGGTCGCCATGTCGCAGTAGCCGGAAAAATCGAAATACAGCTGGAGGGTGTAGCCGATGGCGACGAACCACGCTTCCGCCGTGTTCAGCGTCAGCGCGTCGGCAAAGCCCGCTTCCACCGCGATGGCGAACGTGTCGGCGATGACGACCTTTTTCATCAGGCCGCGCGCAAAGGCGTACAGGCCGGGGGCGAAGTTATCAAAATTGAAGTGGCGGTTCCGCACATCCGCAAACTGCGGCACGATTTCGCTGTGCAGCACAATCGGTCCGGCGATGAGCTGGGGGAAGAAGGTGACGAACAGCGAATAATCCAGAATGTTGTAGCGCGGCACGGTGCGCTTGTAGCTGTCGATGACGTAGGAAAGCTGCTGGAAGGTGAAAAACGAAATGCCCAGCGGCAGAGCCAGACGGTTGAGCGTCAGATGCAGGCCGAATGAGCTGTTCAGGTTTTCAAAGAAGAAGTCGTGGTATTTGAAATAAAACAGCACGCCGAGGTTCAGCAAAAGCCCCAGCAGCATCAGCGGCAGGCGCACGGCTTTCTTTTTCCGCGTGAGCATCAGCTGGCTGAGCGCGTAGTTGACCAGAATGCTGCCCGCGATGATCGGCACATAGCTGGGGTTGTTGTAGCCGTAAAACAGGAACGAGGCCAGCACCAGAAAAACCTTGTTGAGCTGGATGCGCTCCGGCAGCCTGCCCAGCAGAAAATAACCCAGCAGGGTCAGCGGCAGAAAAGCCAGCATGAAAACGTAAGAATTGAACAGCATGTCGGCATGTGCTCCTTTTCAAAAAATCAAAACGGCCAGTCGCCCGCCGCGACAATTTCTTCCACCAGTCCGCGGATGACCGCGTTGTTGGCCGCGACCTGCGAAACGTCCGTCACGCGGCCCTGTCCGGCGGCGATTTCTTCGGCTATCGCGTCGTTGATATCCGGGCCGTAGTGCTTCGCGTCGATGTAGTGGTTTAAATCGCAGATCCATTCCGTCCGCGCCTGAAAGTCGTAAATCTGCACGTTGTCATAGGGCAGAAGCGCCTGCGTAAGCGCCTGTTTTTGCCGCAGGTGGTATTCCATCTGTCCATCCGTGTAAAACTGATACCAGTGCGCGGCGGAATACGGCGGGAAGAAGAAAATAAACTGGGTGTCGGGGTGCTGCTCGATGAACGGCAGGAAGTTGTATTCTATGTTCAGCTTGGATTGCTGGGAGAGCGTAACCTCCCCCTCCGCGTCACGCTGCTCGACGGTCTGCGTGCTGAACGTGACGCCGGCGAGCGCCGCATCTTTGCCATAGGCATACAGGCCGCCCCAGCTGTACATGTCGTCGATCTGGTTCGGGTCGGTCTGCCCCAGCGTGGCGAGGCACTCCGGGATGTAGGTGAACAGCACGCTCTTGTTGAACCAGTAGGAAACGTCGTTGAAAAGGTCGTCGTCGTAGAGGTAATCCGGCATTTCGCACTTGGGCGTTTTGTAAAAATACGTCAGCGCTTCCACATCCACGCCGTAGAGTACGCGGCGGACGTCATGCGTGCGGAAGGCGATATCCATCATCTGCTTGTGGTTGAAGGAGGAACCCGCGTTGATGCACAGCTTGACGAACTGCCCGCCGAACAGGCCATTCAGCTGGCTCGGGCGGAAGTTTTCCGTCATCGACGAGCCGATCACCACGCTGTCGTATTCATAGCTTTTGGCTACGCCCGCGTTTGAATAAATCTGCGTGCCGTTGGTGATGGGCGGGATAAACGCCGTCGCCTTGTGATACACTTCAAACGGATCGATGGCGACCACCGCGCCGATGGTGCCGCCGATGGAAAGCCCCAGCAGCGAAAGCGTGAGCGCCGCCCATTTTTTTCTGTTCATGGCGCGCTCCTTTCCGCAGGGTCGGCCCGATATCGATAAAACATCACTTTATTATACACCATGCGCGCGGCAAAGACAAGGCCGCCGGAAAACCCGACGGCCTTCAGAAGGCTTAATCCCCGCCCGGCGGCGCGACGCGCTCGATGCGCCCGCCGACGGCCTGCAGCTTTTCTTCGATTTTGCAGTAGCCGCGCTCGATATGGCCGCCGGAATCATCCACCAGCGTTTCGCCCTCGGCGCAGAGCCCGGCCAAAATCAGGGCCGCGCCCGCGCGAAGATCGGTCGCGCGAACCGGCGCACCGGTCAAATAAGGCGTGCCCTCAACGACGGCGACGCGGTTTTCCACCCGGATGTGCGCGCCCAGCCGGGAAAGCTCGGCGGCGTGCATGAAGCGGTTTTCAAAAATCGTTTCCAGAAAGACGCTTGTGCCGGGGGTTTTGCAGGCGACGGCCATCATCGGCGCCTGCAAATCGGTCGGAAAGCCGGGATAAACCATCGTGCGGATTTCAAAGGGCTGCTTGGCGCGGCCGAAGACCATCAGCCCGCCCGGCGTATCCTTGATATGTATGCCCGCTTCGCTGAGCTTAAAGAGCAGCGAGCGCAGGTGTTCCGCCCGCGCGCCGCAGAGCGTCAGCTCGCCGCCCGTGATCGCGCAGGCGCAGGCCATCGTGCCGGCCTCGATGCGGTCGCTGATGGGCTGCCAGCTGACCCCGTGCAGCGCGCGCACGCCCTCGATGACGATGGTGGACGTGCCTGCGCCGCAGATGCGCGCGCCCATCGCGTTGAGAAACGCCGCGAGATCGACGATTTCCGGTTCTTTGGCCGCGTTTTCGATGCGCGTTGTGCCGCTGGCCAGCGTCGCCGCCATCAGCAGGTTTTCCGTCGCGCCGACGGACGGCATATCCAGATAGATGACCGCGCCGCGCAGGCGGCCGGAAAGCGTCACGCCGCCGTGATCAAACTTCACCTTCGCGCCCAGCGCGCTCATGCCCTTGAGATGCTGATCGATGGGGCGCTGGCCGATGGCGCAGCCGCCGGGCAGGGGAATGCGCGCTTCGCCCAGTCGGGAAAGCAGCGGCCCAAGCACCAGCACCGAGGCGCGCATCTTGCGTACGTCTTCTTCATCCTGCGGATTTTGCAGCGCGGCGGCGTTTAAAATCAGCGCGTCGCCCTCCTTCTGCACGCGGCAGCCGCAGGAAGCGAGCAGCGCGCAGAGCGTCTTCACATCCGTTAGTTCCGGCACACGCTCGATGCGCACGTCTTCGCCGGTCAGCAGCGCGCCGCACATGATGGGCAGCACCGCGTTCTTGGATGTGCTGATGGGTATTTCTCCCCGCAGCGGCGGGCTTTCGCGAACCGCATAATGCGCCATGAGAATCCCTCCGATTTTTTCGGCTTTGCGGCGGCGAACCCGCCTGATGGCAGATTATGCCGCAGCGGGGCGATGTGTCCGCGACGCCGCAAGATGATTTTGCCCGCCGCCGCGCGCAGCATGCCTTTTCAAAAATGCAGACGGGCGCGGCATTTTTATTTTATGCTGGAAACGCGGCGGCTTAAACGGCTTGCGGCACAAAAAACGGCGGCACAGAAAGTTCCAGTGGCAAAGCCTGCCGCAAAAACCAAAGAAAAAAGGCATAAAAGCCGAAAAAACGAAATGATTTGGCCCAAAAACCTTTCTGAATTGCATTTTAGGGCCAAATGGTGTATCGTAATAAGGTATGCACCTGCCCGCGGCCAACGGGGGCGCGGGGAAAAGCACGACCCAAGGAGAGCACGCATGAGCGAATATCTGGATATTCCGGCGCTTTACGGCAGCAGCGTTTTTTCCGAAAAGGAGATGCGCGCGCGCCTGCCCAAGGACATTTATAAACGGCTGGAGGCCAGCATGGCGACCGGCGAGGAGCTTGACCCCGCCGTGGCGGACGCGACGGCCAGCGCCATGAAGGCCTGGGCGATCGAACAGGGCGCGACGCATTACACCCACTGGTTTCAGCCTCTGACTGGCACGACCGCCGAAAAGCACGATTCCTTCATCAGCCCGCAGAAGGATGGAAGCGTGATTATGGAGCTGCGCGGCAAAGAACTGATCCGCGGCGAGCCGGACGCGTCCTCTTTCCCCTCCGGCGGCATCCGCGCCACGTTCGAAGCGCGCGGCTACACCGTTTGGGATATCACCAGCCCTGCGTTCATCTATGACAACGGCGACACGAAAACGCTGTGCATTCCCACGGCGTTCTGCGGCTACAACGGCGAGGCACTCGACCAGAAAACGCCGCTGCTGCGCTCCATGGAGGCCATCAGCCGCCAGGCCGTGCGCATCTGCCGTCTCTTTGGCGATAACCTGACCCAGCGCGTGGCGACCTCCGTCGGCCCGGAGCAGGAATATTTCATCGTCGATCGCGAAACCTATTTGAAGCGCAAAGATCTCATCTTCACCGGGCGCACGCTTTTCGGCGCCATGCCGCCCAAAGGACAGGAGATGGAGGATCACTACTTCGGCGCGATCAAGGAACGCGTGAGCAACTACATGAAGGATTTGGATATCGAGCTGTGGAAACTCGGCATCCCGGCCAAGACGGAACACAACGAGGCCGCGCCCGCCCAGCATGAGCTTGCGCCGATTTACAACACCACCAACGTGGCGACGGACGAGAACATGCTCGTCATGAACGTCATGAAAAAGGTTGCCCTGCGTCACGGGCTGGTATGCCTGCTGCATGAAAAACCCTTCGCGGGGGTCAACGGCAGCGGCAAGCACAACAACTGGTCGCTGACGACGGACACCGGGCATAACCTGCTGGAGCCGGGGCGCGATCCGCAGAAGAACTGGCTGTTCCTGCTCGTGCTGACCGCGATGATGAAGGCGGTGGATGAGCACGCCGGGCTTCTGCGCATGAGCGCCGCCAACCCCGGCAACGACCACCGCCTCGGCGCGAACGAAGCGCCGCCCGCCATCATATCCATGTTTTTGGGCGACCAGCTGACCGCCGTGGTGGATCACATCATCCGCGGCAGCGACGAGAGCGTTCCGGCGGCTTCCATCATGCGCGTGGGCGTTTCGACCCTGCCGTTTATCCGCCGCGACGCGACGGACCGCAACCGCACGTCGCCCTTCGCCTTCACGGGCAACAAGTTCGAGTTCCGCATGGTGCCGTCTTCCGGCTGCATCGCCGATGCGAACACCGTGCTCAACACCATCGCGGCGGAAGCGTTTCAGGCGTTTGCCGACGAGCTGGAAAAGGCGGAGGATTTCGAGCCTGCGCTGCATGCGCTCATCCGCCGCGAGATGACCGCGCACCAGCGCATCATCTTCAACGGCAACGGCTACACCGACGAGTGGGTGGCCGAAGCCACGCGCCGCGGCCTGCCGAATCTCAAGAGCATGGTGGATGCGGTGCCGGAACTGGTGAAGCCGGACGCGGTCGCGCTGTTCGCCCATCAGGGCGTGTTCACGGAAAAAGAGCTTCGCGCCCGCGCGGATGTTTCCTATGAACTGTATGCCAAGACGATCAACATCGAAGCGCTGACGATGATCGATATGGCGGGCAAGGACATCATCCCCGCGGTGATGGAATACACCGGCAGGCTGGCTTGGGCCGCCAATCAGGCGGCGCAGGCGGGCGTGGACGCCTTTGTGCAGAAGGAACAGCTCACCCGCGTCAACGTGCTGCTGCGGCAGGCGACCGACGCGCTCGCCGACCTGCGCGCCAAGCAGGAAAAGGCCGCCGCGCTCTCCGGACAGGAGCAGGCGCGCTATGCGCACGACGTGATCTGCCCGGCGATGGAGGTGCTTCGCGCCCCGGTCGATCATCTGGAAATGATTGTGGACGGCAGGCTCTGGCCGATGCCGACCTACGGAGATCTGCTGTTTAACGTATAAGGAGGAAGAATCATGTGCGGAATTGTCGGCTATGTCGGCGTGAAGCAGGCCGCCCCGATTTTGCTTGCCGGGCTGTCCAAGCTGGAATACCGCGGCTATGACTCGGCGGGTTTGGCCGTGCGCGACGAAGCCAATGAGCATATCGAGGTGGTCAAGGCCAAGGGCCGCCTGAAAAACCTGATGGAGATGACCGATTCCGGCAGCGCCGTTCGCGGCCTGTGCGGCATCGGCCACACCCGTTGGGCGACCCACGGTGAGCCGAGTACCGTCAACGCGCACCCGCAGTATACCCGCGAAAAGCGCGTCGTGATCGTGCATAACGGCATCATCGAAAACTATCAGGAGATCAAGGATTCCCTGCTCAAAAAGGGCTATACCTTCGCTTCGCAGACGGATACCGAGGTCGCCGCCGCGCTGCTGGACAGCTATTATGTGGAAGCGGCCAAGCGGGAGAGCGATCCCCGCGCCCGCGCGCTCGACGCGATCCGCAACATGATGATCCGCGTGCGCGGCAGTTATGCGCTGGGCATTCTGTTCGGCGACCAGCCCGGCGCAATCTATGCCGCCCGCAAGGACAGCCCGCTGATTCTCGGCCGCTGCGACGGCGAGTATCAGGGCCACATGATCGCCTCCGACGTGCCCGCCGTGCTCAATTACACGCGCAATGTCGTCTATATCGACAATCAGGAAATCGCCTGCCTGACCCGCGACGAGCTGCACGTTTACAACATCGACTGCGAGGAAATCGAAAAGCCGTTTGTGGAAATCAAGTGGGACGCCGCCGCCGCCGAAAAGGACGGATACGAGCATTTCATGATGAAGGAGATTCACGAGCAGCCGCGCGCCGTGCGCGACACGCTCTCCCCGCGCATCAAAGAGGACGAAAACGGCGAAAAGTACATCGATTTGAGCGAAACCGGGCTGACGGATGAGGATTTTGCAAACGTCTCCCGCGTGTATCTCATCGGCTGCGGCTCGGCGTATCACGTCGGCATGGCGGCGCGCTATGTGATTGAAAAAGCGGCGCGCGTGCCCTGCGAGGTCGATCTGGCGAGCGAGTTCCGCTATCGCGACCCGATTTTGGAGGAGAACGGGCTGGTCATTATCGTCAGCCAGAGCGGCGAAACCGCGGACAGCCTGGCGGCGCTGCGCCTGTGCAAGGAGCGCGGCGTGCGCACGCTGGCGGTGGTCAACGTCGTCGGCTCGTCCATCGCGCGCGAGGCGGACAGCGTAATGTATACCTGGGCGGGCCCGGAAATCGCCGTCGCGACGACCAAGGCCTATTCCACCCAGCTGGCGGCGCTGTATCTGGTCGCCGTCCACATGGCCGAGGTGCGCGGGCAGATCGACAAGGCGCGCCGTCTGGCTTTGATCGACGCGATGCTCGCCCTGCCGGATCAGATTGAGCGCGTGCTCTCCGACAAGGAGCGCGTGCAGTGGTACGCCAACAAGATGGCCGCCTGCAAGGATGTGTTCTTCATCGGCCGCGGGCTGGATTACGCCATCAGCCTGGAGGGCAGCCTCAAGCTCAAAGAGATCAGCTACATTCATTCGGAAGCCTATGCCGCCGGCGAGCTCAAGCACGGCACCATCAGCCTGATTGAGGACGGCGTGCTCGTCGTCGCCGTCGCGACCCAGCCGGAGCTGTTCGAAAAAGAGGTTTCCAACATGGTCGAAGTGCGCAGCCGCGGCGCAAGCCTGTTCGGGTTGACGACCTACGGTCAGTACGCCATTGAGGATACCGTCAATTTCACGGTCTATGTGCCGCGTACCGATCCGCTGCTGGCTACCTCGCTGGCTGTCGTGCCGCTCCAGCTGCTGGCCTATTACATCAGCTGCGCCAAGGGACTCGACGTGGATAAGCCGCGCAATCTCGCCAAGAGCGTGACGGTGGAATAAAAAAATAAAAGCGTTCCTTTCTTTGAAATCAGCTCAAGACCGTTCAAAGAAGGGCGTTTTTGTACGGAACGTTTGATTTTCATTTTTGAAAAGTACGCCCACAGGAGTACCTCTGTCAATGTGCAGCATGCGTCGCTTTGCCTAAACTTTCCCCAAGGCACTTGACGCGCTTCCCCCTCAAGTGTTACAGTGAAATACAGCGAGAGAATCGCGTTTATTTTCATTCAGGCAGGAGGAACAGCTATGACGCTGCTGGAATATCGCATTTTTCACACTGTTACCCAGCAGGGCAGCTTTGCGCGCGCGGCGCAGATTCTGCATCTGACGCCCAGCGCCATCAGCCACGCCGTCAGCTCGATGGAGGAGTCCTGCGGCTTTTCGCTCTTTGTCCGCGGCAAGGGCGGCGTGTCGCTCACCCGAAGCGGCGAGGCGCTCTATCCGGTGATCCGGCAGGTGCTTTCCGCCGACGAGGCGCTGACGCAGACGGTCGGCGAGCTGAAAGGCGTGCAGCGCGGCAAGGTGCGCATCGGCGCGTTTAACAGCGTGTGCGTGGCGTGGCTGCCGCAGCTCGTCGCCGAATACCGCGTGAAATACCCCGGCGTGGAAATCGAAATCGATCAGGGTACGTATGACGACGTGATCGAATGGGTCAAGACGGGCGTGGTCGATCTGGGCTTTCTTTCCACGGAATCCACGCGCGATCTGGCCGTGCGCCCGCTGTATCGCGACAGGCTGATGTGCGTCACGCCGCGCGGATTCAAGACGAAAACGCCGGACGTGATTATGCCGGAGGAAATGCGCGCGGAGACGTTTGTCGTGCAGGGCGACGCGACTGATGCGGATGTGCAGGCGTTTTTGGCGAAATACCGCATCACGGTGCGGGCGACCTGCCGCGTGGTGGATGATCTTTCCACGATTGCGATGGTTGAAAGCGGATTCGGCATCTGCATCATGCCGAGCCTGACGCTTGAACGCGTCCACGGCGATGTGGAGACCTACGCGATTGAGCCAATGGAATACCGCGAATTCGGCATTGCCGTGCTCAATCCGCAGATGATGGCCCCGGCCGTGCGGCAGATGGCGGTTTTCATCGAATCCTTTGCGCGGCAGAAGCGTCGCGAAGCCCCGGCGACGAACATGGGCTTCGACCCGGAAAACACGTTCTAACCGGAACGATGCGAAAAACGGCGGAAAAACAGCCGGATTACGCGCGGATTGTGACAGAATTGTGAATCACGCATGAAGTCGGAAAGGCAATTCACCGAAAAGATTGCCTTTTGGACGCGCGGCGCGTATAATGGGGACTATGGTTTTGATGCCGTAACAATCCGGCTTGGCGCCGGACGCATCACCGATAAAAAGATGGAGGGAACACTCAATGAAAAAGAGTTTTCTGGCCCTGATGCTGGCCCTCGCGCTGGTTTCCATGAGCGCGTGCAGCACGCAGGAGAAAGCGCCGGAAGCGACGGAGGCGCCGGTTGTGACCGAAGCGCCGACGGAGGAGCCGACCGCTGAACCGACGGAGGAACCCACGGCCGAGCCGACTGCGGAACCCACCGAAGCGCCGACGGCCGAACCCACTGCGGAAGCGACGGAAGAGGCAACCGCCGAGCCTGCGGCTGAAGCGGCCGTGCAGAGCGACGAGAACGCCGCGGCGGTTGAAATCAGCGAGACGGCGGCCGAGGATGGGGCTGTTGTTATCGAAGAAGAAGCTGCGACCGCGGAGGAAGCGGCGGTTTCGCTGTCGGACGACGTGCTGGCTTCCGCCTACAACGGCGCGGTGACGGTGCTGAAATCCGACATTCAGGATGAATTTGACCAGATGCTCACGCAGTATGTCGCGTACTATGCGCAGTATGGGTACAGCGTGGACGAGTATGACACCGAGCTTCAGTCCTCTGTCGCGCAGGAGACGGTGCAGACCAAGCTGAGCACGGCCATTGTCCGCCACTATGCCGCCCAGAACGGCTATGAGCTGACCGACGAGAAGAAGGACGAGCTGACCGCGCAGGTGCAGACCGCGCTGGACAGCATGCGCGAATATCTGGAGAGCTATCTCTCCGCTTACGGCTACACCGGCGACGAGCTGGCCGCGGCCGTGGAGGAGCAGCTGTCGCAGGCCGGTTATTCCGAGGAGAGCCTGACGGAGAGCGCCGAGCTGAACGACATTTTGAGCTTCATCTATGACAAGGCGACGGCCGATGTGACTGTGACCGAGGACGAGGTGAAGGAAGCGTTTGACGCGAAGGTGGCCGAGCAGAAGGAGAACTACGCCGATATCGACACCTTCATCAACGACTATATCAATGAGAACGAGATTCTCTATACGCCGGAAAACGTGCGCCTGATGGAGTGCATCTACATCGCAAGGCCGGACGGCGAGGCCACGCCGGGCGAGGCGACTGCGGAGGAAGCGGCGACGGCCGACGAAGCTACCGCGGAGGAAGCGGCGGATATCGCGTCCCTGACCGGCTATGCCAAGGCGGAAGCCGTCGTCGCGGCGATTGCGGGCGGCGAGGACTTCGAGGAAGCCATGAAGGCTTACAACGAGGACAGCTCCACCGAGGAGCAGATGCTGCGCGGCTACCCGGTCGCTGCCGAAAGCACGACGTACAGCGAGGAGTTCCGCAACGGCGCGATGGCGCTTGAAAACGTGGGCGACGTGACCGACGTGATCGTGACCGATTACGGCTACTTTATCCTGCGCTATGCGAAGGATTTGGAGTCCGGCGAGGTCGATTTCGAAGCCCGCAAGGACGCCGAGACCGAGGAAACGCTGACCAACAAGAAGAACGACGCGTATACCGCCTTCGTGAATCAGATTCTCGACGACGCGGATATGCAGATCGGCGACCTGAGCGCGCTGTATCATGTCTATGTCGGCGAAGCGGTTGAAGCGACCGTGGCGTATGCGTCCGTGAGCGCGGATACCCAACTGCTGGATATGCCGAACGGCGACGCCGTGGCCGATGTGAAGGCCGGCGCATCCATGGACGTTTTGGGCAGCATTACCGTCGAGGGCAAGACCTATTCCTTCGTCGCCGTGCCGGGCACGGAGATCAAGGGCTACATCGGCGCGGACGAGCTGAACGAAATGGCTGCCGACGCGGCGCTGGCCGTGGATAACACCGCGCTGGTCTCTGGTGTGGAGCAGATCGACAAGAACCCGACCTTCACCATCGCGATGAACGACGGCTCTCTGATCTACGGTGAGCTGTATCCGGAAAAGGCGCCGGAGAGCGTGGGCAACTTTGTCTCCCTGGCCAACAGCAGCTTCTATGACGGCCTGACCTTCCACCGCGTGATCTCCGGCTTCATGATTCAGGGCGGCGATCCCAACGGCGACGGCACCGGCGGCCCGGGCTACGCCATCCGCGGCGAATTTAGCAGCAACGGCGTGGAGAATGATTTGAGCCATGTGCGCGGCGTGCTGAGCATGGCACGCTCCAGCGCGAACGACTCCGCCGGCAGCCAGTTCTTCATCATGCACGCGGACAGCGATTATCTGGATGGCCAGTATGCCGCGTTCGGCATGGTGCTCGGCGGTCTGGATACCGTGGATGTGATCGCGTCCGTGCCGACCGACAGCAACGATAAGCCGCGCACCGAACAGGTGATGCGCACCGTGTATGTCGAGACCTACGGCAAGACCTACACCTTCACCAAGCTGGAGGACTAAACCATAATCCCCAAGCAGCCTTCTTTTGAAAGAAAGAGGGTTGCTTTTTTTTGCGCCTTTTGCTATAATCTTCGGGCAACCTTTGCGGACTGTTCGAAACCATCCAGTCCTTAAACAAAACTATGGGCCGAAGGCGCAGTGCGCCTTCCAAGCGGCTCAAGGCCGTTTTTTTATTACAAAATATGGCCGTGTGCGCCAAACTGCCGCCTGATGGATACGGACGGCGGAAGCATATGCGGCCTTAGGCCGCCCGCCGCTTGCCCTGTCGTTTTGCCGGTTAGCAAAATGAACAAGGAGATTTTTCCCAATGAGTGCTCTGAAACCCCAAAACACCCGCGCGCTGGCCCGCGGCGCCATCATCGCCGCGCTGTATACTGCGCTGACCGTCCTGCTGGCCCCGCTGAGCTATGGCGAGGTGCAGATCCGCTTCTCCGAAGCGTTCACCCTGCTGCCGATTTTGATGCCGGAGGCCGTGCCCGCGCTGCTGGTGGGCTGCCTGCTCTCCAACATCCTCGGCGGCTGCACGATTTTCGATATTGTGTTCGGCTCGCTGGCCACGCTGCTGGCCGCCGTCTGCACGCGCCGCCTGCGCGATCGGTTCTGGCTGGCTGCGCTGATGCCGGTGCTGTTTAACGGCGTGATTGTCGGCGCTGTCGTGCATTTCTGCTATTCCCCGGCGATTGCTCTGCCGCTGTGCATGCTCTCCGTCGCCGCGGGCGAAGCCGTCGCGTGTCTGGTCGTCGGCCCGCTGTTCATCAGTGTGCTGCGCCGCGTGCCCGCTTCCGTGCTGAACTAAATTCCTTTTCCTCTTGACAAAGCCGCCCGCGCGGCGGTATTGTGTATGTATAGCGGAAGGATTTTTTCCGCAGAGCATATCGATTTGTCAGGAGGATTTTTTTATGCGTATTGCGCTCATTAACGAAAACAGCCAGGCGGCGAAGAACGCGACGATTGAAGCCGCGCTCAAGAAGGTCGTCACCCCGATGGGCCACGAGGTCGATAACTACGGCATGTATGGCCAGGAGGGCGAAAGCCAGCTGACCTACGTGCAGAACGGCATTCTCGCCGCAATTCTGCTCAACTCCGGCGCGGCGGATTACGTCGTCACCGGCTGCGGCACGGGCGAAGGCGCGATGCTGGCGCTCAACAGCTTCCCGGGCGTGATCTGCGGCCATGTGGTCGATCCGTCCGACGGCTTCATGTTCGCCCAGATCAACGACGGCAACGCGGTTTCCATGCCGTTTGCAAAGGGCTTTGGCTGGGGCGCTGAGCTGAATCTCGAATACACATTTGAAAAGCTGTTCGGTTCCGGCAGCGGCAACGGCTATCCGGCGGATCGCGTTGTGCCGGAACAGCGCAACAAGAAGATCCTCGACGCGGTGCGCGCGCATAACCTCAAGGATTTGATTACCTGCCTCAAGGGCATCGATCAGGAGCTGGTGCGCGGCGCGGTTGCGGGCGAGCATTTCGCCGAGCTGTTCTTCGCCCATGCGAAGGACGAGCAGATTATCGCATACGTGCGGGAGCTGCTGGGGTAAAAACCGTCTATTCAAAAAAACGGAGACGGCTTCTCTAAAGAAGCGTCTCCGTTTTTCTATGGACTTCATTTTGTGAGTTCTTCCGCAACGAGCATGCCGGAAATGCCGGAATGGGAGAGGGAATCGCCGCCGACGTAATGCACACGATAACCGCCGGTGATTTCGCCGATGGCGTAGAGTTGATCGATCGGATTGCCCTGCGTATCCAGCACGCGGAGCTGATCGTCAATGCGCAGGCCGCCGGTCGTGCAGGCCACGCCGTTGGAAACCTTAAGGACGTAGAACGGCGCCTGAAGCTCGTCGGCAAAGCGCTCGCCGGTTTTCTGCCGCACCAGAATGCCGCCGCAGTTGCGCAGAACGTTTGTGGTGATCGTAATGCCGCGCGTGACTTCAAGCGTCGCGTCGATGTGCGCGTCATTCATATCGACCAGATCCGCGCCCAGCGACACGGCAGCGTTGAGCATGGCGCCATCCATGCCCTTCGAGCCGCCGTAAACCAGTCCGTCGTAATCCTTGCCCCAATAGGTGACGATCATTTCGTTGTTGTCGCCCCAGCCGCCGGAGGCCAGCACGATATGATTGCCGTAGTAGGACACGGGTTCGCCGTAGTAATCCGTCGCCTGCACGCCGATTACCGCGCCGTTTTCGTCGGTGATCAGGCCGACGGCCTTCGTGCCATATCGAACGTCAACGCCGCGCTCGGTCAGCAGATTGGCCATCGTCGAAACCGCCGTGCCGATGTTGGGCGTCAGCGCGTGGCCGCGGTTCACCTTGGAGCCGTCGGTTGCATTGACCTTTTTTTCGTTGAAATAAACGCCCAGCGTGGCATAATAATCGATCAATTCCTGGCCGTGATAGGCGACCATCGCGACCTGAACCGGGTCTTTTGCGCCGTTGCTGTTGTCGATGGCCCACTGATAGAAGGCGTCGGGATCATCTTCGATGCCCAGACCGGCCTGAATGCTGGAACCGCCGAAGATAAACGTTCCCGTGGAGAGAACGGAATTGCCGCCGACAAATTCCTTTTCTTCCAGCAGGATGACGTCGCCGCCGTTTTCCTGCGCTTTCAGCGCGGCCGTGACGCCCGCCAGACCGCCGCCGACGATCACAATGTCGGCCTCATGTGTTTGATCCGCATAGGTTTCGACCGGAGCGGGGCGGGCTTTCAGAACGTCCACATCGCCGCCGGCCTGCCTGACGCAATCCGTTACGCCCGCAATGAGCGCATAGCTGCTGTATGTGGCGCTGGCGACAACGTCAACATCCAGAGACTGGTTGTCGATGATTCGGTCGGAAAGAATGCGGATCGCTTCCGTGCCGACCATCTTGGTTTCCTTGTTATCCGGCGCGGAGATGCTTTCAATCGCGTGGTCGCTGAAGGTGACCTGCACGTTGAAATAACCGCCCATGCCGAATTGCCGGGATTCGTAAGTGCCCGCCTTGAACGTGAGCGGCTCCTGTTCGGCGGCTGCGCCCATGCTCAGCATCAGCGCGCCGACCGTCAAAAGAGAGAAAATCTGTTTTTTCATCCTGGGTAACACCCCTTTCTGGACAAAAGAATAACAAATTTTTGGAAGCGGGACAAGCAAGAATAACTTTATCTGTCAAGTTCAGCTTGTCGATTGGGCAAATTTGTGATATGCTTTGAACCGAAAGAAGGTGACGGCTTGGATATCAAGGTGCTTCGGTATTTTTTAAGGCTTTGTGAAGGAAAAAGCTATGCGGCGGTTGCGGCGCAGGCCTATGTATCCAAGCAGGCGGTTTCGCAGTCCATTCAGTCGCTTGAACGCACATGCGGCGCGCCGCTCTTTATTCGCACCAGCGAAGGATTGGTGCTTACCGGCGAAGGCGAAATGCTGAAAAAGCACGCGGCCGTGATTGTCGATCAATGGGACAGCGCGATGGCGGCGCTGCACCCGGCCAGCCCGAAGTATAAACTGCGGGTCGGCTATGGCATCATGACTTACAACATGTGGAACGCAAACCATATTCCGAATTTCATGAACGCCAATCCGGATATTGAGGTGCATTACAGGCTGGCGCTGCCGGAAGAACTTACCTGCGTTGAATTGCGGGGCCGCGCGGGCGTCAGCCCGCTCCAAAAGGATATCTATGCCGTTCAGCTTCGTTCCCCGTACGTGCAGGAACCGATTGCGCGGTATATCGACATGCTTCGTCAAAACATGATTTCCAGAGAAAATTGAAAAATCAAGGATGAAAATAAAAATCCAAAAGGAGTGAACCCATATGCTTCTTGATCTTTCCTGCCTGAGCTATCCGCTCCCGCCGGACATTCAGCGGCTTTACGAGGCCGGGGACTTTGGCCGCATGGAGAAAGTCATCCGCCGGCGGCTGGATGATTCGCACGTGCCCGAAGCGCTGAAGGAGCGCCTGCGCGTGCAGCTGGAGATGGCCTATGAAATCCCGCGCGCGTATCCGTACACGCGGGCGCAGATGCTCGACATCCTGAAAAAGAACGTGGCGGATTTCGCGGAGGAGGAGCTTGAAACCCTGCGCGACGATGGCACGCTCGATTGGCGCTATGTGAACGGCGAGGTGCGCTTCAAAAATAACGCGCTTTCCGCGCTGCTCAAGACGCGAAAGGAATACGCCGAGCGGGCGACGGACCCCGCCGTGATGAGCGGCGCGAAAGCCAGCGCCGAACAGCTGAATGCGATGATCGCCAAGATGAAGGCGAACGGCGGCGTGCGCGCGCGGTTTGAACTGCATGAGGAGCTGACCGTCAGAAGCGAACGCCTGACGCCGGGGGAGACGCTGCGCATCCACCTGCCGATGCCCATCGTCGGCGCGCAGGTCAAAGCCGCCCGTCTGCTTTCCACGTCGCATCCCGCCGCGTTCGTTGCGCCGGAGGATGAGCCGCAGCGTACGATCTATTTTGAACTGCCGTATGAGCCGGGGATGACGGTCAGCGCCGAAGTGGCGTATGAAATCGACGCGCCGTATCAGCAGCCGCACGCGCGCGAGGTTTACGCCGAGCAGCCCGTGTTCGATACCGAGGAGCTGCCGCCGCACGTGGTTTTCACGCCGTACCTGCGCGCGCTGGCGAAGGAGATCGTCGGGGACGAGACGAACGCGCTGCTCAAGGCGCGTAAAATCTATGATTTCATCACCACGCAGGCGGTATATCGCTTCATGCCGCCGTATCTGACGGTGACGAACATCCCTGAGTACTTTTTGAGCGGATTACGCGGCGACTGCGGCGTGCAGGCCATCACGTTTGTGATGCTCTGCCGTCTGTGCGGCGTTCCGGCGCAGTGGCAGAGCGGCCTGTATACCAAGCCGAACAGCGCGGGTCACCACGATTGGGCGCGTTTTTATGTCGCGCCGTTCGGCTGGCTGTTCGCGGATTGTTCGTTCGGCGGCTCGGCCTATCGCGCGGGCGATTTGGATCGCTGGAATTTCTATTTCGGCAATCTAGAGCCGTGGCGCATGCCGACGTGCAGCGCGTTCCAGCAGGAATTCAACCCGCCGCGCCGGTTCCTGCGGCATGACCCGTATGACAACCAGAGCGGCGAGGCGGAGAGCCTGACGCGCAGGCTGTACGCGGACGAATATGAGGATGACTGCCGGGTTATCCGGTACGAAGAACTGGAGTAAATCGTGGAACATAAGAGCCGCCGCTTTGCAGAAAACAAAGCGGCGGCTTTTGGCTTATACCTGATATGCCTTCGCGGCGCGGACGAGATAGAGCACGCGCTCCCGAACGGGCTTTCCCGTGATGCCGGAAAGCGCCTGTGCGTACAGCTCCAGCTGTGGCCGATGGCGCTCGATGGCCCCCGCCGCGTCCGCATCGGTCTTATAATCCACCAGCACCCACGCGCCGCGCTCGATGAAGCAGCAATCGATCACGCCCTGTAAGAGCTGCGCGCCTTCCTCCGTTTCGCGGCGATAGGTGAACGCCCATTCGCGGTGCAGTTCCTCCGCGGCGAGCATGCGAACGCCCAGCGGCGAAGCGAACAGCCGAACGAGCAGATGCGGCTTGACGGCGGCCAGCTCGTTTTCGCTGACAATGCCCTTTTCCAACAGCGTCTTACGCTGGCGGATGATCTCCTCTTCCAGATTGTGCGTCGTCCGAAGCGCGTCGAAATCCAGCATGCGCATCATGCGGTGGAAGGCCGTGCCGATCTGCGCGCCCGTCATCTGCTGCTCCTCCATGAAGCGCGGCAGACGCATCAGCGGCGCGTCCGGCAGGGGCTCGTCTTCCTGCGCGGCGCGTTTTTCATCCCGCAAAACGGCGCTGACGGTCGTTTTGCGCACGGCGGCCTTTGCATCCAGCTTGAAATTGAACAGGCGGATCATGTCTTCGTCCTTCGGCGCGGCGGCCAGTTCGGCCAGCAGGCGAAGCACCACGTCTTCCGTGCGCCGCGGCAGTTCGCCCGACGCGCCGCCGACATGCGCAAACGTGCGCCACGACGACGCGTCCAGCCGGACGGCCTCCTCCCGAAGGGTCAGGCTGGCCCCGGCTTCCATCAGCGCGGGCGCGATCATATCCAGCCCGGTGTTCATCTCCGAAAGCTCGGCATTTTTCCACTTTTCCGGCGGCTTATCCCCGGATACGCTGCCCACCAGAATCAGCCGTTCCCGCGCGCGCGTCAGGGCGACGTAGAGCACGCGCACCTCCTCGGCCAGCTGCTCCCGCTGGGTTTTGATGCGGATAGCGCGGCGCAGCAGCGTGTCGCGCTCGCTGCTCATCTCCGTATCGATGCACGGCAGACCCACGCCGAGTTCCGCGTCCATCAGCACACGCGCGCGCAGGGATTGTCCGCTCATCTTTCGGCCCAGCGCCAGCACGAAGACGACCGGGAACTCAAGTCCCTTGCTCTTATGCGTGGTCATGATGCGCACCACGTCCTCACTCTCGCCGATGGCGCTGGCGCTCATGCTGTCGCCGCCCGCGCGCAGGCGTTCGGCATAGCGCAGAAAAGCATGCAGCGAACCGCCCTGCGTGCTGGCAAATGTGCGTGCCCGCGTGGTCAGCAGATGCAGGTTGGCCTGCCGCGACGCGCCGCCCGGCAGGGTGCCCGCCTGCGCCAGAAAGCCCGTTTCGGCATAAATGCGCTCGATCAGCCTGTCCACACCCTGATTGCGCGCACACAGCCGCCAGCGCGCGCGCTTTTCCTCAAACGCGCGAAGCTTTTCGGCCAGCGCGTCGTCCATCTCCTCGCGGTAGCGGCGGACGGCTTCGTAATAGGGAATTTTCGTATCCGGCGTATGGATGCGGATTTGCGCCAGCTCGCTTTCATCCAGCCCCAGCGCCGGGCCGCGCAGGGCGGCGAGCAGCGGCTCATCCCGCGCGCCGTTTTCAATGGTTTGCAGCAGCGCCGTCATTGCACGGATTTCCGGAATATCGAAATAGCCCTCGCCTGCGTCGCAGAACACGGGGATGCCCTCCGATTCGAGCATCTGCGCGGCCAGCGGCGCGCTTCCCCGCGCGGCGCGCATCAGCACCGTCATATCGCGGTAGCGAAGCGGCCGTTCCGTTTCGATTTTAGCGTCGTAAAACGGCGTGCCGACCAGCTCGCGGATGCGCGCGGCGACGACTTTCGCTTCCCGCTCGATGGCGACCAGCTCCCGCTCGCCGCCGTCCTCGTCCTCCTCCTGCGCCGCGTCCTCACCGGGCTGATAGAGAATGTGCAGTTCCACGGGCGGATCGTCCTCCCGCGCGGGCAGGCCGCAAAAGAGCTTTTCCCGCTCGCCATATTCGATTTCCGTTTCATCTGCGCGCATGATGCGGCCGAAGATGGCGTTTGCCGCTTCCAGCACGTTGGCGCGGGAACGGAAATTCTTTTGCAGGTCGATGCGCCGTTCCAGCGTGCGCTCCGGCTGATCGAACCGCGCCGCCTTTTGCAGAAACAGCGACGGTTCGGCCTGTCGGAAGCGATAGATGCTCTGTTTCACGTCGCCGACGAGGAACAGGCCGTCCTCCCGCGCGAAGCTGCCGATGATGGCTTCCTGAATCGCGCTGGAATCCTGATATTCATCGATGAACACATAGCGGTATTGCTGGTGAAGTGCCGCGCGCACCTCCGGCAGTTCCAGCGCCGCCAGCGCGCCGTGTTCCAGGTCGTCAAAATCCATCAGCCCGCGCTGGCGCTTGGCCGCCGTGTAGAGCGTGTCATAGGTCTTGGCCAGCTCGGCCAGCCCGTCCAGCGGCTGCGCGGTCATGCGGATATCTGCCGCCGCGTCGTCCAGCGTCAAGCCGAAGGCCGTCTGCAAATCTGCGACGGCCTTTTTCAGCGCGTCGCGGCGCGTTTTCACGCGGTCGGCGATGTCCTCGTCAAACAAGTCCGTCTTTTTTTTGCGGCCCAGCGCCGCGAAGGTCACGCCGTGCAGCGCGTCGTGCAGCGCGGTATAGCCGTCTGCCGCCGCGGACGCCAAATCCGCCGTGAGCTGCACATCCATGCCGCAGGCCGCCGCATAATGCAGCGGGCCGTTGTCCCCTTCGCAGAGTGCCAGCGTCTTTTGGGCGTTTGCGTTCAGGCGCAGCAGCTTGCGCCGCGCGGAATCGGCCAGCAGGCGCGCGGCGGGGCTTTGCTCAAAGGCTTCGCCCGTCAGATGCACCGTCGCCTGTGCGCGCGAAAGAAAATCCCATGGATCGGGACGCGTCATCATAAACCGATGCAGCGCAAGCGCCAGCTCGCCCAGCTCCTCCTGCGCATAGCAGCGATCCGCCGCCAGAAACGCGTCGCTGCCGACTTCGTAGCAGCTGTAAATCGCGTCTTCCATCGCCTGATGGCTGAGCACGCCGCATTCCTGCTCGTCGCCGATGCGGAAACCGGGGTCGATGGCCAGCGCCTGAAAGTGTTCGCGAAGCAGGCTGCCGCAGAACCGGTGCAGCGTGGAGATGCTTGCGCGGGAGAGCGCCATGACCTGTTCGCCCAGTGCCGGGTCTTCCCGCGCGGCTTTGCTGAGCGCTTCGCCGATGCGCTGGCGCATTTCGCCAGCCGCCGCGTTGGTGAAGGTGACGACCAGCATGTTTTCGATGGGGCATCCCTCGCGCACGAGCTGCACGATGCGCTCCACCAGCACGGCGGTTTTGCCCGAACCTGCCGCCGCGCAGACGATGAGGCTGTGGCCGCGGTCGGTGATGGCGTCGCGCTGCTGATCGGTCCAATTCGGCATGGTGGTGTTCCTCCCTGTGGATGTTCATACGCTCATTATAGCATAGAAAAAGCGTATTTCGCATATTTTTCCTGACGCTATACATCGCCTGATGAGGTTTTTATGCGTTTCAGGCGACATTGTGCGCGTGGTCAGCTTGCGAACAGGCCCAAAACATGATATACTTTCTACAAACAAACGACAAGAAAACGGGCGGCTTCAATGGGCCGCAGCCCAACATCATCTGGAGGTTATCCCATGAAAAAAATGCTTGCCGCGCTCACGCTGGCGCTTCTTCTGCCCGCCTGTGCGCTCGGCGACAGCGAGGGCGTGATCGTGCAATCCTCGTGCAACATCGTGCAGAGCGGCGACTACTATCTGGCGTACTGCTTCGCGCAGGTGCATAACAACGCGTCGTCGGTCATCTGTCTGGATCAGGGCACGTTTGATCTGCAAAGCGGCGAAACGCTGCTCTCTACCAGCGAGGTTTCGCAGATTTGGCCGTATTTTTTGAGCCCCGGCGAGGACGGCTACCTGTTCGATATCGTCTCCTTCGAACCGGATGAGAACGGAAACCCCGTGATTCCGTCCATCACCGGCATCTCCTATAACCTCACGTATCTGCCGATTGACAGCGCCTACGCGAGCTTCGATCTGGAAGCGGCTTCGGAAATCGTGCAGGATGTTTCCGGCGACGTGAGCGTGGTCTGCCGCCTGACCAATTCGACCGATATGGATGCGTATAATCCCACCGTGGCCATCGGCCTGTATACCGATACCGGCGCGATGATTTATGCGGACGGCACGACGCTTCAGGACGTAGGCATTCCGGCGGGCGGCTCTGTGCTGGTTCGCTTCGACGTGGACAGCGCATTCATCCAGCAGTGGCAGAGCTACGGCGCCATGCCGACACAGGTCAGCGCCAACGCGTCGTTCCGCAAGGACGAGGATTAACCCTTCCACCGCTCACGCGGTTCCCCTCCCCTTTCAAGGGAAGGTTGGGGTTGACTTTTCAAATTTGCGCAGCTATTTGTTTTTGAAAATTAAGCCCTGAAACCTCCCCTTTTAAGGGGAGGGGGACCATCCGCAGATGGTGGAAGGGTGTTATAGGGAGGACTTTGGGGATGGAAAAAAAGACGATTCGCTCCGGCGCGCCGTTTGTGTTCGCAGGCGCAGGCGTGCTGGCCGTCGCGCTGACGGTCGGTATCGGCACGATATCCAGCTATCTGATTGCCGCAGGCGTGGGCTGTGCCGCATTCGCCATCGGCAAAAAGAAATACCCCGACCGCGTGGTGGAAGTGGAAACCGCGCCCAAATCCGGCAATGCCGAGGTGGACGCGCTCATCCGCGAGGCGCGCGGTCAGCTGGATCAGATTGCCGCCGCCAACGACGCGATCGCCGATCCGGCGCTTTCCCGCCAGATCGAGGATATCGAAACGACCTGCCGCCAGATTTTGCAGCGGCTTGAGGAGCAGCCCAATATGCTCTCCCAGCTGCGCACGTTCCTGCGCTATTATCTGCCCGCGACGCTCAAGCTTTTAAATGCCCGCGCCGCGCTGGAAGCGGAGGTCAACGCGGGCGGCAGCCCGCAGATCGCCGCGCGCATTGCCAAGGCCGTGGGCGAGGTGCAGTCCGCCTTCCATAAGCAGCTGGACGCGCTCAACGAGTTCCGCTTCATCAACCTGGAAAGCGAAATGGACGTGCTGGCGGACATGCTCAAATCCGACGGCCTGACCGGCGAGCCGGAAGCGCCCGTCATTACGAAGGAAGAACCGCAGGAGGAAGACCCCTTCGCCTCGCTCTTTGCCAAGGGGGAAAAGAAATAAATGGGTGAATTTTCCCAATTCGCTCTCGTGCCCGAACAGGGCGCGATTCCGCAGAAGAATCAGCTGGATCCGGAGATGCAGCGCCGCATTGAAGCGATGGCCGCGCGCGTCGATCTCCGCGACAACGCCGCCGTGATGGGCTTCGGCGCACGCGCGCAGAAGGAAATGGGAACGTTTTCGGATATCGCGCTGGAGCAGATGCTTCGGCAGGATATCAAGCCGCTGGAAAGCGTGATGCAGACGTTGGCCGAACAGATCAAATCCTGTTCGTTCACGGCGCAGGCCAAGGGGCTTTTCCGCCGGGTGTTCGGCGGCGCGGCGCCGCTCTCCGAAGTGCAGGCGGCCTATGAAAAGGCCATTCCCAGAATCAACGCGTGCGCGGACGAAATGACCGACCGCCGCGTGGCGCTCATGCGCGACAGCGCGTTGCTGGATCGGCTCTACGAGCGCAACGAGGGGCTTTACCGCGAGCTGTGCTCCCTGATTGTCGTCGGCGACGAGGTGATTGCCCAGGCGAAGGCGCGCGGCGACAATCCGCAGGATATCGCCCGCATGGAGCGCCGCGTGCAGGATTTGCGCGTCACGCAGGTCGCATCCACTCAGCTGGCCGCGCAGATTCGCGCCGTGCAGGCCAGCGACGAGCTGACCTGCTCCCGATTGCAGGCCGCGCTGGAGGTCACCATCCCGCTCTGGAAAAGCCAGATGGCGGCGGCGCTCGGCCTGGCCCGCGCAACCGATTCGCTGACCCTGCAGAAGCGCGCCGGAGAAGAAGCCGCACGCGGCATCAGGAGCGGCGCGCAGGAGCTTTCCGCGCAGACCCGCGCCTACGCCGAGGTGAGCGAGGGCAGCGACCAGGCGCGCGCCCAGCAGACCGCAGACAATCTGCTGGCCGAACTTTCCGAAATTGAAGCGTCGCTGGCTGAACAGCAGAAAATCCGCCGCGCTGATTCCAGCGCAGAAAGAGGTGTTTGATTATGCCCGCTTATGCCACCCAGACCGCGCCGAAGCAGACGCAGGATAAACAGCCGCAGCAGAAGAAGCAGCAGGATGCGCCCAAGGGGCTGGCCGCCCTGCCGCAGAACGCGGGAATCGCCGCGCTGGTGGTGATGGTCGCGCTGGCGCTGCCCATCGGCAATTTCCGCGCGCTGCAAAACGCGACGCCGCAGGCGTTCATCCGTCAGGGCGATGTGAAATCCATCGTGGAAGATCGCATCAGCGCCGCGCAGAACGCCGTGACCGTCGCCCAGCGCAGCAGCGTCAGCCAGACGACGCTCGACGATGTAAGCAGCGCCATCAAGGCCATGCAGAGCGCCAAGACCGCCCGCGATATCAGCCGCGCGGATCAGCAGCTCACCGTGGCCGTCAGCCAGCTGGTGGATGACGCAAGCCTGACCAGCGCCGAGGACGAAAAGATGCTCACCCGCGCGATGGATAATTTCGCCGAGCAGGGGAGCTTCCTCCGGCAGGAGGCGCGCGCCTATAACCAGAAGGCCGAGAAAGCCGAAAAGCTCTACGAAAAGCTGCCGACCAAGTTCCTGCTGGCCCAGCCGGACATGTACGAGGGCATTTAAGTGAGCATCTTTTCCGGCTTGAGCCTTGAAAATCTGAAAATCGCCGTGGAAGCGGCCAAACATTCGCCCAAGGCGCTTGCGGCTTTGGCGATTATCGCGGTGGTAGCAGTTGCAGCCATCGGTTTTGCCAGCCACATGATCGCCCACCACGTCGGCGGGTTCTACGCGCGCATCGAGGAGGAAGACGAGCGCGCCCGCCGGGAAGAAGAACAGGCGCAGAAACAGGCGCTTGAGGAAGACAACCAGAAAGGAAGAACGCAATGAAAAAAGTTTTAGCGCTCGTCATGGCGCTGATGCTGATGCTGGCGTTGGCCGTCGGCGCTTCGGCTTCCGTGCCAAGCAAGCCGAGTGAATTTGCCTATGCCTATGATTTTGACGGATCGGTGCTTTCCGGCTCGACGAAAAACACCATCGAGCAATACGGCGCGGCGCTGGAGGACGCGACCGGCATTCAGGCGATTGCCGTCGTCGTGGATTTTCTGGACGGCGCAGACCCGGCGGACTATGCGACGGACATCATCAATACCTGGGGCGTCGGTCAGGCGGGCGAAAACAACGGCGTGGTTGTGCTGCTGGCGCGCGGCGACCGTAAAATCCAGATCGGCACGGGCACGGGCGTGGACCGCGTGATGAGCGGCTCCAAGTGCGGCGACCTGATCGACGACAATATCGACTATTTTGCCGACAACGAGTTTGATCTCGGCATGCTCAATCTCTATGAGGACGTGTGCCAGTATCTGGCTCGCGCGAAGGGCAAGACGCTTTCGCTTTCCTCCTCGCAGAGCGCTTCGAGCAGCACTTACAATCATTCAAGCGACTATGATTCCTACGGCAGTTATGACGAAGGAGGATTTGATTTGTTCGAACTCATCCTTGGCGTGATCTTTGTGTACATCATCATCTGCGTGCTGTTTAACGCGCTGATGCCCAATCGCGGCGGCTGCCTGAGCTATTTCTTCATGGGCTGGCTCTTTGGCCGCGGCGACCGTCGCCGCCGTCCGCGCGGCCCGCGTCCCCCGATGGGCGGCGGCTTTGGCGGCGGTTATCCTCCGCGTCCGCCCCGTCCGCCGATGGGCGGCGGCCGTCCTCCGCGCCCGACGCGTCCGAGCCGTCCTTCCGGCGGATTCGGCGGCGGCAGTTCCAGCGGCGGTGGGTTTGGCGGTGGTTTCGGCGGCGGCCACAGCGGTGGCGGCAGCTTTGGCGGCGGTTCCTCCCGCGGCGGCGGCGGCGGACGGAGCTTCTAAGCGGGCTAAGCCCGCGCCTGCCTCCGAAAAACCTTGATTTATCTTCGGGGTTTGGCTCACGCGGCCGAAGCTCGGCGGCGCGTCCCCTCAAACGGGGGCGCGTTTTTGTGTTATATCTTCCCATGGCGTCAAGCCTTGCGAAAGTGCGGCGGTTCATGTATAATCTTTTTATCGAAATTTGATTTTTGCCGGATGAAAACGGCAGGTTCATCCGTCTTATATAGCGAGGGTAGGAAGTGAAACGGTTGGAAAGCAGCGTGAAAGCGCCGGATCGTGACGCTCAATTTGAGGAGCTGTATGCGCAATACGCAGACGATGTGCTGCGCATGGCATATTTTTATCTGGCGGATAAACAAAAGGCCGAGGACGTCTGTCAGGACGTGTTCGTGAAGCTCTATACGCGCGGCGAAGCGATTGCGCCTGGCTGTGAAAAGGCGTGGCTTCTGCGCGTGACGGTGAATTGCTGCCGCGATTTGTGGCGCAGCGCATGGCTCAAGCGCGTGGTGCTCGGTGCGCCGACGCTGGATATCATTCCATCGCAGGAGGAAACCATCGAGCAGCGCGAGGAAAAAGCCGAGCTGATGCGGGCCATCCACAAATTGCCCGTCCAGTTCCGTGAAACGATCCTGCTGCATTATTATCAGGGCCTTGGCATATCTGAAATTGCGCAGATGCTGGGGCTTCCGGAAGGGACGATTTCCAGCCGCCTTTCCAGAGCGAGAAAAAAACTGGAAAGCCTTTTGAAGGAGGAAGCAACCGGTGATGGATATCAAAGAACTTGAGCGTCTCGCGCCGACGGCCGACGAGATGCTCTCCGGTCTGCATGCGGATGAAACGATGAAGCGGCGCATCTTATCCGCCGCAAGGGAAGAAAAGAAACAGCCTGTCAGGATGCCGCGCCTTGTGCCTGCGCTCTGCTGTGCGGCGCTGGCGGTCGCCTGCGTCGGCGTGTTTGCGCCGCGGCTGAATCAGACGGCGGTGAACGCGGCGGCTTCGCCTGCGCCCGTTTCGATTGACACCATCGCGGCGGGCGACGAGCAGGCCGTGAATATGACGCGCATGGCGGATGTGAGCGGCACGGCGCGCGTCCGCGCGGCGGGCGGGAGCGGCGATTCGCTTTTCGCTTCCACGAGCGGCGACATGCCGCTTGTCGCGGTGAACGGCGCGGTTTACCGCATGCTCAACACGCCGGCAAACGTATCGGGCGACCTGCTCGGCGGCGCGGTCGGCACGGTGAACACGACGACGGATGAGCCGTCTCTTGCAGATGATGACGCGATGGCGGGCGGCCTCTCCAACGTCGCCGACGCGGGGCAGACGATCTACGCCGTGTCCGGTCTGGACGAAAGCACCGCTGTTGCCTGCGAGGTGGGCGGAAGCATGCGCCTGTTCCAGAGGGTCAGCTATGCGGGCAAAGGCCCCGGCGGGCAGGGCCTTGAAGATACCTTCTCCGTGCGCGGGCAGGCTGCTGAGCTGACGCTTTCCGGCGTGGGCACGCTGACCGGAGACGCGGCGAACGACGCGGTGGCTGTGCTGCTGGATCATGCGACGCTGAAATCGGCGGATATGTCCGCGAAAAAGCAGACGCTGACCGTTACGCTCACCAACGGGCTGAAGCTCCAGCTGGGCGTTTCCGGCGACACCGTCAGCGCCTGCGGCGGATGGAGCTGCCCGGAGTTTTTCGAAGCGTTTGAGAGCAGCCTGTGATGCATACAAAAAAACCGGGACCTTTATCCTTGCGATAAAGGCCCCGGTTTTTTGTTGTTTACACGCCGAAACAGGCAAACATGATGACCAGATACACGATATACAACACGCCGATGAGGAAGCCCGTCCAGCGCTTGAATTTGCCGTTCACCAGCGCCGGAACCAGCGCCGCCGCCGTGATGACCAGGCAGGCCGGAATATCCAGCAGCATGCCCTGGCGCTCGACGAGCATCGGTTTGCCCTGAATCAGTGCGCACAGCGGCATAATCAGCGTCAAATCCATGATGTTTGCGCCGATGATGTTGCCTACGGAGAGCGAGGATTCCTTTTTGCGGATGGCGGTCAGGGTCGTGACCAGCTCCGGCAGGGAGGTGCCGATGGCGATCATCGTCGCGGCGATGATGGAATCCGGCACGCCGATCATCTGCGCCAGCGCGGAACCGTTGTCAATGAGCAGCTGCGCGCCCAGCACGATGGCCGCTGCGCCCAGCACAAAGCTGAACAGGTTAGACGCGATGCTCTTGGCATTCAGCTCCGGATGCTCATCCGCGGGCTCCGAGCCCTGCTCGCGCTTGCCCGCAATCAGGCTCTCTGCGAGGAACGCGGCGAAGAACAGCAGAATGACGACGCTTTGCCCAATGGAAAGCTGGCCGTTTCGCGTAAAGAGAAACAGCGCGGCGATCGTTGCCAGCAGAAGCCCGGCCTTGAAGCCGAACTGTTTGCGCGTCATCAGGCAAGGCATGCAGACGAGCGACAGGCACATAATCAGGCCGACGTTGGCCGTCACCGAGCCGACTGCGTTGCCCACGGCGATATCCGCGTTGCCCTCAAGCGCCGCGAAGACGGAGACGAGCATCTCCGGCAGGGTGGTGGCGAAGCTGACGACCGTTGCGCCGACGATGAATTTCGGAATGCCGAACGCTTCCGCAATCCACGTTGCGGCGTCCACAAACCAGTCGCCGCCCTTGATGATGAAGACCAGCCCCGCCGCGAAGAACAGCAGGACGAAAAAAAGGTTGCTTCCCGTGAAATCGATATTCATGACGACTCTCCCTTTCCCGATGCAGGCGATACAGGCATTTGACGATACAAAAAAAGACTTTCCGCACCATCAGCCTATGTGACGTGCTAAAAGTCTCATTACCTATCCGCTAGGCGCATGGCCACCGATACAAATCGGGGGGTTGTTGACCATGCCTTTTCAACTACTCCCTTTTAACGGGGATCAGCATAGCACGAAAACGGTTTGTTTGTCAATCCATTTGCGTTTTTTGGCGGAACAAAGCGGTTAGAACCCGATAACAAAATGACAATTTTGCGCTTGACATTCAGCCTTGGTCTGCCTATAATTGAAATGTTCAATTTTGAAATATCTAATTCTGAAACAAAAAGGGGATGAACCGCAGTTTGATGATGAATGCTTCCCAATTTTACGCGCTGTCGCGTCAGCTGCAAAACGCCTATGCCGCGCAGATGCGCCCGCTCTGCGAGGAAACCGGCATGGCGCAGACCGCGATTGACATTCTGCTGTTTCTGCATAACAATCCGGGCTGCGATACCGCGCGCGACATCTGCACCTGCCGCCAGCTCAAGCCCGCGCTCGTTTCGCTGTATGTGGAAAATCTGGTGCAGAGCGGCCATCTCCGCCGCGAAAGCGTGCCGGAAGACCGAAGAAAATGCCGTTTGATTCCAACGGATCAGGCGCTCCCCGTCATTCAAAAGGGACTGGCCGTGCAGTCGGCTTTCACGGCGCGTATGCTCGACGGCTTATCCGAAGAAGACCTTGCGGCGGGGCAGCGCTGTCTCGCCGCCATCAACCGGAATATCGCCCGGCTGAGCGAACGATAAGAAAGCAGATTGTAGACAAAAAGCTATTCTCCCCCGAAGGGGGGAGAATAGCCCTTTCCGCAAATGAAAGAATATCTGAATTTCTTGATTTTGCTGTTCAAGCCAAGTCGACTTATGTCAACAAGCTGAAGAAAGGAACTGGAATATGGAAAAGAAAGATCAGGCGTTTTTGGGCACGGAGCCGGTCGGCAAGCTGCTTTTGCGGCTGGCCGTGCCGACGGTCATCGCCCAGCTCGTCAACATGCTCTATAACATCGTTGACCGCATTTACATCGGCCACATCGCCGAAGTTGGAAGCCTTGCGCTGACCGGCGTGGGCGTGTGCATGCCGATCATCATGATTGTAACGGCGTTCGCGGCGCTGGTCGCTTCCGGCAGCGCGCCGAGGGCCTCTATCGCGATGGGGCGGGGCGACCGCGAGACCGCCGAAAAGCTGCTGGGCGGCAGCTTCTCGCTGCAAATCGCCATTTCACTGCTGCTGACGGCGGTGCTGCTGCTGTTCGGCCACAACTTCCTGCTGGCGTTCGGCGCAAGCGAAAACACGATTGAATATGCGGACAGCTATCTGAATATCTACGCGCTGGGCACGCTGTTTGTGGAACTGACGCTGGGCATGAACGCGTTCATCACCGCGCAGGGCTTCGCGACCACAGGCATGCTGACCGTGCTCATCGGCGCGGTGTGCAACATCGTGCTCGATCCGATTTTCATCTTCGTGCTGAACATGGGCGTTCGCGGCGCGGCGTTGGCGACGATCATCTCGCAGGGTGTTTCCTGCGTGTGGGTCGTCAGCTTCCTGATGGGCAAAAAGACCAGCCTGCGTCTGAAAACCCAAAACATGCGCATCGATATGAAGCTCCTCGCCCCGTGCATTGTGCTCGGCCTGTCCGCGTTCATCATGCAGAGCACCGAGAGCATCATTTCCGTGTGCTTCAACTCGTCCCTGCTCAAATACGGCGGCGATCTGGCCGTCGGCGCGATGACGATTCTGACCAGCGTGATGCAGTTTGCGATGCTGCCGCTGCAAGGACTGGCGCAGGGCGCGCAGCCGATTTCCAGCTATAATTTCGGCGCGAGAAACGCCGAGCGCGTTAAGCAGACCTTCTTCGCGCTGCTCAAAACCAGCCTGACCTATTCCGTGATTCTCTGGGCCTGCATCATGCTGTTCCCGCAGGTCTTCGCGGGCATCTTCACGCCGGATCAGGAGCTGCTGGCCTTCACGGCAAAGGCGCTTCGCATCTATTGCGGCGCGCTGTTCATCTTCGGCATTCAAATCGCCTGCCAGATGACCTTTGTTTCCATCGGCAACGCGCCGTGTTCCATCATCGTCGCCATCCTGCGCAAATTTGTGCTGCTGATTCCGCTGATTTTCATTCTGCCGCACATTCTGCCGGATCAGACGATGGCTGTCTACACGGCCGAGCCCGTCGCCGACACGCTGGCCGTCATCTTTACGATGGTGATGTTCGGCACGCAGTTTAAGAAAGCGCTGAAGAAGCTCAAGGAAGAAGCATAACGCACGAAAAGCGTGAAAATTAAAAAGGAGAGCCCGTCCCGTCGGCAGGCTCTCCTTTTTTCGGTTTTTACAGCCCCAGCATCGTGCTGGCGATGAGAAAATAGATCATCAGCGAGCAGGCGTCCACGATGGTGGTAATCATCGGGCTGGCCATCACGGCCGGGTCGAAGCCGAGCTTCTTTGCGCCGATCGGCAGCAGGCAGCCGACGATCATCGCGATGATGACGGTGCAGAACAGCGTCACGGAAACGACGGCGGCGATCATCATGCTCGTGTTGGTAAAGATGATGATGCGCAGGAAGTTGACCAGCGCCAGCGCCGCGCCGGAGACGATGGCCACGCCGACCTCCTTAATCAGCACGCGCGGCCAGTCGCGCAGCTCGATTTCGCCCAGCGCAAGGTTGCGGATGACGGTGACGGAGGTCTGGCTGCCGGAGTTGCCCGCGCTGTCCATCAGCATCGGGATGAACGCGGTGAGCAGCACCGCGCCGGAGAGCAGCGTTTCAAAATGGGTGATGATGGTCGAGGTGAACGTCGCGGAAATCATCAGCAGCATCAGCCACGGCAGGCGATGCGCGACCAGACTCCAGACGCTGGTCTTCATATAATCCTCGTCGCTCGGGATGATAGCGGCCATCTTTTTGATGTCCTCGGTGTTCTCATCCTGAATGACGTCAACGATATCGTCGATGGTGATGATGCCGACGAGCCGGTTTTCCTTATCGCAGACGGCGACGGAGGTCAGGTCGTAACGGCGGAAATCGTCGGCAACGGCTTCCTGATCGTCCGTGGTCACGGCGCTGACGATGTTGGTATCCATGATATCGCGGATGCAGGCGCTTTCCGGCGCGATGATCAGCTTGCGCAGGGAGACCTGACCGACGAGCTTGCGCTGGTCGTCGATGACATAGCAGGTATAGACCGTCTCCTTGTCGATGCCCGTGCGGCGGATGTAATCCATCGCCTTGCGCACGGTGAAGTAATCGTGCAGATCGACATATTCGATGGTCATCAGGCTTCCGGCGCTGTTTTCCGGATAATTGAGGAACTGGTTGATGGTCTTGCGCGTGCCCTCGTCGGCGTTCTGCAAAACCTTCTTGACGACGTTAGCGGGCATTTCTTCCAGAAAGTCCACCGTATCATCCATGAACATGTCGTCCACCAGCGCTTTAAGTTCAGCGTTGGTCGCGCTTTCGGCGATCAGCTGCTGCTGCTCGCTGGTCATGTAGGAGAACACGTCCGAGGAGATATCCTTGGGCAGCATGCGGAACACGCGCAGCACGCGCCCCTCGTCCTCGATCTCCTCAAGCCCTTCGGCGATATCCACCGGCGGGCACTCCGCCGCCTTGTCCTTAAACTCCTGAAGTTTGCCTTCGTCGAGCAGCCTGAGCAGTTCCATAAATTCCTTGCGGATTTCTTCTTCCATGGGGGATTCCTCCTATTCATTTTTCGTCGTGTTGTGCTTGCGAAAAATGCAGGTTATGCCCCAAAAAACGGCACAAAAATGCGCGCGGCAGCAGACCGCGCGCTTCCGTTTCAAAAATCCGTTTTACGCTTGAATCGGAAGGAGCGACGCGGTCTGTTTCCGTCGTTCTCGGGGTTTGCCCGCCAGGCTACTGGGATAGTCGTCCACGTCGTTCACCTCCGAATAGTATGTTGGATCAAGCAGATCCGATGGTTTGCGTTTCCGCATCCCTTTTGAGCCATGCTTACAATACCGCGATTTTGCGGCGATGTCAAGGCAAAATTGGAGGGCGGAAATCGATTTAAAAAAGATTTAATATTCCTGTTTGATTACGCATAGTGATACGCGTTCCGCTTCCGATAAATCAGCCACATCGAGAGCACGCAGGCCAGCCCCTCGGCGACAATCGTCGCAAACCAGATGCCGTTTACGCCGAACAGCGCGGGCAGGAGCAGCACGCAGACCGCCTGAAACACCAGCGTGCGCGCAAACGAGATGACCGCGGAAATCAGGCCGTTATTCAGCGCGGTGAAGAAGCTGGAGGCGAAAATGTTGAAGCCGGAGAGCAGGAAGGAGAACGAGAAGATCGCGAACGCGTGCAGCGTTAGCGTATGCAGCGCCTGGTCGTAACCCACGAAGATTTTCGCCAGCGGCGAGGCCAGGCCGAGCGCCAGCACCGTCAGCGCAACGCCCGTCACCCCCATCAGCGTCAGGCTCTTTTTCAGCATGTTTTTCAGCTCGTCGTGGTTGCCCGCGCCGTAGTGATAGCTGATAATCGGCGCGCTGCCGATGCTGTATCCGATGGCCGTGCCGATGAAAATCAGCTGTACATACATCAGCACGCCGTAGGCGGAAACGCCGTCCTCGCCCAGCATGCGCATCAGCTGCATGTTATAAAGCGCGGAGACAAACGATGTGGAGATGTTGCTCATGAACTCGGAAGAACCGTTTGCGCAGGCCTGAAGAATCGGGCGGGCTTCAAACTTGAAGGGAGCGAAGTGCAGCGGCAGATCCTTTTCGCGGAGGATGTAGATCATCGGAATCACACCGCCGATGCACTGGCCGATACCCGTGGCCAGCGCCGCGCCGGCCAGCCCCCAGCGGAAGACCGCGATGAACAGCGCATCGAGCACCATGTTCGCTACGCCCGCCGCGACGACGACCAGCAGCCCCACGCGCGGCCGCTCGGCCACGACGAGGAAGCTCTGGAACACATTTTGCAGCATGAATGCGGTCGTGAACGCGATGGTGATGCGACCGTAGATCACGCAGTCCTCCATGATGGCTTCGCTCGCGCCCATCAGCCGGGCGATGGGACGGATGAACGCGATGCCCAGCACGGTCAGCAGCAGGCCGGTGATGATGACAAAGCCGATCATCATCGTGAAAATGCGGTTGGCCTTTTCCTTGTGGCCGCAGCCCAGCTCCTTGGCGACGAGCGCGCTGCCGCCCGTGCCGAGCATGAAGCCCATGCCGCCGAGCACCATGATGAACGGCATGATGAAGTTCAGCGCTGCGAACGGCGTTTTGCCGACATAGTTGGAGACGAAAAAGCCGTCCACCACGCCGTAAATCGATGTGAAGATCATCATGACGATGGAAGGCGCGACAAAGCGCAGCAATCGCGGATAGGTGAAATGGTCGGAAAGCTGAATCGGGGTTTTACTCATGGGTTTTCTCCTGCTCAATGGCGCTGAAGTACAGGTTGAGCGCGTCGTTATAGCGGCGCATCAGGCGCAGCATCTGCGCCTGTTCGTCTGCGGAAAGGTCGAGCAGCGCCTTTTGCTCAGCCTCGATCACGGGGTCAATGGTCGTCTCCGCCAGCTTGACGCCCGCCTGCGTCAGGCGGATGGGCTTGCCGCCGCGTCCGCGTTCGCCGGAAAGCGTGAGCAGCCCTTCCTGCTCCAGCTTTTTGAGCGCGGAGTTGACCGTTTGCTTGGGATAGCCCAGAATGGCGCACATGTCGCTCTGTGTGACGGGCAATTCCTCTGAACACAGGGTATAGAGAATCCAAAACGTGCTTTCCGGCATGCCCAGGCCGGTGCAGACGGCGTGATAAATGGCGGTATTTTCTTTGTATAAACGGTTGTACTCGGAAAGCTGGCTTTCCGCGCCGATGTTTTTCATCCATTCACCTCAAAATGTCCGATATCGGATTTTTCATGCGGAGGGTATTATAGTCCGATATCGGATATTTGTCAACTCCTTCCGTCACGACTTCGTCGTGCCAACCTTCGGCATCTCATCTGTCTGTTTCCGCCACAGGCGGCGACAGATTCGATGTCCCTCAAAGAGGGAGGCATTTGATATAAGCCTATAAATAGATAGCAAGACCCCCTTTTGTTTCACGGCGTTTTTGTCTTGATGAATAAAGGAAGTATAAAAATAAGGCTCCCTCCTTGAGGGAGCTGTCAGCGAAGCTGACTGAAGGAGTTAAAAGCGACATTTATCGTTTCCTATAAATTTCCCCGTCATGCTGTCCTCACAGTTTGCGACCTCCTCCACCGTGCCGCGGCAGACGATTTTTCCGCCCTGATCGCCGCCGCCGGGGCCCATATCGACGATATAATCCGCCGAGCGGATCACATCCAGATCATGCTCGATGACGACGACGGTCGCGCCGAGGGCCAGCAGCGTTTCAAAGACGGAGAGCAGCGTTTTCACGTCCGAGGGATGCAGGCCGATGGTCGGCTCGTCAAACACAAAGACGGAATCATTCTGCGCACGGCCCATCTCGCTGGCCAGCTTGAGCCGCTGGGCCTCGCCGCCGGAAAGGCTGGGCGTTTCCTCGCCGAGGGTCAGATAACCCAGGCCGAGCGCCTGCAGCACGGAGAGCCGCTGGGCGACGAGCTTCATCTCCCTGCAGGCTTCCAGCGCGCTGTTTACGTCCATATCCATCAATTCGGGCAGGGTGTGCGATGCGCCGCGCTTGTCCACATGATGCACGGCGCTGGCCTCGCGGCTGTAACGCGAGCCGCGGCACTGGGGGCAGGGAATATCCACATCGGGCAGGAACTGAACGTCCAGACTGATTTCGCCTGTGCCGTCGCACATGGGGCAGCGAAGCTTGCCCGTGTTATAAGAAAAATCCCCGGCCTTATAGCCCAGCCGCTTGGCGTCCGGCGTGCGCGCGAAAATCTTGCGCAGCTCATCGTGGACATTGGCATAGGTGGCGACGGTGGAACGGACGTTGATGCCGATGGGCGTTGCATCAATGAGTTTGACCTGCTCAATGCCGTCGCAGTCGAGCCTGCGGACGTGGCCGGGCAGTTGGCCGCCGCTCGTCTGGGCGGCCAGCGCGGGAACGAGACTCTCCAAAATCAGCGTCGTCTTGCCTGAACCGGAAACGCCCGTCACGACGGTCAGCCGCCCCTTGGGGATATCGACGGAAAGCGGCTTGACGGTGTGAATCGCGTCCGTTTCCATGTGAAGGCAGCCGAGATCAAACAGATGTTCTTTCGCGGCGCGGGTTCGGCCGTGCGCATTGGCCCTGCCGGAGAGGAACGGGCCGATTTGAGAGCTTGGATTCTGCATGATTTCGGCAATCGTCCCCTGCGCGATGACATGGCCGCCGCCCGCGCCCGCCTGCGGCCCCATTTCGATCATGGAATCCGCCTGCGCGAGAATCTGCGTGTCATGATCGACGAGGATCACGGAATTGCCGTCGGCGATCAAATCGCGCATCACCCCGGTCAGGCCGACGATGTTCGCCGGATGCAGGCCGATGGAAGGCTCGTCGAGCACGTAGAGCACGCCCGTCGTGCGGTTGCGGACGGCGCGGGCGAGCTGCATGCGCTGGCGTTCGCCGGTGGAGAGAGTCGCGGCGGCGCGGTCGAGCGTCAGATAGCCCAGTCCCAGATCCATCAGCCGCGCGGCGACGGTTTCAAATGATTCGCAGATGCTTTTTGCCATCGGGCGCATATCGGTCGGCAGACTTTCCGGCACGCCGCGCACCCACGAAACCAAATCCGAAAGCGTCATGCGGCAGACTTCGTCCAGCGAAAGACCACACAGTTTCGGCGCGCGGGCTTTTTCGCTCAGGCGCGAACCGCCGCAGGCCGGGCAGGTATCCTGACGCAGAAACTTTTCCACGCGCTTCATGCCCGTCTCGTCCTTGACCTTGGCGAGCGCGTTTTCAACGGTTCGAACGGCACTGTAATAAGTGAAATCCAGTTCACCCGCCTGATTGGAGCCTTTGGCATGGTAGAAGATGTGCTTCTTTTCCGCCGGGCCGTCGTAGACGATCTCTTTCTCCCTATCCGTCAGGTCGCGGAAAGGCACGTCCGTGCGCACGCCCATTTCGCGGCAGACGTCCGTCATCAGCGACCACATCAGCGAATTCCACGGCGCAACCGCGCCCTCGTCGATGGTCAGGGATTCATCCGGCACGAGCGTCGCGCGGTCTACGGTCCGCACCGTGCCCGTGCCGTCGCAGGTGCGGCATGCGCCCTGGCTGTTGAAGGCCAGCTCCTCCGCGCTGGGCGCGTAGAAGGTTTCGCCGCAGACGGGACAGGTCAGCGCGTGCCCGGCGGCGACGGAGAGCGTCGGCTCCAGATAGTGGCCATTTGGACAGCGGTGATGCGCCAGGCGGGAGAACATTAGGCGCAGGCTGTTGAGCAGTTCCGTACCGGTGCCGAACGTGCTGCGAATGCCGGGCACGCCGGGGCGCTGATGCAGCGCCAGCGCGGCGGGCACATAGAGCACCTCGTCCACGTCGGCCTTGGGGGCCTGCGTCATCCTCCGGCGGGTGTAGGTGGAAAGCGCATCGAGATAACGCCGCGAACCCTCGGCGTAGAGCACGCCCAGCGCGAGCGAGGATTTGCCCGAACCGGAAACGCCGGCGACAGCGACAATTTGATGCAGCGGCACATCCACATTCACGTTTTTCAGGTTGTGGACGCGCGCACCGCGGATTTCAATATGATTGATGGAAGCAGACATAAGGGTTTCCTCCCAATACAGACTGCATTCAGTATAGCATGGATGGCAAGTGCCGGGAGCGCTTGATTTTCGGGAAAACGGTAAAAAATATTTTGAGTATACAAAACCAACAAAAACGATGAGGTGCTGGAAAAATTTTAACAAACTGCTTGACAAGAAGCTGTAAAGAGACTAAAATAGGCGCGATTTTGAGGAAAAAACTTCAAAATGAATCTAAATAGCATGTCGAGGTGTGGAAAATGAAAAAGGTTTTCTCTATCGTTCTGACTGCTGCGATGCTTGCGCTGGCCTGCGCCGGTGCGAGCGCCGATGTGGCGGACGGCACGTATGCCGGCAGCGCCAGCGGCCACAACGGCCCGCTTTCCGTTGAAGTGACGATGAAGGACGGCGCGATTGCCGACGTTCAGGTCACCGAGAATCAGGAGACGACTGGCGTTGCCGAGGCGGCGCTGAGCAATGTGCCTGCCGCGATTGTGGCGAGCAACTCCGTGAACGTGGACAGCGTGAGCGGCGCGACGATTACCTCTGCGGCAATCAAGGCGGCTGTGAAGGACGCCATCAAGACCGCGGGCGGCGACGTGGAGGCCTACAACGCCGATGCGACCAGCCAGAAGACGGGCGATCAGACCTATGATTGCGACGTTGTGGTGATTGGCGCGGGCGGCGGCGGCATGGCGGCGGCAGTGCGTGCGCAGCAGCTGGGCGCAAAGGTCATCCTGCTGGAGAAGAACGGCGAGGTCGGCGGCGACACCGCGCTGAACGCGGGCACGCTGATTGCGACCGGCTCCAAGTTCCAGAAGGAAAAGCTCGGCGAGGATAAGGATTCTCCGGAGCTGGCGTATGAGGACATCATGCGCGTGGGCAAGAATGCCAACGATCCGGAAATGGTGACGATGATTACCAACAGCATCGGCGAAACCGTCGACTGGCTGGTGGATGAGATGAACGTGCCTTACGACGTGGCGGCGACCCAGTATCCGGATCATTCCGCCAACCGTCAGATCGGCGTGGTGGGCCGCAGCCCGAAGTTCTTCGAGGTCATGACGAAGAATTTTGAGGATTTGGGCGGCCAGCTGATGCTGGAGGTTCGCGCGAACAAGCTGCTGACGGATGACAACGGCAACGTGGTCGGCGTGGTCGGCACCGATAAGGCGGGCGACGCCGTGACCGTCAACGCTAAGGCGACCATTTTGGCCAGCGGCGGCTTCGGCGCGAACAGCGAGTTGCTGCCGGATACCCTGACGGGCTACATGTTCTATGGCCGCAGCACCGATCTGGGAGACGGCCTCAAGATGGCGACCGAAATCGGCGCGGATACCATCAACATGGATATGGTGAAGGTGTATGCGCAGGGCGTTGAGACGATTCCGGGCCGCGCGCTGGCTGCGACCGCTTCCTCTACGGCTGCGACCAATGGCCACGGCGCAATCTATGTCAACACCAAGGGCGAGCGCGTGGTGAACGAAGTCGGCACGCTGGCGGAGATCACCGAAGCGACGACCGCGCAGGAGGACAAGATTCTTTACCTGCTGATGGATGAGGACGCTTATCGCACCTACATCGACAAGTCTCTGGAGGATAAGCTGGTGACCTCCGAGGCCGATATCGACAAGTGGTACAGCATCATGAACGACGGCAAGCCGGTCATCGCCAAGGGCGAGGATTTGGCCGCGTTGGCGGAGACGATGGGCATCGACGCGGATGCGCTCAAGGCGACCGTTGAGCAATACAATGCAGACTGCGCGGCGGGCGCGGCCGATGCGTTCGGCAAGCCTGACGCTGTGGCTGTTGCGGAGGGCGGCACCTATTATCTGGTTGAGCAGCGTCCGCGCTTCAGCACGACGCTCGGCGGCCTGAAGGCGAATGTGGAGATGCAGATCGTCGATAAGGACGGCAAGGCCATCGGCAACCTCTATGGCGCGGGCAGCGTCGTCGGCGGTGCGAACGGCACGGACTCTATGACTGCCATGATGAACTCCTGGGCGATCGGCTCCGGCCGTGTGGCTGGCGAGAACGCGGCGAAGGCCGTGCTCGGCGAATAAGCCTTAGGAACGAACAGCACAATAAAATCCCGGCGCTGAAAAGGGCGTCGGGATTTTTTGCGCGTGGGGGAAGAAAATTTTACAGAATGGACATTCCCCATGAACGAAAAAGGCTGCCCGCTTTCCCGCAGAGGGGAAGAACGGACAGCCTTTTATAAAAGAGAGGAATGGCGGCTCGCTTACGCGACCAGCTCCTGACAGGCGCCGATGACCAGCAGGTGCAGCGCGGGGAAGAAATCCGTTCCGATTCGGTTGATGTTGATAATGGATAGATACAAAATCCGAATCGCGGCCAGCACGACTTCATCCGGCTGGGAGAAGTGGATTTCGGCGCGCCGGAGCATGTCGAAAATGCCCTGTGCGGAGGAAAGATAGTGCGTGCGCGCGTCTTCCTCCGGGATGAAAGTTGCCAGTTCGGGTAAATCCTCGCACAGGAAACGGATGATGCCCAGATTGTGAATGGTTTCAAACGCGGTATAAACCGCATTGGCGGCGCAATGTTTGTCGTCCAGCCCAACACCTTGCTGGAGGGATTCATTTACCGCGGCGATGACCTGCGCTTCCCAATCGGCGGCGATTTCGAGAAACAGCATCTCCTTGCTGTCGTAAAACTTGTAGAACGAGGATTTGGAAATCCCCGCGTCCGCCGTCAGCATATCCAGCGAGGTTTTTTTGACCCCGGTGGTGACGGCGTATTTGCGCGCGCTTTCCTTGAGTTTTTCGCGGATGGCGTCGCGCTGCTGGGGGGAGAAGGGCTGCGCCATAGGAGCGCCTCCTTTATTTTGAATCATGGAGCCTTGCACGCATTCCGGCCGCGTGTGCAAAGCTTTGAGGGCTTGCAGGCTTTGGCGGAGGTGCAGGCGGCCTCAGGCCGCTTATTTGTTGATGGTGACCGTGCCGTTCATGCCCGGCAGAAGGGTCTTGCCGGCAGGCAGGGTGATGCGAACGTCGAAATAGGTTGCGTTCTGCTTCTTGGTGCCGACGGAGTAGATTTTGGTGACGGTGCCGGTGAAGGTCTCGCCGTCGAACGCGTCGAGCGTGTAGGAGAGCGTGTCGCCGACGGCGATGCTGTTCAGGTCAAGCTCATCAACCTCGGCGCTCAACTCCAGCGTGCTCATATCGGCCACTTCGCAGAGCAGCTGGCCGCGGTAAACCTGCGCGCCGGAAGCGGTGTTCATGGCGGTAATCACGCCGTCCTTGGAAGCGGCAATGCTGCGGGAAGCGTTCTTTTCGCTCTGCGCATCCACCAGTTCAAAGAGCAGGTCGCCGACTTCCACCGTGTCGCCCGGCTTGACATGCACGGAGGCGATGCGGCCGCTGGCCGCGTTCACGGCCACGTCGTCATAACGGGTCACCTTGCCGCGGCCCACCTCGCTGTCGCTGGGCGTGGTGCTTTCGCGATAGCAGCGGATGGTGTCGTTCACATCAAAATCGCCGGTGAGGATTTCCACGACGTACTTCTTGCCGGAAACGCTGGTCACGACGCCCGTGCCCTTGTCGTTGTTGAGCTTGAGATACAGGGTCTCGCCCGCGTGGATATAGCGGTTGTCCGCGTCGTCATACGCCTGATCGGTGGAAGCGTCGATATACAGCGCGTTCTTCGGCTCGATGACGGCCAGCGCGCCATAATGCGCGGCCACGCCGCTTGCGTCGTCGCCGACGTTTGCAAACACGGCGGAAACCGTTCCGGCCTGCGTCGCATAAACCGGGGTGGTATCCAGCGTGAACAGGGGTTCATTCGCGGAAACGCTGTCGCCGGTCTCATAGTCAAACGGAAGCAGCGTGCCGGCGAACGGCGCCGTGATCTTTTCGGTATCCGGGGCGACGATCTTCGCGTCGGCGGTTGCGGCCAGCGCGCAGGCGGCGGTCAGCGTGAGCGCGGCAGCAGCGGCCGCGGCAGACATCATTTTATTCATAATCATGTTCCTTTCTATTGAATGAATCGATGTTTATGCGTCTTAGAAATCAAACATCCGCGTGTGCCCAAGCGCCAAGCTATATGAAGCTTGGGCGGAGGTGGAGACAGCCTCAGGCTGCGCTTATTCAACGGATTTGAGCGCTTCAACCATGTCGATCTTCTGTACCTTGCGCGCCAGCATCCGCTGGAGCAGCTCGGAGAACAGATAGGTGACGACACAGGCGATGACGATGGATTTGATCGTCGGCGCGCCGGGATAGAAGCCGCTCTCCGGCTCGCAGGTGTGCATGATGACGTCCGTCAGCATAATGCCCGGCCAGATGCCCAGCGCCACGCCGAAGAAGGAGATGATGGAGTTTTCACGCATAATCAGGTGGCGGATTTCCTTCTGGTGATAGCCCAGCACCTTGAGCGTCGCATATTCGCGCGTGCGCTCGACGAAGTTCATCAGGCCCATGTTGTAGCAGATGACAAACGCCAGCGCCAGCGCGATGCAGGTCAGCATCGTGAACACGGCGGAGAGCGAATCGAGCATCTGCATCATGTCGTCGATCAGTTCGGCGGGGTAATCCAGACTGTCCACCTCGTCCATATCCGCCAGTTCGGCGAGGTAGCTTTCGTTCGCATTCTTGAGCATCAGGCCGGTGGGCACAAATTCGCCCTTGCGCAGGGATTCCCACGTCGTGCGGTTGAGGTAAATGCCCTGCGTGACGTTGTTGTAGACGATCTGGCCGATGGTGATGGCAAACGGCTCGTCGTCGCCGGGCAGGTAAACGCGAACCGTGTCGCCGACGTGCAGGTTGAGCGTCTGCGTCAGTTTATAGGTGACGGCCGCCGTGCCGGTTTCCAGCCGGACGAAGCTCTCGTTTTTGCCGAGATGGATCATCGTCTGGTCGTCTTCCAGCACGGTCATGCGCTCGGTGCGCGTGCCTGCATCGGTGCGAAGCGAGACGGATTTTTCCATCAGGCATTCGGCGGCGTCCGCGTCGGCGCGGCGCTCATAGCTTTCGGCCTTATCGACCGTGCCGGTCAGGTTGGCGATCACGTCGTAATCCAGCGACTTGGTGTAATACTTGACGCTCAGCGACGTGACGGAATCCTGAAGGCCCAGCGAGGTGATAATCAGCATCGTACAGCACAGCAGGCCGACAAGCATCATGATGGTGCGCAGCTTGTTGCGCATCAGGTTGCGGACGACCATCTTCGTGTTGAAGCTGAACCGCGACCACAGCCATGTGATGCGCTCCAGCAGGATGCGCTTGCCGTTTTTCGGCGGCTTGGCGCGCAGCAGCGAGGCCGTGCATTCCTTCGCCGCGCTCTTGTAGGAGTGCAGCAGGATGAACACGCTCATCACAACGCTGAGCACCGTCATGCCCCACGCGAAGGCGGAGATCGGCGGCGTGAGCCGATAGGGCATTTCGTTCTGCGCGATCAGCGTATCCCACAGCAGGTAGGGCAGGGTGCTGTGGCCGATGAGCGTGCCCAGCACCGCGCCGACCGCCGACGGGGCGATGGCGTAGGAGAGGTAGTGCATCTTGATCTGATGCGCGGAGAAGCCCAGCGCCTGAAGCGTGCCCATCTGCATGCGCTGGTTGTCGATCATACGGGAGAGGGTCGTCATGACGATCAGCGCGGCGACGGCGTAGGCCAGCACCGGGAAGATGAGCGTCATGTTTTCAAACATCTGCGCGTCGTTGTTGGCGCGCGCCGTGCTCATGTGCGCGGTGCGGTCCACGACCAGCGCGTCGGGCAAAGCGGCTTCAATCTCGGCCTGTACGGTATCGCTGTCCGCGCCGCCCGTCATGGTGGCGACAATCTGCGTCAGCGGCAGTTCGGGAATGGCGCAGGAGTTGACGAGGATGAAGCCGTACTTATCCGGGTTGGCGGCCATGCCGTCGGTGACGACGATGTATTCCGGGCTGACGACAATGCCGCGGATGGTAAACGGATATTGCTGACCGTTCAGCTTCACCGTCAGCCGGTCGCCCAGCGAAAGGCCCTTTGACTGCGCGAAGCGCTCCTCGACGAGACAGCCGCGCGGATCGTTCGCTTCCAGCAGCTCACCCTCGCGAAGCAGGGGTTTGTTGATGGTCATTTCGCCGTCATAGACCGTGACGGAAACGGAAACGTCGCCCGACAGCATCGTATCCAGATCCGTCGAGGTGCGCGCGCAGACCTCCTTCACGTCCGGCAGGGACGCGACTTTTTCCAGTGCGGAACGGTCGGCGGTCGGAAGCGTGATCCAGAAATCGGCGAGGTTGTTTTCCTCGTAATAGGTGTTCAGCGTCGTGCGGATCATGCGCGCCGTGCCATCCAGAGCGGAGAACGCGAACGTGCCGAGCGCACACAGCGCGATGATGGAAAGAAACTGCATCGCCGCCCGCGACATGTCGCGGTAGAGCTTCTTTCGCAGCATATTGTTCTTTGGCTTTACCATGCGATATCCTCCACGCGGGCGGGATGCTCGCATGTTTCAATCGATTCGATGCCGCCGTTCTTTACGCGGATGACGCGGTTGCCCAGCGGGGCGATCATCGCGTTGTGCGTGATGATGACGACGGTTGCGTTGTGCGTGCGGCAGACATCCGTCAGGAGCGAAAGCACCTGCACGCCGGTCTTGGAATCCAGCGCGCCGGTCGGCTCGTCGCACAGCAGCAGCGCCGGGTTCTTGCACAGCGCGCGGGCGATGGACACGCGCTGCTGTTCGCCACCGGAAAGCTGGGCGGGGAAGTTGTTCATGCGCTTGCCCAAACCGACCTGCTCCATGATGGTCTTGGGGTCGAGCGCGTCCTTACAGACCTGACGCGCCAGCTCGACGTTTTCAAGCGCCGTGAGGTTGGGCATCAGGTTGTAAAACTGGAAGACGAAGCCGACGTCCGTGCGCCGGTAATCCGTCAGCTGCGGGCCGCGAAGGCCGGTGATCTGCTTGCCGCCGACGGTGATGGTGCCGCTGGTGGCCTTATCCATGCCGCCCAGCAGGTTCAAAATGGTGGTTTTGCCTGCGCCGGAGGGGCCGAGCACCACGCAGAACTCACCTTTTTCCACGCTGAAATTCACGTCGTCCACGGCTTTCACCACGGTGTCACCCGTCTGATAATATTTGCAGACGTGCTCAAAGTTGATATAGCCCACGGAAAACCTCCTTTTCATCCCCGAAGCGGGAGTAAAAACAAATGCTTGTTTTTGTTTTTACGATACCCGAAAGAAAACGCCGAACAACATGCGGCGCACAACGAACGTCGTAAAAACAAAATCCTAAATTCGTTTTTATTATATGCAGGGGCGTGGTTCTTGTCAAGCAAAAAAATGGAAAAAAGACTGACCGAAAATGAGTTAGAATTTACAAACAAATCTGGAAGCCTTTACATGGTTACCTTTTGGTGCCTATATAATAAAAGGTGCGTACTTCACAAACTGGGTAATTGGCGTTACAATTCAAATCACCTGAAAGGAAAACCGATTCGGAAAGGAAGACTGTGATGCAGACGGAAGACTATCTTCGCTTGCTGGTGGAGGACATCCATTCCGCCGTTCTGGCGACGCTCGACGGCGAGGACCATCCGCAGACGCGCGTCATCGATATGATGCTCTGGGACGAGCAGGGCGTGTATTTTCTGACGGCAAAGCGTTTTATCAGCAGCTGATGGGGCAGGGCTACATCGCGCTGTCGGCGACGAAGGACAAAGTTTCCGTTTCGCTGCGCGGCCGCATCCGCAACATCCATGCGGAGAAGCTTGACGAGATTTTTGCAAAAAATCCCTACATGCAGACGATTTATCCGGGTGATACGCGCTCGGCGCTGGAGGTCTTCCATCTGTATGACGCGCAGGGCGAATATTTCGACATCCGCGACCCGGCGCATGTGGCGCGGGACAGCTTCGCCATCGGCGGAAAGCTCCAGGCTGTCGGCGGCTACGTCATCGGCAGCGCGTGTATCGGCTGCAAGCGCTGTCTGTTGGTCTGTCCGCAGCGGTGCATCGATGGCGCAAGCATTCCGGCGGTCATTGATCCGCATCACTGCCTGCATTGCGGGCGGTGCGCGGAAATCTGCCCCGCCGGCGCGGTTGAAAAACGATTCTGAACATCAAAAAAGCATCTGTTTCCTGACGAAAAGGGAGCAGATGCTTTTTGCGTTATTTCAGGGAAAACGGGCCGAAGCTGTACACATATTCGTCCACGTCTTCAAAAGCGTCATAGCTTTCGCAGTCGCAGGCGATATAATCCGCGTTCACGAAGCCGGAATTGACGACGTCGCCGTGCTCATTATAAATGCGGATGTTGGCGTAATATTTGCCCTTATAGGCGACGACATTGGTCAGCTCAAATTCGGTATCCGGGCCGACCTTGTTGGTCGTTCCGTTGGGATAATAGGCCACACGGCTGTCCCCCTTGCCGGGGGAATCCCACAGGGTGACGCGGCGGCCCGTCAGCCGCACATGGCCGTAGGCCGCGCAGGTCTCATCCGGGCAGGCAAAGGGGAGCGTACCATCCCAATGATCCTTTCGGGCGTAGATGTGCGTGGAGAGATGGCGGGCGGCCTGCTCGCTGCCCAAAGCCTGCACGAGCGGGGATCGATCCGCCAGCGCGGGGGCGGCGAAACCCAGCGCGCCCAGCAGCAGAAACAGGCAGACGTATTTTTGCAATGCAAAAATCCTTTCTGAATGCGGGAAGAAATCCGGTCGGCTCAATGCGCGCCCAGGGATTGATTGTCCTTGCGGTTTTGAAGCACGCTGGCAAAGGGATCGTCGTCCCGCTGGTCGTCCTCGTCGATCAGGCCGTCGGATTTGAGCATATCGCGCATCACGTCCATTTCGCTTTCCAGATCGATGAAGCGGTATTCATCCAGCGCTTCGACCTGTTTGCGGAAGGCCTTGTCGATTTCGCCGACGGCCTGAGAGATGCGCGCGCGCACTTCGCGGGCCTTGGGGGTGTTGGCGCTCTTTTCCAGCTTGGCGCGCGCTTCAAGCAGGCGGAGCGTGGTCGGCAGATAATAGCGCAGGAAGGTGCGAAGCTGGGAGAGGAGCTGCGGGCGCTGCTCCAAAATGGAGAGAATCTGGCCGCAGCTGTTTTCGATGGAATCGATCTGTGCGGAAAGCTCCGGGTCTGGAATCAGGTCGTTGGCGTGGCGGATGCGGCGCATGGCGGCGCGGCCTTCGCGGATGACCTCGTTCACCTCGTCGTCGGCTCCGTCGTTCTGCGCATCCTCGGCAGGCTGGGCCTCGCGGCGCGCGCGGGAAGCGGAGGTTTCGGTCTTCTGCCATTCGTCCTCGATCTCCGCGTCGTCGGTCACGGTATAATCCGCGTCGGCGTGGTGCGGGGCGTATCCGGCGCTCCATTCATCCTGCGCGTCCTCATCGTCCGCAGCCTTGGTCAGCGCGTGGAAGATGACATAGACGACCGCCAGGCCGATGGGGCCGCCGATGGCTACCGACATGGCATACCACGCCCAACGGGGCAGATAATCCAGTTTATGAAGGAGCTGCTTCGCGTTTTTCATTTCAATATCCTCCGGGATAAGGCTTCTGCAATCGTTTGCTTATGATGGATATCATTATAGCAAACTATGAAGCGGTTGTCATCAAAAAGGACGAAAAAATGCCCGTGCCGAAAATCGGACGGGCAAAGGCGTTATTCGGGGTTCTTCCGGCCAAAGGAGAAGCGTTTTTTCTTCTCGCCGTTTTTGGCAGCGGGGCGCGCAGCCGGCGGCTCCTGCGTCTTGGTCGGCACGGGGCGCGCAACGGTCTGGCGGATATCGTTCGCGACGAAACGGATATCGCCAATGAAGCCGTCCAGCACGCCGGTTTTCAGGAAGTTCACGCCGGTGATCCAGATGATTGGGGCGACGACCAGACCCGTCACGCCCGCGATGCGCATGCCCGCATACATGGAGAACAGCATTTGCAGCGAGGAGAAGCCCGTCGCGCCGCCGAGAATGCGCGGTTCAAAGATGCGGCGGATGATATACAGAATGCCGTAGAGCAGCAGCAGCTTCCAGCCCATGTCGAACAAGCCGATGGCCATGCAGATCAGTCCCCACGGCACCAGCACCGTGCCCGCGCCGAAGAAGGGGATGAAATCCAGAAACGCCAGAATCAGCGCGATGGGCAGGGGATAAGGTACGCCGATGAGGAAGAAGGCCACGAGGATGATGCCCATATCCAGCAGAGCGAAAATCAGCTGGGAGCGGAAGAAGCCGAACACCGCCGCGCGGAAGCTGTGGCCCATCAGGCGGACGGAGTTTTTGCCGCGCACGCCGAGGTAGCTGTAAATGTTTTCACGCAGATTCGGGAAATCCGCCGTGATGATGCAGCTGGCGAGCACGAGCACCGTCAGGAAGATGATGAAACTCGGCACTTCCAGCGCGACGCTGCGGGAAATGCTCATCACATAGCCGAGCGCGCCGGAGAGCAGGGTTTTGAGCCATTCCCAAGCGCTGTTGAGCAGGGAAAAGATTTCATCGCTTACGCCCGCGTATTCGGCGGGGAGCTTGGCCAGCACCTCCTGCAGCCAGGTGACCAGCTCGTTATACAGCCCCTGCAAATCGGCGATAAAGGTCGGTACGCTGCGCGCCAGATCGATGGCCTGCGAAACGAGCTGGCCCGCAAAGAACAGGCATAACCCGAACAGCAGGGCATAGAACACCAGCACGAGGATATAGGAAAACAGTTTGCGCGTCAGCCGCATGTGGCGCTGAAGCCACGCGATGACGGGGTTGAACATCCACGCCATGATGAACGCGAGGATAAACGGCAGCAGAATGCCGACAATCGGCCCGCCGAGCAGCGCGACGGCGACTACGCCGACGACGGTGATGCAGACCTCGGCAATCAGGCGCAGATAGGTTTTCCGCCGCTCGTTCATCGGCTGCGGCGTTTGGGAATCGATCATCAAACAACCATCCTTTCAAACAGACGGGAAAGCCATCATTCGGTTTTCGGCGCGGGCAGGCCGAGCGTTTCGTGCAGCAGGCGGACGTTGTTTTCCAGATCCAGAACGACGCTGCTTTCGCCGTAGTGCCAATAGCCCTCATACGGTACGGCGGAACGGATGACCTTTGCGCCGCGCATCCACAGCGCATCGAAGACGAGTTTTGCCTGCTCGCCGCCGGTCAGGGAGGACTGCCATGCATGATCCATGCTCTTGACGACGGAAACCACGTTCGCCGCGGTCATCTTCTTTGTCCGCTGAACCAGCGCGGAAAAGAGCTTGGTCTGACGGTCGCCGCGGCCGATGTCGTTATCCAGCTTGCGGCAGCGCGCGTAGCACAGGGCCTGCGCGCCGTTGAGCCGGCAGACGCCCTCGGAGAGGGGATGATCGGGATACGTGCCCTCCGTCTTATCAATATAATGCGCTTCGGCTTCGGTCAATTCAACGTCCACGCCGCCCATCGCGTCGATGATGGAGATGACGGAGGAGAAATTGACGCGGAACCAGCCGTCGATGTTCAAATCAAACACGCGATCCAGCGTATCGATCAGCGCGGCTTCGTCCTGCGCGCGGACAATGGTGTTGAGTTTGACATTTTTATTATATTCGTTCGGCACGACAATATCGCGCGCGAAGGTGACGGTGTGGATTTTGCCGGAATCGAAGCCGACTTGCACGAGCATCATCACGTCGCTTCGGCCGCTGTCATTCAGCGAGCCGTAGTTGTCGATGCCCATGATGAGAAAGGTCTTCGTGCCGTGCGGATGCAGCGCCAGTACGAGCGCCAGCAGCACGACGGCGACGATCAGCACAATGCGCGCCGCCTTATGGCTGCGGAAAAAGGATTGAACTTTCGAAATACTTTGCATAAGCTCCTGCCTTCTTGTACATGGTTAAAAAAAGAATGCGCATGAAAAATCCATTTCACAACATAACATAAATAGAGCCGAAAATCAAGTAAAAGGCCATGGAAAACAGATAAATTGAACGGATCAATCGATTTTTATTGCGATAAGACAGATTTTCGTGTATAATAAAAACGTTATGGATTTTTGCGCGTCGCCGCAGGACGGCTTCGCTCAAGATAGATGCGCTGTCGGGATGACCTCCGTCGGTGCGAAGGTTTTTTGAATAGAGAAAAAGACGCCTGAAACAGTGCGTCTGTTTGAAGCTGCGCAGGCGGCCGCCTGCGCAAAGAAAGGAAATTTTTGTGGCAGAAAACGAAAACAGAGACTTGAATAAGCCGAATCAGAATCAAAATCAGAATAACAGCAATAACCAGAGCGCGAATCATGCGGATCAGCCCCAGCGCGCGCTGCGCCGCCGTCCGATGCCCAGAAGAAACGCCGCCGCCAAGCCGGCCGCCGAAAACGGAGCGCAGACGACCGCCGCCGCGCCGCGGAAGCCGCGCATGCCCAGAAAGCCGCGCGCCCAGCAGCCTCAAAATGCCGAACAGGCGGCGGATAAGCCGCAGGAGGCCGCGAAGCCGCGCCGCCCGCGCATGCCGCGCAAGCCGGTGAACCCGACGGCCGCTCCCGCGGTAAGCGGCGAAACGCAGGCAGCCGCGCAGGCCCCGCGCACGCCGAGAACGAACAGCCGCACCCGCACCGCCCGGCCGCGCACGACTGCGGCGGCCAACGGCGCAAGCAGCGTGCCGCAGCAGCAGGCCGCCAAGCCCATGCAACCGCGCCGCAACCCGCCGCGCCCGCGCGTGAACAGCGCCCAGGCGGCGGAACGTCCGCACACCGCAAGCCCCCGTCCGGCGGATCGCCCGCAGACGGGCCTGCGCCGCCGCATCGTCGCGCCGGTTGCGCTGGAGGAAAAGCCCTGCATCTCGCAGACCCTGCAATGGGTCGGCAAGAAGCCGCCGACGATGCGCTCCCGCGCCAGCGAGCATCCCAGCCGCGCGACGCTGCGCATGATCCCGCTGGGCGGCATGTGCGAAATCGGCAAGAACATGACGGCTTATGAATACGGCAACGACATCATCATTGTCGATTGCGGCCAGATTTTCCCGGATGAAACCATGCCGGGCGTGGACGCCGTCATCCCGGATTTCACCTATGTGCTGCAAAACCGCGACCGCGTGCGCGGCATCTTCATCACCCACGGCCACGAGGATCACATCGGCGGTCTGCCCTACCTGATGCGCGAGTTCCGCGCGCCGATTTACGGCGGCCGCATGACCATCGAGCTGCTCAAGTATAAGCTCGACGACCGCGTGCCGGGGCTGACCAAGAGCTGCGAACTGCACGTCGTCGAAGCGGGCGAAACCATCCGTTCCGGCTGCTTCTCCGTGGAGTTCATCCATGTGAATCACTCCATCGCGGATGCGTTCATGTTCGCCATCCGCACGCCGATCGGCATCATCATGCACTCCGGCGACTTCAAGATTGATTACACGCCCATCAACGGCGCGATCATGGATCTTCAGCGCATTGCGCAGATCGGCCGAGAAGGCGTGCTGCTCTTTGTCTGCGAATCCACGAACATTGAGGTGCCGGGCTTCTCCAAGAGCGAGCGCCACGTCGGCGAATCGATGGCCGATATGTTTAAGGATGCGAAGGGCCGCATCTTTGTGGCGACGTTCTCCTCCAACACGTCCCGTTTGCAGCAGATTTTCACCGCCGCCGAGCGCCATGGGCGCAAAGTTGCGCTGGTCGGCCGCAGCATGCTCAACGTGTTCAACGCCGCCAACAATCTGGGCTACATCCAGAAGAAACCGGATACGCTGATCGAGATCTCCCAAGTGGACAACTATCCGCCGGAGCAGGTTGTCATCATCTCCACCGGCTCCCAGGGCGAGCCGATGAGCGCGCTGACCCGCATTGCGTTCTCCAACCATCGTGAAATCGAGATTCAGCCGGGCGACACCGTGATTATCTCCGCGACCCCGATTCCGGGCAACGAGAAGCCGATTTACAAGGTCATCAACGAGCTTTACCGCCGCGGCGCGAAGGTGTATTATTCCGCGCTGGCGGATGTGCATGTTTCCGGCCACGCCTCGCAGGAGGAAATCAAGCTGGTGCACGCGCTCGTCCGCCCGAAATTCTTCATTCCGGCGCACGGCGAAACCCGCATGCTCTATCAGCACGCGGAGCTGGCGCACAAGCTGGGCGTGCCGTTTGAAAACATTTTCATTCTGGCTAACGGCGATATCTTTGAAATTTCTAAGGGCTCGGCGCGCGTGACCGGCTTCACCAACGGCGATGCGGTGCTCATCGACGGCGCTTCCGTCGGCGAGGTGGATAACAGCGTGCTGCGCGAGCGCAAGCTGCTCTCCGACGACGGCGTGGTGGCCATTTCGCTGGCCGTCAGCAAGAAGACCGGCGAGATGGTGGCTCAGCCTGTGGTCAGCGCGATGGGCTTCCTTTACGACAGCGAACACGCCAAGATCGAAGCGGCCTGCCGCCAGCACGCGGCGAACGCCGTCGCCCGCATCGCCGCCAGCGGCAAGAAGGTGCAGGAGGCGGTTTCCTCCGGCCAGCTGCAGGGCCAGCTGCGCTCCTTCCTCTATGAGCGCACCAAGCGCCGCCCGGTCGTGATGATTAACTTGATTGAGGTTGAGTAAGATGGAAAATCTTCCGATTGTTCATGTCATCAACGGACGGCAGAAGAAGCTGCTGCAGGGCCATCCGTGGGTATACGGCAACGAAATTGAGCGCGTGGAGGGCGAAATCGAGGACGGCGGTCTGGTGACGGTCGTTGATTTCCGCGGGCGCTATATGGGCACGGGCTTCTATAACAGCAAATCGCTCATCACCGTGCGCCTGCTGACGCATCGGCAGGAGGAAATCACCGACGAGCTGATCGCTTCCCGCGTGAGGGCGGCCTGCGAATACCGCCGCTTTGTGATGAGCCGTCCGGGCACGGATTCCTGCCGCCTGATTTATGGTGAAGCCGACCGCCTGCCGGGCGTGATTGCCGACCGCTTCGGCGGGGTGATCGTGCTGCAGGTGCTGGCGCTGGGCATGGAGCGGTTCACGCAGGTGATCGCCGACGCGCTGCTTGCGTGCGAGAAGCCGGACTGCCTGCTGCTGCAAAACGACGACGCGATCCGCCGCAAGGAGGGCATGGAGTGCTTCACCCGCGTGCTCTACGGCACGCTGCCGAAGGAAAACATCATCCGCGAGAACGGAATCAAGCTGGCGGTGGATGTGCTCGGCGGGCAGAAGACAGGTTACTTCCTTGATCAGAAGGACAATCATCTGTTCGTGCGCCAGTTCTGCAAGGATGCGCGCGTGCTGGATTGCTTCTCCTATATCGGCGCGTTTGCGCTCAACGCGGCGGCCGCCGGGGCGAAGGATGTGACGGCGGTGGATATCAGCGAAGCCGCCGTGCAGCTGATTGAAAAGAACGCCGCGCTCAACGGAGCGAACATCACCGCCGTCTGCGCGAACTGCTTTGATTTCCTGCGCGCGCAGGTCAAGGCAGGCGAAAAATATGACGTGGTGGTGCTCGATCCGCCTGCGTTCACCAAGGCGCACGCCAATATGGCCAGCGCCTGCCGCGGCTACAAAGAGATTGCGCTTTCCGCGATGCGCCTGCTTCCGGCGGGCGGCGTGCTGGCGACGCATTCCTGCTCGTATCACATGCCGGAGGAGGTCTTCGTGAACACGGTGCTCTCCGCCGCGCAAGACCTGCATCGGCAGGTGCGCATCATCACCCTGCGCCGTCAGGATATCGACCATCCGGTGCTGGCCGGATACCCGGAAAGCCACTACCTCAAGAGCCTGTGGCTGCAAATGCTGGATTGATTTTGAAATGAATATGAAAAGCGCCCGCGAAACGGTGAAAAGGCCGAATCGCGGGCGATTTTGTATGCAAAAAACCGGGAAGGGCGCGAACCCTTCCCGGTTTGAATATACAGGCTGCTTACTTCTGCACGAGGTGAATCGCAAAGCCCGCGATCTCGTCCTTGAGGTAGATCGCCTTGAGCTGGCCATCCTTCACGCTGGCGCTCGCCGGATCGAACTCGAAGCCCTGACGCTCCAGATACGCCTGCGCGCGCGTGATGAAGTTGGTCTTGATGCCGATGTGGCCCTTCGTGCCGCGGAACGGGGTCTTCATGACCTCGATGCCCGTGCCGGCGAAGATGGAGCTGTTGCCGACCTTCATCGTCCAGCCCAGCAGCTTGCACAGCTTGGTTGCGGTATCCATGGCTTCGGCCTCGTCGGCGCTGTTGATGCCCACGTGCGCGATCTCCAGGCCCAGCATCAGCTGCACGGCGGAGGAGGTCAGGGCGCGAATGCGATTCCAATCCTTGGCCTTCACAGCGTCGCCCGGCACCATCCAGCTGCCGCCGCAGCAGATGATCTTGTTGAAGGAGAGGTAATCCAGCAGGTTTTTCTCGTTGACGCCGCCGGTGGGCATGAACTTCATATCCACATACGGAGCCGCGATGGACTTGATGTACTTCAGGCCGCCCGCCGCTTCAGCCGGGAAGAATTTGACGGTCTTCAGGCCCAGGGAGAGCGCAACCTCGATGTCGCTCGGATTGGCCGTGCCGGGGCAGACCGGGATGCCGATCTCCTGGCAGTGCTTGACGGTGGTCGGGTTCAGACCCGGGGAGACGATGAACTTCGCGCCCGCGGCGACCGCACGATCCACCTGCTCACAGGTGAGCACGGTGCCCGCGCCGACGACCATATCCGGGAACGCTTCAGTCATGTTCTTGATCGCGTCCGCGGCGGCGGCAGTGCGGAAGGTGACTTCCGCGCACGGCAGGCCGCCGTCAATCAGCGCCTGCGCCAGCGGCACGGCGTCCGCCGCGTCGTTGATGGCGATAACCGGCACGATGCCGATTCGAGAAAGCTGTTCCATCATATCCATGATTGTTTTCCTCCTCATGTATGCTTTTCTGTATGATGCAATCCGCGCGCCCGAAGACGGCGGAAGGCTGCAAAATTATTTGACGAAATCCTCGCGCATCGGGGTGAAGATATCCAGCAGCGTGCCGGCCTTCACGCAGGCGCAGCCGTGAACCTTGCCGCCGTCCACCACGATGGAATCACCCTTTTTCATCGTGCGGGTAACGCCTTCGATGGTGTAGGTAAATTCGCCGTCCAGCACGTAGGAAATCTGCGAATGCGGATGGGTGTGCGCCGCGCCGACCGCGCCGGTGTCGAAGCCGACCTCGACGAGCATCACGTTTTCGTTGTAAGCGCGGATTTTGCGGCGCTGGCCGCCGCCCAGCTCAATCCACTGAGGTTCTTCATTTTTGATAAGCGGATTCAATTCGAAACATCTCCCAATCTTATGCTTCGTTTCGCCCGCGTTCGCATCGCTTTGGGGACGTGCAGACGTGGGCGAAGGTCAAAGAGGTCTTAGACCTCCATGCCGAAATACTCGACCGCGTTGTTGTAGCAGATGCCGCGCACCAGCTCGCCCAGCGTGTCGTAATCCTCCGGATATTCGCCGTTCTCGACCCACTTGCCGATCATGTTGCACAGGATCCGGCGGAAGTACTCGTGGCGCGGGTAGGAGATGAAGGAGCGGGAGTCCGTCAGCATGCCGACGAAGCGGCCCAGCAGACCCAGCGACGCCAGCGCGTGCATCTGGTCTTCCATGCCGTATTTCTGGTCGCAGAACCACCAGCCGGAACCGAACTGAATCTTGCCCGGAATGCCGTCGCCCTGGAAGTTGCCCAGCATCGTGCCGATGACGTAGTTGTCCTTCGGATTCAGGCAGTAGAGGATGGTCTTGGGCAGGTTGCCCAGGCGCTCCTCCTCGGCCAACAGCTTGGAGAGGTTCTCCGCGATGCAGGTGTCGTCGATGGAGTCAAAGCCCACGTCCGGGCCGTACTTCTCGAACATGCGCGGGTTGTTGTTGCGCATCGCGCCGATGTGATACTGCTGTGCCCAGCCGCGCGCCTTGTACATGCGCGCCAGCTCGACGAGCACATAGGTCTTATAGGATGCGACTTCCGCCTCGGTCAGCGGCGCGCCGCTCATGGCCTTGCGGAAGGCTTCGCCCGCGATATGCGTGCTCGGCACGCCGTAGGGCACGGTGTCCAGCGCGTGGTCGGACAGGCGCGCGCCGTGCGCATGGAAGAAATCCAGACGGGATTCCAGCGCCTGCATCATGCTTTCCAGATTCAGACAGTGAATGCCGGAGACGCGGGACAGACGGTTCATGTAATCCACAAAGCCGCCGCGCTCGATGTTGAGCACCTTGTCAGGCCGCCAGGCCGGATAGACCTTGAACTTGCAGGTCGGGTCCTGCGCGATCTTGATCTGATGCTCGAGGTCGTCCACCGGATCGTCGGTGGTGCAGATGACCTTCACGCCGAATTTCTCGATGAGGCCGCGGCAGCGGTATTCCTCCGTCGCCAGCAGCGCGTTCGCACGGTTCCAGATATCCTCGGCGGTCTTTTCGCTCAGGATATCCTCAATGCCGAACACGCGGCGCAGTTCCAGATGCGTCCAGTGGAACATCGGGTTGCCGATGCAGTATTTCAGGCTCGCGGCAAAGGCCAGCCACTTGTCATGCCAGCTCGCGTCGCCGCGAATGAATTTCTCGTCCACGCCGTTGGAGAGCATCACGCGCCACTTGTAGTGGTCGCCGCCGAGCATCAGCTCGCCGATGTTCTGGAACTGATAGTTTTCGTAGATCATGCGCGGGGAGATGTGGCAATGATAGTCATAAATCGGCATGTTTTCCGCATACTCGTGATACAGCTTTTTGGCCACGTCATTTTCAAGCAGAAAATCCTGATCCATAAACGGTTTCATGGGGTTCTCCTCCTTTGCTTTTAACTCCTTCCGTCATTCCTCAAAGCAGGAGGACGGAAATATAAAGTAGCTGCGACAGGACAAAGGCTCCCTCCCAGAGGGAGCTGTCACGGCTACGCCGTGACTGAGGGAGTTACAGCGTTACGCCATCTTTAAAAATCGCGATTTCGCGGTAGTCGTGCTTCTCGCTCTGCGTCTGTTCGCCGGATGCGATGGCCAGCAGCTTTTTGAAGAAGACCTCGGTCGTCTCCTGCATGTCCGCGCCCTGCGCCAGAATGCCGGCGTTGAAATCGATCCAGTTGTGCTTCTTTTCGGAAAGCGGGGTATTGGTGGAAACCTTCACCGTCGGAATCGGCGCGCCGACCGGCGTTCCGCGTCCCGTAGTAAAGAGAACCATCTGCGCGCCGGAAGCCATCAGCGCCGTGATGGCGCAAAGGTCGTTGCCCGGCCCCTGCACGAGGTTCAGGCCCTTCTCGGTCACAGGTTCGCAGTAGCTGAGCACATCGCGCACTTCGGCCGTGCCGCCCTTCTGGGTGCAGCCGAGGGATTTGTCTTCCAGCGTGGTGATGCCGCCCGCCTTGTTGCCCGGAGAGGGGTTTTCGTAGACTTCCTGACCGTGGCGGATGAAGTATTCCTTGAAATTGTTGATCAGCTCGACCGCCTTGCGGAAGGTTGTTTCATCCTTGCAGCGATCCATCAGGATGGTTTCCGCGCCGAACATCTCCGGCACCTCGGTCAGCAGCGTCGTGCCGCCGTGGCGCGCCAGCAGATCGGACGCGCTGCCCAAAAGCGGGTTGGCGGTGATGCCGGAAAGGCCATCGCTGCCGCCGCACTTGAGACCGATGACCAGCTCGGAAGCGTCCACCGTCTGCCGCTTGAAGGTCGCGGCATAAGCAGTCAGCTCGTCGAGCAGCTGCAGGCCCGCTTCGATTTCGTCCTCCACATCCTGCGTAATCAGGAATTTCACGCGGTCGGGGTTGTAATCGCCGAGCACCTTTTTGAACTCGTTGACATTGTTGTTTTCGCAGCCAAGGCTCAACACGAGCACCGCGCCCGCGTTCGGATGGCGAACCATCGAAGCGAGCAGCTTCTGGGTGTTCTTGTGATCCTCGCCCAGCTGGCTGCATCCGTAGGGATGGACGAAGCAGTGAATGCCGTCCACGCGGTCGCCATAGGCCTCCTGCGCCATACGCTCCAGCGTCTTGGCCGTGCCGTTGACACAGCCGACGGTGTTCACGATCCAGACCTCGTTGCGGATGCCCACGCGGCCGTCCTCACGCACATAGCCCTCGAACGTGGCCTTGCGATCCACAGGCATGGCGCAGGGATGCGGATGATAGCTGTATTCCAGCAGCCCGGAAAGATTGGTTTTGACGTTGTGGGTGTGAACCCAGCTGCCCGCCGAAATGGGCTGCGTCGCGTGGCCGATGGGGAAGCCGTACTTGACGACGTTCTCATTTTCGGCGATATCGCAGAGCGCAAACTTGTGCCCGGCAGGGATATCCTCGCGCAGCGTCACGCTGAGCGCTTCTTCACCCGCCTTGAGCGGTTCGAGCGCCACGGCGACGTTGTCGCGCGGATTGATGCGGATTAATCTGCTCATGCCTGCGCCACAACCTGTTCAATCGCCTTCGCTGCGCCCTCGGTGAAGATAGCGTTCAGAGAAGCGGCGACGGAGGCTTCAAAGCCCGGAAGCTCGGCGGTCAGGTCGCTGCCCCAGAAATCGACGTTGGTCAGCACGGCGTGCGCGATTTCCGCGGCCGGCTTGCCAGTCAGGCCCGCAAAGAAGTCGAGCACAAACTGATCGTCCGCGATGGGATATTCGTTGCCCGCGGCGCGGACGCCCACAAACGAGCCGTCTTCCTTCTTCTTGCCGCAGTAGAACGCGATGAACGCCGCCATGGAGAAGGTCAGAATCTTCGGCAGCTTGCCCGTGCGCTTCACATATTCCTTGATGGTCGGCAGCACACGCGCGCGGAACTTGCTCTGGCTGTTGAGCGCGATGGAGAGCAGCAGGTGACGGTTGAACGGGTTGGAGAAGCGCTCGAAGATCGCGGAAGCAAACGCTTCAAGGTCGTCCTTCGGCAGATCGAGGGTCGGCATGATCTCGTTAAAGAGCGCCTGGGACATGTAGGAGCGCATGGTGTCGTCCGCCATGCAGTCGCCGACGATCTCGTGACCCGCCAGATACGCGCCGAGCACCATGGAGGTGTGCGCGCCGTTGAGCATGCGCACCTTGCGCAGCTTGTACGGGGAAACGTCCTGCGTGAAGACGACGTTGCAGCCAGCCTTCTTGAAGGGCAGCTCGTCCTCAATCCAGGCCGGGCCTTCGATGACCCACAGGCCGAACGGCTCGGCGGTATCGAGCATGTTGTCGCGATAGCCAAACTCCTCATAGAGCTTTTCGGCTTCGCCGCGCGGATAGCCGGTCACGATACGGTCCACCAGCGTGGAGCAGAAGACGTTTTCTTCCTTCAGCCAGGTCTTGAATTCCTCGGACAGGCCCCACTGCTCGGCGGTCTTCATGCAGCATTCTTCCAGATTGCGGCCGTTGTAATCGATCAGCTCGCAGGGCAGGAGGATGAAGCCCGTGCCCTTCTTGCCGCCGAAAGCGGTGAAGCGCTCATAGAGCAGGCGGGTCAGCTTGCCGGGATAGGAAGCCTGCGGCTTGTCGTCAAAGCTGTCCTTGCCGGTGTAGACGATGCCGGCCTCGGTGGTGTTGGAGATGATGATGCGCATATCCGGGTTATGCGCCAGCGCCAGATAGCCCTCGAAATCCTCATACGGGGACAGGCCGCGCTTGACGCTCTGGATGATGCGCTCATCCTTGCTGGGCTTGCCGTCCACCTGACCGCGGAGAATCAGGGTATACAGGCCGTCCTGCTCGTTGAGCATGGAAACCATGCCGCGCTCGATGGGCTGCACGATCACCACGCCGGCGTCCATGCCGGCCTTTTCGTTGGCCATATCGATCATCCAATCGCAGAAGGCGCGCAGGAAGCCGCCCTCACCGAACTGAATGACACGCTCCGTCTTCGGCGCGACGCCGCGGGCCATTTTGACGGAAGAAAGGGTGGAAGCATTGAGCTGAACCATGGATAGAAACCTCCCAGATCATGATAGTCGTACAAAGTCGCCGGAGGGCATGGAAAAACCCTCGTTTAACTGGATACAGTATAGCACCGTTTCCCAAAGTGCGTCAAGATTTCTGGCAAAAGGAACCGTGAAGATTTGGGCAATGTGAATAGGTTGTCAGACGACCGGGCGAAAGTCCAGCGCTTTCGAATTTGTCCCGTTCGATTTGAGCGCTCAACGTGATAAAAAACAGGCGAAGAAAAACGCGCGGCGTTGACGCGGAACGGGCAAAATGATAAACTGGGAAGGTAGAAAAAGGAAGGCGAGATGAGAAGCCCAGCAGTTTTTAAGAGCTGACTTCCGCCATTTTCGCCATGAAAAGGTTGATAAACCCCCGCAAAGATGCTACAATAATACAATGAGCGGCAATGTGGAGTTTTTCGTTCGGCGAAAGGCCAAATCCCGGCCGCGTATTGGAGGATAACAATGGGCTTTTTCAGCAAATTATTCGACCCGTCCGCCGGGGAGATCAAACGCCTGAACAAAATTGTCGATAAGATCGATTCTTTTGAAGAAGCGCACAAGGCGCTGACCGACGAGCAGCTGCGCGGCAAGACCGTCGAATTCCGTGAGCGGCTCAAAAACGGCGAAACGCTGGACGACCTGCTGCCGGAAGCGTATTCCGTCGTGCGCGAAGCGACCTGCCGCGTGACGGGCAAGCGCCAGTTCCGCGTGCAGATGCTCGGCGGCATCGTGCTCCATCAGGGCCGCATCGCCGAGATGAAGACCGGCGAGGGCAAGACCCTGACGGCGACCATGCCGGCGTATCTCAACGCGCTCTCTGGCGAGGGCGTGCATGTCGTCACCGTCAACGACTATCTGGCTAAGTTCCAGGGCGAAGACGTGGGCCGCATTTTCCGCTTCCTCGGCATGACTGTGGGCGTGATCGTGCATGATCTGACGCAGGAAGAACGCAAGGCGGCTTATGCCTGCGACGTGACCTACGGCACGAACAACGAGATGGGTTTTGACTACCTGCGCGACAACATGGTGATCTATCAGAAGAACATGGTGCAGCGCGGTCATCACTTCGCCATCGTGGACGAGGTGGACTCCATCCTCATCGACGAAGCGCGCACGCCGCTGATTATCTCCGGCGCGGGCGACAAGTCCACCGACCTGTATGAAAAGGCGGATCGCTTCGTCTGCACCCTGCAGAAGGGCGAAGAACCGGAGCAGGATCGCTGGGAGGAAAATCCGCTTTCCGACGAAGAACTTGCCGCGATGCGCAAGGATTACGTCATCGACGAAAAGAAAAAGACCTGCAACCTCTCCGAAGCGGGCGTGCGCAAGGCCGAGCGCTGGTTCGGCGTGGAAAACCTTTCCGATATTGCCAACAACGAGCTGCTGCATCACATTAACGCCGCGCTGCGCGCGCACGCCTTGATGAAGCGCGACGTGGATTACGTCGTGCAGAACGATGAAGTTGTCATCGTTGACGAATTCACCGGCCGTCTGATGGTCGGCCGCCGTTACAGCGACGGTCTGCATCAGGCCATCGAGGCGAAGGAACACGTGAAGGTGCAGCGTGAGAGCAAGACGCTGGCCACCATCACCTTCCAGAATTATTTCCGCATGTACAGCAAGCTCTCCGGCATGACCGGCACGGCCAAGACGGAGGAAGAAGAGTTCAAGGGCATTTACAAGCTCGACGTGGTGCAGATTCCGACCAACCGTCCGATGATCCGCAAGGATATGAACGACCTGGTCTACCGCACGCAGAAGGGCAAGTTCAGCCAGGTCATTGAGGAGATTGAGCGCCGCCACAAGACGGGTCAGCCGATTCTGGTCGGCACGGTTTCCGTCGAGGTCAGCGAAATGCTCTCCAAGATGCTGCGCATGCGCGGCATCGAGCACGTCGTGCTGAACGCGAAGTATCACGCCCGCGAGGCAGAGATTGTCGCGCAGGCCGGCCACTTCGGCGCGGTCACCATCGCCACGAACATGGCGGGCCGCGGCACGGATATCCTGCTGGGCGGCAACCCGGAGTTCCTCGCCCGCCGCGCGATGAAGCAGAAGGGTTACGAGGACAATGTGATCGAGGAAGCGACCGGCTTCAACGAGAACGTCAGCGAAGAAGTGCTCGCCGCGCGCGTGATTTACAAGCAGCTCTATACCGAGTTCAAGAAGCAGACGGACGCGGAGCATGACCGCGTGATTGCCGTCGGAGGCCTGCACATCATCGGCACGGAGCGCCACGAGTCCCGCCGTATTGACAACCAGCTGCGCGGCCGCGCGGGCCGTCAGGGCGACCCCGGCTCCTCCCAGTTCTTCCTCTCCATGCAGGACGATCTGATGCGCCTGTTCGGCAGCGAGCGCGTCAGCGGCCTGATCGAGAAAATGGGTCTGGCTGAGGACGAGCCGATCGAAGCGAAGATGCTCACCGGGCAGATTGAGAACGCCCAGAAGCGTATTGAAGCGCGCAACTACGAAATCCGTAAGAACGTGCTTCAGTATGACGACGTGATGAATGAGCAGCGCAAGGAAATCTACGAGCAGCGCAAGCAGGTGCTCGAGGGCCGCGACATGCACGAAACCATCGTCAAGATGGCGGACAAGCTCATCGAGGAAGCGGTTGCGACCTATTGCGGCAACGGCGACGATTACACCGATTGGGACCTTGAGGGACTGACGCAGTATCTGGAGCGTCTGTGCATCCGCATCGGCTTCTTCAAGGCGCATGAGGAAGCTTTCAAGACCATCGACAAGGATGAACTGATCGCCAAGCTCAAGCAGGAAGCGCGCGATTTCTACGCCCTGCGCGAGAAGGGCTTCGAGCTGATCCATATCGATACGCGTGAGCTGGAGCGCGTCGTGCTCCTCTCCTGCGTGGATCGCCGCTGGATGGATCACATCGACGCGATGGATCAGCTGCGCGACGGCATCGGCCTGCGCGCTTACGGCAACAAGAACCCCGTCACCGAATATCAGATTGAAGGCTATGACATGTTCGACGAGATGGTTCACTTCATCCGCGAGGATACCGTCCGCCGTATGTATCAGGCGCGCATCAATATCCAGCAGCAGCGCAAGGAAGTCGCCGAGCCGAAGGAAACCAACCTCGAGCAGGCAAAGGCGGCGGGCGGCCCCTCCGGCCCGAAGCACGTGCAGAAGCAGGTCGGCCGCAACGATCCCTGCCCCTGCGGAAGCGGCAAGAAGTATAAGAACTGCTGCGGAAAAGATAAGGAATAAATCCTTGTTTTTCGCGAAATAAACCCTTCCACCGTCCGCAGACGGTGGAAGAGTGAATGACCAGAATAAAAGGATGTGAATCAACGTGATCGAACTGGATCTCTATCGCCAGCAGATGGCACAAATCCGCGAAAGCATTGTTGAGGCAGGTGAGTCACTTTAACGTCGCCGGCTTGAAGGAGCAGCTGCTTGAGCTGCACGAGACGATGAACGAGCCGGATTTCTGGAACGACCTCAAGCGTTCAACCGAGGTCAGCCGGAAGGTGCGCATCACCGAAAATAAGGTGGAGCATTATGAAAAGCTCTGCCAGCGCGCCGACGATGTGGATACCACCATGGAACTCGCCGAGGAGATGCAGGATACCGACCTGCTGGCCGAGGCGGGCGAGGAAATCAAAAAGCTGCAAAGCGACCTCGAAGAACTGCGCCTTGAAAGCCTGCTGCGCGGCGATTACGACAGCAATAATTGCTATCTCTCGCTGCACGCGGGCGCAGGCGGAACCGAGGCGCAGGATTGGACGCTCATGCTCTACCGCATGTACACCCGTTACTGCGAGCGCCACGGCTTTACCGTCAAACTCATCGATATGCTCGACGGCGACGAGGCGGGCCTCAAGTCCGTGACCTTTGAAGTGGACGGCGAAAACGCATACGGCTTCCTGCGCAGCGAAAAGGGCGTGCATCGCCTGGTGCGCATCAGCCCGTTCGACTCCAACGCGCGCCGCCAGACGAGCTTCTCTTCGCTGGATGTTTCGCCGATCATCGACGATGACGACAACGAAATCGAAATCGATATGAAGGACGTCCGCGTGGATACCTACCACGCCAGCGGCGCAGGCGGACAGAACGTCAACAAGACCAGCTCCGCCGTGCGTATGACGCACTTCCCGACGGGCATTGTCGTCTCCTCCCAGACGAGCCGCGACCAGGTGCATAACCGTGAAAACTGTATGCGCATGCTGCGCGCAAAGCTCGTCGAGCTGCGCGAGCGCGAGCGCGAGGAAAAAATGGCCGACATCAAGGGCGAAATGAAGAAGATCGAATGGGGCAGCCAGATCCGCTCCTACGTCTTCCATCCGTATTCGCTGGTGAAGGATCATCGCACCGGGTATGAGACGAGCAACGTTGACGCCGTGATGGACGGCGAACTGGACGGTTTTATCACCGCGTATCTGCAAATGCAGTAATTCAGGGGCGGGCGGATTCGCCCGCCCTTTTGGTTTTGAATGATGAAAAAACAAACATGGATCGTCGGCCTGCTGGCCGCCTTCACCGTTATCCTTGCCGCCGTCGGTTCGCTCTGCGGCGCAGTCTATCACGAGGCGATATCCCCCGAACTTTACGGCGCAAAATCCCGCGCGGCGGTTGCGCAGGCACATGACGTGAGCGACGAGGACGCTGTGACGGCGTATATCGGCATGGATGCGGCGCGGCAGAGCGAAGCAGCGAAGCTCATCGCGCTGTATATGGAATTGGGCGGCGAAGATACGCCGCTGGCCGTGGACGAGCTGAATGAAAAGGAAATCAGCCACATGAACGATGTCCGTCGGCTGATTCAGCTGTGCAAAACGGTTCGGACGGCCTGCATCTCGTTGGCGGCCGGGTTGGCCGTGGCGGCTGCATGGGTCGGCGCAGGGCTGAAAAAGCGCCACCGCCCGGTCGTCATCGGCGCGGTCTGCGGGGCCTGCGTGCTGGCGCTTGGCGCATTCGCGTTCATCGGGCTGATGGATGCGAACGGGTTTGAGACGATGTTCGTCGGCCTGCATAAGCTGATTTTTACCAACGACAACTGGCTGCTCAACCCTGCGACGGATGTTCTGATTCGAATGATGCCGCAGAATTTGTTTGAAACGGCGCTTGCCGACGTGCTCGGGCAGTTTGCGCGGGCGCTGGTGCTGTCGCTCGTGCTGCTGGCGGCGGCGTATGCCGTCGTTTCCGGCATGGTGAAGCGGCAGCTGACACAGACGGAGGAAAAACCATGAACTATGAACAAAGGGCCAAAGCGCAGACCGAACGCCTGATGGCGGAAGGCCACGCGACGATTTTGGCGATTGAATCCAGCTGCGACGAAACGGCCGCCGCGATTGTGCGCGACGGGCGGCAGGTGATTTCCTCCGTGATTTCTTCGCAGATTCCGCTGCACGCGATGTATGGCGGCGTTGTGCCGGAAATCGCGTCGCGCGCGCATGTGGAAAGCGTCGATCCCGTGGTGGACGAGGCGCTCAAAAAGGCGGGCATGACGCTTGCCGACGTGGACGCGGTGGCCGTGACCTACGGCCCGGGGCTGGTGGGCGCGCTGCTCATCGGCGTTTCGGCGGCCAAGGCGCTGGCCTACGCGGCGGATAAGCCGCTGATTCCGGTGAACCACATCGAAGGGCATGTGAGCGCAAACTATGTGGCGCATCCCGATTTGGTGCCGCCATTCGTGTGTCTGGTGGCTTCCGGCGGACACAGCCACATCGTCCGCGTGGAGGATTACGGCGCATATACCCTGCTGGGGCAGACAATGGACGACGCGGCGGGCGAAGCCTTTGACAAGGCGGCGCGCGTGCTGGGCCTGCCGTATCCGGGCGGGCCGCTGCTGGATAAATTGAGCCGGGAGGGCAACCCACACGCGCTGAAACTGCCGCATGTGCAGACCCCGGGGCGCTATGATTACAGCTTTTCGGGCCTGAAAACGGCGCTCATCAACACGGTGCACAAGCTGCGACAGAACGGGCAGGACGTGCCCGCCGCGGATATTGCCGCCAGCTTCCAGCATGCGGCGGTAGAGCTTTTGAGCGACAAGGCGATGCTGGCCGCGGTGGAGACGGGCGCGAAAACCGTCGCTTTGGCGGGCGGTGTGGCGAGCAACAGCGGTCTGCGCAACACGATGAACGACAAATGCCAAAAGGCGGGCATTCGTTTGGTGATGCCGCCGCCGATTCTCTGCACGGACAACGCGGCGATGATCGGCAGCGCGGCGTTCTATCGGCTGATGCGCGGCGAAATCGCGGGACTGGATTTGAACGCCTGTCCGTCGCTGAGGTTGGTCTAAGGAGAGACGTTGGGGCGCCGCCCCAAACCCTGCCAAGAACCTGAGGTTCTTGGATTTCCCTCTTTTCGTGCATTGCAAAGCAATGCACGATAGTGGAAGGTCAAGGGAACTCAGTTCCCTTGCGGGGTTTGGGACAGCGCCCCAATTTTTTTACTTATTACCCCACTGAATCCTGAATCGGCACATAGAGCGCCGGATCAGGCGTGGGGGTGAAGGTCGGCTGCGGCGTGGGCGTGGGTTCGGGTGTGAGCGTCGGCGTGTCTGTCGGAAGCGGCGTATCGGGAATAGGCGCGGGCGTTTCTTCAATCTGCGCGGCGGTTTGGCCGACGGAATCGGAGAAAAGCAGCGCCTGCGTTTGTTTGCCGGCAGCTCCATCCACAGTCAGACCGTGGTCGCGCTGGAAATCCTTGACGGCCTGAATCGTGCCGCCGTAATAGCCGCCGGTGACAGAACCATGATAATAGCCCAGCTCGGTCAGCCGCATTTGCAGCATGTAGACATCCGTGCCCGTTTTGCCCTTGGAGAGCGTGCGGTAGCTGGTCGGCCAGTTTTCCGGGCTGTATACGGGCGTGGCCGTCGGGGAAGGAAGCGGGTTTTCGCGCAGGGTGGACGTGCTGAGCGTCGGCTTGAGCGTCATGGTGTATTCGGGGTCGTAGTCGCCCTCGTAGACGGTGATGATCGTCCCTTCCTTGCAGTTTTCATAAATCCATTTCGCGTCGGAGACGAGCAGGCGGACACATCCGTGTGACGCGGGCGTGCCGAGCGCTTCGAAGGATTTGACGGAAAGGGTCGTTTCATCCGGCTCAGCATAGAGGACGGAGTGAAACGCGTTGGCGGAGTCGATACGCGTCAGATATTGCGCATGAGAGCCCCACGTGGGGAAATAGCCCCAGCGGGCGCGCTTTTTCGGCATGATGGTTGTGCCGCAGGGCGTGGGATATTTGCTCGTGCCGGTGGAACAGATCATCTCGCGGACGAGTACGGTGTATTGGCCGTTTTCATCGTAGGTATAGGCGCGGGTGATCTGGTTGGTCACGTCCACCATGAGGGTGTATTTCGTCGGCTCGGGCGTGGGCGAGGGGCGCGGCGTGGCGTCGGCAGGCACGGCGGAGGAGGAAAAGAGCATCTCCTGCGTTTCGCGCCCCGCAATGCCGTCGGCGTTCAAACCGTTTTGCGTTTGGAAAGCCTTGACGGCGGCTTTCGTTACCTTATAATAGCCGCCAGAAACCTTCGCGTTGTAAAAGCCCAGTTCCGCAAGGCGGGCTTGAAGCTGCGCGACCAGTTCGCCGGAATCGCCGTATTGAACCGTTTTTTTGAAGGTGAAAGTGTCGGGCTGAACGAGTGAAACGGACGCGGGCGTTTCGGCGGACAGATAGGTGTTTTCGTCGATCGTTTCATCGATGGGGTCGCTGGCGGTTTCTTCGCCGGGGGAGACAAACTGCACGCTGCCGTCGTCGCCCAAAACGACCTGCCCCGCGTCGTCCTCCCAGAGGATTTTTTCGCATAAACCGCCTGCGGGGATGAACAGGAGCAGGCAGAGGAAAAGCGCAAGATGTTTCATGGTGGCCTCCGTGAGATGAGCGATTTAAAACTCCCTCAGTCAGCTTCGCTGACAGACCTTCGGCGTTTCACTTGCCTGTTTCCCGCACAACGGGCGGCAAGTCTAACGCCCTCGGGGAGGGAGCCTTTTGGTATAAGCGGCAACAGCAAAAGGATAAAGCCTCCCTCCTTGAGGGACGTTTGAAATCGTCGCCGCCCGTGGCGGATTCAGACGATGAAAATGCCGAAGGTTGGCACGCCGTAGGCGTGACGGAAGGAGTCTCACTCCATCATAGCACAAGCGTCAGACAAAAACAACCGGGGCCGCCTTTCCGATTGGGGAAAAGCGGCCCCGGCTGTTACAAAGGAGAACACATCTTATGGAAGGTTCAATCAGTTATTGGCGGTCGTGTCCACGTCCGTCGGCTGCGGGACGACGAGATCCAGCGTCATTTCCTTGCCGTTGCGATCGATCTTCACGGAGACAGTGTCGCCGGAAGTCTGCTTGGCCTTGATGGCGTTCAGGTCATCCGCGGAGGTCACGGTCTCGCCCGCAAACTCGGTGATGATGTCGCCCTTCTGCAGGCCGGCGCGCTCAGCGGCGCTCATGCTGGAAACTTCGGTGATATACACGCCAACCGGCATGGAGTACTGCTTGCTCATGTCCTCGGTGATATCGCGGATGGTGATGCCCAGCATGATCTGGCTGCCCTTGGTCTGATCCTTGACGGAATCCGGGTCGTTAATCATCTGCGCAACAAGGTCCTTGATGTTGTTGACCGGGATAGCGTAACCGATGCCCTCGATGCTGACCGAGGAGCTCTTGGCATAGACAATGCCGATGACGTTGCCGTAGGAATCAAACAGCGCGCCGCCGGAGTTGCCCGGGTTGATGGCCGCATCCGTCTGGATGGCGTTGATGGTCACGTCGTCAATGGTCAGTTCCTGCTCGACGGCGGAGATGATGCCCGCGGTCACAGAGCCATGCACCTGACCCATCGGGTTGCCGATGGCCACGGCCAGCTCGCCGACCTCAATCTGATCGCTGTCGCCGAACGTCGCCGCGTTCAGGCCGGTCGCATCGATCTTCAGCACGGCGATATCGTTGCTCTCGGACGAGCCGACGAGCGTCGCGTCATAGGTCTGCTCCTCGCTGCCGTCGCCCGGGTTGACGTAAACGGTGATCTTATCCGCGCCGGAAATAACGTGGTTGTTGGTCAGCACGTAGCCGTCTTCCGAGATGATGATGCCGGAACCGGCCGCCGTCTCGGTGTATTCCTGCGTGCCGCCGCGTCCGCCGCGGTTGCCGTAGCCATAACCATAACCGAACATGCCGCCGAACGGATTGTAATAGTTGTTGTCGTAGGTGTTGTAAACCACCTTGGTTTCGGTTTCAATCGCCACGACGGAGGCGCCGCACTTCTTGGCGATCTCCGGGATGGTGAGGGAATCCTCATTCGAGGCGGCCTCAATCACGCTGAAATGTTTTTCGGTGTTATCGGCCTGAGCCAGCGCGCTCATGCCGGCCGTGACCGTCAACGCCAATGCGGCGGTCATGGCAATCAAAGGACGAATGTGAGAATTACGCATACCAATGATCTCCTTTCGGGGTTAAATGCTTGCCAGCTTGTCGGAAAGGGGAGCGGCTTTCGCCTGCCCGCTTTCCTTCAAGCGATGGCTGTATTATAGAAGCGCGGTATGGAGAAAAAATGGTAGACTTGCGGAAAAAACATTAAAACATTGTGACGAAATTGTGTCAAGGTCAATGGACTTCGCGCAGGGCGGAAAAACCAAGCGCAAGCAGATCAAACCCGACCCGCATCAGCGGCGGCGTATCGCGCCGAAGCTGCACGCCGCCGGTCATGACGCCCACGCCCGCGCCCGTCGCCGGATCGGCGAACAGCTCGGCGCACATGCCATAGGCCACGCCCTGATGGCCGACGGGCGAAAAGCCGGGGAATACGTCCGGCAGATAGGCGACGTTCAGCCCGCGGCCAACCGGCCCGATCCCGCCCAGCCCATCCTGCGGAGCGCGCATCAAATCGAGCGACGCGCCGGAAAGCACGCCCATTTCTCCATGAGAGGCCAGCAGGCCCAGCAGCGCTGCCAGACCCGCGCTGTCCGTAATGAGCCGCCCGGCGGCGCAGAAATAATCGTGTTCCGGGTCGAAGAAATCCGGCTTTCTTCGGGCCAGCGCCTGCGCGTTGTATTTGAGGAGGGGAATGGGCAGGCGCATGCTGTATCCGTTGGCCAAATCCGACCGGGGCGAAATTCGGCGGGGATCATAGCTGGCGCGGATGGAAAGCGGGGCAAAGACAAGCTCCTGCATGAGATCGTCAAACGGACGGCCTGCGGCGCGCTCCATCACCACGCCGGCCGCGCCTGCGCCGAGGTTGCTGTAATGAAAGGCCTCGCCGGGCCTGCTTGGCATCCAGTTGTCAGGGTTTTCCAGCAGCTCGCGCAGGGTGCAGCCCTTCTGCATGCCGCGCGTGCCGTAATTCCCTTCGTCGCGGATGGCGGCGGTATGGGTGAGCAGCATCCGCAGGGTGACGGGTGTATCCGGGTGCTGCGGATGGCGCACAGAATAGCCCAGATAGGCGGAAATATCCCGATCCAGCTCAAGTGTGCCGCGTTCGACAAGCGCCAGCGCGCCGAAGGTCATCACCAGCTTGCTGACGGAAGCGACGCGGAAGCAGGTTTCCTCCGTCACGGCTGCCGATCCCAGCAGGCGGGGCTTGCCATAGCAGAATGTGTCATGCCCGCCGGAGGGGCGGCGAAGCACGACGCAGGCGCTCATGGCACGATGATCGTGCAGAATGCCTTCCATCGAAATTTCAAAGCGCAGCCGGGCTTCCGGGGTCAGGCTTCCATCTTCGCGGCGGGGCAGAATGGGCATGCGGGCAAAGGTTCGCTCGGCACGCTGGCGCAAAACGGCCAGTTCGCCGCTCGTCGGGTTCTTCAAGGGATTAGGCCTCCTTCATCGGACACGGTTTGTCCATGCAGCCATTGTAATGCAGGGGGCACAGACTGTCAACGCAAAAAAATTTGCGTCAATCCCTTGCGCAGGCTTCGAGATACCAGTATAATAAATCATCTTAATTTAACGAAAACTTTACAAACGGATCGGAGGAGATTCATCATGGATGCCTTTTTTGACGGATTGACAGCGTTTGGCCAGCCGTTGACCATGGCGGCGGTGCTGATGCGCATTGCCGTGGCGGTGCTGATCGGCGCGGTGATCGGCATTGACCGCGAAATCAAGAACCGCCCGGCAGGCATGCGCACGCATGTGCTGGTCTGCGTCGGCGCGGCGCTGGTTTCGCTGATCGAGGCGCAGACGGTTGCGGATGTGGCGGCGCTGGGCAGTTACACCATCGGCGTGAGCATGGGCCGCATCACCACGTCGGTGGTTTCCGGCGTGGGCTTTCTCGGCGCGGGCACGATCTTCATGAGCGACAGGAAGATTTCCGGCCTGACGACGGCGGCTTCGCTGTGGTGTACGGCCTGCATCGGCCTGGCCGTCGGTTCGGGCTATATCCTGATGGCGATTGCGGCGGGCGCAATCGTGCTGGTGATTCTGCGGCTGATGCAGCGCATCGTGCATGTCAACACGCTCAAGCGGCTGGAGGTGCAGTTTATCCACCGCACGCAGACGCTGACGTTTCTCAACGAGTATTTCATGAATCTGGGCGTGAAGATTCTGGACGTTGATTTCCACGCGGAGAGCAGGCCGGAGGGTAACCTGTATACCAATCTATACACGCTTTCCATGCCCGCCAAGATGAGCTATGTGGACGTGATCGGCACGCTGTCCGAACATCCGAACATCCGCACCGTGCGGACGAGAAACCTCTAAGGGACGTTTGCTTTCTCCCTTCCATTGTTTGCGGAGGATGGAGAGGCAAAAGTCTTCCGTGTCAGCAGGAGCGAAAATCCCAGCGCCATCAGATCGCTGACGCTTGGACAAGCCAGCAGCCCCCCAAGGCCGAAAACGCGGGGCAGCAGCATCAGAAGGGGCAGAAAGAAAAGGGCCTGCCTGCTGGTGGCGACAAGCGAGGCGCGGACGGTCTGCCCCATGGCCTGCGTGAGCATGGTCATCAGAATGACGGCGCTCTGCGCGGAAAAGACAAGGCTTTGCAGGCGGACGACGCGTCCGGCGACGTCGGCAGTCTGTGCGTCGGGTGCGAAACGGGCGGCCAGCATTGGCGCGAGAAAAAAGAAGACCGCGCCAAGCAGCAGAGAGAAGCCGAGCAGCACACGATGACAGAAGCGATACGCGGTTTGACAGCGTGATGTCTGCTTTGCGCCGAAGGCCGCGCCGCAGACCGGCTGAAAGCCCTGACCAAAGCCGATGACCGCCGAGGTGAACGGCATGACCATGCGGGCGCAAAGTCCCATGCCCGCCAGAACAGGCGCGCCGAACCCTGCAGACACGCGGGAGAGCATTGCAGCGGAAAGGCTGGTTGCGCCCTGACGTAGCAGCGTCGGCAGGCCGGAACGCATGATTTCCGCAAAGACGGACAATGTAAACCGGGCGCGGCGCAGGGAGGGACGGATCAACTCGGCGTGACGAGCCGCATAGAGCAGCAGAACGGCGAGGGTTGCGGCTTCGCGCGCCAGCATGGCCAGCCCCGCGCCATGTACGCCGAGGTTCAGACGCAGGCAGAGCAAGAACAGAAGCGCCGTGCCCAGCGACGAGCCGACGAGCGCGGCCGCCATATTCGGCAATGTTTTCCCCTGTGCGCGCAAAAGACTGCTCAGCACAAGGCCGCCGCAGAGAAGCGGACCGCTTGCAAGCACATACCGCGCATAGGGCACGCCCGCCGCGACGGCGTTTTCCGAAGCGCCGAACAGGCGCAGGAGCGGCGCGGCGAGGAAAAAGCCGCCGACCAGCAGCAGACCGGCCAGCAGCACAGCGGCAAAGAACGCCGCCCCGGCGGCCTGTTCGGCAGCGGCGCGCTGGGATATGTCGGAGGCGCTTTGCCGGCCGATGCAGCGGCTGACGAAACTTCCCGCGCCCATGCCCAGCGTGAAGCCGACGGTCTGTTCCAGCAGGATGAGCGCAAAGCTCGCGCCGACGGCGGCGGAGAGCGCCGCATCCTTTTGCGAGAGGATGAGCGCTTCGAGCAGCTGGCAGGCGGAGGAGGAAAGCATGGCGGCGACGCTGGGCGCGGCGATTTTCAGCGTCAGCAGGCGCACGTCGCCGGAAAGCAGGGCGGTATCGGTCACGGCGCATTCTCCCCTCTGCGAAAACGGAAAAATATTCGTAGATATCATTTGACAGGCGCACGCGGTTAGCGTATCATGAACGCAAGAGCGCGCGGACGCAGACAGTTTGCCCGCAGACGGCGGGAAGCATGCGGCGCGCAAAGAAGGAGGATGGACGTATGCTCATTGGCGCACTGGAAGCGGGCGGCACCAAAATGGTCTGCTCGATCGGCAATCCGCAGGGCGGCGTGCTTCAGCGCGCCAGTTTCCCGACGCTCACGCCGGATGTGACCGTGCCGCAGATTGTGGATTTTATCGGGAAATTTGACGTGAAGGCGCTGGGCATCGGCTCCTTCGGGCCGCTGGATTTGAACCCGGCTTCGCCGACTTACGGCAGCATCACCAAGACCCCGAAGAGGGAATGGATCGATTATCCGCTGATGGCGGTGCTCAAGGATGCGCTGGGTGTGCCGACGGGCATTGATACGGACGTGAACGCGGCGGCGCTGGCGGAATACACGATGGGCGCGGGCCAGGGACACGGCAGCCTGCTGTATGTGACGGTGGGCACGGGCATCGGCGGCGGCTTTGTGACCGAAGGAAAAATGATTCACGGGCTGGTGCATCCCGAGATGGGACACATGATCCTTTCGCCGCAGGAGGGCGACACGATGCCCGACGGCGTATGTCCGTATCATCGGCACTGCCTGGAGGGGCTGGCGAGCGGCCCGGCGATTGAAAAGCGCTGGGGGCTTTCCGCCAAGCTGATGACGGAGGATCATCCCGCGTGGGAGCTGGAGGCGACGTATCTGGCGCAGATGTGCGTGAACATGATCGTCACGGTTTCGCCGGAAGTGATTGTGCTGGGCGGCGGCGTGATGCAGCAGGCGCACCTGTTCCCGAAGATTCGCGCAAAGGTGCTGGATTTGCTGGGCGGCTACGTCTCCTCGCCGAGCATCACGCCGGAGGGCATTGACAGCTACATTGTGCCGCCCGCGCTGGGCGTCAATTCCGGCGTGATCGGCGCGCTGCTGCTGGGCGCGCAGGCGCTGGAGCAAGAGAACAAATGAATATAAAAATACCGCTCACGGGCGGTATTTTTATATTCAAAGTTATTCGACTTCATCCTCGGGAATGCGGTAGAGCTGGCGGTTGTCCAGCCCCCAGACCTTTTCGGAGAAGCCGCCGGGGATGGCGCGGGAGAGCGCTTCGTTCATCTCATACAGGCGCGCATCGAGGGTGTCGATGGTGTTGAGCACCTCGGCTTCCGGGAACTTCGGTGCAAGCGGGCTGCCGTATTCGGGAATGCCGTGATGGGAGAGCACCATGTGCTGAAGCAGCAGCGCTTTGCCGGGATTGGCCTTCGTTTTTTCGGCGGCGAGCTGAATGTTGACCACGCCGCGGACGATGTGGCCGATGAGCTTGCCATCCACGCTGTAATCGGAAACAAGGCCGAGCGTGTCGGCATCCATCTCGTCGATTTTGGCGAGGTCGTGGACAATCACGCCCGCGGTCAACAGGCTGGCGTTCAGCTGGGGATAGACGGTCATGATCGCGTTCGCTGCGCGGAGCATGGTGGTGGTGTGATGGAGCAGGCCGCCGCGCTCGGCATGGTGCATCTGCTTGGCGGCGGGGAAGGTCAGCAGCTTGTCGCCCGCACGGTCGAGCAGCTCGCAGGTGATTTTGCGCAGATCCGGATCGGCGATGTGATCCGCCGCGCGAACGATTTCATCGAGCATCTCGTGCGGATCGCGCGGGGCGCAGGGGATGAGCGTGGACATATCCACCGCGTCGCGGTTTTCGGCGGCGCGGATTTTTTCCACGCGAAGCTGCATGCGGCCGTTAAATTCGTTGCCCGTGGCGCGCACCTTCACAATGCTGCCCGCCAGCGGCGGCTGCACGGTGCCATCCCACATTTTGGCGTTGATCGAGCCGGATTTATCGGCCAGCGTCATATCCAGATAATTTTTGCCGTTGGCGCTGGCGCGCTGTTCGGCGGAGCGAACGATGAGATACCCTTCAAAGCGGTCGTCGCGCTTGATATCAGCTAAATACATGGTCAAAAACTCCTTCCTGTGTCAGATGATATTATGAACGATACGGGCGGGGTTTGCAAGGAAAAATTCATATTTTTAACCAAAGCAAAAGCGCAGAAGGAAAATTTTCGCTGAATTTGTCCTACAAAAAGATGGAAAATCCCGGCGCAAAAGTCAGCTATTGCGCCAAAAGTGCATATAAAGAGGGGAGAATCGGCGCGAAAAGAGGAGAACGAAACTATTCAATCCGGTCAAAAAAAGCCGTTGACATCTGTTGAAACGTTGATTATAATAAACTTACAAACAGCAAGAGCGATAAAAAACAAATCGCAAAATCGGTGATTTGTTTCAATGCTCGGCTGGCAATTCGTTACTCAATGGGAGGAATCCCGTTGAAATAAAAAGAAGAGGTGTTTCCCATGAAAAAGTTTGTTTCCAAGATGCTGGCTGGCGCGCTAGGCCTTTCGATGCTCTGCGGCGTCGCGGCTGCTGAGGGTGAAACCTATGTGTCCTGGTATACGTTCGGCGACGTGTATCTCTCCAGTGTGCGCACCGCTCTGGACGCCGCGATGGAAGCCAAGGGCCTGACGGTCGTTGACAAGGACTCCAACGCGAACCAGCAGACCCAGACCGACGATATCAACACCGCTCTGGTCACCGGCGCGAACGCCGTGGTCGTGAACCTGGTTGAGTCCGGCGCCATCGGCACCGCCGAAACCCTGATGAACGCGATCAAGGAAAAGGACGTTCCGGCCGTGTTCTTCAACCGTGCGGTTTCCACCGACAACGACGAGGCTGCCGAGCTGTTCAAGGGCTATGAGAAGAGCGCTTTCGTCGGCACCGACTTCACCCAGGCTGGCATCATGCAGGGCAAGATGATCGGCGAATACGTGCTCGAGCACTTCGACGAGATCGACCTGAACCATGACGGCAAGATTTCCTACGTCATGTTCAAGGGCGACGAAGCGAACCAGGAAGCCATCGCGCGCACCAAGTACGGCGTGGAATGCGCTGACGAAGTGCTGACCGCGGCGGGCAAGCCGGCGCTGGAGTTCTACGACGCGAGCAACGCCAACAAGTACCTGGTTGACCTGAACGGCACCTGGTCCAACACCGCTTCCTTCGACTACATGCAGACCATCCTCGCGCAGTACAACGAGGCGAACGGCAACATGGTCGAGCTTGTGATCTGCAACAACGACGACATGGCGCTGGGCGCGATCAATGCGCTGTCCAACGCGGGCTACAACCTGGCGGGCGGCGAAGGCTGCACCGTGATCCCGGTGTTCGGCGTGGACGCGACCGATGCCGCGAAGGAACTCATCGCCAACAAGCAGATGACCGGTTCTATCAAGCAGGACGCCGAGGGCATGGCTGACGCTGTCGCCACCATCACGGCGAACCTGATCGAGGGCAAGGACAAGTTCGAAGGCCTGAACGAGAACTACGAAGTCGTTGACGGCTGGACGGTCAACATCCCGTACTCTGTCTACACCGGCGAGTAATTGCGGATCGATTTTTGAATGACTCAGTGCGGAGGGTCTCACAGCGATGAGTCCCTCCGCATGTTTCATTATTGGATCGGCAGGGCCGCACCTGACGCGGATTTCTGCCGGAAAGGAGAAGCACATATGGAAGAAAACGTACTTCTTCGTATGGAGGGCATCTGCAAGAGCTTTCCCGGTGTCAAGGCGCTGGATAACGCCCAGCTGTCCGTGAGAGCGGGCACGGTTCACGCCCTGATGGGCGAGAACGGCGCGGGAAAATCGACGCTGATGAAATGCCTGTTCGGCATCTATTCCAAGGATGCGGGACACATTTACCTCGACGGCAAGGAGATCGATTTCAAATCCTCCAGAGAAGCGCTGGACAACGGCGTGGCGATGGTCCACCAGGAGCTGAACCAGGCGCTCAAGCGCACGGTCATGGACAACATCTGGCTGGGCCGCTATCCGCTGGTGAAAAAAGGGCTGCCGTTTGTATCCGATAAGCAGAGCTATGCCGATACGAAGAAAGTCTTCGACGACCTAGGTATCAACGTCAACCCCAAAACCGTGATGAGCACGATGCCGGTTTCCCAGCGGCAGATGGTGGAGATCGCGAAGGCGGTTTCCTTCAACTCCAAGGTGATCGTGTTCGACGAGCCGACCTCCTCCCTGACGGAGACGGAGGTTGAGCACCTGTTCCGCATCATCAACATGCTCAAGGAGCGCGGCTGCGGCATTGTCTACATCTCGCACAAGATGGAGGAAATTCTGCGGATTTCCGACGACGTGACCATCATGCGCGACGGCCAGTGGGTCGCCACGCGCCCGGCCAAAGAGCTGACGATGGACGAAATCATCCGCCTGATGGTCGGCCGTCCGCTGACCAACCGCTTCCCGCCGAAGGACAACGTGGTGGGCACGGAGGACATTTTGAAGGTGGAAGGGCTGACCGCCGAATATTCACACCTGAAAGATGCGAGCATCCACGTGCGCAAAGGCGAAATCCTCGGCGTTGCGGGTCTGGACAGCTCCGGCCGCACCGAACTGCTGGAAAACATCTTCGGCAGCGCGACGCGTAAATCCGGCAAGATTTACAAGAACGGCAAGCTGGTCGGCAACAAGACCCCGCGCGAATCCATCAAGAACGGCTTTGCGCTGGTGACGGAGGAGCGCCGCGCGACAGGTATCCTCGGCATACTGGATATCCGCGCGAACACGGTCATTGCGAGCCTGAAGAAATACCTGAACGGCCCGTTCCTCAGCGACAAGAAGATGGCCGAAGCGACGGACAGCATGATTAAGGCCATGCGCATTAAAACCCCGAGCCAGCAGACCAAGATCAACACGCTTTCCGGCGGCAACCAGCAGAAGGTCATCTTTGGCCGCTGGATTTTGACGCATCCGGACGTGCTGCTGCTCGATGAGCCGACGCGCGGCATCGATGTCGGCGCGAAGTACGAAATCTATCAGCTGATTCAGGATTTGGCCAAGCAGGGCAAGGCCGTGGTGATGGTTTCCTCCGAAATGCCTGAACTTTTGGGCGTCTGCAACCGGATTGTGGTCATGTCCGGCGGACGCGTCGCGGGCGAAGTGGACGCCGACAACACCACACAGGAAGAAATTATGACCCTCGCCGCTAAATACGCATAAGGAGGACGACATCCCATGCCCGGAAAAATGGATTCTTTCAAAGCGCTGTCCGCCCAGGACAAGCGCCACGCGGTGGTCAACTGGCTGCTTGACCACGCGATGATTATCATCATTCTGCTGCTGGCGGTGTACGTCCAGATTCAGCGTCCGCAGTTCTTCGGCGTTCCCTCGCTGGTGAACATCATCTCGCTGACGGCGGCTCGTCTGCCGATGGCGCTCGGCGTGGCCGGCTGTATCGTGCTGGCCGGCACGGACTTGACCGGCGGCCGCGTGGCAGGCCTGACCGCGTTCGTCGCGGCCATCCTGCTGCAGAAGGCGGGCGCGAACGGCCGCTTCATCGCCGACGGCGTGCCGCAGAACCTGCTGCTGGTTGTGCTGCTGGTGATGATTATCGGCGCGTGCATCGGCTTCATCAACGGCTTCGTCATGGCGAAGTGGAAGCTGCATCCCTACATCATCACGCTGGCGATGCAGATGATTACCTACGGCATTTACCTGACGGTTTCCAACTCCAAGCAGGTTTCCAGCCTTGACCCCAGCTACACCACCAACTTCGTCACCAAGTCCTTTGTGAAGTTCGGAACGACCTCCGTGCCGATGTACGTGGTGCTGGCAATCTTCGTGACCGCGATCATGTGGGTGATCTGGAACAAGACCACCTTCGGCAAGAACATGTTCGCCGTCGGTTCCAACGAGGAAGCGGCGCGCGTTTCTGGCGTCAACGTCATGGCGACGATCATCGGCGTGTTCATGCTGGCTGGCGCGCTCTACGGCTACACCGGCTTCGTCGAGGCGGCGCGCCTTGGCTCCTCCACGGCCACCCTCGGCCTGAACTATGAGGCTGACGCAATCTCCGCGGCGGTTATCGGCGGCGTTTCCTTCGTCGGCGGCACCGGCAAGATCAGCGGCGTTATCCTCGGCGTGTTCATGATGCAGCTGATTATCTCCGGCATGACCTTCCTGGGCATCTCCGGCAACATCACCTACATCATCAAGGGCGCGGTTATCCTCATCGCGTGCATTCTGGATATGCGCAAGTACATGACCCGCAAGTAATCTTTGAAAACAAACAAAAGGCTGTCAGGTGTAGCTTGACGGCCTTTCTTTGTATCGATACAGAACGGAGGTAAAATTATGCCCGACGAAAACAAGAAGCCCGAAGAAGAAAAGAAGGATTCCGTCCGCCACAACTGGGTGACGGATATCTATGACAAGATGAACATCTCCGTGCGCTCGCTGGATATTGCGCTGGTGGTGCTCTGCGCGATTGTCGTTTTCTGCTTTATCTACGGTGCAAATCATTAAAACGAGAATAATTCTCAAAAATTTTTGAAAAACGCTTGACAATATGGACTTCTACGGATATAATGATGATACAGATTCTCATTAAGCGAGGCGATACACGATGAAAGCCAAAGTCAGCGCCCAGGCGCAGCAGGTTTTAAACGTATTGGCCGCCAGACGTTGTCACCTCACCGCAGACGAGATTCTGGAAAATCTGGACGGCATCGGGACGGCGACCGTCTACCGCGCGCTGGATCATCTGACGGAGATGGGCCTGATTCGCAGGCTCTCCCTCGGAAAGAAAAGCGCGGTATACGAATACATCCGCACCAATCACATGCACTTCGTCTGTGAGCAGTGCGGAAACGTCTACGATATCGAGGCGGATTTCACAGGCATGGCGGCGGAGGCCGCGAAATGCTGCGGGCACCGGGTCAGCTGGTGCGAGGTAACGGCTCACGGCGTCTGCAAGGACTGCCTGAGCAGGCAGAAGGCGTCAACCGACGAGGGCTGAGCGTTCAACGGCTCTCGGCGGCTCAACAAAGAACAAGAAAAACAAGGAGGAAACAGGTATGAAAAAGTGGGTTTGCACGGTTTGCGGTTATGTTTGGGAAGGCGAGAATCCGCCGGAGAAGTGCCCGCAGTGCGGCGTGCCGGCGAGCAAGTTCGTCGAGCAGAAGGGTGAGCGCGCCTGGGCGGCCGAGCATGTGGTCGGCGTAGCCAAGGGCTGCCCGCAGGAGATCATCGACGGCCTGCGCGCGAATTTCACCGGCGAGTGCAGCGAGGTCGGCATGTATCTGGCGATGGCGCGCGTCGCGCATCGCGAGGGTTATCCGGAAATCGGTCTCTACTGGGAGAAGGCCGCCTTTGAAGAAGCCGAGCATGCGGCGAAGTTCGCCGAGCTGCTGGGCGAGGTCGTGACCGACTCCACCAAGAAGAACCTTGAAATGCGCGTGGATGCCGAGAACGGCGCGACCGAGGGCAAGGTTGAGCTGGCGAAGCTGGCGAAGCAGTATAACCTCGACGCGATCCACGACACCGTGCACGAAATGGCGCGCGACGAAGCCCGTCACGGCAAGGCCTTCGAGGGACTGCTCAAGCGGTACTTTGGCGAGTAAGCAGGCACAGCCTGCGGTGATTTCCGCCCAAGTTTGATGAAAAATCGGGCTTGAGCGCACGCAGGCGATATAAACTGATAGAAAAATGAGGGTTGCATCTTGAAAGAGGTACAGCCCTCTTTTCGCGCTCTGAACGCCAAATGATGTCATATTTATGTCGCGAGAGGGTTTCCACGGCACATTGTTTTTCTGATTATGTCACACCAAACGAAGTTCGTATTTTAGATGAAAACAAGTATTATCTGCGAAAATAGAGCAACCATTGCTTTATATGATGAACTTCAAGCTGTGGTATAATAAAAAAAGACCCTCATTTTTGAAAATAAAAAGAGGGCTTTGCTGCTTATGGATTAATAGCTATTGTCTTCTGTGATTTTTAGACCATTTCGTGAACTTTGCACCGCAATTCTGGCATATATCGCTATCAGCTTCTTGAATTTTTCCACAAACAGGGCAAATAATTGTATCTGATAGAGATTCATCTTCATCCGTCTCGTCTGTATAGATTGAAGGTTCAGGCTGTTCTGTTTCTTTTGCTTTGACTGGTAATATGTTTTGATGTTTATAAACTTTTTCTTTGTATTGAAGATTTCTTTCGAGAGATTCTATTTTTTCTTGTAACGCTGCATTATTTTTTCGAATATCTTCCACGCTTTCAATTAGTTGGCCAAAGCCATACGTAAAAAATCCACCAATCCACGATCCTAAAGATCCTAATCCAATCACAAGGACTCCTGAAAGCAATGGTGAAGTTGTGCCATAATACGCACCTTGTCCCCATAAAACAAATGCGAATAGTACGGATGATATAATCCCTAGTGTGCATACTATTTCTGCTAGCGTTTTTAGCTTTTTACCGATGTTATCAAACATATTCCGTTTCCTCCTTCTTCTTTTGCCAATATTATTTGACGTTGTTCAAATTATAACATAAAATAAACGTCTATTCAACGAAAATAGACAAAAAATATTTGACTAATTCTATTAAAAAGTCCGCTATCATTGAAACAAGAGGTGATAGCGATGAACGAGGATTTTGTCCGCGAGCGGATAACCGCGCTTCGGCTGAAAAAGGGCGTTTCGGAATACCAGATGAGTTACGATTTAGGGCATAGCCGCGGCTATGTCTACAACATCTCGTCGGGCAAAGCACTTCCGCCGCTCAAAGAGTTTTTCGCTATCTGTGATTATTTCGATTTAACCCCCGCGCAATTCTTTGATGAAGGAACGCAAAACCCCGAACTGATTCAAAAGGCGGTCAGAGGCATGAAACAACTGGGTGAAGCCGATCTGCTGATGCTGCTGGGGCTGATTAACCGCCTGCTCGATACAAATAATAAAAGCGAAGGAACGTGAATGGCTCCTTCGCTTATTTTTATGGCTATGAAAATTTGATGTTATGGAATGCCGTCCATGAAGGAACGAGCAGCTTATCCTCTCAAGCTTGCCAGTATGCGGAAACCATCATGACCTTTTCATCACGTCAATCAAATGGCTGATCGCTTCCTTCTGCGCGCTGGTCAGCGACGACCAGGCGACAAACATTTCGTGCTGTTCGGGCGTCAGCTCCACCCAATCGCCCTCGGCGAAGAACTGCGCAAGCGTGATGCCGAAGCCCTTGCAGATGCTCTCCAGCGTCGGGATGGAGGGCGTGGTGTTTCGGCTGAAAATATTGGAAATGGTCGATTGGGAAAGGCCGGATTCCAGCGCAAGCCGATATTCGCTCCATTGCCGCTCCTCCATCAATTCCCGGATGCGTTGTTTTGCATTCATAAAGATCATTCACTCCTCAACACTTGCATTGTATCGTTCAGTTGAGGTGTAAAATAGTGGGATGATGTATTGATAATATAACTCAAATGAGATATACTATGCAGAAGGAAGAAGGATGATGCGGCGTTTGGCCAAGGAGGATACCCGACGTGAGCGGAAAAGAGTACTTTTGCATCTGTTGTCAGAAGATGGGACTGGATCATTCGGCCCTTTTTAAAATCGGCGAACAGAATGCGCAATGCTATGGCGGCTATGCGTATCATTGCCCGACGAGACTGCGCGGGCCGTCGCACCGATATGTGGTCAACTATCTTTCCGAACCGGGGCTTTATGTGGCGTGGAGCCTGGATGTGCCGGGCAGCGAGAAGAAAACGGTTTTCCGCATTTTGAAAAAAGAGCTGGAGAATCTGTCCAAGGGTGAAGTGCATGCGGTTTTCAAATTGACGCACGGCGGCGAGAGCAAGACGGAGACGGTGTATGTGTTCGATCCGTCGGCGGTGATGGGCTTTCTCGGCATGGTGCGCAGAAAGATAACTGAATGAATTAAACGGAAGTCACGCCCTAAACGGTGTGACTTCCATTTGATTTGCAATTTTAGAAATCTCTTGATATATAGCAATGCGTTCTACATGAAACACGGAAAACGGGGCGGATTTGGTCAAATTTAGCACGATTATCATGCCATTATCGCGAATGTAAAAGGAATGTTGCGTGATTTTGTGCTTGACATGCGCTAAAATCTTACCAAGCAAAGGGCGGAAAGCCTGATGCGCGGGAGGAAATCGGCGTGAACGGAAAAAGTTATTTTTGCGCGTGCTGCGAGAAACGGGGCATTCCATATAAGAAGTGGTTCAAGCTGGGCGCGCAGAATTCGCAATCCAGCGGCGGCTATGTGTATCATTGCCCGCCGGAACTGCGGCGGGCCGAACTGCGCTATGTGGTGAACTACATGAGAGATAGGGATTTATATATTGCGTGGGATTTGTCCACGCCCGGAACGGAGAACAAGGTCGTCTTTCGGGTGCTGCGTGACGCGCTGGAAGGAATGCAGCCGGGCGAGCTGCGGCCCATCTGCAAAACGCTCAAGCACTACGGCTGGGGTCAGGAGACGGTGTATGCCTTTGATCGAAGCGCGGTGAACGACTTCCTGACCCTTGCGGCGGGAGAAGAAGGAGAATGAGGTAAAGTGAACGAGAACAAAACGCGCATGTTGAGGATGCTGACCGGCGGTCTGCTGGTGTTGTCGCTTGCGGCCTTGGGGATTCTTGCGACGCGATACGACGGCGCGCGGGCCGAAGAAACATCCTCAAGTGAGCAGATGGCGACGCTGTCCCCGACGCCCACGCTGACGCCTACGCCCACGCCGGAGCCGACGGAGGAACCGACACCTGAACCGACAGAAGAACCCACGCCGGAGCCGACAGAAGAACCTACACCCGAACCAACGGAGGAACCCACGCCGGAGCCGACAGAAGAACCTACACCCGAACCAACGGAAGAACCCACGCCGGAACCGACAGAAGAACCTACGCCGGAGCCGACGGAAGAACCGACACCCGAACCGACGGAGGAGCCGACACCTGAACCGACAGAGGAGCCGACACCTGAACCAACGGAAGAACCCACGCCGGAGCCGACGGAGGAACCGACACCCGAATCGACAGAAGCACCTGTTTCAATGCTCATTGCGGCGGTCAAGCTTGCAAGAATGCAGGAAGCAACACAATCCGAAGCGACGACGCTGGATTATAAAGATGATCCGGAGGCGCTGGGCCTGAAACCCGTTGCGGTGGAGTCGATTTCGGACGAAACCGACGACGAAACGCTGACGCAGGCGTACAGCATTCATGTGCCTGCGACGCTGACCGTGGATCAAAAAGCGCGCGAAGGGGAATTTTCGTTCAGCGTTTCGAATCGGGATACGGCGGTTTCGGTTGAGATTGATTCGGAAAACGGATTCAAGCTCGTCTCCGGAGACAACACGGCGGCCTATGTGCTCAGCGGCGGCAACGCAGAGGAAAGCGGCGGAAAGCTGGTCGTTCACCTGAGCGCCGAGCAAAGTGAAACCACGATGAAGATTGCGGTGGATCAAACGCAGACCGAACCCGGCGATTATACCGACAAGCTGACGTTCAGCATCAATATACCATAAGGAGAAGAATCATGGCAGAAAACGAAAAGAACGGAAAGAAGCCGCTCATTGCGGTTATCGTCGTGCTGGTTGTCGTGATTGCAGGCTTGATTGCGTATTTGGCGCGGGTTCAGAGCAATGCGCAGCCCGCATCGACAACCGTGCAGGCGACGCTTGAGCCGACGAATACCCCGGAACAGACCGAAGCGCCGACAGATACGCCGAACCCCACAGACACACCGATTCCGACGGACACGCCCGAACCCACGGCTACGCCCGTTCGTTTGCAGGTTGACCCAAACGCGGGTGAGCTGATTACGCCCGAACCCACGCCCGTTGACCCCGGCGTGACCATTACGGGCTGGGGCGGCATCAAGCTCCCGGCGGGAAAGCTGGAAGCTTCGACCGCACTGTATAACCCCATCGAAAACGAAGGCTGGTACGACATGACGTTTGAACTGCGCATGGCCGAAACCGGCGAGGTGATTTTCACCACGGGTCTCGTGCCGCCGGGGCAGTATTGCAACAAGGTGACGCTGACCCGAAAACTTGAGGCGGGGCAGTATGCGGGCATTCTGCATGTGCAGCCTTATCGACAGGACGAAGCGCAAACCCCGACCAACAACGTTGATCTGGATATTGCGATTATTGTCAATTAAATCAATCAAGGAGGAACAGGAAAATGAAACTCAAAAAGACTTTGGCTGGCGCGCTCGTGCTGTGTTTGGCGATGGGCGCGGCCGGCGCGATGGCGGAAGAGACTACCAACATGAATACAATGAATGGTGGTTCCAATGCGGTCAAAACAGCAGATATGGAAGTGAAATTGACGATTGACCGTACATTGGATACTTATACGATTACGATTCCATCGGAAGTGGTAATTGATCCGATGACAGAGCAAGGAACGGCAACGATTAAATTGAGTAATGAAGGGTTGAACTTGGTTTCTTGTCAGTCACTGCATGTTTTCATTAAGGGTGCTAAAAATACAACAACGGATAATGGTACTACATATTATATGAAGAATGAAAATGGTACCAGCCACCCTTATTATATAAAAACATCAAAAGACCCTTTGATCAATACATCGGACGATCTTTTGAAGTATGATAGAAGTGAAAAATTGGATCAGCCGAAAACACAAGAACTTACTTTTTACCTGAAGAGTTTACCTAAAGCTGGCGTTTATACGGATACATTGACATTCCAAGTGCTTTTTGGTGGTTAAAAATAGGGGGGCGTAGCGCATGAACTACTTTCTCAAAGCGCTTCTCCTGTTGGCCCTGCTGATCTTTGCCCCCTGCGCGCTGGCCGATACCACGCTGACCAACGGCAACACCGTCGGTCAGACTACCGTCACCCTGACGCTTGACCCGTCGTTGGATTCTTACGCGGTCGTTATTCCTTCCAGTGTGACCATCGACCCGGATACCCGCAAGGGAACGGGCCGCGTCACCATCAAAGGCGGCGACGCGTGGAACGTGAAATACGGCGCAAGCCTGACGGTGTATTTTGCCGAAAGCAAAAACAGCCTGAAACTGCTCAACACGCGGGACAGCGGCAAGAAAATCGGCTATCAGCTGCGCAGCGCGAGCGGCAGCACGATCAACCCCGGCGGAGAAATTCTTTCGTGGCGCCGCTATGACGCAGACGGCAAAGAAAATCCCGGCGTTGAGAAGGATATTTCCGCGTGGATTGAGTTTCGCGCGGAAAATACCATCCCGGCCGCCGGAACCTATCAGGATATCGTGACGTTTAACGTCGTCTTCAACTGAATGACAAATGAAAAAACCGAGCCCGCAAAACGGACTCGGTTTTTGTTATAAAAAAATGTGGTGCCGGTGGCGGGGGTCGAACCCGCACGTTCTTGCGAACACGGGATTTTGAATCCCGGGCGTCTGCCAATTCCACCACACCGGCGGAGAAATAACAGATTTAGTATAGCCAATTTCCCGCCTAAAGTCAAGAGGAAAACGAGAATTAACCGAGCAGATCGAGATAATGGTCGCTCGTCGGGCGGGTGTGATGCTCGTGTTCCTGATAGCGGCGCAGGGCCTGCTGGTTATCGATTTCGCGGGAAGCATGCGTGATGCCTTCGCAGGAGAACAGCAGAATGAAGAAAATGGTGACAATGACAAGCGGCATAAAAAACGAGGCTTCCTTTCTGACTGGTCAAAAAAATCTCCGGGCGAAACCCTTCCCCGGAAGCAGAAGCGATTATATCACGTTTCAGAACGAAAGAAAAGCATGCAAATGAATAAGTTTCGCCGGGTTGTTTTGTGCAGGCGGACAATTCTCGCAATCTTAACGGGATTTTGATAGCGGCGCATGGTATAATGAATTAAACTGAAAGAAGCATCAAAAGGAGGCGGCGCATCCATGCCGACGACCTTTCAAAAATATTGGACGAATTTTCGCGAAATGCTCATCCCGAAGCGGCAGAATAAACAGCAGATGCTTCGGGACGCGGGCATCACGCTCTGCATTTTGGCGATTGCGGCGGCGGTCTGCACGGTGTTGACGCACATGGGCGACAGCGACAGCGCCGTGCCGATGGTTTTTGTGCTGGCGGTTCTGTTTGTGGCGCGATTGACGGACGGCTTCATTTTCAGCCTTGTGGCGACGATTGTTTCCGTGATCGGCGTGAATTACGCGTTCACCTATCCCTATTTTGCATTCAATTTCACCATCACGGGCTATCCGCTGACGTTTTTGACGATGTTCGCGGTTTCGCTGGTCGTCGGCATGCTGACCGATCAGGTCAAGCGGCAGGAACGCGTCAAATCCGAAGCGGAAAAGGAAAAGATGAAGGCCAATCTCCTGCGGTCGGTTTCGCACGATCTGCGGACGCCGCTGACCTCGATCATCGGTTCATCCTCCGCCGTACTGGAAAATTATGACCAGTTCAGCGACGAGGTGAAAAAGGATTTGATCGGCCATGTGCGCGACGACGCGCAGTGGCTTGTGCGGCTGGTGGAAAACATCCTTTCGATCACGCGCTTCAACGAGGGCGCGGTGCAGATCGACAAGGTGCCGCAGGCGGCGGAGGAAATCGCGGCGGAAGCCGTGGGCAAATTCAAAAAGCGGTTCAACACGCTGCCCGTGCGCGTCAGTGTGCCGGATGAGCTGCTGATGGTGCCGATGGATGCGACGCTCATCGAGCAGGTGCTCATCAATCTGATGGAAAACGCCGTGCTTCACGCAAAGGGTGCGACGGAAATCGAGCTGCGCATCCGCCGGGACGGCGCGCTGGCGCGGTTCAGCGTGCTGGACAACGGCGAGGGCATCGAGCCTGCGGTGCTGCCCAAATTATTTGAAGAAATGTTTCCGCATGCGGGCGAGCTGCGCGGCGACGGGCGGCGGAGCATGGGGATTGGGCTTTCGGTGTGCATGAGCATTGTGCGGGCGCACGGAGGCACGATGAAAGCGGAAAACCGGGCGACGGGGGGCGCTTGCGTCTCCTTCGCGCTGCCGATGGGGGAGGAATAAGCCATGGCTGTACGAGGAAAAGTGCTGATTGTTGAGGATGACCGCGCGATTTGCAGTTTTATGCGCCGCGTGCTGGAAGCGAACGGGTATGAATCCATCATTGTGGGAACGGGGCGCGAAGCGCTGAGCATGCTCACCTCGCATTGCCCGGATGTGGTGATTCTCGATTTGGGCCTGCCGGATATGGACGGCATGGACGTGCTGACCCAGCTGCGCGCGTGGTCGCTGATGCCGGTGGTCGTCGTTTCCGCACGGACGGATGAGCGCGAGAAGGTGCGCGCGCTGGACACGGGCGCGGATGACTATATCACCAAGCCGTTCGGCACCTCCGAGCTGCTGGCGCGGCTGCGCACGGCGATCCGCCACACGCGCACGACGAGCGGCAACGCGAGCATCGCCAAGGAAAACCGCTTCACCGCGCACGGACTGGTCATCGATTATGACAAATACCGCGTGTATATCGACGGCCGCGACGCGGGGCTGACCCAGAACGAGTTCAAGCTCGTCGCGCTGCTGGGGCGCTATGCCGGGCGCGTGCTGACCTATGATTACCTGATTCGCGAAATCTGGGGGCCGAACAAGGCGTATGACAACCAGATTCTCCGCGTGAATATGGCGAATATCCGCCGGAAAATCGAAAAGAACCCCGCCGAACCGGAGTATATCTTCACCGAGGTCGGCGTGGGCTATCGGATGATTGAGGGAGACTGAAAAAGGGCTTTGCCGCGAACGATTGGGATTCGCGGCAAAGCCTTTTTTACGTTATTGCTCGATTTGGGTTTGAACGTTGGAATCGGTCTCCGATGCGCTGTCCATCGCGGCGATGAGCGCGTCATATTGCTCCTGCGTCAGTTCGCCGCTTTCCAGCAGCTTAGCCAGCGCTTCGGCGTCCAGAGCCTGCTGAACGTCGCCGTTCACAAAGCCGTTCACCATGCCGTTTTTCAAGCCGTTGGTCATGCCGCCGACCACGCCGTTTTTCATGCCGTCCTTTACGCCGTCAGCCATGCCGCTTTTCAAGCCTTCGGTTGCGCCGTTGGTCAGGCCGTTCTTCGCGCCGCCGGGCATGCCATTTTTCAAGCCATCCTTTGCGCCGCCGGCCATGCCGTTGGTCATGCCGTTTTTCAGCCCGGCAACCGCACCGTTCTTCATGCCGCCTTTCAGTTCCTTGGCCTGTGCGCCGCACACGGTCATGGTCAGCATCGCGCCCGCCAGCGCAAGGGTCATCATCTTTTTATTGAGCTTCATCTTGATATCCTCCTTGAAATCCTTTTTTCCGTCGGGCTGTTTTCCCGCCCGGCAGATATAGCATACGACAACGGGCCCAGGCAAAGCGAGGGAAAAGGTGCGGCAAAACTGTGGCAATGCTTTACATAACACGCTTTCTTGTGTTACGATGACGGCATTGGGAGGCGCATCATATGGAAACGATTTATCTGGCGGATGATGAACGGCATATTCGGGAATTGATGCAGGCGTTTTTGTCGCAGGCGGGCTATGAGGTGCAGACATTTTCAGACGGGGATGCGCTGATGGCGGCGTGCCGTCAGAAAATGCCCGACTTGGTGATTCTGGATATCATGATGCCGGGAACGGACGGCTTGAGCGTCTGTACCCGGCTTCGTCAGCAGGACGAGCATCTGCCGATCATCATCGTTTCAGCCAAGGACAGCCCGTATGACCGCGTGACCGGGTTGACGCTGGGCGGAGATGATTACCTGATCAAACCGTTTTTGCCGCTTGAATTGGTGGCGCGCGTGAAGGCGCTCCTGCGGCGGGCGCATCCGACGGTCAAGCCGGAGGAAAACGTCGAGCTGGTCTTTGGGCCGCTGATGCTTTCGACGGCCAGGCATGAAGCGACGCTTTCCGGGGAGCCGCTTTCGCTCACGCCGACGGAATTTGACTTTCTGGCCTATCTGATTGCGCATCAGGAACGCGCCGTCAGCCGGGAGGAGCTGCTCCATGAGCTTTGGCAGTTCGATTGGCAGGCCGATACCCGCGCGACGGATGATCTGCTCAAGCGTCTGCGCCGCAAGCTGCGCGAACAGAACAGCCCGGTGCGCATTGAAACGGTCTGGGGGTTTGGCTTCAAGCTGGCGCTGGAGGAGGAAAAGCCGTGAAAAAGCAATCGCTGTTTGCGCGAATATTGATTCCGACGCTGTTGGCGCTGGCGATTCTGCCGCCGCTGGCCTGCCTGATTTTCCGCCATGCCGCCGAGCGGTATGCCTATTCGGAGGCGGAAAAGGAATTGCAGGCGCTTCAGGAAAGCGTGCTTCCGCTGATCGAGCAGAAATTTGAAGGCGGGCGCACAAGCGGCATGCAGGAGAGAGTGCGCAATTTTTTGAAAAGCGTGAGCGGCACGGTGCGCCGTCAGCAAGGGCGGGCTCGACTGTTGATTTATGCGTCGGAGCATCGGCTGATTTACCCCAGCGACGAGCAGGAGCGGGACGATGTGCAGGGCATATCCGATCTGTGTACGGCGTTTATGCAGGCGGAGGGCTTTACGGAGAGCGCGGGCGTTGTGCGGCTCAGCGGGGAAGGGGAAAACGATCTGGTTTCCATCTATCCGATTCCCGCGCAGTCCCAACAGCTTGAATATCTGGTGACCTATTGCCCGATTTCCGAAATTGGCACATGGATAAACGGTGCGAGCCAAATGGTGCTGCTGATTGCCTTCGGCATGATGGCGCTGCTTGCGCTGGTGCTGTGGTTTGCGGCGGCCAGCGTGGCGAGGCCGCTGCAAAGCCTTTGCCAGAGCGCGGCGGCAATCGGCGCGGGCCAATTTGATGAGATGATAACAGCGTTTTCCCTGCGCGAACCGGAGAGCCTGCGTCAATCGATGAATGCGATGGTCAGGCAGCTTCGCCAGGCTGACGATGTTCAGCGCGACTTCTTCCAAAATGTTTCCCACGAATTGCGCAACCCGCTGATGTCCATCTGCGGTTATGCGCAGGGCATTGAGCAGGGCATTTTCCCCCAGCCGCAGCAGGCCGCGCACACCATTTTGGAGGAGAGCGGCCGCTTGACCGGGCTGGTCGGCAGTCTGCTGACGCTTTCCCGCATTGAGAGCGGCCAGCATGCGCCGAAGCTCGCGCCGCTTTGCGTGGGGGAATGTATGGAGGATTGTTTGGATCGGGCGGCAGGCGCGGCGCTGCAAAAGGGCGTTCATTTGCGTTATGACGCGCCGGAAAAACGGCTTTTTGCGCTGGGCGACGAGGATCTTTTCGCGCAGGTCGCCGAAAACCTGCTCAGCAACGCCATTCGTTACGCGCATGAGACGGTGGAGGTGACCTGCACGGCGGATGCGGACAAAATTCGAATCACCGTGGCGGATGACGGAGAGGGTCTTGACGAAAAAGACCTGCCGCGGATATTTGAGCGTTGTTACAAGGGAAAGGGCGGACAGTTCGGCATCGGCCTTGCGATTGCGCGCTCGGCGGCGGAGCAGATGCACGGCTCGCTTTCGGCGGCCAATCGGCCGGGCGGCGGCGCGTGCTTCACATGGACGCTTTCAAAGTCGAATTGATTGAATTTTGACATCCGTACAAATCGAAGAAATGTGAAAAAGCCGGAAAATGTCTGTAAAAATGCAAAATTACGGCGAAATTTCCGAAAAGAATCGCCGAGATTGACAGAAAAAATCAAAAATCCTCTTTACAACGTCGGACGACGGGTGTATAATACGCGCAGATATTGACAAAGAAACATCAAACAAATGTTCCGCGTCGATCATGAGCGTCAAAAACCGAGATGGGCGTCGTCCCGAGAAAACAGGAGGAATAGATTATGGCTCGTTTTACTCTCCCTCGCGATTTGTACCATGGCAAGGGCGCGCTGGAAGCGCTGAAGACCTTTGAAGGCAAGCGCGCGATGATTTGCGTCGGCGGCGGTTCGATGAAGCGCTTCGGCTTCCTCGACAAGGCTGAGCAGTATCTGAAGGAAGCCGGCATGGAGGTCGAGCTGTACGAGGGCATTGAGCCTGACCCGTCCGTGGAAACCGTCATGAAGGGCGCGGCCGCGATGGCCAAGTTCCAGCCGGATTGGATTATCGCCATGGGCGGCGGTTCGCCGATCGACGCGGCCAAGGCCATGTGGATCAAATACGAGTACCCGGATTGCACGTTTGAGGATATGTGCAAGGTCTTCGGCCTGCCGAAACTGCGCCGCAAGGCTCACTTCTGCGCCATTTCCTCCACCTCCGGCACCGCGACCGAGGTGACGGCGTTCTCCATCATCACCGATTATTCCAAGGGCATCAAGTACCCGATTGCCGACTTTGAAATCACGCCGGACGTGGCCATCGTCGATCCCGATCTGGCCGAGACCATGCCCAAGAAGCTGGTTGCCCACACCGGTATGGACGCGATGACCCACGCCATCGAGGCGTATGTCTCCACCGCGAACTGCGACTTCACCGATCCGCTGGCAATTCATGCCATCGAGATGATTATGAAGGACCTTGTGCCGAGCTACAACGGCGACATGGCCGCCCGCGACAGCATGCACAACGCGCAGTGCCTCGCCGGCATGGCGTTCTCTAACGCGCTGCTGGGTATCGTTCACTCCATGGCGCATAAGACCGGCGCTGCGTTCGCCGACTACGGCGCGCACATCATCCACGGCGCGGCCAACGCCATGTATCTGCCGAAGGTCATCGCCTTCAACGCGAAGGACGAGACGGCCAAGAAGCGCTACGGCGTGATCGCCGATTACATGCACCTGGGCGGCAAGGACGACGACGAGAAGGTCAAGCTGCTGATCGCCTACCTGCGCAAGATGAACGACGAGCTGAACATCCCGCACGGCATCAAGTTCTACGGTGCGGACAGCTATCCGTGCGAGCAGGGCTTCGTGCCGGAGAACGTTTTCCTTGAGCGCCTGCCGGAAATCGCCAAGAACGCGATTGCCGACGCCTGCACCGGCTCCAACCCGCGCCAGCCGAGCCAGGAGGAGATGGAGAAGCTGCTCAAGTGCTGCTACTACGATACCGAGGTCGATTTCTAATCAAACCCCAAGCTGATTTTCACGGGGGACGCTGGAAAAACGGCGTCCCCCGATTTCATCCATGGGCACGTTAAAAATCGCGCAAAAGGCAGGGCAACGCCGTTTTGTGTCGAATAAATCATATTAGTTTACGTTCCGCGCGTTGAAGGAACGTGATTCGGAGTTTGATTCAGGAGGAAGCGTCATGTTCAAAATCATCAAAAAAGAGCGCCTGAACCCGACCGTCACCAAGATGGTGATCGATGCGCCGTTTATCGCCAAGAAGGCGGAACCCGGCCAGTTCATCATCCTGCGTGCGCTGGAGGACAGTGAGCGCATTCCGCTGACCATCGCGGATTATGACCGCGAGGGCGGCACGATCACGATTATCTATCAGATCGTCGGCGGTTCGACGATGGAGCTGGATACCCTTGAAGAGGGCCGGAGCCTGCATGATTTCGTCGGCCCGCTGGGCGTTGCGACCCATACCGAGGGGCTGAAAAAGGTCGCCGTGGTCGGCGGCGGCGTGGGCTGCGCCATCGCGCTGCCTGTGACCAAGAAGCTGCACGAGCAGGGCTGCGAGGTGCACGCCATCGTCGGCTTCCGCAACAAGGACCTTGTGATTCTGGAGGACGAGTTCAAGGCCGCATCCAGCAAGATGGTCATGATGACTGACGACGGCAGCCACGGCGAAAAGGGCCTGGTCACCGCCGCGCTGGAACGCCTGATTCAGGAGGGCAACGAATATGACGAGGTCATCGCCATCGGCCCGCTGGTCATGATGAAATTCGTCTGCGCCGTGACGAAGAAGTACAACGTGAAGACCGTCGTTTCCATGAACCCGATTATGATCGACGGCACGGGCATGTGCGGCGGCTGCCGCCTGACCGTCGGCGGCGAGACGAAGTTCGCCTGCGTGGATGGCCCGGATTTTGACGGCCATCTGGTCGATTTCGATGAAGCCATGAAGCGCAGCACGATGTACCGCGACTTTGAACAGCATGCCCGCGAGGCGCACTGCAACCTGATGAACAAGGAGGTCAAGTAACATGGCCGTCATGCGCAATATGGACCCGAAGAAGTGCCCGATGCCCTCCCAGGAGCCCAACGTTCGCAACAAGAACTTTAACGAGGTCGCCCTCGGTTATACCTATGAAATGGCCGTGAACGAGGCCAAGCGCTGCCTGAACTGCCCCAAGAAGCCATGCCGCAGCGCCTGCCCGGTTCAGATTGACATCCCCGCGTTCATCGAGCGCGTCGCCAACGAGGATATGGAGGGCGCTTACAAGGTGCTGACCGCGTCCTCCGCTCTGCCCGCCGTCTGCGGCCGCGTCTGCCCGCAGGAGACCCAGTGCGAGGGCAAGTGCGTGCGCGGCATCAAGGGCGAGCCGGTCGGCATCGGCCGTCTGGAGCGCTTCGTGGCCGACTGGCACCGTGAGCATGTGCAGGATCATCCCGAAGTTCCCGCCCCGAACGGCCACAAGGTTGCCGTCATCGGCGCAGGCCCGTCCGGCCTGACCGCCGCGGGCGATCTGGCGAAGCTGGGGTACAAGGTCACGATTTATGAAGCCCTGCATCTGGCGGGCGGCGTGCTGGTATACGGCATTCCGGAGTTCCGTCTGCCGAAGGCCATCGTGCAGAAGGAAATCGACGGTCTGAAAGCCATGGGCGTGGATATCGAGACGAACATGGTCATCGGCAAGGTGCTGACCATCGACGAGCTGTTTGAAATGGGCTTTGAAGCCGTGTATGTCGCGTCCGGCGCGGGCCTGCCGCGCTTCATGGGCATTCCGGGCGAGAGCCTCAAGGGCGTGTATTCCGCCAACGAGTATCTGACCCGCATCAACCTGATGAAGGCGTATCGCGAGGACAGCAAGACCCCGATCAAGCACAGTGGCAAGGTCGCCGTTGTCGGCGGCGGCAACGTCGCGATGGATGCGGCGCGTTCGGCCAAGCGTCTCGGCGCGGAAGAAGTTTATATCGTCTATCGCCGCGGCATGGAGGAGCTTCCGGCCCGTAAGGAGGAAGTGGAGCATGCCGAGGAGGAGGGCATCATCTTCAAGACGCTGACCAACCCGGTTGAGGTGCTCGGCAACGAGAACGGCGAGGTCTGCGGCATGCGCTGCGTGGAGATGGAGCTGGGCGAACCGGATGCTTCCGGCCGCCGCCGCCCGATTGTGAAAGAGGGCAGCGAATTTGTGCTGGATGTGGACACGATGATTATGTCCATCGGTACCAGCCCGAACCCGCTTATTCGCCACACCACGCCGGGCCTTGAAACCAACAAACACGGCTGCATCATCACCAACGGCGACGACGGCCTGACCAGCCGCGAGGGCGTGTACGCCGGCGGCGACGCCGTGACCGGCGCTGCAACGGTTATCCTTGCCATGGGCGCAGGCAAACATGCCGCGAAGGCCATCGACGAATATATCAAGAGCAAGAACGCGTAATTCAAGAAAATCTGCCCGTTCGTATCTTTAGAAGGGATGCGGACGGGCATTTTATGTCGGCCAGACATACAGGAACAATTGTTATAATTTTATCCGGGAAAAAGAGGAAAAAAATCATCGGGGGGGGGTACAGGCTTGCGCGGCTTCTGTAAAATTGGTATAATATTGACATCAAATTCAAATCTATCGCAAAGGAATGTTTGATTATGCCGACATTTTCCGAGCGGTTGACTGCCGCAAGAAAAGATAAAAAACTGACGCAGGAGCAGGTCGCGCAGGCGCTTGGCGTTTCGCGCCAGCTGGTTTCCCACTGGGAAAACGGGCGCGTTGAGCCGACGCCGGAACAGCGGGAAGCGCTCTGCAAGCTGCTGGATATTCCCATGGATGCGCCGCAGCCGACTCCGCTGCATAAGCGCATTCTGGCTGCCGCGGCGCTCGTCGCGTTTATCGCGATTCTGGTGATGGCGGTTTATCCGATTTATAAGAGCCGCCATGCGGGCACGACCGCTGAAGCGGCTGTGCAGGAAACGCAAGCGCCGCAGAGCAGCCCGTATTCGTGGGAGTGGTTCCAGCAGCCGGATGCGCAGCCGCAGGAGGGGCAGGCTTATGTGTCCCTGACCACGGCCGAAAAGCCGCTGATGCTCACGGAGAGCGGCGACGATGAGAAGCCGTATCAGTGGAGCATTTTGCTCTTTGCACAGGAGACGAACGGCGTTCCCTTCACGATGGAAAAAATCACCGAGGTCTTTTTCAACAACGAAAAACTGCCGATGTACACCGGCGAAATGACGGGCGACGAGATCGGCTGGTATTGGTATACGACGCGGCTGGAGCCGGGTGAGCTGGTCAATTATTCTACCAACCGCATTGCGGACGGCGGCATCGGTTACGGCGTGGCCATTGAAGGCCGGGACGACAATGGAAATGAGCTGACCTTCAAGCTGTATATTCCGCTGTCCGGCGAGATTAAGCCGAAGCTGACGCCTGAGGATTTCACACAGGCAGTCGAGCCGCAGGAAAATCAGGCGTATATCCGCATCGAGCCGACCTGCGACCCCGTGACGCTGACGCAGGATGATTTCTTTCAGGGCGGACAAGGCTGGTATTACAGCTTCTCCATGCAGAACGAGAGCGACGTGGCCTTTGCGCCGGAAAGCGTGACGGAAGCCTTTTTCAATCAGGGTGAGCAGCGGATGCAGATTGCCCTGCCGACTTCCATATTCGGCTTTGGCGAGATGCGCAAGGGCGACGAGCCGCTGATCTATGAGGATGCGGCCGCGCTGCAAACCATTGACAGCATCGGCATCATGCTCAAGGGTACGGATGCGAACGGCAACGCGTGTACGTTCACGTCCATCGTGCATCTGGCGCAGGAGACGAATCCATGACGCAGAACCTCGGCGAAAAAATCCGGCAGGCGCGACGAGAAAAGAACATGACGCAGGATCAGCTGGCGCAGGCGCTCTTTGTCAGTCGGCAGACGGTTTCCAACTGGGAAAACGGGCGAACCGAGCCGGATTATCAAACCCTGACGCGCCTTTCGGACCTGCTGGGGCTGGAAATCGCTCAAGCGGCGGATGAATCCCAGCAGCCGGAAACAGCGGGGGACGAACAGGAACAAAGCCCCAACGACAAACGGAAATTTCGTCTGCGCTCGTGGCTGATGGCGTTGACAGCAGCGGCGTTCTTTGTGCTGGGGCTGATTTTTCTGCCGTCCGTCGGCCACGAAAAGGGCGGCTATACGATCGATTGGTTCAAGCAGGAGACGGTGGCCGAGCCGGGGCAGGCGTATATCCGCCTGTACACCAAAACAGAACTGCCCGTTGCCATCGAACAGCAGACGGAGGAATCCACGCCGATCTGGCGATACAACCTCTTTTTTAAGGAGGAAAACGGCGTCGGTGTGACCGTGGACGAACTGACACGCGTGCGCTTTTATCGAAACGGAAAGACGGATATCTACGCCCAAACGACGGATGTTTTCGGCGAAAACAACGGCGGCAAGCCGAGCTATATCGGCGGCCGGGAGTTTCGGCGGATGACCTATGGCTGCACGGCGGATCAGCAAAGCATCGGCGACGGCTGGCTGATTCGCGGAACGGATGATAACGGTCATGCGGTCTGCTTCAAGACGTATATTCCGTTTGAAACAAAAACCAAGTAAAAGGCTGCTCTCCTTTGCTGGAGGGCAGTTTTTATGCAAAAAAATCGCGGCCAGCTTTCAAGCAGGCCGCGCAGCCTGTCGACAAAAAGGGTACTTTCGGATTCCGAAAGTACCCTTTTACGATAATAAGCAGCTTTTCAAGCAGGC
>CAKTZR010000010.1 GCA_934636105.1 uncultured Clostridia bacterium
AAGTTAATGTTGTCATGCGATTGAGAGGTCTTCCCGAGTTTTCTTCTTTTCTTGATCTAAATTTCGCGGGGGGGGGGATACGGTTTCTGCGTACTGCTTGGATACATACTGAAGAAGCACATTGGCAATTTCAGAAAAATTCCGCAGATTATTTGGCTCCTAATCCTGTTTTTTATGATGTTTATAACAGTTTGGCTTCAATGGTATTCCTATCACTGCGGCGTTGCATACAATGTCTGGTATAATTGCGCAACTTTACTGCTAGCCGCGTTCAGCCTGACCATCGTGATCGTTATCAGTCCGCAAGAAGGCAGGATTATACAGTTATTATCCAAGTATTCCTTCGGAATTTATCTGCTTCATGTACCGATTTTACAGATTTTGATGAGGTATTTCCATATGCCGTTTCATTCGCTGTTCTCAATTGGGATACTTACCATTATGGTATTGATTATATCTCTCCTGTGCAGTGCATTGTGCTGTCTGGAGTCCCATATTGCAAGGATATGCTTCTTTGTAAAAAATGACGCATAAGCATAAAACATAAAAAGGAGAAAAAAGAAGATGAGCAAAATAAAGATTCTGACTTCTTTCCATAAAGAATCTGATCTTTTTGTAAGCGAGATCGTTCAGCCGATTCAGGTTGGAACGGACGTGAATGGAGTTGTCAGCACTAAATATCTTCGCGATAATACGGGTGAGCAAATATCCGCAAAAAATCGTATGTATTGCGAATTAACAGCGCAGTATTGGGCTTGGAAAAACCTAGACGCCGACTATTACGGATTTATGCACTACCGCAGATATTTTTCTTTCAGTGAAAGCAACCTGAAATGTGATCAATACGGTAATATTATTTATCCGAGAATAACCCCCGAAACGCTGAAAGAGCTTGGCTATACGGATAATTCTATTCGACACATGGTAGAACCTTATGACGTGCTGTCGGTAGAACCACAGGATACGCGGGTCATGGATGGCTCTGCGGATGTATACGAGCATTATCAGCGCTCGAAATATCATCGAATTTCTGATCTGGACACAGTTGTACAGATCATCGATGAAAAGTATCCCGAATACAGCGGCCCATGTAAGGAATATCTGCATGGACACTTTGGTTATTTCTGCAATATGTATATCCTGAAAAAAGAAGTATTTCAGGATTACTGTGCGTGGGCATTTGATATTTTAGCCGAACACGAGCGCAGAACCGATTTAACGGATTATGATATCAATGAATACCGGGTCAGCGGCTTCCTGGCAGAGCGTTTGTGGGGCATCTATTATACGAAAATTAAGCAGGATGGAAGGCTGAAATGCAAAGAATTACAGAAATCCTATTTTATCGATACCAAACCTGCTCCGGATATTCAACCGGCTTTCAAGCAAAATAACATTCCTATCGTCATGGCTGCGGATGACGGCTATGTGCCTTATGTAACGGTTATGATTCGGTCTGTTGCAGAAAATGCAAACCCGAATAAGAATTATGACTTTGTTATTCTGCACTCCTCAATTACGTCCAAACATCAGCGCCAGATTCAGGAGGAATTCCGAGAGAAGCCCAATTTCAGCATTCGCTTCTGCGATGTTGCCTATTTGTATGCCGGTGTAAACCTGAAAACACACTTCCATATTTCTGTCGAGACATTTTACCGCCTGTTGATGCAGGACATTATGAAGCATTATGACAAGGTTCTCTATATGGATTCGGACCTTGTCGTGCTGGATGATTTGGCCAAGCTATATGACACAGATATGACCGGTTACTGCCTTGGCGCCGTTCGGGATATCGATATGGCGGGAAACTATCACGGCAAAGACCCGAACAGAAAGGCTTATTTTCAGGAAACGCTGACGATTGCAAATCCGTACGACTATATCAATGCAGGTGTGCTCGTGATGAACCTTGCGGAATTCCGCAGAAACTTCACCACGCAAAAGATTCTGGATACCATCGCCATGCACGAGTGGTTGTATATGGATCAGGATATTTTGAATTATCTGTGTGACGGACGTATTCTGTTCCTGGATATGGCCTGGAATGTGGTTATGAATTGGCAGAATGAAACCGGAAGCCGGATAGAGGTCGCGATCAATGCCCCTCATCAGCTGTATCTGGACTATATGGAATCCAGAAAACATCCGAAGGTCGCCCATTATGCCGGTTTCCAGAAGCCATGGGCTCTGCCAGAATGCGATATGGCAGATTATTTCTGGAAGTATGCAGAGATGACAGGCGTTTATCAAGAGCTGAAAAAAGGGCTGATTCCATCGACTCAGGCGCTGCCATCGGCTGTATCCGTCAATGCAGCCGATCCATATCAATTACGGGTGAATGGACTGGATGAATCGATTTATATTGACGGATTGTATATCAAATTGATTAACAAGCTGAATACATGGTTCCCGAAGGAAAGCAAAAAGAGAGAAAGGTTGAAACGGTTTATGAGATTGTTCTTTCACTGAGGAAATGAAGTTGTTTATATGGATAGAAAGCGGGGATACAAATGAAAATTTCAATTATTGTTCCAGTCTATAATACAAAGAAGTATTTAGGCGAATGCCTGGATAGTTTAATCGCGCAGACATATTCTGATATTGAAATTCTATGCGTGGATGATTGTTCGACAGATGGAAGCATTGAGATCATTAAGTCGTATGCCGAAAAGGATTCGCGCATTGTCCCCATCTTTCTGAGTGAAAACCACGGAACAAGCTATGCCAGAAAGATGGCCGGTATGCGCTGTTCAGGCGATTATGTGATGTTCTGTGACTCGGATGACAAATATCTTCCCAATGCCTGCGAAGTTGTTGCCAAAGAGTTGGCTGCCAATCCAGTCGATATTCTCCATTTCCGCTCCAGAGTTTCCTATCATAGAACGTTTGACAAACAGCGTCAGCAGAATATCTGTTCGTTTATCGAGCCGTACTTGGGGGAAGTCGATGGAGATCTTCTGAAAGCATGCTATATAGATAAGAAATGGAATTTTACACTCTGGAACAAGGCTTATAACGCCGAAGCATGCCGAAAAGCCTTTACGCTGGCGAGTGAAAAAAATTTCTCCGTGGGCACGGATGTTTATGCGTTTTTCCTGATTTCTTATTATTGCCAATCATATCGGGGCATTCCAATCGAATTAAACGAGTATCGATATGGAACAGGCTTAACCGGATTTCAGGCCATGACGAAGAAGCAGTTTTACAAAACGTGCGATAAATTGACTGCGGTTAATGAACTGACGGATTTCCTAAAAAAGGTCGAAGCGGAAGATCGATATTATAAGTATGCGCATCAGATTCGTGAGGAGATGCTCAATGGCATTGTATATTCCTGGTTTAATACCGTTTCGATCGAAGATGCGGCAGACTGTTTCTGGTATCTTGCTAAAAAGCAATCTCCCTCTGAATTGATGGGAATTCTGGCCAGACGATACTGGCGCGAGAGTGCAGAAATTGTAAAAAGGATAGCTGTACGGCGAAACAAATATGAAGTCGGCAAAAAAGTTGCAAGAATCGCCGTATATTACAACAGCATTTGCAATGGCGGAGCACAAAAAATTGCGGCGCAGATGGTTCAAATGTTGGCAGACAGGGGGTTCTATGTGCTCTTGGTGACAGATACTCCCGCATCTGACGATGATTATCCGATACCGGAAAATATTGAGCGGGTCATCCTTCCCCACTTTGAAGATGCAAGCGGGGAAAACTATCATTTGCGCGCATACACATGGGAATACCTGATAAAAAGTTATCAGATCGATACTATCGTATACCATCAGGGGCTTCATCCTGCCCTTCTGTGGGATTTCTGCACAATAAAAGCCTTTAATGTGAATTTGATTGCCCAGCTGCATTCCGTATTCAATTCCACAATGTGGTATTCTCTGGAGATGTCCTCCTACTGTCCGTATATTTATCAGTTGGCGGATCGGCTGGTGTGTCTATCCAGAATGGATCAGATCTACTGGGAAAACTTTGGAATTGCTGCATATATCCCGAATCCCGTCGAACTGTGCTCAAGGGAGCAAATGTCAAATTTGTCTTCTTCCAACATTGTGTGGGTCGGCCGTATTTCCGCAGAAAAGCAGTTGGATAAAATGCTGGAAGCGTTTTCTATTGTGCAAGCCTCTGTACCGGAAGCAACGCTGACAGTTGTGGGCGATGGCGCAGATCCCCAATTTCTGAAGAATGCGCAGGCATACGCTCAAAAACTTGAAATTGAAAACGCCGTCACCTTTGCAGGATTCCAGCTGAATGTATCCGAATATTACCAAAACGCCAGCGTATTGGCAATGACCTCTAAAATCGAAGGGTATTCATTGGTTCTTGCGGAGAGCAAGGCCTATGGGCTTCCTGCCGTCATGTTCGATTTGCCCTGGATCGAATTTTGCAGGGATGGACGTGGCATCGTCTGTGTACCGCAGGGCAGCACAATTCGCCTGGCCGAAGAACTGATTGCCCTTCTGCGTGATCCCGAAAAGAGAGCAGCACAGGGAAAGCTGGCCAGAGAAAGCATTGAAGATTTTGCTGCATTTGATTATGCCGGAAGCTGGCAGCAGGTCTTTGACAGCTTTATGCAGCCACAGGAGCGCAAATCCAACATTGACCACGAGATGATTTTGGACTGCATTTTTTCCGGAATCCAACAGGGCGTACAGCGTCTGGGGGGGGGAACAGAAGGAAGAAAATCTGATGGGCTGCGTGCGGCAGTGAGCCGTCACGAGGAGGTCGTGAACCGTCATGAGGAGGTTGTAAACCGCCATGAAGAAGTCGTAAACCGTCATGAAGAGGTTATCAACCGTCATGAAAGCTCGATCAATCATCAGTGGGAAATTCAAAAATGGCACGAGGAGCGTCTGGTTGCTCTGGAAAACAGAAAGTCTTTGAGCAGACGAATTCTCAGCAAAATCAAACGGGTCGTGAAGAGAATTTTACATTATGCCTAAAACAGCACGATATAATAGCTTTGACTTATTAAAAGCCGTCTGCAGCATTGCCGTTGTTTTCATTCATTATAATTGGAATAACGATTTCGGAATTGCCTTGAAAACAGCTTGTCGTTTTGCGGTGCCCTGCTTTTTATTCATCTCCGGTTTTTTCTGTGTGAAGGATGGCGCGTTGGTAAGCCGGGAAAAAATGCTTGCAAAACGGAAACATATCCTTTCTCTTGTACTGTACGGCATCTCCGTTTATGCTGTTGTTTTCATTCTGAATGGCTCCCTGTTGGATATGTCCTTCAATTTGGTTGATGCGCTGCGCGAAAGGCTTGTAGCACCCAGATTGATTAAGCTGGCGGTAACAAATGATCCGTTAATTTATGCGCATCTCTGGTATCTATTGGCGGTAATTTACATTTATTCGGTAATGATCCCTTTTGCCGGGAAAAAAGTATCGTCGCCGATTGTCGGCTTGCTGGCTTTATGCTTAACGGCTGGATTTTCCTGCCTGAGCGAATTCAGGGCATTCCTGCACATTCAAACAAGTCTTCCTCTGGGAGATCAGCGTCTGTATTATCATAACCTTTTTGTTTTTCGAGCGCTGCCGTTCTTTTTGTTTGGCGTTTGGGCGGGCAAAAAATGCTCTACCCCTCGTAGCAATATTGGCCTTATGCGACTTCTTGCGAACATCTCTCCAGTCGTGTGGATAACGATCGCCTTTGCAGGGATGCTTCTTAGCGTAAAAGAGCGGACGGTCATCGGCTTTGAATCTCAGTTTTATGTAGGAACCTATATCACTGTCGCGGCGTTGTGCTGCTGCTGTGTTGCCCATCCGAATGCAAAGATTCGTGTACTCAATCACATCGGAAGAGACCTTTCCTTAAATATATATATTTTGCACATTGCCTGCGGTTCAGGCATCAGTCTTGCTGCAAAATATATGGGTTTATGGGGGAATGAAAATTATTCGCTGTTAAGACCATTCTTCATTTTAGCGGCCACACTTCTTGTAAGTGAACTCATTTTTCTAAAAACTAAACCGAAGGAAGATCACACCATCATGGTTACTGTATTTCAAAAACTCAAAAGTTCCAAGTTTCTTTTTACCGAACTTGCCAAACGTGACTTCAAACAAAAATATAAGAGAACCGTTCTCGGAATGGGATGGAGCATCCTGTCGCCGCTGCTGACGCTTTTAGTGATGCGCCTGGTGTTCACCCATTTCTTTGGCCACAGCATTGCCCATTATACGACGTATCTGTTCTGCGGCAATTTGGTCTATTCTTATTTCAAGGAATCGACTACCGGTGGAATGAACGCGTTGATGTCCAATAGTGGCATTATTACCAAGGTAAACATACCGAAGTACATGTTCTTGCTATCCAAGAATGTTTCATCGCTCATCAATTTCGGCCTTTCGTTGTGCGTTTTCTTTATTTTTGCCCTGGTTGACGGAATTTCGTTCGGGCCGCATTTCTTGGCGCTGCTCTATCCCATCGTATGTTTGGTTCTGTTTAATATTGGAATGGGTCTCATTCTGTCGGCGTTATTTGTCTTTTTCAGGGATACGAGCTATTTATATGATATCTTCACCCTGTTGCTGATGTATATGTCTGCAATCTTCTATCAAGTGAACGGTTATTCTGCAACCGTGCAGAGACTTTTTCTGTGCAATCCGATTTACTGCTATATAAAGTATTTCCGCGTGGTTGTCCTGGATGGCGCCATCCCCAGCTTTTCATTCCATTGCATCTGTGCAGCCTATGCCTTGATTGTGCTGGCCGTAGGATCGATTGTTTACAAGAAGAATAATCATATGTTCCTGTATTATATGTGAGGTAGCAAATGGCAATGATCAAAGCGAGCGGAGTATCCATCCGCTATATTACGGGCGATTTTCAGGATATCGGCCTGAAAGAATACGTCATGCGCCGCCTGAAGGGAAACTATCATGTTACGGAATTCTGGGCGGATAAAGATGTATCCTTCTCTCTGGAAAAGGGAGACATGCTGGGTATTATCGGCTCCAATGGCGCGGGCAAATCCACGCTGCTGAAAGCGGTTTCCGGCATCATGGTTCCTACGAAGGGTTCTATGGAAATCAACGGCAGCGTCGCGGCGCTGTTGGAACTGGGTTCCGGTTTCGATGGAGACCTGACTGTTCTGGAGAATACTTATCTTCGCGGCGCCATGCTTGGCTATACGCGCAAGTTCATGGACGATATGTATGATGAAATCATCGAATTTGCCGAATTAAAAGACTTTCAGGATCGCCCCTTTAAGCAGCTGTCCTCCGGCATGAAATCCCGGCTGGCCTTTTCCATCGCCTGCCTGGTCAACCCGGATATTCTGATCTTGGATGAAGTGTTGTCCGTGGGCGACGGCGCGTTCCGAAAAAAGAGCGGCGACAAGATGAAACAGATTCTTGCGGGCGGCGTCACCGGAATTTTGGTGTCTCACTCCGTGGATCAGGTTCGTGAGATGTGCAATAAGCTTCTGTGGCTCGACCACGGCAAGCAGATTTATTTCGGCGGCGACACGGAAACGGTGTGCAACGCCTACGAAGAATTTCTGATTACCAAAAAGCTGCCTGAAAACCCGCAGGATATTAAGCAGCTCTCGGAGAACTACATCCGTCGAAAGAAAGAAGAACAGAGGAAACGGCAAATGAGCGAAGCGCAGAAGCTCCAGAGCGTTCTGGAGTCCGGCAGCTCTGACGCAGCAGTGGAAGCCGCCTTGGCGATTCTCCGGAAAAACAAGCCGGAATTGCTGAAATAAAGATTACTCACAGCCGCTAGACCATTTTGCTGAAACACTCCATTTTTCGCTGACGCATCTAAATCAAAAGGGGGAATTTTTGTGCCATACGATTATCTCATCATCGGCGCGGGACTTTACGGTGCGGTCTTCGCTCAGCAGGCCAAAGCCGCCGGAAAATCCGTGCTTGTCATCGACAAGCGCAATCACATTGCGGGCAACGTCTACACGGAAAAGGTGGAGGGCATTGATTTTCACAAGTACGGGGCACACATCTTCCATACCAACAATAAGCCGGTTTGGGATTATGTGAATCAGTTTGTGACCTTTAACCGCTTCACCAATTCCCCGGTGGCGAATTACAAGGGCGAACTTTACTCCCTGCCCTTCAACATGTACACCTTCAACAAGATGTGGGGCGTGGTCACGCCGGAAGAAGCGGCTGCGGAGATCGAGCGGCAGCGTCGGGAAGCAGGCATTACCGAACCGAAGAATCTGGAAGAACAGGCCATCTCTCTGGTGGGCACAGATATCTACGAAAAGCTCATCAAGGGCTATACCCAGAAGCAGTGGGGCCGCCCCTGCAACGAGCTGCCCAGCTTCATCATCAAGCGCCTGCCCGTGCGCCTGACCTTTGACAACAACTACTTCAACGCCCTCTATCAAGGCATTCCCATCGGCGGCTATACCCGCCTTGTGGAGCGCATGCTGGACGGCATCGAGGTTCGTCTTGGGGTGGATTATCTGCAAAACAAAGCGGAACTGGATGCTTTGGCAGAGAAGGTCGTTTACACCGGCCCCATCGACGCTTATTTCGGCTATCAGCTGGGCGCGCTGGAATACCGCAGCGTCCGCTTCGAAAACGAGCTGCTGGACAAGCCCAATTTTCAGGGCAACGCCGCCGTGAACTACACCGACGCCGAAACGCCCTATACCCGCATCATCGAGCACAAGTGGTTCACCTTCGGCAAGGATGAAAACGGAAACGATCTGCCCAAGACAATCATCAGCCGGGAGTATTCCAGCGAGTGGAAGCCCGGCGACGAACCGTATTATCCGGTCAACGACGAGAAAAACGGCGCGCTGTATGCGGCATACAAAAAGCTGGCCGAAACGCAGAAGAACGTCATCTTTGGCGGAAGGCTCGGCGAATACAAGTATTATGATATGGACGCTGTGATCGCCGCCGCGCTGGCCTGCGCGCAAAAAGAATTGGCGTAACCTCCAAGCTCAGCCGTCTGCGTCAAGAAAGGAGAAGCCCTTGAAACTGGTCATGTTGATTGCCGCGCACAAGTCCTACTGGATGCCGGAAAAACCGCCATACCGCCCCATTCAGGTCGGGGCGGCCGGAAAAGCCGCGCTCAATCCCCAATGGCTTCGAGATGACACGGGCGAAAACATCAGCGCCAAAAACAAAAATTTCTGCGAATTGACCGCTTATTACTGGGCTTGGAAAAACCTCGAAGCGGATGCGTACGGGCTCTGTCATTACCGCCGATATTTCGGAACGCGCGCTTTGGGAAAATCCAAAAAAGAACGCATTCTCGACGAAAAACAGATCGAACGGCTGCTGGAAAAGGCGGATATCGTTCTGCCCAAAAAGCGCCACTATTTCATTGAAACGCGCGAGAGCCAGTATGCGCACGCCCACCACGGCAGGGATTTAACGATCATTCGGGACATCCTCTCCGAGAAATATCCCGAATATCTGCCGCAGTGGGAACAGGTGATGCAAAGCCGAAGCGGCCACATCTTCAATATGTTCATCACGCGGAAAGCGGTTTTTGACGCCTATCACACTTGGCTGTTCGACATCCTGTTTAAAGCGGAAAAGCGCATCGACCTTACTGATTATTCTCCTTCCGAACAGCGCGTCTTCGGCTATCTGGCCGAGCGGCTGTTGGATGTTTACGTGCTGCATCATCAGCTTCGAGTTGTCGAATGTCCGGTAATCAATCTGGAAAATCAGCATTGGCTGAAAAAGGGCTGGCGTTTTCTGTGCAGAAAGTTTGGCCGCACCGAAAATGCAAACGCCGCAAAGGCAAAATGATCCGTCATCATCAAGGAGAACGTCTCATCCGCGAGGCGTTCTTTTTGTTTCTCCGCAATTCTCAGCAAACCACATTGACATAAATCAAACAAAGGCGTATAATTCGCGTAGCATCTCTGCTGGAAATGAAAGGAGAACATCAACATGTCTAAAGCAAAAATTTCCGCAGGTCTTTTGTCCCTTCTGCTCGCCGCGTCAATGACGACGGGCGCGTTGGCAGATACCGCCGTGACCGACACGTTCGAGGGCGCCGGCTCCGGCAAAGGCGGCACGATTAAGGTCAGCGTGGCGCTGGAAGACGGAAAGCTGAGCGACATCCAGGTTTTGGAATCCAACGAATCCAAGATCATTGATGAAGCGATGGATATCCTGACTGAGCGCATGCTGGCGGGCAACACGGTGGACGTGGACTCCGTCGCGGGTGCAACGCTGACGTCCGCCGGTTTCAAGATGGCGGTTCGCGACGCGCTGAAGACGGCGGGCGTGGATCCGAAAGACCTCGTCTCCGTTCCGGTCGAGCACACGCCGGAAGCTGTCGAGGGCACGTATGACGTGGTCATCGTCGGCGCAGGCGGCGCGGGTCTGGCGGCGGCTGTGACGGCCAAGGAGGCTGGCGCTTCCGTTGCGGTCGTCGAAAAGCTCCAGCTGGCGGCCGGTTCGACGCTGCTCTCCGGCGCGGAAATGGCCGCCCCGGGCAACTGGCTTCAGGAGCCGGGCACGGATAGCCCGGAGCAGCTCGTGACCGACATGCTCAACGGCGGCGGCAACATCGCCGACGTGGATCTGGTCAACACGCTGGCCAACAACGCGCTCGCGGGCGCTGAATGGCTTCGCGACGACGTGGGCGTCGTCTGGGAGGATACGTTGATGCACTTCGGCGGCCACTCCGTAACCCGTTCGCTCGTTCCAGTCGGCGCTTCCGGCGAGGAATTGATGACCAAGCTGCGCGCGAAGGCCGAGTCCGCCGGCGTGGACTTCTATTATGACATGCGTGTGGACACCCTGACCATCGAGGATGGCAAGGTGACCGGCGTAACCGGAGCAAACACCGAAGGCAATGGCGACACGATCAAGCTCCATGCGAACAACGGCGTGATTCTCGCGACCGGCGGCTTCGGCTCCAGCATCGAGATGCGCGAAAAATATAACCCGGCTTACGGCGCGGGCTATAAGTCCACCGACTCCGTCGGCTCCACGGGCGACGGCATTGTGCTGGCCGAATCTGCGGGCGCAAACCTCGTCGGCATGGAATACATCCAGACCTATCCGTACTGCGATCCGATTTCCGGCGGCCTGCTCTACATCGATGACGCGCGTCTGTACGGCCACTCCATCATCGTCAACAAGGAGGGCAAGCGCTTCGTCTCCGAGTTGGATACCCGCGACGTGATGTCCAACGCCATTCTGGCGCAGACCGGTTCCGTCTGCTATGAGCTGATCGACGACGCGGCCTGGAAGCAGGACAGCATCGAGGAGAACCACGGCGGCGAGGTGGCGTACATGTTCGCCATGAAGGAGCTTGTCAAGGCCGACACGCTGGAAGAAGCCGCTGATTTCTTCGGCATCGACGCGGCTGCACTGGCCGAGACGGTCGCCCAGTACAACCAGTACGTCGAAGCGGGCAAGGATGACGACTTCGGCCGCGGTTCCATGAATTCCAAGATCGAGACCGCGCCGTATTACATCGTCGTGGCGACTCCGGCCGTTCATCACACCATGGGCGGCGTGCAGATCAACACTGATGCGCAGGTCATCGATACCAACGGCAACGTCATTCCGGGCCTGTATGCTGCGGGCGAAGTGACCGGCGGCATCCATGGCACGAACCGCCTTGGCTCCTGCGCCATCGCCGATATCACGGTGTTTGGCCGCATCGCGGGTGCGAACGCTGCGGAAGCGAAGTAATTCAAATTCATCATCAAAGGGGACGTCTCATCCGCGAGACGTCCTCTTTTCATTATACCCTTTCTGTCAGACCTGCTTCGTCATGAGTTTGAATCCGCCTGCGCATTCCTCATCGTTCCGCCAGCTTGGCCACCTGCCGAATGATTTCCGGCGCATCCGCTCTGTATAAAAGCACAAGGGGCATTGTCCAATCCGTATCCAGCTCAACGCAGGCCATATCGCCTAAAAAGGAACGTGCCGATTCAACCGTCACATAGATGTTCCGGCTTCCCGAAACGTTATAATTATAAAGCCGAACATACGGCTCTGCCAGAATGATTGAAGAAGCATCTGCCGCACCCAAGGCGGAAGGTGAAACCGCAGAAGCCGACGTGGTCATCGTCGGCGACGGCGCGCTGGGCAGCCTGGTCTCCAACGACTCTACGTGGGTAAGCCTGCAAAGCCACTTTATGGTGGATGAAAACGGTCATCGCTATTTGAATGAATACGAGGATGACTATCGGATCGGCGATGATACGATGCGTAACACCGGAAGCGCCTGGGTCATCTGCGATCAGGCTTATGCTGATGCGCACGCCGATGAGCTGGCGTTGAAGCTGGCTGAAAACGATGTCGTCGTGTACGATACCCTTGATGCGCTTGCCGAAGGACAGGGCATTGACGCCGACGGTCTGAAAGCCACCGTTGAGGCCTATAACGCCGCCATCGCCGCAGGCGAAGACCCGGAATTTGGTCTGCCTGTCGATCAGGCTTACCCGTTGACCACCGCCCCGTACTATGTGGAAAAGCAGGGCGAATACTATTTCGAGGTGTTCACCGCTGTTGAGGTCAATGACGAGGGCCAGGTCTTGACCGGTGACGGAACGCCTGTTGAGGGCTTGCTGGCTGTCGGTCAATGCTCCCCGGGCAACATCCTGACCGTTCTCTACGGACAGGGCGGCACCGGTTTGACCTTCGCCGCCTGCTCCGGCGTATACGGCGCTCGCTGTGCCGCGCAGATGCTCGGTATGTAAATTCTCCATAATTGGATATGAAAAGCGACTGTCAAGCCGAAAGCCTGGCAGTCGCTTTACGTATGCCGCCCTTAATCCTTGATGTTTGGGGCCTTGTTTACCCCCACTGCCCCAGCATCCTGCGCATCCAGTCGTATACATCCATCTCGTAGACCGCCTGCAGCCTTTCCGCCGTCATCACCTCGTCGATTTCGCCCTGCGCCGCGCACTGGCCGTGATTCATCAGCACGGCGTGCGTGCCGTAAGCTTTAGCCAGGCTCAAGTCATGCACCACGGAGATCACCGCGCGCCCCGGCTGCTTGAGCCACGCTTCAATCAGCGAAAAGATATGCTTCTGATAGACCAGATCGAGGTGATTCGCAGGCTCGTCGAGAATAAGAATCTGCGGATTCTGCGCGAACACCTGCGCCAAAAACGTGCGCTGCAATTCGCCGCCGGAGAGTGTCAGCACGCTGGCGCGGCGCAGCTCGGTCAGACCGGTTAGGGCCAGCGCCCGCTCAATGCTCTGTTCCCCGTCGTCGTCGCGCGAAGCTAAAAAGCCCGACGCGTGCGCATAGCGCCCCAAACCGACCACTTCTTCAACGGAATAGGCGTAGCTCACCGCGTTTTTCTGCGCCAGCACGCCGATTCTGCGTGCCAAATCCGAGGCTTTGAACGTGCGGAGGTCTTTTCCCTCCAGCGAAATTCTTCCCGCATAGGGCACGCCGCCCATAATCGTCTCGATCAGGGTGGACTTGCCCGCGCCGTTCGGCCCGATGAGCATCAGCCATTGTCCCTCCTTCAGTTCAAAGGAGAGGTCTTGAACCACCGTCCGCGCGCCGTATCGCACGGTGATATTTTCCGCTTTCAGCATGTCTTCACCCCGCCTTCCGCGCCCGATAGAAGATGACGACGAACGCCACCGCGCCGACCAGCGATGTCACCACGCCGATGGAGAGCTCCACCGGGCTGAGCAGCGTGCGCGCGATGAGATCGGCCAGCAGCAGAAAAATCGCGCCGGCAAACATCGACGCGGGCAGCAGCCGCTTGTGGTTCGGCCCGGCGATCATCCGCGCCATGTGCGGCACAACCAGCCCGACAAAGCCGATGCAGCCGCTGATGGACACGCAAACGCCGATGAGCACCGAAACCGTGACGAGAATCACCAGCTTCACGCGCTTGACGTTCACGCCGATGTGGCGCGCGTTGTCCTCCCCGATGGCGAACGCATTCAATTCGCGGGCATAGCGCACAATCACGCCGCCGCAGACCAGAAGCGCCAGCGCCAGCATGCGGGTATGCGCATAGCCCGTGCCGGAGAGCGAACCCATCGTCCAGAACGCAATGGAACGAATCTGGTCATCGACAAACGACAGAATCAGGTTGATGACGCTGGACACGAACATCGAAAAAATCACGCCGATGAGTATGATGCTGTTCGTCGCCAGCGAGTGATCCAGCGCATAGGCCAGCGACAGAATCATCACCAGCGCCAGAAACGCAAACGCCATCGCCATCAGCATCGTTCCGCCATAGACCGAACCGGGCAGGCGGAAATCTAGCGCCAGCGCAATCACCGCGCCGAGCGACGCGCCGGAGGACACGCCCAGCGTCGAACCATCCGCCAGCGGATTGCGCAAAAGCCCCTGCATCGCCGCGCCGCACAACGCCAGCGCCGCACCGACCAGCGCCACGTTGAGCACGCGGGGCAGGCGCACGTTGAGGATGATGTTTTTGGAAATGCCTGCGGGTACCTCCCGCCCCAGCAGCGTATCCACAATCGCCGTCAGGGTATCGCGCGGCGCAATATAGACGCTGCCGATGCAGACGCACAGCAGCATGGTCAGGATCAGAACAAGCGCAAAGAGAACGTAGGTTCTTGGGGCAAAGCGTTCGGTCATGAAGCGGGAACCTCTTTCTGATTCAATCAATAAAACATTTTGCCCAAAGTCCGGACGCGCAATGCGCGCCCCTGCATCGGGCACTTACTCGTTTACAACTCCACATAAAAAAGCGGCCTGAGGCCGCTCTCACTTCCGCCAAAGTTTGCAAAAATTCAAACTTTCGCATACGCGGCCGATTTGCTGCAATTTCCTATGATTAAAAAAAAGAGAGTCAATTCTGACTCCCCCTTCTTTTCATTTTCAGGCAGCGGGGGCTTCTTCAGCCTCGATGTCGTTCAGAAAATTGTACAGCTCGATCGCCGCATCCTTCAGGCGCGGGCCGGGGCGGGAAATCGCGTTGGAATCGGCGTTATAAACCTTGCCGTTCTTCACCGCGCTGATGTCGCCCCAGCCGTCGCGGCCCATGATTTCCTCAACCGCAGTATCGCCCATGCCCGCGATGGAAACGATGTAATCCGGGTTGCGCTCGATGACCTGCTCCTCGCTGATGGACTGCCAGCCGGAAAGATCGGCAAACGCGTTGGTCACGCCGCACATCGTCGCCAGCTCGTCCATGAACGTGTCGCTTCCGGCCGTCCACAGGCCCCACTGGAGCGGGGTCACTTCGAAATAGATGGTCTTGTCGCTCTTTTCGCTCTTGGCGGCAATCTCGTCGAAGGTCGCCTGCATATCAGCAATCAGCGCCTCGGCCTCGTCGTTCTTGGCCATCAGCGTGCCGATCATGCGGATGGCAGTATACACGCCCGCGATATCGTTTGCGTCGCTGATGACCACCTTCACGCCATTCTGCTCCAGCATATTGGCCTGCTCCTCGGTCTGGGACATATCGCTCATGAGCACGACCTGCGGCTCCAGCGCCAGAATCTCCTCGATGTTGGTCTCCGCGCCGGACTGCACAACGGGCAGCTCCGAAATGGATTCCGGATAATCGCAGTATTTGCCGCGGCCGACAAGCGCATCCTCGCAGCCGATGGCGCAGAGGATTTCGCAGTCGGACGGCGTAAGCGCAACGATGCGCGTCGCAGGCGCATCCAGCGTGATTTCACGGTCGTGCATGTCGGTGACGGTGATGCCGTCGGCCAGCGCAAGCGCCGCGCCGCAGAGCATCAGCACGGTCAGCAGCAGGGCAAAAAGTTTCTTGGACATGATAACAGTCCCTCCTCAAAAAAATTGCAAATGAATCGCGGAGCGCACATTTCCTATCCAAAAGAAAATGTCCCCTCCTGAGGGACACTAAGCAGACCGATTTTCTCGGCCGGATAGCATATCCCACCCCCAGGGGAATGATGATTCACGGTGTAAACAAGTCTCCCGGCTTGGCTTCATCCTACTTGCGCGCCTTCCCGCCTTCGCAGTGGCTTTCTTCGCTTTCGTCGGCTTCACGGTTACTGGGATAGCTCGAAAATTGCATCCGATTCCTATGACGCTTGCGCGCCGCGCGTTTCGCGCAGATACACCGGCTATTCATTTGTCATCCCATTATAACCGCTTCGTGCGTTTCCGTCAATTCGGTTTTATCTGCCTTTCGCCGCATCGCCGTTTAAACGCTTGACATTTTCCGTCATCTATGCCATAATGTTTTCCGTTCCACAGAAGTGAAACGCGGCTGACAGAAGTCGGCTTCCACAGTTTTTTCCATTTTTGAAAAAAGCAATGACGATCATGAAGGCGTCGGTATCCCCCGTTAAGCGGGGTGTGCCGCGCCTTTTTTCTGTCTGGAAAAAACGAATTTTCTTCAAACCGCCGCGAAGCGAAAACGGAAGGTCAAGGGAACTCAGTTCCCTTGTGGGGTATGGGGCAAAGCCCCATCGTATCCTTTCCTGAAAACGTAAGTTTCAGAGCAGACTGCAAAGCAGTCTACGATTGAAACGGCTTCAAGGTGCAAACGCATCTTCATTCCCACATCTATTTAAAAGGAGATTTCCGCCATGAAACTTTCCAGAATTTTTGTGCTGCTTCTGGCTCTGTGCCTGATGACCTCCGCCGCCTGCGCTTCCACCTTCACCGATGCGCACGGCAACACGATCGAACTGGATGATTCCCTCGAGGCTTATACCGCCGTCACGCTCGTCGGCGCAAACGACGCGGCGCGTCAGGGCGAAACCAACCTGGGCGACCTGTGGACGGATGCGCTGCGCTGGTTCGCCGCTTCCGGCGAAATCAACGCCGCCTTTGACGAGGACGACGTGAAGGCCGGCAACGACCACATCGCCGTGGATGTGGATCACGTCGTCGCCCTGTGGAACGGCGGCAACCTCCGCGCGGATATCGCGGAAGGCACGTTCGGCGCGGAAGCGCTGGCCGAGGTGCTTCCCTTCCCGAACAAGGTCGCGGTCGTCTACATGAGCGGCGCTCAGCTGCTCGAAGCGCTGGAAGCCGCGTCGCAGGCGCTCCCCTATACCGCCGAGACGGCCGACGCGTGCGCGTCGCTGATGCAGGTTTCCGGCCTGACCTATACTGTCGATACGACGAAGGCGTATGACGCGCTGGAAGCCTACGGCGACCACTGGTTCACCGCCGGTTCCGTTTCCCGCGTGAGCATTGCAGATGTGAACGGCCAGCCGTTTGACGCGGACGCGACCTACGCCGTCGTCACCAGCAACGCCAATTTTAACGGCATGGATTCCTCCTACGTCTTCAAGACCGCCGCGGAAGAAAACGAGCAAAGCGCCGTCACCACCGCCGTCGTGCGCGACGTCGTCTTCCAGTATATCGCTTCCGAGCTGAACAATCAGGTCGGCGACGCCTACGCCGCGCCGCAGGGCCGTTTGAATATTCAGTGATTCTGTCCTTGAATGCAGACCCTTGCAAGTCTCTCATCCGGGAGACTTGCAACAATCTGCACTCGATTTTCAGAAAGGAATTTTCCATGAATCCACAGCTTGAAACCGTCATGCTCGAAATGGAAAAGGCCGTCCGCGGCAAGCGCACGGTCATTGAGCATATGCTCACCGCGCTGCTCGCCGATGGACATATTCTGCTGGACGATATGCCCGGCGTGGGCAAAACCACGCTGGCCGTGGCGCTCTCCCGCGCGGTCGGGCTGACCTATCGCCGCGTGCAGTTCACGCCGGACGTGCTGCCGTCGGATATCGTCGGCTTCTCGATGTATGATGCGGCCAGCGGGCAGTTTGTCTATCATCCGGGCGCTGCGACGCACGCCAACCTGCTTTTGGGCGACGAAATCAACCGCACCTCCAGCAAAACGCAGTCCGCTTTGCTGGAAGCGATGGAGGAGCGGCAGATCACCGTGGATGGGCAGACCTATCTGCTTGAAAAGCCCTTCGTCGTCATCGCCACGCAGAACAACGTCGGCACGGCGGGCACCCAACTCCTCCCGTATGCGCAGATGGACCGCTTCATGGTGCGCCTGTCCGTAGGCTATCCCGATCATGACGCGCAGATGGCGCTGCTTCGGGATCGCCTTTCGGAAAATCCGCTGGACACGGTGGCGCAGGTGCTCGCGCGCGAGGAGCTTCTGACCATGCAGGCGGCGGTTCGCGCCGTGCGGACGAGCGACGCGCTGCTGGATTATATCACCCGGCTGACGATGGCTTCCCGCGCGCATGCGCAGCTTGAGGTCGGCGTCAGCCCGCGCGGCGCGCTGCTCCTGTGTCAGATGGCGAAAGCGCGGGCATATCTGCTGGGCCGCTCCTTCGCCACGAGCGAGGATGTGCAGGCCGTGTTCGAGCCCGTCTGCACGCATCGCCTGATTTTAACCGCCAAAGCGCGCCTTTCCGGCGTATCCGTGACGGATATTGCCCGCGAACTGCTTCAAACCGTGCCGAATCCGGATTACGCGGCGTGACTGCGATGAAAACAAACCACCTTTTCTATTCGCTCTGGCTGCTTTTCGCCGCCGCACTCTATTTCTTTGAAAACAATACCGGCACACGCGCGGTGCTGGCCGCGTCGGTGCTCGTGCCGCTTTTTTCCATCCTTTGCGCCTACGGATGCAGCCGAAAGGCCGCGCTTACGCTCGATCTGCCTGCTTATGGCGAAAAGGGCGTGCCGCTGGCCTGCCGCCTGTCCGCTTCGCCGCTGATTTTTTGCGAGGTGCACGCCACGTTGAACCTGCGCAATGCGCTGACGCAGGAGGAAATGCGCGCCGAAGTCTCGTCTGATTGGCCCGTATCCTTCCCTGTACCCCATTGCGGCCTGATGACCGTTTCGGTTGAGCGCGCCGAGTTTCGGGACGTTTTCGGCTTGTGCCGCTTCGTTATTCCCTGCCCGGTTTCCTGTCAGGCGCTTGTGACGGCGGATTGCTTTTCGGCGCAGGTCGCGACGGATTTCTCCCCGTCGCACACGCGCGAGGACAGCCGCTTTTCCGCCGTCCGCATCGGCGACGATTTCAGCGAAACGCAGTCCATCCGTCCCTATCTGCCCGGCGATCCCGTGCGCCAGATTCACTGGAAGCTCTCCGCTAAAATGGGGCAGACACTTCTGCGCGAAATCGGCGCGCCGCAGACGGGCGGCCTTCTGCTGGCGCTGGCCGTCGATTTTGCATCCGCGCCATCGCCCGACGCGCTGGAAGCGTCGCTCGTCGGTCTGCTTTCCGCTTCTCAATCGCTTGTGGAGCAAGGAATCGCGCACCACGTTTCCCTCTGGCGGCGCGCGCCGATGGCCGTCGCCTCCCGTTCCGATTGGGAAGCGGCGCAGGCCGCGCTGCTCACCCGCACGTCTCTCGATCAGCCGGAGGACGGCTCGTTTGAGCGCGTCGCCGTCTTTGCGCCGCAATCCGACGTGCAGGCCGCCGACGCACAGGCGCGCGTGACGCTGGTTCTGCCGGAGGATGCGCAAGCGCTTGTCGGCGATATTCCCGTCGTGTTCTTCGGCCCCCATTCGCCGTTTCTCACCCTTTAGAAAGGAGCTGCCATGCAGCTGAATCCATCCAAAATCGCGCTGCTGCTTGCGGTTTGCGCCCTGCTGCTCCTCGGCGTTGTGCCGCCCGCGCGTGAGGGCGCAAAGCTGTTGATGAACGATCTGTTCGCACTCAGCGAGGCCCAAAACGCTTATGCGTATGATCGCTTCGCCGTCGCGGAAGCCGCCAGCCGTCTTCCGGCCTGCGCGTTGCTGACGGTTTTCTGCGTCGGCTTTGCGGCGTTCGTGGCCTGCTGCAAAAGCCGCCTGCCCGCGCTGCTGACGGCCTGCGCGTTGGCGGCCTTTCAGGCGTATTTCGGCGTCAGCTTCCTCGCGCCCGTGAATCTCGCGCTGTTCGGCTTGCTGGGGTTGAAGCTGATGACTGCCCGCTCCCTGCGCCATCGATTGACCTGCGGCGCATGCGTGCTGATCTCCGCGCTTATCATCGGTCTTTTCTTTCCCGGCGTTCACGCCGAAACGGAATCCGCATCGGAACAGGCACGCGACTGGCTTTCAAGCGCCGCGCAGTCGCTTGAAAGCGGCCTGGATACGCCGCCGGATGCGACGCAGACCCGGCACGAAAACCACCTGAGCCTGTCCGCAGGCGACGGGGGCGCGCAGGCCGAACGGGATTATCGTCTGGTCACGCGCGCCGAACAGCAGATTTCGAGCCCGCCGTGGTTTGACCTGATGAAAACCGCGTTGATGATGCTGCTCATCCTGCTGCTTTTGGCGCTCCCGTTTGCGCCGTTCCTCCTGCTGACCAAACGCGCCAATCAGGCCAGGGCGATTCGGGAAGAATTTGACGACCCGGATTCGCGCAAAGCCGTCTGCGCCATGTTTCGCCATGTCGTCCGCTATTGGGCCGCCTGCCGCGTTGTGCCGAAGGGACTGCCGTTTTCCAGCCTGCCGGATGCGGCCGATATGCCCGAAGCCTACGCCGCAGATTACCGCGCGTGCGTCCATACCTTTTTGAAGGCCGCCTATGGCAATGAACCGATTTCGCAGGCCGAACGGGATGGAGTCAAATTCCTCCTTGACGAAACCGAACGCCTCCTCTATGATGGACAAAGCGCCATGAAGCAGCTGGAGCTTAAATATCGATATTTACTGTAAACAGAACATCATGAAAAAAAACTTTTTCCCGTTTTTCCTTATCGCCCTCCTGCTCGCGCTGACGGGCTGCCGAAGCCGCACCACGCTCCCGCCGCACGGCGCAGACAATCCCGCCGCATCTGAAACGGCTTCGGATGGCCTGTCCGCCGACAGTCCGCCGGAAGAAAGCAGCGAGGACGACGGCCATGAAACCATTGAAAATCCGTCTGCCGACAAGAAGGAATACGATGAAACCGCGCGCGCCGAGCTTTTAGCCGCGCAAGCCCAAGCCGTCCATGGAGAGGGCGAAGGCGAGGGCCTGCCGCTGACGCAGCGGGACGCGGAACCCTCCGCCCTGCAGCTTCGCGACGCTGCCACGCTCACCGCAACGCAGACGCTCCCCGCCGACGAAGCCGAACGGCTCGGCGTGTCGGAAAGCGCGCCCGTCGCCGAAACCGCCCAGCGCTATTATGCTGCGCTGCTGCAAAGCCGCTTAAACACGCTGTTCGAATGCAAAAAGCTGAACGTCTATATCGAAACGCCCGCCGCATTTGTCACCGTCTATAAGACCTCGGCCGAACACGCGCTGATTCTCTCCGCCGGTGGATACGACGTAGCCGCCAAGCGCATGGAAAACGACCTGACCGTGGACGGCGGCTGGGTGCAGCGCAAGAATCCGGATTTTATCGTGAAATTCGTCGCGCCGGAAACGCTGGCGGGCGGCGCGCAGGGGCTTTGCGACGCACTGCTGAGCCGCGAGGGCATTCGAGAGACTTCTGCCGCCAAAAACAGGCGGGTCCTGTTCCTCTCCGAAGCCTTTTTATCCGCGCCGCAGCTGCAAACCGCCGCGGCCGTCTGTCTGGCCAAGGCCATGTATCCCGATTTGTTTGACGATATCGACGCTGCGCAGGCCGTCGGTCAGCTTGCGGACGAATGCGGCGCAGATTCAAGCGCGCTGCTGTTCGCGCAGGCTCTGTAATGCTCTGCCATGAAAGGAACGCTATGCACACCCATTCCAAAGACGCGTCCTCGCGCGTGCTCAAGCTCACCTATTCCGCGCTGTATCTGGCCATCGCGCTGGTCCTGCCGTTTTTGACCGGGCAGATTCCACAGATCGGCTCCATGCTCTGCCCGATGCACATTCCCGCGCTGCTTTGCGGGTTCGTCTGCGGCTGGCCGTGGGGGCTGGCCGTCGGCTTCATTTCGCCGCTTCTGCGTTCCGTGCTTTTCGGCATGCCGGATATGTTCCCGACGGCTGTCGCCATGGCGTTTGAGCTGGCGGCTTACGGTGCGCTGGCAGGGCTGCTCTACCGCGCCCTGCCGAAAAAGACGAGCAGCATCTATATCGCCTTAATCGTCTCGATGGTCGTCGGCCGACTCGTCTGGGGCGCGGTGCGCTATCTGCTCGCGGGGCTTGCGCACAGCACTTTCACCCCGGCGCTCTTTCTGGCGGGCGCGGTCACGACGGCTCTGCCCGGCATTATCCTGCATATCATCCTCATCCCGGTGCTGGTGATGGCGATGGAAAAAGCCCGGCTCATTCTCGATTAAACGGAGGTTTTCCGATGTCCGATACCCGTTCGTTTCTGCTGGCTCATGTTTCGGCCTATTCCAAGGCCGGACTGACCGATCTGTTCAAAGCGCTGTATCAAAGCGCGTTCGGCTGTGAGCATCTGGTGGCCGATCCCTCCGCCGCCGAAGCCTACATTGCTTCCGAAGCGAAACAGGCTCGCCCGCATGCAGGTGAAGTCGTCGAGCCGCTGGATGGGCCGTATGTCCGCGTTCATCTGGATATCCTGAAAAGGGGCTTGAGCGCCCGGACGCTTTCTCGGCTGTTCGCCCTTTCCGCCGAGCATCGGGCAGGCGCGCAGACCGAACTCACAAAAAAGCTCGCCGTGCTGACGGATATGATCCATCAGGGCGAGCTTCCTTTTGATGTTTTTAAAGCCGAACAGGCGATTGCCGCGTGGCGTGCGGCGGGCTTTCCGCCGTGCCATCACTCCGAAACCTTCCGCCAGGCCTACGCCCCTGCGTATCGGCTGATGAAGGCGGAATATATGCCGCTCCTGCCGCTTCTTTGTGCGCTGGACACGAGCATCGCGCACGGCGAACGCACGACGCTGGCCATCGACGGCCCCTGCGGCAGCGGCAAAACGACGCTTGCGGCGCTGCTGGCCCAACTCTACGATTGCCCCGTCTTTCACGCGGACGACTTCTTTCTCCGTCCCAAGCAGCGCACGCCTAACCGCTTTGCCGAACCGGGCGGCAATCTGGACAGGGAGCGCCTGCGCGAAGAAGTGCTCCTGCCGCTGCATCAGGGTCAGGCCGTCTCCTTCCGCCGCTTCGATTGCCACAGTCTGACCCTCCTGCCGCCCGTGACCGTCGCGCCCGCTTTGCTTTCCATCGTCGAGGGGAGCTACTGCCTGCATCCCGAGCTTGCACCACTGTATGACATGTCCGTCTGCCTTTCCATTTCGCCCGAATTACAGCGCGCCCGCATCCTCGCGCGCAACGGCAAGGAAATGGCCCAGCGCTTCTTTGAACGCTGGATTCCGCTGGAGCAGGTTTATTTCGACGCGATGAAACCGCAGGAGAGATGCAGGTTCATCGTGGATGCCGAGCAGATTTTGCGCCCATAAAAGGGCGTTTTTTATTAGCTCCCACTCACCTTGATTTGATGTTTCTTCAGATAAATAAAAAAGCTTCCGATTCTCTCGAAAGCTTCTTGCTGGTGCGGTAGATGGGACTGGATTCTCGCGGCTCGACGCCGCTCGGTCAGCGCCGTTCTCAAGCCCCACTGGGGCTTGATTCATTTCGGCTTCTTCAAGTCCCATTCACCTTGATGTTTCTTCAGACAAATAAAAAAGCTTCCGATTCTCTCGAAAGCTTCTTGCTGGTGCGGTAGATGGGACTTGAACCCATACGTCATACAACACACGCCCCTCAAACGTGCCTGTCTGCCAATTCCAGCACTACCGCATATTCACTTCGTGCACCAGCGATGCAACGTGTATATTATACGAAACCCGTCTGAATTTGTCAACCCTTTCTTTGAAAAAAGTTTCCTACGCCGCCTTTCAGAAGGAGCGAAAGCGGCTTTGCGCCGCCTTCGCCTTGTTTATTCGTCCGTCTTTTCTTTGTCCGGCGTTTCTTCTTTTGAGCCGGAGGCCTGTTTGGCCACATCCAGCGCCTGCATCAGCTTCTGCGGCACGGGCACGCCGAGCAGCACCGCGTTTTCCAAAATGGAAAGCGCCTCGTTGACCATATAAAACATCGTCGCCGCGCCGGTGCAGGCCGCGCTGCCCGTCAGATTGTCGACCACGGCGGCGAGCAGAATGACAATCAAAATCATCGCCTTGCGCGCCAGCCCGGCAAAGCCCGCCTTGCTGCTCAGCGCGCCGCCTTCGCTCTTTGGGCTTTTGCCCAGCAGCGCAACGCCCACGCCGCTCAAATAATCCAGCCCCATCAGCAGCACAAGCAGCCGCACCGCCATCGGCATGCGCATCATCAGTCCAACCGCCGCGCCTGCGGCCGCGGCAGCCGCCTTCATCGCTTTTTCCATGCGTTCTCCCCTCTCTTTTTCAGAAAAAACGCGCCTGTTCGCAATAAAATCTCCGCTTTCTTCGTCTATATAGGGAGAATGAAACCCATTTCCCCCCGTTCAGGCTATGCGTCCGGGGCGCCCGTTGTGCCTTACGCGCAAAAAAACCTTGCGTTATCGGGCAAAATGAAGTATGATAAAGGATGACGTCGTATACACAGCGGGGCTTTCCCCGCTTTTCGATTTGAAGGAGGTGATGCCCATGTCAGATGATCGCCAAACCCCTCGCCACAGACGCAGACCCCCGGTCGCGCCGATTCCGGAGGAGCCGATGCGCATCATCGTGGGCACCAAGGAGGACACGCCGGATTGGATGGTATCCGATACCAGCGGCGCGGCCTCCCGCAGAAGCAAGCAGAAGAAGGCCGAACCGGAAGCGCCCAAGCACGGCGCATCGGAAACGCAGGCCATTTTGCAAATGAAACAGCCGCGCGGCAGCCAAAGCGCGCCGCACACACAACGCGCATCCGGCGAGCCGGAGAAGCCCGCCGCGCCCCGAAAGACCGAATCCCCGCGGAAAGCGCCCGCTAAAAAGAAATCGTCGGCCCGTCCGATGAGCAAAAAGGCAAAGGAGCGCCGCGCGCGCAAAATCCGCCATACGGTGATCGGCACGCTCTGCGCCGCGGTCGCCGTGGTGCTGCTGGTCGTCGGCGTTCGCGCAGGCAGCCGTCTGGTGGATATCAAGCAGACGCTTGACCGCGGCGACGGCGTGTTCTATCCGAATATCTACGTCAACGACATTCCGCTTCAGGGCAAGACGCTCGACGAGGCGGCGGCGCTCGTCACCCAGCAGGTGCAATCGCTGATCTCCTCGTTCAAGATCACCCTGCGCACGCAGGATGGCCGCAGCTGGGATATCACCGGCGACAGCCTGAACATGCAATACAATGTGGCCGACCAGCTCGATCAACTCTGGGCCATCGGCCACACCGGCTCCTCCTCCGCGCGCTATGAGCAGGTCAAAGCGCTTGAGGAAGAACCCGCCACGCGCTACACCACGCTGACCTACGACATGAGCCAGGTCAACCAGATTCTCTCCCAGATCAAGGCCGAGGTGGATCGCCCCGCCGTCAGCGCCACGCGCGTGGACGACGACACAAAGTGGCCGCCCTTCTCCTACACGGACGACGAAGCGGGCCAGACGCTGGATATCACCGGGCTGAACGAGAAAATCTGCGCGATGGTCGATACGCTGGAAAGCGGCGTGGTCGACCTGACCCCGGTTCCGGTGGAAGCGACGGTCACGCGCGCCCAGCTGGAAGCGCAAATCGTGAAGCTCAGCAGCTTTGAAACCACCGTCGGCAAGACCGGCGATTATGTGGAAAGCCGAACGGAAAACATCCGCATCGGCACGGAGCGCTTCAACCACCTGACCATCCACGCGGGAGAATCCGTCTCCTTCAACAAGGTCGCGCTCAAGCGCACGGAGGCCAACGGCTATCAGCCCGCGCTGGAAATCGCTTACGGCAACTACGTGCTGGGCATCGGCGGCGGCATCTGCCAGGTGTCCTCCACGCTGTATAACGCCGTGGTCAACGCGGGCCTGACGGTCAACAAGCGCACGCCGCACGCCATCCCCTCCAGCTATGTGGACAAGGGCAAGGACGCGACCGTTTCCGACGACCGCTATGATTTCGTCTTCACCAATAACACGGGCGCGGATATCTACATCGAAACCGAGTTCGTCAAGGTGAAGAATTACTGGACAAGCCGCTTCATCGTCTATGGCCGCCCGGATCCGAACGGCTACACCTACAAGCTCGATTCTCAGGTGGTCGAAACCATCCCCCTGCCCGATCCCACCTACGAAAAGGACAAGGACGGCACGTATGTCATCTATGACGACGAAACCTATCAGGTCAGCAAAGGCCGCGAGGGCTACGTCGTCGATGTGTATCTGGTGACGATGGACAGCAAGGGGCTGGAAATCTCCCGCGAGAAGAAGTATACCGACACCTACAAGGCCGCCGCGCCGAGATATTACGTCGGCGTGACCCCGCGCGAAACCCCCGTGCCCGATACCTTCGGCATTGACTGATTTGTACGACAGAAAGGAAGGACCCGCCCATGAAACGCCTTCAATCCCGCGTTGCAGCCGCCGCGCTGAGCGGCCTGCTGCTGACCCTGCCCGTCTGTGCGCTGGCTGCCGAAACCGCGCCGCTGACCCTCAGCACCCAACAAAACGCCGTGCCGACCGAGCGCCGGACGGATTTGGGCAGGCTGGATGCCTTCGGCGGCAAGCGCGCCTATCTGGGCGTTTCTGCTGCGGACGAGTGGCTGTATCAGGCGCGCATCGGCGGCCTTTCCCTCAAGCTCTGCCTGTTCACGCAGGATGGAAGCGGCGTTGCCTATCAGGAAAAGCTCTGCGCGGCGGAAACCGGCGAAAAGGATATCCGCCTGTGCATTCGCGCGGGCAGCAAGGATGGCGGGCTTCTGCTCCAGCTCGATCAGCATGCCGTGGATGTGCTCAAGCGGGTGCATATCACGGAAATCGTGCTGACCGACGTGGATTATTACATCCAGGAGACCTATCTCGTCTCGGATATCGCCGCCATGCGCGAGGCGCTCTCCCTTGCCGACAGCGACCAGCTCAGTCTGGCGGGCGAAGACGCGCCGCTCTCCGTCGTCAGCGAAGACGGCGTTCGCCGCATCATCGCGGAATAATCGTTTCTTCTTCCGCCCTTCCTTCGGGAAGGGCGCTTTTTGATTTCTTAACGGTTTTTAAATGCTAACTGACCTTTTCCTTTCTTTTTCGACAGGATTCCGTTTTTTACATCCGTTGACTGCTTTCCCACGCTTCCCGTATAATTGATATGCACAATATCGAATCGGTTCTTTCACCTTTTTCCGCGAAAAGCCCCTTCGATGGGAGGCGAGCATTTTTGCAATCCAGATTTTTTGTCGGTTTCGATTGGAAAGTCAACATTTTCTGTATGGTCATCAACGGCATTCTGCTGTTTAAATCCATCCGCAGCATCGACCGCCGCCAAAGCCATATGCTTTATGTGCATATGCTGGGCGCGCTGGGCGTTTTTCTGGCGTTCGATTTTCTCTGGGGGCTGCTCAACCGCGATTTTCTGCCGGCCTCCCGAACCCTCGGCGTAATCGTCAACAGCGGCTACTTCATCTCGCTGGCCCTCTCGGCGTTTCTGTGGTTCTCGTTTGCGGAATCCACCTTCGGTTCAGAGGTCACCAAGAAAAGAACGCTCTGGTTTTACACGGCGCTTCCCCTGCTTGTGCTGATTGCGCTGGTTCTGGCTTCCCCCGCGACAGGCGTTTTTTATGCGCTGGATGAATCCGGCCATTACGTCAATCTGCCCGCGCTGCATCTCCGTCAGGAGTTTTTGCTGTTTTTTTATGTCGGTTTTGCCGCCGTCCGCGCGCTGTATATGGCTTTCAAACGGGAAAATTACGCGCGGCGCAGGCGGCTGCTGGTTGTCGTCTGGTTTTCGCTTCCGGTCTTCGTCGTCGGTCTGCTGCAAGAGCACGATATCCCCGTTTTGTGCATGGGCACGACGCTCTCCTCCCTGCTGGCGTATATGAACACGCAGGAAACGCTGATTTCGCTCGACCCTCTGACGGGCCTGAACAACCGCGCCCAGCTGCTCAACTGTCTTTCCCGCCGCATGCGCACGGCGCAGGAGCTGTATCTGCTGATTTTGGACGTGGACAAATTCAAGCAGATCAACGACAAATTCGGCCATGTCGAGGGCGACCGCGCGCTCATCCGCGTCGCCAACGCCCTTCGGCGCGTCTGCGCTCGCTACGGCTGCTTCTGCGCGCGATACGGCGGCGATGAGTTTGTGCTCCTCTATGAGCCGGATGCGGCGGAGGTCAGCGAGGTCATGGAAGCGATTCACCATGAGCTGGCGCAGGAGAACGACGACACGCGCGGCTATCGGCTGGATGTGAGCATCGGCTGCGCCCGCTACGACGAGCGTTTTTCCGATATTCCTTCGTTCATCGCCGCGGCCGATCAGGAGCTTTACAAGGTCAAAACCCTTCGCCGCGCCCTGCGCACCGCATAAAAGACGGTTTATTCCGCCCGTTTCCCGCATAAGCTGGAAACGGGCGTTTTCTTTTGCTTTTTCTTGTGTCTTTTTCAAAAATAGGGTACAATAGGTGTATCAATCCCTTCGGGAGGTTTTCTTTGCTGATGGATGCCCTGATTCAATCGCTGGTTCAAGCCAACTTCGCGCCGGAGCGCATCGTGCCGCAGGCGCCCATGTCGCAGTATACCACCCTGCGCGTCGGCGGCCCGGCCGAGGTGCTGGTGAACATCGCTTCGGCGGATGAAATCGTCATCGCGCTTCGTGCGGCGAAAAACGCGGGCGCGCCGGTGACGATCATCGGCAACGGCTCCAATCTGCTGGTGCGCGACGGCGGCATCCGCGGGCTGGTGCTGCGCGTTTCCGGCGGCATGAACGCCATTCGGCGCGAAAAGGACAGCCTGATTGTCGAAGCGGGCGCGTCGTTGGCTTCCGCCGCGGCGTTCGCGCGGGACGAGGGGCTTTGCGGGCTGGCCGAACTCGGCGGCATTCCCGGCACCATCGGCGGCGGCGTGCTGATGAACGCGGGCGCTTACGGCGCGGAGCTGGCGCAGGTCGTCGCGCAGGTCGAAGGCGTGCAGCTTTCTGACGGCAAGCGCGTCTCCTATTCCGCCGATCAGCTGGATTTCGGCTACCGCCACAGCGTGCTGATGGACGCGGGCGTCGTAATTGCACAGGCGACGCTGGCGCTCACGTCTGGCGATCCCGAAGCCATCCGCGCGCGGATGGAGGAATGCGCGAGGGCGCGCAGGGAAAAGCAGCCGCTCAATCTGCCCAGCGCGGGCAGCACCTTCAAGCGCCCGGAGGGTTTCTTCGCGGCGAAGCTCATCGACGACTGCGGCCTGCGCGGGCTGACCGTCGGCGGCGCGCAGGTCAGCGAAAAGCACGCGGGTTTCGTGGTCAATATCGGCGGCGCAACGGCGCGCGACATGCTCGAATTGATGCGGCAGGTGGAACAGCGCGTCTTTGAGCAGACCGGCGTTCAGCTTGAGCCGGAGGTTCGCATTTTAGGAACGGATTAACAAAAGAAAGAGGAATCTGCATGAAATTTCTGATTGTCACCGGCCTGTCCGGCGCGGGCAAAACCAGCGTCCTGCGCCATTTGGAGGATAGCGGTTATCAATGTATGGATAACATTCCGCCGCTGCTGCTCGCGCCCGCTTTCACCCTCTGCGAAAAGGTGGAGCTGGATACTCCGGTCGCCCTCGGCGTGGATTCCCGCAGCGGCGCGCTGTTCGATGCGGACGCGGTTTGCAGCGCCATCGATCAGGGCGGCGACAGCCACGAAATCTCCATCCTCTTTTTGGAGGCCGACACCGAAACGCTGATCGACCGCTACAAGGAAACCCGGCGCGATCACCCGCTCATGCGCGGCGGCATCACGCTGGAGCAGGCCATCGCCAAAGAGCGCGAGATGCTCCAGCCCCTGCGCGAGCACGCGAACTACGTGCTCTCCACGGGCGGCCTGCGCGCCAAGGAGCTTTGCGCGCGCGTGGATGATCTGCTCACCGGCAGCGAAAACCAGCGCGCCCTGCGGACGGAGATCATGTCCTTCGGCTATAAGCGCGGCATTCCGCGCGAGGCCGATCTGGTGTTTGACGTGCGCTTCCTGCCCAATCCGTATTATATCAAGGATATCCGCGCTTTCACCGGCCTTGAAGCGCCCGTGCGCGATTTCGTGCTCGGCAAGGAGGAGACCCGCGAGTTTTTGGGGCATCTGTATGAGCTGGTGGATTACCTTCTGCCGCTGTATCAGCGCGAGGGCAAGCGTCGGCTGATGATCGCTGTGGGCTGCACCGGCGGCGCGCATCGCTCCGTGGCCATCAGCGAAGCGCTCGGCGCGCACCTGCGCGCATTGGGGCAGACCGTGAGCGTCACCCATCGCGACATTTCCATCGAGGAAGCAAGCTGGCCCTTCCGGCGCGTCAAGTAAACGCTTGAGGCTCCGCCTCAAATTCCGGCAGGAACCTCAGGTTCTTTGCGGGGGATTGGAGCCATGCGCCCGCTGTGCGGGATTCAGCATGGCGAAAATCGGAAATCGCCAAAAATGCTGTCTTTTGCCAACGGCAAAGGGCAGCATTTTTATGCGAGTTTCCCGGACTTGGGGCAAAGCCCCAACGTATCTTTTATTCAAAAAACGCGCATGCTGTGTTCATCACCGAAAATCGGAGAGTGAACCGCATGCGCGTTTCTTCTTATGCCCAGCCGCCCCATATTCCACCCATCGCGCCGTCGCCCGTTCAGATCGCACCGCCCGCTTCGGCGCAGTTTCTGCCTTTTTCCGCCGAAGCGTTCGATCAGGCGCGCATGCGCGACGTGCCCGTTCTGCTGTTCATCAGCGACGCGCCGCCGCCGCTTTCGGATGCGGCACTCAGCATGCAGATTGCCGAGCGCACCGTGCCCGTCTGGCTGTATCCCGGCATGCGCCCGGATGTGGAATTGCTCTGCCAGCGCGCGGGCGCATTGTTTTCGGAGGAGGGCGCGCTCCCCCTGTGCGCCCTGATGCTCGATGACGCGCGCGTGTTCCTGGCCGCGCCCCTGCCGCCTGCGGGCTTCGCGCTCGATCCGTCGCGGCTGTATGTCTGGCTCTCGCAGGCGGATCGCCGCTTCGCGCAGAATCGCGAAGCCCTCATCCGTCAGGCCGTTCAAACCGTCCGCTCCTTCCGCGTCGAGCCGCTTCGCAAACCCTATACCCCGCACGACGCGGCGCACGACCTCGCCCGCGCGCTGTCCGCCGTGCATGACCCGATCAACGGCGGTTTCGGCAAGCTCAAGCAGCCGCTCGTCCCCGCGCTCCGCTTTTTGAGCCGCGCCGCCGTTCATCATCATCAGACACGCGCGCTGCTCGATCAGACGCTGGAAGCCATGCTCGCCTCCGACCTGTACGATCCGCTGGATGGCGCGTTCTTCCGCGCGACGCTGACGGAGGATTGGCGCGTCTTCGTTCCGGAAAAGCCGCTGGCGCTCAACGCCCTGCTGGCGCTGACGCTGCTGGAGAGCGGCCGCCGCGCCGAAGCCGTCCGTGCGCTGGATTTTCTGCTCTCCGCCTGCTCCATGCCGGGCGGGATGCTGAATCCCTGTCTCACGTACAGCCGGGCGGACTGCGCCTTCACGCCGGAACAGGTCTGCGCCGCGCTCGGCGGGGAGGACGGCCTGCGCGCCTGCCGCCTGCTGGGTCTTCGCCGCCAATACGCGGGCCTGCCGCCCAAGGTCACACCCAGCCGCTTTTCCCCGGTTGAGGATGCGGCGCAGGCCGATCTGCCGCGCACGCCGACGCTCCCCCAAACGCTCACGCCGGAGGACTCGGCCTTTCTGCGCCGGGTGACGCCCCAGCTTCTGCGCGTCCGCGCGGCCCGAACGCCGCCGACTGCCGCGCCCTGCGTGCTCACGGAGGATTGCGCGCTGGCCGCGACGGTGTTCACCCTGTGCGGCAGGCGGCTCGGCGAGACGCGCTATATTCAGGCCGCCCAGCGGGCCGTCGGTTCGCTCACCGCGCTTTCGCCCGGCCTGCCCCCGTCGTACACGCCCGTCAGCGCGCTGAACGCCCAACTCACCTGCGGCGCGGGCGCGGCGCTCTCGCTGGCGCTGCTGACGCTGGGACAGGATGAAGCGCTCCACCCCTATCGGGAAAGCGGCCTGCGCCTGCTGGGCGCATCGCTGCACCTGTTCACGACGCAAAACGGCATGCCGATGCACACGCCACAGGATGCAGCCGCCTTTTTCCCGCGCATGCCCGCAATTCTCGATTCGGAACTGCCCTCGCCCGCCGCGCTGATGCAGCATGCGCTGGCGCTGGCCGACAGCTTCCGCCCGGAGGCGGGCTATCGCGACGCGGCGCACACCCTTTGGGCCGCCGCCGCGCCGTATGTCCATCAGCAGCCGCTCGCCTGCGCGGGACTGATCGACGCGGCGAATTTCACCCTTTCAGAATCTCCCGAAGCGCCGCCGCGTCCACGGTGAACAGCGAATCCTCGCCCAGCAGCACGCCGTCGCTGAGCACTTTCTTTTCCTGCTGGAGCAGCACAATGCGTTCCTCGATGGTGTCGGCGGCAATCAGGTCGAACACCTGCACGCCCTTTGTCTGCCCGATGCGGTAGGCGCGGTCGGTCGCCTGATTCTGCGCCGCGGTGTTCCACCACGGGTCGTAATGAATGACCACATCCGCGCCCGTCAGATTCAGACCCGTTCCGCCTGCCTTGAGCGAAATCAGGAAGACCGGGATATCGCCGCCGTTGAATTGCTCGACCAGCGCCATGCGTTCAAGTTTGTCCGTTTCGCCCGTCAGCTTGAGCGTTTGCAGCCCCGCGTCATGCAGCGCTTCCTCCAGCAGGGCGAGCATCGAGGTGAACTGCGAAAAGATCAGCATGCGGTGTCCCTGCGCCGCCAGTCCGCCGACCAGTTCAAGGAGCTGGTCGAGCTTGCCGCTTCCCGCCGCATAACCTTCCAGACAGAGCCGCGGATCGCAGCAGAGCTGCCGAAGCCGCGTGAGACCCGCCAGCAGCTTTATGCGCCCCTGCGGGTCGGCCAGCTCGCTTTCCGCTTCCTGCATCAGCTTTTCGGCATGGGCGTGGTAAACTTTGGCCTGCCCCGGCGTCATCTCGCTGGTCATCACGGTTTCGATTTTCTCCGGCAGGTCGTCCAGCACGTCCTGCTTCATGCGCCGCAGGATGAACGGCGCGACCATCAGATGCAGATTTTTGCGCGCCTGCTCGTCCGCATCCTGCACAATCGGCGCTTCAAACCGCTCCCGAAAGCGCTTGTAGGCATGCAGATAGCCCGGCATCAGGAAATCGAAGATCGACCACAGCTCGCTGAGCCGGTTCTCAATCGGTGTACCCGTCAGCGCAAAGCGATGCGCCGCCTGCAGCGTTTTGGCCGCCTTGGCCGCCTGTGAGGCCGCGTTTTTGATGTTCTGCGCTTCATCGAGCAGCACGTGAGTCATCGGTTTATCGGCATAGGCCAGCACGTCCCGGCGGAGCTGATCGTAGGACGTAATCAAAAGCCCGTCCTGCCACGCTTCGATCTGCTTTTGCCGCGCGGCCGCCGTGCCCATCAGCACCGTGCAGGGCAGATCGGGCGCGAATTTCGCCGCCTCGCTGCGCCAGTTCAGCTGGAGCGAAGCGGGGCAGACCACCAGCGCGCGGACCGCCCGGCCCTGCTCTCGCTCGCGAAGCAGCAGCGCCAGAGTCTGCACCGTCTTGCCCAGCCCCATGTCATCCGCCAGAATGCCGCCGAAGCCCGCGTCGCTGAGCGCGCTGAGCCACGAAAGCCCCGTTTTCTGGTAAGGCCTCAATTCTGCCCGAAGCGCTTTGGGCGGCTCAGCCTGCGTCTTCTGCGCCGCGCTCAAGCGCTCCATCCATGTTTCCAGCGCCTTGGGCATATCCAGCGAAATGCCCTCGCGATCCGCAAGCGCCTGTTCCAGATACATGGCCCGTTCCAGCGGCATTGTGCCGCCCCGCTGGGCTTCCTCGGCGGTCAGGCCCGCGCTGTCGAGCACCTGGCCGATCTGCGCCGCCTGCGCAAGCGCGTCTTCCGAAAGGAACGCGCCGTTTTTCAGCCGGACATATTTCCGCTTCTGGCGATACGCCGCATAGGCCGCGTCCAAATCCGCCTGCGTCAGCCCGCCGAGGTCGGCGTGAACAAGCAGCTGCGCGCCCTGCCTGCTCATGCCGAAGGTCATCGCGCGGCTGGTCTTCACGTTCATGCGCGCCAGTCGGTCGGAAATCATCACCTCGCCCGCGCTTTCCAGCTCGTGCAGGCGCGTGGTCAGCAGTTCGTAACGCGCGTCGTCATCCCCGTCAAAGGCATATTCCCAAGTCGTCATCTTTTTGGGGAAAAGCTGCTGCACGCGCGCAAGCAGATGGTCCTCGCGGAACGTGTCCCGCCGAATGTGCGGCGCGTCCTCGCCGGGATGCACCCGCACGTCGCCATAGCGCCACTCCGGGCGGCACAGCAGCGCGTCGCCCTCGCCCGTATCGACGTAGAACCGCGCCGCCATCTCCATTGGCGTGTGCTTCTGCACCAGCTCGCGCCCGCGCACCACCGTCGCCCGCGAGGGCGCGATGATCTGCGAACAGACGGGCGCAATCTGCTTTTTCGGAATCGTCAGCCCCTCCGGGCGCTTCGCCGCGGCGCGCAGCAGCGCTTCAATTCGGCGGAAATCCGCGCCAAACGCGCAGACGACCGCGCCCGGCTGAAATTCATACGCGCCCGTCAGGCCGAGCGCCACGCTCTGCGCCCTGACGCACAGACGCGCGCCGCTTTCCTTTTTTTCAATCGCCACGGCGGGCGTGATTTCACCTTGACGCACCCGGACGCGGATCGGATTTTCTCCCTCGCGCTTGATCTCCGCCATGCCGTCCAAAAGCAGACGCATCGTCTGATCCAGCAGCGCGCCGGTCAACGGGAGCGCCTGCGCATTCTGCCTGGGCATCGCCTGCGCCAGCAGCAGCGCATGATCGAGCAGCGGCCAATCCCGCTCGTCGATCGTCTCCCGGTCATGGGCAAACGCGAGCCCCTTGCCGTAAGCATAATACTCGCCGCTCTGCATGCGCCGGGCAAAGTCCCACGGATTGCGGACGATATAGGCCCGCGCGCCCTCCCGACCGACCTTCCATTCCAACGCGGCGGTTTGAATATCCACGCGCTCCAGCACGGGATACAGGCGAATTTTACGCCCCTCCGTCTGCGCGGCGGGCATGTGCGCCTTTTCGCCCATCTGGATCAGCTGATTGATGAAGGCCTCGTTCTCGCGCTCCTCCAGCTCCTGCTTTTCCCGCTCGTATTCCTGCCGCTGCCGTTCCAGCTCGCGCTCATATTCCTGCCGGTTCGCGTTCAGGCTGCCCACCATCCGATAAATATCTTCCAATCGCATCAAGGCGCATATCCTCCCGCTTTTGCATTCTGCCCTGATTATAACACACTTGCGCCCCGCGCGAAAACCCGCTACAATGGTTCTGACTTTCTTTTTCGAGGTGTTAATGATGCGTCTGTTCTATGGTTTGTCCCTGTCCGATGACGTTCGCGCGGAAGCTGCCCGCGCCGCGCGTCAGGCCGAAGCGCTGATGCCCGGCCGCTACGGCCTGCCCGCCAATTATCACATCACGCTGGCGTTTCTGGGCGAAGTTGCGCCCAAACGGCTCAGCGACGTGCAGGCGATTTTGGCCGCGCACGCCGCTCAAATGCCCGCGCCGACCATCACGCTGGGTCCTGTCGATTATTTCGGCCGCGCGGAAAACGCCATTTTGATTCTGCGCGCGCTGTGTTCGCCTTCGCTGGATGCGCTGCACGGCGCGCTGGCCGCGGATGCGCAGGCTAAAGGTTTGCCCGTCGATCCCGGCCCGTTCGCCCCGCATATCACCCTTGCGCGGCACGCGCAGACGACGTCCGAAGCGCTTTCCGCCGTTTCCGCGTCCCCGCTTTCCTTTGTGCCAAAGGCGGCGCACCTCTTTTTGAGCGCGCGGGATGAATCGGATATTCTGCGCTACACGCCGCTGTTTTCCGCCGATTTTGCTCCTTTTGTTTCACTGTGACGGCTTGTTTATTAAAATTCGCTTGACAAATGTTACAAGTCGTAATAAAATAGTCACATACTTGAAATGAAAGGAGACGCATGCCCATATGTCACTTCGTGCGTCTAACAAAAGATGGATCGCGGCGCTTTCCGCCGCTTTGATGGTATGCGTCTGTGCAAGCGCCTGCGCGCAGGATTACAGCCTTGGCGACGAGGCGGACGAGATCGCGACGATTCAGACCGCGCTCAAGCAGCTCAAGCTGTACAGCGCCGGCATCACCGGCCACTACGGCGAAAAGACGGAAACCGCGGTCAAGAAATTCCAGAAAAAATACGCGCTTGAGGATAACGGCGTGGTGAACGAAGCCACCCGCGCCGCGCTGTATGAAGCGGCGGGCATCACCTATACCGCCTCCTCCGGCAGCTCGTCTTCGTCCTCCTCGTCGAGCAGTTCTTCTTCCTCCTCCACCGTGTCGGACAGCTCCATTCTCCGCTATGGCACGCGCAGCGACGAGGTCATGAAGCTCCAGCAGAATCTGACCAAGCTCGGCCTGTATTCCGGCACGATCAGCGGCCACTACGGCAGCATCACCGAAGCCGCCGTCATGAATTTCCAGCGCAAGAACGGCCTTTCCGCAGACGGCATTGCAGGCGCAAAGACGCTGGCCAAAATCGCGGAAGCCGTAAACGGCAGTTCGTCTTCGTCCTCCTCCAGCTCCTCGTCTTCGAGCAGTTCTTCTTCGTCCAGCTCCTCCTCGTCCTCCGGCGATCTGCTCAAGTACGGCGTGAAATCCGACGCGGTGCGCACGCTTCAGCAGAACCTCAAAACGCTGGGCTATTATACCGGTTCCATCACCGGCAACTTTGGCCGTCTGACGAAGGAAGCCGTCTATAACTTCCAGAAAGCCAACGGCCTTTCCGCCGACGGCGTGGCAGGCGCGAAGACGCTTTCCGCCGTCAGCAGCAAGCTTTCCGGAAGCAGCAGCTCAAGCTCCAACAGCAATTCCAGCTCCAGCAGCTCAAACAGCAATTCGTCGAGCAGCAGTTCTTCTTCCTCCCTGCTCAACACGAGCGGCACGCTCCAGCAGGGTTCTTCCGGCGACGAGGTGCTCAAGCTGCAAAATATGCTGACCACGCTGGGCTTCTACACCGGCAATAAGACCGGCAACTTCGGCGCGCTGACCGCCGACGCGGTCACGGCCTATCAGAAATCCAAGGGCCTGACGGCGGACGGCATCGCGGGCAAGAAGACGCTCGCCGCCATCAATGCAGATTATTCCGGCAGCGGTTCCAGCAATGCAGGCACGACAGACGGCACCACCGCGCCCAGCGCGCAAACCGCCGGCAACGTCATCTACGACAACTTCTACAACTGGCGGCGCAACTACGCCAACGGCGAATACTGCACGGTGTATGATTTCTCCACCGGCTATTCCTGGAAGCTGCGCATCATGACCAAGGACGCGCACATGGACGCCGAGCCCGCCACGGCGGAGGACACGGCGATCATGCTCAAGGCGTTCGGCGGCAAGACCACGTGGACGCCGAAGGCAGTCTGGGTCACGTTCTCGGATGGCAAGACCTACATCGGTTCCACCCACGACGTGCCGCATTCCCCGCAGCACCTTTCCAACAACAACTTCAACGGCCACCTGTGCGTCCACTTCCCGATTTCCATGGATAAGGCCAAGAGCATTGGCCCGTATGCCACAAGCCATCAGGAAGCCATCAACGAGGGCTGGGCGGCCACGCAGAAGCTCAAGTATTGATCCGTTTTTGAGGAGACTGTGTAAGGCAGTCTCTTTTCTTTTGCCCATTTGCAGTTTAGCGCTCAACATGGTATAATGAGGTATCTTGATGATGGAGGATTTCTCATGGCCACAATGAAGGATATCGCCGGTCTCGTCGGCGTCAGCCTGACGACCGTTTCCAACGTCGTCCATGGCAATTATGACCGTGTTTCCCCGCAGACGGTGCAGCGCATTCTGGCGGCCATTGACGAGCTGCATTATGTGCCCAATATGTCCGCCCGCGCGCTGGTGAGCCACTCCTCCCGAATCATCGCCTATGTGGACACGCACAGCCCGCAGGAGACCTATGCGGGCAACGGCTTTGCGGGCGTGATGCTCTCCGGGTTGGAGAGCGTCGTCACCGACCACGGCTATTTTTTGATGACGCGGCGCGGCACGGATGAAGACGTGCTCCGCCTGATGCTCAACAACTGGAATCCCGACGGCGTGATCTTCAAGGATCGCGTGCCGCAGAGCCTTGTGGATTTCGTCAAAAAGCAGGGCAAGCCGTGCGTGACCATCAACACCTATCTCGATGATCCCACGCTCATTCAGGTGCGCGCGGACGACCGCCGGGGCGGCTATCTGGCGGCGAAGCATTTGATCGATCTGGGCCACAGAAACATCCTGTTCATCGGCGCGGTGCATTGCGGCTTCATGAACAACGACCAGCGCTACGCGGGCTACTGCGACGCGCTGCACGAGGCCGGAATTGCCCCCAGCCCGGAAAATTTGATTACCAACCTCTTTCCCTTCAACGCCGAACGCGGGATTGCGCTGGGACGGCAGCTGGCCGCGCGGCGGGATTTCACGGGCATCTGCGTCAGCGGCGACCAATACGCCGCGGCCGTCATCACGGGTCTGCGCGAAGGCGGCGCGCATGTGCCGGAGGAAATCTCCATCGTCGGGTTTGACGATGTGGATATCGCGCGCATGACCTTCCCGCCGCTGACTACGATTCATCAGGATGGCATCGGCAAGGGCCGCCGCGCGGCGGAAGCGATTTTCGCACTCATCGGCGGCGAGCATCCCGATCCGAAGGATTTCAATCTGCCGGTGGAGCTGGTGGTGCGGGGAACGACCGCGCCCACCCGCTGTTAACTCCTTCCGTCACGACTTCGTCGTGCCAACCTTCGGCATCTCATCTATTTGTTTCCGCCACTGGCGGCAACAGATGAATGTCCCTCAAAGAGGGAGGCTTCATTCTCTCGCTACCGCAGATTATACCAAAAGGCTCCCTCCTTGAGGGCGTTAGACTTGCCGCCCGTTGTGCGGGAAACAGGCAAGTGAAACGCCGAAGGTCTGTCAGCGAAGCTGACTGAGGGAGTCTAAAGGCGGAATACCTTAAAATTATGGATGAATCAAAAACACGAATCCCTGAAAAACGAGATTCGTGCTTTTTCATATGCTTTTAATCCTGCACCAGGCTCCCCGCCGCTTCGGCCTCCTCCAGCTCATGCATGTACTTGTAAACCGTGTACCGCGACACGTTCAGCCGCTCGGCGACAATCGCCACGGACTTTTGATACGTGAACGCACGGCGCTTATAGAGCATGCGGATGATGCGCATGCGGTCGGTCTTCTTCATCGCCTCCGGCTCCTTGCCGACGGCGCTGATGCACTCGCGCAGCAGTTCTTCAAGCTGGCTCCTCGCGTCCTGCATGAGCGTCTGCTGCAAATCGCCGCTGGTGGCGGTCAGCTCGCTGAGCATCTGCCCGGCGCGCACCATGTTGGTGATATCCAGATTGATGCCCAGCGCGAAGTGATAATCCTCGCCGACGATGTTGAACGTCGAGCTTTTGAGCGTGCGTCCGTCGCGGGAAAGCACCAGCTGGTTGATGTAGTCCTTGTTCTGATAGATGCTCTCGTCGTAGTCGCCGATGTCGCCGAAGATGTCCGCCGTCGAGCCGACCTCGCGGCCCGTCACCGTGCCGTTGAAAATCGCCAGAATCGGATGACCGGGGCGGGTCATGTCGTGGACGATGGTTTCGCAGTTCGGCCCGAACATCACGGAGATGCCGCGCGCCTCGTTTTTCAAAAAGTTGAGCATTTCTTCCCGGTTCATGTCAAAGTCCTCCGTCCCGCGGACGCGGGTTTTCATTTTGTTTGTTTTGTTTTCTAATCGAAAACGTTCCGGCAGACCTTTTTTCGCCGGGAAAAGTGACATTCTGTTGCTTTTAACCTATTATATCACATTTTCGTCCCGTTGGGTATGCCCCAGCGCCAAAATCAGCGCCGCAAGCATCATCAGCGCGCAGATATTCAGCGGCAGAGCCGTTTCCCAATAGCTGCCCAGCGACGCAAGCGCAATCAGCGCGCAGACAGGCGCGGCCTTTTTATCTTTCGCCGCCCACACGACGCTCAGGATATCCGCCAGATAGAAATACCGCTCGTGCATCCGCGGCAGGAAAAAGACAATCGTCAGCGGCAGCAGCAGCGCCAGACGCAGATACCCTTCCCGCGTCAGCTTTCCCGCCTGCTTCACGCCGCAGGCCATCAGCAGCGCGCACGCGCCGAACGCCAGCGCCATGCCGAAATTGCCGTAGGCATACACGTCCAGCCCGGTCGTATCCAGCAGCGCGAAGAAGCTCGGCGCGTTGTAGGTCAGCCCGGTATACAGCCCCGTCTGCGCCGTGTAGATGGAAAGCAGCGCGCCGACGCTCTTGCCGCCCAGCAGTGCGGGCAGGGCCGTCAGCACAAGCGTGCCCAGAAAGACCAGCGCATCCGAAAGCCGCAGTTTTTTGTCCGCCCAGAGCACCGCGACGATGGGCAGAATGAACACGGCTTGCAGTTTAAACGCCAGCGACAGCGCAAAGCACGCCGCCGCGCGCACGGGCCTGCCTGCCAGCGCAAGCGCCAGCCCCCACAGCGCGCAGGCCGCGTACAGGCTGTCGCACTGGGCAAACATGCCGCCGTTCAAAACGAGGGTCGGCAGCAGCAGCGCCAATCCGAAAGCGACGGCGTTCTTTTGGCCGTCCTTCTGCGCCAGCTCCACCGCCGCGCCTGCCAGAAACGCATCCCCGATGAAGGAAACCGCCTTCACCGCATACAGCGCCGGAACGGGCAGCCGCGTAATGATGAACAGGATATATTGATACAGCACATTGTACTCGCCAATGTTTTGGCGCATGCCCTCGCCAAACGAGCCGCCCGCCAGCTTTTGCAGCCAATCCGCCAGATAAATGTCGTAATCTCCGGAGGAGCGATCCAAAAAGCTGACCCGCGCCAGCAGGGCCGCGGCGCAGAGCGCGCACAGCAGCAGCGCGTCAAGCACGCCCTGCCCGTTCTCCTTCACAATCCGCATGGCGAAAAGGAGCATCACCGCCAGCGGCACGCACAGCGCCGCCGCCGTCGCCGCGGAATGTCCCAGCGCAAGGGTGCGCGTCGCCATCACCAGCGCAAAGCCAAGCACCGTCAGCGCGGCGCAGATCGCCCGCGCCGCTTTTCCGCATGGTTTCGTCAATCCGCCGCGCAGGCGCTCATCAAGCGTCGTTTTCACGTGCAAGCGCCCCCTTGACGCCCAATTTGCCCATCAGCTCCAGCCAAACGACCACCGCGCAGGCAATCGCCATCAGGCTGAGCACATTCATCGGGATAATCGTGTAGTTAAAAATCGCTTCCATGTAGCTGCACAGCGAAATCAGTTCCAGTACTCCGGCCACCGCCAGCCGCCGCGCGCTGCCCGCGCAGGCGAAGGCCAGCAGGCCCGCCAAATACAGGCTGCGCGCGTTCATCTGCGGCAGAATCAGCAGCAGACCTGCCGCAAGCAGCAGCGCCGCGAGCAGCAGCGTGTCCGTGTCCGGCTCACAATGCGCATGAATCAGCGCAAAAGCGACCAGCAGCGCGCAGGCAAAGCCCAAATACATGCCCATGCCGCTGAACTCGCGGACGGAAGCGACCGTCATCAGGCTGTAAACGCCCGGCGCATGATCCGCCAGACCCGCGCCCTCATACGCCACCGCATCGATCTGCTGGGCATAGCGGCCAAACACCGCCGCAAGCCCCTGACCATCGACGAGGAACGCCGCCTGCATCAGCACAAACGCCGCCAGACCCGCGAGCAGATGGCGAATGGAGACCTTTCCCTTCATGAAAAACACGAGCAGCAGCGGGAACAGGAACGCGGCTTGCAGCTTCGTCGCCGCAGCCAGCCCCCACAGGATGCAGCCCCAAACCGGATGATCATTAAGCAGCAGCGCCAGCCCCCAGAGCGTCAGCGCGGCGAACATCGCGTCGCACTGCGCCCAGCAGCCGCCGTTCATCAGCATCGTCGGTGCAAGCACGCAGGCAAACATCGCGCCCACGGCCGCGCCCGGCTTTGCGTTGCGCTCAAGCGCCAGCTTCAAAACGGCCAGCGCCGCCGCCGTCTGGCAGACCATGTCAAACAGTTTCACGGCGTACAGCTGCGAAAAATTCTCCAGCCGGGAAATCAGCGCCATCACGATCAGGTAGCCGCCCGACCATGCGCCGTCTTCCCAGGCCATCGCCGTGCCGAGGTCATAGTTCCACATATCCTCCAGCATCGGCGTAAGCACCTTGCTCATGCGCCCCGGCTTGATATCCAGCATCGCCAGATGCGCCGCCACCGCCAGCATCGCCAACGCCGCCGCGCACAGCAGCACCATCGCCGACTGTTCCTTCAGTGCGCGCCACGCGCCAAAGGTCAAAAGCGCCATGCACGCCGCGCCGATCAGCGCAATCACAAGCGTGCCTTCCATGCCCGCGCAGTTCTTCATTTCCAGCGCGAAAAACACGAGCGCCGCCGCCGCGCCCAGCAGCAGCTTGGGCAGGCCCTTCACCCGCGCTTCCAGCCCCGCGCGCAGCGGGTCGCGCATGATATTCGGATTTTTCATGCCTTCACCTCCGCCAGAGCGGCATCCGTCTTTTCTTCGTGCAGGCTCTTGTAAAGCGCTGCGGCCGTCAGCGCGACGGCCAGCCCCTGAAACACCGTCGCCCACTTGAGATCCAGAATTGCGTCGCCCGGCAGGCCCGCCGTGTAGCAGATGTAGGAAGCCAGACCAAACAGCAGCGGCAGCCAGACCCGCTTCGGTTTATACGCCGCAAGCACCAGCGCCAGCACGTCCGCGCCGAAGGTATAACGTTCGTGCATCTTCGGCAGGAAGAACGGCACGCCGCCCAGCACCAGCAGGCAGGTCAGCAGCGTTCCTTCCCGCGTGATGTGGTCGCGGCGCAGGCACACCATCAGGCAGACCGCGGTCAGCATCGCCATGCCCAGCGCCATCGCCATGCCGCTGAACATCGTATACATCGTGCCCTTGTCCATCGACGCGGGCAGGAAGTTATACAGGCTCGGCCCGTTGACGGTGATGAAGTTGTAGTTGCCCGCCTGCGTGGTGTACACGGTCAGCGCGTGGTGCAGCGATTTGCCGCCCCAGAACGCCGGAATCATCATCGCCAAATACGCCGCCGGAATCAGCACCAGATGACGCAGCTTGATATCCTTCCGCAGCCACAGCGGCAGCAGCGCAGGCAGGAAGAAGACCGTTTGCAGCTTGAAGGAAAGCGCCATGCCGAAGAAAATCATGCTCCATGCGCTTCGCTTTTGCAGCGCCATATACAGCGCCATCAGACACAGGGAGGTATAAATCACGTCGCACTGGCCCCAATACGCGCCGTTGAAGACAACGGTCGGCAGCATCAGCGTCAGGTTGAAGATCACGACGCGCTTGCCCGCGCCTTTCACCTGCATCCCCGCCAGCTTGGTGACAGCATAGGCCAGCAGCACCTCAAACGTCAGCGAGACGACCTTGACCAGATACTGCCACGGATAATTCTTCACCCGCGAAATCAGCAGCAGCAGATACAGATACGGCGGCGTGTAGTCGCTGCCGATATACGTGCCCAGGCCCTGCTTGATCCCCATCTGGGAATAATCATAAATCCAGTTGCTCAAAAAGATGTCGTAGTCGTCGCTCACATAGTCAAACAGCGAGACTTTAGCCAGCAGAATGGCGCCGACCACCACGCACAGCATCACCTGCGCGCCGACATTCAGTTTTTTGCCGATATGCAGCTCCACCGCCACGGTGAGCGCATAAAGCGCGGCGAGCACAACGGCGATCAGCCGCGTCATTTCTTCCATGCGGAAGCCCGTAAATTCGTCGATCTTCGCGTAGCGCGCGTGATAAGCGAATACCGCGAACACCGCCGTCGCCAGCAGCACGAGCACATAGCGCGCCCAGTTCGGCATGCGGCGGTTCATCAGCCCGCGCAGCGCGTCGTCTGCAACATTTTTGTTCATAGCTGTTCCTTCCTTCGGGCAAGCGCCCGCGTTGGTTTCCATCCTCTTTATTATACTGAAAAAAGCTGTTTCTGTACAGCGAAAAAACGATATGCCCGTTCTTTTTACAGCTTTTCCCGCATAGAATAGGCTTTGGCAGCTTACTTCTCCTTTTTTCACATTTCAGCCCGCCTGCGGCCGCATTTCGGCAATAAATCAGGCGTATGCTTAGGGTAACGATTTTTCATCAGATTGTTTTTTGAGGTGATTTCCTTGCAGCGTATTTCTTCCATACAGCCGATGCGCACGCCGAGGACGGCGGATTTTGATTTTTCGTTTTATGTGCCCTACGAAGCGGCGGTCGAGACCGCGTTTCTGGCGCTCTGCGCGGCGCGGATGCAGCTTGAGGAGGAACACACGCCCTTTGCCGTCCGCTCGATGACGTTCCGGCTCAAATCGCCCGCGTCCATTCGCGACAAGCTGCTCCGGCGCGGCCTGCCGCAGAGCGCGGAGGGCGCGGCCCAGCTGCACGATATCGCCGGGCTGCGCGTCGTGCTTTCCAGCGTGGAGGCGGTCTATCGCTTTGCGGATATTCTGCGCGCGTCCCCCTCTTGGCAGTTCGTCTGCGCGCGGGATTACATCGCCGCCCCGAAGCCCAGCGGCTACCGCAGCCTGCATCTGGTGATGCTCGTGCCCGTCTGCCGAAACGGCCAGAAAGCCACCGTCCCCGTCGAAATTCAGCTCCGCACGCCCGCGATGGATATGTGGGCCTGCGTCGAGCACGATCTCTGCTATAAGCCCGTGAAGGAAGCATAGATTACGTTGGGGCGTTGCCCCAATCCCCACCAGAAACCTGAGGTTTCTGGATTTCCCACCTTGTCTATGTTTATATAAATTGCATCCTGACATGATAAAAAGCGAACCCCCTTCTTCCGAAAGAGATTCGCTTTTTTATCATCGAACAATGAAGAAGTATCCCGCCAGCGCCAGAATCGCCAGCACGACCAGGCAGATCGGCACAATGGTAATCATCGCGGCGATCAGCATCGCCAATCCGTCGCCCTTCTCCATCTCGTCGCAGGGCGCGCGGTCTATCGGCTGCTCGCCCATTTTTTCCTTTTGCAGCTTGCGGAAGCGGTCATAGCGCCCCTTAAACGGCAGTCCCATAACTTATTCCTTTTCGGAAAGCGGATGGTGGCAGGCCACGAAGTGACCCGGCGCCATTTCCTTCCATTCCGGCACGGCATGCTTGCAGATTTCCGTGCAGTGCGCGCAGCGCGTGTGGAATTTGCAGCCCTGCGGCGGATTGACCGGGCTGGGGATATCGCCCTCCAGAATGCGCAGCTCGCGGTGCTCCTCCACGTCCGTGGTCGGAATCGCGGCCATCAGCGCTTCGGTGTACGGATGCAGCGGATGATCGAACAACTCCTGCGTGTTCGCCAGCTCGACCATGTTGCCCAGATACATGACGCCGATGCGGTCGGAAATGTACTTGACGACAGAAAGATCGTGCGTGATGAACAGATAGGTCAGGTTGCTCTGTTCCTTCAAATCGGCCAGCAGGTTGATGATCTGGCTCTGAATGGACACGTCCAGCGCGGAAACCGCTTCGTCGCAGACGACAAACTTCGGCTTCACCGCCAGGCTTCGGGCAATGCCGATGCGCTGGCGCTGGCCGCCGGAGAACTGATGCGGGAAGCGATGCAGGAAGTAGCTCGCCAGACCCGCGTCCTCCATCGTCTTGACGATGTATTCCTGCATGCGCTCGTCGTTCTTCTTGAAGAAGCCGTGCGCCAGCAGGCCCTCGCCGATGATGTTGCCCACGGTCATGCGCGGGTTCAGGCTGGAATACGGATCCTGGAAGATCAGCTGCAAATCGCGGCGCAGCTTGCGGATTTCATCATATTCAAGGCGCGCAAGGTCAATGCCCTCGTCGCGCAGCGCTTCGTAACGCGCAAAGTCCGCGTTGCCCGCGTACTGCGCCCGAAGCGCATCGAGCTGACTGCGAACGTCGCCGATCTGGCGCGCAAGGTCGGCGAGCTTCTCGTCGATCTTGGCCAGTTCGGCGCGGAGCTTGATCTCCTTGTTCTTGAGACCGCCGACGTTCTTGCCGTTTTCCTCGCCCTTTTTGATGTCAAAGAGCACGTCGTCCAGATCGAGCTGCACCGCGTCGCGGCGGTTCATCTCTTTCACGCGGGCGCTGGAAATGCGGTATTCCTCCAGGAACAGCTTCTGCGCCGGGTGGATATCCTCCACGCAGACGAAACCGCCGATGAGGTTCGCCATATCCAGCAGCGCGTCGTTCTCGTCCTTGGTCGCCTTGTCCAGCTCGTTGTGCTTCTTGTACTTCGCTTCGCCGTCCGGCAGCGCGTCGTATTCCTTCTGCACATTGGCCAGATGTTTTTTCAGCTCGTGCCACTTTTCGCGGCGCTTGTCGAGCGTCTGCAAGGTCTTTTTGACGTAAAGCGGCGCAAGGTCATCCAGCGTGCGGCCGTAATACATCGTGCGGCCGTCCGTCTGGCGGTAGAGCTGGAGCAGCGTGCGGCCCAGCGTGGATTTGCCGCAGCCGCTCTCGCCGACCAGACCAAAGGTCTCGCCCTCGTAGATATCCAGCGTAATGCCGTCGTTGGCCTTGACGAAAAGGCCCTTCTTTTTCAGCGGGAAGTATTGCTTGAGGTTGCTGATGCGAAGCAGCACCTTCTTCCCCTCGTTATTTGAGGTTTGCACGGCGCTCCTCCTTTCTGGGGTAGAAGCAGCGCACCTGCTGCTCCTCCGTCACGTTCACCAGCTCCGGTTCCTCCTCCAGGCAGCGCTGCTGGCAATACTTGCAGCGCGGCGCGAATTTGCAGCCCTTCGGCAGGTTCAGCGGATGCGGCACCGAGCCGGGGATGGATTCCAGCCGCACGCCCGCGGGCGTATCCAGTCTCGGGATGGAGACCATCAGGCCTTCGGTGTACGGGTGGGAGAACTCACAATCCGTGAAAAGCGTCTTCGCCGGGGCCATTTCAACCACCTGTCCGCAGTACATGACGGCCACGTCGTCCGCCATCTGGGCGATGACGCCGAGGTCGTGCGTGATGAACAGGATGGACGTGCCGTGCTCGCGCTTGAGGTCGTTCATCAGCTTCAAAATCTGCGCCTGAATGGTCACGTCGAGCGCCGTCGTCGGCTCGTCGGCGATCAGCAGCTTCGGCTTGCAGGCCAGCGCCATGGCGATCATCACGCGCTGGCGCATGCCGCCGGAAAGCTGATGCGGATATTGCTTGGCGACAACCTCCGGGTTCGGAATCTTCACGTCGGCCAGCATTTCGACGACCTTCTTGCGCGCCTCCTGCTTGCTCATCCCCTGATGGATGATGAAAGGCTCGGAGACCTGACGCTCGATGGTGAACACCGGGTTCAGGCTGGTCATCGGCTCCTGGAAGATGACGGAAATCGCGTTGCCGCGGATCTTCTGCATCTCCGAGAGCGGCATCTTCGTCAAATCCTTGCCGTCGAACATGATGCTGCCCCCGGCGATGTAGCCGTTGCCGTCGAGCAGCTGGAGCATGCTCATGGCGGACACGCTCTTGCCGGAGCCGGACTCGCCGACCACGCCGAGCGTCTTGCCCGCTTCTACCTGATAGGATACACCGTTCACCGCCTTGACGACGCCGCGCTTGGTGGTGAAGAATGTTTTCAGATCGTGCATTTCAAGCAGTGCCATATATTCTTCCCCTCCTTCTTATCGTTCGAGCGCCTTCGGGTCGAGCGCGTCGCGCAGACCGTCGCCGATCAGGTTGATGCAGATGGTGCAGATGCCGAAAATCGCAGCCGGGAACACCCACTGCCACCAATACTGCTGGATGACGATGGAGTTGTTCGCGCCGTTCAAGAGGTTACCCCACGTCGGGGTCGGCAGCGGAATGCCGAAGCCGAGGTAAGACAGCGTGGATTCGGTCAGCATGCAGGTGGCGAAATCCAGCGTCATGGAGACGATGAGCAGGCTGACGACGTTGGGCAGAATGTGGCGGAACACAATCGTGTGCTCGCGAATGCCCATCGCCTTGGCCGCGGTGACGTATTCCATCTCGCGCTGGGCGAGAATCTGCGCGCGCACAAGGCGGCAGGTCGGCACCCAGCTGAGCACGCCGAGCACGACCATAATCAGATACATGCGCTGCGTCGGGTCGAGCTTCGTGCCGATGACGGCGGAAAGAATCATCGCGAACGGAATGAACGGCAAGCCGCCGACGATTTCCGCGATACGCATGATGAGGATATCGACGTTGCCGCCGAAGTAACCGGCCACGCCGCCGAAGATGATGCCCAGAATCGTCGCGATGACGACGGAGATGGCGCCGACGGTCATCGTCACCTGACCGCCGTTGACGATACGGGTCAGCATGTCGCGGCCGAGGTTATCCGTGCCGAGCACAAAGCCCTTGAGACCCCAGGTATACATCGTGCCGTCGCTGGCCAGCGCATAGTTCTGGTAGCTGGAAACAAAGATTTTTTCGATGTTGTCCGCATCCTGCGCCTTGGCGGGCACGTTAATCTGGCCGTATTTGTTGTCGCCCCAAGAGACCAGATCGCCGTTTTCCAGCAGCGCGGTGTAGTGGTAGCGGCCGCCGTAGATGTGGACGATTTTGGATTCAAGCTCCGGCACGTTGGCCTCGCCCTTGACGGCGTTGCCCCAGACATAGACCTCGCCGTCCTCGGTGATGGCTGCGACGGATTTGCTTGTGGACGCGATATCCACGACGGTCTTGCCCTTCAACCCCGCCGGAATCTTCGCAAACGGGGAGGTCTTGTCCTTGTTGCCCGTGTAGGCCACGGTGCCGTCGGTCAGGAGGGCGATATATTCGTTATCCGTCAGCGCAACCTTGGCAATCTTGCCCTGATACTTGCTGCGAATCTTGATATCAGCCATGTTGCCGTTGCCCCAGAGGTAGAGGTTGCCGTCCGAACAGACGATGGCGGAGAACTGGTTGCTCGCTTCGAGCTGAATCACGTCCCACTCGTCGCCGCCGGCCTTCATGGCCTTCTTCATGTCGTTGGAGAATTTATCCTGCTGCAAACGCGTGTTGCCCCAGACATAAACCTCGCCGTCCGCGTCCACCGCGACGACGTGATCCGTACCGGCGGCAATCTGCACCAGATCGGCGCTGCGCACCTCGTCCGGGATGGTCGCCACGTCGATTTTATCGGTGATGCGGGTGTGGCCCCATGTATACAATTCGCCCTCGTTGTCGATGCCGATGCCGTAGGTGTTTCCGGAGGAGATATCCTTCACGCCGTTTTGGAGCAGCGCCTTCGGCACATCCATCATGTTGTTGGAAGGCGGCAGGTTGGTCAGCGTGCTGTCCTGTTCGGAGAGGTCGAGCACCCAGATGTGCGGGCCGACCATCACGAACACGAAAATCGCCAGAAACACAATCAGGCCGAACATGGCCAGCGGGCGATGGACGAAATTGCTGACCATCGCGCGCATCGGAGTCTGAATCTTTTCTTCTTCCTCGCTGGAAAGCTCCGGGCGTTCATGCAGGAAGCAGCGCTTGAACCAGCGCACGAGGAAGAATTCTTTTTTCTTGTTGCTCATCGTTCTTCCTCCTTACTTGTCCACACGCACGCGCGGATCGACCAGACCGTAGCTGATATCCATCAGCAGCGAACCGATCAGGGCGACGATGGTATAGAACATCTGAATCGCGAGCACCAGCTCAAAGTCAAGGTTATTCAGGCCCGCCCAATAGAGCTTGCCCATGCCGTTCAAAGAGAACGTGTTCTCGATGATGACCGAGCCGGAGAAAATGCTGATGAACCAACCGATGATCGAGGTGATGATCGGCAGCAGCGCGTTGCGCCACGCGTGGGAATAGATGACGACCTTTTCCTTCAGGCCCTTGGCGCGCGCGGTGCGGATGTAATCCATGCTCAGCGCGTCGATCATCGCGCTGCGGACATAGCGGGTCATGCCGCCCAGCGAGGCGAAGGTCATGACGATGACCGGCAGGGTGACGTGGTAGAGCATGTCGATGAACTCATCCCACTTGGTCGCGTAAATCGCGCCCGCCGTCTTCGTGCCGGAAATCGGGAAGATTCGCCAGAGCACGCAGAAGAAGAACATGAAAATCAGCGCGATGATGTAAATCGGCAGGCTGTAACCGAGCATCGTCACGACCTGCACGGTGTTATCCACTTTCTTGCCCTTGTGAACGGCGCAGAAAATGCCCAGCGGGATGGTGATGCCCAGCGCCAGAATCGTGGAGAAAATGTTGATGAAGATCGTGTTCTTCATCGGATCGACGATGACCTCGGTCACGTCCTTCTTGTAGAACTGGGAATAGCCGAAGTTGCCCTGAAGCAGGCCGTTGAAGCCGGTGTTGTCCCCAACGTCCGGCCATAGGCCCATCCAGCGCATGTAGCGGATGACCAGCGGATCATCCAGACCCATCTTCGCGCGCAGCTCCTGATACAGCTGTTCATACTCCGCCGGCTTGAGGCTCTGCTTCTGCGCTTCCAGTTCGGCGCGGGCCGGGTCTGTCGGAATGAGGTTGTACAGCGAATACATCAAAAACGAAACGATGAGAAACACAAGCGCCATGTATCCGATACGCTTGGCAACATATTTGCCCATCTCATCCATCCTCTCTATGGTGTTTTTTTCTTTCTCTTTTTGCCGCGGCGCAGACCGCGTTGACGCAGGCGCTCGGCTTTCAGCTTGCCCGCCTGCCGTATATCTTCATTCATCCGCAGGACAAGTGCTTTGCCCTTGTTCTTTCCCGCCTTTGGGCAGCCAAGGGCAGGGCGCTTGTCCTTCAAAAAGGACGATTGCATTCAAAATCAAAAAGAAGGAAAAAGGGGACGGGCAGAACGCCCGCCCCCAATTCTGTGATCGGAACTGAGCAGAAATTACTCGGCCACGGTCGCGTAGAGGATGGCCTGCTGGAAATCCCAGAAGGAATCCTGGGTGTAGTTCTCAAGCCAATCCGGATAAACGGTGATGTAGATGTTGGAGTAGAGCGGGATCTGCGGGAGCAGCTCGTTCCACAGCATCTGGAAGCCCTTCCAGTAGGTCATGTACAGGGAGGTGTTGTCGGAATCCACGCCGTAAACCATGTTCATGGAGAGCGCGTCCATCGTCTCGTTGTACAGACGGTTCAGGTTGTAGCCCTGAGCAACCATATCCGGATCGAGCGTCCACTCGTAGGACTGATCGTAAGCCGGGGTGAAGTTGTTGGCCAGGTTGAACATGCCGTAGGTCGGGACGGCGTACTTGTCGCCCTGAGAAGCGTCGCGATAGTAGTAGTTGAGCAGCTCGGTGAAGGTCATCACGTTCTGGTTGATCTTCATGCCGGCCTCAGCGGTCTGCGGGCCCTGAGCGAGCATGACGTTGAGCAGCTCGGAAACCGGGTTGTTCTCGGAAGAGGACCACTCGATGATCAGCGGCATCAGGATGGTGCCGTCGGCGAGGGTGACGTTGTGCGCATAGGTGCCAGCCTCAACCTCGGTGACCTTCTTGTAGCGGATTTCGCCGGAGCCATCGACATAGTCGCTGCCGTCGGCGTTGTAAACCCAGCCGTCGGCCTTGAGTTCTTCAACAGCCGCTTCCGGATCATAGGAATACGGATTCAGGGTCGTCTCCAGCCACTCCTCGGCCTCCTGGTACTGCCACAGGCCGGTGCCGTACATGCCGTTGACAACGCCGCCCCAGCCCTGGCAGAAGGTGTTCGCAAACTCGTTGCGATCCAGCAGCAGGGCAACCGCGTGACGGACAGCCTCGAACTGGGTCGGGCCGAAGTCACACTGGAAGTTCAGCATGCCGTAGCCGGCACGGTCGAACTGCACGTAGTTGAAGCCGCCTTCGGCGATGATGTCCAGAGCGGTGTTGATCTGGTCGCCGTCGGTCACGGTGTCATAGAAGTTGAAGGCACCGGTCTTGAGCGCGTCGGCCCAGGTCGCGTCCTCGGTCTTGGTGATGACGATCTTCTCGATGCTCGGCTTCTGACCCTCGAAGTTGCCCGCGTAGTTCGGGTTGATGGTCAGGGTCGCCTGCAGGGAGCCCTTATCATACGCAATCAGGTTGTACGGACCGGCGGAAACGCGATCCTCACCCGCGTTGAAGCGGGCGTACTCCAGCTGCTTGCCCACGCCGTCCTTGGTGAAGTCGCCGGCGATGTAGCAGCCCTCGCCGTCATCCTTCAGCTCGACAGCGTCGCCCAGCCAGTACTTGATGGAGAGCGGCTGCAGCTCGATGTAGCGCAGGTCGTAGAAGTACGGAATCTTGTCCGCGACGATGGTCACGGAGAAGGTGTAATCGTCGATCAGGCGGATGCCGGAAACCGCAGTCGCGGCGCCGTCATAGTACTCCTGGCCGCCGACATAGGTCAAATAGCCGGTCAGCTTCGCGCCGACATCCATCGCGACCTTGGAGCAGGAGAAGACTTCGGCCCACAGATAATCCGCAGCCTTGATTTCTTCGCCGTTGTTGTAGGTCAGGCCCTCGTTGATGGTGACGGTGAACGTCTTGCTGCCATCCGGGTTGACCACAGACTCGATGTTGTTGGCGATGGTCGGGTTGACGACATATTCGCCGCCCTGATTCGTGGTGGTGACCGTGTAATCGTTGGTCAGATTACGGATCATCTTGTCGGTGGCATTGTTGGTCCACCAGGAATCCGGCGCGAAGTCGCCGCCGATTTCGGTGGAAGAACCATACACGATGGTTCCCTTCTCAGACGTGCCCTCGGCAAACGCCATCGCGCCCGCAGAAACGAGCATGGCGGCCGCCAGAAGCATGGAAAGAAGCTTCTTCATGGATACATCCTCCCTGAAAAATTTTTATATTTCGCCCGCAGCACATTCTGCGTCAAAATATCGCGTGAAAACGGCCCTCACAGGACCCGCTGGGTAAACAACATTACTATACACTGTTTTTTGATTTCTGTCAATCTTACCGACGGTTTTCAGCAGGATTTAACAATCGTTTTTTTACGCTTTCTGCGCGCCGGCTTCCAGAATTTTGCGCCACGTTTCCTCCGTCACGGGGATTCCGTTTTCGCGGTTCTTCGCGCGGGTCTTGTCAAGCCCCTCGCCCGGCGCGTGTACGCCGCGGCCGCCCTCGATCGGCGGCAGGCTGTGCAGGAAGGAGACAGTCTCCTCCATCTGCGCCTGAACGGCCTGCATGTCCACGACCGCCGCCGGATGAATCGCGATGAACACCTGGCTCATGCCCTTTTCGCCGTCGGCGGGCAGGCCGATGACGCGGCTCGTGCGCCCCGCAGAGAGCATCGACGCACACAAATCCAGCATGATGGAAAGCGCGCTTCCCTTCCACATCGCCATCGGCATCATCTTGCCGCTTTCGCAGATCTTCTTCGGGTCGCAGGTGGGGTTGCCTTCCATGTCGTAGCCGCAGGGCGTGTCGAGCATTTTGCCCTCCTGCGCCATGATTTCCAGCTTGCCGTAGGCATACTGGCTCACCGCCATATCCATCACCAGGCTGCCCTTGTCGCGCGGGATGGCGAAGGTGATCGGGTTGTTGCCCGTGGAGGGCTCCAGCGTGCCCCATGCCGTCAGGTTCATGCAGGTGTTGGTGAAGCAGATACCCATCAGCCCTGCGTCCGCCATCATCAGGCCGTATCGGCCCGCGCGCAGCCAATGGCTGTTGTTGCGCAGGGCGACGCAGGCAATGCCGTGTTCCTTCGCCAGCTCGATGGCGCGCTTTGTCATCTGCTCGGCAATCAGCGGGCCGACGCCGAAGTGCGCGTCATAGACCTCCAGCGCGCCAAAGCCGCCGACCTTCTCCGCCGCCGTCACGCTCGGGTCGCAGATGCCGCTTTCCATGTCGCTGATGTAGCGCGGATAGCGGTTCATGCCGTGGCTGTAAATGCCGTCCAGCGAGTTGCCCGCAAAAATTTCGGCAAAGTGCTTTGCGTTTTCTGCGTTCATAAAGCGGCTCAGGCCCTTCGCCATCTCGCGAACGGCCTCGTCATAGGAAACGTAAATCATGGGGATTTATCCTCCTCGTCTGTTGTGATGCCTTTGTTTTTCGCGGCAAAGCTTCGTTTTTCCTGCCGCGCGGCGCTGTCAATTCCTGCTTGAGCGTTTCTTTTGGGGTACGATGCGGCGCACGAATTTGAGCAGCGCTTCTTCAATCTGCGCGCTGTATTTCATCGCGAGCACGAAAACCAGAAGCCCGATAACGCCGATGACCGCCCACGCCCAAATCGGCAGGCTGATCGAGCCGCTGCCCAGCAGCGCCGCAACAATCAACCCCCACGGCCTGCCCAGCGCCATGATGACGACGAACCGTCCGAGCGGAATGTTGGTCAGCCCCGCCAGCATGCAGAGCGCATCGTCCGGAAAGAACGGAAACAGCATCGTCAAAAACAGAAACATATCCTGCTTTTCTTCGATGATCGGCAGGTACTTGTCCATTACGCCCTTGTCCAGAAAGCGCTGCACCGCGCTGTGCCCCAGCGCCCGCGCCGCCAGAAACACGATCACCGACCCGACGACCACCGCCAGCACGCCCAAAATCATCGCCGGCCAGAAGCCCAGCGCCAGCGCGCCCGCCATCATCGAAATGTTACTGGGAATCGGCGCGATGATGACCGTCATCATTTGCAGCGCAAAATACACCAGCCCGGCCCACATGCCCGCACCCGCGATCACCTCGCGAAGCGCATCCACCGAGTTGATTTTTTCAAAAAATCCGTTCTTCCAAAGCGCATAGCCGCCCGCCGCCAAAACCGCGGCAATCACCAGCACAATCAGAAGAATGCGGATAATCTTCTTAGAGTTCATGGTTTAACTCCTTCCGTCACGACTTCGTCGTGCCACCTCCCTCGAAGATGGAGGCTTTTGGTATAAGCTGCCTGAATCGTAAGGATAAAGGCTCCCTCTCCGAGGGAGCTGTCAGCGAAGCTGACTGAAGGAGTTATAACACCGCGACCGCAATCGTATAGCCCCACGTGAACACAACCAGCAGCGCCGCGCAAACGCCCAGCCCGACGGCATGCGCCGCGTTGCTTTTGAGCGTCTGTGCCTGCATCATCGGCAGCGCCGCCAGCGCGTAGAGATACCGCGCGCCGGAAAGCAGCCACGTCGGGGCCAGCACCACGGCCACATACACAAAGCTGTACGCCGCCAAATCAAACGGCAGTTTCTTCTGCTTTGCCGCCAGCAGGATGTAGATATACCCCATTGCCAGCAGCTGAAAGCCCCATGTGAACAGCCAATCGTCGTCCCCATAGGTGGAAATGAGATAGTGAACGGTGTTCGCCGTCGAATTCCAGAACGAGCCGGGCTGCTGATACCAGTTGACCTTCTGATAGAGCAGATACATCATCGGGTCGCCCGTCACCGCCCAGTTGATGCCCCAATAGATGAACAGGCCGCAGAAAACAAGGCCCACCTGCGCCAGACAGCGCAAGACCGCTTTCGGCTGAATCCCTTCTTTCGGGATGCGCGCCAGAAACGCGATGATGAACAGCCCGGAGACGATCACCCCCGGCATGCGCGTCAGCGCGCTGGCCATGCCGCAGAACGCCGCCAGCCACGGATGGCCGCGCCGGAGCAGGCAGACCGCCGCCAGCGTCAGCGCGATGAACAGTGCCTCCGTGTACGCGCACGCGAGAAACACGCTCATCGGGTTGAGCAGAAAATACGCGACCGCCAGCCACGCCCCACGCCGCCCCAGGTGCATATTCGTCCAATCAAACAGCAGCGCGGCGCTGATCCCGGCGCAGAGCAGCGAAACCAGCGTTCCGGCCGCAAACAGATTGCCGCCCGTAAAAACGGAAAACACGCGCGTCACCGCCGGATACAGCGGGAAAAACACCAGCCGAAGCCGCTCGTCACCGACGCTGGTGTAGCCGTCCTTCGCAATGCCCAGATAATGCCGCACATCCCAATGCGTCCAGAGCGCTTCAAAGGACTGAAAAAATGAATCCGTTCCGCCGCTTCTTCTGTAAAAGCCATACGCCAGCGCGTACAGCAGCAGGCGGCTCAAGATTGCCGCCGCGGCGGCCAGCGCCATATCCCGCCAAAGCGGCGGAGTTTGAAACGGTTCTTTCGCCAAGCCCGACGCGCTTTCCTGCCCGCGCATCACACGGGGCAGTCGAAGACATAGGCAAACGCCGCAAACGCCCATCAAAATCACGGACGTTGCGGCGGCTGTCATTTGTAAAAGATTGGATAGCGCATCACTCATGCTGTATACCTCAACGCTTGCGCTTTCCGTTTTTCTGCGGAATTTTCGCCGGACGATAGGCCTCGTCCTTGCTCACGCGCGGCGGCAGGGCGTTGATCCCGGCAATTTCGCTGGTCTCGTCCTCCTCCATCATCTTCGCCACGCGGCTCATGATGCTCTTTTTCGGCTTTTTCGCCTGCTCGGCAGCCTGCTGCACCTGCGGCCACTGGGGCGGGTCGGGCAGCTGCTCCACCGTTTCGCCGGAGACATAATCGCTGTATGTCTTTGGCTTCGCCTGCGCGGCTCTGCGGCGGCGCGGCGCGTTTTCCGCTTCCGGCTGCACGGCTTCATTTTGGGCGGCCTGACGTGCCATTTCCGCGTCATAAGCCGCTTTTTCCTGCTGATAACGCGCCATATCCAGCTCATATTGTGCCTTTTGGCGCTCATATTCGGCCAGTTGACGCTGATATTCCTCCTGCGCCAGCCGTTGTTGTTCGGCTTCGTAGGCTTTCTGCTGCGCGATGCGCTGCTGCTCCGCTTCGTAGGCTTTCCGCTCGGCAATACGACGCTGTTCTTCCTCGTAGGCCTTTTGCTGCGCGATGCGGCGCTGTTCGGCTTCCCTTGCGGCGCGTTCGGCTTCGGCTTTCTGCCGCGCTTCCTCGGCCATCTGCTGCTGCCATGCGGCGATTTCCGCGCGGCGGCGCTCCACCTCGGCCGCGCCCGGCCCTTCGGCATGCACGGCGGAATAGCGCTGGGTGCTGGCCAGATCATCCCGCTCGCCCGTCTTCGCGCCGTACCGCATGCCGGGGTATGCGCCCAGCTCCTCGTCCGGCACGCTCTGCGCGCGCTGCAAGACCTCCTGCGCCTGCTGCTCGTCCATCTGCGGCCGCTCGAGCGGAAGCCATTGTTCCTCCCGTTCGTCTTCAAAGGCCGCTTCCGGTTCGTCCTCAACGGGCTGCATCTTCTGCGTCGCGCCGCCGTCCGCCGCGTGCTTTTTGCGTTTTCCCTTTTCTTCTTCCTCCGGTTCGGGCAGATGCAGGAATCGGCGCGCCCGCTTGGCCCACAGGTGATACGGCTGCCAGCGAATCAGCCAGACAAGCCAATCGATCACAAGCCCCGCCGCGAGGATCACGACGACAATCCATATCCAGTTTTTGCCCAGAAATTCCAGCAGGGTCGTGTGGTCGGTGGTAAACAAGGCCCACAGGCTGTTGACCAGCGCGCGCACCCAGCTCATCAGCACGTTAAACAGCGAATCTGCGAGTGTTCCCATGTTGCCTCCGTTTTATGGCTTTGCGCGCAGCGTGACGGTCACTTCCGGCGAACCGAGCGCGCAGGTGAATTCCGGCGCGTTGTCGATGTGAATCTGCACCGGGAGGGTGTACACGCCTTCCGTCAGGCCGGATACGTCCACAAACAGATGCACGTCCGTCCCCGTCAGGTTCTCGATGAAAGCATAGCCGCCCGTTAGCTGCGCGGTCGTGCTGCTCGTGCCGAGCGTGGCGGTCAGGCTGTCGTCCAGCCCGTCCGCCTCAATCGGCAGGCGGCGCAGCGTGCATTCAATCTGCTTTTCGCTGATGCGCGCGGTCACGCCGATTTCGGTCGGCAGCGTATTTTCAATGCCCGTCAGCTTCTTGAGCCGGACATAGCCCGTCACGTCCTCCGTCGCGCCCTCGATGTTCAGCGGCGAATCCGTCGTCAGCTCGGAAATCGCATCCAGCACTTCCTGCCTGGCGGCGACCGGTACGCTGTCCTCCGCCAGTTCGATGGCGGTCAGCTCATACCCCGTGGCGGGCGTGCCGGTGACAAAGCTCTCAGCCTGCATCGGCATGTTCTTCATCGGCACAAGCTCGGTTTCCACCACGACGGAATTGGTGATGACGGATTGGTTGGTGACCTCCAGCTTGTCGGATTCGATGGCGTTGCCCTCCGAATCCTGAAGCTCAATGCTCAAGGCGGTGCGATCCGTCATGCGGCGGTCGCTGAGCGCGGATTGATCCAGCCGCGCCACGACGCGCGCCACGCTGGCGACAAGCGACTGCGGGCCGGAGATGGAGAGCGTCGTCGGGTCGGTCTTGTAGCTGTCCAGATACATGCCCTCCGGCATCGTCCCGATCATTTCCAAAACGACGGGCACGCGGCGGGTGATGTAGCGCTCGACATGAACGGTGATGGAGGACGGCTCGCAGGCGACGACCGGGCCGTAGAGCTGGGAAGAATACATCACGCTCAGCTCGTTTTCGCCCTCGCCCGTGATCTGGCTCAAATCAAAATGCGGATTATACGACGTGCCGCTGACGCGGTTATAGTTGGCCTGCGTGACCTCGACCGTCATCTTGACGGCAGGCACGTCTTCCAAAATGTCGTCCATCACGATATAACCGCGGCTCTTGAGCGCCGCGTCGCCCGTGACGCTGACGGCGACATTGGGGAAAATCTTCTGCCGGGTCAGCGTGCCGTCCGAAGCGACCAGCGCGCTCCAGCAGATGATCGCCGCCAGCAGAGAAACGGTGATGAGAAACGGCTTGCTGGCGACCACCTTTGCAACCATCCGCCGCAGTTTGAGGAACGGGCCGCGTCCCTCAGGCTTTCTTGTCGGCCTGCTGTTCATCATGAGCGCCCTTCCTCCTTTGCTTGAAGTGGAGCAGCGGCACGCGGGTATCCCTCTCCTGCGTGTCATAAATGCCGTGGAGAATCTGTCTCAGGGAGGCCTCGTCCAGATGGCGCACCAGTCTTCCGCCCTCGGCCATGGAGATGATGCCCGTCTCCTCGGAGACGATGAACACCTTTGCATCCGAAATTTCGCTCACGCCGAGACCCGCGCGGTGGCGCGTGCCCAGGTCGCGCCCCACGCCGGTGGTATCCGACAGGCGCAGCAAACAGGCCGCCGCAATCACGCGGTCGCCGCGAACCACCACCGCGCCGTCGTGCAGCGGGGTATTCGGCTCAAAGATATTTTCAATCAGCGGCTGGGAAATCAGGCCGTCCACATGCGTGCCCGTCGCGATCACATCGTTCAGGCGGATCTTGTTTTCGATGACGATCAGCGCGCCAACCTTACGCCGGGCCATATGCTCCAGCGCGAGGATCATTTCGTCGATAATCAGCTCGGTATCGGCTTCCTGCGTGAGCCTCTGCGACCCGTCGAAGACGCTGTTGTTGCCCAGTTCTTCCAGAATGCGCCGGATTTCGGACTGAAACAGCACGATGAGCAGCACCGGCCCGGCGTTAATCATCCAGGCCAGCAGCGCATGAATGGTGCGCATGCCGAGCACGTCGCTCAGCCATGTGGCAATCAGCAAAATGATGATACCCTTGATCGTCTGCGAAACGCGCGTCTGCCGGACGTGGACGAGCAGCTCATAAATAATGATGGTTAGCAGCAGGATATCGATCAGGTCGATCAGGCGCGGCCTGTTGAATACGTTCCACAGGATTGCGGATATCTGTTCCCCAATCGCGTTCAAGGCACTTCCTCCCATCTATAACGGCATGTGTTTCTATTATACACCATTGTGATTCGTTCGGACAGGGGCTATCGATTGTTATTTTTGTAAAAATTTGTGGGCCTCCTTGAGGGACATCGAATCTGTTGCCGCCAGTGGCGGAAACAAACAGATGAGATGCCGAAGGCTGGCACGCCGAAAGGCGTGACTGAAGGAGTTATAAAAATATTCTCCCCCGCATGGGAGGGAGAACAATTTTTGGATTTCTGCGTTTCAAATCAGGCGCTCGCGCCGTCCGCGTGCGCGCTCGTCGTGTGCGTCGTCTCGCGCGGGGCAAAGAGCATGGAGATGCTCCAAAGGCCCGCCGCGCCCACGATGGTATACAGCACGCGGGAAATCAGCGCCGCCTGCCCGCCGAACAGGAAGGCAATCAAATCAAACTGAAACAGGCCGACAAGCCCCCAGTTGATTGCGCCGATAATCACCAGCAGCAGAGAAAAACGGTCCATTGCATCCACTCCTTTCCGCCCAGCAGTCTGCGCGGAAAGGCGCCGTTTTATTCGGTTTTTTTCGCGCCGGGGAACGCAATCACCTTGCCCCTGTCCATGCGCGCTTCCTGCGGCCACGCGCGGGCGGGCACATCGGTCAAAAGTCCTTCCCGAATGCAGGCGTTAACCAGCCGCACGGCATAGCTCATCGCGGCTTCCGGCGGATAGCCGATGGTTTCAGACAGCGTCAGCAGTTCGTCATAGGTCGCCTGCTCGATCTCCATCGTGATTTTGGGGCGCATGCACAGCCCTCCTCGCAAAAATTCGCAAAAGTTACGAGCCTTGTCACATCGCGTCCGCTTCGTCGGTTTGCAGCGTCAGCAGGTCGGAAACCTTATCCCGCCTGGAAACGCAGACGCGGATATCGTTTTCCACGTCAAAGCCCGCCGACGAAAGCGCGCCGCATACCGTATTATATGCCAGTTCGGGTAAATTATTGTCAGTCGAAAGATGAGAAAGAAAGACGGCGCGCGTCCCTCTGGCCGCCAGTTCGCACAGCGCGCGGGCGCAGTCCTCGTTGTTGAGGTGCCCTTTTCGGCTCAAAATGCGCTGTTTGAGCCGCTGGGGATACGGCCCGCGGCGCACCATTTCCACATCGTGATTCGCCTCCAGCACCAGCGCCTGACAGCCGGAAACCGCGTTCATCCACGTGTCGTTGATGTGCCCGATATCCGTCGCCACGCCGCAGCGCAGGCCCTGACAGTCAAACGCAAACCCGACGGGATCGGCCGCGTCGTGCGGAATCGGGAAGGGATTGACGTTGAGCGCGCCGATATAAAAATCCTCCCCGGTGTAAAACGTGCGCATACATTTGGGCGGAATGCCCGTTTCCTTTTGCAGAATGCCCTGCCACGTGCCCTCGTTGGCATAGACGGGCAGACCGAAGCGGCGGCAGAGCACGCCGAGGCCGCGGACATGATCGACATGCTCATGCGTGACCAGAATCGCGTCGATTTCGCGGATATCCACGCCGATTTCGCGCAGATTGGCTTCCACCCGCGTGGCGCTCACTCCCGCGTCCACCAGGAGCCGCACGCCGCCGCAGGCCACATAAACGCTGTTTCCCGAAGAACCGGAAAACAGCGGGCAAAGGTTGAGCTGCATGACTTTACAAATTCCTCTCTATCCGTTACAATCCATAGATGTATTATAGCGCAATTTTTCCGCTGCGTAAAGCCGCGTAAAGGAGAACGAGCATCATGGAGCATTACCGCCTGTGGGGGCGCATCATCAAGAGCCACCGCATCATTCAAAACGAAACCGTTGAAATCCACGACGGCGACATCGAGACCGCTTTTTTGGAGCTTTGCCGCCGCTTTGACGTGCAGCGCCCCTTGCAGCTGCCCAAGCACAACCGCGAATGGGAGAAATTCGGCCGCACGTTTTATACCAGGGAGCATTTCACCGAGTCCATCAGCTTTGACAAGCTTGAGGTCGAGCTGCTCACTCCGGACGGCGAAAAGAAGCACAGCGGCCCGCGCACCCCGCTGATGGACGCGTGAGCGCGCCGGTCGTCGGCCGCTTTGCCCCCACGCCGAGCGGACGGCTGCATCTGGGCAACCTGCTCTGCGCGCTGATCGCCTATCTCTCCGTCCGCCGTCAGGACGGGCGCTTTCTGCTGCGCATCGAGGATTTGGACAAGCCGCGCTGCCCCAGGCGCCTGTGCGACGCGGCGCTCTCCGATTTGGCGTGGCTGGGCTTTGTCTGGGATGCGCCGCCGCTCGTGCAGAGCGAGCGCACCGACATCTATCGGCATTATTTTGATCTGCTGAATGAACGCGGCCTGCTGTATCCCTGCTTCTGCACCCGCGCCCAGCTTCACGCCGCCGACGCGCCAAACCGCGGCGACGATACGCCCGTTTACAGCGGCGCATGCGCGCATCTCACGCCGGAGGAAATCGCCGAGCGCATGAAAACCCGCCGCCCGGCCTGGCGCCTGCGCGTGCCGGATGAAACCGTCGCCGTGCAGGATCGCCATTACGGATGGTTTTCGGAAAACCTCGCGCGCGACTGCGGCGACTTCATCCTTCGCCGTTCGGACGGGCTTTTCGGCTATCAGCTGGCCGTCGTCGTGGACGACGCGCTCAGCGGGGTGAACGAGGTCGTGCGCGGGCACGACATTCTTTCCTCCACGCCGCGGCAGATGTACCTCCAGCGCCTTCTGGGCTTTGAAACGCCCGAATACGCGCACATCCCCCTGCTGGAAGACGCGCAGGGCCGCCGTTTGGCCAAGCGCGACGGCGACACGGATTTGACCACCTTCGCCAAACGCTTTTCCCGCAAAGAAATCCTCGGCATGCTAGCTTTCAGCGCGGGGATTCTTTCCGAAAACCGCCCCGCCGCAATGGAGGAGCTGATTGACAAGTTCGATTGGAAGAAGGTTAAGACGGAGGATATGCGGCTGCCACCCGTTCTATTTGAATAATCCCCAAAAGCACAGCAGGCAGACGGCCTTTCGCCGTCTGCCTGTTTGTTTTGCGTTGAAAGGGGCTTACTTCGCCGCGTTCTCGCCCGCGATCTTGCCCATGACAACGGTATCCACGATTGCGTTGCCGCCCAGACGGTTGCCGCCATGGATGCCGCCGGTCACCTCGCCCGCCGCATACAGGCCGGCGATCACATTGCCGTCGGTGTCAATCACGTGCGCGCCTTCGTCAATCTGCACGCCGCCCATCGTGTGATGCGCGGAGGGCTTGCGGGGCACGGCGATGAACGGGCCGTTCTCCAGCTTCTCCACGAAGGTCTTGCGGCCGAACTCATCCTCGGTCACGCCCGCATCGACATTCGCGTTGTACGCCGCGACGGCGTTCACCAGGTTCTCCGGGTCCGCGCCGATCTTCTCGGCCAGCTCCTCCAGCGTGTCGCCGATGAACATGTTGCCGCGCGCGATTTCATCCGCATAGGTCACGTTGTTGTTGGTGACGAGCGTGTTCAGCGTCGCGTCGCCGTAGCCGTCCCAGCTCTCCAGCGTGTAGAAAAGCGCATCCGTCTGCTCCAGCACGGCCAGGCAGATGGTGTCGCGGCGCTCATCCTCGGCCACGAAGCGGTTGCCTTCCTTGTTGACGAACAGCACGCTGCTCACGCCCTTCGCCTTGGCGGAGTTATCCTCCGTCGTGCCGAACTTCGGGCTGCATGTGTGCAGCAGCTGAATCTGATCCATATCCACCAGGTTCGCGCCAATGGCCTTGGCCATCAAAATGCCGTCGCCGGTGTCGCTGTCCACGCCGGTCGTGCCGACGTCCTTGCCCAGGTTCGGCCACTTCTCACTCTGGCAGTATTCCACGCGCATCTCCACGTTGCCCGCGAAGCCGCCGGTCGCCAGCACCACGCCGTTTTTCGCGGTGAAGGTGTAGGCATTGTTTTCCGCATCCACACCCTTCACGCCGACGCACACGCCGTTGTCCACGACCAGCTCGTTGGCGCTCACGCCGTAGTAAATCTGATACCGATCCGCATAGTTCGCGGCGAGGTAGTTCTCATAGGTGGTGATGAACGCCGCGCCGATGCCGCTCTCGGTGTCATGCGTTCTGGGATACAGCGAGCCGGGGCCTTGGGAAACCGTATCCTTAAACGTCGCGCCGAGGGATTCCAACCACTCGTAACCCGCAAAAGCGTTGTAGCACATCGTCTTGACGAGGGAAAGGTTGGCCACCTTGTCGCCGCCGTTCCACGTCTGGAGCGCATACCACGCGCTGCTGTCAAAGACGCCCGTGCTGCCGGAAGCCAGATACGCGTCATAATCCGCGCGCACCTCGTCCTGGAGCGCCTTGTGCTCCTCGCTCACCGGCTCCTCGGCCAGCGCGGCCTCCACCAGCGCTCTTGCGCCGTCGGTCATCTCCGTCTTGGCCTGCATCTGCTCGTCCGGGGTGTTGTAAATGCCGCCGTTGACGTTCGTATCGCCGCCGAGAATATCCGTCTTCTCCACGATGATGACGCGTTCTGCGCCGCTTTGCAGCGCGGAAACCGCCGCAGCAAGGCCCGCTCCGCCGCCGCCGACAACCACGACGGAGGCTTCGTCGTCAATCTGCTGATCCTTGGCCTTTTCCGGCGCGTCCGCCAGCGTGCTGACGTCCACACCCGCTTCGGTCAGCGCGTTCTTCACGGCATTCTTGATCGCGTTGGAGGTGAAGGTTGCGCCGCTCACATTATCCACATCGATGGACTGCGTTTCGACGATCTCCTTCGGCATGCGCTCCTGCACGACGGTGCCGATGTTCTCCGTCTCACTGGACGAAACAACCTGAACATCCGCAATCGCGTCCTCGGTGAGCGTAACCTCCACCGTCACGCTGCCGTTGCGGCCATACGCGCTGCCCTGATACGTACCCGCCGTATAGCTCTGCGCGCCCGCCGTCGCGCAGACGCTCAGCATGAGCGCCGCGCTGAGCACCAGACTGCTCCACTTCTTCATGGTGATACCCCTTTCTTTTTGCAAAACATTTTCACTGAATGTTTTCACTGAACATATTATATGACAGTGCCGAATTGTTGTCAATCCCCTATTTGACAAATTCCAAACGTTTATTTTCATTTTCCGCCGATTCATGTATAATAGACAGAAAGACAAAAAACACAGAACGGACAGGAAGACAGCATGGAACAAAAAAAAACGTCCCGCCAGCTTCAGGCGGAGGCCTCCCGTGAAAAACTCCAGCAGATTGTGATGGATTTATGCAAAACCCGCACGCTCGACGAAATCCGCATCAAGGATATCTGTGAGCAGGCGGGCATGTCGCTGGGCAATTTTTATCAATATTTTTCCAGCAAGGAAGACGCGCTGATTTATTCGTATAAGACCAAGGACGACTGTTGGAGCCGGATGCGCTTTGAGGACATCGCCGATCCGCTCGAACGGGTCAAGCGGATTATCGCCACGCACCTGCGCTCGATGACGGAAAATTCCCTCTGCTTCGATACCCAGCTGTATATCGCCCAGCTCAAGCAGTATGGTTCGTATTTCTTCACACAGGATCGCTATATCACCCGCATCATGCGCGAAACCGTCGAAGCGGGGCAGCAGGCGGGCGAGTTTGACACACGCCTGACCCCGGCGGAGATCGTCAAGCGCCTGCTCAACTTTTCGCGCGGGCTGGTGTATAATTACTGCATTGAACACAAAGAAGACCATCCGGCCTGGCTGCAATATGCCTTTGACTGCCAGAGCGAATATCTGACGCTGTTTTTAACGCCGGGGTATCGTGAGCGCGCCCGAATCGAAGCCTGATGCCTGCAAAAGAACGCAAAAAACGGGGCTGTCCGCATGGCACAGCCCCGTTTCATATGCTCTTTTTTACGCTTCCGCCGCAACAGCCGCGCCCTCGACGGTCACGCTCTGCTCCTGAAGCTCCTTCTCGGCGATGAGATCCTCGATGGTCTCCTTGGTGCGCATCAGGTCCTCGACGGACATGGTCTCAAAGCCCGCTGTCGGGGTCTTCACCTTCACGCCGTGGCGGTTGAGGAACGCATCCACCTTCTCCTCGTTGTGCTTGTAGACCGCAAAGCCCACTAGACTCGCGCCCACGCCGATCAAAACGCCCTTGACCATCGGATTATTCCAGCTAACCATAATTTTTTCCTCCTTTTTTCTGATAGAACGCTTGGGACGCTGTCCCAAACCCTGCCAAGAACCTGAGGTTCTTGGATTTCCCACTACATTTATCGCTTTGCGATAAATGGGAAAATTCGTTATTTTGATGTCGGATAGTCCAGAAACCTCAAGCTTCTGGTGGGGGGATCGAAACCACGCGCCCGTTGTGCGGGATTCAGCGTGGTGAAGATCGGAAATCGCAAGGAGCCAAAGGCGACTATGCGAGTTTCCCGGGCTTGGGGGCAAAGCCCCCATCGTCACCCCTTCTTCGCCATCATTTCCATGCCGCGCTGGAGCATGCTGCCCGCATACGCGACGCCGCCGCCGTCGCCGTTCCCCTTCACCGGGGTCAGACTGATGGAGTTGCCCGCGCGCCGTACCATGTAGACCTGCTCGCGCGGCTCCTGCGGAATCAGATGACGGCCAAACGTCAGCGCCCAGGCCAGCGCGCTGGCCTGCATGCCGTTCGTCTTGCCGATGGAATTGATTAAGTATACCACAGACATCACTTCCGGGTCAAAGCTGCCGCGCGCGTGCAGCTCCTGATAGCCGTGTTCGGCCACCGCCGCCAGCGTCGTGCCGACGGAAAGCCAGCGCGTGAACCGCGTCAGCGTCGAACCCATCAGCGTCAGCGACCCGTCCAGCGCAATGCAGCACAGCGCCAGATAGCCGCTCGGCGCCATCGAAAAGCCTTCCTCCTCGGAATGCTTGATGTGCAGCAGCGCCGTGCCGACCAGCCCGGCGTAAACCGCGCCGATTTTCACCAGCAGCTGTTCCTCCGTCACCGTCAGCTGGTCGTATTCGCACAGCAGCGTCCCGATGCGCGGGTTGTAGCGGCAGTGCGTCATCCCCTTGATGCCCAGAAACGGCACGTCGCTCCGAATCGGCTTTTCCAGCTGAAAGCGGATGCGGCCGGGCATCGCGCTGAGCACCTCCAAGTGAAGCGCTCCCTTTTCGTTTCTCATCGCTTAGCGGCCCTCCATCGGCGGGAAGAACATCAGCCGCAGCGAGTTCGCAACGACCAGAATCGTGGACGCGTTGTGCATCAGCGCGCTCATCATCACGGAAATGCCGCTGGCCGCGCCCAAAATCAGGCCGACCGTGTTGATGCCGATGACGATGGCGAAGTTCTGCTGCACGATGTGCATCGTCGCGCGGGAGAGCCTGCGCAGTTCGGGGATCATCATCGGATCGTCGCGGCTGATGACCACGTCGCTGGTCTCCATCGCGATATCCGTGGACTTGCTGCCCAGCGAAATGCCCACGTCCGCATACGCCAGCGCAGGCGCGTCGTTGATGCCGTCGCCGACCATCACCACGCCGTTGCCCTGCGTCTGCAGGCGAAGCACCGCTTCCGCCTTCTGTTCCGGCAGAAGCTGCGCCTTGAAGCCGTCCACGCCGACCTGCTCGGCCACGGCGCGCGCCTGCGGCTCCATATCGCCCGTCAGGATTTCGATATCGCCCACGCCGTCATAACGCAGGGCATTGACCGCGCGGCGCACGTTGTCGCGCGGGCTGTCCATCGCGAACAGCACCGCCACGAGCTTGTCATCCACACCGACATAATTCGGAATCGCACCCTGACCATCCGGAATCGCCTTCGCGGTGGTCACGCCGTTTTCCTTCATGTATTTCATGTTGCCGACGCGGACGATGTGTCCGTCCACATCGGTTCGGCTGCCGCGCGAAACCTCGGTGATGATCTCTCCGTGGTCGAGCGCCGTCGCGCCGATCTGACGGCCATAGCCCAGAATCGCGCTGGCCAGCGGATGCGTGCTCGTCTCCTCCGCCGCCATGGCGTAGGCCAGCACCTCGCGCTCGTCCATGTCGTCATCCAGAACGGTCATGGAAACGACCTTCGGCTTGCCCTCGGTCACGGTACCGGTCTTATCCAGCAGCACGGTGTTCGCGCCGCTCATCTGCTCGATGTATGCGCCGCCCTTGATGAGCACGCCCTGCTTGACCGCCGTGTTGATGGCTGCGGAGAACGCCGTCGCCGTGGAGAGCTTGATGCCGCACGAATAATCAATGACCAGCATCTTCAGCGCCTTCTGCGAGTTATGCGTCACCAGCCAGACGGACAGGCAGAGCAGGAAGTTCAGCGGCACGAGATAATTCGAGAATTTATCCGCATAGCGCTGAATCGGCGCTTTTTTCAGTTCGCTGGCTTCCACCATGCCCACGATGCGGGAAACCACCGTCTGATCGCCGACCTTGTTCGCCCTGACCTGAATGTTGCCGCTCTTGACCACCGTGCCCGCGAAGACCTCGTCGCCCGCGCGCTTTTCAACCGGCACAAACTCGCCGGTGATTGCGCTCTGATCGATGACAGCCACGCCGGAAGCAATCACGCCGTCCACCGCGATCTTCTCGCCCGTGTGCACCGCCACGGTGTCGCCCGCGTGCAGCTGCGCAATCGGGGTGCGCGCCACGCGGCCATCCTCCAGCACCTTCCACACGTCGCCGTCGTCCGCGGAGAGCATCTTCTTGATGGAGGAGCGCGTCCGCTCGATGGTGTAGGAGGTCATCAGTTCGGCCAAATCCGACAGCGCCAAAATCATCAGCGCGGAATGCGGCGTGCCGAGCATCAGGCTCGCGACGATGGAGGTCACGGTCAGGAAATCGGCGTTCGGCCGCATGTCCTTCTTGAGTCCTTCGAGCGCGCTCTTGGCCATCGGCGCGGAAAGGCCGAGACTCGCCAGCGCTTCCAGCGAGGTGAAATTCGCCAGCGCGCCGCCCAGCAGCGGGGCGGTAAGGAGCGTGTTGCCCAACACCATCGCGCCCGCGTTCACCGCCAGCCGCTTGGCCAGACGGGCAGTCGTCATCGGCTGCTCGGCCGTCTCCTCCTTGCCGCTCGCATGGCGCGCGCGCAGGGCGGGCATCGCATAGCGCGCCAGCACCATATCCGCGCATTCCACCAGCGCCGCGGAATCCAGCTTGTTTTGATCGTATTCCAGCAAAACGCTGCCCGTGCAGGGCGTCACCTGCACGCGGCGCACGCCGACAATCGCGGCCAGCTCCCCGGCCACGTCCATGCGCGCGTCAAACAGAAAGCCCAGCCCATCAACCCGCAGGCGAAGCCGCCCCGGCAGGCTGCTGGCGATCTGTCCCTTCATCCAATCCTTGTTTGATTCTCTGCGAAGCATATTTTCAACCTTCTTTGGCTTGCGGAAGCCGCAGAATCAGCCGCCGGCGCACAACCTGCTCCAGCTTCTGTTCGTCTGCCTCCTCCGGCTTGATCTCTTTGGCGATTTCAAGCCCTGTGTCCACAACGATATCCACCCAGCGCAGAATCTGACGGCTGCCGGTCGTCTGCGCGTCATAGAGCACGAGCACCGTGCCGATGCGCGCGTTGACAGTGACATCCGTCACGCCGGGGAGCATCGTCAAAACATCCTGAACATAATGCAGATAGGGCAGCGCCTCCTTGGGCAGCTGCTCGCTGTGGCGAAAGCGCATGCGCAGCCGCCCCGGCAGGTCGCATTCCACACGCGGCTTGAGGCAGTGGCGCAGAAACGTTTCTCCAACGATATTCACGGGCGATCCCCCCCGAACAGGCGGGCAGCCCACCAAAGCAGCGTCATTGCGCCCGGCACAGCCAGACCCGCGAGCCGCCACTCCTTAATCGCCAGCACGGAAAGCGCCGTTCCGGCGAGCATTTTGCCATCCATCAGACCGTTGGTCGCGCCCATCACGCCGCGATCCACCGCATCCAGAATCGTGTGCAGGCCGCTTTCCATGCGGCTCTTCTGCTTGCCGCTGATCGCCGCGTCCAAGCCCAGCAGCTTGATGACCGCGCCCTCGATGACGGCGGCCTCAACCCTGCGCTCGTCATAACACACGAGCACGCTGCCCGTGCGCGGCTCAAGCTCCACGCGATGCACCACGCCCGTGCCGAGCAGCTGCTCCCGCGCCTGCTCGGCCTGCTCCATGCCGCCCGAAAGGGACAGCACAACCAGCCGCATGCGGCCGGGGATGCTGGCTCGCACCTCAAGAATCCCTTTGAAGGAGGGCAGCTTCATCAAATTGTGTTGCGGCTCTTTCGGCGCGGACAGGGCCAGCACGCCCAGCACCGCCGCCGCGGTTAAACCGTAATTCACGCTTTTTCAACTCCCTTCGGAAGCCGTTTGAAGGGCGCGTTTTCCGCCCGTCAGCAGCTTCCTTTTTTGCGTGTATACTGTATCACTTGCTCCCCGCATTTGTCAACACAAATCAAGCGTCCGCGCGGGAAAAACTCCTTCCGTCTGCCCTTGGCAGACACCTCCCTCAAAGAGGGAGGCCTTCTTGTGCTTCTCTCATTACGGTTCCAAAAATAACGCAAAAAAGCTCCCTGATTGAGAGAGCTGTCAGCGAAGCTGACTGAAGGAGTCGTTACTCCTCCTCGGAAGCGTTCTCGGTGCAGAACAGCTCGATGCAGTTGTCGATCATCTCGTCATCCGCATCTTCCAGCATGCCCGCAGCCTGCCAGAACGCGTACTTGCCTTCGTACATCTGACCCAGCGCTTCGATGTCGTCGCCATAGCGGAACTCGATGTGCCAGGTCGTCGCGGGGGTGTCCGGCGCAAGGCAGATGTAGGTGAACTCGCCCGCGTCCGCGTCGTCGGTCTTGTAGGCATAGCAGGAAATGGCTTCCGGCAGCTCCTGCACGTAGGTATAGCTGTGGGAGAAGACCTCGTTGCCGTTCTCGTCCAGACCCGTCACGGTGTTGCCGTCAAAGACAAACTTGCTCACGCCTTCGGTGAAGTAGCAGTCAAAGCGCATGCTGTCCGGATCGGTCGCATAGGCTTCCACGGCTTCTGGGCCGTAGATTTCGGCGGTGGTGGAAGCGCGCAGCATATCGGCAACCGCCTGGGCGTTCTCCTCGCCGACGACCTCCGCGCTGTGGCTGAGCCACACCTCGTCATACTCCGGCTTGTTGAGCACGGAGAACAGCGGCACATACGTACCCGCGACGTCCTCCATCAGCTGCGCGGGATCAATCGCTTCCTCGGCCACGGCGAAGGGCATGACCAGCGCAAGCGCTGTCAGCAGGGCGGCAAAACGGAACTTCTTCATTTTAATCCATCCTCTCCTTTCTGTTAGCTTTTGCTAACTGATGGCAATATCATAACACTGTTTCAAATCTTTTTCAAGACAAAAAAAGAGGCTTTTCGCCCCTTTTTGGATTTTTGTTAGATTTAACTAATTTTTTGTAAATTTCGAATTACGCTTCCAGTTTCTTCTTTTCCTTCTGCGTTTCAATCACATGCCGCACCGCCATCACGGGATGATGCAGCATCATCCGCGGGCCGGAATAGCGCATCACCTCGCGGATTTTGGCCCGCATTTCGGGCTTGTAGCAATGCACGCGGCAGTTCGCGCAGAAGGTCTTCGTCTCCATAAACGGGCAGCGGTCGCTGCGGCTCCTCGCGTATGCGTCCAGCGCCGCGCATTCGGGGCAGAGTGTCTTCCCTCGCGTGCCGTGATGGCCGTGACAATACAGCGCGATCATCAGCGATACGGTTTCTTTCTCCCGCTGGCGCTTCTTCTCGATTTTTGCTTTATCCATCAGCTCACCCGTCCCTGCTCGGCCGTATAGACCTTATCCGCCGTCGCCATCGTGCTGGGGCGGTGCGAAACGAGCACAATCGCCCGTCTGTCCTTCTCCCGCTTCAAGGCGCGTAGAATGACGGCTTCGTTCAGGCTATCGAGGTTGCTCGTCGGCTCGTCCAGCAGCATCAGCGGCGCGTCGTGCAGAAACGCGCGCGCCAGCCCGAGCCGCTGTTTTTCGCCGCCGGAAAGCGTGTCGCCCAGCTCGCCGACGGGCGTATCATAGCCCTGCGGCAGAGAGAGGATGAACTCGTGCACGGATGCTTTTTGGCACGCGGCTTCCAGCTCCTCCTGCGTCGCGTCCGCCTTGGCGATGCGCAGGTTGGCGGCAATGCTGTCGTGGAACAGGTGCGTTTCCTGCTCAACAAAGCTCTCCATATCGCGCAGGTTGTCCGTGTTGATGTTTTCCACGGAGGTATCCGAAATCGCGATTCGGCCGGAATCGACCTGCCAGAATCGCATGAGCAGGCGAAGCAGCGTCGATTTGCCGCTTCCGCTTTTGCCGACGATGCCCGTGATGCCCGTTTTGCCGATTTCCACCGAGAAATCGCGCAGAACCGTCTCCCCGCCGTAGCCGAAGGTGACGTGTTCCGCCGCCGCGCCGTCGTAAGCAGCCGTCTTTTGGCCGACGACATCCGGCGTCTGCGGCGCTTCTTCCAGAATGTCGAGCACGCGGTTGCCCGCCGCCAGCGTGCTTTGCAGCGTCGTTCCCAGCGCGGAGAGCGCCACCACCGGGCCAAAGCTGCTCAGCTGTGCCAGCGTCGCCAGCAGCAGGCCGTCAAACCCGATTTTTCCGGCGTTGTAGAGCAGACCCGCCGCCAGCAGCATGGCAAAATCAAACAGCAGCACGACGGCGTTCGTCACCGCCGAGGACGTGCCGGCCGTGCGCTTCATCTTTTCTTCGGTCTGCGCCAGCTCGTCCGTTCGGCAGTTCATCTCCGCCAGACGGTTTTGCCCCGCGCCGAATTGCAGAATTTCGCCCAGGCCGCGCAGGCTCTCCAGCACAAAACTGCTCATCTCGCCGGACTGCCTGCGCAGATTCGCGCCGTCCTGCCCGCTTCGCTTCGAAGCCGCCAGCGGCAGCAGCACGCCGACCGCCGCATACGCAACGAGCGCCAGCAGGCCCAGCAGCGCATGAAAATGGCCGATATAGACGACCATCACCACGGTGAACAGCGCCGCAATCGCCGCCGGAGAGATTGTGTGCGCATAAAAGACCTCCAGCAGCTCGATATCCGACGTAATCAGCGCGATCAAATCGCCGCGGTCGCGCCCCTCCAGCTTCGCCGGGCAGAGCCGACGCAGCGCGCCAAACACCTGATCGCGGATATGCGCCAGCAGCTTAAAGGCGATGAAATGGTTGCTCGCCTGTTCGCCGTAGCGCAGGCCGCCGCGCACCAGCGCGCAGACTGCCGCCAGCGCCAGCGCCGCCGTCATGGACAGCGAGCCGATCCCCAGCGCCGCCAGCACGCCGTATCCCGCAAAGATCGTCACGAACGCCGCGCACAGGTTGCCGATAAGGCCCATCGCAATCGCCAGCGCCATGTATCCGCCGAGCGGGCGCACCAGCCCCGCCAGCTTCAGCATCACTTTGCCGTTGCTCCGTCTGCTCATTCGCCCGCCCCCTTCGCTTCATCCTCCAGCGCTTTCTGCGTTTCAAACAGTTTGGCATAGGTGCCGCCGCGCTCGGCCACACGCATATCCAAGCCGCCCTGACTGCGCACAAAGTCGGCAAGCTGTGTCTTTTCCAGCGCATCCCAAAGTTGAGCGTCCGTTGCGTTCGGGTTGCCCATCAGCAGATTATCGCGCACCGTCCCCTTGAACAGATACGCCGCAAAGCCGACGTAAGTCACGGCCTTCGCCAGCGCCGCTTCGGAAAGGTCGCAAATTTCCGTTCCGCCGAGCATCACGCTCCCGGTATAGCCCTGCGCCCGCCCGGTCAGCAGCGCCGCAACGGTAGATTTGCCGCTTCCGCTTTCACCGACCAGCGCGGTCAGCCCCTTTTCCGCACAGCTTATCGATACGCCGTGCAGAATCTCCCGCTCCCCGTCGTAGGAGAAGCGCACGTCCGAAAGCCGCACGCCCACGCCGGAAACGGGCTTGCCGCCGTCCTTCGGCGTTTCAAGATCAAGCAGCTTGAAAATTTTGTCGCTGGCCGCCATACCGTTCATCGCGATGTGGAAGAAACTGCCCAGCTGGCGCATCGGCAGAAAGAAATCCGCCGACAGCAGCATGATCGTCAGCGCGCCCGCAAGGCTCACGCTTCCCGCCGCCAGCTGGCTGACGGCCAGCGCCATGCCCAGCGCCGCGCCGCCGTAGGCGATGATATCCATGATGGTGATGGAATTGAGCTGCATGGTCAGCACCTTCATGGTGATTTTGCGGAAATCCTCCGCGGCCTCGTTCATCTCCCGATGGCGCTGCTCGTCCGCGCGATAGATTTTGAGCGTCGTCAGGCCTTGCAGATTTTCAAGGAAGGTGTCGCCCAGCGCGGTATACTTGCCCCAGTAGCGGGAAAGCAGCTTTTTCGCCCACGTCTGCACCAGCGCAATGGCGACAGGAATCAGCGGCACGCAGACCAGCAGCGCAGCCGCCGCGCGCAAGCAGCGCAAAAGCAAGCACCAGCGCCGTCAGGCCCGCGTCCTGCGCGGTCAGCGTTTGGGCGTAAAGCGCCGCCAGCGTGCGCGCCACGGCGGTCATGGCCGCGATGTTCACGAGCAGGTTGCCCCACTGAATCGCCACGCAGGCCGCCACATATTTTCGGCTCTCCGGCACCATACCGATGAGCCTTTCGTTCATCATCATATAAACTCCTCGGGTCGCTTACTTTCTGCCCCAGATCATGCCCATCTGCCCCAGCACCAGCGGCGTATTGAGAAAGCGCGGCGCATAATCCGGCTTGCGCGTATCCTCAAAGTGAAGCTCCTTCACGCGCGGGCGGAGCTGCTCGACGAACGCATTGATATCGCCGTACACGCGCTTATCGTAGAACGTATCCTGAATGACGAACGCCGCGCCGGGCTTCAAAACCCGCAGCATCTCCTGAAACAGCGCGAGCTTATCCTTCTGGCCGCGCACCTCGTGGAAAACGAAGTTGCTCACCGCACCGTCGAAGGTTTCATCCACAAAGGAGAGCTTCGCTGCGTCGCCCTCGCGGAAGGAGACATGCGCCGCCACATTTTCCAGCTTCGCGTTCTCCTCGCACTGGCTCTGGCTGAAGCCCCACGCCTTTCCCCAGCCGTCAATGCCGACGACGCGCAGCTGCGGCCACTTCTTTGCGGCCTTGATGGAAAGCGCGCCGTTGCCGCAGCCGATATCCAGCAGCATCCCTTTGCCGGAGAAGCTGGAACGGCGCAGCTGCTCGATTACGCTGTCGAGCACATAGCTCTGCACCTGCCCGCCCGTGTAGGAAAGCGCCATGCGCGCGCGGAGCATATAATAGGTATACACGAGCGCGACCAGCGAAAGCACCGTCAGCAGCGAACCGAGCCAGCCCACGACATTTTTCAGCGCTGCGCCCGCAAACAGCAGCGCCAGCGCCGCCGCCAGGCTGACCAGCACCACGGAATACGGAATCCAGTTGCCATACTGCGGGCCCTTTCTGCCAAAATCCGGGATTTCGTTTTGTTTTTCCTTCTTCATATGGAAATCATCCTTTCCAAACGTTAGTTTCCTCTAATCACGGTGTATTATATCGGTTTGCGCCGCATCGTGTCAAGACGATTTCACCAAAACGAAAAGGCGGAGCACTCTGCCCCGCCTGAAATTTATTGGATTTTCTTTGGCCTGAGCGCGTAGGAGAGCGCCGCCAGGACCAGCGGCATGAGATAGAGAATCGGGAAACCGTATCGATCCTGATTCTCGATGCACGGGCCGCATAGAATGACCGCCATCGTCATCAGCTGCGGAAGGAAAACCAGAAGCATCCCCCGCGCCTTTCGGCTTCGCGCAATCGCACAGGCGCCCAGCAGCACCACGCCGTAGAAACCCAGCGTGTTCAGCGTCTGCGCAAACGGAAGCGTCAGCGCCACGGCGCGCAGATTCTGCTCGACCGCCTGAAGCCGGTTCAGCGTCTCGCTTGGATGAACGTTCAGCGCCGCCATCTCCTCGTCGGAAAGGCCCGTTCCCGTGAAGATCGACAGGTTATAGGTGCTCGCATCCAGAATCAGCGCGTTCTGGATCACCGTCGCCGAAACATAGCAGCCGGGATGTCTCGCCAGCTGGCTGGCCCATGCCTTTCCGTACGCCAGCCAGTCTGACAAGGACGCTTCCCTGCGGTACACCGCTTTCACCGGGTCGGAAAGCTCCGGACGATACCTTCTCGCCAGTTCATCGTAAATCAGCACCCGGTCGATCGCTTCGCGTTCCTCATCGGTGACTTCCGACTCGTATTCCGACACAAACCGGGCCGTCTGCTGAAACGGCAGGGAGAGCGCTTCGCCCAGGCTGCCCGGCATCGGATGAAAATGCGCGTCAAACGCCGCGTCAAAGCCTGCGCCGAGCAGGAACGGAATCACCGCCACAGCTGCGGCCGCCGCCCGCCGCCGCTTTCCATGCTCACCGAAGAACAGCACCAGACAAATTGGAATCCACACAATGACGCCGTTCGGACGCATGCGAAGCATCAGAAAAGCGGACAGGATCATGCGGCAGATGAAACCCGCACCGCAGATATACCGCTCATCCTCCAAAAAGCGCATCCGCACCAGCTCGCAGAGCATCAGCAGCATGGCATAGCTGTACGGAATATCCTTGAGAATCACCGTGATGTTGTCGCAGTAAACCGGCGCGGCCGCGCACAAAGCCAGCGAAAGCATCCGAAGCCAGACCGGCGCGCGAAGCCTGCACATCACCGCCTGACTGTATCCAATCACGGCCGCCGCGAAAACCGCCTGTGCCAGCACATAGGCAAACAGCCCCAGATTTCCGTTTCCCAGCGCATCTCCCAGATGGACAGCGCCAAGCAGGAAAAAGGCCTGAAGCGTCGGATGATGCTTGTTCCACGGCTGAAGCCCCAGAATCTGATCAATTTGGGACTGCGTGTCCGTGTTCATCGAAGCCGGATAGCTGATGACCAGATGCGGCAGCCAGCACAGCAGCACGACGGCCATGCAAAGCAGCAGCGTATGCGCGCGATAGACGTTCAGCAGCGCGCCGTTTTTCGCCGGGCGCAAATCCAGCTTTCTTTTCAGCCCCGCTTCCAGCAGACGGAAAAGCAATTCAAACAGATTGGCCATGCCCAGCGCCAGCACCGCCGCTTTGAGCATCTGGCCGCTGGATAAAAACGGCTGATTGAGCGCGTCGGTGTTGGCCACGCTGGCGGCGATCACCTGCCACGCGCCGGTTAGCAGCGCGCAGAGCTTCATCCGCAGGCTGGCTCGTTCCAGCTTCGTTTCCGCCCATTCCAGCGTCCAAAATGCGAGCAGCGCCGCCGCCGCGACGGCGAAGCTCGTTCCGGTCAGCGATTCGCCGAGGTTGACGTAATTGTTGCCGCTGCGCAGGTTCAAATCCATGAACATGGCCCAGGCCATCAGCACGGCGCGCAGCGCGTTTGCGAGCTTCATCATTTGTTCTTCGTCACATAGACCGCCGTCGCGACGGGTACTTCCTGTTCCGCGCCGGACTTTGTATATGCGCCGTCCGCCGGGAGGGTGAGTGCTTCGCCGACCAGATAGAAGGTCAGCACGTCGCCCTTGCTGACCTCGTCCGCCGTGGAGAGCACGACATACATCGCATCCTGCCAAACGCCGGTGGAGGGATTGGTGACGCATACGAGCGCGCAGGGCTTGCCGTCATAATCGGTGAAATCCATCACCTTGCCGCGCAGAATGAACTGCTTGCCCGCATACTGCACCGGGTCTTTGGCCAGATCGTCATAAGCGACGGTAATCATCTTCTGCCTGAACTGCGCAATCTGTTCGCGCTGCGTCCATTCGCGGGTCAGCGTAATTTCGCGCGTGGTCTGCGCAAAGCCGTCCGCCTTGGCGCGCAGGGTGAAAGTCTCCGTGCCCGCTTCTTCCATGAACACGCGGATGGCGAACACGCCGTTCTTACCCGCCTTGACGTTGGTGTTCATGCCCTTGCCGTCGATGTAGACGGTGGCGTTCGGCTCGGTCACGCCGCGCACGGTCACGTTGCCGCCGGTGAAGGTCGTCTCCTCCGGTTCGGTGATTTCCAGCCGCGCATCCGGCATTTCATAGCGGATGGTGAAGGACGCGGTATCCTCCCCGGCGATCACGGTCACATCCACGTCGCCTTCCTCCGGCAGTTTCACCTTGACGGAGAAGCTGCCATCCTTTTTGGCGTTCGTTTTGGCGATCTGTTTGCCGTTCGCTTCCAAGCGGATTTCCGCAGAGGCCGCCGCCGTGCCGGAGAGCGTGAGCTGCGCCGAGGCCGTGAACGCCGGAATGCCGCTCAGCGTCAGACTGCCGCTCGTCTCCACTTCGGCTTCGCCGACGACGGGTTCGGGCGTGGCGGTCGGCTGCGGCGTGGCGGTCGGCTGCGGGGTCGGAGTCGCTTCGCTGACGGAGGAAAGCAGCTTGATGCCCGCCAAAAGCTGCTCCATGCGCGCGTCGTCGGTCTCGTCCGGCTCGCGCCCCACGATGGTCTGCTCGATCATATACAGCCGTCCGAGGTGCAGCGTCGCATAGCGCAGGCTGTACACCGGCATGGACGCATACATCGCCGAGCTGGTCAGCCGCACGCACGCGGGCGCGGTATCCACATACGCACAGGTTTCATACAGCCCGCTCATCTGGAACTGCGCCAGAAACGCCAGCCGCTGCTCCTGCGTCAGCTCGTCCATATCCTTCACATCCGCAAATTTGCCCGCGTCCGTGACGCTGACGGCAATCTGCCCGCCGTCGTCCGGGATGACCTCCATCACAATGCCGGAGGCCACATAGCTGGCCAGCACGGCTTCGCTGCTCGTGCCAAGCGATTTGAGCAGGTCCTCATGCTCGCTCAAATTCGTCTGGGTCAGCACGGTTTCATCCTCCCGCTGGGTATAGCGGAATCCTTCGTAAGGGAAAACATAGGTCGCCGTCTGCGCAAGTGCGTTTCCACCCAGCGCAAGCAGCGCGGCGCAAAGCAGCGCGCAAGCCTTTTTTTTCATCAAAAGCCCTCCTTTAAGCGGTCTTTAAATCCCTGCCGTCGGCGGTCAGCATCGCGAGGGAAAACATCAGCACGGCGTTCATCGGCGACATCGCCCCCAGCGGCTCGCTTTCCATCATGCAGGTCAGCAGCACCGCCACGATGACCATCGCCATCACGCGGCTTCCCGCCTGCGCGCGGCCCTTCGGTGCAAAGAAGGCGCGGCACATCGGCGCGGCAATCGAGCCGAAAAAGCAGCAAAGCAGTGCGAAGCCGATCAGGCCGTAATTGGTGATAAAGCCCAGGTAGGCATTGTGCGTCGTCATGCCGTCCGTAATCGCGTTGATTTTGCCCAGTCCAAAGCCAATAACGATGTTCTTCGGCGTTTCCTTCCATGCATCGATCACCTTTTTCCAGATCGACGTGCGGTCGGTAAACGTCATATCGCCAAAGCCGCGTCCCAGCTTTTTCTCATCCTGCGGCGCATTTTCCGGTTCGGGCAGCGGCTGCTGCTCCTCCTCGGCGTGCGGCACGGCCACAACCGCTTCTTCCTGATCGTTCTGACTGCTCAAAACCGTCTGATAACGCTGAACGGCCGAATGGGTCAGCGCGGCGGCGCCCATATACCCAACGACGAACACCGCGACGCCCGCCGCAACGCCCGCCAGATGGCGCAGCGCCTTCTTGGAAATGGCCGTATGGCTGACAATCAGGCCGTAACAGCCGACCGCCCACGCCGCCAGCATCGAATACCGCGCGGTTCGGCTCTGCGTAAGCACGACAACCGCAGCCATCATCGCCGCCGGAATCAAATGCGCGAACTTGCCCAATCCGCTCCTGCGCCGGGCTGCGCCCAGCAGACACATCAGCGTGCAGCACACGGCGAACATGCCGGTCGAGTTATAATAAACGCCTGCCGACAGATAATACGTATCCTGAACATACAGGCCAAAGCCCATGTCGGTGAATTCCAGGCCGAACGTTTGGGCCGTATAAGCGCAGTACAAAAGCATTCCCGCCATCACAAAGGAAATCACGGCAAACAGCGCGCCGGCCACATCCATCAGCATGCCGCGGCGCTGCGATGACTCCTCCGTAATCAGCGCATACACGCCGAAAAACGCCACCATAAAATGAAACCAATCGTTGACGTTCATCGCCGTCAAGCCGAAGCGAATGCCAAACGGAATGACAATCCACGCAAAGAGCAGCGCCAGAAATCCCATGTCCGCGCGGAGCTTCGTTCCGTTTGCATGCGCCCGCTCAAGGCGAAGCAGGACAAGCGCGCCGCCCCACGGCAGAATCACGAAGCGGTTGAGCGCGTTAATCTGCTCCTCATACCACGCCAAAACAGGGGTGGACAGAAAGCTGTAACTGAAAAACGCCAGGCACAAAAACACGCTCTCGTTCTGCGCAAAGGAAAGCAGCAGGCTGCGAATCCGTTGTGCGATCGTTTGATTGAATTTCATCTCATTCTCCTTGCACGCAAAAAAATCCAAAAAGGGCGGGGAGGATTACTCCTCCACGCCCAGCACATCGACGGCAGCCGGGCTTTCCGGCGCGGCAACGGTTTCCTGCGTTTCATTCACAGGCTGATTTTCGTTCATCGGCTTGCGCGGCCCGCGGCGGCGATTGCTGCGGCGGCGGTTATTCGGCCTGTCTCCGCGCGGCTGATCGGCGCTCTTTTCAGGGCGCTCCGGCTGGTTTTTCAGCATGATGACCACGCGGCGGTTCGGCTCCTCGCCCTCCGAATGGGTGGTCACGGCCGGATGATTTTGCAGCGCGGTATGCAGCACGCGGCGCTCATACGGATTCATCGGCTCCAGCACAACCTTGCGGCCGGTCTTGACCGCGCGGTTAGCCATGCGCTGCGCCAGACGGCGCAGGCTGTCCTCGCGCTTGGCGCGGTAATTTTCGGTATCCAGCGTGACGCGGATATAGCCCTCGCGGCCCTTGTTCACCTGCAGGCTGGTGAGATACTGGAGCGCGTCGAGCGTCTCTCCGCGGCGGCCGATGAGGATGCCCAGCGTGTCACCGATCATGTGGATGGAGAGGTTATCCGCCTTGCTGTCGTCCACATAAACGTCCACCTTCACGCCCATGCGGTCGGTCACGTCCATCAGGAACTTCTGCGCGCGGCCCGCCGGGGTATCCTCCGAATGGATGACGGGCGGCTCGGTCGGCGCAAAGGTCTCGGCGGGCGCCATCGGCGCGAAGTCGCGCTTCTCGCCCTCCTCGCGGGCGGGACGCGGCGGGCGCGGCTTGCGTTCGCGCGGCGGCTTCGGGGCTTCCGGCTTCTTCTCCGGCTGTGCTTCAGCCTTCGGCGCTTCCGCCTTGGTTTCGGGCTTCGGCTCGGCCTTCGGCGCTTCGACCTTGATTTCCTTCTTCGGTTCGGCTTTCACCGGGGCAGGCTTCGGGGCTTCCGGCTTCTTCTCCGGCTTGACCTCGGCCTTGACTTCCGCTTTGGGCGCGGCGGGCTTCGGCGCGGACGGTCTGGCGGCGGGCTTTTTCTTCTGCTCGTTCAGGCTGAAACTGCCCAGCAGATCGCTCAAGCCGTGGTCGTCCTCGCGCTCGTCCTCCATCACGGTCAGACGCACGCAGGCGGGCTTGCTGCCGAACAGGCCGAACAGGCCCTTCGCGCCCTCCTGAAGCACGTCCACATGGACATCGGCAATGGTGACGCCCAGCTCGGCCAATCCGTTATCGATGGCTTCCTGCGTCGTTTTGCCGGTGAATTCCTTGATTTTCATCAGATGCCAACCTCCTCAGCCTTGGCCGCCTTGCGGTCTTGCTGTTCAAAATACTTGTTGAAGCAAATCTGTTCGACGATGGCGTAGATGTTGGAAACCACCCAATACAGGGCGAACGCGGAGTTATAGCTGGCGCAGAAGTAGAGGGACATGAAGGTCATGACATAGATCATCATCTTCTGGCTGCCCGCCTGAGAGGGATCCATCGCGGTGCTCTTCATGGTGAGCTTCTGCATGAAAATCTGGGAAACGACGGAGAGGATCGGCAGCAGGAACCAGCCGTTTCCCTCCTGATAGATGCTGAAACGGATCAGGCCGAGGATGCTCAGGTTGCCCAGACCCGCAACCGGCGCGATATACGGCGCATAGGTCGCGGAGCTGATGAACGGAGTCACCACGTCGGTGATGTAAGTCGTCAGGTCGGACGCGCTGGCGAAGCTGAGCGCCTGCGGGATCACGCCGTCGGCAAAGAGCTTGGCGCTCACGTCGTTCCAAACCTTGTAATCCACCAGGCGGAGGGACTGCACATCCGGCATGTAGGTCGCAAACGGGCTGTCCGGCATCCAGAGGTTCTTAATCCACAGGAACGGCTCGACCAGCGTGTGCGGGTCGATTTCCGGGTTGTGGTAGAAGGTCAGGAACTGGGAAACGAGCTGCTCGTTGGCGAACGTGCGCAGCGCATAGAACATGGCGAACAGGATAATCATCGAGATGAGCATCGGCAGGCAGGAACCCATCGGGTTGATGCCCTCCTTGCGATACAGCTCCTGGAGCTTCTGATTGAGCTTCTCCTGGTCGTCCTTGTATTTTTCCTGAAGGGCGGCTGCCTTGGGCTGAATGGTGGCCATGCGCATGGTGGAGCGGCGGCTCTTAAGGTTGAGCGGCATGACCACCAGCTTGATGAGAATGGTAAAGACGATGATCGTCAGCGCATAATTGTTGATGAGCGTATGCAGCGCTTTGATGAGCGTCAGCAGCAGCGAATTGAGAAAACTCATGGACGAAACGTCCTCCTTGCATCAAGAATTGTCCTTGGCCTTTTCGGCCTTCCCCGCTGGGGGATAAACGACTTTTTTGTCAGTTGTTTTCGATTTCCGGTTTCGTTTCGGGGGTACGGGGTCATAAAAGCTCCCTTTATACAGGGGCTGACAGCGCAGCAGCCGCCGAATCGCCAGATAACTGCCGTAAATCGCGCCGTGCTGCTCGATGGCCTGCATCGCGTAGGTGGAGCAGGTCGGCGTAAACGGGCAGCAGGGCGCGTGCATCGGGCTGATGAACCGCCGGTAAAAGCGGATCAGCCCCAGCAGCAGACGCTTCATCACGGATGCTCCGCCGCCTTTGGAACGGGCTTCGGCTTTTTCTGCGCGTCGGACAGCAGCAGATTCTGCTTGCGCAGCAGATACTGCATGGATCGGCCCAGCTTGTCAAACTCCGCTTCGGCAGACGGCTGGCGGGCAATGAACACATACAGCCCCGGCTTCATATCGGGCAGCAGCGGCACGCACGCGGCGCGCAGGCGGCGCTTGATGCGGTTGCGCTGCACGGCGCAGCCGAGCTTTTTGCCCACCGAGAAGCCGACCTTGAGCACCGGGCCGCGCACATAGAGCATGACCATCTCCCGCGCCCCGGCGGACGAACCCCGGCGATAGACATATTTGAACTGCGCGTTCTTTTTCAGGCTGTAAGTTCTTTGCAAATTAACAACGCTCTCCTCGGTTGACGCCAAAAACGGCAAATGAAAGAAAAAGGCCCGCTCCCGGTCTTTGCCGGGCCGGACCGAACGCTTCGAACGAAATCGAAACGGGTGCCGCCGATTGGCGGGCGCTGATTGCTAATTCAATCAGACGGGATTGGAAACGGTCAGCTTCGCGCGGCCGCGAGCGCGGCGGCGGGCAAGAACCTTGCGGCCGTTCTTGGTGGACATACGGGAACGGAAGCCATGCACCTTCGCGCGCTGGCGCTTCTTGGGCTGATAAGTTCTGACAGACGATGCCATTGTTACACACTCCTATCATCAAGTGAATTTGAACAAATGTAGAATCGCGCCGCGGCAGGCGGCACGTTGTTCCATGCGAAAGCGATTATAGTATACTTCACCCGCCGCGGTGAAGTCAAGAAGAATTTCCTGTAAAAAGCGGATAAAACCATAAAAAAACGTCAAAAGGCGCTGAAATCCCGCCGCGCCGGAGCATTTGTCAGCGAAATATCAGGCTTTTAGCGCCGCACTTGACTTTATCCGGCCAATCAGCGTATAATAAGGCCAAATTGGGGTTTTGCCATCGGGGTTCGCTGGCATGCCTTGCCGATTTCCGCGCATGCGCGCGTTTTTTACCCACTTTATTAAGGAGGCGTATTCTTTTATGCGTCGTATTGGTGTTTTGACTTCCGGCGGAGATTCTCCGGGCATGAACGCCGCCGTCATGGCGGTCGCGAAATCCGCGCGTTATTATGGCATGTCCCTCATCGGCATCAAGCGCGGCTACAACGGCACGCTCTGCAAGAGCCACCATATTGAGGATGACATGGTCGAGCTGGATCTGGATACCATTCTGGATATCGCCGACCAGCCGGGCACGTACCTGCGCACGGCGCGGTGTCTGGACTTCCTGCGCCCGGAAATGCGCGTTCACGCTGCCAACAACATCCGCGAAATGGGTATCGAGGGCATTGTCGTCATCGGCGGCGACGGCTCGTATCACGGCGCAATGGGGCTTTGCGAGCTGGGCATTCCCTGCGTGGGCATCCCCGGCACGATCGATAACGACCTGGCCTATACGGAGATGACGCTGGGCTACGATACCGCCGTCAACTCCTGCATCGACGATATCCGCGCCATCCGCGCGACCAGCCGCTCCCACGACCGTCCCGGCGTGGTGGAGGTCATGGGCCGCCACTGTGGCGATATCGCGCTGAAGGCTGCCGCCGGTTCCGGCGCGGAAATCTGCCTGGTGCCGGAAGTGCCGTGGTCCATTCAGGAGGCTGCCGATCGTCTCGCACGCCTGATCGACATGGGCAACCCGCGCGCGACCGTCGTCGTCGCCGAGGGCGCGTGGGACTCCATGCAGCCTGCCGACTGGCGGCGCTATCTGATCGAGTGCGGCGCAAAGAACATCCACGAGGATGACCCGATCAACACCGAAAAGCTCGCGCTGCTGCTCAAGTATAAATGCAAGTGCGAAGCGCGCCCGACCGTGCTCGGCTATACGCAGCGCGGCCGCACGCCGTCCGCTTACGACAGCTGGTTTGCGTTCGAAGCGGGCAACCTCGCCGTCAACCTGCTGCGCAACGGCATCGGCAATCAGGTCATCGGCATTAAGGATGGCCGCGTGTATTACCTGCCCATCGTCGAGGCCCTCAAGCAGAAGCGCGAGTTCAACCTTTCGCTGTATAATATGATCAATTCGCTGTAATTCCAATATTCATAGGGCTGTTCATCCGCAACAGCCCTATTCTTTTCAAAAAAGGAGTCCTCTCCATGCTCGCCAAAAACCAATGCTTTGAAATGACCTGCGAATCCTTCGGCCAGGACGCGCAGGGCGTCTGCCGCCACGAAGGCCTCGCCGTGTTCGTCCCCGGCCTGCTGCCCGGTGAGCGCGCGCTCGTGCGCATTGTCAAGCCGGAAAAGCGCTATGCTTTTGGCCGCGTGGAAAAGCTGCTTGAAGCAAGCCCCAGCCGCACCGAGCCGTTCTGCCCAATTTACAAGCGCTGCGGCGGCTGCGTCTGCCAGCACATGACCTACGAAACCTCCCTCGCGTTCAAGCGTCAGCAGGTGCAGGACCTCCTCCAGCGCGTCGGCGGCCTGTCCATCGCCGTGCCGCCCGTGCTGGGCATGGAACATCCCTTCGGCTATCGCAACAAGGGCGCGTATCCCGTCGCACAGGTCGGCGGCGCGCCCGCATGCGGCTTCTTTGCCCCGCGCAGCCACGATCTCATCCCCCTGCCCGAAAACGGATGTTCCATTCAGGGCGAGGATTCCTCCAAGGCCACGCAGGCCGTCTTGGACTGGATGCGCCAAAACAACGTACCCGCTTACGACGAGCTGACCGGACGCGGTCTCATCCGCCACATCATGACCCGCTCGACCACCTCCGGTGAGCTAATGGTCGTTCTCGTCGTCACCCGTTCGGACATTCCGAAGGCCGATCGGCTGATTGAATCGCTGCGCGCCGCCGTTCCCGGCTTGTGCAGCGTGTGCCTGAGCGTCAACAACCGCCGCACCAACGTCATCCTCGGCACGGATATCCGTGTGCTCTGGGGCAAGGCCACGATGGAGGACACGCTCTGCGGCCTGCGCTTCGCCGTTTCGCCGCTCTCCTTCTTCCAGGTCAACCCGAAGCAGACCGAAAAACTCTACGGCCTTGCGCTGGATTATGCCGGCCTGACCGGAAACGAAACCGTCGTGGACGCTTACTGCGGCGCAGGCACGATTTCCCTGCTGCTGGCGCAAAAAGCAAAAAAGGTCATCGGCATTGAAATCGTGCCGGAAGCCATCCAGAACGCCAACGAAAACGCCGCGCGCAACCACATCGCCAACGCCGAATTTTACGTCGGCGCGACGGAGGAGCTGCTGCCCCGGCTGGTTGCCGACGGCCTGCGCCCGGACGTGATCGTGCTCGATCCTCCGCGCAAGGGCTGCGATCCCGCCGTTTTGCAGGCCATCATCGCCGCCGCGCCCAAGCGCGTGGTCTATGTCTCCTGCGGCGCACCGACCCTCGCCCGCGACGCCAAACTGCTTGCCGAGGGCGGTTATGCCGCCGAAAGGGTTCAGTGCGTCGATATGTTCTGCTGGACGGGAGCGGTTGAAACTGTTATGTCATTGGTCCAACAAAATCCGGATGATATCGTCAAGGTCAGCATCGATGCGGACGAGTTGGCCGTCACCAAGGCCGAAAGCAAGGCGACCTATGGCGAGATTCAGGCGCGCGTGAAGGAACAGACCGGCCTGAACGTCACGCCGCTGTACATCGCGCAGGTCAAGCAGAAATACGGGATCATCGAGCGGGAGTGCTACAACAAGCCCAGGAGCGAGGATGCAAAGCAGCCCCAGTGTCCGCCGGACAAGGAAGCTGCGATTGTCGAAGCGCTCAAATTCTACGGCCTGATTGCCCCTTGAATATTTCTCATACGCGCATTATTCCCAATACATTCACCAGACACAGAGCGTCATCATGCAAAAGGAGCCGGCCAGCGCCTAATTCGAGTGCTGGTCAGCTCTCCGGCTCTTCGTAAGCTCCTAACCTATTTGATTCGTGATGCGTCGTCACATCTTCTGCTTTCGTTTTCGAATATAGATTACACTGTCTATCGGATCTTTCCTGGTTCTAGATACACCATCAACCTGAACCGCTATACTGATAGAGAATTCTTTGATATCGACAACCTCCCCGCCAGATACTTCTTCTCCCATAAAGTATTTTGCGTCAACAACATCGCCAACTTTTAATTCTGACAGAACCGCCTTGGTTCTGTTTTTATACTTGGACTTTTCATATTCAAATGGGTTGTTTAAAAAGCTCCCATATATGCGTGCTTTCCCGACGTTGAACGATATGCAAATGTTGCGTCGGTAATATGGAGCCCTGATATACTTTTTCAGGTTCACATAAAGCAATGCTCCTGCATCCATAGTCGCCAATCCATTTTCTCTCTCATATGGAGCAATATCAAAATGCTCAAGACCTCTGGGCACACAATATTCATCTACCATTCCCATCACTTTGCGATACGTATCCATATTCAAAGTGACGAGAAAAGGAAATCCTTCAGTGTCATTCATCAGTTCTTGTTCAGCAAAGATGATCTGGCAAGCAGGGTCTTCTTCCCTTGATCTATTTTTCTCCTCCAACTTTATGCAATCACTGTCAATAATACAAGGTGGCTTCGTATAGTTACACATTCCACACGAAAACAGGTCGGAACCAAAGTTCATATGATAATTGTCTGCCTTGTCTTCCATTTCAAATTGTCTGTGCGGCAGGCAGGCATCATACACCGCCAGCAAATAGAATGCAGCCAATACCATAATCGCATTTTCAATCGTTCCGTGTTCAGGAATGCTTTGAATATAGTTATGCTTGATCGCCTGATAGCTTTTGCACCAGTCAACAGATTTCAACCTATGTGCATCTTCATGCCACATATCCCACTCAGAGTATTCCCATAACCCTCCTCTGCAATCACTGAGCGAAATATTCCCGAAGGGAAGAATCGTACTGCCATATTTCCGAAAATTGAATCTTCCTAACCTTAACTCAATCCGTTTTTTGCCGAGCGAGAATTCCCTGTCAATTTCAACCAAGCAATGATAGTCATATTTCCATTTGTCCCTTGTCCATTTTTCTGAATCGAATTTATCAGCAGACCTTTTATACTTACCTTTTGCGAAGCATTCGGGAATCCTATCATTATCTTCTTGGAATGGCCAGATATGCTCTTCATAAATGTCTTTTGCAAGAGATTCGATTTTGATGCAAGCAGAATTGATAATATCCGCCAGCTCTGATGAATAGACATGGATTTGATTATCATCAAAACGGATGGAATGCGACAATCTTAGCAGTTGGCTCTCAAGGAGTCTGTAACTGTTCCAATATGCTTCATGCGAATTTCCTCGGAAAGGCATTCTTTTCTCCTTTCTTCATTTGAGTTATCCACTCATTTCAGCCTCTCGCACAGCGGCAGAATTTCTTCCAGCCGGGCGACGATGCGTTTTTGCTCAGCCACGGGAGGAAGAGGAAGTAGTAATTCCTGAATTCTCTTTATTGCCAGCTTTGGTTGACCCACTTTTGTTGTTGCATCAATGATCTGTTGTTGAATGAGTTGTGATTCTAAACACCTGATTAGCCAATCTTGATCTAGAAATTGAAATACAAGTCGATCTGCATTTTCAGTGAGGTTTGAACCATCAATTTGCTGTGGTATTTTCCCAACTCTCCCGATTGTTCCTGCAACCGTAATATAAACATCTTCTTTATTGATAATATAGCGAGAAATAGAGGGATAGATGTCCGAAGGAACATACAAAAGCGAATCTATTGAAACGCTACCATTCTTCATATCTGATACCCTTATATACTTATATCCAGTGTTTTCCGTAGTAAGTGTTCTCCCTGCTGGAATTCTTTTTCCGCCTAATACCGATGCAACATCTCCGAGCCTAACCCACTTCCACCCTTCCGGAATCTCAAACGGCACTTCATCCTCTGCAATCTCCGGCAGGGGCTTTTCTTTTTTGATCTTGCCCGCCTTGATAAGCGCCTGCTTTTCGGCCTGAATCTGCCGGTACAGCTCCTCGCCGGTGCCCTCCTCGGGGCGCTGCTCCACCAGCTTTCCCTGAATCGCCATCTGGAGAATGGATTTCTGCATGTCCGCAGGGAAACGGCGATTAAAGTCCGCCAGCCTGTTCCACGCCTTTTCGTAGCGGTCGAGGTAGAGGAGCAGTTCTTCGATTTTGGCGACAATGCGCTTTTGCTCGGCCACGGGAGGAAGAGGAAGTAGTAATTCCTGAATTCTCTTTATTGCCAGCTTTGGTTGACCCACTTTTGTTGTTGCATCAATGATCTGTTGTTGAATGAGTTGTGATTCTAAACACCTGATTAGCCAATCTTGATCTAGAAATTGAAATACAAGTCGATCTGCATTTTCAGTGAGGTTTGAACCATCAATTTGCTGTGGTATTTTCCCAACTCTCCCGATTGTTCCTGCAACCGTAATATAAACATCTTCTTTATTGATAATATAGCGAGAAATAGAGGGATAGATGTCCGAAGGAACATACAAAAGCGAATCTATTGAAACGCTACCATTCTTCATATCTGATACCCTTATATACTTATATCCAGTGTTTTCCGTAGTAAGTGTTCTCCCTGCTGGAATTCTTTTTCCGCCTAATACCGATGCAACATCTCCGAGCCTAACCCACTTCCACCCTTCCGGAATCTCAAACGGCACTTCATCCTCTGCAATTTCTGGCAGGAGCTTCTCTTTTTTGATTTTGCCTTCTTGAATCAGCCGCTTCTTTTCTGCCTGAATCTGCTGATACAGTTCTTCGCCCGTGCCTTCCTCCGGCCTCTGCTCCACGAGCTTGCCCTGTATCGCCAACTGTAAAATGCTGCTTTTCAGCTCCTGCGGCGTCATCCCTGCCCACCCCCAAGAATCGCGGTGATCTGCGAGAGCACGCGGTCAATCTCCGCGTTCAGCGAGGCGCGTTCCTCTTGATACCGCTGAATCAAATCCATCGGATCGAGGATTTCCTCCTCCTCGTGGGGATAGCCGCACTGATCGAGGTTGTAATGAAGCTCCTGTGTCAGCTGCTGCGCGGTGAAGCGCTTCGCCTTGTCAAAGCCGTCCGCCGCGATCTCCTGCCGGTTGTGCCACCACTGAATCGCCGGGTCGAAGTGCTCCAGCTTCATGGGCTTAGTCTTGGAGAAATGCTTGTAGCCTTCCGGCATGTCCAGCCGGTAGAACCACGTCTCCTGCGTCGAACCGGTGCGGTCGAAGAACAGGATGTTGGTGGTAATGGAGGTGTACGGCGCAAAGACACTGCCCGGCATGCGGATGACCGTGTGTAGGTTGAACTCGCTGAGCAGCTTCTTTTTGATGTTCACCTTCGCGTTGTCCGTGCCGAACAGGAAGCCGTCGGGCAGGATGACCGCCGCGCGCCCGCCGGGTCTCAGCCGGTACATGATGACGGACATGAACAGATCCGCCGTCTCGCTGCTGGCGAGGTCATCCGGGAAATGGTTCTTCACATCCTTCTTCTCGCTGCCGCCGTAGGGCGGGTTCATCAGGATCACGTCAAACTGATCCTTCTCCGTGTAATCCAGCACATCGTGCAGCAGGCTGTTGTCGTGGAACACCTGCGGCACGTCGAGACCGTGCAGCAGCAGATTGGTGATGCAGAGCATGTAGGGGAACTGCTTCTTCTCGATGCCGTAGATGGAATCCCCGTATTTCTTCGCGTCCGCCGTGTTCTTGATCTGCTTTTGCAGCTCGCCCAGCCAGCTGGTAATGAAGCCGCCCGTGCCACAGGCAAAGTCCGCCATCTGCTCGCCGATCCTCGGCTGGATCATCCTCGCCATGAAGTCGGTCACGGCACGGGGCGTGTAGAATTCGCCAGCGGAACCGGCGCTCTGCAGCTCCTTGAGAATGCCCTCGTAGATTTCGTTGAAGGCGTGGCTCTCCTCGTAGTCGGACAAATCCAGCTCGTCGATGACGTTGATGACCTGCCGCAGCAGCACGCCGTCCTTCATGTACTGGTTGGCGTCCGCGAACACGGTCTGCACGATGGCCTTTTTGATGGGCGTCTGCGCGGTCACGCGGATGCCCTCAACGAGCGTTTTCCCGCTGGCGTCCTTGACGTCCTTGCCTTTGAGCACGGGGAAGAGGGTGTTGTTGACGAAGCCGAGCAGCTTGTCGCCGGTCATGGCGCTGCCGGACTTGTCGTCGTGCGCCCAGTTCGCCCAGCGGCACACCTCCGGGAGGATGGACACATAGCGCTCGTCGTCAAACGCCCAATCCTGCTCCTTCGCATCGTAGACCTTCAAAAAGAGCATCCACGCGATCTGCTCGATGCGCTGCGCGTCGCCATTGATGCCCGCGTCATTGCGCATGATGTCGCGCAGTCGCTTGACGAATCCGGAAAGATTGTTCATAGTTTAACCTGCCTCATCTGCATAAATTGCGTTTTCCAGCGCTTTGACCGCCTGCATGTATCCGTCGCGCCCGCCGAAATATCCGGCAATCCGCGCGGGCTTTCCCATCTTCGCAAACGGGTCGAGCTTCAAAATGTCGGTCTTTTCGATCTCGTAAATGCCAGTGTTCATGTACCGATCCAGCAGCGCCTCCAGCACCTCGCGAGCCGCGCCGCTGTACCGGCTCAGGAAGTCCCGCTTCTTCACGTTGTCGGCGCGCTCCCTGCGAGTCAGCGGTTTTTTGTCGAAGGCGACATGGCAGATGAAATCGAAGTCATCCACGTCGCCCATCCCCTGCTCCGCCTTCATCAGCTCCAGATCGATGCCCCGTTCCCGCAGCAGCTCGCGGATGCTCTCCTTCTTCTCCTCCGCCGTCCACTGGCGGATGAAGTTGTCCAGCGAGGCATAGGTGCCCAGGATGTTGGACTTCGTGTAGTCCACAATGCTTTCCTGCCGCAGCAGCTTGCCGTTGGTGTCATAGACGGAGACCGTCTTGTTGATGATGCGCACCGTGCAGCCCTCCGCGTCCACCACGGGCATCTGGCGCGGCGGGTCAGGATCGACCAGCGGATCACCCTCGCCGCCCTCCGGGCTGCCTCCGCGCGGCACACGGCTGCCGCCCGGCGTAAAGCCCTCGTCGATCTCGATGGGGCCGTCCCAGTCCGGGTCGGCAAACAAGCGCGTGACCGCTCGGAAGTCCATCACGACGAAGTGCGTCTTGCCCTCCTTCTCGCGCAGGCGCGTGCCCCGGCCGATGATCTGCTTGAACTCCGTCATGGAGCTAATCATTTCATCCAGCACGATCAGCTTGGTCATCTTGCAGTCCGCGCCCGTGGAAAGCAGCTTGGAGGTCGTGGCGATCACTGGGTACTTCGCCCCAACGGAGATGAAATACTTGAGCTTCTTCTTGCCCTCGATGTCCCCGCCGGTAATCCGCACGACGTAATCCGGGTTCTGCTGCATCATGTCCGCATTCAGCTCCGCAAGCGCGTTGCGCATCCGCATCGCCGCGTCCTCCGTCGCGCAGAACACGATGGTCTTCGCCATGCGGTCCGTGCTCTTGAGGTAGGCCGTGATCTCTCTGGCCACCTGCCGGATGCGATCCTCGATGACGATGTTGTAATCGTAGTCGCTGTTGTTGTAGATTCTGTCCTCGATTTCGTCGCCGTAGATGTCGCGCTGCCCCTTGTACGGCCGCCAGCCGTCGCTGATATCCGTCGTGATATTGATGACCTTGAAGGGCGCGAGGAAGCCGTCCTCGATGCCCTCCTTGAGGCTGTAGGTGTACACCGGGTCGCCGAAGTACGAGATGTTGGAGATGTACCGCGTCTCCTTGGGCGTGGCGGTCATGCCAATCTGTGTCGCGGAAGAGAAATATTCCAGAATTCTGCGCCAGCGGCTCTCCTCCTTGGCGGAGCCGCGATGGCACTCATCGACGATCACGAGGTCGAAGAAGTCCGGCTGAAACAGCGCGGAGTAATGCTCCTCCTCGTCGTCCCCGACGAGCTGCTGATACAGGGAGAAGTACACCTCATACGACGTGATGCTGCTGGGATCGTCCTTGACCACATTGATCTTGTGGATGGTCTTTTCCAGCGGTGCAAAGTCCTGCTGGATGGACTGATCGACCAGTATGTTTCGGTCAGCCAGATACAGGATTTTCTTTTTCATGCCGCTGCGCAGCAGACGGTAGACGATCTGGAACGCGGTGTAGGTCTTGCCCGTGCCCGTCGCCATGACAAGCAGAATCCTGTTCTGCCCGCGGGCGATGGCGTCCAGCGTGCGGTTCACGGCGACGCGCTGATAGTAGCGGGGCGGATAGGTGCTCTGGCTCGAATAGTACGGCTGCCCGATGATGGCCTCCTCTGCCTGCGTCAGGCCCGCGCCGCCGTTTGCTCCCTTCTGAAAGCGCGCGTACAGCTCGTCCGGCGTCGGGAAATCCTCCATGGCGATGTCGCGCTCGGTACCCATCAGGAAGTCGTGCTCCCGGAAAGCGTCGCCGTTCGAGCTGTACGCGAAGGGAACGTCGAGCATCTGCGCATACGTCATGGCTTGCTGCAGTCCGTCCGCCACGGCGTGCTGATTGTCCTTGGCTTCGACAATCGCAATCGGGTTGTTCGCGTTGATGTACAGCACATAGTCCGCCCGCTTCGGCTGCGCACGCGACACCAGATTGCCCCGCAGATTGATCTTTCCGTCGGTAATCTGCGTCTCCGTCGTCATCCGCCCGTTCCACTTTGGGGAAAGCGCCGGCGTGATGAAGTTGAGCTTGATGTCCTCTTCGGTCATTTGCCACTTGGGAATGATGCCGCTCATCCTCGTCCCCTCCACAAAATGCTGCCCGGTTCCAACCGGCTGCCTGCGCCAGAAGATTGCATAATCCGTCCATACTGGATGTTTATTCTATTCTACCACAACGATGGAGCAGCAACAAGTGTGGATTGGATACGCTCAGTTTTTCAATGCTGTCAGCGGCTGCAATGTCCCACAGGCAGCGCGATATTCTCACGTTCCACTGCACGGCTTACACTGCCTTATCGCACGCAAACAAAATATGCTAAACAACTGCTTTATTGGTTCCTGCATTGGCGAAGGATACGTATAAGCAAACTTGAGACAGTTTAGGACAACTTGGGACAATTCCGGACAGTTTGGTACAAAATACTGTGCTATAATGGTAGGGTCAAAGAGGATGGTTCTGGTCTATCCTTTGTCTATGAGTTTTTTTTCACTCAACGGGTTTTTCGCTGGATGCCGAACAGTCTGTCTTGCACGGAATGCTCGTCATGCCCCGCAGAAAGTCATTGGTACCCTGCCTACGCAAATCGAACCCTTAAAAGATGTCGCACAATGTCGCACGATGTCGCGCGATGTCGCATGATGTCCAAGTCAATACGTGCTATAATGTAAACTGTCAAAGAAGGACGAGAGCGCATACCCTGCCCGGCGCAACCCGAACTCAAAAAGTTGTCACCGAATGTCACCAAAAGGCGCGAGACAGACGAGTCAATACGTGCTATAATGCAAATTGGTAAAGAATGATGAGTGCGCATGATGCAGCCCCGCATCGGAGAAAACCATCCATGGGCAGTACATCCGGATGATCAGATAAACCCAAACCAGCGTTGGCGGAATCCCCGTCAGCGCTTTTTCTTTGCCCAAAACCTGAAAGGCGGTGATTCTATGTGATTTCCACATCCCCTTTCCTGTCTCCGTTGTCAGGCGGAGCGTCCCCCTTATCCGGACAGGCTTCATGGCCTGTCTTTTCTATTCTCACCAAACAACTGAAAGAGAGGTATATTATGAAACAGCTTAAGAACATGCAAATCATCGGCATTGACAATGGCTACGGCAACCTGAAAACCGCCAGCGGTATCTTCCCTGCCAGCGTCCTGACCTTCGACCACGAGCCCGTCCACGCGCAAGACCTGCTGGTTTACAACGGCAAGTATCACGTCATCGGCAGCGGACACCGGGAGTCCATCCCGGACAAAGTCAGCAACCCGGATCACTATATTCTGACCCTCGCCGGCATCGGGCAGTCCAGCCAGCGCGCAGGCCGCTGCGTCAGCTTCATGCGGAGCGCGGCTTGTCCTACAGCGCGCTGATCGTTCCGGCGGTCAATGCTTATTATGGCAAGCCAACCGCGGATGAAGGCTTGCGGGAGACGATTCGTTCAATCGTCCGGGAGGAGCTGGCAGCTCCCTCTGTTCAGCTTGGCGATCTGCTGCAAACGCTGAACATAGTCACATCTTCGACATCTCCTTCTCCCATCCGAAGTGATGAGCCTGACGACGACGATCTCGACGATGCGCTGGACAGCTTCGGTTGCTGATGCTCTTTGGTGCTCATACGCACTACAATTCCATCTCCAGCTTCGTATCGCGCGATACCTTTGGCATCAGAACGCACCACCGTGCACCAACCCCGCAAAGCAGGAAGCCATGCCGTCAAAAGCATAGCTTCCTGTCTTTGAGCCGGGTGCAGGGCGGCAGCGCCTGCCGGGTGTGCAGAGGGCAGCGTCCCTGCCCGGAGTCCAGAGGCGGAGCGCTCTGGCCCACGGCACTTTGCTGGATTCCGCAGGAAGACAGAAAGTGTCATAGTGGGTAATTACACTTTCGCAGAAAGTGCCGTGCCCCCGTCACCCCGTGCCCCAAACGCAACTTACAACACCCCCCCAAGAAAGGAGGCGATTCCATGGCAAGAAATGACGGCGTGGACCGCACCACCGTCCGCAACCAGCCCCGAACCGAAAGCAATATCGCCGACGCTGAAGCCCACAATGAGCGTCAGAAAGCCTGCTACCGGAACGAGGATATTGTCCCCGAACGCAGTCATCTGAACATCCACTTCAAGGAGCCTTCCGGCAGCTATCAGGAGATGTTCCGGCAGATGGAGCAGGACGGCACCATCTCTACCCGGGGTCTCAAGCAGGACGCCGTCCATTATGGCGAGCTGGTTTTCGATGTCAACTCCGCGTATTTCCACAATCACGGCGGCTACGAGTTTGCACAGGCGTTCTACGCCGAGGCATACCGGGCTGCCGTCGATATTGTCGGCGGCGAGCAATACATCCTCTCCGCCGTCATGCACGCTGACGAACGCAACCAGGGCATGAGCAAGGCCCTTGGCTACGACGTATGGCACTATCATCTTCATGTGGTCTATGTGCCCGTCGTTGAAAAACAGATTCTGTGGTCGAAGCGCTGCAAGGACCCGGCGCTGATCGGCACCGTCAAGGAGACCGTCATGCAGATCAGCCACAGCAAAAAGTGGCAGTCCCGGCCTGTACTGGATGAATTCGGAGAGCCCTTGCGCACGAAAACAGGCAAGATTGTCCTGAAGAAATCCTACAGCATTTTGCAGGATCGGTACCACGACGCCATGTTCGCAGCGGGCTACACCGACGTGGAGCGCGGCGAACGCGGCAGCACGGAAGAGCACCTGACCACCGTGCAGTTCAAGGTCATGAAGGAGCAGGAAGCTCTCGACACCATCATGGCGCAGCAGCAAAGCACGGAGCAGGCTGTTCGTCTGGCGCAGGCAAACCGGGAGGAGGCTGAGCGTGAAGTCGAAGCCGCAAAAAAGAAGATGGATGCACTTGTGAAGAGCGACAAAGAGGTCAAAGCATTCGTACAAAGCCTGGGTTCCGCAGACGAGCTTCTGCCCGACACCGAGATGCTGGAAACCGCCAGGAGCTACCGTGCAGGGAAGGCTCTCCCAGTCATCAAAAAGCTCGTCCGCAAGCTGAGAGAAGTCTATGCTTTGCTGGTCAACGAGCGCCAGAGGAACAACGATATGCTCAGAGAAACCGCGTACTGGAAGCGAAAAGCAGAACCCAATGAGCTCATGCAGGAGAAGGCTTCCAAACTGGACAGGCTGACCCGGACACTCGGCGCGGATGAAATCGACCGGCTGCTGTCTCAGCGCAGCACCCATGAACATAGCCGATATAAAGCATGGGAAACCAACCGATAACCTGAAAACTCATCTTCAACAATCAATCCCTACAAAACTGGCAGAATACAAGGAAGTGAAACATACGAGAATTTTCGATACCCTCAAAGCCCGCATAACCGTCCCGCAGGCAGCTGCATATTACGGCGTCAGGATCGGGCGAAACGGCATGTGCTGCTGTCCGTTCCATTCGGACAAGACGCCCTCCATGAAGATCAACGAAACTTACTATTATTGCTTCGGCTGTCACAGCACCGGCGACGTGATCGACTTCACTGCCAGACTGTTCGATTTATCTCCCCTCGATGCTGCACGCAAGCTGGCAGCAGATTTCGGTATCGACCCCAACACGCCGGTATCCGCTGCCGTTGCGCTTCCCCGTATCCGGCAGGAGGAATCCCAGCGGGAACGGGAAGGGCACTGCGCCTCCGTGCTGATTGAATACGAACGGCTCCTGAAAAGCCGCCAGCAACGATTTGCCCCCGTTCATCCCTCGGATGAATGGGACGACCGCCTCATATCCGCCAGCCATGCGCTACCGCAGGTGTCCTATATGATCGGCTGTCTGTACGATGCAGACAGCGTTATCCGCAAAGATACCGCCAACTCTCTGCTCGGCGACGGCACCATACACAGCATCGAACGTTGGAACGTCACCCACAGAGAGGGGGCGAACGCACATGACGAAGCGCTTGCGGCCTGACCAGTTCCCGCCCTGGTACGACGGACAGAGTATCAATGAAGCGGCGTTCTGCCGGGAGTTTCTGGCTTCGCACAAGCTGCTCTACACCGAAAACAGCTTCTTTACGCCGGAAGGACGCATGACCGACGTAGCGCCGCTCAAGACGGAAATCTACCAAATCATCGAGCCCTATGCGTCCACCAGCGTCCCGAAGAAGATTTCCAATATCATCGAGCTGCTGAAAATCACGGCGCACATTGACGACTTCCCGCCGCAGACAGACCGGATTCACGTCGCAAACGGCACACTGTTTCTGGACGGATCGTTCTCCGAATCCAAGAGTGAAATCGTGCGCAACCGCTTCCCGGTGGCCTACAATCCCTCTGCACCCAGCCCAGAAACGTGGCTGGGCTTTCTTCATGGCCTTCTGTATGAAGATGACATTCCCACCCTGCAGGAATACATCGGCTACTGCCTGATCCCCAGCAACAAGGGACAGCGCATGATGGTCATCAAGGGCAACGGCGGCGAGGGCAAGTCGCAGATCGGCACCGTTCTGTCCCATCTCTTTGGTTGCAACGCCAAGGACGGCAGCGTGGGCAAGGTGTCCGAAAACCGCTTTGCCCGCGCCGATCTGGAGCACATCCATTTGCTGATCGACGATGACATGCGCATGGAAGCCCTGCGTCAGACCAACTACGTCAAGTCGCTGGTCACCGCGCAGGGGCGCATGGATCTGGAAAAGAAGGGCAGGCAAAGCTATCAGGGCTGGATGTTCGCCCGACTGCTGGCGTTTTCCAACGGCGACCTGCAATCCCTCTACGACCGCAGCAACGGCTTCTATCGCCGCCAGCTGATTCTGACCACCAGGGAGCGCCCGCCAGATCGCGCGGATGACCCCGACATCGCGGAGAAGATGTGCCGCGAACTGGAAGGCATCCTCCTCTGGGTCTTTGAGGGTCTGCAGCGTCTGGTGGCGAATCATTTCCGCTTCACCGAAAGCGTCCGCGCTCGTTCCAACCGGGAAACGATTAAGCAGGACGCCAATAACGTGCTGCTCTTTATGGAAGCCGGGGATTATATCCAGCTCACGCCCGAAGGGAAGGTTGGCTCGCAGGAGCTCTACGAAATCTACACCGTCTGGTGCCGTGAGAACGGCTTCTCGCCGCTCAAGAACCGGAGCTTTTCGGAATTCCTGATTGCCAATCAGAAGAAGTACAGCATCGAACATTCCAACAATCTGACGAACCTCGTCGGCCGCCGCGTGTGGGGCTTTACCGGCATTGAGCCGGTGCTAAGGCTCCCGCTCAGAACGGCAGACGGATGGCAGCACGATTGCTCGGATGATAACCCGTTTATTTGAAATTCCCTATAAGTGAGAATTTTCGCGATTCTCTGTGTACATACGTACACACATACAATGGGATTGTACACATGTACGTATGTACGCAGTGGATTCGCATATCTGCAGGAACAAGAAAGGAACACTGAACCTCTATGCACCCACCACCGATCAACCCTTTATTGGAGGAATCATGGCTTTGCTCAAAAGAATGCCTGAACAGAACGCCGCCTTTGAGCGGTGCGTCGGCTTTCTTGCCGAAATGATCGAAAAGTACAGCGGGAAGGTGGAGTTTCCCGTTCTTCCCGCTGACAGCAAAACGAGTTGGGACAGTTTATCCAATCCATCATCACAAACAAATTCAGAAGAACCATTGACAAATGATATGGCTGCGTAATAAAATGCAGTTGGGACAAAATACACGAACAGTTACTGCACGATTGACAGGAGGTGCACCATGCTTCAGAATCATCCTGCTCCTGAGAGCCGCACGCTGCCCCAACATATCACCGACGAGCACAACGGCCTGAGCTACACCCTTCACGGCGATTATTACTTTCCGGATCTGGAGCTTCCGGAGCAGCAGCCCATCGGCAAATGGGGCCGGCTGCACCTCCGGCGCCTGGAATCGAACCATCCGGGTCATTTCCAAAGGCTTCTGCTCACGGGAGCACTGAATGCCTATCTGCACACTGTCGATGAGCAGGCCAGCGAGCGTTTCGATGTTCTCATGAAGGGATATGCCCAAAGCTGGGGCATCACCGAAGCCCTGAAGGCTGAAGATCCCATAAAGTGGGTCGGGCTCATGAATCTGGCGCGCGCCGAAGCGGAGCACAACGTGATGACCGAAATCATCTGCGCCTGAACCACCTTCCTTCACCGGCTCGTATCCAATCGGGCCGGGGAAGGCTTCCATAAACCGCACGAGGAGGAATTCCCATGTCCAGAGAAAAGCAGACGCCCGCGCCCATCCGTTCCAGTGCGGCGGAGGTGTTGACCTATGTCGCCTCCACGGGCGACCCGCAGGGCAGCATCGAAATACGCTACGAGGACGAAAACATCTGGCTGACGCAAAAGACAATGGCGCAGCTGTATGATGTGAGTGTCAAAACGATCAATTATCACATCAAGAAAATCTTCGATGATTCCGAGCTGTCAGAGGATTCAGTTATCCGAAAATTTCGGATAACTGCCACAGACGGCAAAAGCTATTCCACCAACCATTACGCGCTTCAAATGATCATCGCGGTCGGCTTCAAGGTCAATTCCGAGCGCGCCGTTCAGTTCCGCAAATGGGTCAATCAGATCGCAACGCAGTACACCATTCGCGGCTGGGTCATGGACGACGAACGGCTCAAGCAGGGCACCTATCTGACCGACAAATACTTTGAGGAACAGCTGGAGCGCATCCGGGAGATCCGTGCCAGCGAGCGCAAGTTCTATCAGAAGATCACCGACCTGTATGCCACTGCTATCGACTACGACCGTACTTCCGCCGCCACGAAACGCTTCTATGCCACGGTGCAGAACAAGATGCACTTCGCCGTGCACGGGCACACCGCCGCCGAGCTCATCATGGAGCGCGCCGACCACACGAAGGATCACATGGGTCTGACCACCTGGCAGGACGCGCCGGACGGCAAGATCAAAAAGTCCGACGTGTCCATCGCCAAGAACTACCTCACCGAGGACGAGCTTGGGCAGCTGAACCGCATGGTCACCTCCTATCTGGACTTCGCCGAGAACATGGCCCAGCGCCACATCCCGCTGACCATGCAGGACTGGGAAACCCGCCTGAACCGCTTCATTGAAATGTTCGAATACGGTCTTCTCAGGGATGCGGGTAGGGTGTCTGCAGAAATCGCCCGGCTGCACGCAGAAACCGAATTTGAGAAGTACCGCGTCATTCAGGACCGCGAGTTCCTGTCCGACTACGACAGGTTCCTCCTTGAGCTTGAGGAACACGCCGACGCGGCAAAGGCTGGACCGCAGGAGGAAAAGCCATGAAGCGAATGAAATGCTACATCTATACCCGCGTCTCCACCTCCATGCAGGTGGACGGCTACAGCCTGGACGCGCAGAAGGACAAGCTGCGCAAGTACGCGGAGTTCCAGAACATGCTCGTCGCCGGGGAATACTGCGACGAGGGCAAATCCGGCAAGAACATCGAGGGCCGCCCGGAGTTTCTTCGCATGCTGCGGGACATCGAATCCGGCAAGGACGGCGTCTCCTTCGTGCTGGTGTTCAAGCTCTCCCGCTTCGGCCGCAACGCCGC
>CAKTZR010000011.1 GCA_934636105.1 uncultured Clostridia bacterium
TTATATCGCAGTCTCAGCCCTCTGTCAATACCTTTTTTAAACTTTTTCTGACACTTTTTGAATCTTTGTGTCTGAAAAGTGAATTTTTCCCTGTATTTCCTGCTTTTTCTGTTTCACAGCACCTTGGATCCGTTTGCCTTGAGCTTAAAGCTGCACCCCAGCATCTCCGCCGCGCGGCGGCACATCAGCATGCGTTCCAGAAAGATTTCAAAGTAATCCAGCACGGAGCAGATTTCGTCGTCCAGCTGAATATCCAGCGTGATCTGCCGCTTATCCTTGTCCATATGCAGCGCTGAACTGATCGCCGCAAAGTTCACGCGGTCGTGAATGTCAAACTTGGTTTGATCGCGTCCGCGCACGCGGTTTCGGCGCACATCCGTCTTGTCCGCCAGAATCAGCGCCGCAGAAACCGCGTCCACCGCCGTCCCCGTCTTTTCATCGTGGTTGCCGATGGCCGCAATCACCGTCGCAATCTCCTTCGGCTCCATACCCAAATCCCGAAGAATCGTCATCGCCATAATCGCACCGTTGTGCGCGTGGTCGGTTCGGTTGACACAGTTGCCGATGTCGTGCATATAACCCGCAATGCGCGCCAGCTCCACCGTTCTCGCGTCGTAATCCAGTTCTTCCAGAATCTTTGCCGCGGTGTCGGATACCTTTGTCGCGTGCCCGATGGAATGCTTGGTGAAGCCCAGCACGCCCAGATTCTCGTTGCCCTTCTCGATATATGTCCGAATTTCCGCGTTGCTGCGAATGTCTTCAAATGTAACCATGCCGTTTTCCTCCCTGCTTATCCCTTAAAGCATCGGTCAAAGACAACCGAAATCTTCGTACCCCGTCCCAATTCGCTTTCCAATTCGATCTGTGCGTTGTGCTTCACTGCGATGTGCTTGACAATGGCCAGGCCGAGGCCCGTTCCGCCCGTCGCTTTCGAGCGGCTCTTGTCCACGCGATAAAAGCGCTCAAAAACGTGTTCCTGGTTCTCCGGCGAAATGCCAATGCCCGTGTCCTGCACGCAGACAATCACCTTGTCGCGCACGGGCCGCACCTCCAGCTTCACGCTGCCGCCGCGCACATTGTAGCGAATCGCGTTGTCGCACAGGTTATACAGCAGCTCGTCCATCATCTGCCGATCCGCTTCGACGATCGCCTGCTTCGCATCCAGTTGAAGCGCCACATCGGCCTTTCGCGCGCTCATTTCCAGCTGTTCAAAGGTATTGGTCGCAATCTGTGCCAAATCGACCGGCTCAAATTTCAGATTCGGCATCGGCGCATCCATCTGCGAAAGCCGGATGATGTCGTTAATCAGCGTCAGCAGCCGATTGGCGCTCTTGTGGATTTCCCCGGCGAACGTCTTGGCCTGCTCCCCCTGCGCCATGCCGCTTTCGATTAATTCCGCGTAGCCCGAAATACTCGTCAGCGGCGTTTTCAATTCATGGGAAACGTTTGCCGTAAATTCCACGCGCATATTGGCGCTTCGCAGAATTTCCTCGTGCTGCTGCTCGATCATATCCATGAACGGTTCAAGCTCTGGATAGCGCGCAACGCCGCTCACGTTGTTGAGGTGCGCGGTCATCTGCTCGATGGGCTGCACCAGCCGTGCCGTCAGCAGATGCGCCAGATACAGGCTCACCCCGGCCATGCCCGCCGCCAGCAGCAAAATCAGCGGGGTCGAACGGAAATAGACGCTCCAGATATTCGAAGCCTCCTGCGCCAGCCGCAGCACGTCGCCGTTTTCCAGCTTCACGGCGTAATAAAACGCGCTTCGGTCGATGGTGCTCGAATTGCGGATGTCGCTTCCCTCTCCGGTTTCCAGCGCCTGCCGGACTTCCGGCCGATCCGCATGATTCTCCATCGTCTTCGGATCGGCGAAATTGTCATAGCGCACAACGCCGTCCGCCCCCAAGAGCGTCACGCGGATGTTTTCCTGCGTCAGGCTTTCCAGTGCATCCCGTTCCTCCCCATTTCCGGAAAGCACGACGGCAAACACGCGCCCATAGGCTTCCAGATCGCTCATGACGCGCCCCTTGAACATCTCATAATTCACCCATGACAGCAGCAGCGTCGTCGCCAGAATCGCAACGGTAATCATGCAGGCGAAATATTTGAAAATCTTCTTTTTCATGGTTTCCCTCTTATTCCAAAAAAGAGGCCGCCGCAGTCTGCGTCAGCCTCCCGAAACGTTTTATTTTGCTTCGGCCATATAGCCGACATTGCGGATGGTCTTAATCAGCGCGCCGCCGTCGCCGAGCTTCTGCCGCAGGGTGCGGACATGCACGTCGATGGTGCGGCTCTCACCCTCGAAGCTGGAATCCCACACGCGCTCCATAATCACGTCGCGGGAAATGACAATGCCGTGGTTCTTCATCAGCAGCTTGAGCAGCTCAAACTCCTTATACGTCAGCTCCACCGGCTTGCCGTCCACATAGACCATGCGCTTTTCGCTGTCGAGGGTCACGTTGCCGCAGGTCATCAGGCTTTCCTCCACCCCGCCGGAACGGCGCAGCAGCGCTTTCACGCGCGCAATCATTTCCATCACACCAAACGGCTTGGCAATATAATCGTCTGCGCCGCCGTCCAGACCCTTGACCTTATCGATTTCGGTCGATTTCGCCGTCACCAGAATCACGGGGATTTTCTGCGTGTCCGTGCGCGTGCGCAGCCGCTTGAGGATGGAAAGCCCATCCTCGTCCGGCAGCATGATATCCAGCAGAATCAGCTCCGGCAGCTTTTCGGAAAGCGCGGCGTAAAATTCCTTCGCCGTTTCGAACCCGACGGCCTGATAGCCGCTGTTTTTGAGCGCAAAAAGCTCGATTTCCTGAATGTTGCGGTCATCCTCGACAATGTAAATCATTCTTTTTATTCCCCGGCCTCGGCCGTCTGCATTTTGCCCACGTCCGGCAGGCGGTACTGCTTTTCGTAGGCCATCTCCTCGCGGTCAAATTCCGCGTGTTCCCGATGCTTGACGTTCTGCAGGTATTCGTGCGCGTCGTATTCGTCCTTCGGCACCTGAATCTGATACACCGCGATGTTGGAGCAGTGGTCGGATACGCGCTCGAAGTTGGTGGAAATATCGGTCAGCACGAAGCCCAGCTCGATGGTGCATTGCCCGCTGGTCAGCCGCTCGATGTGGCGGGATTTGACGTTCACGTTGATATCGTCGATGCACGCCTCCAGCGGCTCCACCGTCTTCGCTAATTCTACATCATCATACAGGAAGCTGTCAAATGAACGATTGACAATATCGCGCACCGCGCCCGCAAAAACGTGCAGCTCGCCGGCCGCCGCCTTCGAAAAGACCATCTTCTTGTCGTTCATCTCGCGCACGGAATCCAGCAGGTTCACCGCGTGGTCGCTGATGCGCTCAAAATCGCTGATGCTGTGCAGCAGCAGGGAGAGCGTGTGGCCGTCCTTCTGGGAGAGCTTAGCGCGGGAGAGCTTGACCATGTACGTGCCCAGCTTGTCTTCGTAATGGTCGATCTTCGTTTCCAGCGCTTCAATGCGATCGCCCATCTCCGGGGTATACGTGCCGCCGTCGATGAGGCCGATCGCGTCAAAAATCGCTTCGCGCGTCAGCTCGGCCATGCGGTCAGTCACCACTTTGCACTGCTCCACCGCAAACGCCGGGTTGGAGAGGAAGCGCTCGTCGAGCAGCTGAAAGTCGTCGATGCGCTCCACCGTGTCGTTGTCGCGGATGGTGAGCGTCGCCAGCTTCTCCAGCGTGCCGGAGAACGGCAGCAGCACCGCCGTTGCGATGACGTTGAAGGTCGTGTGAATCACGGCAATGCCCGCCGCGTTCGCCGCGTCATTCATAAACGCAAACGGGAAGACCGCGTCGATGGCGTAAAACACCGCCATGAACAAAATCGTGCCGATGATGTTGAAATACAGGTGAATCAGCGCCGCGCGCTTGGCGTTTTTGCTCGCGCCGATGGAAGAAATCAGCGCCGTGACGCACGTGCCGATGTTTTGACCCATGATGATCGGCAGCGCCGCGCTGTATTTCACCGCGCCCGTCACGCAGAGCGCCTGCAAAATGCCGACGGAAGCCGACGAGGATTGGATAATTGCCGTCAGCACCGCGCCCGCAATCACGCCCAGAATCGGGTTGGTGAACATCAGCAGGATGTTCGTGAACTCCGGCACGTTGGCCAGCGGCTTCACCGCGCCGCTCATCATCTCCATGCCTGTCATCAGCACGGCAAAGCCGATCATGATGCTGCCCGCGTCGTGTTTCTTGTCGCCCTTGGCAAAAAGCAGCAGGCACACACCGATGAACGCCAGCACGGGCGTGAACGTCGCCGGTTTGCACAGCGTCAGCAGCAGGCTGTCCCCCTGCAAACCCGTCAGCGACAGAATCCAGCTGGTAACGGTCGTGCCGATGTTCGCGCCCATAATCACGCCGGCCGCCTGCGACAGCCGCATGATGCCGGAATTGACGAAGCCGACCACCATCACCGTCGTCGCCGACGAGGATTGGATGATCGCCGTCACGCCCGCGCCGAGCAGCACGGCCTTGATCTTGCTTTTGGTCAGGCTTTCCAGAATGCTTTCCAGCTTGCCGCCGGAAGCGCGGGTCAGCCCCTCCCCCATCACGTGCATGCCATACAGAAACAGCGCCAGGCCGCAGAGCAAATTGAGCGCGTTTGTCATTCCCATCCGCTTTCTCTCCTCTTATCACAACTTTGTGGTGATTCCCATCTTAACAATCCATTGTAAAACGGCCAACAACACTGTGTAAAATTTGAGTTAAGCAGGGAATTTGCGGCGTCAATCCTTCGGCATCTCGCCCGTAATCGCGAAAATCGCCCACTGCGCGATGTTGGTCGCGTGGTCGCCGATGCGCTCAAAATACTTCGCTGCCATCAGCAAATCCGTCGCCGTTTCGCCGTTATCCGCGTTTTGGCGGATCGCTTCGATCAGCTCGCTTTTCACCGTGTCAAACAGATCGTCCACCACGTCGTCCCGGTCGATGACCCAGTTCGCCTTCTCCTCGTCGCGCTCGGCGAAGGATTCCAGGCTCTTGATGAGCATCACGCTCGTCTCCGTCGCCATCTGCCGAATCGGCGCACAGCTGAGGGTCGGCAGTTTTTCCAGCATCAGCTCGATTTCGGAAATATCCGCCGCGTGGTCGCCGATGCGCTCCATGTCCGTCGTCATTTTCAGCGCCGCGGAAACCATGCGCAGATCCCCGGCCACGGGCTGCTGGGATAAGAGCAGGGTATAGCATTGCTGCTCGATTTTTCGGTTCTGCTTGTCGATCTGCTCGTCATAGGCGATGATCTCCCGCGCCTTGTCGTGGTCGTATTCCAGCAGCGCCGTCACCGCCCCGCCGATGGCCATGCGGATCATTTCGCCCATCTCCAGCAGCGACGCATTCAGCTTTTGCAGCTCCATCTCATAATATTTACGGCTTGTCACTTTCTGGTCCTCCATTTTGGGCTGCCGCCCAAACCTGCCTGAGGGACGTGTCCCTCAGACTCCCTTCTCCGCTTCGCGGCAGTTTTAAGCATTGTTTTCACGCGCCGCGTATACGCGGCGCATAAGTGGGAGGCGTCGGAACCTCAGGTTCCGACCGAGGTATGGGGCAGAGCCCCATCGTATTTTAACCGAACCGGCCGGTGATGTAGTCCTCCGTGCGCTTGTCCTTCGGCATGGAGAACATCTGCCCCGTCGCCCCGCTCTCAACGATTTCGCCGAGCAGGAAGAACACCGTCGTATCCGATACGCGGACGGCCTGCTGCATATTGTGCGTCACCATCACGATGGTGTAATCCTTCTTGATGTCCATCACCAGGTCTTCAATTTTGGAAGTGGAAATCGGGTCGAGCGCGCTCGTCGGCTCGTCCATCAGAATGACCTCCGGCTTCACCGCCAGCGCACGCGCAATGCACAGCCGCTGCTGCTGGCCGCCGGAAAGGCCGAGCGCGCTCTTTTTCAGCCTGTCCTTCAGCTCGTCCCAAATCGCCGCGTCGCGCAGGCTCTTTTCCACGATTTCGTCCAGCTCGGCTTTCTTCTTGACGCCGTGCGTCCGCGGGCCGTAGGCGATGTTGTCATAGACGCTCATTGGGAACGGATTCGGCTTCTGGAAAACCATGCCCACGCGGCGGCGGAGCAGACTGACGTCCATGCGCTTGTCATAGATATCCTCGCCCATCAGCCGTATGTCGCCCGTGATTTTGCAGCCCTCCACCAGATCGTTCATCCGGTTCAGGCTCTTTAAAAACGTGGATTTGCCGCAGCCGGAAGGGCCGATGAACGCGGTAATCTCCCCCGATGCGATGTTCAGATTGATGTTTTTAAGCGCATGGAAGCTGCCGTAATACAGATCCATGTTTTGAACGGTAAATGCGTCGGCCATCGCTTGTCATTCCCTGCCTTTCATCATCAGTTTGGCAATTTTCGAGGAGCAGAAGTTGATGAGCAGCACCAGCGCCAGCAGAATGACGCTCGTCGCATACGCCTGCTCGATGTAAAGCCCCTCGGAAGCCTGTTTATACATGTGCAGCGCCAGCGTGCTGCCCGAATCCATCAGCCCGGCGACCTTTTCCACCGTGCCGGAGGTATACATCAGGGCCGCCGTCTCGCCGACGATGCGCCCGATGGCCAGAATGATCCCCGACAGAATGCCCGGAATGGCCGTCGGCAGCACGATATGCGTCACCGTGCGCAGCCGCCCCGCGCCCAGGCCGAAACTGCCCTCGCGGTACATATCCGGCACGGAAAGCAGCGCTTCTTCCGTCGTGCGCATAATCAGCGGCAGAATCATAATCGCCAGCGTCAGCGCGCCGGAGAGCATCGAATAGCCGAAATGCAGCCTGCCCGAAAAGAACAGCATGCCGAACAGACCGTAGACAATCGAGGGAATGCCGGAAAGCGTTTCCGTCGTCACCCGAACCAGCGCGACGATTTTACTCCCCTTTTTCGCATATTCCGCCAGATAAATGGCCGACGCAATGCCGAACGGAACAGCCGCCAGCAGCGCGAGCAGCGTCATCGTGCAGGTGTTGAGAATCGCGGGCAGCATCGACTGATTGTCGGAGGTATAGGTGAGCGAAAACATCTCCGCATTCAGATTCGGCACGCCGTGGATCAGCACATAGCCCACCAGAAAGCCCAGAACCAGCACCGTGACGGCCGCCGCCAGATGCGTGACCAGCGCCAGCACCAGCGACCCGGCATGGTTTTTGTATCGTCTCACGCTTTCTTCCCCCTCTTAAGCGCCGAGAAGCACAGGTTCATCAGCAGGATGAACACGAACAGCACCACGCCCGTCGCAATCAGCGCCTCGCGGTGCAGCCCGGCGGCATAGCCCATTTCAATCACGATGTTGCCCGTCAGCGTGCGCACGCCCTGCAAAATGCCCTTCGGCATGCGCGGCTGGTTGCCCGCCACCATGATGACGGCCATCGTTTCGCCCATCGCGCGGCCCACGCCCAGCACAATGCCCGCCAGAATGCCGCTTTTCGCCGCAGGCACGACGGCGGTGTATACGCTTCGCTCGTGCGTCGCGCCCAGCGCCAGCGCGCCCTCATAATAGCTCGTCGGCACGGCGCGGAGCGCAGGCTCGACCACGCCGATGATCGTCGGCAGAATCATGATCGCCAGCAGGATGGACGCTGTGAGCATCGAGTTGCCGCTTCCGTCCCACGGTTCGCCCAGCGCGCGCACCAGCGGCACAAGCACCACAATGCCGAAAAAGCCGTAGACCACCGACGGAATGCCCGCCAGCAGCTCCACCGCAGGCTTGAGCACGCGGTACAGCCCCTTCGGGCAGAAAAACGCGAGATAAATCGCCGTCAGCAGCGCAATCGGCACGCCCAGCACCAGCGCGCCCGCCGTCACATAGATGCTGCCCAAAATCATTGGAAAAATGCCGTAGATATCCGTGCCGGGCTTCCACCGCGTGCCGGAAAGGAAGTTCAGCATGCCGATTTCCTTCATCGCAGGCAGGCCGTTTGCAAACAGAAAGACGCAGATCAGCGCCACGCACAGCACGGACATGCACGCCGCCGCCAGAAAGACGATTTTCATCACCCATTCCAGCAAAGCGCGTTTGAAGTAGCTTCGCTCCATATTTTCACCTGCAAAACCCTTCCGCCGTCCGCGGATAAACCCAAACCTCCCCTTTTAAGGGGAGGGGGACCGCCGCAGCGGTGGAAGGGTATTTTTTACTTCACAATCTCATTCCACTTGGTCACATCGCCCAGGAAGATGGAAGCCACCTGCTCGACGGTCAGGTCGTCCGCCGAATTCGCGGTGTTGACAATCACGGCGATGCCGTCCATCGCGATGGCCTGATGCTCCAGCGCCGCCGCTTCGTCATCCTTCAGCTCGCGGGAAGCCATGCCGATGTCATACGTGCCCTCGATGGCGGAGGTCATGCCCGTGGTGGAGTCGGTGGTCTGCAATTCGATATCCGCGTTCGCGTTGACAGCCTGATACGCCTCGATCAGCTTCTGCATCACCGGAGACACGGAGGAAGAACCGCCAACGACCAGCTTGCCCTCGGCGCCGCTGCCCGCGTAAGCCGCCGCGTCGCTGCTGCCGACATAGCCATGTTCGTTGATGATGGCCTGACCCTCGGCGCTCATGATATAAGCGACGAAGTCCTTGGAGAGGTCGCTCTGGCCGTCCGCCTTATAGGCGATGTTGAACGGACGCGCGATCTTGTAGCTGCCGTCGGCGACGTTCTCCGCCGTCGCTTCAACGCCCTCGACCTTCACGGCCTTCACGGTGTCGTTCAGCGAACCGAGGGAGACATAGCCGATCGCCTGCTCGTCGCCCGCGACGGTCATCAGCATCGCGGCGGTGTTATTGGTAATCTGTGCGTCGTCGGTGGTCATATCAACCTTTTTGCCGTCGATCTTCTGCTCCACGCCGGTCAGCTCGACGAACGCGCCGCGCGTGCCGGAGCCTTCCTCGCGGGAGATGACGGTGATGGACTTATCCGCGTTGAAATCCGCGCAGGCGGTGGAGGCAACGCAGGTCAGGGCGAGCGCGGCCAGCGCCGCGATTTTGGCGATTTTGTTCATGATGTTTTCTCCTCTTTCTTCACGTTGTTTAGTGAATCTCGGGATGTTTCCGTTCTCATCTGAGAACGAGGTTATTGTAAATCCGTCGTGTAAAATCAAAAAGCGCAGGCGTGTAAAAAGAAAGAAAAGAAAAAGAAAAACGAAAGAGACGTTGGGGTGGAACCCCAAACGTCTCTGGTTGTTGACGTAGGCCGGATTTGTGCTCAATTCATAGGCGATCTGATAACCGTATTCCGGCGAGACCGCCTGCATCCAGCGGTCATAGGTTTCCTTCGGCGTTTCGGCCAGCGCGCTCACGCCGAGCGTCAGCAGCACAGCCAGCAAAGCCATCACTTTGTTCATTCCTTTTTCCTCCCGTGCAGTGTTTTTGCATACAAAAAAGCGGCGCGGTCGTTCCCGCGTCGCTTCGATATCAACGGTTTTTGCGCCCATGCGTCCCCAAAAGAGACACGGGCCGCGCCCTTCAAGCCGCGATCATCCCAAAGATGTTTCACTACGCTTATTGACCGTTTCACGAAGCCGCTGCGAAAACGACTCAGAGAAATTTGAGCGATGACGCTCAATCAATAAGGCAACAAAGTTGCCAACCCGCACCCGCGGTGCGGTCCCCGGCTCTTCGACGGGTTTTCGGCATCTGACCCGGCCGTCCGTGTAGCCTCAGCCCCCCGATGGGAGCGGTCAACATCTTCAGGACTCCGCCTGAATGACAGGCGTTAATATACCATAACTTGCCCCTGTGCGCAAGGGTTTCGATTCATTTTTTCTGCATCAAATGATGCGAACGTTCGGAATTGCTCACGGATTCCCGATGATTTCCTTCAGCGCCTTTTTCGCCATCATCAAATCGGCCGGGTCGCGCTTGATCCAGCTGGAAATCATCGAGCCATGGATCAGCGCGAAAATTGCCTGCGCCTTCGGGATGCTCTCCGCCTCGGAAAAACCATAACGCATCAGGTGCTCCGCATAGAGTCTCTGCCATGCGTCATACAGCCTGCGGCAGGTCTGGTTAATGCTTTCATCCAGATAGACGGACTCAATCGAAATCATCGTGAGGAACAGCGATGCGAAATGCTTGCCGGAGGTCACGCCCTGCGCCAGGTGATCCGCCATGTGCTCAAAGGAAGCCAGCGCCGTTTCTTCCACCAGAATATGGCCGCTGATGCCGCGCGCCATCCGACGATAACTGAATTCCAGCGTCTCCTCCAGCAGCTGCTTTTTCCCGCCGGGAAAGTAATAATAAAAACTCCCTTTGGGAATTTCGCAGCTTTGCAGCAGCTCCGCCAGCCCCAGCCCATAATAACCCTTTTCGGCAAAAATGCGCTCGGCCTGCGCCAGAATCAGCGTCTTTTTATCCGTCCCTTTTTCCATGCGCGTCCCTCCTGTACAGCCATTATACAAAAAAATGCCGGAATCGGCAACCGACTCCGGCATTTTTGTTTCATACCGTCTGATAACGGGGCTTACTGCGCAATCGCGGCGTCCACGGCATTCGCCGCATCATAGCCGGAAGCAACCGCCCAGCCAAAGAGCGTCGCGCCCATGTACACGTCGCCCTCCAGGCCGCCGACCACTTCGCCGGCCGCATACAGGCCGGGGATAGCTTCCTGATTCGTGTTCAGCACCTGCATGCTGTCGTTGATGTGCAGGCCGCCGAGGGACGCATAATAGCGAATGTGCATTTGCAGCGCATAGAACGGGCCTTCTTCGCTCTGCGCAGCGGCAGGCGTGCGGCCGAATTCATCCGCCGTCTGAGCGGCTGCGCATTCGTTAAACGCCTTCGCAGACGCTTCCACCGCATCCGCCGGGAGGTTCAGCTTTTCGCAAAGCTCGGCAAGCGTCGCGCCCTGCTTCATCACCGGCTGACCGTCATACTTGTCGTCCAGCCACTTCTCCACGTCTTCCATCGCGTAAATCTTGGAATTGGTCATGCCCGCGTTGAAGTTGTCAAACGCGGTCTGATCCATAATCAGGTACTGCGCGTCGTTCTGCTTCATCGCCTGCATCAAATCCCATGCGTTCGCCGTCTCATCATAGAAACGCTCGCCGTTCTGGTTGACCATGTAAGCGCCCGCCTTGTATGCGCCGCCCACGCCGGGGTTGCAGTACTGGCCAAGGCCGCTCGGCAGAATCATGGAGTTCGGCTGGGTGTTGATCAGATCCATGTTAATCAGGTCGGCTTTCAGCGGCTCGACCATTGCAATCGCGTCGCCCGTCGCGCCCGCATGACCCGCGTACACAAACTGCTTGTAGCTGTCCGGCACAAGCGCGTCGTTCGCGCCGTAGCCGCCGCTGGCCAGAATCACGGCCTTCGCGCGGATGGTGTAGGCCTTGCCCTCGCCCTCGGCCTTCACGCCGACGACCTTGCCATCCTCAACAATCAGTTCCTTGGCCGGGGTATTCACCAGCAACGTGCCGCCCACCGCCGTCAGGCTTTCGGACAGGCTCTTGCAGACGCCCGCGCCGCGGCCCTCGCCGGAGTAGGAGCGGGTCGGCTTGCCGCTGCGCTGATACGGCACGGCCGCGCCGTCCTCACCCACCAGCCAGTCAAACGCTTCGCCGATCGTGTTCGCAAACAGCTCGACGGTCGCGCGGTCGTTCTTCTGGTGGCCGTTCGCCATCATGTCCTCAACCAGCTTCTCGGCGGAATCCTCGTAGCCGTCTTCCTTCTGCCACTTGGAGCCGGTCGCCATCGTGCCGGAACCGGCCATCGCGCTTGCGCCGCCGATGACGCCCATCTTTTCCAGCAAAATGACGCTGTGGCCATCCTGCGCCGTCTTCAGCGCGGCGGAAAGGCCCGCAGCGCCCGCGCCGACAACGACCACGTCCGCGTCCATCTCCACAGCTTCCAGTTCGGAAGCCGCAACCGGCGCGGTCATCTTATCCATGTCCGCGCCCGCCTGCGTGAGCGCGTCTTCCATCGCCGCCTTGAACGCCGTGGAAGTCACCGTCGCGCCCGCAACGGAATCCACGCCGATGGTCTGGTTCGCGAGCACTTCCTCCACCAGCTTCGGCAGCGCCGCCGCGCCGATACCCTCGGTTTCGCTCTGCTCCACGACGTCAATCGCCGTGATCGCATCCGCGTCCACCGTGACGCTCAGCTTCACGTCTCCGTGGAAGCCCTGCGCCGTCGCCTCATACGTGCCGGCGGTCATGCCTTCCGCCATTGCCGTGCCGCCGATGCTGCTCACCAGCAGCAGGGAAGCCAGAAACGCAGAAATTTTCTTCATGTTTTCGTTCCTCCTCATCGAATTTTCGAACTAGACGTTCATCTAGTAGCCGATCGTCTAGTATCATACACTCTTGACAAGCATTTGTCAAGCATGGATTTCCAAAAATTAAAAAAATCCCCGACAACAAGCGCTGCCGGGGAAAAATTGAATTTTTGTCTTTACGGCGTCAGGCGGTTCGGGCCGCGGAAGATGAACATCGCGTCCTTAATCGTCAGGCCGAGCAGCAGCATGGTCAGGCGGTCAATGCCCAGACCAAAGCCGCCGTGCGGCGGGCAGCCGTATTTGAAGAACTCCAGATAGAACTTCACGTCCTCATCGAGTCCCTTCTCCTGCGCCTGCGCCTTGAGCACGTCATAACGATGCTCACGCTGCGCGCCGGTGGTAATCTCCACGCCGCGCCAGATCAGGTCGTAGCCCTGCGGCACGCCGTTCTCGTCGCGCATGTGATAGAACGCGCGCTTCTCGGCGGAATAATCCGTGATGAACAGGAACTCGTGGCCATACTTCTTCTTGACCCACTCGTAGGAGAGATGCTCCGCCTCGGTGGTCAGGTCGCCTTCCTCGCCCTCCGGGCACTTGTAGCCGAATTCCTTTTCCAGCTCGGCATACAGGTCGGCCAGCTTGATGACCGGGAACGGCGTCGTCGGCACGATGACCGGCACGCCGAACACGCGCTCGATGTCCTCGCCATAGGCTTCCTTGACCTTGCCCAGCGCGTAGGTCAGCAGCTCCTCCTCCATCTTCATCACGTCGCGGAAGGACTCGATGTAGCTGAACTCCAGATCGAAACCGGAGAACTCGGTGGTGTGCTTGCTGGTGAAGGACTTCTCCGCGCGGAAGACCGGGCCGACCTCGAAGATGCGCTCAAAGCCGGAGGCCATCGCCATCTGCTTGTAGAACTGCGGGCTCTGCGCCAGATACGCCTTGCGGTCGAAATACTTGACCTCGAACACATCCGCGCCGGACTCGCTCGCCGTGCCGATGAGCTTCGGGGTATGAATCTCCATGAACTTGCGTTCCAGCAGGAACTCGCGCATCGCGTTAATCAGCACGGTCTGCGCCTTGAACATAAGCTGGTTTGCGTCCGTGCGCAGGTCGATCCAGCGATAGTCGATGCGCTGATCGATGGAGGAGCGCTCGTGGCCCTTGCGCGCCTCGCGGTCAATCGGCAGCGGCGCAGCCAGAGATTCGATGATGATCTGCTTGGGGTAGATTTCAACGCCGCCGAGCTTGACATACTCGCTCTCCACGGCCTTGCCGATGACGGTGATGACGGAATCGAGCGTGAGCTGGTTGACGGCGTTATCCAGCGCCTCATCCTCGCCCTTTTCCACGGTGATCTGCACCTTGCCGGTAATATCCTTGAGCACGATGAAAGCCATCTTGCTCTTGTTGCGGATGTTCTCCACGAAGCCGCAGACCTTGATTTCGTCCGCGCCGCGCACCTGAGCCGCATACGTTCTTTCCATAACGATATCCTCCGATTTGTTGGTTCGTACAGATTTTATTATACCTACATTTTCCGGCAAATCAAGCCCCAAATGCGCCGGACGCGCATTTTTTCGCCCAGCGGTTGACATTTTCCCGCTTCGGCGGTATAATGTTTTCTATAAATGCACTCGTAGCTCAGTTGGATAGAGCGTCAGACTCCGACTCTGAAGGCCACAGGTTCGACTCCTGCCGGGTGCACCATCCTTTTGAATCTCCGATTTCATTTCAGAATCGGGGATTCTTTTTTATAAAAAGAAAAACGGCCGTGCTTGACGAGCAGCCGCGAAGATGCTAGAATATAGACAGACGATGAGCCGTCTACAATCGGTTCTCCCGCTTATAAGGGTTAACTTAAAAGTGAAAGCCGCCGATCAGGGTTCAGCTGACCGGCGGCACGCTTTTATTCATGATCAATCTTGTACACTGCGATAAGCAGGTTCAGGATTGCGATTAAAACCATCATACTTTCGTACGTAGTCATAACGCATCCCTCCCTTCTTCTGTTGCAACAGAAGCGGGAGGTACCACCGGCAGCACTCATCTGCCTACGTTGTCATTATATCATGTCTTCCCTTCCCGAACAAGATGCAAAGAAGTGCGGCGCTCCCTCCCCGTCGCACTTCTTTTCTATCCTTCTATCTATCTTTACACTTCATCCCACGTCGTAATCTTCGGCACGGAATACGTCTGCTCGTCGCCGACTGTGAAGATCATCAATTCGCCGCTCTGCGCATCGACGAGCACTTCTTCCGAATAAAACTCCTCCCACACGCCGTATTCATAGCCCCATTTCGCGTCGGATTCCTTCATCCTCTCCCAGTTCTGCTGATTTTCCTTCGTGATGTATTTCAGGCTGACCACCCAGCGCGGAATGGCCCAGGCGTAATCCGTCATATCCGGGTTGGAATAGAGCACATAGCCCAGCCGAATGGAATACACGTCGCGAACGTTGCCCGCGTCGATCTCCTTGCGGATGCTTTCCAGCACGCTGCTCAGCGGAACGAGCGGCACGTCGGCATATTCCACCGTGCGGATGCGCGCCATGGTATTGATTGTCCGATAATCCTCCTCGTTGACAAAACGCGAACTCATGCCGTGATCCAGAACAGAAGAAACGCCAACAGCGTATTTTTCCATCTTTTCAATCGTGCGATTGCTGGCCTGATCCGATACAAACATGACCGAATAATCCGACGCGCCCACATTGATGATTCCGCCCATGAGCGGCACGCCGCCGACCAGCTGCTCCGCGGTGATTGTGTAGTGGCCGGTATTTTGAAATTCCTTGCCCTCCCCCGTCTTATCCGTCAGGATTGAGCCGTAGACCTCGATCGTCTTGGGCTGAAGCACGAAATCGTCCTCCGGGAAGCACATATCGATGTCTTCTTTCCAAAGGCGCATTGCTTCGTTGACCGTCAGCGCGCTGCCGCGCAGGCTCGGTTTGTCCATGTCGATCTGCCACGGGAAATGGTAAGTCACGGGTTTGCCCCGCGGCACCATGCCCTCTCCCTGGCTGAAACGATACGCGCCGTGTTGAATCCACAAAGCATCCACCGCGTCGTAACCGACAATGTTGGTCTTCTTCTGGTTCACATAGTCGTTTTCATAGCCGAGGAAAAACTCGCTGCTCTTTCCGCCCAGCTCAACCTCGTCATATTCAATGCTGTCCTTCGAGCCGCCCTTTTTGCCCTGAATGATGTGGTTATATAGCTCCTCGCTGATCTTCGCGCCCTCCAGCGTCAACACGGGCATCGTCTCCACCTGCGGCACGATAATCGGCGCATCGAGCGTCAGCGGCCCGTTCGGCGTGTCAAAACTCTCCTGCCACGCGCCGCCCATCGCCTGTGCCTGCTCGTAAAGCTGCGAAACCGACACATAGTCCTGCGCCGACGCGGTCATGCAGGCTGACACGAGCAGCGCGCCCATCAGCGTTCCCAACGTTCTTTTCATGTCCATCTTCCTTTCGTTCAGTTGAGTTCAATTGCTTCGTCCGCGTAGGCCGGGTCGATTGGCACGAGCGCAAGCCCGTCCGTCGTCTGCGGCACGTCAAAGCGAAGGTGAATCACGTGCGTCTGCCCGTCGTATTCCATCCATTCGTTCAAATTGGGATAAGTCACGCCGTCCGCGAGGAGCGCATAGCCCTGCGGCGCGTAATCCGTCGGCGCATCGATCCGCACTTCGCCGGAGATATCCACATCGGACAGTGCCAGCGCCGCGTGCGCGGCATAGCCGTCCGCCGTGCCCTCACCCTTGAGCATCCAAATGTTTCCCGTCGCCGGCACGCTGAACGGCACATCCAGCATCGCCGCGCCGTCCATCAGCGTCGCTTCATACAGGCCGCTTTCGTTCTGGACATAGATCGTGTCGCTGATGATGACGGTGAGCACGAAATCCACCGTGCCGCCCGGCTGATACCCTTCCGGCAGTTCCACTTCGTAATACGCCCGAACCGTCTGCCCGTCCGTCTCCTCGACGCCGCTGTCCACCGGGCTTAGATACGTGCCGTCTGGCAGCTTCGCGCCGTCGCCGAGATAGGCGTTTCGCTTGACGACATAGCCGCAGGGATGGCCGCTCAACCACTTCGCCGCCGTTTCGTTTGGCGCTTCGCCCAGCCCCAGGTCAAAGCCATCCTCAAATCGTTCGCCCGGATATTCCATGTCCCAGCTGTCAAAGCCCGTCGCTTCGCCCTCGCCCAGCATCAGCCGCTCGTCATTGAGCTTGAGCGTATAGGCGTAGTAGAGCTTTCGGCCGTCGCAGTAGGCCTGATCGAGCGTCAGGTCATAGGTGCGGCCCATCTGCGCATTCAGCAGCTCGTCCCGCGTGGTCTGCGGGTTTTCGCGCTTTGCGCCGCCGACGGTCAGGCGCTTCGTTTCGCCGATTTGAACCGCCGCTTCCTCCAGCTTCTCCAATCGGTTATAACTCGTCTCATCCCGCTTTCCGGCCTGCATCTTCCCAAACAGCCCCAAGCCCGCCGCAACGGCCAGACTGCCAAGCGCCAGCACCATCACGACGGCCAGCACCAGCGCCAGCGAAATGCGCCTTTTCGCGACCCGCTCGCCCGAAATCCTGCGCATAATCGCGGGATAAAGCGACGGCCGGTTCTCCAAATCGGAAAATTCCGCGTCGATCTCGCGACGGATGATTCCCCGCAGTTCCTCGTCACACATGAAGTTCGTTCCCTCCCTGAAGCAGAAGCCGAAGTGCCTCCCGCGCCTTGTTCAGCCGCCTGTGGACGGTCGTCACCGACACCCCCAGCGCTTCGGCAATCTCGCTTTGATTCATATTTTCATAGTAAAACAGCAGCACAACCTCCTTGAGCTTCTTTGGCAGGCTCATGATCTGTTCGACCACCTCCGAGCGAACCTCCGTCTCCTGCGGCAGTTTAACGTCGTCCAGATTCACCATGCGCCCCAGATTTTGAAACCATGCCGTTCGCTGCATGTCCTTGCACACGTTGATCGCAATGCGGACCAGCCACGTCTTTTCGTTGCTCTCGCCGCGAAAGCTTTTCAGATTTCGATAGGCTTTGACAAACGTCTCCTGCACCGCATCCTCCGCCATCGTCCTGTCCTTCAAATACATGCAGCACAGCCGCAGCAGGTCTTTTTCATACGTCTGTATCATTTCGCCGATTCTCTCCTCCAGACGATTGTCAGGGCCCTTGACAATATCCATTCCGTCTTCCTCCTTTCTGCTTAATTAGACGGACGAACCCCGCCATTTTTTACGCTTTTTGAAAATATTCCGTTTTTCTTTTCGTTTCGCGCGTCTTGACACTTTCCGCCCGCAGCCGTACAATATTTGTATATTTTGTTCGTCCAATGCGGAAGGTTCAAGGGGGAATGACGGATAACCTGCGCGCAATGGAGGCCGACGGGCTGATTACGCGCACGGTCTATCCCGAAGTGCCGCCGCGCGTGGAATACGCGCTGAGCGAATGGGGCGCGACGATGCGCCCCATTCTCGATGCGCTTGAACTTTGGGGGCGCGGCTACCAGCAAAAGGTGCGCGAATCGGAAACGGGAGTCTGACCGACATGATGACCATGAATGAAATGCGCGCGCTGATGGAATCGCTTTCAGCGATCTATACGGACGTCCGTCTGCTGGATGAGGAGGCCGTAAACGCCGTCTGCGAGGGCGCTTATACCGCTTCCTCCGGCGGCGCGTGCTACGCCTGCGAGCATAAGCGGCATTTTTCCCGCCGCTGCGCGGCCAAGCTGGCGCTCTCCTCCGGGGAAAAGCAATGCCGGATCGAGGTCTGCGGCGCGGACGTGATGCACATCACCGCCATCCCCTATTCAATCGACGGGAGCCGTATGTGCTGGAACTGATTCAGCGCACGCCGTGCCAGGGTACGCTGGACGCGGACAGCGGCGAGCGCATCATGCGGGAGATTTCCGGCTATAACACCAAGCTCTACCGCGACGCGATGACGGGCGCGTATAATCGGCGCTATTATGAGGAAGTGGCGCGCAAAAACGCTGTCGTCTGCGCCGGAACGCCGGATCAGCCCGCCCTGCCGAACCTCGTCGAAGAAGCCAAGCCACAGATTCTCATCGTGGATGACTCCGAATTCAACCGCGAGCTGCTCAGCGAAATTCTGCGCGACGATTACCGCATTCTGGAAGCTGCGGACGGCCAAATCGGCCTGGAGCAGCTGAGCCGCCACCGCAGCGATATCGGCCTGATTCTGCTGGATATCAACATGCCGGTGATGAACGGCTTCGAGGTGAAACGGCGAAAACAGCGAACACATCCGGCATATCCACACCCTCACCGAGCTTCTGCTCCACCGCCTGCTTGAAATCAGCGGCGAATACAGCCTTTCCGCCGAGCAGCAGGAGCGTATCCCGGCGGCCGCCGTGCTGCACGACGTGGGCAAAATCACGATCGAGGAAGCGATTCTCTGCAAGCCCGGCAGGCTTGACCGCCGAGGAATTTGAAATCATGAAGGCCCACAGCGCGCGCTGCTACCGGGAAGCCTATTCCCACGAGCAGGCCATGCAGATGATTCTCTCCGGCGAATGCGGCGCGTTCAATCCCCTGCTGCTCCGCTGTCTGACCGACGTGCAGAGCGAGCTGCGCGCCGCGCTGCATCCGTAACGCTAAAAGAGGGACGCTTTTCAGCATTCCTCTTTTTTCATGCCCATCGCGCGGTAAACCGCATCCATATCCAGCGCCCGGCGAACGCCGTCGGCCAGCAGGTCAAACTGCTGCTGTCGATAGGTCTCCATCGACATGAGCTTCGTCTGCGTCGGCGAAATGCCCCTGCGCGCGCAGAGCATTCTCACCATCGCACCCGTCAGTTCCCCGCTGTCAAACAGCCCGTGCAGATACGTGCCAAACACGTTTTCACAGACGCAGCCCTCCGGCGTGCCGTCTTCCAGCATGCACATCGGCGCGCCGTCAACCTCCGTCCGCCCGTTGTGGATTTCGTAGCCCGTCAGCCTTGCCCCGCCGAATTGCTCCTTCGCGACGGCGCGCACCTGCACGCGCCGCTTCTGCGCGTCAAACACCGTCCGCGTCGGCAGCAGCCCCAGCCCGGTCAGCGCCATCGGCCGACCGCTCTCCGTGCCCTGCGGATCGTCGAGCGTCCGCCCCAGCATCTGATAGCCGCCGCACACGCCGAGCACGGGCACGCCCGCATGCGCCAGCTTGAGCACCGCCGCTTCCAGCCCGCTCTGCCGCAGCCAGAGCAAATCCTCCATCGTGTTTTTCGTGCCCGGCAGAATCACCCAATCGGGCTGCCCCAGCTCCCGCGCGCGCTGCACATAGCGAACGCCCAGCAGCTCGTGCTGCTCCAGCGGCATGAAATCCGTAAAATTGCTGATGTGCGGCAGGCGGATGACGGCCACATCCAGCGGCTTGACCGCGCGGTTTGCATTCAGCCGCTCGGAAAGCGAATCCTCGTCCTCAATCTCCACATGCAGATACGGCACAACGCCCAGCACGGGCAGGCGCGTCTTTTCCTCCAGCATCGCCAGGCCGGGCCGCAGGATATCCACATCGCCGCGGAACTTGTTGATAATCAGCCCCGCGATGCGCGCGCGCTCCTCCGGCTCCAGCAGCGCCACCGTGCCGTAAAGCTGGGCAAACACGCCGCCCCGGTCGATGTCGCCCGCCAGCAGCACCGGCGCATCCACCAGCTTCGCCAGCCCCATGTTCACGATGTCGTCCGCTTTGAGGTTGATTTCCGCCGGACTGCCCGCGCCCTCGATGACGACGATATCCACATCTTCGCTCAGGCCGTCGAACGCGGCGAGGATATCCGGGATGAGCTGCCGCTTCATCTTGAAATAAGCCGCCGCGCTCATCTGCCCGCGCACCTCGCCGTTTACAATCACCTGGCTGCCCGTGTCGCTGCTCGGCTTGAGCAGAATCGGGTTCATGCGCACATCCGGCTCGATGCCCGCCGCCTGCGCCTGTACGACCTGCGCGCGCCCCATTTCCAGCCCGTCGCGCGTGACAAAGCTGTTGAGCGCCATGTTTTGGCTCTTAAACGGCGCGACGCGGTATCCGTCCTGCGCAAAAACGCGGCACAGCGCCGCGCAGAGCAGGCTCTTGCCCGCGCCGCTCATCGTTCCCTGCACCATAATCCGCTTTGCTTTGCTCATGTCAGCGCCTCCCGCATGGCGGCCAAAAGCGCGTCGTTTTCGCGCCGCGTGCGCACCGCCGTTCTGTACCATGCGTCGTCCAGCCCCGGATAATTGCCGCAGCTTCGGATGACCGCGCCGAGCCGTTCCAGCCGCTCCCCCAGCGTCGCATCCGCACGAAAAAGCAGATAGTTGGCCTTTCCCTCGATGACGCGCAGACCCAGCGCCCGCAGGCCCGCGAGCAGATACGGCCTTTCCGTCTCGATCAGCGTCCGAACCCGCGCCACATAGTCCCCCTGCTCCAGCGCCGCCAGCCCGGCCGCCTGCGCTAAAGAAGAAACGGCCCATGGCTGACCCGCGCTCCGCATCCGCGCAAGCAGCTTTTCGTCTGCGCAAAGGCCGTAGCCCAGCCGAACGCCCGCCATGCCGTAGAGCTTGGTGAACGCCTTCAAAATGAACAGGCTTGGATGCGCCGCCAGATTCGGCTTCATCGTCCAGGCTTCATGATCCGGCAGAAAATCGAGGAAACACTCGTCCACCGCCAGCATCGCGCCGACGGCCTCGCACTTCGCCAAAATCCGCCGCATGAGCGGCCTGTCCGCCGCCTGCCCCGTCGGGTTGTTCGGCTGGCAGAGAAAAACCATGTCGATGGGCGGCTGAATCGCATCCAAAATGCCGTCGGTCAGCGCAAAATCATCGGCTTCGTTCAGCATGTATCGATGAATTTCGCAATCAACCGTTTCCAGCGCCGCCGCATATTCGGCAAACGTCGGCGCGAGAATCAACGCATGCTTTGGCTTCTTGGCCAGCGTGAGCCGGAAAATCAAATCCGCCGCGCCGTTGCCGCAGAGAATCCAATCTTTCGGCACGCCCTCCGCTTTTTCGAGCGCCGCGACCAGCCCGCGGCAGAGCGGGTCGGGATATTTGTCCGCCTGCGCCGCCGCTTCGCCGATGGCCCGCGCCACCGCATCCGGCAGGCCCAGCGGACTGACGTTCGCCGAAAAATCCAGCGCGTCATGCCCGTATCGCTCCCGATAGCCGACCGTATCGCCGCCGTGTACCAGCTTCATCATCTTCACCCCAAAATCAATCGAACGCCTGCCGCCAGCGTGAGCCCCAGCATGCTTGCGACGCGCATCATCCGGTTCGCCCGCAGGATGTCCCTCGGCTCAATCGCGCGCGTCGCGTCGCCGATGGTCGGTTTGTCGTAATATTCGCCGAAATACGTCGCCGGGCCGGCCAGCTGAACGCCCAGCGCCCCGGCGCAGGCGCTCTCCGTCTGCGCGCTGTTCGGGCTGGCGTGGTTGCGCCGGTCGCGCCGCCAAATGCGCCACGCGCCCTTCGCGTCATTGCCCGTCAGCGCCGCCGCGGCAATCCACAGCAGCGCCGCAATCCGGCTGGGCAGGTAATTCGCCGCGTCGTCCAGCTTCGCCGCCGCGCGGCCAAAGTTCAAGTATTTCTCGTTTTTATAACCCACCATGCTGTCCATCGTGTTGACGGCCTTGTAGGTCAGCGCCAGCGGCGCGCCGCCGAGCATCATATAAAACAGCGGCGCAATCACGCCGTCGCTTGCGTTTTCCGCGACCGTCTCCACGGCTGCCTTGGTCACGCCCTCGCGCGTCAGCTTCTCCGTGTCCCGGCCGACGATGCGGCTGACCGCCTTTCGCGCCGCGGGCAGGTCGTCCTTTTCAAGCTGGCGATAGACGTTCGTACTCTCCTGCGCAAGCCCCGTTGCCGCCAGCGCCTGCGCGCACCAGAGCAGCTCTGCCGCAAAGCCCAGCGCCGGGTGAATCGCCGCCAGCGCCCGGCAGACGCCGCCCGTCAGCAGCAGCGTGGCAACCGGAAGCACAATCGCCAGCGTCAGCCCGCCGAGCCGTTCGCCCCGCGGCGTTTTCGGCAGGCGCTTTCTCAAAAAACGCTCCAGCGCGCTGATGGCTTTGCCCATGATGACCACGGGATGCACCAGCCACGCCGGGTCGCCGAAAAGCCAATCCAGCGCAAAGCCGCCCAGCATCGCAACCAAAATGTTCATGCTCATTCCTCCGCATAGCTGACGGTTTCCACCACGCGCAGCGCCCGCCGCGCGCGCCATTCGTCAGCGCTCAATACAAAGCCGCCCGCAGGCGGCGCGTTCCAGCTGTAATACTCCTGATGCGGCTCGGCAAAGCGTTCAAGCGCCGCCATCTGCGTGCCGCCGTGTGCAACGATGACCAGCCATTCCTCCCCGCGCGCAAGCGCTTCATCCACCAGCGCTTCAAACGCGCGGCAGATTCTTTCACAGAAATCCGCCTTGCGCTCCCCGTTCGGGCAGGCGCTTTCGCACCCCGAAGCCAACCACGCGCAATAGGCCGCGTCGTCCTTCATTTCGTCGTAGGTGCGCCCTTCGAAATCGCCGAAATCCATCTCCCGCAGGCCCGGCGCGACAATCTGCCGCGCATGGGGAAAGAGCACCTGCGCCGTCTGCGCCGTTCGGATAAGCGGGGTAACATAGACGGTTTCCGGCTCAAAATCGGCTTTTTGCAGCGCGGCTTTTCCATTGGACGACAGCGGGATATCCGCCGCGCCCTGATAGCGGCGCTGCTCGTTATACGCCGTTTTGCCATGGCGAAGCAGCACAATCAGCATGGCAGCTCCCCCTTGAGCACGGTCGGAATGCCGCAAAACATCTCGATCACCGTATCCGCGCGCGCGGCCAGCAGGCAGGCCAGCCGCCCGGCCGCTTCCCGCGTCCGGCGCTCGCCCGCATCCATCGGCACAATGCCGCCGCCGATTTCCGTCGCCGCCACCACGTCGTAATCCGCCGCCAGCTTGTCCGCCAGCCGATCCAGATCGTCCGCATCCGCTGCAAGCTTCTGCACGTCGAAAATGAACCGCCCGCCGATCTTTTGGGCAAACGTCCGCTTGCCGCTGTACAGCGGCCCCGTGATGAAAATCATCCGATCCACCTCCCGGAAAACAGCAGCGCCGCCAGCATCCAAAGCTCCGCGCGCTGCAAAAACCAGCCTGCCAGATCGCCCGTAATGCCGCCGAACTGCTTCACTGCCACGGCGTAATACCGCCAAAGCGCCAGCAGCGCCGCCAGCACGAGCAGCCCGCCGCCCAGCAGCGCCATCCCCGCGCCGACGCAGACGCTCATGATCAGCAGGATGCGCTTCACGCGCCGCTTGTCCGCCGCCGTCGCAAACGTGTGCGCCAAACCCGTGTTCTTCGCCATCGGGAACGCCGCAACCGCATAGCCGGAGAGACAGCGCTCCAAAACAAGCGCCAGCGTCCAGACACCGCCGACGCGCGGCGTGAACCGCAGGCCAGCGCAAAGCGCGAAATACAGCACGAAGTAGCTGCACAGGCGGATCACCGCGAATGCGCCGCAATGCGGGTCTTTGAGAATTGCCAGCTTTTTTTCTCTGTCGCCATAGCTGGAAAGCGCGTCGGAGGTATCCGCAAAACCGTCCAGATGAATGCCGCCCGTCACCGCGACGGGAATCAAGCAGAAGCCCGCCGCCCTCAGCATCTCCGGCAGCGGGAGCAGACCGCAGGCGCACCACAGCGCGCCGATGACCACGCCGATGAGCGGAAACGCCGCCATCGCGTAGCGCATGTTCCGTTCATTCCAGTCAAACTGCGGCACGGGAAGCGCGGAAAACATCGCAAATGCCACGCAGACAGTTTCAAGCACGACCAAGCCCGTTTCCTCCCTTCACCCATTGGGGTATACCGCAGACGACACGGCAGACGTTTTCCGCCCGCACCGCCAGCGCGTTGTTCACCTGCGCCAGCGCCAGCAGATACGTGTCCGTATCGCCCGCATAATCCGCGCCCCCGCGAAATACCTCGTTGGATACGATAATCAGGTGTTCGCATTGCGCGTGCAGCCTGTCCGCGCCGCGCAGAATGGCGCAGGCCGCATCCGCCCCCGCGCCGTCCGCATCATACAGTTCATTGGCAGCGAGATTGCCCATGTCCTCCAGCAACGCCGTTCCACGCGCAGGCACATCCAGCTTTTCCAGATGCAGCGGGCATTCCAGCGTTTCAAACCGCTTTTCCCGGCGCATCGCCCGGTGGCGCGCCACGCGCTTTTCGCTTTCCGCGTCCCAGACGTGCATGGTCGCCACATAAAAACGCGGCAGGCCGCTCTGCACGGCGAGACTTTCCGCAAACGCGCTCTTGCCGCTGGCCGAGCCGCCGACAACCAGCGTCAGCATTGCGGGGTATACGGCGCAATGCCGCCCTCCGCAAAGGAATAGCAGCCCTGATAGACGGCCAGCGCCATATTCCACAGCGGGATGGACGCAACCGCGCCCGTGCCCTCGCCCAGGTGCATATCCGCCGTGAGAAGCGGCCGCTTGCCCAGCGCCTCCAGCACGAGCTGCGCTGCCGGTTCGGAGGACGCGTGGCTGGCGAACACCGCCTTGCCCGCGTTCGGGCAGAGCCGCACCGCGCACAGCGCCGCAACGCCGCTGATGAAGCCATCCATCACAATCGGCACGCCGTGCAGCGCGCCGCCCAGAAACACGCCGCAGAGCCCGGCGATGTCCAGCCCGCCGAGCTTGGTGAGCACGTCCAGCGGATCCCGCACGTCGGGCCGATTAACCGCCAGGCCGCGCTTAATCGCGTCGATTTTGCGCGCAAGTCCCGCGTCGGAAAGCCCCGCGCCGCGCCCGGTCATCCGCTCCACATGCTGACCCAAAAGCGCCGCCGCCACGGCGCTGGACGTGGTTGTGTTGCCGATGCCCATTTCGCCCGTCGCCAGCAGAGAAAAGCCCTTCTCCTTCCACTCGCCCACAAGCTGCATGCCGACCGCAATCGCGTCGATCGTCTGCGCGCGCGTCATCGCCGGGCCCCGGGTGAAATCCGCCGTGCCGTCGGCGATGCGCCTGTCCAGCACGCCGCGCACCTTTTCCCCCGCCATGCCGATATCCACGGGCGCCACGTCGCAGCGCGCGACGTCCGCCATCCGGCAGACGCTCGTGGTGTGCCGCGCGAGGTTTTCCGCCACGGCGCGCGTCACGCTTTGATCCGTCTGGCTCACGCCCTGCGCCACCACGCCGTTATCCGCGCAGAGCACAAACACCGCGCGGCTGCTCACGTCGATTTCCTCCCGTCCGGTCAGCGCCGCCGCATCCTCGATCAGCGTTTCCAGCCGTCCCAGCCCGCCCAGCGGCTTGGCCAGGCTCGCCCAATGCGCATGCGCCGCCGCCCGCGCCGCTTCATCCGCGGGAGGAATCCGCTCCAGCGCGGCCTTCAATTCTGTTTCCGTCATTACATGCTCCTATTTAAAATTCCGTGTCGTTTAACTCCTTCAGTCAGCTTCGCTGACAGCTCCCTCAAGGAGGGAGCCTTTTGGTATAAGCATCGATAGCGTGAGGATCAGGCCTCCCTCTTAGAGGGAGGTGGCACGACGAAGTCGTGACGGAAGGAGTAAAAAATCCGGGTGGACGCGTCCAACCCGGCCTTTTGCTCACTGCTCGTTTCTGCGCTCCATCGCGTGAACCAGATTCACCATCGCCCGGTGCGTCGGCGCTGGCACGCCGTTCCGGTCGCTGGCACGGACGACGCTGCCGCTGATGGTATCGACCTCGGTGCGTCGGCCGTTCTTGAGGTCTGCGTAGATGCTCGTCAGGCCGTTCGGGCTGTCCTCGCAGACCCTGCGCACCTCGGCGATCTTCTCATTCACGTCAAAGTCGATCCCCTCGCCCGCCGCGACGGCCACCGCTTCACGCACCAGCGCTTCGCAAATCGCCCACGCATTCGGATTTTCGACGATGAAGCCCATCGGCACCTGTAACACGCCGGTCAGGATGCTGACGGAAACATTGGTGAGCATCTTCTGCCAGATGAGCTTCTGAATGTTCTGCATGCAGTCCGTCTCAAATCCGCAGGCGGCGAACGCTTCGCGAATCGGCTCAAGCCGCGCCGCGTCGCCGACCAGCGGGCCGATGTGCGTATAGCCGCTGCCGCCGTGGCGGATTTCGCCCACGCCGGTGACGGCGCTGTTGTGCTGCGTCGTACCGATGATGATGTGCGCATCATCCGCAAAGCGGCGGAGCACATCTTCGTGCCCGCTGCCGTTCTGGAGCGTCATCAAATAGGTATCTTTGCCGATCAGCGCGCGGTTCTTCTCCAGCGCCGCTTCACTCTGCATCGATTTGACGAACAGAATCACCAACTCCATCGGCTCCATGCCGCTCGTGTCGCCCGTGATGCCGGGATGCACGGTTTCGCGCGTTCCGTCCGGCTCGGTGATGGTCAGCCCCTCTTGCCGGATTTTCGCGATGCGTTCCGGGTTTCTGTCCACCAGCGTCACGTCGTTTTTCCGGCTCAGATAGCCGCCGTACAGCGCGCCCATCGCGCCGCAGCCGATCACCGCAATTTTCATGTCGTCGTTCCTCCGTTCGGTTTTTCGCCTTCATTATACAGCATCCTCCTGGGCTTGAAAAGCGGCTTTTGCGGGAAAAAGCGGTTTCCTGTGGATTTTCGCGCCGTAATATGATACGATATCTATATCTGAAACAGACGGGGAGGCGGCGGCCATGCGGATTTGGCTGGCGGAGGATGAAGCGCCCCAGCGGGCTCAGCTGGACGCGCTTTTGCGACAGGTTTGCGCCGCGCGCGGCATTGAAGCGGAAATCCGCGCGTTTGAAAGCGGGCAGGCGCTCGTGGATGCGTATGAACCGGGCGTCGATCTGCTTCTTTTGGATATCGATATGCCCGGTTTGAGCGGCATGGACGCGGCGCACCGCATTCGCGAGCGGGACGAGCGCGTGCTGATCGTCTTCTGCACCAACCTCGTCGCCCGCGCGCTGGACGGATACGCCGTTGCCGCGCTGGATTTTCTGGTCAAGCCGATTACGCGGGGCAGGCTGGAGGATCTGATGGACAAGGCGCTTCGCCGTCTCGGCCTGTCTGTGCCCGCCGCGCTGACGCTGCACACGCAGGACGCGACCACCGTCGTTCCCGTGCGCGATATCCTCTACGCCGAAACCTACGGCCGCAAGGTGCGGCTGCATACGACCTCCGGGACGCTCGACCTGCGCATGACGCTTTCCGCACTGGAAAGCCAGCTCCCGGAAAACGCCTTTTTCCGCATTCACAACGCCTGCATCGTCTCCCTGGCCCATGTGGATCGCATCAGCGGGTGCGACGTGGCCGTCGGCGGCGACACCCTGCCCGTCAGCCGCCACAAAAAACGCGACTTTTTGAAGGCGCTGACCAGCTTTATGGGAGAACAGCTATGAATCCGTCCATTTTCGCCGTCGCGACGCTCTACGGCGCGCTGGAGCTGGCGGCGCTGCTCGTCTTTCTGCATCCGTATGCCCGGCAGGGACTCGCCCGCCGCTGCGATACGCCCGCCCTCCGCGTGCTTTTCGGCGTGGCGGTGGCGTTTGTCTTCGCCGCGCTGCGCATCGGCCAAAGCTCCTCCGACATGGTGCTCAACATCCTGCTGCATTTCGCCGCCGTGGCGCTGGTGGGCTGGGCGCTGTATGACCTGCCGCTGATGCAGGTGCTCAACAGTTCGCTGGTGTTCCACCTGACGCTGGATATGTGCAAATCGCTCCTGTGGGATATGCTGCCGTTCATGAAGGCCTTCCGCACGGAGAGCAGCGCGCTGGACCAGCTGGCGCTCACCCTGCCGCTGATGGCGCTGCAAACGCTGGTCTGCCTGGCGCTGCGCCGCTCGGCCTGCATGCTGCACGACAGGCGGATGAACCGCACGATGGCGGCGCTGATCTTTCTGCCCGCCGTGCCGTATCTGTATGTCAAAAGCCTGCAATACCGCTCGTTCATGATCGGCGACGTGACCTATTCCGGCACGATGAGCGCGCTGTGCTTTCTGGTCTGCCTGCTGGCGGTGGCCGTCTCGCTGCTCTCCAACCGGCTGGTGGAAGGCATCGACCGGGAGCGCCGCGCCGAACACGAGCATATGACGCTCGAGCGGCTGGAAGCGCAGATGGCCCAGCATCAGCAGCAGATCGACAACATCAACAAGCTCAGCCACGACATGCGCAACCACCTCGCCACGCTCGCAGCCATGGGCGGCTCCAAGGAAGCGGCTGACTACATCGCGGCGCTGACGCACCGCTTCGCGCCCGTCGCCGTGCAGAAAATCTCCGGCTGTCAGGTGCTGGACGTGCTGCTGGCGCAGAAGATGGACGAATGCAGCCGCGTCGGCGCGTCGCTCATCCCCTGCATCTCGCAGGAAGCCATCGGCGCGCTGAGCGCCATATCCAGCCCGGATTTATGCACGCTCTACGGCAATCTGCTCGATAACGCCATCGAAGCCGTTTCCGCCCTGCCGGAAGATGAGGATCGAACCGTCACCCTGCGCACCAACCTGCGCGGCAATCTGCTCGTCATCCGCACGGAAAACCGCTTTCAGGGCGAGCGCCGCCACGCGGGCAGCGGTTTTTCCACCACCAAGGCGGATACGAACGCGCACGGATACGGCCTGCGGAGCGTGCGCGACTGTGTGCATCATCTGGGCGGCGAAATGACGCTTTCGGACGAAAACCGTCTGTTTGTCGTCAATGTGCTGCTCCCTGCCGATAAGATCTAAAGCGGCTTGACGCGCCAATTACGCACGAAAAACGACCAACCGCGCAAAACCCCTTTTCTTTCCAAAAACGTCGTGATAATCTATTCACAAACGCAGGAGCATTCCTCCTGTGGAAACAGAAAAGGGGTATTTTTCATGAAGAACATGAAGACAGCGCTCAGCGCCGTGCTCGCTTCCGCCATGATCTTTGGCGCGGCGATGGCCAGCGCCGAGACCTATTCCGCCTCCGCCAAGGGCTTTGGCGGCGACGTGACCGTGAACGTGACCGTGGAAGACGGCAAGATCACCGCGGCCGAAGCGACCGGCATCAGCGAGACGCCCGCCCTGGGCGGCGCGGCCATGCCGCAGCTCTGCGAGGAGATCGTCGCGAACCAGACGCCGTATGTGGATACCGTTTCCGGCGCGACCCTGACCTCCAACGCCGTCATCGAAGCCGCAACCGCCGCGCTTGAGCAGGCGGGCCTGACCTTTGAGAAGGCCGAAGCCGTCAAGGGCGAGGACGAGGTTGCGGATTGCGACGTGCTGGTCATCGGCATGGGCGCTTCCGGCACGACCGCCGCGCTTTCCGCCGCTGAAAACGGCGCGAAGGTCATCGGCGTGGAATCCTCCACGACCCTCGGCGGCATGGGCAACGCCGCGCAGGGCATGTTCGCCATCGGCACCACGCTTCAGCAGGAGCGCTACGGCGACGACCTCGGCTCTGACGAGGAATACTGGTTCAACAAGTACATGGAGCAGAGCAACGAGCTGGGCAACGCCGCGCTGATCCGCACCTTCGTGGGTGAAGCGAAGAACACCGTTCAGTACCTGCTCGACCATGACATCAACGTCTACCTGAGCAAGACCGCTCAGCAGGTCGCGCACTTCGACGAGACCATCATCTATCACCGCTGGAACAACACCCAGCCGTTCGTCCACTTCCAGGAGTATCTGGATAAGAACGGCGTGGATATCCGCTGGAACACCACCGCCACCCAGCTGCTCACCGATGAGACGGGCGCGGTCGTCGGCGCTGTCTGCACCAAGGAGGACGGCAGCCAGCTGACCGTCAACGCTAAGGCCGTCATCGTCTCCACCGGCTCCTTCGCGGGCAACGAGAGCATGATGCGCGAGGCGCTCGGCACGGCGTATGACAACGTTTCCGTCATGGGCGGCTGCGACGGCAGCGGTCTGGAAATGATGTATGCCGTCGGCGCGGCCAAGGGCGAACTGCTGACCATGAACCACGGCGTCGGCCCGAAGAGCCGCGATCTGGAAGTGGCCACCGAGCTGACCATGAACACTCCGTGCCTGTGGGTCAACAACCAGGGCAAGCGCTTCATGAACGAAGACCTGCTCAAGGACACCGTCGAATACTCCTCCGCCGTGCTGGCGCAGGGCGGCTATGCCTACACCATCGTCGATCAGGCGACCGTGGATCGCTGGGCGGACGCTTCCTATGAGAACACCGGCTCCTGGATCCACTACTGGGATCAGAACGGCATCATCGGCGAGGACGGCGAGCGCACCATCTACCATGCCCCGATTGATAAGGATGCGTTCCTGCGCGACTTCGAGACCCTGACCGCCACCGGCGACGGCATCGTGGCCAACACCATCGAGGAGGCTGCCGCGTTCATCGGCTGCCCGGTCGAGAACCTCCAGAGCACCATCGACACCTACAACGGCTATGTCAAGGCCGGCAAGGATGAGCAGTACTTCAAGTCCAGCGAGGATCTCCTCTGGACGGTTGAGGAAGGCCCGTTCTACGTCACCAAGGGCTACAACGCCGTGCTCGGCGCGCTGGGCGGCGTGAACACCAACGAGCTGCTCCAGGTTGTGGACAGCACCAATACCCCGATCTCCGGCCTGTACGCCACCGGCAACAACGTTTCCGGCATGAGCGTTGCGGCTTACGTCAACATCGAAGGCACCGGCCTGGGCTTCGCCCTGACCAGCGGCCGTCTCGCGGGCGCGAATGCCGCCGCGGTGAGCAAGTAATTTCGTCCCCTCTATAAAAAGAAGTCGCTTGGGAAACCGAGCGACTTCTTTTTTACTCCCTCAGTCAGCTTCGCTGACAGCTTCCTCCAAGAGGGAGGTGTCGAACGAAGTGAGACGGAAGGAGTTAAAAAGGAGCGCCCGCTCTCCCCCATCGGGAAGCGCGAACGCTCCTTTGATCTTTTTTACTTATTCTTGGCCAGCTGCGTATCGTGCATCTCGTGAATGCGCTGCGCGACCTGATCCTTAGCGAAGTTGGTGCGGCCCGTCGCCTGCATCGCGGCCAGGCCGTGCGCATAGAGCAGCACATCCTCGCAGATGCGCTTCGCCCTCTCGTTATCAAGCCCCTGCTCGCCCGCTTCCGCGGCGATCACCGGCTCGCGAACCAGTTCGTTGCCGAAGCTCTGCACGCCGTTGTCCTCGCGAAGGAACATGTGCGCAAACAGGCGCGGCTGTTCGGTCGCAAAACGCACATAGGCGTTGCATTTGCCTTCCAGCGCCGGGCAGTCCTTCGTTTCTTCGCCAACGGTCTGCTCAAAAACGTCGTGCGCTTTCTGATCCAGCGCGTTCTTCAAATCGTCCATGCCGGAGAAATAGCTGAAGATCGGCTGGGTCGAACAATTCAGCGCCTTCGCAACGGAACGTGCGTTCACCGCGCCCATTCCTTCCTGGCAGAACATGGCAAACGATCTTTCCAGAATCATTTCCCGTGTAATTCTCTGTTTAGGGGGCATAAAATCCACTTCCTATCCTTAAATTGAAAGAATCTTGGATTATGGTAACATATTCTTTTCTTTTCGTCAACACCTTTTTATTTTTGCAGTTATTTATATTTTCATTTCTTTTTGTACACAGATTTGCGTGTGCAAACGCTTGTTTTTATTGGATTTTTTCGACACGATTCGATCATTTCATCCGTCATTTTTCGAAAATCCGCCCACAAAAAAATTTGGCCGCCACCGAAAATTGTTTCTTTTTTCAACGCACTGCCCCGCCGTTTGTCCGTTTTTCAAACCGCAATGCGCCGTTTGGTCAAGCCGCGCGATTGAGTTTTGCCGGAAATCATGGTATAATATGAACTTAGGTTTTTTTCTTGAAATGAGGTGCTTGATTTTGCGCAAATTCATAGCTGCTTTCCTGCTGCTGTTTTCGTTGCTGCCCGTCTGCGCGCTGGGCGAATCGCTTTCCCTGTCGGAGATGGCCGCCGCCGAGGACGCGGCTTCCCTCTCCTCCGATTTGAGCGCGCCGGAAGCCGCTCAGACGGTCTCCCCCGCCGCGCGGGAGGATTTCATCGACCGCATCCTTTCGCTCGCCCAGACGCTGTATACCAAGGCCAACGGCCAGCCCCAGCGCGCGCAGTACAGCGGCGATATCTACATCTGCAAAAACTACACGGTGCATTTGTTCCGCGAAACCTGCGGCGATTTTCGCATGGCCGAATACCCGGATGTGCCGCTAATCATCCCCAACAACCAGAAAAAGGCGGACTGCGCGCCCTATGTCTACGGCGTGGAATGGCAGGACGTGCCCGCCAGCGAGGGCAATCCGTTTTACGCCGCGGCGAGCTTCCGCTACGACGATTCGCTCTCCATGGCGGAGAACCGCGAAAAGGCGCGCGAATTTTTGAAGCAGGTCAAACGCGGCGATTATTTCCAGATGGCCGCGAATTATTACTACGGCGTGGGCGCGCACAGCATGCTGTTCATCGCGGATTACGACCCGGAGACGGACAGCGTCCATTGGGCGGATTCCAACATGAAAGGCAAGAGCGTGAACGGCATTCGCTATGCCTATGTGCAGTATGACGCGGTGAAGGAAATCGACTGGTTTGTGGATGCGTTCTGCCGCAAGAAATACGGCGCGACGATTTATCGATTGAGGGACGATATCATTTATAAATAACTCCTTCCGTCACAACTTCGTTGTGCCACCTCCCTCAAGGAGGGAGGCTTATGCTTTAAGCTACGATTTATTTATAAAACAAATATTCTTTGCTATCGCTGTTTTTTTGAATACGACATTACTAACAGGTTTGACTCCTTATACCAAACGCCTCCCTCTTAGAGGGAGGTGGCACGCCGTAGGCGTGACGGAAGGAGTTACAAAAACCGCCATCCTCCGTTTGATCGGAGAATGGCGGTTTCATTTTAGTTTTCCAGTTCTTCATAGAACACGCAGCCATGCTTGCCCGTGCGCTTCATTTCATAAAGCGCGGTATCCGCTCTGCGCAGCGCTTCCTTATATACATCGCCGTACTGGCAGAAGGTTACGCCCGCGCTGACGGAAATCAGCATCGTCATGTTCGCCACGAGGATCATCCGGGGGTTGATCTTCTGAATCTTCTCTTTAATGGCTTCCACGTCGCCGGGATGAATGCCGTCCATCCAGATGACGAACTCATCGCCGCCGAAGCGCGCCAGAAAATCATCCGCACGAATGCACTCGTGAATCTGCGCCACAAGGTTTTGCAGCGCCATGTCGCCAAGGTCATGGCCGTAGTTGTCGTTGATGCGCTTGAAATCGTCCACGTCGAGAATCACCAGCGCGCCGTGCATATCCTTGCGCTGGAACATGCGGCCCATGCAAACCTCCAGCGCGCGGCGGTTAGGAATCTGCGTCAGCGGGTCAAGCTCTGCAATCGTGCGCAGTTCCTTCTGCCGCTGGCTTTGCAGCGCCACATACTGGTTGATGACCGCCGCCAGATAGCGAAGCTCCGACGTGCCGCCGGGCGCAATCGCTTCGTCCTGCGAAATGGAGCGGATGTATCTGCGAAGCACCACCGTCACCTGCCGATACAGCAGATACGCCAGACAGATGATGGTCAGCTCCTCGAAAATCTCAAAGGCGTTCTGGATGTGCAGCAGGCGGGAGATGCTTTCGGTCTCCGCCATCAGCCTGTCCTCCGTCTGCTCCATCACGCCGGTTTCAAACTGGTTCAGCTTTTCGTATATCTTGTTTTTATAGGCGTAATATTCTTCTCCATGCACAATCCGCTCGGTAAGTTCGTTCTTTTCCTCGCTTGAAAGCTGCCTTTCCTTCAGCGGCAGCCGATATTCCTGCACCTGATGCGGCACGGTTTGAATCGTTCCCCGCGCGTTCACCATCAGCGCAAACGCGTGAAGCTCCCGCTCGGCCAGTGCGTCGGACAGGGCCAACGCCTGCTTGAGCGTCGTGCAGTCCACATCGTATTGCTCGGCCGTCTCAATCTCCTGCTCGCGGAGCTGATTGTCGATGATTGCAAAATAGTTCATCAGCGCATCCGCCGAACCCGTCTCCACATAGTTGTTGACATGGAGCGTCAGCTCGTCGGATTGCTGCCGAAAGACTTTCGACGCATTGTTGCAGGCGATCAGCGCCTGCTGACTGGCGACCGTTTCATTGTATCGCTGGCGAACCAGCCGATTGGTCACGTCAACGCCGAAGGAAAACAGCAGCACGACGGCGACGACCAATCCGTTGATGAACATCGTACTGACGCCGCGCTTCATCCTCTTGTCCAGACCGCATCGCCCCCCCCCGCATCCAAAATACCGATTTTTTTATTTTACCATTTGTGCGGGCGGAACACAACAAAAATCGACATATTCTGTCAGATTTTTTGAACGAAACACGTCGAAAACGTTTTTGTTTTGTTTTTTCTCTAAATTTATTCCGTCACAGCCGTGCGATTCACCGCGTCATACGCCTGTTTGAAGAAGTATTCCTGGCTGCTGAGCGGCTCGTCGTCCCCCGGCGTCAGGCGGCGATACTGTCCGTCCGCGCCCATCTCGCGCGCCTGCACGTTGTCGTGGAGCATCGTGTCGAACATCGCCAGAATCCGGGCGCGGATATCCGAATCGATCACCGGGGCAGCGACCTCCACGCGGCGCAGCGTGTTGCGCGTCATGAAGTCGGCAGAGGCGATATACACCTTTGCGCGCTCCCCGCGGCCAAAAATGTAAATGCGTGAATGCTCCAAAAAGCGCCCGACGATGCTGACGACGCGGATGTTCTCCGTCGCCCCCGGCACGCCAGCAATCAGGCAGCAGATGCCGCGCACAACCAACTCAATCTTCACGCCCGCGCAGGAGGCCTCAATCAGCTTGTCGATGATCGCCTTATCCGTCAGCGAGTTGATCTTCACACCGATATACGCATCCTCGCCTGCCTGCGCGCGCATGATTTCTTCATCCATCATCGTCAGCACCTTGTTTTGCAGGCAGTGCGGCGCAACCAGCAGGCGGCGCGTCTCATGCACGGTTTCGCCCTTCGCCAGCGCGTTGAACACGGCGTTGGCCTCCTCGCCGATGTCGTGGTTGGCGGTCATCAGGCACAGGTCGGTGTACAGGCGCGCGGTCTTTTCGTTGTAGTTGCCCGTGCCGATCTGGGTGTAATAGGCGACGCCCGTCTCCTCCCGCCGCGTAATCAGGCAGAGCTTGGAATGCACTTTGTAGCCGTCCAGCCCGTAAATGACGTTGCAGCCTGCTTCCTCCAATCGGCGGCTCCACTCGATGTTGTTTTCCTCGTCAAAGCGCGCTTTCAGCTCGACCAGCACCAGCACATCCTTGCCGTTTTCCGCCGCTTCGCACAGCGCTTCGACGACCTTGCTCTGCTTGGCCACGCGGTAGAGCGTCATTTTAATGGAAACCACGCCGTCGTCGTTGGCGGCCTCGGTCAGCATTTCGAGGAACGGCTTCATGCTCTCATACGGATAGGAAAGCAGCTTGTCCTTTTCCCGAATCTGCGCCAGAATCGAGCGCCCGTTGACAAACGACGGGGATTTCTGCGGAATCCGCTTCTGATAAAACAGTTCGCTGCGCTGGCGCAGGAAATCCTGAATGCCGAACAGGAACGACAAATCCAGCGGCGTGGCGCTCTGGAACACGTATTCGCGCGGCACATCCATATATTGACACAGCGTATCGACGATGATGCCGTCCAGCTCGCGGGAAAGCTCCAGCCGCACGGGCGCAAGCCGCTTGCGGCGCTTAATCAGCTCCACCATGAACTCACGGTAATCCAGATCGTCGTCATACAGCGCATCCGCGTCGATATCGGCGTTCCGCGTCACGCGGATCAGGCTCTTGGCCTTGACGGCGTAGCCCTCGAACACCTTCGGGATAAAATGCAGAATCAGTTCCTCGGCGAGCATATACGTCTTCTCGCTGGCGGAAACCTCGATCAGCCGCGGGAAAACGCCCGCGTTGCAGGGGATGATGCCCAGCTTATACTTGCCCTTCTTCCCCTCCAGCACGACCACGGCATAGATATCCTTGTTGCGCAGGAACGGGAACGGCTGGCGGCGGCCCACGATGGAGGGCGAAATCAGCGGCGCGATTTCCGAATCGAAATAGCGCTCCAGCCGTTCGCTCTCCTGCCGGCCGATCTTGCGGAAATCGACCAGCCGAACGCCCTGCTCCTCCAGCTTTTCCATCAGCCGGGCATAGACCTCGTCGCGCCGCCCGTTCAGCTCATGCACGCGGGCGATCACCGCGTCGATCTGCTCCTTGGCCGTCATATGCGTCTTGTTTTCGCGCATCTTGGGCGAAACGTCGTCCTGATCCACCAGCGAACCGACGCGCACCATGAAAAACTCATCGAGGTTGCTCTGATAGATGGATGCAAAAGAGAGCCGTTCGCAAAGCGGGGTGTTCTCGTCCTCCGCTTCTTCGAGCACGCGCTCGTTAAACTTGAGCCACGAAAGCTCGCGGTTCATAAAAACGTCGTTCATGGTGGTTCCTCCCGTTTCTCCGCAGTAGGCTTATAATACCCGTTTGACGTAAAATCTGTGTGAAAATCAGTATAAACCTTATTTTATAGTATAGCATATTTGCGATAGGTTGACCAGCATGGTTTATGCCCTCCCTGCAAAAAACCCCTGCTTTGCGCAGATATTCGGAATTTCCGCACAGAAATAAAGCAGATCGTCTATTTCACTGATCGAATTCGGAAAGGCATATTTTCCGCTTTTCATTTCCGTCCGGATGGTGTATAATGAAGGTCGCATGATTTTATGCTCAAGGAGGATTTTTCATTATGGCAAGAGGCGGTTTCCCCGGCATTCCGGGCGGCAATATGCAGCAGCTCATGCGTCAGGCGCAGAAGATGCAGCAGCAGATGATGAAGGCGCAGGAAGGCCTGGACGCGCGCGAGTACGAAGGCACGGCCGGCGGCGGCGCGGTTTCCTGCAAGGTCAGCGGCAAGCGTCAGCTTCTCTCCCTGACCATCGACAAGGACGCGGTCGATCCGGAAGAAGTCGAAATGCTTCAGGATATGATCGTCGCGGCCGTCAACGACGCGCTCAAGAAGGGTGAGGAAACCCGCGAGAGCGAGATGTCCAAAATCGGCGGCGCCGGCATGGGCGGGATGTTTTAATCATGGCCGGGCAGATTGAACCCATCGCGCGGATGGCGCAGCAGCTTTCCCGCCTGCCCGGTATCGGCGCAAAGACCGCGCAGCGGCTGGCGTATCACATCGTCTCCCTGCCGGAAGATCAGGTGCACGAGCTGGCCAGCGCCATCTGGCAGGGCCGCAAAGCGGTGAAATACTGCTCCATCTGCGGCAACTACACGGTGGAGGATCCCTGCCCGATCTGCGCGGATGAGAAGCGCCACAACGGCGTGATCTGCGTGGTGCGCGACCCCCGCGACGTGGCGGCTATGGAGCGCATGCGCGATTTCAAGGGCTGCTATCACGTACTGCACGGCACCATCTCCCCCATGGAGGGCATCGGACCGGAGGATATCCGCATCCGCGAGCTGCTGGCCCGCGTCGGCAAAGAGGATATCCACGAGGTCATTCTGGCCACCAATCCGGATATCGAGGGCGAAGCAACGGCGAGCTATATCGCCCGCCTGCTCAAGCCGATGGGCATTCTGGTCACGCGCATCGCGCACGGCCTGCCTGTCGGCGGCGATCTGGAATACACCGACGAGGTGACATTAGCCAAGGCGATGGAAGGCCGAACTCAAATGTAACAAAAAAGCGTCCGACTTGCTCGGGCGCTTTTTTGATGAAGAGGAGAAAGAAAGAGAAACACCATTCGCAGGCCCTTCTGCGCAAGCGCCCGCGATTCGCGACGGCTCTGCGTTCCGTCGATGAAATTATTATACGGCTTTGCTTTCGATTTGTCAATTTATTTTTGCATCATTCGAGTTGCATAATTTCTTTGAAACGCATTTTGAAGATGATTTCATTTCACTTTTGCATTTTATTTTGAATTTAAATCGCATTTTGTCTTTCAGCCGAACTCGTCTGCTTGACAGCATGGCTCCTCCTCGCTATAATACGAAGCATGCGATTTTATCCAATGAAGGAGTTGTTTTTCATGACCTACGATGAGGCTTTTGCCCTGCTGCGCACATACAACAGCGAACCGTTCCACATCACCCACGCGCTCACCGTTTCAAACGTCATGCGCCGAATGGCGAACGATTTGGGTTATGGCGACGAAGCCGATTTCTGGGCGATTGTCGGCCTTCTGCACGACATCGATTTTGAGCAGTGGCCGAACGAGCACTGCAAGAAGTGCGTCGAGCTGCTCAAGGACGGCGGCGCGGACGATCGGCTGATTCACGCGGTCGTCTGCCACGGCTACGGTCTGTGCGTCGATGTAAAGCCGGAACACGAGATGGAAAAGGTGCTCTTTGCCTGCGACGAGCTGACGGGCCTGATCGGCGCATGCGCAAAGATGCGTCCCTCCGGCAGTATCACGGACATGGACCTCAAGAGTCTCAAGAAGAAATACAAGTCGAAGGGCTTCGCGGCGGGCTGCTCCCGCGAGGTCATCGCGCAGGGCGCAGACATGCTCGGCTGGGAACTGGACGATCTCCTCTCCCGCACGCTCGAAGCGATGAAGCCCGACGAAGCGATGATCGCCGCGACGGTCGCGGGCTTACAGTAAATTCTGCCACGACAGCTCCTGCCGTTCCAAAACGTGCTCGATGTTTCCCTCCAACTCGCGGGCATACACGAACGCGTCGTCTCTGTCCCCCATCTCCAGCGCTGCAACCAGCCGGGACAGCGTAAAGCGCACGTCGTCCGTCGCCGTGTGGTTGATAATCAGCTCCGCTTTGGGCGCTTCCGCGTCCCACCACGCGTCCATCTCGTTTGCGCGCTCAAGCCCGCGTTCCATCTCATTCTGCCCCAGCAAAAAGAGAAGCTCCTGCGTTCGTGCCATCGCGTCGCTGGTCAGCCTGACCACGGAAATCTGCTCCACCGCGCTGATCAGGCCGAGCAGCAGAAGCGTCACCGCCATCGTGATGATCTTTTTGCGCATGTTACCACCTCACCTGCCCCGGTTTGAGCACATCCAGCGTCAGCAGCCGCCCGTCGTCGCCCTTTTCCTGCACGAGCAGGCTCCCCTGCGTATCCAGCGTCGCAATCAGCACGTCTTTATCCCGTGCAATGCCCTGATCCTGCAAGATTCGCCGCAGCCACCCAGGCTCAAGTCCCGCAATGCGCATGCTCCTCTCCTGCATCTGTCCGTCGAGAATCAGCGTCAGCGGAATACCTTCGTATACCTGCGGCAGCTTCATTTCTCCGCGCGTCGCGGGGCGGTTGTCCGCCGACGGGAACACACTCAACGAGCCGTTTGTTTCCAGCACGACGCTTCCCGCTTCGCCCAGACCGAGCACGCCGCCGCTCCGCATGCCTTCCATCAAGTCGGATAAATCAAAGCAGAGCTTCGCCAGCTCCTTTTCGCAGATTTTGCCGTCGCGCACCAGCACGCTCGGCCGCCCGCAGATGATCCGCCGCATTTTCACACTTGCATACGAAAGCGCACTGAGCAGGCTGTGTACCAGCAGCAGCGTTAAAATCGAAACCACGCCGCTGAGCAGGGGGATTTCCACATCCGCCATCGGCAGCGTCGCCAAATCCGAAATCATCAGCGTGATGACCACTTCATACGGCTGCAGCTGCGCCAGCTGCCGCTTGCCCATCAGCCGCAGCACCACCGCCGTCACAAAAAAGAGCACAATCGTTCGCAAAAAGCCTGTCAGCATGTTCCCCTCTCCTTTGGAGATAGGATGTGCCGACAGGCTTTTTTTGATGCAAAAAAAGCGTCAGCCTCTCGCAAAGCTGACGCAAAATCTTTTTCTATATACGGTTGGGACACGTGCGAAAAGCTTCCAAGCCTTTCCACATCTCCGGCGGAAATGGGTGCGGCCTCAGGCCGCTTACGCCTTCATCGCATATCCGCCGTCCGTCTTTTTCCAGATGGCGGTGCGTCCGGCCTTCGCCGCGCCGACAGCAGCATGCAGCATGCAGATGCCGCGATCCAGCGGTGCATATTTCTTATAGAGCACGGTCGTTTCCAAAATCGACACGCTGGTTTTGTCCGCGACGATCTTCCACGGCTGCTGATTGATCGCGCTGGGCGCAAGGCGCGCCGCGAGCACGGCTTCCTTCTGCCATGCGCCGAGCTGACCGAGCTGCTCCTCGCTCATGCCGCAGACCTTTTCCAGCTCCTTGCGTTTGGGCGCAAAGGCGGGCAGATTCGCCTTGCCGATAGAAATCACGCAATGCACGGCCTCATCCGTCTGCAAATCGACGTTGCGGTTGATGATATCCGGGTAGAAACCCGCGCCGAGCCAGCACGTGCCCAGCCCCATCGAAGTGGCTTCCAACACAAGCGCTTCGCCCATGTAGCCCTCGACCTCCATCGGTGTGCCGCGCTTGGCGATGATGACGGCGTAAACATCCGTGCCCTTGATCTGGCTCTTGAGGCCGGGACCCTTGAACATGCGGATTTTCACGCCCTGCCAGCTGAGCTTGCGGCAGGTCTCGCCGAGTTTATCCAGCTGCGCCTTATCCGGCGCGGACGTATACTGACGAACCGAGCTGCGCGCATAAAGCGCGTCGATCCAATTTTTCTGAATGCCAAGTTCAAACATCTGCAAACCGCTCCCTGTTTCAAAAGGGCAAACGCCCTCAAATTCATACGCGTATACTTTATCACGTAAAGCGCATGAATGTCAACGAAAAACGCTGACTCCGTTCAAAAACAACATGGATGCTTCCTCTTACATTCATAAAAGCATCCATGCTAAGAACCTAGTTGTTCAATTTTCACTTGGAATGTTTCTTTTTTCATTGTAGGAAGGTGTTTAATATTTTCTATGAATAAACTCAATGATGATGTCCCTAAAAGCATGGACAATTTCAATTATCACCTCATCGCTTACCATTTTACTATTTCCAATCGCTACCATTTCTTTAAACACCCCCAGTTTTTCTTCTATCTTCTGCACTTTTTGAACTAATTCTGTTGTCTGGATTTCCGCCTGCTTGTTTGTATTCTCTTCTATCATTTAAAAGGCCTCCTTATCTTTGATAAGATTATTCTAAGGCCTTTGGTTAAGTCTCATTAAGAACGAAAATCAGGATTTTTCTCGCCCCATTTTAAGCGCCGTGTAGATTTTCTTGACATACCTAATTCTTTTACTCGTCCAATTCTTATCAGTCACAAAAATCTGAAACACGTTATAGGTTTCCATCACCGAAGCCCAGTCCTCAACATTCGTATTCTTAACAAACCATTCTGTGATATTAACTCCTCTATACGTCATACGCGACCGCATCACTGATGCCGTTACCAATGCTTCTCTGTATCGAATTTCATCCATTCCTGAGAAATTTGCAAATGCCGTCACGTACTTTTCTCGTATGATAACCATGCGGCTATCCGTGTGAACGATACCTCCAGTATATTGATATGGAAGACAAGATATTAAGCCTACCTTTCCGCAGAATAAAGAACATTTTCGTTCTACATCTTCGATGTACTTTAACCCCATTTTCTCCATTTCAGCAGCAATATTATAGTAAAAATCAAAAGAATATTTCCAGGCCAAAGTAAACACAACCATAGAAGCAAAAACCATGTTTTCTGGGCTATCTCCTGCTTTTTTCTTCCACTTTCGTATGACATCATCGTATTCGTTTGCATAATCAATGAATGTTTGCTTGGAAAAATTCTTACTAATGATCTTACCGTCTGCAATCGCAGAAACCAATCTCATATCATGGACATTATTTATCTCCCAATACTGAAAATCATTAAACGGATAACCTGCAATTTTTCTTTGTATATCTCCCATCTCTGGTGGTAACAAGTCATCCAATTCTATACCTAACTGTTCCTTGTATACGTTGTATTCTTGCATTCGGTAGTCATTTATTTTTTGAACAGTTCTTTGAAGTCTCATTCTTTCATCATCTAACTCCGGTGAGTCCATATGTGATCTTAACGAACCCTTCTCCGCTGTTAAATCATATGCACATTTACAACACTCAAATAGAATATGCAGTGCTAAATCATTCAGACTGATTTTATCTTCAAATAAGAATCGTACATACCCCTCAGGAAAATTATTCACGATAACCTGTTTTATCGTTTCAAATACTTTTTGCATCTTATCATTTAATATGGCTGTTCATCTCCTTCCTGAAAAACTATTTATCATCAATATACGCTAAATGAATTATACTATTTATTGCATCAACTAAATTCATTTTTGATTCCAAATAATCTTCCGGAACCATGATTTGAATCAGTTTGTTCATATATATTTGAAATTTCTCATGGTATTCAAATAATATATTTTCAATATCATCAGCCTTGTAACTATCTCTATGCAGCATAGACGGTACTCTGCCATTTATCCCAATAGATAGATTTGTAAAATTAGCTCCCAGTCCTTCAAAATATATCGTCCCCTGATGCTTAATTTTATTATATAGGGAACGAAGTTTTAGTGTATTTTGAGCATTATCAAAGGCTGTTACCTCTTCCAATAATTTCTGCGCTTTAGCAAACCCAACCCCATGTAGTGAGATAGCACATTTAAGTTGAGCTACTATATTATCCCTAGTGCATTCTTTCTCCATTTCCTTATATTTTTGTTGCCTCAAATATTGTAGCGATGAAGGTTGAATATAGGCCCACACTACTTGCCAGCTTATATCTAAGCATATTGCATATTCTAGAAGGGCATCCAATAAAAAATGACACTTAACATATAGCTTACTGATATCGTCATCTCCTGCAATGTCTCCAAAATCTTTTGAATCGGCAGATATAAATGATGCTCGTGCATTACAAAATGCCTGGTACACATCTTCAATTTTATGACCAACAGCCACTAAGGATGGATCGCTCTCCGCATACTTTAAATACTGAACATCTAACGGAGCATATTTTTTCCATTCATGAAAGTTTGAATCACTAATAATATCATCGTAATTCAGCATATAACACCCGCCGCTTTCATTCTTGCGCACGTCCATAACGGACGCTTTTTGATAAATCCTAGTGCATAATTGTTCGCTTCACATATCTTTTTTAGTCATCAAGTATAGATATCCATATTCATTAGCCTCAATTCTGCCATCCCTCTTTCATCGCAAGTACTATGAGTTGCTTTTCTAAATTATACCGGATATCAGATTCCGCAGCTTGATTAAAAGGTCGAACTTCTGTTGTCGGCAATGCCGTAACCATTGCAAAAATTTCTGGATACTTTCCGTTATTCTGAACAACCTGCATTTGTGCAGAAGCACAGTCAAAAGGATTTTTCTGAAGCTCGTTCCACGTATCCAGAATATCCTTTTCCAACGATGTGATTTGTTTTGCCTGCCGTAGTCCCTCAATCCATAAACTAAAATCCATCATTCGCCCTCCCTTACATTGGTCGCTGATATTCCACCCAAAAAACTTTTTTGTCACTCTAATAATATGATACCCGTTCCAAATTTATACCTACATTATATGATTAAAGACAAGTTTCATCAAGCCTACCGTAACCATCTATCTAAATACGAAAAAATCCGGCAACAACGTTGCCGGAAAGTAGAAGGTGCAGGGAACTAAGTTCCCTGCCGGGGCTTGGGACTGGCCCCAACGTTATTCAAACTCCACAACCTGCGTCCAGCCGGTCAAAAACGCCTTTTCCGCGCCGTGCTTCTTGGTCATCTGCGCGGCGGCGACGATGGGCAGCCAGCGCTGGACATATTGCATGGCGATATCGTTCTTTTTACAGAACAATTTCAGATACAGGTCGGCCTTTTTCTGGTCTTCCAGTGCGAACTGGAGATAGGTCATGGCCGCGTCGGCGGACGCGTTGCCAATCGCAGCGTGCGCCCAGTCGAGGATATACACCTTGCCGTCCGTGCCGATGAGCACGTTGGTCGGGTTGAAGTCGCCGTGCGTGATTTTGGTGTGCGGCTTCATGTTTTCAAGGCGAACGTGCAGCTCATAGCGGGTGCTCGCGTCCAGCTCGTCGCGCAGGGACGAAATCTGCACGTTCAGCTTATCCTTGAGCCGCCCCATCTGCTTGCTGGTGTGATGGTGGATGTCGCTCTGAATCTCGACGAACTGCGCCATCAGCGCGTCAAGGTTCTCCGGCTGCTCTTGCATCAGCTGCGCCATCGTCTTGCCCTCGACGGCTTCGATGACCAGCGCCCAGCCCTCGCCGGTGTTCTTCACTTCCAGCAGCGCCGGCACGTTCAGGCCGGATTCCTCCGCCAAGGCATGATTGAATGCTTCCTTGATGACGGCGCTCTTGGGATAGCCCGCCTTGAACTGCTTGATGATCTTGCTGCCCTCGCGGTACACCGTTTTGGTGCCGCGCTCCACGATGATTTCCTTGCTCATTTTGGGGGATTCCTCCTTACGCCTTTTCGCCGTAGTACGCCTTGAGATACATCGCCTTGATTTCCTTGAGCAGCGGATAGCGCGGGTTCGCGCCGGTGCACTGGTCGTCGAACGCGTCCTCCACCATCTGATCCAGCGTGCTCATGAAGGCCTCCTCGCTGATGCCGTATTCCGCGATGGATTTCTTGATGCCGACCTTCGCCTTCAAATCCTCAATCTTATCGATGAACAGGTCGAGCGTTTCTTCATCATCCTTGCCGCATACGCCGCAGAAGCGCGCGCACTCGGCATAGCGGGCCAGCGTATGCGGATGGTCATACTGCGGGAAAGTGCCCATCTTGGCCGGAACTTCCGCCGCGTTGTAGCGCAGCACGTGGCAGATCATCAGCGCGTTGGCCACGCCGTGCGGCAGGTGATGATACGCGCCCAGCTTATGCGCCATCGAGTGGCACACGCCGAGGAATGCGTTTGCGAACGCCATGCCCGCCATGCAGGATGCGTCGGCCATCTTCTGGCGCGCTTCCGGGTCGGCTGCGCCGTATTCATAGGCGCGCGGCAGGTAGTCAAACACATTCTTCATCGATTTGAGCGCCAGGCCGTCCGTGTAATCCGTCGCCATCATCGAGGCGTAGGCCTCAAGGCCGTGGGTCAGCACGTCAACGCCCGATGCAGAGGTCAGGCCGCGCGGCTGGTTCATCATGTTGTCCGCATCGACAATCGCCATGTTCGGCAGCAGCTCATAATCCGCCAGCGGATACTTCGTGCCCGTGCGGTCGTCGGTGATGACGGCGAACGGCGTAACCTCCGAACCCGTACCGGAAGAAGTCGGAATCGCGACGAAATACGCCTTTTCGCCCATCTTCGGGAAGGTGTAGACGCGCTTGCGGATATCCATGAAGCGCATCGCCATATCGAGGAAGTCGACCTCCGGATGCTCGTACATCACCCACATGATCTTGCCCGCGTCCATCGCCGAGCCGCCGCCCAGCGCGATGATGCAGTCCGGCTCAAACAGCCGCATCGCCTGCGCGCCCTTGAGCGCGGAGGAGAGGTTCGGGTCCGGCGCAACGTCATAGAAGCAGGTATGCTGAATGCCCATTTCGTCGAGCTTTTTCTCGATCGGGGCGACGTAGCCGTTCTTATAGAGGAAGGTATCGGTGACGATGAAGCACTTCTTCTTGCCCATCACCGTGCCCAGCTCGTCGAGCGCCACCGGCATGCAGCCCTTCTTGAAATACACCTTCTGCGGCGCGCGGAACCAGAGCATGTTCTCTCTCCTCTCGGCAACGGTTTTGATATTGAGCAGATGCTTCACGCCGACGTTTTCAGAGACGGAGTTGCCGCCCCACGTGCCGCAGCCCAGCGTCAGCGACGGCGCCATCTTGAAGTTGTACAGGTCGCCGATGCCGCCGAAGCTCGACGGCGTATTGATGACGATGCGGCAGGCTTCCATGCGCTCCGCATGCTTCATGATCTTTTCCTTCTGCGCCGGATGGATGTACAGCGACGCGGTGTGGCCGTGGCCGCCGTCGCAGACGAGCTTTTCGGCCTTGTCAAGCGCCTCGTCGAAGTCCTTCGCATGATACATCGCCAGCACCGGGGAGAGCTTCTCATGTGCAAACTCCTCAGAAAGCTCGACGCTCTCCACCTCGCCGATGAGGATTTTCGTCTCCTCCGGCACATCCACGCCCGCCAGCGCCGCGATGGTGTGCGCGCTCTGGCCGACGATCTTCGCATTCAGCGCGCCATTGATGAGAATCGTGTGACGCACCTTATCCAGCTCGTCGCCTTTGAGGAAGTAGCAGCCGCGGCGCGCAAACTCCGCGCGCACCTCGTCGTAAACGCTGTCCAGCACCGTCACGCTCTGCTCGGATGCGCAGATCATGCCGTTGTCAAACGTCTTGGAATGGATGATGGAGTTGACGGCCAGCTTGATGTCCGCCGTTTCGTCGATGATGACCGGGGTGTTGCCCGCGCCGACGCCCAAAGCCGGTTTGCCGGAGGAATACGCCGCGTGCACCATGCCGGGGCCGCCGGTCGCCAGAATGATGTCCGCTTCATGCATCAGTTCGCCCGTCAGCTCCAGGCTCGGGAACTCGATGCAGCCGATGATGCCTTCCGGCGCGCCCGCCTTGACCGCCGCTTCGTAAACGATGCGCGCGGCCTCCGCCGTGCACTTCTTGGCGCGCGGGTGCGGGCTGATGAGAATCGCGTTGCGGGTCTTCAGGCACAGCAGCGCTTTGAAAATCGCCGTGGAGGTCGGGTTCGTCGTCGGAATGACCGCCGCGACCAGGCCGATCGGCTCGGCAATCTTCTTGATGCCGAACGCCGGGTCTTCTTCCAGCACGCCGACCGTCTTGGTGTTGCGGTAGGCATGGTAGATATATTCGCTGGCGTAGTGGTTCTTGATGACCTTGTCTTCCATCACGCCCATGCCGGTTTCCTCAACCGCCATTTTGGCCAGCGGGATGCGCGCCTTGTTGGCTGCCATCGCCGCTTCGAAGAAGATGCGGTCTACCTGCTCCTGCGTGAATTTTGCAAACTCTCGCTGCGCCTTGCGCATGATGGCCATGCGCTCCTGAAGCGCTTCCACGGAGTCAATCGGTCTGAATTCCTGCATATCGTTCATCCTCCTGAAAACATTCGGGTTGGTTGATGCGTCTTTGTTATTTCATTGACAATGTGCATTATACGCGTTTTGCGGCAGTTTGTCAAACTTTAAACGATTTTCATTTGAACAAGCTTCTGGATTTTGTTTTGTGAATCCTGACAGATTCTAGCCTGATTTGGATGCTGATCGATAGTTTTCCCATCTTTCCGTGGAAAAATTCATTTCAATATTCGCGTATTTTTCACAAATCCGCATATTAAAAAAGAGAGCCTGCTCTCTTTTGCAGGCTCTCTTTGTGATTTTTTTATTTTCTGTACTGTTTTACGATGTCCAATACCGCGTCCGCGACGTATTCCGCGTTCTTCACGCCCAGCGTCGAATACATCGGCAGGCTGATCTCGCTTTCCGAGAACGCGTAGGCCTTCGGGAAATCCTCCGGCTTGTAGCCAAAACGCTTCGCATACGCGCTCATCGTGTGCAGCGCGATGAAATGCACGCTCACGCCGATGTTGCGCGCCTTCAGCTCCTCGATGAACTGATCGCGGGAAATCGTCAGCCGTTCCGGCACAATGCGCAGCACGTAGAGATGGCGGCTGTGGTGGCAGTAATCCGGCGTCTTTTGCAGCCGCAGCTCCGGCACATCGGCAAACGCCTGCTGATACACCTCCACCGCCTCAAAGCGGCGGCGCTGCATGTCCTCCATGCGGCTCAGCTGGGTCAGCGCCAGCGCGGCCTGAATGTCAAACATGTTGTATTTGTAGCCCGGCTCCTCGATGTCGTAGCGCCACGATCCTTCCTTGCCGTAACGGTTCCACGCGCCCGCGCTCATGCCGTGGCAGGAGAGCACCTGCGCTTTTTTCGCAATCTCGTCGTCGTCCGTCACCAGCGCGCCGCCCTCGCCGCAGGCCAGATTCTTGGTCGCATAGAAGGAATAGCTCACCGCCCCGCGCGGATGATGGCCGATGAGTTCGCCGTTGTAGCGCGTTTCCACCGCGTGCGCCGCATCCTCGCTCAAGAACAGATTGTGCTCGTCGCAGAGCTTGCCGATCGCGCCCAAATCCGCCGCCAGACCGGAATAATGCACCGGCACCACCGCGCGCGTCTTCTTGGTAATCTTTTTTTCGATTTCAACGGGATCGATCAGGCCTGTATCCGGGTCGATATCTGCAAAGACCGGCGTGGCCCCGACATGCAGAATCGTGTTTGCCGTGGAAGCAAACGTCAGCGGCGTGGTGATGACCTCGTCACCCGGGCCGATGTCCTGCGTCAGCAGCGCCAGATGCAGCGCCGCCGTGCAGGAGTTGACCGCGATGCAGTGCTTCGCACCGACATACTCCGCAAACTTCTTTTGAAACTCCATCGTGCGCGGGCCCTTCGCCCACCAGCCGGAACGGATCACATCCGCATCCGCCTGCACCTCAGCTTCCGAAATATCCGGCAGACAAAAGGCCATCCAATCCGGCCGTACTTTAAATTCGCTCATGTTGTTCCTCCCGCCCGTTATCGGGCTTTCTTTTCCAATTATAGCACAGTCGCCTTTATTCATCAAGGGACGGTTGCACATGCGCGCAGGCAATGCTATAATCGAAAAAGAAACGATTGGAGGGAGCGTATCGCCATGAGCATGGAGGATTACATCGCCGCCCGCAAGGAGGGCGTCCGGCAGCAGCACGTGCTTGAATCCCGCGGGCAGGATCCCTATCTGCCGGTTTTGGCCGAGCTTGTGCCCAAGCTCAATCAGATGGCGCAGGTGCCGCTGGGGCTGGTGCAGATTGCGCTGGATCAAATCGAGGGCACGGCCACCAAGGGACGCACGACGGCGTTTGCGCGCGGCTTTCTGCCCCTGTTGGAGCAGGATTCCGAGTTTGCGACCAAGTGGAGTCTGCTCTACGACGGCATTGTGGACGACGGCCTGCGCCAGCCCATCGTCGCGCTGGAATATTACAACCGCTTCTACGTCGTGGAGGGCAACAAGCGCGTGAGCGTCATGCGGCGGCTGGACGCGGTGAACATCGAAGCCAACGTCACCCGTGTGCTGCCGGAAGCCGAGGACAGCGAGCGCTACCGCGTCTATCAGGAGTTTTTGGGCTTCTATGCGGATACGAAGATCAATTTCATCGTGTTCAGCCGCGAGGGCAGCTACGAAAAGCTGTACAAGCTGATGGGCAAAACGCCGGGCGAAAAATGGACGCCGGAGGATCTGTTTGATTTCCAGTCCTGCTTCTATCGCTTCCAACAGGCGTATTTGTCCAAGGCGGACGGCCAGATGCCGATGTCCGCCTGTGACGCGCTGCTGATTTATCTGGAGATTTTCGGCTACAACGACAGCGTGGAGAAAACGCCCAACGAGTTCGGGCAGGAAATCGAACGCATCTGGTCGGAATTTGTCGTCGCCGCCGCCAACAAGCCCGCCGCGCTGCTCTCCCAGCCGACGGAGGGCAAGCCGGGCTTTCTGCAATCCGTCTGGCGCAGGCCGCCGCAGAAGGTACGCTGCGCGTTCCTCTACAACCGTTCGCCGCAGGATTCCGGCTGGTCGTATTGGCACGAGCTGGGGCGCAAAGCGCTTGAGGATACCTTTGGTTCGCGCGTAGAAACCGTTTGCCAGGAAAACGTGTCGCAATCCGATGCGGAAAGCGTCATCGAGCAGTTCATCGCCGACGGATACGACGTGATTTTCGCCGCGTCTCCCGTGTTTCTGGATGCGTGCGTGCGCCAGTGCGCCGCCCATCCCGGCGCAAAAATTCTCAACTGCTCGGTGCTCGCCAGCTATCACAACGTCCGCAGCTACTATCTGCGCGTATACGAAGCGAAATTCATTTTGGGCGCGATTGCCGCGTCGCTTTCGGAGACGGATGAAATCGGCTACATCGCGGATTACCCCATCTACGGCACGCCCGCGTCGATCAACGCTTTCGCCCTCGGCGCGCAGATGGTCAACCCGCGCGCAAAAATCGTGCTGGAATGGTCCACCCTGCCCGGCCACAGCCCGGAAGCGGCGCTGGCCGCGCGCGGCGTGCATATCATCTCCAGCCGCGACATCAGCGCGCCGCATCTGGAATCCCGCGCGTTCGGGTTATACCACGAGCAGGACGGCGTGCTCACCAACCTCGCCATGCCGGTTTGGGGCTGGGGCAAGCTCTACGAGGGCATTGTCCGCAGCATCCTGACCGGCGCGTGGAACGACGAGGGCGAGCACAACGCCGACCGCGCCATGAATTATTACATGGGCATGTCCACCGACGCGATCGATCTCATCTGCTCCCAGCGCCTGCCCGCGCGTACGCGGCGGCTGGTCGAGCTGCTGCATGAGCGCATCCGTGCCGGGGCATTCCTGCCCTTCGTCGGGCCGATTGCCGATCAGAGCGGCGCGCTTCGCGTGGAAGCCGACGTGGCGCTCACCCCACAGGAGATCATCCGCATGGATTATCTGGCGGATAACATCGTCGGCCGCATCCCCTCGATGGACGAGCTGAACGACGTCGCCAAGGGCCTTGTCTCGCTGCAGGGCATCCGCGCCGCCACAAAGGAGTAAGCCGATGAAAATTCTTCTGCTCGCCGATCAGGCGGAACCGACGCTCTGGGAGCATCTGGACAGGCGCAAGCTGGAGGGCGTGGAGCTGGTGCTCTCCTGCGGCGACCTGCCCGCCAGCTACCTGTCCTTCCTCACCTGCTTCACCACCGCGCCGATTCTCTATGTCCGCGGCAACCACGACGACCGATACGACAAAAACCCGCCGGAGGGCTGCGACTGCATCGAGGATAAAATCGTCACCGTCGGCGGCCTGCGCATCCTCGGTCTGGGCGGCTCCATGCGCTATAACAAGGGCGTCAACCAGTATACCGAACGCGAGATGAGCCAGCGCGTCAAAAAGCTTCGCTTCAAGCTCTGGCGCAGCGGCGGCATCGATATCCTGCTGACCCATTCCCCCGCGCTGCACCTGGGCGACGACAGCGATCTGGCGCACACGGGCTTCCAGACCTTTCTGGATGTGATGGATCAATATCACCCGCGCTACATGTTCCACGGCCATGTCCATCAGAATTATCAGTATAATTTCAAGCGCATCCGCCAGCATGGGGATACGACCGTCATCAACGTCTTCGGTTACTATCTGCTGGATGTGCCGATTCCCGAACATTTTTGAATTGACCCATCTCAAATTTCGTGATTTTCTTGCTTTTTCGCGGCTTCACTCCTATAATATGGAGGATATGCGCGGCGGTCTGCCGCGCGCAAACTTCATATTCACAAAGGAGATATCGCCATGCAGAATCAAGGTATCCGCGACGCGCGCTCGCTGGGCACGCCGAAAATGCTCGTTCTGGGTCTCCAGCATATGTTCGCCATGTTCGGCGCAACCGTGCTCGTGCCCGCGCTGACGGGTCTTTCCGTCTCCGCGACACTGCTGTTCGCCGGCTTGGGCACGCTGTTCTTCCATTTCCTCACGAAGGGCAAGGTTCCGGCCTTCCTGGGCAGCTCGTTCGCGTATCTGGCCGGTTATGCCGCCATCGCGCCAAACGGCGAAGCCGCGCTTCTCCCCTATGCCTGCGTCGGCGTTGCCGCTTCCGGCCTGCTGTATCTGATTCTGGCGGCGCTGGTGCGCGGCTTCGGCGCGAACCGCGTCATGCGCTTCTTCCCGCCCGTCGTCACCGGCCCGATCATCATCTGCATCGGCATGACGCTGGCCAACTCCGCCATCAATAACTGCACCGGCAGCTGGGATATCGCGCTGGTCGCCATCATCACGGTGGTCGTCTTCAACATCTGGGGCAAGGGCATGCTGCGCATCATCCCGATTCTGCTGGGCGTGCTCGTCTCCTATGCCTACGCCGCCGTCACCGGCCGCGTGGATTTCTCCGGCGTAGCCAACGCCGCGTGGATCGGCCTGCCGGTGAAGATGGAAAACACCGTCTTCTCCCTCGTCGGCAACTGTGACATGAACCTGCTCGTCACCGCCATCATCGCCATCATGCCTATCGCGTTCGCGACGATGATTGAGCACATCGGCGATATCTGCGCCATCTCCTCCACCGTCGGCGAAAACTTCATCGCCGATCCTGGCCTGCACCGCACGCTGCTGGGCGACGGCCTCGCGACCTCTATCGCTTCCCTGTTCGGCGCGCCGGCCAACACCACCTATGGCGAGAACACCGGCGTTCTGGCGCTGACCCGCGTATATGATCCGCTGGTCATCCGTCTGGCCGCCGTCTACGCGATCATCGCGTCCTTCTGCCCGAAGTTCGCGGCGCTCGTCTCCGCCATGCCGACCGGCACCATCGGCGGCGTTTCCCTGATTCTGTATGGCATGATTTCCGCCATCGGCGTGCGCAATCTGGTTGAAAATCAGGTGGACCTCTCCAAGAGCCGCAACGTCATCGTCGTCTCGCTGATTATCTCGCTGGCGCTGGGCATCACCTTCTCCGCCGCGAGCGCGATCACCTTCCATGTCGGCGAGTTCACGCTGAACTTCTCCGGTCTGGCCGTCGCCGCCATCGTCGGCATTGTGGTCAACGCCATCCTGCCGGGCAAGGATTACGACTTCCAGAATAACTACGAATACGGCAAGACGACCGAGGATCACGGGCAGATGCTGTAAGACGACTCCTTCAGTCTCGCTTCGCTCGACAGCTCCCTCTGAGAGGGAGCCTTTTTTATATTTTCATAAAAACATGAGCGGATACTCCGCCGACTCGCCTTCTCCGTCTGCAAAGCTGACCGAGAGGGAACGTAAGCAACGCATCCGCCCAAGTTATTTGATTCAGTTGGCAGCTTATACCAAAAGCCTCCCTCCTTGAGGGAGGTGGCAGCGAAGCTGACGGAAGGAGTCGCTCCTCAATATTCCTCCAGCGTCCCGACAAGCTCCTGCGCGCGCTGCACCTTCTGCCGGCCGCAGTACGCGTCCAGCTCGCGGATGATACGCGGGCAGGCAAAGGGATCGGTGAAATTCGCCGTGCCGACCATGACGGCCTGCGCGCCGCAGAGCATGAACGCCGCCGCGTCCTCGCCGGTTTCAATGCCGCCCATGCCGATAATCGGAATGTGAACCTTCTTCGCGCTCTGCCAGACCATGCGCAGCGCCACCGGGCGCACCGCCGGGCCGGACAGGCCGCCCGTATTGTTCGCCAGCACCATTTTCCGCTTGTTCACATCCACCGCAATGCCCGTCAGCGTGTTAATCATGGAAATCGCGTCCGCGCCCGCCTCCTCGGCGGCCAGCGCGTTTTCCGTGATATCCGATACGTTCGGGGTCAGCTTGACGATCAGCGGCTGCCTGGCTGCCGCCTTGACCGCCTTGGTGATGGCATAGACACTCTCCGGCTTCACGCCGAAAGCCACGCCGCCCTCATGCACGTTCGGGCAGGAGATGTTCATTTCCAGCAGGTGTACGCCCGTGCCCGCCAGCCGCTCGGCCATCTGCACATACTGTTCCACGCTCGTGCCCGTGATGTTGGCAATCACGGCGACGTTTTTCGTCAGCAGCCACGGCAGGTCGTTTTCAATGAAGCTCTCCACGCCGGGATTTTGCAGGCCGACGCTGTTGAGCATGCCGCTCGGCGTTTCCGCAATGCGGGAAGGCGGGTTGCCCGTGCGCGGCAGAAGGCTGAGGCCCTTGACGGAAATGCCGCCCAGCTGGCCGATGTCGTACAGCTCGTCGTATTCGCGGCCAAAGCCGAACGTGCCGCTCGCCGCAATAATCGGGTTTTTGAGCTTCACGCCGCACAGATCGAGGGAAAGATCAGCCACGCAGACACACCTCCTTCGCGTCGAACACCGGGCCGTCCTTGCAGACGCGCGCGTAATGCCAGCCGCCGTCCGCCTGCATGAGCTTCACATTACAGCCCAGACACGCGCCAATGCCGCAGCCCATCCGCTCCTCCAGCGAGAGCTGACACGGCACATCGTATTTTGCGCAGAGCGCCTGCACCGCCGCCAGCATCGGCGTCGGCCCGCAGGCCATCACAATATCCGGCTTGCGCGCCAAAATCGCCGCTTCCAGTGGCTTCGTCACCAGCGCGCGCTCGCCCAGCGAGCCGTCGTCGCTGACCGCCGTCACCGCGCAGGGCGCCTGCGTCAGGCCATAGGCATGCGCCGCTGTGCGGAAGCCGAAGAAAGCGCGGCTTTCCTGCGTCGCGAACGCATCCATCGCGCAGCAGATCGGCGCAACGCCCACGCCGCCGCCGACAAAGTAGACGCACGCCGCACCCCTGCCGTCAAAGCCCGTGCCCAGCGGGCCGAGCACGCGGATCGTCTCCCCCGGCTTGCAGGCGCAGAGCATCTGCGTGCCCGCGCCCTTGGGCTGAATCGCCAGCGTCAGCGTGCCCGCCGCCGCATCCGCCGCCATCAGGCTGATGGGACGGCGCAGTACGTGGCCGCTGTCCGGCACAAGCATGTGGATGAACTGCCCCGCTTGGGCCTGCGCCGCAATCTCCGGCGCGGAAAGGATGATGCGCACCAGCTCCTGCGCCAGCGGCTCACATTGAAGCACGCGCGCGGTCGTATCCTGCATATCCGCTCCTCCTTACTTGATGGCCTTGCCGACGGCCGCAAGGCTGCCCGCAAGGTCTTCCTTCATGCGCAGGGCTTCCTCCCGCGCGGCCACGTCAAAGGCGACGTTTTCGCGCTTCTTCCACGCGCAGAGAATCGAGCGGGACGCGTTGACGATCGCGCCGTTGCCGTTCGCGTCGAAGCAGCCCGCGATATCCGTGCCCTTCGCGCCCTGCGCGCCGTAGCCCGGCACGAGGAAGAACGTGTGCGGCATGCGCGCGCGCAGTTCAACACCCTGCTGCGGATAGGTCGCGCCGACGACCGCGCCGACGGCAGAATAGCCGCTCTCGCCGCGCGTCTCCTTGCCCCATTCCTCCACCAGATCGGCGACCGCCTGATACAGCGTGCGCCCGTCCTCAAAGCGCATATCCTGAAGCTGGCCGGAGGAAGGATTGCTCGTCTTCACCAGCACGAATACGCCCGTTCCGTTGTCGCGGCACGCGTCGGTGAAGGGCTTGATGCCGTCCACGCCGAGATACGGGTTGATGGTCGCAATGTCCGCGCCGAAGGCGGTCTGCGCGCCGTCCGGCATGTCCGTTTTGCCGACGTAGGCGTTGGCATAGCAGGCCGCCGTCGCGCCGATGTCGTTGCGCTTCACGTCCGCCATCACGATGAGACCCTTTTCCTGCGCGTAGCGGATGGTCTTTTCATAGACCGCCATGCCTGCCGGACCGTACATTTCATAATACGCCACCTGCACCTTGACCGCCGGCACGATATCGCAGAGCGCGTCGATCAGCCGCACGTTATAGGCGTAAACGGCTTTCGCCGCGTCTTCAAAGGAGTGAATGCCATCGGGCAGAACCGCCTGCACGAATTTTTCCGGCAGATATTCAATGCGGGTATCAAGGCCCGCGACGGTCGGGTTTTTGAGTTCAGAGATTCTCTGAGCCAGTCGTTCCATGATATTCATAGCTATATCACCTTTCTTGGGGCTTTGCCCCAAACCCCAGCAGGGAACGTGTTCCCTGCACCCTTTCTTCGCTTCGCGGCGTTCTATCGCCGCCTGACTCTTTCCTCCCATGGACCGCATTGCGGTCCATGAAGCGGGAGGTGTCGGAACCTCAGGTTCCGACCAGAGTTTGAGGCGGAGCCTCAATCGTTCCCCTTATAAGCGGTCTTTCCGCCGACCAGCGTCAGCTCAATTTCGCCAAAGTAGCGCCTGCCGTCAAACGGCGTGTTCTTGCCGCGGGAAAGGAATTTGCTCACGTCCACCACGATTTCCCTGTCCGGGTCGAAGACCACCACGTCCGCCGCGCTGCCGATGGAAAGATTGCCGCCCGCAACGCCCAGCAGCTTGGCCGGGCGCACGCTCATCCGCTCAATCAGGTCGGAAAGCGTCATTTTGCCGGATTTCACCAGCATGCTGTTGCTGATGCAGAAGGCCGTCTCAAACCCGCTGATGCCGCTCGCCGCCAGATGGAACTCGCAGCGCTTCTCGTCCTCGTGGTGCGGCGCATGGTCAGTCGCAATCACGTCGATCGTGCCGTCGCACAGGCCCTCGATGCAGGCCAGCCTGTCCGCTTCCTCGCGCAGCGGCGGATTCACACGGCAGCGGCTGTCGTAACCAATCACCCACTCGTCCGTCGCGCCGATGTAGTGCGGCGTGGTCTCCGCCGTCACGCGGACGCCGCGCGCCTTCGCTTCGCGCACCAGCTGCACGCCGCCGCGCGTAGAGACGTGGCACAGGTGAATCCGCTTGCCCTCCGCTTCCGCAACCAGAATATCGCGGGCAATCATCACTTCTTCCGCCGCGCGCGTGATGCCCGGCAGGCCCAGCTTTGTGGAAACAAAGCCCTCGTTCATCACGCCGTCGCCGACGAGGTTCTTATCCTCGCTGTGGCTCATGATGAACAGGCCGAAGTGGTCGGCATACTGCATCGCCAGCCGGAACAGGTTCGAATTCGCCACCGGCTGACCGTCGTCGGAAATCGCGATGATCCCCGCTTCCTTCATCCGGCCGATTTCCGCCATTTCCACGCCGTTCAAGCCCTTGGAAACCGCGCCGACCGGGTAGACGTGTACGCCGCTGCCCTGCGTCTCGGCCTTTTCGATGATGTAGCGCGTCACCGCCGCGTTGTCGTTGACCGGCTTGGTATTGGGCATGCAGCAGACCGCCGTGAAGCCGCCGTGCGCCGCCGCGCGCGTGCCGGAGATGATGTCTTCCTTGTATTCCTGGCCGGGGTCGCGCAGATGGCAGTGCATGTCGATAAAGCCCGGCGCGACGACCTTGCCCGCCGCGTCGTAGACCCTCGCGCTCTCATCCGAGAGCTTTTCACCGATTGCCGCGATTTTTCCATCCTCAATCAGCACATCCGCAACCCGATCCATGCCGTTGGCCGGATCGATCACACGGCCGCCGCGAATCAAAACCTTTTCCATCACGCATTCTCCCTTCTGGTGAGCATGTACAGCAGCGCCATGCGCACGGCCACGCCGCTTTCAACCTGTTGAGTGATGACCGACTGGCCGCAGTCCGCGACGCTCGAAGCGATTTCCACGCCGCGGTTCATCGGGCCGGGGTGCATGACCAGCGCGTTTTTCTTTGCCAGCGCCAGCCGCTCCGGCGTGATTTCCCAATGGTCGCAGTATTCCGCCACGGAGGGGAACAGCCCCTTCTGCTGGCGCTCGCGCTGAATGCGCAGGCCCATCACCACGTCCGCGTCTTCGCAGGCGTCCTCAATCGTCGGGGCGACGGTGCAGCCCAGCGCCTCCACATGCACGGGCATCAGCGTCGGCGGCGCGCAGAGCACGACCTTCGCGCCCATCGTCGTCAGGCCGTAGATATCGCTGCGCGCCACGCGGGAATGCGTCACGTCGCCGCAGATGGCGATCTTCGCGCCCTCCAGCCCGCCGAGGTGCTCCCGCATCGTCAGCATGTCCAGAAGCGCCTGCGTCGGATGCTCGTTCATGCCGTCGCCCGCGTTGATGACGCTCGCCTTCACGTGCTTGGCCAGCAGCGTCGGCGCGCCGCTCATCGGGTGGCGGATGATAATCACATCCGTACCCATCTGGTCGAGCGTCACGCCGGTGTCGATCAGCGTTTCGCCCTTCGCCACGCTCGACGCGCTCGCGGAGATGTTCGCCGCCGCGGCGGACATGTATTTGCTCGCCAGCTCGAAAGACATGCGCGTGCGCGTGGAGTTTTCATAAAACAGCGTCACGATGGATTTGCCCTGCAAATGCGCCGTCTTTTTGTTGTTTGAACGGACAACCTGACGCATCATCAGCGCCGTGTCGAGAATGGAGGTGATCTCCTCGCGGCTCACGCCGTCAAGGCCCAACAGATCCTTTCGCTTCATGCTCACTCGCTCCTTTTGTCATAGAGGACGACGCTCATATCGCCGTCAAATTCCGGCACGCGCACGCCAACCAGCTCGTTTTTGCTCGTCGGCAGGTTTTTTCCGACGTAATCCGCGCGAATCGGCAGTTCCCTGTGGCCGCGATCCACCATCACCGCCAGCTGGATGCAGCTCGGCCGTCCCATGTCGCAGATCGCGTCCATCGCGGCGCGCGCCGTGCGCCCGGAAAAGAGCACGTCGTCCACCATCACGATGCGGGCGTCCTGCACCTGAAACGGCAGGTCGGTTGCGTTGACAACCGGGTGTTCGGAGAGGATGGAGAGGTCGTCGCGGTAGAACGTGATATCCAGCACGCCCAGCGGCAGTTTCACGCCCTCCACCTGCTCGATGATCTCCCGAATCATCTTCGCCAGCGTCACACCCCTGCGCTGAATGCCCACCAGCCGGAGGTTGTCCACGCCGTCGTTGTTTTCGATGATTTCATGCGCAATGCGCCGCAGCGCGCGCTTCATGGCGTTTTCATCCATGATGTCGGCTTTGAATTTGAGCTTTGAGGTATCCATGCTTTGCCTTCCTCTCTTGCTATTGATCGTTCCTTTTAACTCCTTCCGTCACAACTTCGTTGTGCCACCTCCCTCAAAGAGGGAGGCTTTTGGTATACGTTTTTCTTTCAGATAAACACATTTCTGCAAAATATGTTTTGCTGAACAGGCTTCTTATACCTCAAGGCTCCCTCTTAGAGGGAGCTGTCAGCGAAGCTGACTGAAGGAGTTGCATAAAAAATGCCCCGTTCCGGAGTTCGGAACAGGGCAAACAAAGGGGTATACTTTCCCTTTTACCACGCATTTGCCGCCTTGCCGACCTCACGGGATCGAATTAAAGGCTTATTTTCTTATCAGCGTGATTGTATCACCTTTTAGGGAATCCGTCAATTCCCGTTTTTTTCTTTTTGCTCCAAAATCGCCCTCAAATCCTTCTCCGGCGTATCTGTCGGATGCAGATGAAAGGTCTTCACCAGCGTATCCAGCACGCCCGGCGAAACAAACGCGGGCAGGGTCGGCCCCAGGTAGATATTTTGAATGCCCAGCGCAAGCAGCGTCAGCAGAATGCAGACCGCTTTCTGCTCGTACCACGACAGCACGAGCGTCAGCGGCAGGTCGTTCACCCCGCAATCAAACGCCTTGGCCAGTGCCAGCGCAATTTCAATGGCGCTGTATGCGTCGTTGCATTGTCCGCAGTCCAGAATGCGCGGAATGCCGTCGATCTCGCCCAAATCCAGATCGTTGATCCGGTATTTGCCGCAGGCCAGCGTCAGGATGAGCGTATCCGGCGGCGTGAGCTTGGCGAAATCGGTGTAATAGCTTCGCCCCGGCGCAGCGCCGTCACAGCCGCCGATCAGGAAAAAGTGCCGAATTCTTCCTTTCTTCACCAGCCGGACGATCTTTTCCGCCTGGGCCAGCACCGCGTTGTGCGCAAAGCCCGTCGTCACCGTGCTTCCGCCGTTCATGCCCGTCATGTGCTTGTCCTCGTCGTATCCGCCGCAGGCCAGCGCCTTTTTGATGACGGGCGTAAAATCCTTGTCTTCGCCGATATGCACCAGCTCCGGGTACGAAACGACCGACGTGGTAAAGACCCGGTCGCAGTAACTCTGCCGAACGGGCATCAGGCAGTTCGTCGTAAACAGGATCGGCGCGGGGATGTTGTGAAACTCGGATTGCTGGTTCTGCCAGCCCGTGCCGAAATTGCCCTTGAGCTGCGGATAGGCTTTCAGCTTGGGATAGCCGTGCGCGGGCAGCATCTCGCTGTGGGTATAGACGTTGATGCCCTTCCCCTTCGTCTGCTCCAGCAGCAGTTTGAGGTCATGCAGATCATGGCCGCTCACGACGATAAACGGCCCTTTCTCAATCGTCAGCGGCACCTCTGTCGGCACGGGATCGCCGTAGGCCTCGGTGTGCGCCGCGTCGAGCAGTCTCATGCAGTTCAAATTGACCTCGCCCGTTTTCAGCACCAGCGCAAGCAGCTTGTCGGGCGTTTTCTCCCCGCCAATCGCGGTCAGCGCTTCATAAAAGAACGCGTTCACCCGTTCATCCGTCTTGCCCAAAATGCGCGCGTGATACGCATACGCCGCCATGCCCTTGAGGCCAAACAGAATCAGCGATTTGAGCGAGCGAATATCCTCGTCCGCTTCCCAAAGCCTGCGCAAATCGCCGTTTTCCACCGTTCCGGCGGCAATGCGCGCCTTTTCCGCTTCAATCTCGTTTTTCAGCTTTTCAATCGTCTCGTTGTTAAAGTTCACATTCGTGATTGTTGTGAACAGCCCCTTGAGCATCAGCTCGTCCGTCTGCGCCGTGCGTTTCCCCGCTTGGGCCGCCCTGGCCAGGCCGATCAGTGCGCCGATCAATTCATCCTGCGCGTTGGCCGTATCCGCCTTTTTGCCGCAAACGCCTACCCTGCCCTCGCAGCCCGTGTTGTGCGCCGTCTGCTGACACTGAAAGCAAAACATTTCCCCCATATTCTTCCTCCCAACTTTTTCTGTTCAAGCGTATTCTGCCGAAATCAAGCGGGTTTATGCTCCATCCCCAAAACCTTTCATGAAAGCCTCTGTTATCATCATTTTTTATCATCTTTCGTTCCATTGCTTTTCCCCTTTCCGTGTGCTACACTGGGTTCAATATGAACGAAAGAGTGTGACATCATGCAAAAGCAGCATCACGCGCGAAGCACGTTTTCCGGCAAAATCGGATTCGTGCTCTCCGCAGCCGGGGCCTCTGTGGGGCTGGGCAACATCTGGCGTTTTCCGTATCTGGCGGCCAAATACGGCGGCGGCATCTTCCTGCTGATTTACATCCTTCTGGCGCTGACCTTCGGCTATACGATGATCGTCGCGGAAACCTCCATCGGCCGCATGACGGGCAAAAGCCCGGTCGGCGCGTTTCAGTCCTTCGGCAAGTCGCGCTGGCTCTCGGCGGGCGGCTGGCTCAACGCCGTCATCCCGATGCTCATCGTGCCGTATTACTCGGTCATCGGAGGCTGGGTCATCAAGTATCTGATGGAATACGTACTCGGCCACGGCCACGCGCTGGCGGGCGACGGCTATTTCTCCGCATTCATTTCCAGCGGCCTGTCCACCGAGCTTTGCTTTATCGTCTTCGCGGCCATCACGCTGTTTATCATTTACGCGGGCGTGCGCAACGGCATTGAGCGTGTCTCCAAGCTGATGATGCCGATTCTGGTCGTGCTCTCCGTGCTGATTGCGGGCTATTCCGTCACGCGGCCGGGCGCACTGGCGGGCGTGAAATATTTCCTCGTGCCGAATTTCGAAAACTTCTCGTGGATGACCGTCGTCACCGCGATGGGCCAGATGTTCTATTCGCTTTCCATCGCGATGGGCATTCTGATTACCTTCGGCTCGTATATGAAAAAGAACGTCTCCATCGAGGGTTCGACGGAGACGGTGGAGATTTTTGATACAGCCATCGCCGTGATGGCCGGATTGATGATTATTCCCGCGATTTTCGCCTTTTCCGGCGGCGACCCGGATACGCTGCAAGCCGGCCCTTCGCTGATGTTCATCACCATTCCGAAGGTGTTTGACAGCATGAGGCTCGGCTCGGCGGTCGGCATTCTGTTCTTCGTTCTGGTGCTGTTCGCGGCGATGACCAGCTCCATTGCGCTGACGGAAAGCGCCGTTTCCACCTTTCAGGATGAACTGGGCTGGAGCCGCCACAAGGCGACGCTGCTCATGGGCGTGATGATGCTCCTGCTGGGCAGCCTGTCCTCGCTGAGCTACGGCCCGCTCGCAAATGTGACGATTCTGGGCATGCAGCTTCTGGATTTCTTCGATTTCCTGACCAATTCGGTCATGATGCCGATTGCCGCGATTGCGATCTGTCTGCTGGTTTCCCGCGTCGCCGGGGTCAGCGCCATCGAACAGGAGGTCTGCCACGGCGAGGAGCGCTTCCGCCGCAGGCGCGTGTTCAATCTGATGATCCGCTACCTCTGCCCGCTGTTCGCGGCAATCATCCTCATCAGCTCGGTGGCCAACGCCTTTGGCTGGATCAGCATGTAACAAAATTTCAGCATACAAATACAGCCCGCGCAGGTGAAAATCCGCGCGGGCTGCTTTCATTATTCACTTCACCGCTTCAGGCTCTGCATCAGGTCGCCGATCATCTTATTCAGGCTGTACGCGTCCACAGGCTTGGAGATATGCGCGTTCATGCCCGCGTCGATGGATTTCTGCACATCCTCGGCGAAGGCATTCGCGGTCATGGCGACAATCGGAACGGTCTTTGCATCAGGATGAATACCCGTGCGAATCGCGCGCGTGGCTTCGTAACCATCCATCACCGGCATCTGAATATCCATCAGAATCAGGTCGTATTCGCCCGCGCGGGAGGCTTCAAACCGCTCGACCGCCTGCTGGCCGTTTTCGCAGAGGGTGCATTTCGCGCCGAACATGCCCAGCACCTCGTGCAGGATCTCCGCGTTCAGCTCGTTATCCTCGGCGGCCAGCACGTTCAGCCCCTTCAGGCCGTTGTCGGTCGGCTTGCCCTCGCGGCGAGCCTCGATTTCGCGGATTCTGTCCTGCAGCAGGGACAGGAAGAAGTTGCGGGAAATCTTCCCGTCCGCGCCCGCTTTCTGAATGGCTTCAAACGACGTTTCCCACTCGTAGATCATCACCAGCAGGATCGTCTTTTCGGAAATGCTCGCGCGAATTTTTTCGATCAGCGACAGGTCGCCGCCCTCCAGCAGGTTTTCATCCAGCAGAATCACGGGATAATTCTTCGCCTGCTGCAAGAGCTTGAGCAGGCCTTCGGCTTTGCGCACGCAGTCGGTCTGCACGCCGACGGACTTCATCGCGGTGCAGATCGTGCCGCGCAGGCCGTCGTCCGCTTCGCCGAGGAGAATCTTGTCGATGCCGCGTTCCTTCCAGAACGTCAAATCGATCTTTTCGCAGACGTCGAAGGTCAAATCCACGGTGAACGTGCTGCCCAGGCCCACTTCGCTGTCCACGTGGATGCTGCCATCCATCAAATCGACGATGTTTTTGGTGATCGCCATGCCCAATCCCGTGCCCTGCACGCAGCGGTTGAAGCCGCTGTCCGCGCGGGTGAACGGGTCAAACAGCACGTCGATGAACGTCCTGCTCATGCCGCAGCCGTTATCCTTCACCACGATGCGGATGCCCTGCTTCTTCGCCGTGCTCATCTTCACGCCGGTGACGGTCAGCTCAATCGTGCCGCCGGGCTGGGTATACTTAACCGCGTTGCTCAGCAGATTCATGATAATCTGGCGCACGCGCGTTTCGTCGCCCATCACCTGCTCATGCTCGATATTCGCGGTTTTGACGATGAAGTTCTGCCGCTTCGCATCCACCTGCGGCCGCACGAGGGATTCCACCGTGCTGACCATCTCGCCGAGCTTGAATTCGCGCACGGAGAGCGACGTTTTGCCGGATTCAATCTTGCTGATATCCAGCACGTCGTTAATCAGCGAAAGCAGATAGTTGCTCGCGCCCGCAATCTTCTTCGTGTATTCGCGCACCTTGATGGGCTTCTCCGCGTCCTTTTCCAGCAGGTTGGTGAAGCCGACGATGGCGTTCATCGGCGTGCGGATGTCGTGCGAAATATTGGAAATATACGCGCGCTTGGATTGATTCGCCGCCTTAGCGACCTCCAGCGCGCCTTTCAGCTCCTCGGTGTAGAGCCGCTGCATCTCCTCGCGGCGCTTGTTGGCGCGGTTCCATGTGAAGAAAATCATGCACGCGACCAGCGCCGTCAGCAGAATGCCCAGCAGCACCGTCTGCACCGCGTGGCTGCGGATGTAGTGCATGATGGCGGAAATGCTGGCATGCACATTGCCGTCGCTCAAATAGACGGTTTTGCTCGTGTTGGACAGGCTGTAAATGTACAGGTTCAGCGCCTCGATCAGCGCCACGTCGCAGTTTCTAGAAACGGCGATGCTCACGTTCTGCGTCTGGCCGGAAATCAGGCTCGTGGACAGCGAGCTGTACGTTTCATAGATGTAATATTCCAGGATGGACCGGTCGCCGATGGCCACGTCCGCTTTTCTGTCGCTCACCGCCTTGATGCACTCCTGCTCGTTTTCGCAGACGACCACATCCTTGTAATCGGCTGTATCGACCAGCTCATCCAAGCCGCGCGCGATGGCGACGCTGCTCCTGCGGCTGTTCAGCGGGTTCTGCACAAAGGCAATCGGCGATTGCAGAATCGGTTCGCAGGCCACGAAGCCCTGTTCCGCGCAGTAGTTCGACGTAAACGCCAGCCCCGCCAGCAAGTCGTAATCCGCCTGCTTGACCAGCTGTTCCGCCTCGCTTCGGTTTTCGGCAAAAGTGTATTCGATTTTGAGGTTCAATTCGGAAGCGAAATCGTTCAGAATGGAAATCAGCATGCCCTTCGGCTTGCCGTTTTCCTGATAGACATACGGCGCGTCCCCATCGATGCAGAGCACGTGAAGCGTCTCCATCTGCGCCAGCAGATTACGCTGCTCCTCCGACAGCGCAAACACGTCGTCCGCGCTTCGGAAATACGTCGTATACAGCGTCTCCGCCTTTTCCAGCAGGCCGACGCGAAGCGGCTTGACGCTCTTGATGTTGTTCTCGCGCAGGCGGCTCGTCGTCAGCGCGCAGAGCGTCGTATACACCGTGCCGTAGCTGTTCTCCGGCATTTCAAACATGTCCTCGACCGCCGCGCTCTTGAGCATCGGGCCGAACAGATCCACCTTGCCCGCCTGGGAAATCATGCTCATGCCGTCCTGTTCCGGGAAGGCCACGCGCACCACGCGGCGCTCCTCCGCCATTGCGGTGGACAGCAGCAGGCAAAAACACAGTAAAATCACCGTTCCAATTCTTCTGATCATGATTCGCTTTTCCTCTTTGTCCGTCGTCAGGCGTTTTGGGGCTTTTTGCTTTTGATTTCGACCATGCACTTTTTCAGCTTGTCAAAATCAAACGGCTTGGTCATGTGCGCGTCCATCCCCGCGTCCGCGGCGCGCTGGGCGTCCTCGGTGAAGGCGTTCGCCGTCAGCGCAATGATGGGCACGGTCTTTGCGTCCGGGCGATTCAGCGCGCGAATCTGCCGGCTGGCTTCGTATCCGTCCATCTCCGGCATCATGATGTCCATCAAAATGTAATCATACGTGCCGATGGGCGAATATTCAAACGTGTTCACGGCCTCTTTGCCGTTGGCGACCATCGTCGGGTGAACGCCCGCGTCTTCGAGCATCAGCTGAAGGATTTCCGCGTTCAGCTCATTGTCCTCCGCCGCCAGAATGCGCAGGCCCGTCAGGTCAAATTCGTCCGTGTGGCTTTCCTTGTAATCCTTGTCGATTTTAAACGGCAGCGTCCATTTCACCGTCGTGCCCACGCCCACCTTGCTGGTCACTTCGATGTCGCCGCCCGCCTGATCGATGATCTTTTTGACGATGGCCAGACCGAGACCCGTGCCCTTGTACGTGCTGCGCACCGCGCTGTGTTCCTGCTCAAACGGCTGGAACATGCGTCTCTGGAACTCCTCGCTCATGCCGATGCCCGTGTCCGTCACGCAGAACTCGCAGATCACCTTGTCCGCATTTTCGTCGATGATTTTCGCGGCCAGGCTGACCGCGCCGCCGGGCTTGTTATACTTGATGGCGTTGCCGATTACGTTGGAAAGAATCTGATTCATGTAGCGCGGGCTGGCGATCACGCGCGGCGGGTCGAAGTCGCTCAATCCCACCGCCGCGAACAGAATGCCGCTCTGCGCGGCGCGCGGCTCCATCCTGTCCCGGCAATCCTCCAGCAGTGCGCGCAGGGAGACGGATTCGCGTTCAAACGCCGCTTCCTTGGATTCGAGCTTGCTCATGTCCAGCACGTCGCTGACCAGGCTGAGCAGTTCTTCCGTCGCCCCGCGGATTTTTTTGTGAGCATCCCGGATGGTGTCGGTCGTCTCCGGCAGGTTGTCCGCCAAGTCGATCATGCCCAGAATGCCGTTCATCGGCGTGCGGATGTCGTGGCCCATGCGCGTCAAGAAGTCGTTTTTCGCTTCGTTGGCGACGCGGAGCTGGGCGTTCTTTCGATTCATCTGCTGCGCGTAAATCAGCGCGAAGACCGCCGAAACTACCAGCAGCGTTGCAATCGCAATCGCGCCCGCGGTCTGTTCCGGGTGCGCGCTGACATAGTGTTTGAGCGCGGTCGCGCTGCTCTGCATGTTCGCTTCGCTCAAATAGCGCGTCTTTTCCACGTTGGAAAGGCCGTATACGTAGTAATTGAAGACCTCAAAGAGCGCATCGCTGCAATCGCGCGAAATCGCCACGCAGATTTTCTGCTCGTCGCCGGAGATGCTGCTCATCGCCAGCGCGCTGTTCGTGGCATAAATATAATAGTTCAGCGAAGAACGGTCGCCGATGGCCACATCCGCCTTTCCGTCCTTGACCACCTGCACGCATTCCAGCGCCGTGTCAAAATATTCAACGCTCTTGTACCCGGTCAGGTCGATCTGCTCCTCCACGCCGCGCACCACCGCGGCGGTATCCCGCTTCTCCACCATCGGGTTTTGCGCATAGGCCAGCGAGGAATCCAGAATTGGCTCGCTGCGCACAACGCCCAGCTTCGCGCAGAACGCCGACGTGAACGGGAAGCCCGTGACGATATCGTATTTCTTTCTCGCGGCAAGCAGTTCTTCCTCGTCGCTGCGGTCGCAGAAGGTGTAAACGGCTTTCAGCCCCATCTGCCCCGCAAAGTCGTCGAGCAGAGAAACCACCATGCCCTTCGCTTCGCCGTTTTCCTCATAGACATAGGGCGCGTCGTCCCGCACGCAAAGCACGTTCAGCGTCTCCATCGCTTCGACGCTTGCGCGCTGCTCGTCCGTGATCTGGTAGGCGTCCTTCGTGCGCTTGAAGTATTTGTTGTAGAGGGTTTCCTGCAGCTGGGGCTGCATCAGATCGATGCGCGCAATGGTTTCGTCCAGCTCCTCAATCAATTCGGCGTTGCCCTTCGTCGCGGCGAAGTAATACGGCCGCGCGGCAAACTGCTCGACGATGCGCGTGTTGGCTACCGGCGAAAGCGACAGGCCGGAAATCACATCCACCTCACCGCTGGCCAGCGCATGCTCCTGTTCCGCCGTGCTGGTGCAATAGACCAGCTCATACTCGATGTTTTCCGCGTTCAGGAAGTTGACGACCTCCGCGTTTCGCGTGGTCGCCTGCTGCCACAATCCGACGCGGAGCGGCTTCACGCTCTGGATGTTCGTCTCGCGCAGGCGGCTTGTCGTCAGCGCGCACAGCGTGGTATACACCGTGCCGTAGCTGTTTTCCGGAAACTCGAACGCGTCGGCCGACTGCGCGGTTTTGAGCATCGGGCCGAGCAGATCGACCCGCCCCGCCTGCAAATCCTCCATCGCCTGCCCGACGGCCTCGTTGTAATCCGTCGTGGGATAGGTCACATACTCGATCTGCCAGCCGGTGTATTCCGAAATTTTTTCGAGATAGTCGAAGTTATACCCCGTAATCTTGCCCGTATGGCCGATGAAGCTCATGCCCTCCTGTTCCGGGAAGGCGACGCGCACAACGCGCTGTTCCGCCGCCGCGCACGCGCAGAGCATCATCATCAGCCCAAACAAAACGATTGCATGTAACCTTCGCTTCAACATATCCGCCATCCTTCGTCTCGTTTCAAGTCGTCTGCATCTTTTGCCTAACTCACCAATCCTAATTATATGCTTGATTATCCTACATATCAACCTTTTTTTGCGTTTTACCCCCCCCCTAAATTTTTGGAATGTTCGCTTTTTTCGACATTTTTCACGGTTTCGTTAAACACATAAGATGTGCATGTAACGGATAAATGTGACTCTTATGTAATCAAATAGCCTTATCTATCCCAAAAGGCCTGAAAACACAAAAACGGACGACCAATGGCGCCCCTACATAAAGGCCCGTAAGCCTGTTGTAGGGGCGCGCATCGCGCGTCCGTTTTTTTGCAGTTGAAAAACGTTTAATCCTATCTCCCCTGCTTTTCCCTGATCTTGTTTTCGTACATGTATTTGTCCGCCTGGTCGAACAGCGTCGCGCAGCAGCCGCGCACCAGCCCCGCGTAATTGACCACCCGCGCCGTGCCCTGAAGCCGATTGATTTCAAGCATCATCAGCACGACCAGCACCATCAAAACACCGATCAGCACGGAACGAATCACCGTCTTGGCTTTCGTACCCATTTCCCTATCCTTCAAAAAAATTGAAAAACCCTGTTGACAATTCTCCCGCCCCGTGTATAATATAGTTCATTACTTCACCGCGCTAAATCGCTAAATCGCCATTTCGAAAGGAGACTTCCTCATGAACCCGCTGAAAACCCTTTCCGCCGCCGCGCTTTCCGTCTCTCTGCTGCTCAGCGCGTCCGGCGCTTCCGCCTGCACCACGCTGTATGTCGGCGGCAATCTCACCGAGGAGGGCACGCCCTTCGTCGCCCGCACGGAGGATTACGGCTCGGATATGAATAAGCTCTGGTTCATCTCCGAGGCCGGGGCGTTCAAGGCAGGCGACAGCTGGCGCGGCTGCCCGGCCTACGGCGAATTTGAATGGACGTTCCGCCGGAACAGCTACCGCTTCACGTATTTCACCAACGATATTCTGAACGGCGCCTGCCCGGAATGCGGCGAGGAAAATCCGACGCATTTCTCCTATACCGAGTTCGGCACGAACGAGATGGGCGTTTCCGTCTCCGCGACGGAATCCATCTCCGGCAACGAGCAGGTCAAGGCCGTCGATCCCAACGTGCAGACCAAGACGGATGGCAGGGTCGGCATTGAGGAAACCGATATTCCGACCATCCTGCTGGCCGAAGCCGCCAGCGCGCGCGAGGGCGTGGAGCTGCTCGGCGAAATCTACACGGATTACGGCGCATATTTCGATTCCGGCCTGTTCATCTGCGACCAGAACGAGGTCTGGTATGTCGAAAACTGCTCCGGCACGCAGTATGCCGCCGTCAAGCTGAACAATGATCTGCTGTTCATCGAGCCGAACATCGCCGTCATCGGTCTGATCGATCTGGATGATACCGAAAACGTCATCGCTTCCCCGCGCCTGATCGAGGTCGCCCAGCAGGCGGGCACCTTCGTCGGCGACGCGCAGGCGAATCAAATCGATTTCCGCGCGTCCTACGCCAACCTCGGCACGGCGGAGGCTCCCCGCGTCGGCGCGCCGCGCATGGTGGATGGCCTGAACTTTCTGAACGCCAACGCCGACGCTTCGGAAGGCGCGCTGGCCGCGGATCAAACCCGCTTCACCATCAGCAACGTGAAGGATGGCGAAATCGTCCCGCTCTACTCCAGCATCACCGCCGACCGGACGCTCACCAAGAACGACGTGTTTGATTTCTACAAGCTCTCCAGCGTCGGCAAGCCCAGCAATCAGGAAATCGAAATCTTCCAGCTCTTTGCGGATCGCCCCGTTGAAACGGGCACGGTCGGCTGGGTCGGCGTGGGCAACATAGCCTATAACGTGTTCATCCCCTATTACCCGCTGCTGATGCAGGAGATTTACGCGGGCTATCAGGTCTCCACGCCCGTCGTCACCAAGGTGCCGCTCAGCGAGGGCAGGCCGGAGGGCTTCGCCACCTACGCCCAGAACCGCAGAACCGGCGAGGAATTTTACGTGGTCTATCCCGAAAACTGGCGCGATTCGTATTATTTCGCCTTCGAAGGCTTGGGCGGCTCCATCCTCTATGCCGAACAGCTGACCGGCGCGCCCATCGCCGAGAGCGAAAAGCAGCTCGCCACGGATACGCTTGCCGCGCTGCAGGATGAAATCAACGCAGGCTTTGAATCGCTCGACCCGAACGAAACCGGCGCTTTTGGCAAGCAGATGGCCGAAAAGGCCCAGCAGACCGCGCTGACGCTCATCGACCGCCTGACCGCCCAATAAGCGGCCGACTCACGCCCATTTCCCAATCCATCAAATTAAGTTAAAAAAGCCCTCCCGGCGATTAAAACCGAGAGGGCTTATTCATGCTCAATCGTAGAATGCTCGGGGCAGAAAATTCCCACGGCACACACGATACAATGCTTATTGCTGCTGCCTTCCGGCCCTGACAAGGTTCACACCCTCGCATTGCATGAGTTCCATCCGTCATCACACTCTACGCGTTTATTGTACTCGATTTTCGCGCAAAATGCAACCCTATTTTGAAAAAATGGTTATCCCAAACTCTTCCTCAACGTCTCCATCAGCTTCTCCGCGCGAATCGGCTTGGTGATGTAGTCGTCCATCCCGGCTTCCATCGCGCGCTTTTTGTCCTCGTCAAACGCGTTGGCCGTCATTGAAATCACGCAGATGTTCGCGTGCGCGTCGCCCAGCGCGCGAATCGCCCGCGTTGCCTGATAACCGTCCATCTTCGGCATCTGAATATCCATCAGCAGGCTGGCCATCACAGCAAAATCCCCGTCGCTGAGCGGATAATCCCCCTCGATCATCCGCTTGAGCAGGTCGGATTTTTCCAGATATCGGTTCAGCTGGGATTCAATCCGCCGCACCGTGTTTTCCGCCGTGTAGGCTGCGCGCAGCTTCTGCTCCTCCACCTGCCGCTTCACCTGCGTATGCGATAAGCCCAGCAGCAGCAAAAGCGCCAGAAAAAACACGGCGGCCGCGCGTCCCTTGATTCGTTTCGGTGTTTGCTTCTTCCGCGTATCCATATAACTCCTTCAGTCAGCTTCGCTGACAGCTCCCTCAAGGAGGGAGCCTTTTGGTATAAGCTATGATAGCATGAGGATTAAGCCTCCCTCTTAGAGGGAGGTGGCACGACGAAGTCGTGACGGAAGGAGTTACGCAGCACTCAACTCCATCCGCGCGAGCAGACGCTCCATCACCTTCACGCAGAGCATCAGCAAATCCTCGCGGTTCAGCGTCGCGTCCCTGAGCGTCAGCGTCACCGGCGCGGCGGCGTTGAGCGTCAGCCGCTTGTCAAAGCCGGTCAGCGCCTTAAAGAGCTTCTGCCCGTCCACCTGCGCGTTCGGCGCGAAGCGCATGTCGATGCGCCCGTCCGCCTGATTCACCCGGTCGATGCCCAGCTTGGCGCACATCGCCTTGAGATACGCCACCGCCACGAGGTTCGCCACGCAGAGCGGCTCGTCGCCGAAGCGATCCACCAGCTCCTCCTCCACGTCGTCGCGCTGCGCGGCGGTCGTGATGGAAGCGATGCGCTTGTAGACCTCCAGCCGCTGCTTGTCGCCCGTGACATATTCCGCCGGCAGATACGCGTTGACATGCACATCCATCCGCGTTTCCACGTCGCGGTTCGGCTTGGGCGCTTCGCCCTGCGCTTCCAGAACCGCTTCCTCCAGCAGCTTGCAGTACAGGTCATAGCCGATGTTGGCCAGATGGCCGCTCTGCTGCGGGCCGAGCAGGTTGCCCGCGCCGCGCAGTTCCAAATCGCGCATCGCGATGCGGAAGCCCGAGCCGAACTCCGTGAATTCGCGAATTGCATCGAGCCGCTTCTGCGCCGTTTCGGAGAGCACCTTGCCCGGCCGCACCGTGAAATAAGCGTAAGCCAGTCGGTTGGAGCGGCCGACGCGCCCGCGCATCTGATAGAGCTGACCCAGGCCGAAATGATCCGCGTCGTAGATAATCAGCGTGTTCGCCATCGGGATATCCAAACCGGATTCGATGATCGTCGTGCACAGCAGCACGTCGAATTTCTGCTGGCTGAAATCCAGCATCACGTCTTCCAGCGCATGCTCGCGCATCTGGCCGTGCGCAATCGCAATGCGCGCTTCCGGCACCAGCTTGGAGAGCTGCTTGTAGCACTGGTCGATGGAGCCAACGCGGTTGTAGAGGAAGAAGACCTGTCCGCCGCGGCCGATTTCGCGCAGAATCGCGTCGCGGATCACGCTGTCCTGATATTCCATCACGTAGGTCTGGACGGGATAGCGCGCCTGCGGCGGCGTTTCGAGCAGGCTCATGTCGCGAATGCCGACCATGGACATGTGCAGCGTGCGCGGAATCGGCGTGGCCGACATCGTGAGCACGTCCACCGTCTTTTTCATGTTCTTGATGCTTTCCTTGTGCCCCACGCCGAAGCGCTGCTCCTCATCGACGATGAGCAGGCCAAGGTTCTTAAACTGCACATCCTTCGCCAGCAGCCTGTGCGTGCCGACGATGATATCGATTTCGCCGTCCTTCAGCCTGCGCAGCGTTTCCTTCTGCTCCTTGGCTGAACGGAAGCGGCTCAACACGTCTGCGTGGACGGGGAAGCCCTCCATGCGGCGCATCAGCGTGTTGTAATGCTGCTGGGCGAGAATCGTCGTCGGCGCAAGGATGGCGACCTGCTTGCCGTCCATCACGGCTTTGAAGGCCGCGCGCAGCGCGACTTCCGTCTTGCCGTAACCCACGTCGCCGCAGAGCAGCCGGTCCATCGGCTGGTCGCGCTCCATGTCGCGCTTGATCTCCTCCGTAGCCTGCAGCTGGTCGGGCGTTTCGTCGTAGGGGAAATTCTCCTCGAATTCCTGCTGCCACGGCGTGTCCGGCCCGAAGGCATAGCCCTTGTTCTTCTGCCGTTCGGCGTAAAGCTTCACGAGGTCGAAAGCCAGCTCTTTCAGGCTTTCGCGCACCTTCGCCTTCTGCTTATCCCAGTCCTTACCGCCCAGCCGCGAGAGCTTCGGCGCGGTGCCCTCGCCGCCGCCGATGTATTTCTGAATGCGGTCGAGGTGATCCACCGGGATATACAGCTTGTCGCTGCCCAGATACTGCACCAGCAGATAGTCGCGGCTCGCGCCCTCGCTGGTCAGCCGCTTCGTGCCCTGATAAATGCCGATGCCGTGCGTCTCGTGCACCACGTAGTCGCCGACGTTCAAATCGGTGAAGGAGGCAATCTTGCTCCCCTGCTGTTTCTTCGGCTTGCCCTTGGCGCTCTTTGCGCCGTAAACGTCGCCGCTGGCAATGACGGCGACCTTGATTTCCGGGTATTGGAAACCGCCGGAGAGCGTCAGCGGATAGATGCGGCATTCGCCCTTCTGCGGCGCGGCCGCGCCCAGCTCATCAAACGCCGCTTTCACGCCCTCGTCTTCAAACGACTGGCGCATGCGTTCGCCGCGCGCCGTGCCGCCGGAGAGCACGAGAATCCGCCAGCCGTCTTGCTGCCAGCGGGTGAAATCGGCACACATGTCGTGCGTCCGTCCGCCGTAATTGCCCGCGCCCATGCCGCCCATTTGGCAAAGCAGCGTCGGCTTGAGCTTTTCCACCGGACGCAGAATGGTCGTCAGCGCGAGCATCGTCGTCTGCCGCATTGCCGCAAGCGCTTCGTCCTGCGTCAGCATCAGGTTATGCTGTTCGGGCAGGGCTTCGCCGCGTTCGAGCGCCGCCGTGATGGCCTGGTCAAACTCGCCGGTTCGGCTGTCCATGCGGGCAAAGAGCGCCTCCGGCTCGTCAAGCACGACAATCGGGCGGTTCATGTAATCCAGAATCGTCTCCGTGTGCGCATAGAGCCGGTTAATGAATTTTTCGAGCATGCGGCTGCTCACGCCGTTTTGCATCTGGCTGACCGCCGCGCGCAGTTTTTCGCCGAAGCGCTCCATCGTGCGGTTTTCGCGGGTGAAGGCTTCCGGCGCGGCGATTTCGCCCTCCTCCAGCGGCAGATCCGCCAGAGACGCGTCGCTTTCTTTCTTTTCTCCGCCTTTTTGGGCGATAGCTTCCTGCCGCGCCAGCGCTTCCAGCAGCAGCCGGGCGAGTTCTTCCGTCCCCTCCTGCGGCACGGGCGCTTCGCTTGCGGGCGGGATGACGACCTCCTGCATGTTGCCCTGGCTGCGCTGGCTCATCACATCGACGGCGCGGATGGAATCCAGCTCGTCGTCAAAAAACTCGATGCGCACCGCGCTCAACGCGTCGGCGGGGTACACGTCAATGATTCCGCCGCGCACGGAGAACTGTCCCTTGCCCTCGACCATGTATTCGCGCGTGTAGCCCGCCGCGAGCAGCCGTTCAATCAGCTGGTCAATCGGCGTCACGTCGCCCACGCGCAGGGAAATCGTGTTCCGGCTGAACACGGCGCGCGGCATCATCCGGTGGAGCATCGCATCCGCCGGGGCGACAATCGCGCGCGCCTCGCCGCTCAAAATTTTGCGCATCGCCTCAATGCGGCGGTAGGCTACCTCGCGGCTGGCCGCCACATCCTGATAAAAGGTGATTTCCCGCGCGGGGAGCAGGCTCACGCCGCCGCCCAGCAGCGCGGAAACATCCTCCATCGTCTGCGTCGCGCTGCGTTCGCTGTCGCACAGGAAAAGCAGCGGCCTGCCCGTTCTCGCCGCCAGCGCGCAGGCCGCGTGAACCTTCTGCGCCCCCGCCATGCCGCTGGCCGCGATCACCGCGCCGCTCTTCCCGCTTTCTTCCACCATCTGCTCAAACGGCTTGTAGCCTTCGAGCACATCAAAGAGAAAATGCGTTTGCATGATAACTCCTTACACCGGCGCGTTCGCCCTGCGCATGGCGCTCTCCAGTCCGTTCTTCACCCAGTCCTCGACCACATCCGCCGCGCGCAGGAACGCGTCAAACTGCGTTTTGCGGTCTTCCTCGGTCTGATAATGGCTGAGCACCCAGTCGGCCAGCTCCCAGCCCTCCGGCTTTTTGCCCACGCCGACGCGCAGGCGCGGGAAATCCTGCCTGCCCAAAAGCCCGATCACCGAACGCATGCCGTTATGCGTGCCCGCGCTGCCCTTTTCGCGCATGCGCAGTTTGCCCAGCGGCAGGTCGATATCATCATAAACGACCATCAGGTGATCCATCTCCGGCTTATACCACGAAACCAGCTCCGTCACGCACTGGCCGGAGAGGTTCATAAACGTCTGCGGCTTGACGAGCACGAGCTTTTCCCCGCCGACAAAGCCCTCGCCGATCAGCCCGTGCATCGCGTTTTTGGTGAGCTGAATATGATGTTTTTCGCTGAGCACGTCGATCACGTCAAACCCGACGTTGTGCCTTGTTCTGGCGTATTCCTTACCCGGGTTGCCCAGGCCGACCACAATGAACATATATGCCTCCGTTTCCCAAAACAGCCTATGCGGGAACGCCGCCGAGGGCGCTCCCGCTGAAAAAAAGCTGATTGTTCGTTTTTTATTTCCCCGCCGCCTGCGTCAGCCAGTTCGCCGGGCGGATGTTCGCGCTGCCCGTGCTCTCGTCCGTTTCCTCGATGACCAGCAGGCTCTTCACGCCGTCCAGCCGCTTCTTCGCAGGCTCCTTCGTGGAAATCAGCACGCATACGCCGACAACCGTCACGGAGAACTCGCGCATCATGTCCACCATGCCGCGCGCCGTGCCGCCCGCGCGCATAAAGTCGTCCACAATCAGCGCGCGCTGGCCTTCCTTCACCGCGCGGCGGGAAAGGCTCATCGTCTCCACCCGGCTGCCCGAGCCGGACAGATAATTGATATTCACCGCCGGGCCTTCGTAAACCTTGCTGTCCCTGCGGACGATGACCGTCGGCACGCCCAGCGCCCGGGCCGTCATCATCGCAATCGGAATGCCTTTCGTCTCCATCGTCAAAACGAAATCCGGCTCCGCGCGGTAAAACTGGGAAGCGATGATCGTGCCCATCCGCTCCACCACGTCCGGCATCGCCAGAATGTCCGCCATGTAGATGAAGCCGCCCGGCAGCACGCGCCCCGGCGCGGCCAGCATCTGCGCCAGATCCTTCGTCGTGCGGTAAGCGTCCTCCGGCGCGAGCACCGGGCGATAGCGAACGCCGCCGGCCGCGCCGGTCACGGTATCCAGCTGGCCCAAATGAAACTGCGCGAAAACCCCGCGCAGAATATCGATATCCTCGCTGAGCGTGGACTTTGCCGCGCCAAACATCTCGCAGAATGTGCCGAGCGTAAAGATTTTATTCGGGGATTCCACCAGAATCCGTGTCATGGCGGCAAGTCGCTCGTTGCGGCGGATGCGGTCCATGTCCATCCCTCCCAAATACGAATGTTAAAGTGATTTTGCTCTATTATAATTCAGCTTTTCAAATAAATAAAGCCCTGAATTTCACTTTTTTCCGAATTTTATCACAGTTTCTCAAAACGTTCAGCTTTTTTTCGCATTTTGGTTGCTTGCAGGGCTTTTTCGGGCGTATAATACAGGTGAAACAATCTGCTAAGGAGGCGCTTTATGCCGCATATCAAAGATTATACGGGCAAACGCGCGCACATGATCGGCATCGGCGGCAGCTCGATGAGCGGTTTAGCCGGCATGCTGGTCAAGCTCGGCGTGCGCGTCACGGGGTCCGACTCCGCCCGATCCTATATGACCGACGCGCTGGAGCAGTCGGGCATTCACGTGTTCATCGGCCAGCGCGCGGAGAATGTGGATGGCGCGGACATCGTCATCTATTCTGCCGCCATCGCGAAGGATAACGCCGAACGCATGCGCGCCGAGGAGCTGGGCATTCCGCAGATGGAGCGCGCCACGCTGCTGGGTCAGCTCATGGAGGGCTACCGCCACGCGATCAACGTCTGCGGCACGCACGGCAAAACCACCACCACCTCCATGATTGCCGAAGTGCTGCTGGATACGGGCTTCGATCCCACCGTGCATATCGGCGGCCAGCTGGATTATATCGGCGGCAGCACGCGCGTCGGCGGGCACGATACCTTCGTCGTCGAGGCCTGCGAGTTCAACGCCAGCTTTCTGCACTTCCACCCGACCATCGCCGTCGTCACCAACATCGAGGAGGATCACCTCGATTTCTATAAGGACATCGACGATATCGCGCATGCTTTCGCCAAATTCTGCGCCCTCCTGCCGGAGAGCGGCACGTGCATCGGCAACGGCGACGATCCGCGCGTTGCGGCGCTGCTGGCTAAGCAGACCTGCCGCACGGTCAGCTATGGCTTCGGCGAAAGCAACCAGTGGCGGCCGCTGAATCTTGCCTACGACGACACGGGCTGCGCGGAATTTGATTTCGGCCTTGAGGGCAGGCCCCTTGCGCACATTCACCTGCATGTGCCGGGCGAGTTCAACGTCATGCACGCGCTGGCGACCATGGCCGCGTGCGTCGAAGCGGGCGCGCAGCCGGAAGCCGTCGCCGCCTCGCTTGCGCGCTTTGCCGCGCCTCATCGGCGGTTTGAATATACCGGCACGGTCTGCGGCGTAAAGCTCTATACCGATTACGGCCATAATCCCGCCGAGATGCACAGCGCGCTGGAAAACGCCGTCCATCAGCCGCACAAGCGCCTGTTCGCCGTCATGCAGCCGCACACCTATTCCCGCGTCAAGACGCTGTTTAAGGATTACATCCATTGCTGCGATCTCGCCGACGAGGTGCTGGTCACGGATATCTTTGCCGCGCGCGAAAAAGACCCCGGCGATATCCACGCTGCCATGCTGGTTGAAGCCATGCAGAAGGAGGGCGTGCCCGCGCATTACACCCCGACCTTCGACGACGCGGAAGCCTATCTGCGCGCGCATTGGCATCCCGGCGATCTGGTCATCACCATGAGCTGCGGCAATATCAACCTGCTCAACGATCAGCTTCAAAAGCACGGCGAGGAGGGCTGACGCGCTGCGTCTGCCGACCTTGTTCCTCAAATTCTGAAGAAGCGGGCGTAAGGCAAAAAATACGGAGATATCCATGATTAACATCGACGAGGTTTTTGTCGCCAACGGAATCGCCATCCTGATGATGATCTTCCTGCTCGATTGCAGGCAGAAAAACAGGGAGAGCCTTCATGCTGACGATAAAATATACGACGGAATGGCCGTTACCACGCTGCTCGGCGCGCTGTTTGAAACGATCACGTTTTTGATAGACGGAAAGACCTTCGCAGGCGGACGGGCGCTCAATTACATCTTCAACAGCCTTTGCTTTCTGGGCACAGTCACCATCGGCTTTCTCTGGTGCCTGTATGTCGATCTCCATATTTACAGAAATCACAGGAGAACGATGCGCAACGCCAAGATTATCATGTTTCCGTGGCTGTCCGAAGTCGCCGCGATTGTTTTCAATCTGTTCGGCACCGAGTTCCTGTTCAAAATATCGCCGGACAACGTGTATCAGCGGTGTCCCTTCGCGATTTGGTGCTATATCACGCTCATGATTTATTTCGGGTACTCCGTCTTTTTGGTCTACGGTTCAAAACGGCAGGGCTTTAACCTGAACTTTTTTCCCGTTCTGTATTTTGTCGGGCCGTGTCTGGCCGGCGTGCTTCTCCAGTTCTTCCGCTACGGCATCACGATGTCGTGGGTGTCCGTAGCCATCGCGATGACGTTTGTTCAGATGCAGGCCTATTCCGAAAACCTGCTGACCGACGAGCTTTCAGGGCTTTACAACCGAAGGTATCTGGACGGCATCCTCGCCAAGAAAGACATCATGTGCAGAGCATCCTCCTACGGCATTATGATGGATATGAACGATTTCAAGCGAATCAACGATCAGTTCGGCCACAGCGCGGGCGACCGCGCCATCCGCATCATGGGCGACATCCTTTTCAAATCCGTTCCCGACAAAGGCATGGCCATTCGATACGCGGGCGATGAATTCGTCGTCCTGCTGTCCGGCGTGGATCACGAATGTCTGATGCGGACGATGGAGGAAATCAACAAAAACATCCGCGATTTCAACGAATCGGGCGCGGAACAGTTTACCCTGAGCGTATCCATGGGGCAGGCGCAATTCAAGGCCGCCGATCAAACGGAATCCTTCTTAAAGCGCATGGATGAAAGCATGTACGAGGAAAAACGGAAATATCACCTGCTGACGCGCAAGGAATCCACAGGCGAATCGTAAGGGTCATCCCGCGCGGGCAGCGCATGTCTTTTCTTCCGCCGAAGCTGCAAGTTAAAGAAAACGATTGAGAGGATTGCCTCCCAATCGTTTTCTTATCGGTCATCACTGAGCATTTACTGTTATAAGCTCACGCTCTGCGTATACCCGTCCGCGCCGCCCAGATACAGCACGCCGTTGGCAATCGACGCGGCTTCAAACGCGCCGTTCGCAATCGTCGTCGCGTTTTCGCCGTTCACGTCGCAGGTCATCACGCCTTTACTCGTCAGCTCGATTACCTTCTGCCCGTAGACGAGCAGGCAGGCCGCGCCGTCCCGGCGAATCGTGGCCATCTGCCCGTTCATCACGCGAATGACGCTTCCGCCCGCGCGCACCAGCAGCGCCTGCCCGCACATCATCGCCTGATCCGCCGCGCCGGTGTAGACCATCTCGCTCTGCCCCGTCTGAATGCCGAACGAGGCCACGCCGTCCTGCGTCACGCACAGCAGCGCCTTGTTCGCCGCGTCCAGCGTAAAATCGCTGACCCCCGTCATCAGTTCGCTCTCCTCCCCGGAGAGCGTTCTTTCTTTTAACGCCGCGTTCGCGTCCAGCATGTAGATCACGCCGTCGCAGAGCGCAAATTTGAGCACCACGCCCGCGCGCGCCAAAACCTCCCGGCTTCCGTTCTGCGTATTCAGACGGATGATGCAGTCCTCCCCGCCCTCGCTGGCGACGTAATACAGCTTGCCGTTGGTCAGGTGCAGAAAGCGCGGCACGTCGTAAGCCATCACGCTGGCAGCCGCACCGTTGTAGGGCTTTTTCACCAGAATACCGCCCTGCGACGCATCCGCACAGTAGAGCGCCTCCCTGTCCCCCACCGCGATGCCGCCGCCCGCCAGACTCGCCTGATACGCGCCGTTCACGCGGTATTCGGCGCTCTGCCGCTCGCTGTTGTCCGCGGAAGCCTTCGCCACCTGCGCCGTCACCGCATTGTTGGCATACAGCCGCGACTGCGTGGCGCTCCCCGCCGTGCCGTCCGCCGTCAAGCCGTTCGCCTGCTGAAACTGCCGAACGGCCTGCGCCGTCGCATCGTCATACGTGCCGCTTATAAAAGAGGCGGACAGGTAGCCCAGTGCCGCCAATCGACTTTGCACCTGTCGCACCTGTTCGCCGCTCATGCCCGCCGTCAGCACGTCGGATACCGCCACGGTATCCGATGCGCTGCCCAGCTTGTCGCCGACGCGCACGCCGTTTGCGTCCAGCGCGTCGTTTGAATAAATCAGTTTGAGGGACTGCGGCCCCGCCGCGCCGTCCACCTTGAGGTCGTTCATCGTCTGAAAAGCCTTGGTCGCCTCCACCGTCTTCTGGTTGAATTTGCCCGTGACGGATTTGCTGTCCAGATAGCCCAGCTCCACCAGCCGCTGCTGATATTGGCGCACGTTGTCGCCCTCGCTCTCCCACTGGATGACCGTCATCATATCCGGCACGGGCGTCGGCGCGGCAACCGTCGTTCCGCCGCTCGTTCCGCCCGACGAGCCGAAGTATTTGCTGTAGCTCACCGGATTGTCGCCATAGAGGATGGAGAGCGTGCCGCTTCCCGCAACGCCGTCTGCGGATAGGCCGTTCGCCTCCTGAAAGAGCTTGACCGCGCGTTCCGTGGCCGAGCCAAACTGCCCGTCCGGCGTGGAATTGAGATAGCCCAGCGTCGCCAGATAGCGCTGCATCACCTGCACCTGGTCGCTCTTGTCGCCGCGCCGCAGCACGGTGTAGGAGGTCGCCGGCTGATAGGTCGTCTCCGGCTCGTCGGCAATCTCGTCGTCGGTCACGTCGCTTGTCGTGCCGTCCGCCACGACCGCGTTGCCGCTGTTCAGCTTGGTCAGCGTGCCCTTGCCCGCAATGCCGTCCGCGCCGAGGCCGTTCGCCTTTTGGAAGGCCTTCACCGCCGCCGTCGTCTCGCTGGAATAGCGCCCGTCGATGCGCCCGTTGTAATAACCCAGCTCAAACAGCCGCGCCTGCAAATTGTAAACGTCCTCGCCGCTGTCGTCCTCGTGCAGCGTGCCGTTGCTGCTCGGCGCGGCCGTCGCGGTCGCCGCCTTGCAGCTTCCGTTCAGCTTTTTCAGCGTGCTTGCGCCCGCCGTGCCGTCCGCCGTCAGGCCGTTGCGGTTCTGGAACGCAATCAGCGCGCTCTGCGTCTCCGTGCCGAATACGCCGTCCGCCACGCCGCTCAAATAGTTCAGCTCGATCAACCGCTCCTGAAGCGCGTAAACGTCGTTGCCCGTCATGCCGACGGTCAGCGTGCGGGTCTGATCCGGGTTCGCCGTCGTCACCGGGCTGGCCGCGTATTTCGCGTTGGCGGAATAGAGCTTCGTCTGCGTCTGCGTGCCCGCCTGTCCGTCGCCGCTCAACCCGTTCGCCCGCTGGAACGCCTTGACCGCGCTGGTCGTCGTCGAGCCATACAGGCCGTCCACGCCGCCCGCGTAGTAGCCCAGCTCCGCCAGCCGCCCCTGTAATTTGCGCACTTCCAGCCCGGAAGCGCCCTCCTTGAGCAGCGTATAGCCGCTGTCCGTCGTGCTGGCGCTGACCGTTTTGGGCTGCGCCGATGCGGAATACAGCTTATCCTGCGTCGCGCGGCCCGCAATGCCGTCTGCCGTCAGGCCGTTGCGGCTCTGGAACTCCGTGACGGCGCTCTGCGTGCCGGTGGAGTATTTGCCGTCGATCGTTCCGGTGTAATAACCCAGCTCGGTCAACCTCGCCTGCAAGTCGCTCACGTCGCTGCCCGTCGAGCCGACGCGCAGCACTGGGTAGCCCGCGTTATAATCCTGTGTGGAGGTCTGCCAGCTCTGCACGCCCGGCGCGGCAGTCGCCGCCGTTTTGGGCGTAGTGGTCGGCAGGCTGTCGCTGGACCAATCCTCCCACGTGCTCTGATCGCTGGATTGCCACGTGTCCGGCGTGGGGGTCGGCGTGCTCTGCGGCACAGGGGTCGGCGTGTTCGTCGGCAGCGCCTGCACCGTGCCGAACGGCACCGTTCCGTCGCTGATTTGCAGCGGATCGAGCGTCGGGTCAGGCTGGATGAAGCAGCCCGTCAAGCCGCCCAGCATGCCCGCCAGCATCGCCGCCAGTGCCATTTTTTTGATGTTCTGCTTCACGCTCATTCCTCCGTTCCGTCCAGAATCGCGTCCACCTCGTCAAGCGACGCGATTTCATAGGCAATCGGCACGCCCTTGTCGTTTGCCGCACCCTTCGGGTTGAACCAGCATGCGTCGATCCCCGCGTTTCTCGCCGCCGCCATGTCGCTGGTCAGCGAGTCGCCGAGCATCAGCGCGCGCCGCCTGTCCGTCACATGCGCCAGCTCCATGCCCTTTTCCAGCATCAGCGGGTTCGGCTTGGCCGCGCCGACTTCCTCGCTGATGACCAGCCCACTGACATATGGCCGCAGCTCGCTTCCCGCCATGCGCCCGCGCTGCACCTGCCCAATACCGTTTGTCACGATGATGACCGGCACTTTCGCGCTCCAGCGCTTGACCGCCTCCACCGCGCCGTCCAGCGGCACGCTCTGCCGCCCCAGCGCGTCAACAAACGCGTCGCACATCTTCTGCGCGTCGTCGTTCCGGTGAATTGCTTCCAAAAACTGTTCAAACCGCCGCACGCGCAAAACTTCCTGCGTAATGCCGCCCTGTTCGAGCAATTTCCAAAGCGCCTCATTGATTTTGGAATAGGTCGCCAGCAGCTCTGGCGTAGAGGAAAACCCCATCTGTTCGCAGGCGATAGCGAAAGCGTTTTCTTCCGCCTTGTTGAAATCGAAAAGCGTATTATCCGCGTCGCACAGCAGCACGTCGTAGCGCATATCGTTACCTCTCTTAGTTTTGTACTTGGGGCTTTGCCCCAAACCCCACCAAGAACCTGAGGTTCTTGGATTTCCCACTATGTTTATCGCTTCGCGGTAAACAGAAAAAGCTTTTGGGCTTGATAGAATCAAGTTATGGTTTTATTGTATCACATTTATGGCATAAAGAAAAGCGGCGCAGGGTTCTTTCCTTCCCCGCGCCGCTGGAAATGATTTCAATTTCGCAATTTGTATTCCACATTAGACGCGCTGTAAAGCACGTTCGTAACAACCACCCGATCTCCTTCAATCAAATAAAAGACCGAATAATGATCTACCGATACTCTATGTAATCCTTTTGAACGTTCAGGTTCAAAGTCAACCAGCGCATATTTTTCCGGAAAGAACCCCAATGTCAATATCTTTTCTGCAATTCGCCGATACTGTCTTTCCGCATTTTCCGGCGAAAGCAGCTCATTTGCAATATACGCTCGAAGCGCCTGCATATCCTCAAGCGCTTCATCGGTTACTCGGACGACGTACGCCTTCATCATTCACGCTTCTCTCTATATCGCGCAAATACCTCCGCCGCATCGTGGACATTCCCCTTCTCCGCATCCGCAAGGCCGCGCGCCAGCTTTTCATGAAGCTGTGCTTCCGTCATTTTATCCATATTAATCGAATCCGGTGCCTGCGGCAGCGTAACAGCAAACGGAATACCCCCCGTAAGCGAAATCTGATTCAGATACATGTTAATTGCCGTTGACATCGGCACGCCCAGCTTAGAAAGCACTTCTTCCGCGCGCGCCTTGACCATCGGGTTTACTCGAACATTTAACGTTGTCGCCTTTTCCATCTGTTTTCCGCCTCCTTGCACTACTATTGTAACGCAAATGCCTTTACAATTCAAGTTTTTCTTTTATATCATTCTTCATTATATACAAAAAGTAGCGCAGGAGTCTTTCCTTCCCCGCGCCGCTGGAAATGATTTCAAATCTTCTTTTTATATCCACCACTCCGGCGTCAAATCGCCCAGCGTAACGACCCGCCCGTTCTCGTAATCCATCATCACCTCGACGGTTTTATAATCCTCGGGCATCATCTGGCTCATCAGCTCGCGGCACGCGCCGCACGGCGGGATGGCCTTGCCCTTGCTGTTGATGGCGACTACGCGCTTCATCGCGTCCTCGCCGTTTGTCATCATGTTGAAAATGGCGTTCCGCTCCGCGCAGATACCCAGCGTGCAGGCGCTGTCCACGCATACGCCGACGTAGATTTTCCCGCTTGCACCTTCAATCGCCGCGGCCACGCCGCCCGCTTCAATGAAACGTGAAACGTCGCGCGGTCTCAAAGCGGCCTTCGCCGCGTCGTAAAGCGCGTTCCAAATCTTATCCATTTTATTCATCCTCCAGCAGATCGCTTCGGCTGCCGGAAACCAGGTCGATGTTCTCGTATTTATCCTCGTCGTCGATCAGTTCGCTCAACCCGTGCGCCACGCAGAGGTCAGGCTCATCCGCCAGCGTCGTGCGAATCTTGAGCTGGTCGCTGATGACCCCGTCCAGCCCGAAAAGCTGCGCGCCGCCGCCGCTCAAAGTGATGCCTTCGTCAAAGATATCGCTCGCCAGTTCCGGCGGCGTGCGCTCGATCATCCTGTGCAGCGCGCTCATCAGGTCGCGCAGCGGCTCATCCAGCGCCTCGATCATCTCCTCGGAGGAAACCGTGACCGCGCGCGGCAGGCCGGAAACCAGACTGCGCCCGCAGGCGTCCATTTCCAGCTTCACGCCGCGCATCCGCGCCGAACCGATGTCGATTTTCAGTTCTTCCGCTGTGCGTGCGCCGATGAGCAGGTTGTGCTTCTTGCGCAGATAGTCGATAATCGCGTCGTCAAACCGGTCGCCGCCGACATTCAGAATGTCCCAGACAATCTGGTGGCCGAAAGAGAACACGGATACGTTCGTCCGCCCGCCGCCGATGTCGATGTTCATGCGGCCATACGGCTGGTCGATGCGCATCCCCGCGCCAATCGCGGAAGCCACGCCCTCATCCACCGGAACGACGCTCCGCACGCCCGCGTCTACGATCACATCCACCAGCGTCTGCCGCTCGCTGGGCGCCATGCCGCCGGGCAGCGCCAGCAGCAGCTTCGGGCGGAAGGTCGCGCGCTTGCCGATGACCTTGCGCATGAAGTAGCGCAGCATCTTGCTCACCAGGTCGAAACTGCGAATGCGCCCGTCCCGCAGCGGCCTTTCCACAATCAGCCCCGCAGGCGTGCGGCCATACATGCGGCGCGCCTCCTCGCCGACGGCAACCACGTTGCGGGTCTGCCGATCGTAAGCCACATATGCCGGTTCGCTGAGCACAATGCCCTTGCCCCGCACCACCATGTGCAGGGTCGATGTGCCCAAATCCATGCCCAGTTCATCCACGCCAAACATTCGTTGTTCTCCTTTATGAGTCGATCTTCGCGTATCGTTTTCTCGTCGCTTCGCCGCCGCGCAGATGGCGCTCGGCTTTGTTTTTCGCCATCACGGCCGCCACCTCTTTGTGCAGCGGCGCGGACAGCGCGGCCAATCGCGATTCCATGTCCTTATGTACGGTCGATTTGGATACGCCCAGCACGCTGGCCGTCTTTCTCACCGTAGCGCCCGTCGCGGCGATATATTCCGCCTCGCGCAGCACCCTGCGCTCCATCGCCTGATTCACGCGCATCCCCCCAGACAGTCTCGCTATTCCGGGCTATCCTATGCGGGGATGCGGCTTTTTTCCCTTGCAACCGTTCGCGCGAATCTGCAAGGCAATAACTTTATTATAATAACGCAGCGCGGGGCAATCGTCAAGCTTTGGGGTGGACGATTTGAGGCTCCGCCTCAAGCTCCGGCAGGAACCTGAGGTTCCTGCACCTCCCACTTTGAAATTCGATATTATCGCTTTCAAAAAACCTCCCCGCAATCAGGGAGGTCAGCTTATCTCTTAGTTAAAGTACCCCATCGCTTTTTCCTCGTCGCCGTCGTAGAGCACGCGCATCAGCGCCAGCCCGCAGGCGGGCGCGGTCTGCCCCAGCTGCAAACGGTCGCCGGTTTCAATCGCCCGCGCGATGCAGCCCGGCGCGCGTTTGCCCGTGCCGACTTCCATCAGCGTACCCGCGATGATGCGCACCATGTTATACAGAAAGCCGTCGCCCAGCACGGTGAAGACCACGTCCTCCCCCTGCCGTTCCACCTGCGCGCGGTAAATTGTGCGCACGGTGCTTTTCGCAACGCTTCCGCTGGCGGCGAACGCGGCAAAGTCGTGCCGGCCGCAAAGGCTCTGCGCTTCTTCGTGCATCCGCCGTGCATCCATCGGCATGGGCGCGTGCGCCTTGTACTGCCTGCCGATCGCGCAGGCGTGCCGCGCGTTGCAGAACGTGTATCGGTAGACCTTTCCGCAGGTGGAATACCGCGCATGAAAGCCCTCCGGCGCAAGCCCGCTTTCGCGGATGCGGATATCCGGCGGCAGCATCGTGTTCATCGCAAAGCAGATTTTTTCCGGCGGAACGCGCGTCGCGCTGTCAAAGTGCGCGCACAGGCCGTAAGCGTGAACGCCCGCGTCCGTCCGGCTTGAGCCGACCGCGCTGATTTTCTCGCCCGTCAGCCGCGCCAGCGCTTCTTCCAGCGTCTGCTGCACGCTCGGGCCGTTGATCTGTCTCTGCCAGCCGCTGTATGCCGTGCCGTCGTACTCGATCACCAGTTTGAATCGCTTCTGCCCCTCCGGCGGGTAATCCGCCGGGCTGGGGATGTGATGGCTCGTCAGCTTCAGCTCATCCAAGCAGCTTGCCCTCCGCCACGATAACCGCGAGGAACGCCGCCATCGCCAGCGCGCCGTAAAGGTCGAGCTTCGTGTATTTCAGTTCGCGCAAACGCGTGCGGTGGTCGCCGCCACGGTAGCAGCGCGCCTCCATCGCCATCGCCAGTTCGTTGGCGCGGCGGAAGGAGCTGACGAACAGCGGCACGAGCAGCGGAATCATCGCCTTCGCGCGGGCAATCAGGTTGCCGCTCTCAAAGTCCGCGCCGCGCGCCATCTGCGCCTTCTGAATCTTGTCCGTCTCCTCCAGCAGCGTCGGAATGAACCTCAGCGCTATGGTCATCATCATCGCCAGTTCGTGCGCCGGAAAGTGAATTTTTTCCAGCGGGTGCATGATGCGTTCCAAACCGTCCGTCAGCTGCACCGGGCTGGTCGTCAGCGTCAGCACCGACGTACCCATCACCAGGAAAATCAGGCGCAGCGCGAAATAAACCGCATTGTTCAGCGCTTCCTTCGTCAGCGTGAAAAAGCCCAGCGTAAAGAGCGGCGTTTCGCCCTGCACAAAGAACAGGTTCAAAATGAACGTGAAGATGATGATGAATCGAAGCGGCTTCACGCCCTTCGCCAGATACGAAAACTTGATGCCCGAAATGCGCACGACAATGTAGAGAAACGCCAGCGCGATGGCATAGCCGGGCAGATTCGCCACGACGAACACGCCCACGATGTAGAGAATCGTCAGAATCAGCTTCATCCGCGGGTCCATCCGGTGAATCGGGGAATTGCCGGGGAAATACTGCCCCAGCGTAATGTCGTTAAGCATGGCGGCCTCCCTTCCCCACGATGGCTTCCACCGCCGCGCGGACTTCTTCGATCTTGTAAATGCCTTCCGGAACATCGAATCCCTTTTCGCGCAGCTTCTGCGCCAGCTCGACGGCCTGCGGCACATCCAGCCCGATGGCGCGCAGCTCCTCACCTCTGGAGAAAACCTCGCGCGGCGCGCCGTCCATCGCCACCTTGCCGTGGTTCATGACGATGACGCGCTCGGCCAGCGCCGCCACGTCGTCCATCGAGTGGCTGACCATCACGATGGTTGCGCCGGATTCGCGGTGCAGGTCGCTGATGAGCCCCAAAATCTCCTCGCGTCCCTTCGGGTCAAGACCTGCGCATGGCTCGTCGAGCACCAGCGTCTGCGGCTCCATCGCCAGCACGCCCGCAATCGCCACGCGGCGCATCTGGCCGCCGGAAAGTTCAAAGACGGAGCGCTGGGCCAGCGCGTCGTAATCCAGCGCGACGCGGCGCATTGCCGTGCGCACGCGGCGGTCGATTTCGGCTTCATCCAGCCCGAGGTTCTTCGGGCCGAAGGCGATGTCCTTTTCGACCGTCTCCTCAAACAGCTGGTTCTCCGGGTATTGGAAAACCAACCCGACGCGGCGGCGGATGGCGCGCTTGTCGGTATTCTTGTCCGCCAAATCCATGCCGTCCACGGTGATTTTGCCGCTCGTGGGCAGAATCAGGCCGTTCAAATGCTGCACCAGCGTCGATTTGCCGCTGCCGGTGTGGCCGATCAGGCCGACAAATTCGCCGTCGTGAATCGTCAGGCTCACGTCGTCCAGCGCCTTTGTCTCATACGGCCCGCCCTGCATGTATACGTAATTCAGATGTTCGATGACAATCGACATACTTCCTCCACCATCTCGTCCACGGTCAACACATCCGCGCGCACGTCCACGCCGTCCTGCCGCAGGCTGTGCGCCAGATCGGTCATCGGCGGCACATCAAGCCCCAGCGCGCGCACCTTGTCCACCTTCGTGAAGACCTCGCGCGGCGTGCCGCTCAAGGCAATCTTGCCGTCGTCCATCACGATCATGTAATCGGCGGTCGCAGCTTCGCTCATGTAGTGCGTGATAATCACGACGCTGATGCCTTCTTCCTTGTTCAGCCGATGCACGGTGTTCATCACCTCGCGCCGTCCGCTGGGATCGAGCATCGCCGTCGATTCGTCGAGGATAATCACGTCCGGCTTCATCGCCAGCACGCCCGCGATGGCGACGCGCTGCTTCTGGCCGCCGGAAAGCATGTGCGGCGCTTTTTTGGCATACTGGCTCATGCCGACAGCTTTGAGCGCGTCATCGATGCGCACGCGGATTTCCTTGGGTGGCACGCCGTTGTTTTCCAAGCCGAAAGCCACGTCCTCCTCCACAACCGTCGCAACGATCTGGTTGTCCGGGTTCTGGAAGACCATGCCCGCGTGCTGACGGATATCGAAAACGAGGTCGTCGTCCTTCGTATCCATGCCGCAGACCCAAACCGTGCCGCTCCCCGGCACATACAGCGCGTTAAAGAGTTTCGCCAGCGTCGATTTGCCGCTGCCGTTGTGGCCGAGAATCGCCAGAAACTCGCCCTTTTTCACGCGCATGCTCACATCATCCACCGCGTTTTTCTGCGCTTCCGGGTAGCAGTAGCACAGATTGCTGGCGATAATGCGGTTTTCCTCAACATTTGTCACAAATAAATCCTCCATACAGGCAAAAAGCTTTTTACCTTACGCCTTATAACTCCTTCAGTCAGCTTCGCTGACAGCTCCCTCACAGAGGGAGCCTTTATCTTCACGCTGACGTTGCTTATGCCAAAAGCCTCCCTCCTTGAGGGAGGTGGCACGCCGAAGGCGTGACGGAAGGAGTTAAAAAAACAGCGCCCAAAGCACATGTCCTTGGGCGCTGTGAAAGCATAGCAAAATCTTTGCCGTCTTCTTCCATCCAGACTATACTGTCGGTTTCGGAATTTCGCCGAATCGCAAGCCATTTCGGCCCGTCGCGGACTCTACCGCCGGTCGGGAATTTCGCCCCGCCCTGAAGACGAATCGATTATAGCATAAAACCATTCAAAAGAAAAGAGGAAATTGTTATTGGTTAAACGTCACGACTTCTTCCTTCGGCGGGTCGCACGGCTCAACCGCCTTGACATAGAGCACCGGGCCGACGCCCTTATACTGTGTGCGCTCCTCGGCTCTGACCTCGGCGGTAATCATCTGCCAGGTCTTGGGCTGCGGAATCGGCAGGCCGTTGGCCTTGGCGATGAAGCCGACAAAGCGCACGTCCTCCGCGCAGCAGACCATGCCCATGCGGCCGGGCACGTATTCGTCCTTGCCGATGTTGCGGCCGCGATAGATGTAGCCCTTGAACCGGACGGTCTTGCCATCGTAGTTTTCCGGATTCTCGGATGCATCCAGATAGAAGATGCCGAACTGATAATCCTCGATCTCGACGATCGGCGCATCCATGTCATAGGGCGGCGGCATGCCCGCGCCGTAATCCTCGCTCGTGCCGTCGTCGTTTTCGAAGTAGAGCGAAGCCTGCGGGTTCATGCTGCGCACATTGCGATCGCGGATGAGCTGGCGGGTTTCCTCCGTCGCACGGTTGAAAACCACCATGTCCGCGTCCGTGATATGCTGGAGCATCCGCTGTCCCATGTTCTTGGCGTACAGGTCAAACGTTTCGGCGTTGACCGTCGTGATGATCTGATAGATTTCCAGCACCTTGGGTGTGCGTTCAATCGCCTCATCCAAATCCCACATGCCGTTCATTTCGATAATCACGCGGTCGGGATGATGCTTGCGCACAAACGCGCGCAGCGTGTCGCCGTTGTATTCGTCCTCGTCCTCGATGCACTCCACGACGCTGTGCGTCTTTTTGAGCATATCGGGTTCGTACTCCGTTTCGCCTTCTTCGCACTGGATAATCAGCGTGCTTTCGTCGCGCGTGAAGCCCGGGTCTTGAAGCACGCTGGCGATAAAGGAGGTCTTGCCGCTTTCCAGGAAACCGGCAAACATGTAAACCGGAATGGCCATTTCGTCCCTCCGATCAGGCAACGCCGAACAGCTTCGCCAGCTTCTCGTCTTCGAGCTTGCTGCCAATCACGCACAGGCGGCCGGTGTAATCCGCCGGACCCTTGCGGATGTTCTGCTCGCCCGGCGTGTAGTCAAAGTGAATCCAGCCGCCGTCGGTGCAGGGCACGATGCCCTTCGCGCGCAGCACAAGGCCGTATTCGCCGTCGTCGAGCTTGGCCAGCATGACGGAAAGCTCGTCCTCGCCAAACTGGCGCACCGTTTCCTTGCCCCAGGATACAAACACTTCGTCCGCATCGTGGCCGTGATGGTGGTGGTGATGATGGCCGCAGCTGCACACGCCGTTCTCATCATAATGATGATGGTGCTCGTGCTCCTCGTGGTCATGGTCATGATGATGCTCATGCTCATCTTCATCATCATCGTCGTCGTGATGATGGTGATGCTCGTCCTCATCTTCGTCATCATCGTCGTCGTGGTCATGATGGTGATGATGCTCGTCCTCGTCATGGTCGTCGTGATCGTGGTGATGATGATGGCAGCACTCGTCGTCGTCATCATCGTCATGATGCTCGGCCATCACCGTCGCCAGCATGTCTTCGGCAAGGTTGTGGTCGTCCTGCATCGCCGCGAGGATGGTTTCGCCGCTGATGTCGTCCCACGGGGTCGTGATGATGCGCGCCTTGGCGTTATGCTCACGCAGCAGCGCGACGACAGCCTCCAGCTTCTCCTGGCTCATGCCCTGCGTGCGGGAGAGCAGGATGGTTCCGGCGTACTCGATCTGGTTGAGGAAGAACTCGCCGAAGTTCTTGACATACATGCGGCACTTGCCCGCATCCGCGACGGTCACAAAGCTGCCCATCTCGGCCTCCGGGATGTCCTTTTCCACGCCTTCAACGGCGCGAATCACGTCGGAGAGCTTGCCGACGCCGCTCGGCTCGATGAGGATGCGATCCGGGTGATACTGGTCAATCACCTGGCGGAGCGCCTTGCCGAAGTCGCCGACCAGTGAGCAGCAGATGCAGCCGGAGTTCATCTCCGTCACCTGAATGCCCGCCTCTTTCATGAAACCGCCGTCAATGCCGATTTCGCCGAACTCGTTTTCAATGAGGACGACCTTCTCGCCGGAAAGCGCCTCTTTAAGCAGCTTCTTAATCAGCGTCGTCTTGCCCGCGCCGAGGAAGCCGGAAAAAATATCAATTTTCGTCATGGTAAGCATCTCCTTATGGGTCTATGGGGTTACGTTTGGGACACTGTCCCGATTCCAAAGGCATATTGTACACCGTTTTTCGGGAAAAAACAAGGATTTCGGAAGAAAAAACAAAGTAGGTCAAATTCTGGCCACGCCGGTTTCCCGCGCGGCCTTGGCCACAGCCTCCGCGACCGCCGGGCCGACGCGCTTATCAAATGCCTTGGGGATGATGTAATCCGCGCTCAATTCGTCGTCGGAAACGAGATTCGCAATCGCATAGCTGGCCGCGACCTTCATCGCCTCGTTGATATCCTTCGCACGGCAGTCGAGTGCGCCGCGGAAAATGCCGGGGAAAGCGAGCACGTTGTTGATCTGGTTCTTGTAATCGCTGCGTCCGCTGCCGACAACCACCGCGCCCGCCGCCAGCGCCTCGTCCGGGTGGATTTCCGGAACAGGGTTCGCCATCGGGAACACGCACGCGCCCGCGTTCATGCTCGCGACCATCTCGCGCGTCACCACGCCCGGCGCGCTCACGCCGATAAACACATCCGCCCCGCGCATCGCGTCGGCCAGCGTGCCGGTAATGTGCCGCGGGTTCGTCTTGCGGCTCATCTCCTCGTGCGCCGGGTTCAGCCCCTCCATGCCCTCGCAGATGATCCCGAATCGGTCCACCATAATCAGGTCTTTCACGCCGAGGTTCATCAAATGCTTGCCGATGGCCACGCCCGCGCTGCCTGCGCCGTTGATGACCACCTTCGCCGTCTCCATCGTCTTGCCGACGACCTTCAGCGCGTTGAGCAGCGCCGCCGCAACGACGACGGCCGTGCCGTGCTGATCGTCATGGAAAACGGGGATATCGCAGATTTCCTTCAGCTTGCGCTCCACCTCAAAGCAGCGCGGCGCGGCGATGTCCTCCAGATTGATGCCGCCGAAACTGCCGGAAATCAGGTAGATCGTCCGCACCAGCTCGTCCACGTCCTTCGTGCGCACGCACAGCGGGAACGCGTCCACGCCCGCGAACTCCTTAAACAGCACGCACTTGCCTTCCATCACCGGCATGCCCGCCTCCGGGCCGATGTCGCCCAGACCGAGGATCGCCGAGCCATCCGTAATCACGGCGACCATGTTCGCGCGCCGCGTGAGCAGATAGCTCTTTTCGTAGTCGTCGCGAATCGCGAGGCACGGTTCGGCCACGCCCGGCGTATAGGCCAGCGAAAGTTCTTCGCTATTGGTCACGTGGGTTCGCGGCGTCACTTCGATTTTTCCCTGCCACTCGTAGTGCTTTTTCAGCGCTTCCTGCTTGATATCCATAAAAGAGCATCCTTTCTTGGGGCTGTCGCCCCAAACCCCACTTGAGGGCTAAGCCCTCAAACTCCTACTTCGCTTCGCGCTTATAGATCGAATCTTTTCCATTCCTTTATCGCAAAGCGATAAAGGAAAAGTGAGAAGTCCAGGAACGGAACAAACGCCCGCTGTGCGGGACACAGTGCGTGACGTTCCAGGTTTCTGGCGGGGTATGGGGCAGCGCCCCATCGTCCCTATTCGTCCCCCATCATACTTGAATCGCCGAAAAAAATCAATCCCGTTCAGCAGGAAAAAGCGCGAAACCATCGAAATGTTTGCAGGGTATGGGAGGTTGTCTATGAAATTTACTCGTCAGCAGGTGCTCGACCTGCTCATCCGCGCCAAGGCCGCAGGCCATCTGCCCGACGACGGGCCTACGTCCCTGTTTGTTGCCCAAAAACGCGGAAAACCCGTTCAGCTCGCGGTCGCCGTGGCGGATTCCAAAATCGTCGTCCGGCAAAGCCGCCTGCCCTTCACCAAGCCCCTCGTCTTCTCCGCTTCCGAATTGCAATCGTAAACCATCCATGAGGAGGATTCACTTATGAGCAATTTCAGCTATTTCACGCCCACCCATGTCTATTTTGGCCGCGACACGCAAAAGCAGGTCGGCGACCTCGTCCGCGCGCAGGGCTGCAAAAAGGTTTTGATTCATTACGGCGGCCAGAGCGCGCGCCGCAGCGGCCTGCTCGACCAGATTGAAGCGTCCCTCGACGCGGCGAACGTCGCGCATGTCCAGCTCGGCGGCGTCGTGCCCAACCCGCATCTCTCCCTCGTCTATCAGGGGATCGATCTGTGCAAAAAAGAGGGCGTTGACTTCATTCTCGCCGTCGGCGGCGGCAGCGTCATCGATTCCGCTAAGGCCATCGGCTATGGCATGTGCATGACGGGCGACGTGTGGGATTTGTATGACCATAAGCGCAAGGCGGAGGGCTGCCTGCCCATCGGCGTGGTGCTGACCATCGCCGCCTCCGGCAGTGAGATGAGCGATTCCTCCGTCATCACCAAGGAGGAGGGCGGCATCAAGCGCGGCTATAACGACGATATCTGCCGCCCGAAATTCGCCGTCATGAATCCGGAATTGACCATGACCCTGCCGGATTATCAAACCGCCTGCGGCTGCACCGATATCCTCATGCACACCATGGAGCGCTACTTCACCCAGGGCGAGACCATGGAAATCACGGACAGCATCGCCGAGGGTCTGCTTCGCACCGTCATGGCGCAGGCGCTCATCCTCCGCGATGATCCCAAGAATTACGACGCGCGCGCCGAGGTCATGTGGGCGGGCAGCCTTTCCCATAACGGCCTGACCGGGTGCGGCCACAGCGAAAGCGACTTCGCTTCCCACCGTCTGGAGCATGAGCTGGGCGGCATGTTCGATGTGGCGCATGGCGCGGGTCTCGCCGCCATCTGGGGCAGCTGGGCGCGCTATGTCTACAAGAACTGCCTGCCGCGCTTTGTCCGCTTCGCGCATAACGTCATGGGCGTCGCGTCTGATCTGTCCGATGAGGAAGCGGCTCTCCGCGGCATCGAGCTGATGGAGAATTTCTTCCGTTCCATCCATATGCCCACCAGCCTCAGCGAATTGGGCGTCCATCCCACCGACGCACAGCTTCACGAGCTGGCGCAGAAGTGCAAGATCGCCTGCGGCGGCCTGCTCGGCTCTGCCAAGCGTCTGGATGAAGCCGATATGCTCGCGATTTACGAGATGGCGAACCACTAAAAAACATTCTTGATATTTCCGTTCTTTCTGTTAAAATAGGTTTTGCTCGTCGGAGGGCAAGTTGTTCGGAGAAATAACAGCCGGATAAGGCGCAGGTTGAAACACCTGTTCCTTGTCCGGCTGTTTTTGTTTATGAAGGAGGTCTTTCGCTTGGATTTGCTAACCGGTCAAATTAAACCCCTGTATTTCAAGTATCTTTCCGCCGCTTTCGCCATCCGCCGATATACGGCGGTTCTTCCCAGCGCGTAACCCTCTCCGTCGGCGTTGTTTTCCTCTCGTTAGATCAAAAAAGGTGTTGAGCCGCCCGCCCAACGCCTTTTCTTTTATAGTTCTTCTGTTTTAAATACGTTGTATCCCTCATAATGGTAGCTCGCATCGATACCCTTCATATACACTTCCCAGTCGTCGATTTTCTCCGTCAGCGCCGCGCGCAGCAGCACCTTGATTTCAACATCCTTGATCGGGCTTCTTTCCATCGCCAGCAGATAGTCTTCCTTGTCCACCTTCTGCCAGTCGATCACCTGATGCAGCTCCTTTTTGAGTATTGCATCCAGCCAAATTCGCGTGCTTCTGCCGTTGCCCTCCCGGAAAGGGTGCGCGATGTTCATCTCGACGTATTTTTCGATGATCTCGTCAAACGTGCTCTGCGGCATTTTGTCGATGTTTTTCAGCGCCGCGTCCAGATACATCAGCGGCGCAAATCGAAATCCGCCCTTTGCGAGGTTCACCGTCCGCATCTTTCCCGCAAAATCATAGATTTCTTCAAACAGATAGCGATGAATCTGACAAAGCCCGCGGAATGTTCCAACCTCAAAGCCGTCCAGAAGTCCGTCCTCGAAAAGCGCCAGCGCTTTCTTTTTGCTGATGCTTTCTTCCACCCTCGCCAGTTCCGCCGAATCGGTTATGCCGAATTTATTGTCCAGCGCCACCTTTTTCTCTCCTTTCACATCAAGCAAAATAGATAGGATTGCCCATGGGACGCGCAGATTGATTCAAAAACAGGCGAGTCTTCTCAAAAGACCCGCCTCGTTTTTTACTTGCTCATGATTCTCGCCTTGTTCAGTGGGAAAACCACGCAGCGCACATGTCCCTTAATCATCTTGCGCTCCAGCGCGCCGACCATCGGGCTGCGGCTGTCCTTGCTGTTGTTGCGGTTGTCGCCCATCACGAAATAATGCCCTTCCGGCACGGTGAACGGCCCGAAGTTCGTCTCGTTCGGGGTCATGTCGAAGTTCTGCTCAACGAATTCGCCGTCCACATACAGTTCGCCGTTTTTCAGCTCGATCGTTTCGCCCGGCAGACCGATCACGCGCTTGACGCGGTACATGCCGTCGTCCGTGTTCGGATAGTCGCAGATCACGATGTCAAATCTGTCCGGGTCGCCCATCAGATAGTCGAACTTCGTCGCGATCATGAATTCGTTGTTTTCCAGCGTGTTGAGCATCGAGCTTCCGTCCACGCGAACCGGCTCGAAGATGAACGTGCGCACGACGAACGCCAGCGCCGCCGCCACAACGAAAACCATCACCCATTCAAAAATTTCGCGCTGCAAGCTTTTTTTCGGCTTCTCCTTTTTTGCTTTGGTCTTCTGTTCCTGCTCCATGAAAAATGCGCCTCGTTTCCTTGATTTTAATCCGTCTCGTTCGTTCCGCGAATCGGTTCCGTCGCGTGCGCGATCACCTTTTTCATCCGCTTGGTGAAGTCCGCACGATCCATCATCACAATGCGTCCGCAGCCCGAGCAGCGAATCTTGATGTCCGCGCCCACGCGAATCACCGTCCATTTGTCGCTGCCGCAGGGGTGAGTCTTGCGCATCTGCACCAAATCGCCCAATAATAACTCGTCCATGCCTGCCGCCTCCTTTTGTGCGTCACCGCCCATTATAGCAGGGGCTTTTCTTCTTTTCAAGCATAATCCTCCGGCGGCCAAAACCATTATATGCCCGCCGCGCTCGTCCGTCAACTATATTTTGCTTTTCGGCAGATTTATCCGTCAAATCATTCCGGGTCAATGCGGTGGATTCTCTCGCGCAGCCGCATCATCTTTTCGTCCGTCTGGTGGATGATATCCGCGCATTCCTTCAGCTCCCGCATGATGGCCTCGCTGTCCTCCACCTGCTTTTTGTATTGCATGTCGTGGTCAAGCGTCGCCCAAAAGTCCATCGCAATCGTGCGGATCTGGATTTCGCATCGCACGGGCCGCACCTCGTCGCTGAAATACACCGGAATCTCGACAATCAGGTGATAGCTCCTGTATCCGTTGTCCTTCGGCGTCTTGATGTAGTCCTTGACCGTGATAATCTGGACGTCCTTCTGTCTCGCCAGCATCCGCGCGATCTCGTAGATGTCGTCAATGTACGCGCACAGCACGCGAATACCCGCGATGTCCGACAAATTCCGCGTCATGTTGTCCACCGTCACCTCAAGCCCCATTTTCTTGAGCTTGCGCGCGATGGAGGACGGCTTCTTCAATCGGCTTTCGATGAATTCAATCGGGTTGCGGCGATAGCGCACCGTCATATCCTTGGAGAGCACCTCCAGTTTGGTGCGCATCTCCAAAATCGCGCAGTGATAGCGCATCATCGCTTCCTGATAAAGCGCCTCCTGCGCGAACACATGCTCGCTGTCGGATGGAATAATATCCGTATCAATGGCCGTCGGGCCTCTCAATTCGTTGTTTCTCATGGCTTTTCCCACTTTTACAGGCATTGTCGCCCATTTTTTGATACGATAATTGTAACATATTTTTCTGCGTCTGTCTATCCGCTCTTTCTTTCTGTTATTCCTTCAAAAAGTGTTTTTCCCTGTAAAATGAAAAGAGACTCTGATTTCTCAAAGTCTCTGCCTGGACGCGAAGGAGGATTTGGGTTCAAATCCCTGCGCTTCCTAGTTTCTCTGAAAATGAAAAAAGCTCTGATTTCTCAAAGCTTTTTTCTTGGCGCAGAAGGAGGGATTTGAACCCTCGCGCCGCTTACCGCAGCCTACTCCCTTAGCAGGGGAGCCCCTTCGGCCTCTTGGGTACTTCTGCACGACCGATATGCTATCCGGTTTTCGCCATAAAAATGGCGGAGAGAGAGGGATTCGAACCCCCGGTACCTTGCGGTATCACTGGTTTTCAAGACCAGCGCCATAAACCACTCGGCCATCTCTCCAGTCTGCTTGAACCAGCGAAATCTATTATAGGATAGCCGGATGATTTTGTCAACCCCTTTTTTTCGTTTTTGCGTTCGAATCCCCAATTTCCGCCGGGCCGTCAGTCTTCCTTTTCCCCCTGCGCCACGTCCAGCAGCTTCCCCAGCAGCGGCACGTTCAGCCCAAAGATTTCCAGATTCTCAATCAGGCTCACCAGCTCCGTGGCGATCATGTAGGTCATCGCCGCGCCGCATACGCTCGTCAGGCCCAGTCCGCTGCCCACGCTCACGCATACGCCGACGACCAGCCACTCAAGCCCCTTTTTCAGCACGCCCATCAGCAGCGCGCCGGAGGAAACCTTTCCGCTCTCCGTCTTGCGGGATTTCCCCGTCACCGCGCACAGCAGCCCGGTCAGGATGTCCGCGCCCTGCACGATGAGCAGCGCCTGCGCCAGCGGCGGCAGACCCGTCCACCACGCCAGCGCCGCGCCGATCATCGCGCCAATCCAGTTCACCATGTTCGGCTTCACGCCGCTTACAACCTGCATCGCCTTGTTTTCCATGTGTATTCCCCCTTTAATCCTCTCCGGCCTTGCAGCAGTATTCCCCGCTGACCCAGCCCGTAAAGCCGCGATATTCCACCCGCAGCCAGCCGCCTTTTTCCTCCAGCACGACGAGCTGCGTTCCGTCCGGGATCATCTGCATGTAGCGCCCGCGCGGTTTTGTCCGCATCCGCAGGCCACCCTGTGCGCAGACGGTGACGATTCCGCCGCCGATCTTTTCATTCGTTTGCTCCTCGTCCGCGCGCTTCCCGCCCGTCTCGTCCACCGCAGCCGTGCCGTTCAGCCTGCTCCAGATGTCCCTCACCCTGCGAACGGCTTCCTCTGCCGATATCATTCAATCATCCCCTCCCGTTCGGATAAATCGCCCGATAAATATCCCAAGCAGAAAAATCCCGCCCGCCATGTAAAGTCCCATAATCCCCCTCCTTAATCGCTCGCGGTCATGGATGCGATGGCGTTTTCAAGGTTTTGGATAACCTGATTCACGTCGCGCTGATAATCCAGCCGAATTCCCGCGACGTTCTTTGCCTGTACGACGGTCGTCTGCGCGTAGGCCGTCAGCGCTTTGTAAGCTGCGATTTCTTCAGATGAAAGCGGAAATTCCACAGGCTCCATTTCAAAGCCGCTCTGTCCGCTTAGCGTCTTCGTCGCGTCCAACGCTTCGACGTTGACCCTTTTAATGCGCTTTCCTTGCGTAAAATCAATCTCATCGCAGACCCATCTCTGACCATTTTCATCCACGAAATTTCCGCCGCTGGATACGGGAATGCCGTGCAGGCCGCCGGAAGTCTGCACCGTGATGACCTGCTCGTGATAAGGTTCATAGGGTAAAAGCGCGCTGCCGTAACATACAACGGGGTATTGCACCGTTATGGTTCCTTCCGCCGCCGTATTTTCATTGCGCGCCATAACGTTATATCTGATATCGGATGCGCCTTCCGGGATTTTTATGGTACTCATGTTCGAAAAGTAGACCGTATTTCCGTTCAGGCTATATCGCATTTGGATAAGCGATCTTAACTCGTTCGGATTGCTATCAATGGTACGCCTGAAAAAAATTTGTTTTCCCGCGCATTCATCCGGCAGCGGGATAAAAATTCCAGCCCACCCTTGTTTGTTTAGCGCTTTGACGGCCAAAATGCCGTTTTCAAATGTAAATTCTGCGTTTGCATTTTCACTTGCGGCTTTCTCAAAATCCAGCAAATTCGCGCCCGTGATTTTGACTTGAAGCGTTCCGTCCGCTCCCGCCCCGATGATCTCTACGGGATTGTCCGCACTCGACGTTCCGTCCTGTCTGCTTCTGCCGTAAATGTGCAGCCCACACAGCGGCGCTTCAAACGCGTCATCTACCGAGACGGGATTGCCATTCTTGCTGCCATTCAAAATATTCAGGCGGTTTTTTTCGGCTTTTTCCTCCTTAAGTCGGCTGAGCACATCCCCGACTTCCTTCGCGTCGGCCGCTTCGCCCGCCTGCGTCAGCGTCGCGTCGATGACCGCGTCCTTTCCGGCTTCGCCCGTTTCGCCCTTTTCGCCTTTCGGGCCTTGTGCGCCCTGCGGGCCTGTCTCTCCCTTTTCGCCCTGCGGGCCTCGTTCTCCGCATTCTCCTTGAATCCCCTGAATACCCTGTGGCCCCTGCGGCCCGATATCCCCCTTGTCGCCCTTCGGCCCCTGAAAGCGCCTGATATCCACTTTGATGATGTCCGCCATTTATGCCCCTCCGATTGCAGGCAG
>CAKTZR010000012.1 GCA_934636105.1 uncultured Clostridia bacterium
AACAACCGTCAGGGAATTGTAATTGATGGTGAAGGTTCAAAGGTTATTTGCAAAGACTAATTTGAAAATTCCAGTTTATTGTACTCGCCCATCATATGGGCTGGCAGGTATACCGGCCATTTTTCCGATGACCAGCGTGTAAAATCCGTCAAGAGAAGCATAAAAGCATGAAAATCATCGTTGCGTTCGCCTTCTATTTTCTGTTTTGGGTCGTATGCTATTTAGGAACAGGCACGGACAAGAAAAATCTCATCGGACTGCGCTCTTATCCCGATGAGGTTCAAAGTTGTGTGCGAAGCGACCCTCAGCTTGGAAAAGATATCCCGAAAGCGAAATCCACCGTTTCCATTTGGCTCGGAAATCTTTTCCTTTTCACCGTTCTGTTTTCCATTTTGGGGCTTGCGCTGAAGGGTGTGCTGAATTTGAACAATTATGGGTCAGCCTTTGGATACTTCCTTGCCTTTGGCGAGGGCTTGGGGTTGTTTGATCTCCTGGTGATTGACCTGCTTTGGTGGCGCAACGCCAAGCGCATTCGCTTCTCCTTCCTGCCGGAGAAGCAATACTATCAAAATCCGAAAAAGCACATTGATTCGTTTTTGCACGGAATACCGCTGTTTGCCGCAATCGCCGCGCTGACGGCCCTGATTGTCACGGTGCTTTGAGCTGCACATGGGCGAAAATTCAAGGATTCAGATTTGGGTTGCATAACTGCGCCACAGACAAAACCGAACCCGTCCTTTCCTCTCGGAAGCGGGTTCGGATTTTTTATACCCATCCCCTTGACAATTTTCAATTTCCGCATATAATTATCCATGTTAATTATTCAAGGCAATTATTTGTGAGGTGCGTCATGAAAACCAAAAGCGTCAAAGCCCTGCTGGACGCCTGCTATCAGGCCAAGCGCATTCGCGAGCTGCTCCCGGCTCTGCCGGAGGGCGTGTCGCCGTCGTATATTCAATATCTGGACGTGATCGAGCATTTGGCGCTCCAGGGCGTCCGCGCGAAAGTATCCGATATCAGCGACGCACTGAATATCCCCCGCCCCGGCGTGACCCGCACGGTCAAGGACATGGTGGACGGCGGCTACCTTCAAAAAAACGCTTCCGAAACGGATGGCCGCGTCACCTATCTTGCAATCACCGAGAAGGGCGAAGCGCTTTCGAAGACCTACAACGACCTTTTCTTTTCGCAGCTCACACCGCTGCTGGCCGACGTTTCCGACGAGGACGCGGCCTGCGCGATCCGCACGATTGAAAAGCTCTACAACGTGATGGCAGAAAGGAGAATTTCCCTTGAATGCAGATAAATCCGATTTCACGCAGGGCAGCATTTTGAAAAAGCTTTCCCTGTTCATGCTCCCGATTCTCGGCTCGCTGATCCTGCAAGCCGCTTATGGCGCGGTTGACCTGCTGGTTGTCGGGCGCTTCGGCTCGACGGCGGGGCTTTCGGCGGTCTCGACCGGCAGCCAGATTCTGAATCTGGTGACGTTTGTCGTCACGCAGCTGGCCATGGGCGTAACCGTTCTGATTGCGCGCTACCTCGGCGAAAAAAAGCAGGAGCAGATTGGTTCCGTGCTCGGCGGCGCGGCCGTCGTGTTCGCCCTGCTGTCCGCGGGCATGTTCGTGCTGCTGGTCTTCTTCGCCCGGCCGATTTCCACGCTGATGCAGGCTCCGGCGGAAGCGCTTGAGCTGACGGTTCGCTATGTGCAGATTTGCGGCAGCGGCATTTTCTTCATCGTCGCCTATAACCTGCTCTCCGCCATTTTCAGAGGGCTGGGCGACAGTCAATCCCCGCTGATCTTTGTGCTCGTGGCCTGCGTGGTCAACATCGCGGGCGATCTGCTTCTGGTCGCCGGGCTGCACATGGATGCGGCGGGCGCGGCCATCGCCACCGTGCTGGCGCAGGCCGTCAGCGTGGTGCTGGCCGTCGTGATGCTGCTCAAAAAGAAGCGTCCGTTTTCCATCGCAAAAGCGGATTTCCGGCTCAACACGCAATGCCGAAAATTCCTCGCCATCGGTCTGCCGCTGGCCCTGCAGGAGTTTTTGACACAGGTTTCCTTTCTGGCGCTCTGCGCGTTCGTCAACCGTCTGGGACTGACCGCCTCCTCCGGATACGGTGTGGCGAGCAAAATCGTGAATTTCGCGATGCTGATTCCCAGCGCGCTGATGCAGTCCATGGCCTCCTTCGTCGCGCAGAACGTGGGTGCGGGCAACCCCAGGCGCGCCAAGAAGTCCATGATGACGGGCATTGGCATCGGCCTGGTCTTCGGCTGCGCCGTGTTTGCGCTCGTCTGGTTCAAGGGCGACGTGCTTGCGGGCGTTTTCTCGCCGGATGCAGAAGTCGTGCAGAAGGGCTTTGAATATCTGAAAGGCTTCGCGCCGGAAACCATCGTGACGGCGGTTCTGTTCAGCATGGTCGGTTATTTCAACGGCAACAACCAAACGCTCTGGGTCATGCTCCAGGGGCTGATTCAAACGCTGCTGGTTCGCCTGCCGTTTGCCTATTTCATGAGCATCCAGCCGAACGCCAGCCTGACGAAAATCGGTCTGGCCGCGCCGGTTTCCACCGCGGTGGGCATTGTGCTCAACGTCGCGTTCTATCTGCATTGGAATCGAAAAGAGCAAAGGGCCGCAAGCCAAATCGCATAAGCAGACAAAAATCCGAACCTGACTTCCATGAATTTGGAAAGGTTCGGATTTTATTTTTGGGTCTTCTCTCCGGCGGCATCGCCCCGCCGGCTGACGCATTGCCGCCTGCTTACCTGCCGACGATGCGATCCCACAGGTCGCCGAAATCATCCGCCAGCTCGTCCAGCCCGGTCACGTTGGCGACGCGCTCGCCAAGGCCTTTGATTTGGCCGTAGAGCGTGTCGTCGTCCGTGATTTCCACGTCCTTCAGGCCGTCGTCCACCTTCTGCACAGTCTCGGTGATCTGCTGCTTCATGCGGTCGTCCAGCCCGGCGTTATACTGCGCGTCAAACTTGACGGCGACCAGCGCGCGGTCGTCGTTCACCACAACCTGCGCTTCGTCGATCTCGCTGATCTGCTGCACGGCCTGCGCAATCTTTTCGGCCAGCTGCCCCGCCTGTGCGGGCGTCATCGCTTCCATCGTCGCGGCAGGCGCGGGTTCGGTTGTCGCTTCCGCCGTCGCCATCGGGGAGTTGGTTGGCGCGGTTGTCGCAGCCATGGGGGACGCGGTCGGGGCTGTGCTCATCGTATTGGCAGAGCAGCCGACCATCACCACGCTGGCGGCCAGCATGCACATCAGCGTCAAAAACCATTTTTTCACTTGATTCGCCTCCTTGCCGCTATTGTGGGCAGGGCGGCGCGGGGTTATTCATCGTAAAACGTGCATCCGCCGATAAATTCGCGCAGGATGGAGGTCGGCGGAATTTCGCTCTCGTCGCCGCAATCCTTGAAGTAGTTGAGGAACTTGACCAGCCGCCGCGAGCGCGTGTAGTACGGGCTGTCCTTCGGGATGGATTTGAGCATCGGATAGGCGTATTTTTTCAGCACCGCGATTTCATACAGCAGCGACGAATTGAACATCACATCCGCCTTTTCCTGATAGGGGAAGATGTATTTCTCCTCCCCCGCGCGCACGCTGTCCCACATCGCCATGGTTGCGGTCACGTCGGTGTGGCGGGTTCGCGCGTCGCGCACCATGCGCCGCAGCAGGCGCACATCCGTCGTGCGGATGCGGTTGTGGCCGTCCAGATTGAGCTGGGTCAGTGCGCTGACATAGACGCGGTATTTCAGCTCGCTGGGGATTTCCTCGCTGAGCGCGCTGTTCAGGCCGTGAATGCCCTCCACGACGAGCACCTGATCCTCGTCCACCTTGAGCCGCACGCCCTGTTCCAGCCGGTTCCTCGTCTTGAAAGAATAGAGCGGCAGCTCGACCTCGCGCCCGGCCAGCAGCTCGACCAGCTGATCGTTGAACAGCGGCACGTCGATGGATTCCAGGCATTCCAGATCGGGCTTTCCGTCCGCGCCGAGGGGAATATCCTCGCGGTTTTTATAGTAGTTATCCAGCGAAATGGCCAGCGGGCGCTTGCCGCTGACGCGAAGCTGCACGCTCAGGCGGTTGGCGAAGGTCGTCTTGCCGCTGGAACTCGGCCCGGCGATGAACACAACCCGCGCGCCGTTGGCGACAATGCGCTCGGCAATCTGCGCGACGGCGCGCTCCTGCATCGCTTCGCTGACGCGGATGAACGCGCGTGCTTCGCCCTTGGCGATGATGTCGTTCAGGTCGGCGGCGTTTTCGCATTGCAGAATCTTCGAGCAGGCGTTCGCCTCGACATACGTGCGCATGAGCTTCGGCCGCTCGACAAACGGCGCGGGCGAGCCGGAGAGGTCTTCATCCGGTAGCAGCAGCACCAGGCCGGGATAATAAAACCGCAGGGCAAAGGACGCAACTTCGCCCGTCGATTGCACCATGTCGCCGTAAAAATACTCGCTCAAGCCGTCGCAGGTATACACATCGAAATAATCAAACGGACGATAAGCCAGCAGGCGCACGGTGTCCTCCTGCCCCTGCGCGCGGAAGTATTCGACCGCCTGCTCGCGCGTCCAGCGGGATTTGACAATCGGCAGGTTTGCGCGGGCAATCTCGTGCATGCGCGCCTCGATTCTGCGCACCAGCGACGCGGTGAGCGACACGCCGCTCACGTTCAGATAAATGCCGCGGCCGATGCTGTGTTCAAAGCGCGCCCTCGCGCCCGGCGCAATATCCCGCAGGGCCAGCAGCAGAAGCAGCCTTGCGCTTCGCTCATAAATGCGGCGGTCTTCTTCATTTTTTCCGTTCAGACGGTTCATATGCTTCCTCCTTATCGATAACGCGCAAAAGAAGCGCGGTTTTTTTGTATCTTTTATTGTAGCATGCTTCCTCACGCTTTCGCAACGGTTTTCTTTTCTCGGTCAGAGTGCATATCAAAACGCGCGTTTGGCGGTCAATTCTTTGTTTCATGCAGTTTTTGTCCGTTTTTAGTTTAAATTCTTACAAATTCATTTGCGTTAGAATTTTGTTTATTCAAAAAATTCATTTTCACTTGATTTTCGGTTTGAAAGTGCGTATAATACGGCCATGTTGTGAAGCAAACCTTCACCAAGCAAAACCGAGGAGGGATTTCGATGAAGAAGATGACAGCCCTGTTGCTTTCCGCCGCTCTGCTCTGCCCCACGCTGGCGCTTGCGGAGGATACCGTGAAAATCGGCATTTTTGAGCCGATGACCGGCGCGACCGCCGCAGGCGGCTCGATGGAAAAGGAAGGCTTTGATCTGGCAAACGAATTGTATCCCGACGTGCTGGGCAAAAAAATCGAGCTGGTTTACGGCGACAACAAGTCCGACCGCGCCGAGGCGACGCTGGCCGCGCAGTCTCTGGTGGACAAGGACGTGGTTGCGGTGCTGGGGTCTTATTCCTCCGGCCTGTCGATGGCAGGCGGCGAGGTCTTTGCCGAAAGCGAAATTCCGGCGCTGACCGCGACGGCCACCAACCCGACGGTGACGCTGGACTGCGAATGGTACGCCCGCATCTGCTTCATCGATCCGTTCCAGGGCACGATGCTCGCGCGTTATGCCGTGAAGAACGATTACAAGAAAATCGCAATCATGCGTGAGAAAGACAGCGAATACGCCGTCGGTCTGGTGAAGTATTTCCAGGACGAAATCGCGGCGCACGACGGTTTTGAAGTCGTCGAGCTGTGCGACTTCATGAACAAGGACGAAGATTTCTCCGCGCTGCTGGGCGCTGTGCTGGCCAAGTCGCCGGATGTGATTTTCACCTCCGTCTCCTACGCGGACAAGGCCGCGCAGATCATGAAGCAGGCGCGCGCGCTGGGCTATGAGGGCGCGTTCTTCGGCGGCGACACGCTCGACGCGCCGGAGCTGTTCTCCATCGCGGGCGACGCGGCGGTCGGCGCGGTCTTCACCACATTCTATGATGCGGCGCAGCCCGCGACCGAAAAGACCAGCGAGTTTTTGGATACGTACCGCGCGAAGTACGGCAAGGAGCCTGCGGCCCCGACCGTCATGGCCTACGACGCGTATCTGACCATGCGCAACGCGATTGAGACCGCGGGCACGACCGACGCGGAAGCGGTTCGCGACGCGCTGTTTGCGACCGACGGCTTTGTGGGCGCGGCGGGCACGATCACGCTGGATGAAAACCACGATGCGGTCCGCCCAGTGGTCTTCAAAATCGTCGAAGCGGACGGCTCCACGGCCTTCAACGACATGATCGAGCCTTAATGGCCTAAGGCCATATGTACCTCCGCCCATGTTTGCCGCATATTGACGCTTGGTCACACGTGAGCGAACCGGGCAGGTCATGCAACAGTTAAGCCTTTCAATCTTCCTCTCCCGCAGGGGAGGAAGATTCTTGTTTATCTCAAAAGAAATCCGAAGGGGGATACCGCGCATGTTTGACGCAACCCGACTGCTGCAAACGCTCACGGACGCGTTGAGCCTTGGCAGCCTGTATGCGCTCATCGCCATCGGCTACACGATGGTCTACGGCGTTCTGCGCCTGATTAACTTTGCGCATGGCGAAATCTTCATGATTGCCATGTACATCGTCTTCTACGGCATTTCGATGTTCTCCCTGCCGTGGTATGTGACCTTTGCCGTCACGATTCTGGTCACGGCGCTGCTGGGCACGCTCGCCGAGCGGCTGGCCTATCGCCCGCTGCGCAATGCTCCGCGCATTTCGATTTTGATTTCGGCCATCGGCGTGTCGTATTTTCTGCAAAACCTGGCAACGGTGCTCTTTGGCGGCCGCCCGCTGACCTTTCCGCAGATTCCGCTGTTCACGGATGTGCTCGTCATCGGCGACGTGTATTTCCAGCGCCTATCGCTGATTGTGCCGGTCATCGCGGCGGTGCTGCTGCTTTTGCTGCTGGTTTTAATCAAGCACACGAAAACCGGTCTGGCGATGCGCGCCGTCTCCCGCGACTATGACGCGGCCAGCCTGATGGGCATCGATTTGAACCGCACCATCGCCATCACCTTTTTCATCGGCTCGGCGCTGGCGGGCGTGGGCGCGATCATGTGGGGCATGAAATACACGCGCATCAGCCCGACCATCGGCGCGATGCCGGGCATCAAATGCTTCATCGCGGCGGTGCTGGGCGGCATTGGCAACACGGCGGGCGCGGTGCTCGGCGGCCTGCTGATCGGGTTCATCGAAATCGTCATTGTCGCGCTGTTTCCGGCGCTCTCCGGCTATCGCGACGCGTTCGCGTTTGTGGTGCTGATTCTCGTGCTGCTCGTCAAACCGACCGGCCTGCTGGGCGAAAAAACAACGGAGAAGGTGTAAGCGATGACCAAAGTGAAAAAAAGTTCGATCCTCCTCACCTGCCTGCTGCTGGCGCTGCTGTGCGGCCTGCTGTTTTACATCGACGGCAACGCCAGCAAATACATCATCCGCATCACCCGGCTGTGCGCCATCAACATTGTGCTCGCGCTGTCGATGAATCTGGTCAACGGCTTCACGGGCATTTTCTCCCTCGGCCACGCAGGCTTCATGGCCATCGGCGCGTACACCGTCGCGCTGCTGACCATTCCCGTCGCCAAAAAAGAGACCATTTTCATGCTGGAGCCGCTCATTGCCCCGCTGAACACGCTGACGCTGCCCTTCGGCGCGGCGCTCATCATCGGCGGCCTGCTGGCGGCGGCGCTGGCCTTCCTCATCGGCCTGCCCTGCCTGCGGCTTCGCGGCGACTATCTGGCTATCGCGACGCTCGGCTTTTCGGAAATCATCCGCATCGTCATCACCAACGCGCAGAGCCTGACCAACGGCGCGCAGGGGCTGAAATCCATCCCCTCAACGGCCAACATCTGGTGGTGTTACGGCGTGGCGCTGGCGACCATCGTCTTCATCGCCCTGCTGATTTCCTCCAGCTACGGTCGCGCGTTCAAGGCCATCCGCGAGGATGAAATCGCCGCGGAATCGATGGGCGTGTCGCTGCTGCGCCACAAGATGCTCTCGTTCATGCTCAGCGCGTTTCTGGCAGCGGTCGGCGGCGGCCTGTTCGCCAGCTACATCGGCACCATCGGCCCGGACGTGTTCCAGGTTTCCCGCACGTATGATATCCTGATGATCGTCGTCATGGGCGGCATGGGTTCCATCTCCGGTTCAGTGCTCGCGGCGTTCATCGTCACCATCGGGCAGGAGTGGCTGCGCGTGCTGGATGGTCCGCTGCCCTTCCTCCCTTTCTGGCCGGAAAGCGGCGTTTCCGGCATGCGCATGGTCGTTTTCTCGATCCTGCTTCTGATCGTCATTCTGTTTTTCCGCAACGGCCTGTTCGGCCACAACGAGGTCACATGGAGCTCCATCGGCAAACGCTTAAAAACTCTCAGCGGCCACGGCAGGGAGGTGAGCAGACATGAATAAGCGCGTGCTGGAAGTCACCCACGCCACAATGCGCTTCGGCGGCCTTATCGCCGTCAGCGATTTGAGCATGCACATCGACAGTCAGGAGATCGTCGCGCTCATCGGCCCGAACGGCGCAGGCAAGACCACCGCTTTCAACATGATTACCGGCGTTTACACCCCCACGGAAGGCAGCGTCATTTTGCAGGGGCGCAGCATCACCGGCATGCGCCCGGACCGCATCGCCAGCGCAGGCATTGCGCGCACGTTCCAGAACATCCGCCTGTTCAAGGCGCTGACGGTGCTGGACAACGTGCTGATTGCCCAGCACGTGCGGCTGACTTCCTCGTGGCTGGGCGCGGTGCTTCGCTCCCCTCGCTATCGCAAGGAGGAAGCGCGCGCCTATGAACGCGCCAAGGAACTGCTGACCTACATGGGTCTGTGGGAGGTGCGCGATGAAATTTCCAGCAGCCTGCCCTACGGCATGCAGCGCAAGCTGGAAATCGCCCGCGCGCTGGCGACACAGCCGACGCTCCTGCTGCTGGACGAACCTGCTGCGGGCATGAACCCCGCTGAATCCGCCGAGCTGACGGAACTGATCCGCGGCATTCGCGACCGCTACCACCTGACCGTGCTGCTCATCGAGCATCACATGGACGTGGTGATGGATATTTCCGACCGCATTTACGTGCTCAACTACGGCGGGCTGATTGCCGAGGGCACGCCTGCGGAGATTCAGCAGAACGACGACGTGATCCGCGCCTATCTGGGAGGTGACGACGATGAAGCTTGAAATCAAAGATCTGCACGTCTCCTACGGCGGCATCCGCGCGCTCAAGGGCGTCGATCTGACCGTTGAGGAGGGGCAGATTGTGACGCTGATCGGCGCGAACGGCGCGGGCAAATCGACCACCCTGCGCGCGATATCCGGCCTGCAAAAGCCGCAGAGCGGCTCCATCCTCTACGGCGGGGAAGAACTGGTCGGCCTGCCCGCGAAAGAAATCGTCCGCCGGGGCATTATCCACGTGCCGGAAGGCCGCCGCGTTTTTCCGGACATGACGGTGGCGGAAAACCTGAAAATCGGCGCGTTTCTGCGCAGCGACAAGGACGGCATTGCCCGCGACATGGATTACGTCTACTCCCTTTTTCCCCGCCTGAAAGAGCGGAGCTGGCAGCTGGCGGGCACGCTTTCCGGCGGCGAGCAGCAGATGCTGGCGGTCGGCCGCGCGCTGATGAGCCGCCCGAAGGTGCTGATGATGGACGAGCCGTCGCTGGGCCTTGCGCCGCTGATTGTGAAAGACATCTTTTCCATCATCCGCCGGGTCAACGAGGACGGCATTACCGTGCTTCTGATTGAACAGAACGCGAACGCGGCCCTGCGCATTGCGGATTACGGCTACGTGCTGGAAACCGGCACCATCGCCCTGACGGGCACGGGTGAGGAACTGCTGAAGAACGAATCGGTTCGCGAGGCGTACTTGGGCAAGAAGAAGTGAGGGGGAACGTGCGAGGCTCTGCCTCGCGCTCCGGCAGGGAACTGAGTTCCCTGCACCTTCCACACAAACGGACGTGCTGCGGCGCGTCCGTTTTATATCTCAAACGAAATGTCGTTTTCCTCTTGATTCCGAACACAAAGCGTGGTACAATGCAACACGTTCATTAAAAATCCGTTCAAAATTCTTTAAATTAAGAAGAATGTTCGGATTTTGATTTTCGCAATTCTGAAAGGAGAACTTCATCCATGAAGAAACTGCTTGCTCTGCTCGCTGCCGCTCTGCTCATCGTCTGCGCGTCCTTCGCGCTGGCCGAGCCTGTCGCCATCAAGGCCCTCATCCTGCCGAAGTTTGAAAGCGGCGAAATGGCCGGCGATTTCCCCGGCGAGGCGCAGTATTACTATGAAGCCTATTGCGACGGCGGCGAGAGCTACGATGTGGCCGGCTGCCCGAATCCGCTGTATGTCAAGGACGGCGTCGCCCTCTGCGTGACCGGCATGGGCAAGGTCAACAGCGCGATGACCCTTCAGGCCATTCTGATGGATGATCGTTTCGATTTCAGCAACGCCTATATCATCAGCACCGGCTGCGCAGGTTCCGCGATTGAGTACGGCGTGATGGGCGATGTGTTCGTCATCACCGCGACCGTTGACTACGACCTCGGCCACCATGCCGATGCGCGCGAACTGACCACCGATGTGGAGACCACCTGGTTCCACGACGAGAGCTATGACGACGCTTCTCACAAGATTCTCAACCAGGAGCTTTGCGACAAGGTCTATAACCTCGTCAAGGACGTGGAGATCGAGACCACCGAAAAGACCCGCGCCTTCATGGCCGCCACGTTTGAGAACGCCGATTGGGCCATCCGCGACCCGAAGGTGCTGCGCGGCACGACCGTCACCGGCGACAACTACTGGAAGGGTCAGCACGGCCACGAGAACGCCTTGCTGATGGCCGAAACCTACGCCTGCCCCGATCCGTACGCCCTCACCGAGATGGAGGATAACGCGATGGCCGTCGTGCTCGACCGCCTCGGTATGCTCGACCGCTACATCATCATCCGCGATTCCGTCAACACCGACGTGTTCATGAACGGCGCTTCCCCGGAAAGCCTGTGGGACCCGAACTTCGTGGATTCCCTCGCGTCCGAGTCCAGCGTTGAATCCGCCGACATCTTCGCCACTGCGATGAAGAACAACTTCACCGTCGGCCATGTCGTCGTCGACGCCATCCTGAACGGCGAGCTGTAAGCCATACAAATCAAGCCGGAGAGCTTCGTTCTCTCCGGCTTTTTTGCATGCGTCGGCGGATACGCTGGCCCGCTTGACTTTTTCTTTCGCCCCCGCTATACTGAAACCATCCTATGATCCGGCGGAGGCGATTGTATGACCCGCGACGAACTGACGCGCTATATCTTCGACACATACAGCGTCGAGCCGGATTACCCCTTCCCCGGCGACAACACCTCCGCCGTCTTCCGCCACGCGGGCAACCGCAAGTGGTTTGCGCTCGTGATGAACATTCCCGCGCAGAAGCTCGGTCTGCCGTCGGAAAACCGCATCGATATCGTGAATATGAAATGCGATTCCGTGCTCATCGGCTCGTTCCGCGGCCTGCCCGGCCTTTTCCCAGCCTACCACATGAACAAAGAAAGCTGGATCACCGCCGCACTCGACGGAAGCGCGCCGGATGAAACCGTGAAAACGCTGCTGGATATGAGCTATCAGGCGACTTTGCCGAAAGTCAGGAAAAAACGAAATTAAGTCTATACGAAAACCGCCGCGAACTCAAAAGCTCGCGGCGGCTTCATTTTATTTTAAGACAGCAGCATGCGGTCATTTTCGATTTCCTGACCGGCGGCCTTTTCAAACAGCTGCATCAAATCCTCGCGGGTAAGCTTCTTCTTTTCCTCCCCGCGCACATCGACCACGATGCGGCCCGCGTTCATCATAATCAGGCGGTTGCCCATCGCGATGGCGTCCTTCATATTATGGGTGACCATCATCGCGGTAAGCTTCTGTTCATCCACAATCTTTTCGGTCAATTCGAGCACCTTTGCGGCGGTTTTGGGATCGAGCGCTGCGGTATGCTCATCGAGCAGCAGCAGCTTCGGCGTGCGCAGGGCGGCCATCAGCAGCGTCAGCGCCTGTCGCTGGCCGCCGGAAAGCAGGCCGACCTTGCTGCTCATGCGATCCTCCAGCCCAAGGCCGAGGGTGCGAAGCTGTTCGCGATACATGTCGCGCTCCATGTTGGAGATGCCCCAGCGCAGCGTCCGCTTTTCGCCGCGGCGCATGGCCAACGCCATATTCTCCTCGATGTTCATGGTCGCGGCGGTGCCGGTCATCGGGTCCTGGAACACGCGGCCAAGGTATTTGGCGCGCTTGTATTCCGGCAGGCGGGTCACGTCCACGCCCGCAATCTCAATCGTGCCCTGATCGACGGCGAATACCCCTGCCACTGCGTTGAGGGTAGTGGATTTGCCCGCGCCGTTGCCGCCGATGATTGTGACGAAATCGCCCTCGTTGAGTTTGAGATCGACATCCGTCAACGCGCGCTTTTCGGTGATTGTGCCGGGATTAAACGTCTTGGCGATGTGGTTGATATTCAGCATGATGCGCTCAGCCATGGTTCGCGCCACCCTTCTTCTTGAAATAGCGGTTCTTCCAATACGGCACGGCAAGGAACATGGCGACGACCAACGCCTGAAGCATCTTCAAATCGTTGGTGTTCAGGCCGAGCCAGAGCACCACCTGAATGACGATGTAATACAGAATTGCGCCGATGACCACAGCCAGCAGCTTGAGCGCAAAGTTATGGAAGATTTTAGAGAACGCGACTTCGCCGATGATGACGGCGGCCAGACCGATGACAATCGCGCCGCGGCCCATGCCGACATCCACAAAGCCCTGATACTGCGTCAGCAGCGCGCCGGAGAAGGACACCAGACCGTTGGAGAGCATCAGGCCCAGCACCTTATCTGCGTTGGTGTTGATGCCCTGCGCGCGCGCCATGTTGGCGTTCGCGCCGGTCGCGCGCAGCGAGCAGCCGCGCTCCGTGCCGAAGAACCAATACAGCAGCGCAATCACCACAACGGCGAGCACGGCCAGAATGATGAACGGGTTGGAGAGCGACAGGGCGCGCGCATTTCTGGCGGAAACGATCAGCGGATAGTTATTCACGCTGACGGCCATGTTGGCCTTGCCGCCGAGGATGCGCAGGTTGATGGAATACAGCGAGAGCTGGGTCAAAATGCCCGCCAGAATCGCCGGAATGCCCATGAACGTATGGAACAAACCCGTCGCAAGGCCGGCGAGCATACCGACCAGAAACGCCGCAATCATCGCGACCCACACGTTGCAGCCGCCGATAATCAGCACAGCGGCCACCGCGCCGCCGGTTGCGATGCTGCCGTCCACCGTCAGATCGGCCACATCCAGAATGCGATACGTGATATACACGCCAATCGCCATAATACCCCAAATCACGCCCTGCGAAACGGCGCTGGGGAAAGCGTTAAGCAGCTTGGCAATCTCCACTGGATTGTCCTCCTTTTATACGCATGAAGCCAAGGGAGCGTTCAGCCGCTTCCTTGGCTCATGTGAATGCCTGTTTGGAATCGAATTACTCGATGGCGACGTAATCCTCCGGGATCGTCAGGCCAAGCGCCTCGACGTTCGCGGCGTTATACTTCTTGGTGAAGTTCGGGGCGGAAGCCACCTCCATGGTGCTCACGTCCGCGCCGTTGGCCAGAATGTCATACGCCATTTCGCCGGTCTTGTAGCCGAGGTCATAGTAGCTGATGGTCAGCGTCGCCACGCCGCAGCCCTTGCAGATGCCTTCTTCGCCCGCGACAACCGGAACCTTCGCCGGGATGACGACGTTCGCGATCGTCTCGGTGTACGCAGCCGCGGTGTTATCGGTCGGGATGTAAATCACATCGCTTGCATCCGCAGCGGACTGCGTGACGGAAGCGACGTCGTTGGAATCGGTGAAAGCAAATTCGGTGCAGGTATAGCCCATCTCCTCCAGATAGCCCTTAATCACGGTGATCTGGTAAACGGAGTTCGCTTCAGCGGAGCAGTAGATCAGACCGACGTTCTTCGCATCCGGAAACAACTCCTGAATCATCGCGGCCTGTCCATCCAGCGGCGCAAGATCGCTCGTGCCGGAGACATTGATGCCCGTCGTGCCGTTCCATTCCTTCATGCCCAGCGCGGTCGCATAGTCGGTGATTGACGTGCCGAGGATCGGGATATCGCCCGTCGCGGAAACAGCGGCCTGAAGCGGCGCGGTCGCGTTGGCGAGGATCAAATCCACGCCGTCGGCGGCAAACTTGCTGGTGATGGTGACACAGGTCGCCGCATCGCCCGCGGCGTTCTGCTCGTCGAACTTAACGTCCGGCATCTTCTCGGTCAGCGCATCCTTAAAGCCCTGCGTGGCGGCGTCCAGCGCCTCATGCTGCACGAGCTGGCAAATGCCCACGGTGGTCGCGCTCGCGCACGCCGCAGAAGCGGCCATCGCCAGCGTCAAAGCAATCGTAGCGAACTTTTTCATGGTTGGTATCCTCCCCAATACTTTCGATCCGGCTTGCGCCGGGCATTTACGATTTGATTTTCAAAAGTGCAACGCCATTATATAGCCGTTTACAAAGTTTTGTCAAGTGCATTTTAAAATTTTCATTGATTTTCTGATTCTTTTTGAATTTCGCGTTTAAAATCCCGCTTATAAAGTTGACAATTCGTCTTTTGTTTTCATTGCCGTTTTGTCAACTTCATTGTATGAATATAACCGTGAGCAGCTGAAAGCGCAACAAAAAAAGCGGACAGCCGAAGCCATCCGCCCTTCATATTCCTTTAAAACGATCAATACCAGCTCTGGGTCGCGATTTCATCCTTCACGCCGTAGCTCTTTTTGAACTCGACACGGTAGAAATCATCGATCTGGCGCGCAGCTTCCGCACGACGCCCATCCAGAACGCAGTATGCAACATTCACAACGATCAACGCGGCGAAGACGAAAATAGCGGTCATATCCAGCACTCCTTCTGATCGGAAAAAATCCTTGTTTTTCTTGGAACGAGCTTGTTTTCTTTCGTTCCTCTCTACGCCTATATTATAGCACTGTCCCCGCTTTTTCGCACCCTTTTTCTTCGCAGACCGCAAATAACCCAACGCGTTTTCAACCCTGCAAACCGCCCGTTTCAAGCGACTGACCGAGGGCAAAAACCCCTTGCATTTGAATTTTGCACTTGCATTTTTTTCATTTTTCGCCCTTTTTGCTTTCTTTTTTGCAGGATGCTTTCAAAAAAACTTTTCTGACTTTTTCTGACCATTAGTTCTATTCACTTCACGCTTGTCACCGGTTCAGCCTTGTGATATACTGTCTGCGTAGTCAAGAGGTCTTGCACGGCGGCTCCGCTTTCGCGCTGCGAAAGCGGAGGTGATGTACATGAGCAATACGGAACTTCTTTCGATTCTGCTTGCCATTGCATCCTTGCTTTTGACGTTGTGCTTCGGTCTGCGTTAAAAGAAAATGCCGCCGTGTAGTAGCAGCTACAACGGCGGCGACGGTAACCACAAATGACACGCGCGTAAAGCGTCTGTCGTGCGAGGGTTTCCAACCTCTTGACTACATTTTACTGCATTTCAGGCTTTGCGTCAAGGCGCGAAGCCTTTTTTCATTCATTTTCATCGGCATTTTTTAAGAACACTTGTTCCCATTTTTATTCTATGCTATAATAGGACATCATGAAATCATTCGGTTCTTTCCGATAGAGGAGGTCACGATGCAGGAAGGGCGCTTCGTTCTCAAATCTCCGTTCAAGCCGCAGGGCGACCAGCCGCAGGCCATCGAGGCGCTGACGCAGGGCGTGCAGAGCGGTATGCCCTGTCAGGTACTGCTGGGCGTTACGGGCTCCGGCAAGACCTACACCATGGCCTCCGTCATTGAGCGCGTGCAGCGGCCCACGCTGGTCATCGCCCACAACAAGACGCTGGCCGCGCAGCTGTGCGCCGAGTTCCGCGAGTTCTTTCCGGACAGCGCGGTGGAGTATTTCGTTTCCTACTACGACTATTATCAGCCGGAGGCCTATATCGCTTCTACTGATACCTACATTGAAAAGGATTCCGCCGTCAACGAGGAGATTGAGCGCCTGCGCCACAGCGCGACGGCGGCGCTGCGCGAACGGCGGGATGTGATCGTCGTCGCGTCCGTCTCGTGCATCTATTCGATGGGCGATCCGTCCGAATACGAGGGCATGATGATCTCCCTGCGTCCCGGCATGGCAATGGAGCGGGACGAGCTGGTGCGTCAGCTGGTCGAGATTCAATACGACCGAAGCGACATCGAATTTGAGCGCGGCACGTTCCGCGTGCGCGGCGACGTGGTGGAAATCTTCCCCGCCGGATACGACAAGAGCGCGCTCCGCGTGGAGTTTTTCGGGGATGAAATCGACCGCATCAGCGCCATCGACGTGGTCAGCGGCCACACGCTGATGGTGCTCGAGCACGTCGCCGTCTACCCCGCGACGCATTACGCCACCCCGCGCGAGGCCATCGACCGCGCCATCGGCGATATCGAGCATGATCTGGATGTACGCATCAAGGAGTTTAAGGAAAAGGGCGACCTGATCGAAGCCCAGCGCATCGCCCAGCGCACGCAGTACGACATCGAAATGCTTCGCGAGCTGGGTTATTGCACGGGCATCGAAAACTATTCCCGCTATTTCGACGGCCGCAAGCCCGGCGACGCGCCGTATACCCTGCTGGATTATTTTCCGGAGGATTACATCGTCTTCGTCGATGAAAGCCACGTCACCCTGCCGCAGATCCGCGCGATGTACAACGGCGACCGCGCGCGCAAGGAGGCGCTGGTTTCCTATGGCTTCCGTCTGCCCAGCGCGTTTGACAACCGCCCGCTGCGCTTTGAGGAATTTGAACAGCGCATCGGCCAGCTCATCTGCGTCAGCGCAACGCCCGCGCCCTATGAATTGGAACACGCGGGACAGGTCGTCGAGCAGATCATCCGCCCGACGGGCCTGCTCGATCCCGAAATCGACGTTCGTCCCGCCGCCGGGCAGGTGGACGACCTTTATGCCGAAATCGTCAAAACCACGGGCGAGGGCTACCGCGTGCTGGTCACGACGCTGACCAAGAAGATGGCCGAGAGCCTGACGACCTATCTGGGCGAAATGAACGTCAAGGTGCGCTATCTGCATTCCGACGTGCAGACGATGGAGCGGCAGGAGATCATCCGCGATCTTCGTTTGGGCGTGTTTGACGTGCTGGTGGGCATCAACCTGCTGCGCGAAGGTCTGGATCTGCCGGAGGTCGCACTCGTCGCCATCCTCGATGCGGACAAGGAAGGCTTTCTGCGCAGCGAGGTCAGCATGATTCAGACCATCGGCCGCGCCGCGCGCAACGCCAACGGCCGCGTCATCATGTATGCCGACGTGATGACCGAGAGCATGAACAAGGCCATCTTTGAAACCCAGCGCCGCCGCCAGCTTCAGCAGGCCTACAACGAAGCGCACGGCATTGTACCGAAAACAGTCATGAAATCCGTCCGCGACGTGCTGCAAATCGGCCACGCGGCGGATGAAAGCGACAAAAAACGCGCCGTGAAGCGCGTCAAGGAATTGAGCGAGGACGAGCTGCACCTGCTCATCTGCTCCACAGAGGAAAAGATGCTGCAAGCCGCTGCGAATCTCGATTTCGAGCTGGCCGCCAAACTGCGCGACAAACTCTTTGAATTGCAGGGCAAGAAGCCCGAAGAACTGCCGGAGGAGACCGTCACCCTGCCCCAGCGCAAGCGCAGGCGGCAGCGGAAGCCGGGCAAATACCTCAAGGCTTAATGCACCCAATACACGTGATACTGATGCTCAAACAGGAGTTCCGCGCGCTCCATCCCGGTTTCGCGCAGCACGGTTTCGATGTTCGCGTCATCGCGATAGCGCTCAAAAAGGATGAAGCCGTCCGGCTTTTCCTCCAGCGCATCCAGCGCGGGCGCAACGCCTTGCGCGTCGTCCGCATTCAGCATGTAGAGACGCTCAAACGCCGCAAGCTCCAGCGTGTTCTGCGTCATGTCGTTTGTGCCGAGCACGACGCACGGCAGCGCGGCGTTTTCCTCGCAGGCGGCGACATAAGCGCTGTCTCCCGGATAAAGATAATGCACCTGCTGATCGCGGTTGACGCGCGCGCCGCAGGCCGCCAGCACCGCGCAGGTCAGCAGGCACGCCCCTCCCCGGCGCAGGCCGAATCGACAGCCGCCGCGCGCAAAGAGCATGAACAGCGCAGTCGTCACCAGCGGATAGACGCAGAAGATGTATCGATCCACCTTATACGGCGAAATGACCGCAATCACCAGCACGTAAGCCGCGCAGGCCAACAGCGCCGGAGCGGCCATCGCCGCGCCCCGCTTCATCCCTTGCCCCGCCTTCTTCATCGGCCAGAAAACCAGCGCGAAACCCGCCAGCACCAGGGCCAGCAGGAAACCGCCGAACTGCTGCGCGTCAAGCGTCTGCCAGAGGATTTTGAACCAGCGAATCATGTCGTTCAGCCGAACGCCCGCCGCGCTTTCGATGGCGCCCCGTCCGCGATAACCGCCGAAGATGTGATGCAGGCACCACGGGAACAGCCCGACCGCCAGCGCAAGCGCAAAGAAGCACCAGAGCGCAAAGCGCCCCGCCTTGTCAAACTCGCGCCGCGCAAGCCGCGCGAAGAAATACACGCCGCATAGCATGCAGGCCAGAATGACAAAGTAATACTGCGTCAAAAAGCCTGAAATCAGCACGGCGGCCAGCGCGCGCATGCGCCAGACCGTCTGTCCATGAACAAAAAGCTCGACCAGCGCAAGCGCCAGCCAGACCGCCCACATTGTCATCATCGCATACATGCGGATGAACACGACGCTCGAAGCCGCGCCCGCGCTCAAGCCATACAAAAGCCCCGGCAGAAGCGCCGTCGGCGTAAGTTCCAGCTTCTCTCCATCGGACAGCAGGCGCGCGGAAAGCAGCAAAATCCCCAGCTGCGTCAGGCTGAAAAAGAACAGATTCAGCGCAAGGCCCGTCCACTTGGTGAACGGCGGATGGCGGAACACGGAGCAGACCGCATGCATGAACAGATAATACAGCGGCGGATGCACGTCGGCAATCTGGTTTTCATAGACGTTCAGATATTCGTGCGCATGGCCTTCCGCCGTGAGATAATCCGAAAACGCGCTGCCGCTGATCCATTTCCCGGTCTCCGTGTTCAAAAAGGGTTGATGATACGAATTGGCTAACCCATAGGTAAAAAACTCGTCGATATCGAATCCGTCCTTTTTCGCGCCGATGCCGATCATCAGCGCGATCAGGGCCGCGAGCATCCCCGCAAAACAGGCCAGCGTGAGCGCCGTCTTTCCGCGCTTTTGCATATTCCATCCTCCAACACAATGTTCTGTTTTTGATTATAGCATTCTTTGACGCTTTGCGCCAGTATCAAGAAGGAGTTCACCATGCAGGAAAACATCGTCATCCGCGGCGTTCGTCAGAACAACCTCAAGGGGGTTGACCTGACCCTGCCGCGCAACAAGCTCATCGTGTTCACCGGCCTTTCCGGCTGCGGCAAATCGTCGCTGGCGTTTGATACGCTCTACGCCGAGGGTCAGCGGCGCTATGTCGAATCCCTGTCCTCTTATGCGCGTCAGTTTTTGGGGCAGATGGAAAAGCCGGATGTGGATTCCATCGACGGCCTTTCCCCCGCCATCTCCATCGATCAGAAGACCACCAGCAAAAACCCCCGTTCCACCGTCGGCACGGTGACGGAAATTCACGACTATCTGCGCCTGCTCTACGCGCGCGTCGGCGTGGCGCACTGCCCCAAATGCGGCCGCGAAATCAGCAAGCAGACGGTCGATCAGATGGTCGATCAGCTGCTCGCCCTGCCGGAGCGCACCCGCATGCAGCTGCTCGCGCCGGTTGTGCGCGGCAAAAAAGGCGAACACGTCAAGATTCTGGAAAACGTGGTCAGGCAGGGCTTTGTCCGCGTCCGGATCGACGGGGAAATCTGCGACGCGGCGGAAGCGCCTGCGCTCGCCAAACAGAAAAAGCACAACATCGAAGTGGTCGTCGATCGCCTGATTCTGCGTGAGGACATCCGCACCCGCCTGACGGATTCGCTGGAAACGGCGCTCTCCCTCTCCGGCGGCATTGTCATCGCGGATATCGGGCCGGGCGAACGCGAAATGCTCTTTTCTCAAAACCTCGCCTGCCCGGAATGCGGCATTTCGATGGAGGAACTCGCGCCGCGCTCCTTCTCCTTCAACAGCCCGTTCGGCGCGTGCCCGACGTGCGCGGGTCTGGGCGTGCTGCAAAAGATCGATCCCGATTTGATTGTGCCGGACTGGAGCAAGAGCCTGAACGAAAACCCCTTCAACGTCATGGGCTGGAGCAACCTCGAACCCGGCACGCAGGCGGGCATGTTCTTTCAGGCGCTCAGCGAAAAATACGGCTTCTCGATGGATACGCCGCTCGATCAGCTGCCCAAGGAAGCAATGGATGTGATTCTCTACGGCAGCAAAGGCGAGCCGCTGAACATCCATTACACGCGCCCCAACGGCGATTCGCACACCTTCTCCGCGCCGTTTGAAGGCGTGATTCCCACGACCGAGCGGCGCGCCGCCGAAACGCAGAGCGACGCCACCAAAGCCTATTACGACGGCCTGATGAGCCAGACGCCCTGCCCGGACTGCCGCGGTCAGCGCCTTCGTCCGGAAATTCTGGCGGTGACGGTCGGCGGCAAATCCATCGCGGAAGCTTCCGATTTGTCCGTCATCGACGCGCAGGCGTTCTTTTCTTCGCTGACCTTCGGCGAGAAGGACGGCATGATCGCCGCTCCGATTCTCAAGGAAATCAATTCCCGCCTGCGCTTTTTGATCGACGTGGGTCTGGGCTATCTGACGCTCTCCCGCGCGGCGGGCACGCTTTCCGGCGGCGAAGCCCAGCGCATCCGGCTGGCGACGCAGATCGGCTCCAGCCTGGTCGGCGTGCTCTATATTCTCGATGAGCCGAGCATCGGCCTGCATCAGCGCGACAACGCGCGGCTGATTGAGACGCTCAAACACCTGCGCGACATCGGCAACACGCTGATCGTCGTCGAGCACGACGAGGACACCATGCTCGCGGCAGATCAAATTGTGGATATCGGCCCCGGCGCAGGCGAGCACGGCGGCCGGCTCATCGCGCAGGGCACGGCACAGGAGATCATGGCCTGCCCGGATTCCATCACCGGTGCGTATCTCTCCGGCCGCCGCAGCATTCCCGTTCCGCTGCACCGCAAGCAGCCCACCGGCTGGCTGACGGTGCGCGGCGCACGCGCCAACAATCTGAAAAACATCGACGTGAAGATTCCGCTGGGCGTGATGGCTGTCGTCACCGGCGTATCCGGCAGCGGCAAATCCTCGCTCGTCAACGAAATCATCTACAAAACCCTCCAGCGCGACCTCAACCGCGCGCACACGCGCCCCGGCGCCTGCGACGGCATCGACGGTCTCAGCCAGCTAGACAAAGTCATCGCCATCGACCAAAGCCCCATCGGCCGCACCCCGCGCAGCAATCCGGCCACCTACACCGGCCTGTTTGACATGATCCGCAAGGTCTTTGCCGCCACGCCGGAAGCCAAGGCGCGCGGCTACAAGGAGAACCGCTTCTCCTTCAACGTGCGCGGCGGCCGCTGCGAAGCCTGCTCCGGCGACGGCATTCTGCGCATCGAGATGCACTTTCTGGCGGATATCTACGTGCCGTGCGAGGTCTGCAAGGGCAAGCGCTACAACCGCGAAACGCTGGAAGTGCTCTACAAGGGTAAATCCATCGCCGACGTGCTGAACATGACCGTCGAGGAAGCACTGGATTTCTTCTCCGCCTATCCGCGCATCACGCGCAAGCTGCAAACCCTTTACGATGTGGGTTTGGGCTACATCCAGCTTGGGCAGTCCTCCACGACGCTCTCCGGCGGCGAGGCCCAGCGCGTCAAGCTGGCGACCGAGCTTTCCCGCACATCGACCGGCAAGACGTTCTATGTGCTTGACGAACCGACGACCGGCCTGCACATCGCCGACTGCGAGCGGCTGGTGCATGTGCTTCGCCAGCTCGCCCGCGGTGGCAACTCCGTGCTGATTATCGAGCACAATCTCGACGTGATTAAGGCCTGCGACTATGTGATCGACCTCGGCCCGGAGGGCGGAAGCGGCGGCGGCACGCTCGTCTGCGAAGGCACGCCGGAGGACATCTGCCAATGCGAAAAGAGCTATACCGGACAGTATCTCGCGCCCGTGCTGAAAAAGAGCAGAAGGGTTGAGACGGAGGAATAACGGCTTAGGGCTCTGCCCTAAAACCCGGCAGGAACCTCAGGTTCCTGGTAGGGATTGGGGCAACGCCCCCTCGTCCCCCTTCGTCTCCTGATGATAATACTCCCAAATCACCTTCGCCTGCGCCTTACCGATTCCCTCCACTTCACAAAGCTCCCCGGGCGTAGCGTTGGCGATCTTCGCGATGGATTTGAAATGCGTCAGCAACGCGCGCCGACGGGTTGCGCCGATACCGGGAATATCCTCCAGCGTGGAGTGCATGCCCGCTTTTTGGCGCAGATCGCGGTGATGCGTAATACCGAAGCGGTGCGCTTCGTCGCGGACGCGCTGAATCAGATGCAGCGCAGGCGACTTGCGGTCCAGCAGAATGCTTTCCTCCTGATCCGGCAGAAAGATTTCCTCCAGCCTTTTAGCCAGGCCGAAAATCGGGATATTGTAGCCCACCTTGAGCATGGCCTCGCGCGCAAAACGAAGCTGCTGCGGGCCGCCGTCGATCAAAATCAAATCCGGCAGATCCGCAAAGCCGGACAGCCCGCGCCCGTCTTCCGGCAGCTTGCCCGCCTTGGCCAGTGCCTCCCGCTCCTGCTTGGCGCGGGTCAGGCGGCGGGTCAGCACCTCGTTCATGGAAGCAAAGTCATTCGCGCCCTCCACCGTCTTGATGCGGAAGATGCGGTATTCCTTGCGCGCAGCTTCGCCGTCGATGGCGACGACCATGCTCGCCACGCTCAAAACGCCCTGCGTGTTGGAGATGTCGTAGCCCTCAATGCGCCGCGGCGTGTGATCCATGCCAACCGCCTTGGCCAGCGCTTCACACGCGCCGATGGTGCGCTCGTGCGCGCGGGCCAGGTGCGCGTTGCGTTTGGCCAGCGCGTCCTTCGCATTTTTGAGCGCCAGCTCCACGAGCTTGTGCTTCGTGCCGCGCTGCGGCTCAAACACCGTGACCTTTGCGCCCTTCCTTTCGGAGAGCGCCTGCGCGATATCCTCCGCCTGTTCGGGCAGCTCCATGCAAAGAATTTCCGAAGGCGGCTGTCTGCCGTCGTCGTAAAACTGCATGACGAACGAGCCGAGAATCTGCGCTGCGCTCTGGTCGCCCGCGCCATCCAGCGCATAATTTTCCGCGCCGATCATGTGGCCGCCGCGCACATAGACGACCTCCACCATTGCGTCGATGTTGTCGCTCGTGCAGGCGATGATATCCTGATCGCCGCCGTTGACGTTGATCGCCTTCTGCCGCTCCATCAGGTTCTGCGCGTCGCGGATGCGGTCGCGAAGCTGGGCGGCCTGCTCGAAGCGCATCTCCCGCGCGGCCTTGTTCATCTGCTCCGTCAGACGGTCGATCACCGCGTCGGATTTGCCGCCCAGAAAGTCAATGACTTCCTGCACCACTTTGCCATATTCCTCCGGCGTGGTCATCGACGCGCAGGGAGCCAGGCATTCGCCAAGCTGATGATGCAGGCATGGGCGCTGGTGCATACCGGGCTTGATCGTCATCGCGCAGGTGCGCAGCGGGAACAGCCCGCGCAGCACATCGAGCACCTCGCGCACGCCTGTTGCGCCCATATACGGGCCGAAATACTTCGCCTTGTCCTTCTCCACGCGGCGCACCAGCTCCACGCGGGGATAATCCTGCGCCAAATCGATTTTCAGATACGGATAATGCTTATCATCCTTGAGGAGGATGTTATACTGCGGCTTATGCAGCTTGATGAGGTTGCACTCCAGAATCAGCGCTTCGAGGTTGGTATCGCAGAGCACGATATCAAAATCATCGATTCGGGCGACCATTGCGCGTACCTTGACCGTGTGCGCCTTGGAGTGGGTGAAATACTGGCTGACGCGGTTTTTGAGGTTCACCGCCTTGCCGACGTAGATGATCTTCCCTTCGCTTTTCATCAGGTAGCAGCCTGGGCAGGTGGGCAGCTTTTCAATTTTGAGTTTCAGCAGATCGTTCATGATACGCTCTCCTTGGGGGCGCTGCCCCCAAACCCCCGGCAGGGAACTGAGTTCCCTGCACCTTCCTCCTTACCGCTTCGCGGTATGCCGCGAAGCGAAGTGGGAAATCCAAGAACCTCAGGTTCTTGGTGGGGATTGGGGTGAAACCCCAACGTTCCCTGTTAAAAGAAAAAGCGGAGCGAAGCGATGCTTCACCCCGCGCATAGACCGGCGCTTATTCCTCGTCGTCCCCGTCTTCCTCATCGGTGAAGCGGGTGCGGACAATCTGAATCAGCTTTTCCATCAGCGCATCCTCCGGAGGCACAAACTCCTCCATCTCCTCACCGTTTTCATCCTCAAAGGTGTTCACCTGCATGATATACACCGGGTCGTCATCCGGGTCATCATCGGACGGGGTCTCCTCCGCATCGCACAGCGCGGCAAATTCCTGCCCGTTATAGTAGAAATAATCCATCACTTCGAGCATCAGCGTGTTGCCGTTGTCGTCGGTAAACTCCACGATATCGCGATCCTGCATATCTTCCGGGGTCATAGTCAAACCTCCTGCCCGCGCGTTGCGCGTGTTGATGCTCCTATTATACCCGCAGACCTGCCAAAATGCAAGCGGCGCGGGCTGACCGAATCACCCCAGCGCCAAATCCAGCGCCATCATCAGCGTATAGCCCACCATCAGGCAGACCACGCCTGCGCGGGTTTTCGCCGCCTGCGGAATCATCTCCGCGAAGACGACCTGCATCATCGCGCCCGCGCAGAATGCCATCATCCCCGGCAGGGCGCTCTGCGCCGCGCCCATCATCAGCGCCGCCAGCACGCCGAAAATCGGCTCAACCGCGCCGCTTAATGCGCCGAGCGCAAAGCTCCTCCCCCGGCTCAAGCCGCCCGCGTGAAAGGGAAGCGCCACGGCCAGCCCCTCCGGCAGATTCTGCACGCCAATACCCAGCGCCAGCACGGCCGCCGCGGCCAAGCCGCCCTGCGCGCTCGCCAGAGCAAACGCCAGCCCGACGGCCATGCCCTCCGGAATGTTGTGCAGCGTGATGGCTGCGACCATCATCAGCCGCCGCCTTGTTTCGTCCGTTGCGCCCTGAATCCGTCGAACCCGACGCATCAGCGCGTCCACGCCCGCAATCATCGCCGCACCGAGTACGAATCCCGCCGTCACCGTCAGCCAGCCGCTCCCGCTTTGCCGCATCGCGGGCAGAAGCATGCTGAAAACCGCTGCTGCGCTCATCACGCCCGCCGCAAAACCCATGCACGGGCCGTCCTCCGTCTGCTTTTTTATCAAAAAGACCAGCGCCGCGCCCAATACCGTCATGCAAAACGGAAAGAGCGTGCCAGCGCCGGCCCAGAAAATTGCTTTCATGTCCTTCACCTCTCTGCCATGCTATGCGCAGAGCAATGAAGCGGTTCAATATATAAAATCCCCCGGCCAAGGCCGGGGGAAGGCGTGTGATTTACTTGCTATGGCAGCTCTTGCCGCTGCCGCAGCCCGGGCAGCCGGAGCAGCCGCCGCTCTTTTTTTCGCGGACAAGGCTGCGGGCCAGGAAGAACATCACGGCTGCCAGAACAATCAACACAATAACAGTAGCCATAGGTTATCGTCCTTTCTTTGAATATGGGGCTCTGCCCCATCGCCCCGCCAAAGGGCTTTCCGCCCGCCCTTTGGAAACCTTCGGGCAAAACGATTCAAACTTCTTCAATTCCTGATATGGGAATGTTCCCTTCCCCAGTATCGGAGAAGGGAACACGCCCTATACGAAGTTCGGAAGGAAAATTACTTGCCAGTGTACTTGACTTCCATTTCCTCGCTCTCCTTATACGGACGAACGAGCAGATAGATGAGCACGCCAAGCACGATCACAGCCGCCACAGTGCCGATACCGAAGGTGGTATCGCCGGTGAACAGGCCGCCGATCTGATAGACGATGAGCGCCATCGCGTAAGCGAAGCCGCACTCCCAGCCGATTGCAGCCCAGGTCCACTTCGCGTTGTTCATCTCACGCTTGATCGCGCCGATGGCCGCGAAGCACGGAGCGCACAGCAGGTTGAAGATCAGGAAGCTGTAAGCGGAGAGCTGGGTGAACTGAGCGGCGATGTTGACCAGACCGGCGAAGTCGCCCTCGTCAACCATCTCCAGCGCATCGCCCGCAACCGCGAACAGGGTACCGAAGGTGCCGACGACTTCTTCCTTCGCAACCAGACCGAGCAGGGTCGCGACGGTCGCCTGCCAGCTGCCGAAGCCGAGCGGCTTGAAGATGAAGCAGACCGCGTTGCCGATGGTCGCGAGGATGGAAGCATCCATATCCTCAACCATGCCGAACGCGCCGTCCACGAAGCCGAAGGAGCTGGTGAACCAAACGAACACAGAGGACAGCGTGATGATCGTACCGGCCTTCTTAATGAAGCTCCAGCCGCGCTCCCAAGTGCCGCGCAGCACGTTCTTCACGGTCGGGACGTGGTAAGCCGGCAGCTCCATAACGAACGGAGCCGGTTCGCCCGCAAAGGGCTTGGTCTTCTTCAGGATGATACCGGAGATGATGATCGCCGCGATGCCGATGAAGTAGGCGCTCGGGGCCACCCACCACGCGCCGCCGAAGATCGCGCCGGCCATCAGGCCAACGATCGGGGTCTTCGCGCCGCAGGGGATGAAGGTGGTGGTCATGATCGTCATGCGGCGATCACGCTCCTGCTCGATGGTACGGGAAGCCATAATGCCAGGCACGCCGCAGCCCGTGCCGACCAGCATCGGGATGAAGCTCTTGCCGGAGAGGCCGAAGCGGCGGAACAGACGATCCATGATGAACGCGATACGCGCCATGTAGCCGCAATCTTCGAGGATGCACAGCATCAGGAACAGAACGAGCATCTGCGGCACGAAGCCGAGAACCGCGCCGACGCCGCTGATAACGCCGTCAACAATCAGGCCGGTGAGCCAGTCGGCACAGCCGATGCCCTCAAAGAAGCTCTGCGCCGCCGGAACGATCCACTCGCCGACGAACACGTCGTTGGTCCAGTCGGTCAGCGCGCCGCCGACGGTGGTGATGGCGATGTAGTAAACCAGCGTCATGATGGCCGCGAAGATCGGCAGGCCGAGGATTCGGTTGGTCAGGATGCGGTCAATCTTATCGCTGGTGCTCATGCCGCGGTTGCTCTTTTTCACGCAGCCGTCGATGATGGAAGCGATGTAGGTGTAACGCGCGGAGGTGATGATGGACTGGCTGTCGTCGTCCATCTCAGTCTCGCAGGCCTTGATGTCCTGCTCGATGTGCGCGAGCTTGTCCTTCGGGATGTTCAGCTTCTCGATCAGCTGCTCGTCACGCTCGAAGATCTTGACGGCGAACCAACGCTGCTGCTCCTCCGGCATGTCGTGAAGCACGACTTCCTCGATGTGGGCCAGCGCATGCTCGATGCTGCCCGCAAAGCGATGCTGCGGGATGGTCTTCTTGCCGCTGCGCGCCATCTGCACGGCACGCTGAGCCGCTTCCATCACGCCGTCGCCCTTCAGCGCGGAAATCTCGATGACCGGCACGCCCAGGTGATTCGAGAGCTTCGCCGCGTCGATGCGGTCGCCGTTCTTGCGGACAACGTCCATCATGTTCAGCGCAACGACCATCGGAATGCCCAGCTCGGCGAGCTGCGTGGTCAGGTACAGGTTGCGCTCCAGGTTGGTGGCGTCGATGATGTTGAGCAGCGCGTCCGGACGCTGATCGATCAGCACGTTACGGGCGACGACTTCTTCCATCGTGTACGGGCTCAGGGAGTAAATGCCCGGAAGGTCGGTGATGATGACATCCTTCTCGCCCTTGAGGCGGCCTTCCTTCTTCTCAACCGTAACGCCCGGCCAGTTGCCGACGAACTGATTCGCGCCGGTGAGCGCGTTGAACAGTGTAGTCTTGCCGCAGTTCGGGTTGCCGGCAAGCGCGATCTTGATCTCCATGATCTTTCCTCCTCGGTTAGAATTTGCTAACCTTCATCCTGAAATCAAGCGGGTCATGCCCCGCTCTCTCTGATAAAGCCTTAGGCCTTACTTGACCTCGATCAGGTCGGCGTCCGCCTTGCGCAGGCTCAGCTCATAGCCGCGAACGGTTACCTCCACCGGATCGCCCAGCGGCGCAACCTTGCGCACATAAATCTGCACGCCCTTGGTGATGCCCATGTCCATGATGCGGCGCTTGAGCGCGCCCTCGCCGCCGACCTTCGTCACGGTCACGGTCGAGCCAATCTTGGCTTCCTTCAGCGTCATCGTTTTATCCTCCTCTTGTATACTTTAGATTCCGGCCCGATTCAAAATCAGACGAGAATCTTGGTCGCCAGTTCGCGGCTGATGGCCACGCGCGCGTCCTTCACCTGAACGATCAGGTTGCCGGAGATGTCGGAGACCACGCGAACCATCTCTCCCTCAACAAAGCCGAGGTTTTCCAGATGCGTGCGCACCTTGTCGCTGCCCCCGATGCGGATGATCGCCCGGCTCTCGCCGACGCCAACCATAGTAAGCGGCATATCCATCCTCCCTTTCAACTTGTGTATTCTTTTGTTTGCATACACAAATTAGCTTTTTCTAACGGCACTATATTAGCATCCGCTAACGATTTTGTCAACGCATTGACTCAAGAAAAAAAAGCCAAATTTTTTTTATCCGCGTTGTTTGATTTATCGAATTATGTTATAATAGGGTCAGTTTAGCCGCGCTTGTGCGTCCCGCGCGGCCACTTTGCCGCCCGCAGCGTCAGCGTGCGGCCGACGCTTGGAGGCGATTGATTATGGCAGTATCCGAAGCCATTGAAAACTATTTGGAAACGATTTACATCCTTTCGCAGCAGCAAAACGAGGTTCACGCCATCGACGTGTGTTCCTATCTCTCCTATTCCCGACCGACGGTCTCCATCGTTCTGCGCCAGATGCGCGAAAACGGGCTGGTCACCGTCGATGAGGATAACCACATCCATCTGACCGAGGAAGGCCAGCGCATTGCGACCCATATCTACGAGCGCCACACCATCCTCAGCCAGCTGTTCATGAGTCTGGGCGTGAGCAAAGAGATCGCGCTGCACGACGCCTGCAAGGTCGAGCACGATTTGAGCGACGAGACCTTTGATGCGATCAAAAAGCACTATCAGGATCACCAATAAGTTTTTCCCTGTGTCCAAAATGGGCGGTTGGCATTTTCATGCCAACCGCCTGTTTTTATAGGTTGAAACATCCGGCAATCTATGCTAAAATATGGTGTTGAAAACATGATAAATGTAGTTTGGTTTTGTGTGTTTTTGATGACGTGATGTTGTGAGGAAGGAACCCTATGAACGCAGCGCGAAGGCTCGACGTCTTCAAGGCCGATACGCCCGATTTGGATGAAGAAGCGTGGACGCAGTTCCGCATGTCCCTGCGGGACTGCTATGTTTCCGATTCGCATGACCTGGCCATCGTCGGCGAGTCAGCCAAAATCCTGCTTCATCATATTGAAAAACACGATCCCGACAACATGGAGGGATACGTCCAGGCGTGTCTCTATCTGGGGTATACCCATCTGGAATATTCCCGCATCCTCCGCGAGCAGTTCGGCGCTCAAAGCGTCGCCTATTATCAAAAGGCAGCCGATCTCTGGCCCCGCTATCACGAGTTTGACAGCCACATCATCCATCAGGCCATCGCCGTGTCGATGGTGAATCTGACGATCACGGCGGCCTGTCTGGGCACCTTCCCCATCGAAGAAGCGTATCGCTATTGGGGCTATATGAAGCAGCTTCGCGCTTCCGGCGAGCTGGAACCCGATATCGCGCATCTGCTGGATGTGTATATCCGACGTTTTGAAACAGACGGCTTTGCAATCGCCGTCACGCCCAAAAAAAGCCGTTTGATCCGCACCTGCGGGAAATCCTGCACGATTTTTATATGCAGACGCACGAGGGCATGAATCAGGAGGAGATCGACGTGATTTCCTACTATGCCACATCGCTGGACGCGCTCATTCAATATCTGGATGAAGCCGATATGCCGCGCGCCGAAAAGCAGCGCTATTTCCGAATTTATCAAGATGAAATCCATGATTTCATCACCCCTTACAGCAAGCGCAACGCCGACGTGTTTACGCTCAATTCCGCGCTGGAAGAATTGGCCTTCATGCCCGTGGTTTATCATTTCTTTGATACCCGCGAGGAAAAGATCGATTTCATGATCCGCATGGTCATCGTGCGCCACTGCACCACCTTCCTGCATTCGCAGATGGTCAGCATCTTTGCGCAGGCCATTCTCGCCGCCGTCATCGCCGACGCGCCGGAGCTGCTCGTCGGTTATCACGATCTAAGCAGCGTTCAGGGCGTGCAGGCGCACCGCGGCGAGCTTCTGCATTTCATCGATGAAGCCGCCCTGCTGCATGACGTGGGTAAAAACGCCATGCTGACCATCATCGAGACGCAGCACCGCCCGCTGTCGGATGCGGAATTTTCCATCATCCGCAATCATCCCGCCAAGGGCGCGGAATATCTCTCCATCGACCCGGATTTGGCGCGCTTTGCGGATATCACCCACGGCCATCACAAATTCTATAATGGTCAGGGCGGCTATCCGGCGGATTTCGATAACACCATCTCCCCCGAACGCATCATGATCGATGTCATCACCCTGTGCAATTGTCTTGACGCGGCGACGGATTGCTATGGCCGCAACTATCATCAGGCGAAATCCGTCGAGCGGGTGCTGGATGAATTTGCCCGCGACAGCGGCGTTCGCTATAACCCCGATCTCGTCCGCTTCCTGCGCGAATCGCCCGCGCTGGTCGAGCAGATGCAGGTCATCGCCGGGGAAAAGCGGCTGGAGATTTACTATCAGACGTATCAGAAGTATTTCATGTGAGGTACGTTGGGCTGCCGCCCAAACCCGCTTGGGGACAAGTCTCCAAACCCCTTCTTCGCTTCGCGCTTATAGCTCGTATCTTTCTCAAAAAATGCAAAACGACCCTGTACGGAACCATCCGTACAGGGTCGTTTTTTATGTAAGGGTGCAGGGGAATTATTCCCCTGCTGGGGTTTGGGGCAAAGCCCCAAGCGTACCTTAGTCGTCCGCCGAAACGACAGCTTCGGCCTTCGGCTGGATGTCTCCGGCCTCAGTCAGCGCGATTCTCGTCAGCGCCGGGCCGACCAGCTCGTAAATCAGCACGCCAAACAGAACAATGTTGCGCACCATCGCGCCGTCCGCGCCCAGCGTCTGCGCCACCGTGACGGACATGCCCAGCGCAACGCCGGCCTGCGGCAGCAGCGTGATGCCCAGCCACTTCTGCACCTTCGGCGGGCACTTCATGAGCTTCGCGCTGATGCTCGCGCCCGCCCACTTGCCAAACGCACGCGCGAGGATATACGCCGCGCCGATCAGCACCACAGAGGTGCTGCCGAACACGTTCAATTCCAGCTCCGCGCCGCTGAGCACGAAGAACAGGATATACAGCGGCGCCGTCCAGCGATCGGTCTTATCCATGATCTCCGCCGAGAAGTCGCACACGTTGCAGAACACCGTGCCAAGCATCATGCACACCAGCAGGCTGGAAAAGCCGATCTTCACGCCGCCGACCTCAAACTCCATCATCGACAGCGCCACCGTCATGATGACAAACGTGATGGACAGGGACAGGCGCTTGCTGTTCGATTTGAAATATTTCTCCGCAGCGGAGAAGATGCTGCCCATCACAAAGCCCAGCAGGATGGAGAGCACGATTTCCAGCAGCGGCTCAACGAGGATGCTCGTCATGTCGTAGTTGCCGTAGTTGATTGCCTTCGCCACGCCGAAGCTGATCGCGAACACAATCAGACCCACCGCATCATCCAGCGCGACAATCGGCAGCAGCAGGTCGGTCAATTCGCCCTTCGCCTTGTACTGGCGAACGACCATCAGCGTCGCCGCCGGAGCGGTCGCCGTCGCGATAGCGCCCAGAATGATCGCATCCGCGATGGACATCGAATCGCCGAGCACGAAGAAGTGCAGACCAATCAGCACCAGATCGACCATCAGCGTCGCCGTCAGCGCCTGGAAAATACCGATCACAGTCGCCTGCTTGCCCGTGTGGCGAAGCTGGGAAAGGCGGAACTCGTTGCCAATGGCGAACGCGATAAAGCCGAGCGCCACGTCGTTAAACAGGCTCATCGCCTTCACGTCGGCCGTCGTCGGGAAGCCGAGGCCCTGCACGCCCAGCTTGCCCAGACAGTACGGGCCGATTAAAATGCCCGCAATCAGATAGCCCGTCACGGCCGGCAGCTTCAGCGGCTTGACGAAACGGGAAACCAGCAGGCCCGCGCACAGCGCGATGGCAATGCTGAGCAATGTTTCCATAACGATTACCTCTCTTTGTTCTTCACTTTTTTCCTTCGTTTACAAGGCTATATTATATCACTGACCCGAAATCAAAAACAGGTGAAAAAGCGCCTGACTTTTGCGGTTTTTTCTGTTCTTTTTTATGCTTTTTTCTTTGTTTCTTCATCATAAGTCCCCAACCTCCCCTTTTAAGGGGAGGGGGACCGTCCGCAGACGGTGGAAGGGTAAAGCAGACATAAAAAGAACGCCCCTTTTTCAAGAGACGTTCTGAATCTGCGTAGAAAAATTACTGCGCAACCGGGTACACGCTGCAGCGGGTCTTCTTCTTGCCCATGCGCTCGAAACGAACAACGCCGTCCACCAGAGCGAACAGGGTATCGTCGCCGCCGATGCCGCAGTTGGTGCCGGGATGAATGTGGGTGCCGCGCTGACGGTACAGGATGTTGCCCGCCAGGACGAACTGGCCGTCCGCACGCTTCGCGCCAAGGCGCTTAGACTCGCTGTCGCGGCCGTTGTGGGAAGAACCGGTGCCCTTCTTATGAGCGAAGAGCTGAAGATTCATCGTAAGCATCTGCTTGCCTCCATTCTTCTTTCTGTATCCGAATGAGATTCGGATAAACTTTTTGAATGTCTGTCAGTCCCGTCATGACCGTTTGGAGCACGATCTGCGCTTTTTCCGCCTTTTCGGCTTCAAGCGCTTTCGGCAGCTCACACCGGAGATATCCGTCCCGAACGGCGACGCTCGGCGTCACCCCCGCAACGGCTTCCAGCGCATTCACACCCGTCTGCGTCAGCGCGGAAACCGCGCAGCAGACCAGATCGTAACCCCTTATCTTCTTGCCGCCCGCATGCCCGTCGGCCACAAAGCCGCGCAGCGCGCCGTCGGCAGAAGTATAGACCGTGATGGTGGTCATCTCTTAGCCGATCTTGGTGATTTCCACCTTGGTGTACGGCTGGCGATGGCCCTGCTTACGGCGATAGTTCTTCTTGGACTTGTACTTGTAGACGACGATCTTCTCGCCGCGGATCTGGCCGACGACCTTGCCCTCGACCTTGACGCCCTCGACAACCGGCGTGCCGATCTTCACGTCGCCGTCGTTGCCCATCAGCAGAACGTCAAAAGAAACCGTGGAGTCAACCTGAGCATCGATCTTCTCGATGTAGATCACGTCGCCCTCACTGACGCGGTACTGTTTGCCACCAGTCGCAATAATCGCGTACATTATGGTGACACCTCCTCATAAATACTCGCCGGGTTTAGGTAGCCCTTGGGCATTTGCAGACCTGTCCCGAGCGGCTTGCCTTCCTATGATAACAGTTTTTCCTGCTGGTGTCAACGTTTTTTTGCTTTTTTCCGTTTAAAATCTTTCTTTTTGGCTTTTAGCTCGAAAAATTTCTATTTTGGGTTCTTTAAATCCACCACGCCGGAATTTGCAGCACGTTTTCCCGAAGCGCACCCGGCTGCGGGCACATGCAGACCACCGCACCCATGCCCCGCTTCTTCTCCGGAATCTGTTCAAGCACCTGAAACGCGCTGGTCATGTCTGCCGAAACGCGGGAGGCCTTCTTGATTTCAACCGGATAAAGTACGCCGTTTTCCTCCAAGATGAGGTCGATTTTGCCTTCGGCCTGAACCGTTTCGCCGTTCTTCTGCGTCTTGATTTTATCCTTGCCCCGATAATACGACACAAAATATCGATAATCCAGCCCTGCGTTGGAAAAGGATTTTAAAATTTCGGAAATGACAAACGTTTCAAAAATCGGTCCGCCCATCGCACCGCAGGCCAGCGCATCGGCGGTCAGCCATCTTGTCAGATAACACACAAGACCCGTATCGCGGAAATAGAGCTTCGGCGTCTTTGTCGCCCGCTTGAGCGCTGTTGACGCATACGGTTCAAGCAGATACACGATGCCGGATGCTTCCAAAATCGACATCCAGTTTTTGACGGTGGTCACATCCTTGCCCACCTCGTCGGCGATATTGGAGTAATTCAGCACCTCGCCCGTTCTGGCCGCCGCCGCGACCATAAATCGGCGGAAGGTATCCAAATCCTGCACGGCAGACAGCTCACGCACGTCCCTTTCGATGTAGGTGCGCACATAGTCTGCATAAAAATCCGCCCATTCCAGCTGCCTGTTTTGCAGCGCAGGATACGACCCGCGATGAATGACCTCCCACAGGTTTTCAGGGGTCTGCACGCTTTTCTGTCTTTCCAGGATGTATTCCATCGTCGGCAGAAATCGCGTGTTAAACGCGTCGCCCTGTATTTCGCGAAGGGAAAGCCCCGGCAATTCTATGATGCTGATTCGGCCAGACAGCGGCTCGGACACGTTTTTCATCAATTTGAATTGCTGCGAACCGGATAAAAAGAACAATCCCGTTTCATCGGTTTCGTCACATTTCATTTTGATGTAGCGAAACAACATCGGCGCGCGCTGCACCTCGTCAATCGTAATCGGCGGCTGATTGAGCATCATGAACATTGAGCCGTTTTCATTGGCCTGCTCCTCCAGAAAAGGATCATCCAGCGACACATATTTGCGCTCTGAAAAGAGTTTTTTGAGAATCGTCGATTTGCCAACCTGCCTGGGGCCTGTCACCAGCACCGCCTTATAGGTTTTCGCCGCTTTCTCCAAACGCGCTTCAATCGCCCGATGAATGTACGTCATGTTCCGTCGCCCTCCTTTGACGAATTTAGAATTGAATTCTAAATTCGTCATTATTGTAGCATAGAAGCCTGAATCTATGCAAGAAAAAAAGCGCCGATCGCTCGACGCTTCTTCTCTTAATACCCCGTCGCTTCCTCGTTCTTGACCAGCTTGACAATGCGGCTCGTACCCAGTCTCGTTGCGCCCAGCTCGATGAACTTGTACGCGTCGTCCAGCGAGGCGATGCCTCCCGCCGCCTTGATACCCTTGCCCGGCTTCATGTGCGCCTTCATCAGCGCCACGTCGTCAAACGTCGCGCCCGTGGTGGAGAAGCCCGTCGAAGTCTTGATGAAATCCGCGTCGGATTTCGAAACGATATCGCACATGCGAATCTTTTCATCTTCGGTCAGCAGGCAGGTTTCGATGATAACCTTGAGCGTGTGTCCCGCGCAGGCCGCCTTGACCGCGTTGATTTCGGCAAGCACTTCGTCGTCGCGCCCATCCTTGAGCATACCGATGTTGATGACCATGTCCACCTCGTCCGCACCGTTTTTCACCGCGTCGGCCGCTTCGAAGACCTTCGCTTCCGTCGTGGAATAGCCCGTCGGGAAGCCGATGACCGTACACACGCCCACCTTGTCCGCCCGATCCTGCATGTAGGCCTTGCAGCGCGCCACATAGCTGGCCGGGATGCACACCGTCGCCGTGTGATACTTCATCGCGTCGTCGCAAATTTCCTTAATCTGCGCCCAGGTCGATTCGGGCTTGAGCAGCGTGTGATCCACCATTGCGAGCATTTTGCCAAGTTCCATATTCATTCCTCCTGCGTTCTCGTTTTTCTTTATTATACGCTATGTGCGGTTTCGGGGCAAGCGCCTGTTTGGCTCTTTCTTTTTTTCCAAATCGGGCGTATACTGATGTCATATGAACAAAACGGGAGGTTTTTTGATGATAATCGGCATGCGCGGCCACGATTTCGGCCGCATGGAACCCCGCGCGCTGGCACAGGCGATTCGCGAAGCCGGGTTTGAGGCTACCCAGCTTGCTTTCACCAAGGCGTTTCCCGCGCCCGCCGAGCAGTATATGACGCATGACGCGCTTCTCGAAATCCGCGATGCGTTTGCCGGGCTGGCTCTGCCCGTGATGGGCTGCTATGTCAGCGCAAGCGACCGCAATCCCGATGCGCTGGCCGAAGCGAAGGCGCGTTTCAAGCGTTCGCTGTCCGCCAGCGTCATGCTCGGCGCGGGCTGCGTCGGCACGGAGACAACGCATTTCACCTTTCCTGAATCCGAACGCGAAGCCGCCTATGCCCGCCTGCTGGATTTCACCCGCGAGGTCTGCGCACATGCGGAACAGGTACATGCGCTCGTGGGCATTGAGCCGGTCGCGCTGCATACGCTCAACACGCCGGAGCTGACCCGCCGCCTGATCGCGGACGTGAACAGTCCGAATCTGCGGATCATTCTGGATACGGCGAACCTCATCACCCCCGAAACCGCCGCGCCCGAAGCCCAGATGGAAATTTTGGAGCGTGCGCTCTCCTGCTTCGGCCGGCGGGTCTGCGTGCTGCACGTCAAGGACGGTGTGTTTAACAGCGAGGGCCAGTGGGAAAACCGTCCGCTCGGTCAGGGCGTGATGGATTGGCCGCATCTGCTTCCCCGCCTGCGGGCACACAACGACGCGCTCTGCGCCCTGCGGGAGGGCGTTTTTCCCGGCATGGCAAAGGAAGAATGCCAAATCATGCACCGCTGGCTGAATCAATAAGCGGCCTGAGGCCGCTCTCACTTCCGCCAGAGCTTGTAAGACTTCAAGGCTTTATTCACGCGGGCGGCCTTCTGCAATTTTCCATAAATGAAAAGGACTGCGCGCGCAGCCCTTTCTTTATGCCTGTTCGATGATGCGAAGCGCTCCTTCTCTGACCTGGTCAAAGCGCAGAATCGACGGTTGATTGCGGACATGCGCCCCGATGTGCTTTTCCATCCACACCATGTCATACCAGGTGTCAAACTTATAGCCGCACTGGTGGAACGCGCCGACCATGCGGTAGCCCATCTTTTCATGGAAACGCACGCTGTCCATCGTCAAATGCGCATCCGGCGCGCTCGGCACGGCAATGCAGGCTTCCACATTGGTCAGCCGCTGGAGCTTGAGAATTGCTTCCATCGCATCGTAAAGTTTCCGGCCCACGCCCATGCGCCGCACGTCCCGCTTGACGTAAACGCTCATCTCCACGCACCACTGATAGGCCGCGCGCGGATGGAACGCCCCTGCATAAGCATAACCGACGATTTCTCCGTCGTTTTCCGCGACCAGATACGGGAAGCTTTCCAGCGTGTGCGCGATACGCGCGGCAAACTCTGCCACACTCGGCACATCATATTCAAACGTAATCGCCGTCTCCCGTACATACGGCGCGTAGATATCCACCAGCGCCGCCGCATCCTCCGGCGCGGCCACGCGAAGCTGAACAGCCATAAAGTGCTCCTCCCTCACTCCAGATTTTCAAAAAAGTCATCCTTTTCCACATCTTCCCCGACCGTCGAAAACGCCAAGCCGAATTTCGAGTTATCATACGGCCCGAAATCCTGCACATGGTAATCCGTCCGCTGCTGGGAGATGTGGCATTCAAACGCCCGGCAGGCGATATCAAATGCGGTTTGCCCGCCAAACGCCGCCAGCGGCTTACGCCAATCCATCTTCACCGGATTCTGCTCGTACAAATGGAGATACAGCTTTTTCACCTGCCACGGCTCGCTGTGCGCCATCTTCTCCTGATAGGTTTCGTCCGCCGCCAGCGCGATGGCCGCCTGCGCCGCATCCGCCGCCGCCCGGTGCGCGCCGTGGCCGTATTCGCCGTTCACGTCCTGCGTCACCACAACGTCCGGCCTGCACGCGCGATAGGCTTCGGCCACAAAGCGATACACGCTCTCCCGGCTCCATCCCTTCTGCTCGTACATGCCCTTGAGCGTCAGCTGATATTTATCCGGGAAATGCCCGATGATGGGATAGTTCTTCACGCCGCAGAGCCATAATCCGTCCAGTAGTTCCAGCCGCCGATACGGCATGGTCGGCACGAGGTAGGCCACCTGCACCTTTTTGCCCATTTCCCCGGCATAATAGGGAATCGTGCCGCCCAGAAACAGAATTTCGTCGTCCGGATGCGCCGCCAGCGCCAGCAAATCCGCTTTTTCCAGCGGCGCTTCCCATTGCTGCACCCAGTCCGGCGCGTCGCCCTCGCCGAAGACGTGCAGCTCTGCGATGAACAGCCGTCCCTTTCCATCCTTCGGGCGGATACGCACGGTGCTTGCGCCCGCATCCAGCGCTGCATATTCCGCCAAAAACGCGCCGTCCCGCTCGGCGACGGTCTGCCACGAGCCGGATTCGTCCTGCGTCTGCACCTCGAACGCCGTCGCGTTGTCATAAAACTGCACGTACACGCCGCCGATGGTTTCCCCCGCCTCAATCTGCACATACGCATAGCTGTTCGACGAGGAATCCCAATGCGTGCGATAATCGCCGTCCGTCATGCGTTCCAGCGTCTTTTTGCCCACGCTGGTCAGCGCGCATTGATCCGTAATCTCCGCCGCCGTCTGCGCAAACGCCGCAGGCGCAAGCAGCATCAGCGCCGCCAACACGAAAAACAACCGTTTCATCCTTTTGCCTCCGCTTTTTTCCTTCGCGCATCATCATACCACATTTTCCCCACAAAATAAAGTTTGTCCCTTGCCCTTGGCCATGGGCGGATGCTATAATGGGCAGGATGGTTTGAACGAATCCGGAAAAAAGGAATAAATTTGGAAAGCGAGCGATTAACAAGCATGGGCATCAACGCGATTGTCGGCCAGAGCGGCGGCCCCACCTGTGTCATCAATGCCAGTCTCGCGGGCGTTTTCAGCGCCTGCCGGAAGCATGGCGTTCAAAAGGTTTACGGCATGCGCCACGGCGTGCAGGGCCTGCTCAAGGATGAAGTGATCGACCTGACGGAAGCGCTCGACGCGCCGGGGCAGCTGACCCTGCTGCGCCATACGCCCGCTTCGTATCTGGGCAGCTGCCGCTACAAACTGCCGGAAAGCGGCCAGATGGAAGCGGTCTATCAGGCGATTTTCGACGCGCTGCATCGTTATGATATCGGCTATTTCTTCTATATCGGCGGCAACGACAGCATGGATACCATCCTCAAGCTGAGCGACTACGCCGCCAAAATCGGCAGCGATATCCGCTTTATCGGCGTACCCAAGACGATCGACAACGATCTGACCCACACCGACCACACGCCGGGCTATGGCTCGGCGGCAAAATACATCGGCACGACGATCAAGGAACTGGTGCGCGATTCCACGATTTACGACCTCAAATCCGTAACCGTCGTGGAAATCATGGGCCGCAACGCGGGCTGGCTGACCGCCGCCGCCGCACTCGCGGAGGATGACGACTGCGAGGGCGCAGCGATGATCTGCCTGCCGGAGGTGCCGTTTGATCCGGAACACTTCATCGCCCGCGTAGACGCGCTTCAGCAGCAAACGCCGTCGCTGGTCGTCGCGGTTTCCGAGGGCGTGCGCACGGCGGAGGGGCGCTATGTCTGCGAGCTGGCGCACAACCCCGTCAATGTCGATGCGTTCGGCCACACCTATCTGGGCGGCACGGCGCATTATCTGTCCGGTCTCATCGCCGCGCGGCTGCACAGCAAGACCCGCGCCGTCGAGCTTTCCACCCTCCAGCGGTGCGCCGCGCACGTCGCCAGCGAAACGGACGTCTCCGAAGCTTTTGACGTGGGTGCTTTCGCGGTGGATGCGGCGTTCGAAGGCAAAACCGGCATGATGGCCGCGCTCAAGCGCGTGAGCGACGCGCCCTATGTCTGCGGCTTTGAGCTGCACGATATCCACGACATCGCCAATCTGGAAAAGAAAATTCCGCTTGACTGGATCGACGCGGCGCATTACCGCCTTCGTGAGCCGTTCTTGACCTATGCCCGCCCGCTGATCGCGCAGGAGGTCAAGCCGGAGTACCAAAAGGGACTGCCGAGGCATTTGAGGCTGAAGCGATAAAGCAATAGGCACGAGCGCTTTTCACACACCCGTGCCTTTCTTTTTCACTTTTTTGGGGAAAAATCAGCAATCCTTTCCGTAAACCTCAATCTGCCGAAGCGCCGGGAATGCGGAGGGATTGTCGCACTTGATGAGCTTGTCCAGCGTCAGCGTGCGCACGCGATGCCTGCCCAGCTCCACGCGCTGCGCGCCGTCCTTTCCTTCCAGCGGGAAGGTTTTGGCAAAGCCGTCGTCCAGCGTCACCGTGCCGGAAATCCAATACGCGTCGTGCGGGAAATCCGCGCGCAGATACAGCGTCAGCGCGTCGATCTCCACCTCGCGGCCAAAGTCGAGCGTCAGCTTCGCGTCCGTCCGCGCGCCGATGCCCCAGCTGCCGAACGGCCATTCGCCGTGGCCGCAGGCGATGTGTTCGCCGTCGATGACGTTGCGCGCCGCAAAGCCGCTTTCGTTGCGCGTCTCCACGTTCGCCGTCGCGTGCGGATAGGCCGCGACCTCGCCGCGCTGATCCGCCGGGTTTTCCGCCAGATTGCGGTATTCATTGTTTCCGTCCGGCTTGATGGAAATCAGGTGCATCTCGCCCGCAAACGCCGTCGGCGGATAGACCGCCAACCCGTCGCCTGCCAGCGGCGGCCGATAGACGAACGCCTTCTTGGGCAGATAGACGCGCGCGGGCTTCACCTGCTGATCGACCTGCACGACGGCGCGTTCGCTCTCCGACGTGAAACGAATCTCGTCGCCCACCGCATATGCGCCGCGATAGAGCAGCGCGGCTTCGCCTTCTCCCCGCGTCTCGGCAAGTTTTTCGCCGCCGCGCCAAATTTCAATGCTGTACATTGCGTCTCACTTTCTGGCCATCCACAGCCGCGCATCCGTGCCGCGCAGCTTGCAGAGCGCTTCAATGAAGAAATAGTCGCCGTAAAGGATGTTGACATGGCGACCCGCGCCGTCGTTGTGATAGCTGGCCGTGCACTTCTGCAAAATGCCCATGTTGCCGTCCGTCCAATCCGCGCAGAGGGTGTCGAGCGCCCTGAGCAGCTTCATCGCCGCCGCGCGATAGGTCTCGGCCTCCTCGCCGCCGACGACGTTCGCCAGCTCCAGCAGGCCGCAGGCCGCGCACGCGCCCGCAATGTTATCGATGCGCTCCTCATCCTTGGGCTGGCGGAAATCGCAGTCCGTCAGGCCGTCCTCGCGGATGTTGGCGATGAAATACTTCGCGCATTTGCGCGCCACGTCGATATACTTGCTGTCGCCCGTGTTGATGCCGCTGAGCGTGAATCCATACAGCGCCCACGCCTGCCCGCGGCTCCAGCTTGAGCCGGGCGCATAACCCTGTCCGCCGGGCTTGTCAAGCGCCTTGCCCGTTCTGGGGTCGAAAACGACGATGTGGTTGCTGCTGCCGTCCTCGCGGATGAACTCGCGGATGGTCGTATCCGCGTGGATGCGTGCGATGGCTTCAAAGCGCGGGTCCTTGGTCTGCTCGCCCGCCCAGTAGAGCAGGCTCAAATTCATCATGCAGTCGATGATGGCATAGCCCGTGCGATCCTCGCCCGGCCACGCGCGAATGAAACCTGCCGGATTGAAGCGTCCGGCCAGCAGCGTGGCCGCATGCAGCGTGTCGGCGTGCGCCTGCGCGTCGCCGAGCAGCCTGTCATGCGCGCCCGTGGAAAGCAGATACATGAAGCCCACGTCATGGTTGAGCAGCATGAACGAACGCAGCTCGTCCGTCAGCAGCTTCTCCACGCGAAGCGCTTCGTCCTTGTAAACGTCTTTACCCGTCGCGGCGTAGAGCTGCCACATCATGCCCGGCCAGAAGCCGCCCGTCCACCAGCTGTTGCCGTCAAACGGCGCGGGGGTGTAGCCATCCTTCTGCCCCATGTAAGGGATGATACCCTGCTCGGCCGCGCGCTTTGCGCCGCGCTCCAGCTTTTCACAGGCGCGCGCAAAGGCCTCGTCAATCCATTTTTCCATATGTCAAAACCTCCGTCGGGGGATTTGTCCATGCGTCGCGGCCCGCTGTCTTCGTGCCGAAAACGGCGCTGACCAGCACGGTTTCGCCCGGGCCGATCTTGGCCGTCAGGGTCGGAATCAGCGTGCGCGGGGCCATCAAATTGGTGTTCGGTTCGGGCATGACGTTCTGCTGGCCGTCGTAGCCGCGCAGATTCACCACGCCGCTCACGCCCCACGGCGCGATCACCGCCGCGCGGCCGTTTTCGCAGACTTCCTCCGGCGTGCGCGCATGCTGGGCATAGATCACGCTGCCGTCGCACCCGTCGCGGGAGATGGCATAGCCGCCCTCCGCCGCGTACAGCCCGCGGTCGCTGGTGATGTGGTGAATGCGCACATGCCATTCGCCGAACGGGCGCAGCTCGGTCTTCACCGTCACGCCCGCGAACGGGTGCCAGGTGGACATCACGCAGTCCGGTTTGATTTCGTATTCGTCGCAGCCATAGCGCGGGTGCCACGTGTCGCCGTCCTCGCTGAAGGCGAGCATGTTGTCAAACGCGCCGTCCTTGAGCAGCTTCTGCGCCTTGCTGACGCTGAAGCCGAACACGCTGGAATAGACGAATTTTTCGTACTTGGCTTCGTCGTGGCTGTGCTCGTGTGCGCGGTTGCCCGCCACAAACGCCATCACATGACTCTTGTCGTCGCTGCGCGTGACCAGCATGCGCATATGCGGCTGGAGCGCCAGCTTCGGCGTGTCGATTTCCTGCTCCTCGGCCTGCCAGAACGGATGCTCCTCTGGCAGGGCGAGACAGGCGAACGCCTTCATCGCCCAATACGGCGAGCCGGGCGCGTTGTATCCCTCCGCCATCAGCAGGCTGGGATAGCCGTAGCCGATGGTCAGCACGCCGTCTCGGGTGAAAATCGGCTTGGCAAACCACTTGCGCATGTTGCCCAGCAGCAGGTGCTTCATCTGGCCGTAATTCACCTGTTCCGTCTCGGCCTCGACCAGCGCCAGCGCGGCGTAAAACGCGCCCTGCGCGAAGCGGTAGGTCAGGCTGCGGCCATAGGCCAGCGCTTCGCCGCTTCTGTCAAACCAGCAGGCAAAATCGGCGGCCATCTTCTTGCCGCGCTCGATATATTCACGGCTGCGCTCCGGGTCGCGCTCGCCCATGACCTTCGCATAGACCAGCCCATAGAAATGGAACGCCCACATGGTGTAATACTCGCGCTGGTTGAAATAATCGAAATACCAGCCGTCGCCCTCGTAGTGCTCCTCGATCATGGCGAAGTCCTTCCGCATGCGCTCCTCGTCGTGCGGCACGCCGCAGACGATGAAGCCCATGTTCACCAGCACGCGGAAGAACGTCCAGTTGTTCTTGGGCATATCGTGATGGTTAATCTGGTCGAGCCACGCGTGCAGCTGCTCCTGCGTCTTTTCCGGCAGATCGAAGAAGAATTCCTTCGGAGCCAGCGCCATGCCCATGCCGAACACGGCCATTTCAACCAATCGCTGGTCGTAATCGACGACTTCGCCCCAGTATTCCGGGTTTTCGGGATCGACGCCCGCGATGATGCCCTCGCGCCACGCTTCCCACAGCGGCTTCACGCACTCGCAATGCCCTGCGAGCATCGGCACAATCGCCCACAGCGGACGCGCGAACGCTTCCATCTGCGCGATTTCATCCGGATACACCGCGCCGGTGTCGCCCAGATGCAGCCGCGCTTTATTCGGGCTGAGCAGCGGCAGCAGCGGCTCAATCAGCTGAACGGCGGCGCGCTCGACGTCCGCCCGCGAGCGCAGCGGGTTATCCTTGACACAGTTTCCCATGAAGATCACTCCTTCTTCTCCTTCAGTCAGTCTTCGGCTGACAGCTCCCTCTAAGAGGGAGGTGTCCCGAAGGGACGGAAGGAGTTCGTTTCAGCGCAAAAATTTGGTGATGCTTGAAAGCTCCCCCGCTCGTCATCGTCATCCGCCAGACGCTGCCGGGGAAATTTCTCGCCATGCGCGCGTCGGTCACAGGGATTTCCTCAACCTGCACGCGAAGCGACGCGTCGAACGTCATGCACAGTTTACCAAAACATGCTTTTCCGCTTTCGACGGTCGGCTGATGCCTGAGCATGAACACAAAGGTCACGGGCTTTTCCGCGTCCAGCGTCACGTCGTCGGTCAATTCCAGCCCATCCTCCGAAACGGAAAGCGTGCGCACCAGCGATTTAACCCCGGCTTCATCGGGATACGCCCCGGCCAGCTCCATGCGCGCGCCGTTTTCATCGGCGGCGACATCTTTTGCGCGGTGGCCGCGTCCGGCGGTCTGTTCAGTCTCGCCGATGAGCGGCACGTTGTGGTTCATCGAGCGGGTGTTCATCAACTCATAGCGCCTTGGCCCGAAGGTCTGCGCGGTATAAACGCAGTTGCCCACGTCGATGATTTCCGGTGTGCCGTCCGCATAGACGATGAAATTGCCGATATCGTTGTGGTTGTGGCTTTCGCCGTTGTGACCGCCCTTCATCGCGGCATACAGCCCGCCTTTGCGCCACGCGAACACCTGCAAGCTCGGCAGAGCGGCAAATGCTTCGCCTTTCGGCTCGTCCGCCTGCCGGGGCTTGGCGAACAGGCTTTGCAGCACACGGCTCATCTGCGGCGTATCGACCGGGCGGACAGAGTTTTTCTTCCCCTCCAGCCACAGGCCGAAGCGCTCCAGCTCGGGCTGGCGCGTCCGCTGGCCGAACAGCGCAATCCGCTGGCCGTCGAGTTTCGGTTTTGCGTCGCAATCCGCAAAGTTGATAAAATAGTCTCCCGCGATATGCGCATGCATCGGGAATGCGGCGATCCGTCGAATCAGCGGTTCGTCATAAAAGCTCACGCGCCCGTCCGTCGCCTGATACACGCTTTCCAGCGCGTCAAACAGCGCCGCACCCGCCATGTTGAAATAGCCCGCGCCCTCGTCGCAGCCGCCATCCTCCGGCAGAACCGCCAGATAGCTGTCCAGCATGCGCATCGCGCGGGTCACGCCCTCGCTCCTGCGCCAGCCGTCCCGCTCCAAAAGCAGGAAAGTGTCGATGACGTTGGAGAGAATCCACGGCGTCCAGTTGCACACGTCCTTGCGGATCATGCCCATCCACCAGAAGTCGTCGTGATTCATGAACGGGGTCAGCACGCGGCGGTCAATCTCCTGCCGCACGCGCCGCGCAATCAGCGGGCTGACCGCGTCCAGCTTGTCCTCCAGCAGATACAGCATATCCGCCAGCGCCGCCGCTGTCTGCGCCGCAAAGAGATCGACATATGGGTTGTTCACATCCGGCAGAGGGCGCTCGTTCATCGGCGGGCGGCCGGGATGGTCGCTTCCGTTGTGCGCGCTGAGTACCCACGTCGTCTCCTCGCAGATGCACCACAGGCCGTCGATCACTGCGTCCAGATACGTTCCGTCGTCCAGCAGGCATTCGCCCAGCGCCGCGCCCATCAGCAGATTGCGCCGCGCGAAATACGGCTTTTCATAGGTCATCCGGTCGCCTGTTCGGCAGAACGCGAGAAACTGCGTCGCCGTCACCATCGGATAGCCCCGTTTGGCCTCGTCCGCCCACGCGAGAAGCTGCGCGCGTTTGCTTTCGGGCAGGTCGTTCCACGCATCGCGCGCCTGCCGCCGGGGAAACGGGTGATAATCACCCGGCTTCCCCAGCAGGTCATGCAGCGGATGCGCGTTCAAATAAGCAGCAAACATATCAGCCCTTCATGCCCGTCGTGGCAATGCCCTCGATGAAGTAGCGCTGCAGGAACAGGAACACGATCGTCACCGGCAGCAGCGAGCACAACGACGCGGCCATGATGAGGTTGTAATCCGCGGAATACGCCTGAATGAAACGGCGCAGGCCGACCTGAATCGTCTTGCGCAGGTCGGTGGTCAGGTAGATCATCGGGCCCATGTAGTCGTTCCAGGTGTTGACGAAGGTGAAAATGCACAGCGTCGCGATGGCCGGCTTGGACAGCGGCAGGATGATGCGCGCCCAAATGCCGTATTCGCTCAAGCCGTCGATGCGCGCGGCTTCGCTCAGGTCGTTCGGGATGCCCATGTAGAACTGACGCATCAGGAACACGCCGAAAGCCGAGAAGCTTTGCAGCGCGACCAGCGCCCAGATGGTGTCATACAGGCCGATAGAGCGCATCATGATGAACTGCGGCACCATGTAGACCTGCCACGGCACGGCGATGGTGCCGATATAGCACATGAACAGCACGTCGCGTCCCTTGAAATTCATCTTCGCAAACGCGTAAGCCGCGAAGGAGGACGTGAGAATCTGCATGAACGTGACGATCACAGCCAGCACGGCGGTATTTTTGAAATACGCCATCAGCGGCACGCGCTCCCAGATTTGCAGATAGTTTTCCCAGTGGAACGTTTCCGGAATCCACTTCATCGGGATGGAGAACACATCCACGCTCGTCTTGAGCGAGGAAGAAATCATCCAAACGAACGGCACAAGCGCCACAACCGTCAGCGCCAGCAGGAAGGCGTACTTGAGCACCGTGCCCAGCACGTGCCCGGCCGTCTGCCGCTTGAGCCTGCGCTGCGTTTTCATCGAAACAGCGGTCATCTTTCTCCCCTCCCCTTACATGTAGTTGACCCACTTCTTCTCGCCGCGGAACTGCACGAACGTGACCAGCAGTACGATCGCCAGCAGCACCATGGAGACCGCGCTCGCCACGCCATACTGCGCGGAGGTCGCGATGCCCTCGCCGCCGAAGCTCAGCTCGAAGATGTAGGTGACGAGCATCTTGGTGGAACGGCCCGGGCCGCCCTGCGTCATGATGGCGACAACGTCGTAAATCTTGAAGCAGGAAATCACCAGCATGATGGAGACGAAGAACGTGGTCGGGGTCAGCATCGGCATGGTCACCTTGGTGAACTTCTGCCAGCCGTTTGCGCCGTCCATCGTCGCGGCTTCATACAGCTCCGCCGGCACGCCCTGAAGGCCGGCCAGATACATGACCATGTAATAGCCCGCGTTGCGCCAGACGCTGACGATGATGATCGCCCAGATGGCCAGATCGCGGCTGGACGTCCAGCTCTTGGTGATGTGAATGCCGAACAGGGAGAGAATCTGGTTGACCGGGCCGGTCTTCATCAGCAGAAAGTTCCAGCAGACGCAGATCGCCACCAGCGACGCGACATACGGGAAGAAGAACACGGCGCGGAAGAACTTCGCACCCTTGACCGCCTTGTTGAGCACCAGCGCCAGCCCCAGCGCGCAGGCGATGGTGATCGGCACGGTCGCGATGGTGTAATAGACGGTATTCTTGAGTGCAATGCCCAGGTTGCTCTTGGTGAAGCTGAAATCCTTAAAAATCAGGCGGAAGTTATCCAGCCCCGCCCAGGTGATTTTCGAGCCGCCGCTCCAATTCATGAACGCCAGCACGATGGAGAAAATTACCGGAATCAGGGTAAAGACAACAAAGCCGATGAAGTTCGGCGCGAGGAAGGTATAAGCCGTCAGCGTATTGCGCCGCTCCAGCTTGCCCATCTTGCGCTTTTCCACGCTTTTTGTCATGTCGTACACATCCTTTCGCAGGCTAAAAAGAAAGGGGGAAGTGCCCCAGCGCCTCCCCCTTCCCTTGATTTCGGGAATTACTTCTTGATGTATTCAGCAGCGCGCTCTTCCATTTCCGCGATGCCCTCGTCGATGGTCAGCTCGCGGGTCATGATGAGGCTGTGCTCCTCGTTGACGATGGACTTGATCTCGTTCACGCCGTCGCCGATCGGCCACTCCAGGGAGATGGCGGTGGGCAGCAGGGCGGCCTTGCTGTTCTCGTCGGTCGGGAAGCCGTCGGCAGAAGCCATAACCTCGGCAACCGCTTCGCTCACGTACGCCGGACGGGTGCCAGTAGCAGCGATGGCCTTCGCGCCTTCTTCAGAGCACATCCAAGCGGCGAACTTCCAGGCTTCTTCCTTGTTCTCGCTGGCGTTGCTGATCGCGATGCCGGTCGGGGAACCGAAGGAGGAACCGGCGGCCACGCCCTCAAGATGCGGCACGGCAACGATGCCCCAGTTCATGGAAGCGGTGCCATCCTTGATGTAGCCGATCAGGGTGGAAGCATACCAGTAGCCCATCGGCATCATGGCGACGTTGCCCTGCGCGAAAGCGCCGGAGTAGTGCAGGCCGGAGGCCTTCAGCTCGTCGTAGCTCATGCAGACGCCGTCATCCTCGAGGCCCTGATACAGCTCGTAGAAGTACTTCAGATCGGAATACTCGCCGTCGGCCAGCGTGTTCACGCCGTCGCAGACCGCCCAGTTCGCAACCGCGGACAGCCAGGTGTGGTAGTGCGTGCCGTAAGCGCCGGTCTTCTCATGGATGTCGCGCGCCATCTGCGCGTACTCATCCCAAGTCCAATCGTTGGTCGGATACTCCATGCCAGCCTGATCGAACAGGTCCTTGTTGTAGAACATGACCCAGTAATCCGCACGGAACGGGAGTGCGTACTGCTGGCCGTCGGTCAGCGCCACATAGCAGCTGTCCATGCCCGCGTACTTGGTCATATCCACGCCGTCGGCCGCGATCTGCTCGGTCATCGGCACGATCAGGCCTTCCTTCGCCCAGTTCTGCATGTCGGAAAGCTCCTTGACGCAGTAGAGGTCGGTGGTGTCGCCGCCGGCGAGCATGGTGCTGGCCTTGACGTTGTAATCCTGGGAAGCGAGGTCAACCCACTCGATCTTCACATCGGGATTCGCAGCTTCATAGCCCTCTTTGATCGCGGTGTAATACGGCGTGGTCGCGGTATCCCAACCGGCGACCTTCAGCGTCGTCTCCGCCAGAGCGGGCGCCATGGTGGCGACCATCATCGAGGCGAGCATGCCAGCAAGCAGTTTCTTCATTTCAGTTTCCTCCTTATCGGGTTTGCGGCCTACCCATGTTACCGCTTACATTTTCTGTATATCGGTTTTCCATGGCTTTTTTCGTTACTATATCAGCCGCTTTGTTGAACTCATTATACAAAATCATCAGATTCAAGTCAAGTCTTTTCAGCATTTTTTCAAAAAACTTTTTGCTTTTCTTTTCGCGCAATCTGTTTTATCATGATATTTTCAGTTTGTTACCGTTTACATTTTTCTTGCATTCAGTCGGGGCATGGGTTATAATTGAAAGCAAACCGATGTTGGGAGGATTTTCCCCATGGAGAAGAAAGTCACCATTTACGATATTGCGCGCGAAGCGGGCGTTTCCACCGCGACTGTCACCCGCGTCACCTCCGGCGATGCGCGCGTCAAGCCCGCCACGCGGGAGAAAGTGCAGCGCGTCATCGATCAATACGCCTACACACCCAGCGCCGCCGCGCGGGATTTGGAACGCGGACAGACGCATTCGCTGGCCATCGTCCTGCCGCAGATCGTCAATCCGTATTTCACGCGTATGTTCGACGCGGCGAATACCGCCGCCGTGGAAAACGGCTACACCCTCTGGCTGTTTCAAGCTGCCGACCACAAGCCTATCTCCCGCGAACTGGTCGATGAGCTGATCCGCCGCCGCTTCGACGGTGCAGTGTTCGCGGGCAACATCTGGGGCAACGAGCGTTCCGGCTTGAGCGAAGCGCTCTCCCGCCTGCGCCACCACATGCCCGTCGTCGCCATCTGCCCGCCTGCCACCCAGCTGGATTGCATCTGCATCCACAGCGATCTGGTCGGCTGCTCGCGCCTGCCCGTGCGCCATCTGCACACGCTCGGCCATCGGCGCATCGCGTTCATCGGCGGCTCGATGCAGTTCCACGATTACAGCAAGCGCGGCGAAAATTTTCTGGAGGAACTGCGCGTGCTCGGCCTGCCGGATGATCCCGCCTATCACGTGGACTGCGGCTACGACGCGGAGAGCGGCGAGCGCGCCGTGCTGCGCATGCTCTCCGGCCTGCCGCGAAGCCATTGGCCGACGGGCATCATCGCCTTCAACGACCTTGTGGCCCTCGGCGCGCTCAAACAGCTCAAAAAGATGGGGCTGCGCGTGCCGGAGGATATGGCCGTCATCGGCTGCGACAACCAGTTTTTCTGCCCCTACACCGACCCGGCGCTCACCTCGGTCGAGCTTTATCCCGAGGATATGGCGCAGAGCGCGATTCGCGAGCTGCTCTTTTCCAAGGACAACGCCCGGCAATCCTTCGCCATGATGCGTGAAGCGTCGCTCATCGTGCGCGAAAGCTGCGGCGCAAAGCTGGGATATCGAAAATTAGGCTGAGCAGGCTGAGCCCGCCTGCACTTCCGCCGAAGTCTGCAAAATATCCAATGCCTGCGCACACGGCCAAACTTTGTACATTCCCTATATTAAAGGAGCGCGAACCCTCGTCCGCGCTCCTTTGTTATGCTTTTTTATTCGCCAAAGACCTTGATGTAATCCCGCTTGAATTTCTCAATGCCCTGATCGGTCAGCGGATGATGCGTCATCTGCTCGATCACCTTATAGGGCACCGTCGCGATATCCGCGCCCGCCAGCGCGCAGTCCGTCACATGAATCGGGTTGCGCACGCTTGCGGCGATGATCTGCGTCTTGATATCCGGATAGTTGGCAAAGATATCCGCAATCGTGCGGATTAATTCAATGCCCGGCTGGGAAATATCGTCCAGCCTGCCCAGAAACGGGCTGACATACGTCGCGCCCGCGCGCGCCGCCAGCAGCGCCTGATTGGCCGAAAAGATCAGCGTGCAGTTGGTCGGAATCCCTTCTGCAGAAAGCGCCTTGATGGCCTTGAGGCCTTCCACGGTCATCGGAATTTTGACGACCATGTGCTTCGGGTCGAGCGCATAAATCGCGCGGCCTTCCTGCACCATGGTTTCCGCGTCCGTCGTCGTCGCCTTCACCTCGCCGGAAATCGGGCCATCCACAATGGAAGCGATTTCCGCGAGCGTCTGCGCGTAATCGCGGCCTTCCCTGGCGATCAGGCTGGGGTTGGTGGTCACGCCCGCAATCACGCCCATATCGTTTGCCCTGCGAATTTCATCTACATTCGCCGTATCGATAAAGAACTTCATAGCGATTTCCTTTCTGTTGAATCTCCGCCCGCGTGAGCGGGCGTCAGCATGACAGCGCGGCGGCTTGGCCGCGCCCTTGTGATGGCGGCATAATTCGCCGCTGATGAAGGGGTTTCCTGCTTAGAACACATGCATCTTTTGAAGTTATAACCTCCACATCATGCGTTCTCCATTAATTTCCAGCATATACACTCCTTGACCATCCGGCTGTACATAAGCATAGCCGTTTTTATCTTCAGACAAGCTTTGATTTTCGATCCAGTTGAAATCATCCGGCTCAATCCTCGTCTGTGTTGGACAAAGAATCGTCAGATAATGTTCACCCAGCACTCCGCTTCCGACTTCTTCCACCAAAACACCATTTTGCAATAAAAGCGTCTTTGTATTGCTGTCCAGCACAATGCGCCATGTGCCGTTTGAGTTCTGTCGAACCATCATATAGCACTTAACGTCGTTACCATCGACACCAACAAGCAATTTTGTCTTTGTTCCATCAAGAACAAGCTTAAGCTCGCCCTCATAGTAAGCATGATACGCATCATCCATATCTGCAAATGTCCGCAAATTTCCCCTCGTGGTCTCATAACGAACGAAGCCACTCATCAATCCAAGCATTAAACAGATAAAAATCGCTTTGCCATGTTTTTTCTTTCTGCAAATCAGAAAGAAAACCACTCCCCAAAAAATCAGGAAAGCCATCGCCATAAAAACGACCATATGGAAAACCCCTTTTTTACACAAATGCCCTTTTCCTCACTTCATATTCTTTCCATGTTCAGTTCCATTTTCCTTTATTCTAGCATGGTTTTTTCCATGTAGTCCATCTGGATTTTTTCCCGTCGAAGGCTCTTCTACCCCCTCCGTTTTCGTTTTTTCGCAAAAAGAGAAAAAAATTGTAAAAAAGGGGTTGCTTTTTTCGCAGAGCCGTGATATACTATCTAACGTTCCGAGCGAACAAGTGAATAAGATATGGGGCATTAGCACAGTTGGTAGCGCGCTACATTCGCATTGTAGAGGTCAGCGGTTCGAATCCGCTATGCTCCACCATACTTGAGAAATCCGAACATCATTCCGATTGGGGATGGGTTCGGATTTCTTCTTTTTATCTCAAGTATTGTGGTGTGATAAACAAAATGAGCGAAAGGAGACAGATCGGAATCATTCCGATAGTTGCAGAAAGGTGCTTTAAGAGCAACGCATGGTACGGCTACGCCATCGCAATGGCCAGTTACAGCTACAACACCTGCGCATGTCTGGACGTGAACGAGAAGATGCAGGTGCTCGACACCAACGGCAACGTCATGGAAGGCCTGTTCTGTGTGGGCAGCGACAGCGCGGGCGTGCTGTTCTCCGAAAAGAAACCGTATGTCACCTTCGGCGGCGCGAACAACGGCTGGGCGCTCACCAGCGCGTATGTTGCCGACCCGATTCTGGCTGAATACGTGAAGTAATCCCAACTGCAAAAAGCCGAATCCCCTATACACATGAAAACCGGAATCTCCTTTTCGAGATTCCGGTTTTCGTATGATGAAGAAGAAGCTTACCCTTCAATCTGCTTGCGCAGGAATGCCGTCGTCACGTCATAAACGCGCTGTTTCCACGCCAGCGAGGAGAACTGATGGTTCGAGCCTTCAATCAGCTCCAGCTGCATCTGGTCGCCGTATATGTCCTGATACTGATAGGCCACGTCCACTTGCACCAACTCGTCTTCCGTGCCATGCACAAGCAGCACGTTGCCGCGATAGCCGCGCGACATCGCCAGCGTGTCCATCTTGCGGATTTCGTCCAGATAGGTTCTGGAAAGCTCCAGGCCGTTGATATCCCAGCCATGCTCGGTCGGGCCCTTCATGGTTCTGGCGCGAACCGCCGCGCCGTAGTACATGTTGAGCGCAGGCGCCCAAAGCACAATTGCCTTCGGCTGAAGCATCGGGGCCAGACAGCCCGCCACCAGACCGCCCATGCTGTGGCCGGTCAGGAAGACGTTTTCCGGCTGACAGAAGGGCTGCTTCTGGCACCATTCATAGATGACCTTGCCCTCCTCAATCTCGTGGCCGACGGTCATCTCGTTGAAATCGCCGTCGCTCTCGCCGCAGCCGTAAAAGTCAAACCGCACGCAGGCAAAGCCCGCCTTTACGCATTCGCGGGCAAACAGCTCGTGCAGCCGCATCATGCCCACCTTATCCACCGTGAAGCCGTGGAAGAAAATCACTGTCGGGAATGGGCCTTTGCCCTCCGGCGCACGCAGGCAGCCGCGTATCAACCGCCCATTCACGTTCAATTCAAGTGCTTGATACATATAAAATGTATTCCTTTCTCTGTGGTTTCATCACATCAACAGATTCGGCAGGAACGTAATCAGCCACGGGCAGAGGATCATCACCGCCAGAATCAAAATCTCCACACCGATCACCGGCAGCGCCTCCTTGAGCGCTTCCTCCAGCGAAATGTTGCCGATACGCATGGCGACGAACAGGTTCGCGCCCAGCGGCGGGGTCAGCATGCCGATGCACAGGTTGACGACCATGATAACGCCTACATAATAGATGTCATAGCCCAGCGAGGTGAGAATCGGCACAAACAGCGGCGCAAAGAGCACGATGCTCGAATTGGTGTCGATGAACATGCCGATGATGAGCAGCAGCACGTTGATAATCAGCATGATGACGTACTTGTTCGTGCTGAAGGAGAGCATCGCGTCCGTCACCATCGTCGGAATCTTGCCGATGGTCAGCAGGCGGCCGAAGGTCGTCGCCGGGCCAAAGATAATCATGATGGTCGCAGAGGTGATCGCCGCTTCAACCAGGCTCTCCTTGAGCTTTTTGAACGTCAGCTCGTGATAGACGAACTTGCCGACCAGCAGCGTGTACACAACGCCCACGACGGAGCACTCGGTCGGCGTGAAAATGCCGCCGTAAATGCCGCCCAGAACGATCACCGGCATCAAGATCGCCGGAATCGCGCCCTTGAAGGTATCGATCTTTTCCTTGCGGGTCATGGTCACGGTGTTGCCGCGATAGCCGCGCTTCTTGGAAACGAAGTAGTTGTACAGGCACAGGCCGCCGCCAAGCATAAAGCCCGGAATAAAGCCCGCCGTGAACATCTTGGTCACGGAAACGCCGACCGTCACGCCGTACATAATCATCGGGATGGAAGGCGGAATGATCGGGCCGATAATCGACGCGCCGGAAACAATGCCGACGCTGTACGAGCGGGAATACTTCTGCTCGATCATGGCCGGGAGCATGATGCCGCCGATGGCCGCGGCCGTCGCGGGGCCGGAACCGGAAATCGCCGCGAAGAACATGGAAGCCACAATCGCCGCCATGCCCAGACCGCCGGGCGTATCGCCGGTCAGAATGCTGGCGATATCCACCAATCGGCGGGCAATGCCCGTCTTTTCCATCAGCGTGCCGACCAGCATGAAGAACGGAATCGCCATCAGCGGGAAGGAATCCGCGCTGGTAATCATCGCCTGCGCCAGATTGTTTGCCATCGGCATGCTCGGGAACTGCGTGGCAAACACGCCGAGCGTCGAAATGCCCAGCGACAGCGCAATCGGCACCGTCGCGAACAGGCACAGGAACAGAACCAACATCAATGTGCCAAGCATTACTGTTTTCCTCCTTCTTCCGCTTTCTGCTGCTTATCCGCGCGAATCTCGCCAATCATGCGCTGCGCCGTGCGGATGGAGAAGCCCAGCATGCCCATCACGCCGGAAATGTACATCATCCAGACCGGCATCCACGTCATCGACGTAAACACCTGATGGTTGGCGATGGTGTTGCGCGTGACCAGGCTCATCTTATACGCGATGAACAGGCCGAAGGCGATGGACACCAGATCGCCGAACCAGAAGACCCATTTGCCCCGCTTTTCGCCAATCAGCAGCGTGATGGCGGAAACGCGCATATGCGCGCCGCGGAGACCCGCCAGGCTGATGCCTGCGAACGTGATCCAGACGAACATCACGCGCGTCAGCTGCTCAGCCCATGAAAAGGTGAAGGAAAAACAATATCTGCTTACAACGCTGCCGAAGGTAATCAGCGTCATGCAGGAAAACAGGACAACAATGATCGCCATTTCAATCTTGTTGTACCACGGTGTTTTCGTTTTCAACTCGGATCGCTCCTCCCGCTTACGGATTCGGTTTTTTCTGTTTTTGGGTAAAGGAAAGCCGGGCCCCGAGGGTTTAGGGCAAACAGCAACGGGGCCCGGCCTGCAAATCGGTCAATTACTTCTGAATTTCAACGGCCTTCTCGATCAGATCGGCGCCAATCTTGTCGGCATACTTGTCATAGACAGGCTGCACAGCCTCGCGGAACGCGGCGCGCTCCTCGTCGGTCAGCTCGATCACGGTCATCAGCTTCTCGTCGATGAAGCGCTGTTTGATGCCGCCGTCGATTTCATCCACCAGGCCGCGCTCGTAAACCAGCGCTTCCTGAATGCACTCGGTGAAGATGGCGCGATCCTCGTCGTCCAGCGCGTCCCACCAGCTCTTGGAAGCGACCAGCGGAACCGGATCGTAGATGTGATGGGTTTCAATCAGATACTTCTGCACTTCATAGAAGCGCTGGGTATCGATCTGAGAATACGGGTTTTCTTCCGCGTCGATAACGCCCTGCTGCAGGGAGGTATACACCTCGGAGAAGCTCATCGGGATGGCGGAGCAGCCCAGCTGGTTGAAGTGGTCAATGTGCATCTGGTTTTCCATGACGCGGATCTTCAGGCCCGCCATATCGGCCGGGGTATGCACTTCCTTGTTGCAGGTGACGTTACGCCAGCCCATCGCGAACCAGCCGAGACCCTTGATGCCCGCGCCCTCCAGGTCGTCCAGAATCGCCGTGCCAACCTCGCTGTCGAAGACCTTGAACGCACCTTCTTCAGAGGTAAACAGATACGGCAGATCGAACAGCGCGGTCTTATCCGTAAAGCCGCCGAGGAACGCGTTGGACGGAGAGCAGAACTGGAGCGTGCCCATCTGGAGCTGCTCGATCATTTCGCGGTTGCCGCCGAGCTGGGAGTTCGGGAAAACGGAAACCGTGATTCGTCCGTTGGTCTTCTCGTTGACAATCTGCGCGAAGTATTCCGTACCTCTGCCGATCGGGGTCGTCTCAATCGCGACGTGGCCGAGGTTGATGTTCATCTTCTTGTCCGAAGCGGAAGCGGAAGCCGCAAACGCGCCGACCAAAGCAGTCGCCAGCGCCGCACACATTACCTTTTTAAAGCTCATTGTCGTCTCTCCTCATGATTTCGGTCGAGTGGTTGAAAGAGAATCGAGACCCTGCGTCGTCAGGGGCTGCGCGCTCTGTCCCTGCGCCGCGTCGTCTCCGGGTCAGGAGATTGGAACGTCGTCCTCTCCTGTGTTGATTACATTCTATCACAGCTCTATGCGTTCACATATAGGTAACGGTACAAAATATTCAGATCCTCAAATTGTTTCCATTGCACACCGGCAATCTATTTATTTTCATTCTCGTCAAATTATTCGACATTTTTTACGGCATTTTAGCGCCGCATCATCCATATTTTTCTAAAAAAGGATCGTTTTTACTGTGCAAACAAGCAAATCCATCTTTTATTGTTTTGATTGCACATATCATTTTTATTCCATCTTTGTTTTAATATAGATAGAAGAAACAGAGGGGAGGAAACTGCCTTGACGCTGGACAAACGGGCCTGTCGAACGCTTTGCAAGAGCATCGCCCGCAGCATGAATATCCCCGCGGGCATCTTCGATCCGGAAGGGATGCTCATCGGCCATACCGACTGCGCCACGCCGGAAGAAGCGGCGCGTCTGCGCAATCAGCTCACGCTGATAAGCCGCACCGAAAGCCTGATCCCGGACGCGCTTCGCTTTCCTCTTTTGCATGCGGATGGTTCCGCGGCCGGAACGGTCATCATGCCCAGCGCGGGCGGCCACCCGGAATACAGAGCCTGGACACAGACGCTTTTCGCGCTCTGCGTCGCCAACGAAGCGCTCACCGAACAGGCCCACGCCGAATCGAGCGATAAATCCTCCTTCCTTTATGAAATTCTCGCTTCCCGGCTCACGGATGACGAAACCATCGTCAGCCGCGCGGCCAAGCTCAAATACCGCTCCCACATTTCCCGCTGCGCAATCATTTTCAGCTTCTCCGCACAGGCGGAGAGCAGCGAAAACACGGACGACGAGCAATTCCGCGCGCAGTTTTCCCGCGTTCTGTTGGAAACGCCGGGATTCAACGCAGAGGATTTCGGCGATCTGCTCACCCGTCAGCAATTTGTGCTGTTCAAAACGGTGCCTGCCGGAAACATCGAATCCCGCAAGGCCCTTCTCTCCGGCTTTATTCAAAACGTGCTGGAAGAAAACCCGCTGCTCGACGGATTGGCCGTGCGCGTCGGCGTCGGCACGGTCTATCAGGATTTGCCGCGCATGCGGGAAAGCTATCTGGAAGCGCTTTTCGTCATCAAAAACCTTTCCGTGCTCTGCGCAGAAAGCCCGATGGGCTTTGCGGAAGATTACACGTTCGATTATCTCATGTCCCTGCTTCCGGAGGATTATCAGGATCAGCTGCTCGGCCCGTATGCCGAGCGCCTGCGTCAGGTTTCCTATCTGCCAGAGACGCTCAAGGTGCTCTGCGCGACAAACAACAATCTGCTGCAATGCGCCAAGCACCTGTCCATCCACCGCAACACCATGCTCCAGCGCTATACCAAGCTCACCGAAACAGCCGGGCTCGATCCCGTCCATCGTTCCGGCGACCGTCTGACGGCCCGGCAGTGCGCGATATACCTCAATAAGAAAACCACGCTGCACGCAGGCATCATCATCCAGAGCAGCAGCGACCTGCACCTGGGCTTTCATCATTTCGGCACGCTTTTGGAAGAAAAAAGCCACGCTTCCATCGCGCTCGAGGTCACCAACGTCGGCATTTCCGGCAACAACAAATCGCTGTTGGAGCTTCTGCTCTGCGGCACAATGGATTTCATCGTCATCGACATTGACCCGCTGATTTCTTACTCCTGCGACGAGCTGGCCGTATGCAACCTGCCCCATGTGTTTGAAAGCTACGAAGATGCGTATACGCTGCTTTCCGGCTCCATCGGTCAAAGGCTGCTTCAATCCAGCAGTTCCAACGGCGTGATCTGCCTGGGCTTCTGGTCGATGGGCTGGCGCTATCTCTCCTCCCGTGACACGCCCGTGCGCACGCCGGAAGACATGCGCGGCCAACGCATCCGCACCATGAACAAAAAGGTGGTGCAGGATTATTTCACGTCGCTGGGCGCGGTCGCCATCCCCATCAGCTATGATAATATTTTGCCCGCTCTGACTGAAAAAATCGTCGATATGCAGGAAAACCCCTTCGTCAATTTCCGCGATATGCGGCTGTACGAACAGCAGCGCTGGATTCTCAAGGAAAATTCCATCTTCAGCACCAATCTGCTCATCACATCCGAATTGCTGTGGAAAAAACTGACCCATGAACAGCGGCGCATTGTTCTGGAAGCCGCCAGAGAGAGCACCGCGTGGCAATGGCAGCATGCCAAACAGCATAACGCGGAATGTGAAGCGCAGCTAGTCGAAAAACACGGCGTGCACCTCTATACGCCCACGCAGGCGGAGCAGGCCCAGTGGAATCAGCAGGCGCTCCGCTTCCGTCAGTCCTTCCCTCATCAGCAGATTTTAAGCGAAATCGCCGCGGCCAGAGAGGAGGCGCGCCATGGAAGCCCTGCACAAGCAAATCTTTGATTCGTTCTGCCGGGCCTGTCCCGACACCCCCTGCGGCCTGTACAACGCCGCGCATCGTCTCGTCGCCCAAAACGGCGAAGGTCTGCCTGAAAAAGCGCCGTCCGGCGAAGGCACATCTTTTGAAAACGACTGCTTTCTCACTTTCGCCCGACTGGAAGAAAGCTGGCTGCTCGGCTTTTGCGCCAAGGAGGAAGCGCAGGCGCAAGGCATGCTCCGGCTGCTGGCTTCCATCCGCGAGCTGGTGCTGCAAAACCAGAAGCTCTACGTCGTTCGCAGCAATGCGCAGGATAAAATTTCGCTGCTGTTAAACCGTCTCTTTTCGCTCAACACCCCGGACGATATCGCCTATACCGCCATCGCCGCGCTGAATCTCGGCTATGACATGACGCTGCCGCGCACGGTTTGCCTGTTTACGCTGGCCGCGCAGGATGACGAAAGCGCCATCTCCGAAGGGACGCTGCATTCCGTCATCAATCTCATCCGCAGTCAGCGCTTCATCGGCGCGCAGGATCTCGTCGGTTCGATCAACAGCGACCAGATTGCGCTGTGCAAAACACTGTCCAATCCGGCCCAGCCCGTTCAATCGCAGCTGCGTCCCCTGCTGGCTTCGCTCTGCGCTTCCATTCTGGATTTGCACCACATTTCCATTCAGGTCGGCGTGGGCGACGTAGTTCGCTCGATTTCCGATTACAGCACACAGTTTCTGGATATCCGGCAGATGCTTCGCTGCCGCACGCTGTTCAACTCGCCCAAGACCATTCACTTCATCGCCAACTTTCAAACCGAAATGGCCATTTTCAAAATTCCATCCGCGCAGCTCGACCACTTTTTAATTGAAAAGCTGGAAATTCTGGAGCATCTGCCCCAGTTTCTGGAAACCGTCGAAGCGCTGCTTTCCTGCAACATGAACATCAACGACACGGCGGAAATGCTGTTTGTCCATCGAAACACCGTGCTTTTCCGGGTCAACCGCATCAAAAAGCTGTTGTGTCTCGATCCGCTGCACAAGGATGCAGATCGGGCGACGCTCGCCCTGCTGTATATGTATTCCAAAATCAAACAAATCACAGCGCCAAGCTGAACTTGACACTTAAACGAAAAAAGAAAGGAACATAGCCATGAACAAGACCATTTCTCTCCCCTACGGCCACGGCGCGCTCGCGCTGAACGTGCCGGAAGAAAACCTCAAAGCCGTGATGCACAGCAGCATGGCCGCCTATACCACCGAAAAAACGCAGGCCGAACTGGTTGAAGACGCAATCGCCCATCCGCACGGCGGTCTGCCGCTGCGCGAGCGCGTCCGCGGCAAAAAGAAGGTCGTCGTCATCTCCAGCGATCACACGCGCCCCGTCCCCAGCCGCCTGCTGATGCCCATCATTCTGCGTGAAATCCGCGCCGGAAACCCGGAGGCCGAGATCGCCATCCTCGTGGCGACGGGCTGCCACCGCTCTCCGACCCGGCAGGAACTTCTGGATCGTTACGGCGAGGACATCGTTGCTCATGAGCGCATCGTCATCCATAACGCGGACGACGATGACAGTCTCGTGGATCTGGGCCTTATGGCTTCCGGCAACCGCCTGCTGCTCAATCGCGTCGCCTACGAAGCGGATTTTCTGATGGCCGAGGGCTTCATCGAGCCGCACTTCTTCGCAGGCTTCTCCGGCGGACGCAAGGCCGTTCTGCCGGGCGTAGTCGGCCGCGCCACCACCATGTTCAACCACTGCGCCGCCAACATCGACAACCCCGGCGCACGCACCGGCCTGCTCGATCATAACCCCATTCACATGGACATGTGCGAGGGCGCGCAGAAAGCCGGACTGGAATTCATCCTCAACGTCGTGCTCAACGCCAAAAAAGAAGTCATCGGCGCGTTCAGCGGCGATCTGGACGCGGCGCATCAGGCCGGCGTGAATTTCATCCGTCAGCTCTGCCGCTGCAAGGCCGAACCGGCGGATATCGTCGTCACGACCAACGGCGGCTATCCGCTCGATCAAAACATCTATCAGGCCGTCAAGGGCATGTCCACTGCCGAGCGCACGTGCAAGCCGGGCGGCGTCATCATCATGGTTTCCGAATGCTGCGACGGACACGGTGCGCCCGCTTTCTATGAAACCTTCGCCAGCGATCCCAGCAACGAACACATCATGGCGGCCATCCGCAGCCACAGCGCCGAACAGACCGTGCCCGACCAGTGGCAATCCCAGATTTTCCTGCGCATTCTGCTGAATTTCCGGGTCATCTTCGTCAGCAGCGCGCCGAAGGACATGGTGGAAGCCCTTCACATGATTTACAGCCCGAACCTCGACGACGCGCTTCAAAAGGCGTTCGCGCTCACCAGCCCAAGTGCTTCCGTAACCGTCATTCCGGACGGCGTATCCACCCTGATCGAGTAAAGGAGGCTTCTTTATGAATCTTCGCTCCACCGCCTCCGCGCTCATCGAAGCCGCACTGCAATCCGCCCAGCCGGATGAGGCGGTCAAGCGTGCCCTCGCCGCCCATCCGCTCCACGGCGACGTTTATCTGGTCGCCATCGGCAAGGCGGCCTGGCAGATGGCCCGCGCCGCCGTCGGCTGTCTTTCCGTCAAGGATGGCGTGGTCATCACGAAATACGGCCATGCCGCAGGTGAGCTTCCCGGCGTCCGCATCTTCGAAGCCGCACACCCCGTTCCGGACGCCAACAGCTACCGCGCGACGCAGGCCGCCATCGATCTGGCTGCTTCCCTGCGCGCAGAGGATACCGTACTCTTTCTCGTTTCCGGCGGCGGATCGGCCCTCTTTGAAAAGCCGCTCGTTTCCGATGAAGAAATGGCCGACATCACCCGTCAGCTGCTCGCCTGCGGCGCGGACATTCAGGAAATCAACACCCTCCGCAAGCGCCTTTCCGCCGTCAAGGGCGGCAAATTCGGGGAATTGTGCAAGCCTGCGCACGTCTTTTCCATCGTGCTGTCCGACATCATCGGCGACCCGCTGGACATGATCGCTTCCGGCCCCGCTTATCCGGACAGCTCCACAACCGCGGACGCGCTGGCCATCATTCAAAAATACCAGCTCAAGCTCTCCGATCAGGCCATGCGGCTGATGCAGACTGCCCTGCCGGCATCGCTTGACAATGTAGAGACCGTCGTCACCGGAAGCGTCCGCCAGCTCTGCCGCGCTGCTTCTGAACAATGCGAGCGTTTGGGCATTGAACCGCGCTTTCTCACTGCCAGCTTAAGCTGTGAAGCGCGTGAAGCCGGCCGCTTCCTCGCTGCCATCGCCAAGGATCACGCCGATACGGACCACCCCATCGCGTACATCCTCGGCGGAGAAACCGTCGTGCATCTGACCGGGCACGGCAAAGGCGGCCGCAACCAGGAGCTGGCCCTCGCCGCCGCCGAAGGCCTCGCAGGGCTTTCGAACGCCGCCGTCTTCTCCGTCGGTTCGGATGGCACGGACGGCCCGACCGACGCGGCGGGCGGTTATGTGGACGGCGCAACCAAAGCTACGCTGGATGCGCAGGGCGTTTCCATCGCCGACGTGCTGGCCGATAACGACGCCTATCACGCGCTCAAGCGCACGGACGGCCTGATCTTCACCGGGCCGACCGGCACAAACGTCAACGACCTGAGCGTTCTGCTGATCGATCAGCACTAAGCATCATACAAAAATCAGCCCGAATGATTTTGCAATCCGGGCTTGATTTTTTATAAGAACCATCAATCTGTACGCATGCGCATTTGAATCTGTACGGAGGAATTCTGCATGGCTATCGCAAATGTTTTGTCTCAAATGGTCTCGTTGTTTTTGATGATGTTCGTCGGATTTCTTGCGGCCAAAGTCGGGCTGATCGAGCCGGATTTCCGCCGCAAGCTTTCTTCTCTGGTGCTCAACACCGCCTGTCCCTGCATCATCGTCTCCTCCGTGCTCAAAAGCGGAGGTGCGCCAAGCGCCATGGTCGCCACACTCGGCATAAGCGTTGCGTTTTACGCCGTCATGATCGTTTTAGCCTTTCTATTGGTACACATCATTCCCACACCCCCATCCGAGCGTCGGCTGGATCAGCTGATGCTCGTGTGTACCAACCTCATTTTCATGGGCATTCCCATCATCCAGTCGTTTTATGGCGCGGAAGGCGTTTCGCTGCTGTCCATGTTCATTCTGCTGTTCAATTTTCTGGTCTTCACCTATGGCGTGATGATGGTCGGCGGCAGCGACATCAAACTCAAGCAGCTCTGCAATCCGGGGGTTTTCTCGGCGCTGCTCGCCCTTTTCTTCGGCGTGACCGGCCTGCGCCTGCCCGCCCCGGTGGAAAACACTCTATCGACCATCGGCGCAGTCAACACGCCGCTGGCCATGATGATTATCGGCGCGTCTCTGGCCCACAGCGATATTCGCGCGGCCGTTTCCAATCCCCGACTGTATCGTGTTTCTCTGCTTCGCCTGATTCTCATTCCGCTGCTGATGATGGGCCTAGTCACCGTGCTGCCGATTGATCGAATGCTCGCGGGCATTTGCGTCATCGTCTCCGCCATGCCCATTGCCAGCAACTGCGGCATGCTCTGCGACGTTTATACGCCGCAGGATATGACGGCTTCTCACGCCATCATCATTTCAACCCTGATGAGCGCCGTCACCCTGCCCGTCATCGTCGTGCTGATGGGCGTGGTCGGGTTGGCGTAAAAAGACATATAGAATTATCAGTCTGTTTTCGATTTGAAATCTTATCCCCAAAACGCAAAAACAGGGAGCATATCATCCGCTCCCTGTTTTTGCATTTTCTGTTTTTTACTTTTCTGCCGACGCGCTCATGCCGATGCGCATCAGGTCGTTCTCCTCCAGCTCAAGCGTCACGTTAAACGAGGTGCTTGTGCCGTCCTCGCCGCTGGCGGACGCAATCTTCGTAATCGTGCCGCGCAGAGGCGTATCCTCATACGCATCCAGCGTCACCTGCATCACGTCGCCCACGGTCAATTCGGAGAGGTCCTGCTCATCCACCGAGCAGATCAGGCGCATGGCGTCCTTCGGGCAATACGTCGCCAACACCGCATCCTTGGCCGCCTGCTCGCCGCTGGCCGCCGAAACGCCGAGCAGCACGCCGTCTTCCGGCATATACACATGGCCGTCGCCGCCAACCATGCCATCCAGCACGTCCGGCACAACGTCAAAGAGCACGTCGCCGCGGCTGACATGCTGACCGTCCGCCACATGCACCGCCAGCACATAGCCCGTCGCCGTCACGCCCTGCGGATCGATTCGGGAGAGTTTGCCCGTGCCGATGCAGCTGGAATTGGCGTGGTTCGCGCTGCGATAAACCTTGATGTTTTCGCTCAAGCGCATGTCCGTCTGGCTCGTCACCTCCAGCGTGTAGTTTTTGCCCTCCACGCCGATGACGCGCGCCTCGCCCACGCGGTCGTTGTTGCTCGTCGAGCGGATGTAGACCTTTTCACCGACATGCACCAGCTTGTTTTCGTTGTCGCTGTCCGCACCGGTCGTCGAGCATTCTGCGCGATAGAGCACATCCTGCTCGATATAGGCCAGCGCGCCGTAACGATCCGCAACGGAAGCTGCGCTGTCGCCCGGCTGTGCGAACACGGCGGTCACCGTGCCGTCAAAGTCGGCGTAAACCTGCTCGGTGCGCAGGGCAAAGAGCGCGTCGCCCGCGCTCACCGCATCGCCCGCGGCGACGGTATAATTGCCCACCACGCCGCTGTACGGCGCGAGGATAGTCTTGGTTTCGGCGCTTTTGATGCTGCCGTCGATCTTGACGCCTTCGGCGCAGGCCGTTGTCAGCATCAGGGAAGCAATCGCCGCAAGGGCCGCAATCTGTTTCTTCATATATCCGTATCCTTTCAATTCATCTAGAGTCATCATCATACGGGAAGTCCAGAAACCTCAGATTTCTGGTGGGGTTTGGAGCAACGCCCCATCGTTCTCACAGGCTCCGCAGTGCGTCGATCGGGTTCAGGCGGCTGGCCTTGCGCGCAGGCGCCCAGCCGAAGATGATGCCCACCGCCGCGGAGAAGCCCACGCCCAGCCAGATGGCAAAGGTGTTCAGGCTGAACGTGATATCCGTATTCATGCAGATGGCAAGCGACACGCTCAAGCCGACAATCACACCGATTACGCCGCCAAGCAGCGAGAGGATGATCGCCTCGATCAAAAACTGCATCTGAATCTGCCCCGGCTCGGCGCCGAGCGCCTTGCGCAGGCCGATTTCCGTCGTGCGTTCCGTGACAGTAACGAGCATCATGTTCATGATGCCGATGCCGCCGACGACCAGCGCGATGGAGGCAATGCCCACCAGCAGCGACATCATCATGGAGGTCATCAGGTTCATCGCGTCCGTCATGGATTCCATGTTGATGATGGTGTAGGTGTTATCTTTGTCGTTGAAAATGCCGTCCAGCGCGGCTTCCAGCTCGTCCACAGCCGCATCCGTGTCGTCCGGGTCGGTGACATAGACCTCTACGGCGCTGACAGTGGACGTGCCGAGCAGCTTTTTCGCCGAGCTGTACGGCACATAAACCGTGCCGTCCGTCTTGCCGCCCATCAGGATTTGAGAAAACAGGCTGGCGTTTTCGTCCTCGTCGATCATGCCGACGACGGTGTATTCAAACCCGTCGAGATAGAACGTCTGCCCGACCGGATCCTCGCCGAAGAACAGCGTCTTGGCCGCGTCGCCATCCACCAGACAGACGCGCGCGTTGTTTTCCACATCCAGAATGTCGATGGCGCGTCCGCAGCGAAGCAAATCCGAATTATGTCGGAAATACTCGTCGTTGTTGCCGTTGACGGAAATCGAATCGCTCCACACGTTGCCGTGTTTGGCGGTCACAGTCGCATTCAGCGACGGCGAAATGCCCGCGACGTGTTCGCAGTCCAAAATTGTCTGCAAATCGTCGTCCGTCAGGCCATGCTTGATTGCCGTGCCCGTCACGGAGACGCGCAGCGTGCCCAAGCCCATCGCGTCAAACTGGGCGTTCATGGTATCCGTCGCGCCCTGCACAACGGTCATCAGCGCGATAATCGCGCCAACGCCGATGATGATGCCCAGCGTCGTCAAAAACGTGCGCATCTTATTGCCCGCAATGTTGGAAAGCGACATCGAAACGCTCTCCGCGAACATATCCCACTTCTTTTTAATCATAGGCGCTCACTCCTTCCGAGAGCACGCCGTCCAGAATGTTGACGATGCGGCTCGCGTGGCGCGCAATTTTGAGGTCGTGGGTAATCATGACGATGGTTCGTCCCTCGTCGTTCAACTCGCGGAACAGCGTCATCACCTGCTCGCCCGTCGTCTGATCCAGCGCGCCCGTCGGCTCGTCCGCCAGCAGAAGCGTCGGATTCGTCGCCAGCGCGCGCGCAATCGCCACGCGCTGCTGCTGGCCGCCGGAAAGCTGATTCTGGTAATGGTGCATCCTGTCCTTCAGGCCGACGCGCACGAGCATTTCCTCCGCGCGCCGCGTGCGCTCTTTGGGCGGCACGCCCGCATAAATCAGCGGAAGCTCCACGTTCTTGAGCGCATCGAGCCGCGGCAGAAGCTGAAACTGCTGAAAAATGAAGCCGATTTCCTTGCTGCGGATGTGTGCCAGCTGCTTTTCATCCAGATCGCGGATCATGCGCCCATGCAGGATGTATTCGCCGGAGGTCGGCGTATCCAAACAGCCGATGATGTTCATCAGCGTGGATTTGCCGCTGCCGGACGGGCCGAGGATGGAGAGAAATTCGCCCTCCTCGATGTCCAAATCGATCCCCTTGAGAATCGTCTGCACCTCGCTGCCCATTTCATACTGCTTGACAATGCCGCGCATTTTGAAAAAGTCGTTGCTCATGGCGGCCTCCGCTTATCGGCTGGTGCGCTGCTGGGCCTGCATCTGCTCCATCAGCTCGGCCATCGTCATGCCGGAGGATTTGAGCACCGTGTCGCCCGCGTTCAGGCCGCTGGTGATTTCGCAGTTCATGCCGTCGCTCACGCCGACGGTCACGCTCTTCTGTTCCACGCTCTTGCCATCCGCGCCGCACACAAGCACATAGGGCTTGTTGTAATCGTCAAACTGCACCGCGTCCTGACGGATGAGCACTGCGTTTTCGGCCTGCTCCTTGAGCACCTTCGCGCTCACCTGCATGCCGGGGTAGACGTTTTCCACCGCGTCAAACGCGACCGTCGCCGTATAATACGACAGATCGCCGGAAGCCGTGCCGTTCTTGTTGAGCGCCGTCACACTGCCGGTGAAGCTCACGTCCGGCGCAAGCACGTTGACCTGCACCGTCTGTCCCGGCGTAACCGCCGCCACGTCGTATTCATCGACGTTCAGCTCAATTTCAAGGCTGCTCATGTCGATGATCTGCGCGGTCGTCTCGCCCGCCGTCACCACGCCGCCCTGCTCGACGTACAAGCCCGTCACCTCGCCCGCGATATCGGCCTCGACGGTTTCGCCGCCCTCCAGCCGATACAGGCGCTCGCCCTTCTTGACCTGCTGGTTCTGCGTCACATAGACCGTGCGCACCTTGTCACTCTGCGCGGCGGTGATCGTCTGCACGCGCTTGACCTTGACCAGCCCGTCAAAATTGTAATAGGTTTCGATGCTGCCCATTGTCGCCTGCACCTCGGTATAGGCCGCGTCCTGCGTCTTTTGGGAAACCATCACGAACCAGCCGACCACGGTGGCCACGATGACGAGAATCACGACCCACTTGATCCATTTCTTCTTTTTCTTCACGGATTTTTCTCCTTTACTTTTTCAATGCGGTGTCTATTATACAACGAAAACGGCCTTTTTTCCTATTGAATGTTTCGCTGTTTTCAGAGTTGGTCAGTGTTTTATTTCTCCGCCGAAGAACTCCTTCAGTCGCGCTAACGCGCGCCAGACCTTCGGCGTTCCATCTGTCTGTTTCCCGCACAGCAGGCGGCAGATTACACGCCCTCAAGGAGGGAGCCTTTTGGCATAAACCTCAGCGGCATAAGGATAAAGCCTCCCTCTTGGAGGGAGGTGGCACGACGAAGTCGTGACGGAAGGAGTCCGTCACTCCTCCGCCCTCTGATCGAACATCTTCGCCGCGACGAACATCGATACGATGTTCACCGCCAGCGCGGCAAGGAAAATCGGCAGGGCCATGGCGGCAACCGTCTCCATAACGCCCTCGCCGCCGAGCTTACCGATGATGGCCGTCACACCGAACTCAAGGCCCAGTGCCAGCAGATAAACCCACTGGCCCTTGGTCACGCCCATGCGGATCAGCAGCGGCATACACACCGCGTGCGTCACCAGCACCGTCGCCGCGTAAAGCAGCATATCTCCCATCGCCGACGCAGCCCCCGTCCGAAGGAAAACAATCAACGAGCTGAGCAGCATCATCACCGCCATGCTCAGATACGTCACAATGTATTTATCCGCGACGCATTGCAGCCCTGTCAGCGGCAGCGCGGCGGCATATCGGTCAAATCGGCTGCGCTCGTCAAAGCCCAGCAGATTAACCGGCACCATAACGGAATAGCAGAGCGCGAAAAACACGCCTTTTGCCCCGCCAAAGGAGAAGCAGATAATCATCAACAGATAGATCGTCAAAATCCTTTTAGCCGACAGAAAATCCTTGAATAAAATGCCTTTCATTGCGCCTTCTCCCCCTTTTCCAGCAGCAGCATCATGTCCTCCAGCCCCAGCCGTTCCGTCTGCGCGCCGCGCGGCGCGGCCTGCCGCTCCATCAGCACGCGAACGCCGCCGTGACCCTCCAGCATGCGCACCACGCCGCGTTTTTCCATCGCCGCATAATCTTCGTGCGTCATATTCAGCAGCGCATAGCGCTCCAGCAGCTCGTCCTTTTCCCCAGCCAGCAGGATACGCCCCTTGTGCAGAAAAACGACGTAATCGCAGATTTTTTCCAAATCAGTCACGATATGCGAGCTGAGCAGAATCGCGTGATCCTCCTCCCGCGTGAAGTCGTTAAACAGGTCGAGGATTTCGTCGCGCACGACGGGGTCCAGACCGCCCGTCGCTTCATCCAGCACAAGCAGTTTTGCCTTATGGCTCAGCGCGACGGCAATCGCCAGCTTCATTTTCGTGCCGCGCGAAAAATCCTTCACCTTTTTGCCGTTCGGCAGGCCCAGCCGCGCGCAGAGCGCCGAAAATGCCGCGTCGTCCCAATTCGCATAAATGCCGCGCATGACTTTTCCGATCTGCGGCGCGGTCAGCTCGTCGGGCAGGCAGGCTTCATCCAGCACCACGCCGATATCCTGCCGAACCTTCGCGAACGCCGCCGTCCGCCCGGCCGCTTCGCCCAGCACGCGCACCTCGCCGCCATCCGGCCTGCAAGCGCCCAGCATCATGCGAATCAGCGTCGATTTGCCCGCGCCGTTTTCGCCGATCAGCCCCAGCACGCAGCCCTGCGGCAGGGTCAGGTTCACATCCTCCAAAGCAAAATCGCCGTATGTTTTGGAAACATGGCCAAGTTCAATCGCGTTCACGGTTCATCCTCCTCCCGAAGCGCGCGGAGCATCTCGCAAAGCTCCTCGCCGCTCACATCCGCCTGCGCCGCCAGCTCGGCGACCTTTTCCAAATGCGCCTCGATCTGCCGCAGCAGCTCCTCGCGAATCCATTCCCGGTTGCGCGCGGCGACAAAGCAGCCCTTGCCCGCCACCGTACACACCAGCCCCTCGCGCTCCAGCTCGTCATACGCCCGCTTGGTCGTGATGACGCTGATGCGCAAATCCTTCGCCAGCGCGCGGATGGAAGGCAGCGCCTCGCCCGCCGCCAGCTCGCCGGAAAGAATTTTCTGTTTGATCTGCGTCGTAATCTGCTCATAAATCGGCAGGCCGGACGCGTTGCTGATGAGTATCTCCAATCCGTTCATCTCCGTTTCAACTGTTCATGAACAGTATATACAGTTTGCGGCGAATTGTCAACCCTTCCGCTTCAAAAAAAGAACAGTAAAGGAGCAAATCCGAAAATTTACACAAATTTCCGTTGCAGGGGCGCGCATTGCGCGTTCGCTCGTTGTACAGATTCGGGCAAATGAAAAACCGCTGCTTTGCACAGCGGTTCATGGTTATGGCGTTACGCTCACGGTTCTTCCGGCGTGTCTTCAAGATAAACGGTCTCTCCGCCTGCAAACGCATCGAGAATCCGCGTCAATTCCTGTTCATCGAGGATGGCCCCTTCGTGAATGTAGCCTATCGTGCCGTCTGCATTGATCATCACCGTCAGCGGGATATAGTCCGACTGAAACTGCGAAAACGCGTTCAGCCCGCCCAGGCTCAACGGCAAGTCATCAAGGCCCGTTTCCGTCCGCACCTGTTCCAGCGCGGCAGGCGTGTCCTCCGTCTCCACGCTGGCCACGATAAAGCCGATTTCATCGCCGTATTGCGCATAAGCGGCCTGAATGGTCGGCAGCTCCATCAAACACGGGTCGCACCAACTCGCAAAAAAGTTAAGATACACCGCCTTTTTCGTTTTCAGCATCTCGCCGAGCATATAAAACGAGCCGTCCGAACCCACGACGGTGAAATCCTGCACGGGATCGCCGAGCTGGGCCAGCGCGGCGGAAGCCGTCCAAACCAGCAGTAAAGTCAGCAGCAGCGCGAATGTTTGCTTCATCGTTTTTCCTCTTTTCCGATTCATTTGATATATCTATTTAGATTGTCCAATGAAAAAATCCTCCTCATTTTCAGAGGAGGAAAAGTTTTTACTCTATTTATGCCTCCCTCTTTGAGGGAGGTGGCACGACAAAGTCGTGACGGAAGGAGTTATGCCTTGTTTCCGGCGCGGAGCGCGCTGGCCGCCTGCTTGCGGCGGTTGTTTTCGCTCCACGCGTGCATGACCAGCGACAGCGCGATAACGCCGTAGCAGATGAACACGCGGAAATATTCGCCGATGGCCGCGTCGCCGAACAGGTTCTTGCCGGCCGCCGGGGCGAGGATGAACATCAGGTGGAACAGCACGCAGCCGACAAGCGCCTGCGTATTGGTCGCGCGGATGACCGACGCGCCGCCGACCAGAATCGCCGCGCCCGCGTACAGGCCGACCTGCTCGTGCGCGCCGTAGGTCTGGAAGGAGCCCATGTTCTGCACGAAGATCAGCTGGCCCCAACCCGCGAGAATCGTGGAGAACACAATCGCGATGATGCGCACGCGATCCACATCAATGCCCGCTGCGTTGGCAACCACGCCGTTCTGGCCGACCGCGCGGAACTGCTGGCCGAGGCGGGTGCGCATGATGACCACGTTGAACAGGCAGAGCAGCGCCACCACGCCGAACGTCGCCATCGGCACGTTGACCATGGAGAACAGCTCTTTCAGCGCGGGCAGCTGCATCACCGCTGCCGCGGCCGCAATCACACCGAGCTGAATGCCCAGCTTCTTGGCGTTCTTGCGATGGCTGGTCAGATAGCCGATCACCAGCACCAATGCCGCAACGATGGCGAACACAATCGCCGCCTGCGACGCGGGCAGCTGCCAGAGCTTCTCCAACGAATAGGCGAAACCGCCCTCGCGGGAAAGATCCATCGTGTTGGCAATGCCCTTCGAGCCTTTAATCGTCAGGTTCGGGTTATGAATCGGAATGATGTTGTCAAAGATGAACAGGAACAGCAGCTGATACAGACCGTTGGCGAAGTAGCCCAAAATCATCGAGCCGATCATTTCCTGGCCCTTCATCTTGTTGAGCAGCTTGCCGATCAAAAAGCCGAAAACGCCGCCCAGCGGCACGGTCAGCAGCGCCGCCAGCGCCAGGCCGCCGATGCCCGAAACGCCCCATTCCAGCACGAGCAGGCAGGCGATCTGCGCCGCCATCGCGCCGATGGTGATGGCGAAGTTAATGCCCATGCCCGCGACAATCGGAATAATCAGCGAGAGCACGATGAACATATTGCGCGACAGACGACCGAACAGCTCATAGAGCACGTAGTTGGGCGCGTACCCGGAGAAGGCCATGCACACCGCGCAGAGCACGATGAACATGATGGTGACGATATTGTTGCGCGCTGTGTCGCGCAGTCGATTCTTATCCACGGTTCGCACCTCCCGACTTGGTGAGCGCATAGAGAATGATGCCGTTGGAAATCAGGATGCGCAGCGTTTCGGAGATGGTGCTCTGCGGAACGAGCGCGTTCGCCACCGGCATGCCCAGCGTCAGCACGCCCTGGAACAGGAACGTACCGATGACGACATGGCTGATCTTGGCGCGGGACGTCGTCGCGCCGCCGATGAGGATGGCGGAGGCAGCAAGGAAGCCCATCTGACGCGGCGCCTGATAGAGCTGCATGAAGCCGTAGCTCTGGCCGTAGACGATGATGCCCACGGCCGCCAGCATCGTGGAGAGCATCGTGCCGATGATGCGCATGCGATCCACGTTAATGCCGGTCGCGGCGGCGAAGCGCGGGTTCGCGCCCGCAGCGCTCATCGCAATGCCAGTCTTGGAGCGCATGAACAGCCACACCAGCAGACAGCACAGCACAAAGAACAGCAGCAGACCCGTCGGAATCGTAATGCCGAAAATCTCAAAGGAGAGGAAATCGTTGAGCACGTGGCGGTAGGAAGTCTGCAAACCGATGGTGGTTCGCAGGCCGTTGCCCAGCGGCCACTTCATAATCGGGCTCTTGAACGGCAGAACCAGCCACGCGATGCACATCAGCGAAACAACGGAGAAGCCGACGTAGGTCGTGACGCTCATCTCGCTGCCCTTCAGGCGGTTGAGCAGCAGGCCGTAGAGCCAGCCCGTCACCGCCGCAATCGCAAGGCCGACCGCCATCGCGAAGAACAGACCCGTGAAGCCGGACATGCCAAATTCGATGCACAGCAGGCCGCCGATCAGGCCGCCGATGATACCGATGGGCAGGCCGAGGTTCAAGCTGATACCGCACTGAATGCCCGGCAGCATCGCCAGCACCAGCACGCCGTTCATGCCCAGACGCACGAGCGTATTGCTCAGCTGACTCGGCAGGGACAGGCCCAAAATCATCGCCAGCAGGCACAGCAGAATGAAGAACAGGCCGATAATCAGTCTCGGCACGCCCATCTTCGCCACCAGCGGAATGTAGAACAGCACAGCCGCCGCCAGAATCAGCAGGCCGAACGCGCTGACGACCATCGTGTAGGCTTCGCGCAGAATCGTGCCGTTCAGGCCGGGGTTCATGCCGCTCGCCGCCAGCGCGCGGTCATACTGCAATTCAAAGCGGTCGTTCTGCACGGCGACAATGCTCGTGATCGTCGGCTTGAGCGTGGCCAGCACGTCGTCCGTCAACGCCGGGAAGACCGCTTTGATCTGTTCGCACAACGCGGCATACGCGCTGTCCACATCGGCGGACAGGCGGTTCATCGCTTCCGTCGCGACGAAGCCGGAGAGATCGACAGTTTCTTCTTCCATCGCCATGTCGTCCGAAGCCGTGTCGTCAGCCGACGCATCGACCGCCGCGGCATCATCCGCCGCCGTCTCGGTCTGCGCCTGCTGCGCCGCATAGGCCGCCTGCGCGCTCGCTTCCTCGGCGAAATACGCCTGCTGTGCCGCAAGCAGCACGTCAAGCGCTTCGCTCATCGGCTGGGTATCGATTTCGGAAAGATCCACCGCACCGATGCCCAGTTCTTCCGCCGTGGCGCGGGCTTCCTCCTCCGCCTTGGCCGCCGCCTCACGCACGGCGGACATGCCGCCGCCGCTTTCGCGCGCCTTGGTCGAAGCTTCAGACTTGGCGGCAGCCACATACGCGTCCACCGCGCCGCTGCCCGCCGTATTGAGAATGGCCTGCAGGCGCATGTTTTCCAGCACCTGCGCGCCGCTTTCGGAGCCGCGCGCGTTCATGCCATACAGGCCGACGCCGCCGAGCACCACCGCCAGCACGGCGATGAGCGCCGCCGCAATCACCTGCGCGCGGGTTGCCCTCAGCTTAGACATGTGCCTCGCCTCCCTTCCGCTTCACATGTTCGGGCTTAATGCCGGACATCGCCAGACCGAAGTCCGCATCGGATGCGTTCGTCGGCAGCACGTCCACCACCTTGCCCTCCGCGACGATGGCGACGCGGTCGCAGATCGAGCGCAATTCCATCAATTCGGAGGAGACCATCACGACGGTCATGCCCTTTTCGCGGTTGAGCCGCACAAGCGTTTCGAGCACCAGCTTCTTGGCGCCGATGTCAATGCCGCGCGTCGGTTCGGAGACGAACAGCAGCTTCGGGTTCATCGCCAGCGCTCGCGCAATGCAGACCTTCTGCTGATTGCCGCCGGAGAGCGTGCCCGCATGCTGAAGCGCGGAGAAGCAGCGGATATCCAGCTCCTTGATGACCTCGTCCGCATAAGCGCGGATCGCCTTGCCGTCGCGCAGGTGCGCGCCGAGGAATTTCTTGGTGAAATCGCCGTTGATCTGCATCGCGTTGAACACGACGTTGTCTTCAATCGATTCATCCAACAGCAGACCCACGCCGCGGCGATCCTCCGAAACGATAGCCATGCCGTTTTTGAGCGCCTGCCGCGCGTTGTTCAGCGGGGATTTCTCGCCGAACAGCTCCACCTCGCCCGTGCTGGGGTAAATGCCCATCACGCCGTTGGGAATGCCGACCTTGCCCTGTCCGGCCAGGCCGCCGATGCCGAAGATTTCGCCTTCGCGCACTTCGAGGGAAACGTCGTTGACCATCTCGCCCGGCATATCCACGGCCAGATGCTCGAGCTTGAGCGCAACCGGGGTATCCTCCGGCAGCTTTCGCGGCTCGGCGGTGACAAAGGCGGATTCGCCCTTGCGGCCGATCATCATTTCCGCAAGCCGGGTCACGTCGGTATCCTTCGTGCGGCACTCGGCTACGAGCTTGCCGTCGCGCAGGATGGTCACGCCGTCCGCCGCGTTGATGACCTCGTCGAGTCTGTGCGTGATAAAGATGATGGCAATGCCGCGCGCGGCGATATCCTTCATCACCTTGAGCAGCTGCGCCGCCTCGCTCTCGGTCAGAACGGCGGTCGGTTCGTCAAAGACCAGCAGCTTCACGCCCTTTTTGTCGATCTCGCGGGCGATTTCCACAAACTGCATATAACCGACCGGCAGTCCGGCCACAAGGGTGTATTCGTCGATGGACATGCCGACGCTGTCCAGCGCGCCGCGCGCATCCTGGGACATCGCCTTCATATCCAGCGTTTCGAGATTCTTGCCAAACACGCGGGAAATCGCGCTCGGGCGGCTGATTTCGCGGTTGAGTTTGATGTTTTCGGTGATGGTGAAGCCCGGCAGCAGCATGAACTCCTGATGCACCATGCCGATGCCCTTGCTCATCGCGTCGTGCGGAGAGGCGATGGTCGTCTTCTCGCCGTTGAGATAGACTTCGCCGCCAAAGCCGCCCGTTTCGTGGATGACGGGCATGCCGAAAAGCACGTTCATCAGCGTGCTCTTGCCCGCGCCGTTTTCGCCCAGCAGCGCGTGGATTTCGCCCGGCTTAACCTTGAGCGATACGCCGGAAAGCACGGCGTTTTCGCCGTACTTCTTGGTGATATCCCTCATTTCAAGGATGTATTCCGAGGCCAATTTCATTCCTCCTTTGAAACGGCAAAAGCGACCCGCCTCAACGCATGTGAAGCGGGTCGGCTTTACCTTTGCTTAACCGATGGTTGTTTTACTCGACGTAGTCGTTGAAATCGACAGCGCCCAGCAGGACGGTGTAGTAGTTATCGAAGGTCTGGCCGTCAGCATTGGTGTAGTTGCTGACGATGGCGCCCGGCGCCTTCTCCTCGAACATGGCGGCAATCGCAGCACCGTCATTCTTGGAGGTGATTTCGCCGGCGATCCACTTCTTCGCGTATTCCACGCTCACGTCGATGATGGACATGTTGACCGGGGACGGCCAGGTGGAGTAGCGGCCCAACGCATTGTGCTCCTTGAGCACGGCGGCAATCGCCTTCAGCGCCTCGGTGTCGTCGCCGCCGGCCTGAATCTCAAGGCCGAGGGAAGCCGGGAACGCGTGATACGGGCTCGGGCAGCACGGCTGCGGATAGTAGGCGTTCGGCTGATCGAGGATCGCAGCCTGGAGCGGCTCCTGCATCGCGCAGTTGGTGGTGAAGAACGCAACCTTCTTGCCCTCGTACTCCTTCAGCTTCGCCGGAACGTCTTCGAGGATGAACTGCTGCGCACCGGCAACGCCGGCGTCGCCGGTCGGGTCGGGCGCGGTGGCCTCAACATACTCGATGCCCAGCGCCGCGGCGTTTTCTTCCAGCAGCGCCTTACGGGCGGCGATGGTCTCCATCGCGAGGTGGCGCGGGAAGGAATAATGCACGAACACCTCAACGCCCCACTTGGCGCAGGTCTCCATGATGGTGTCGCCCTGCTTCGGTTCGTCGGTGTAGAGCACGAAGTCGGCAGCCGCGGTGATGACGGCCGGGTCTTCCTGCGGCACGCCCGCGATCAGCAGCATGTCGTCGCGGCCCATGGCGCGGATCTTGTCAAACGCAGGCTTCGCGCCCGGCACGGCCTGGCACATGACGATCGCCTTCACGTCCGGATCGGAAGCGAACGCGACGAGCTTGGAAATGGTCGTTTCGGACTCGGCCATGAAGTTATCCGGGTAGGTATCGGTGATGATATGTTCCGGGTCGGCCTTCTGGGCACGCTCGGCGGCGCGGAATTCTTCCTCGCCCTGAGAGGTCGTGCCGGTCAGGATCGCGATCTTCCAGTTTCCTTCGGCCACAGCGCAGGTGGCCAGCGCCAGACACAGCATCGCGGCCAGCGCCAGGCAAAGCAGTTTCTTCATAGTGTTTACCCTCCATCCAATTTTTCTATTCTCGACATCTCGTCAGCACGGGATGCGAAACAGCTCAAACGGTTTGTCACGCTCAGAAATATGCGTTTTTTGTAAAACCACTTTCATTATACCAGCATCTGTTCCCGGATGCAAGAACTTTTTTCAATTTTTCTTCACATTTCTTTGCAGTTTTGAAGCCTATTTTGCCGTTTTTACGTCATTTTTCGCATTTCAAAATTCAAATCCTGCATTTTATCGGTTTCATCCGCTTTTTGCCATCCGAATGGGTTGACTTTTTGCATGAATGTGCAGGATTTTCTTTTAAGCAAGGTTTGACAAAATTGTGAAAACGCTTTGTCAACATACTCCTTCAGTCAACTTCGCTGACAGCTCCCTCCCGGAGGGAGCCTTTTGGGCAGACGCTCCTGCTCAGGAAAAATAAACGTTTTCCAGAATAGGACGTTCGCTTTGTTTAGAAGCTTCTACAATCTACACAAAGCCTCCCTCCTTGAGGGAGGTGGTGAGCAAAGCGAACCGGAAGGAGTTAAAAAACCGCTTTCCCTAAACGACTTGGGAAAAGCGGCTTCCTTTTCAATTTTATCCCTCAACCAGATGACACGCCACGAAATGCCCCGGCGCGGCTTCCTTGAGCGTCGGCGCGCTCTGGCGGCACTTATCGCAGGCCATCGGGCAGCGGCTGGAGAACGCGCAGCCCTTGGGCTTGTTGATCGGGCTGGGCACGTCGCCCTCGATGATCTGGCGCTTCTTCTGCGCTTCCAGCTTCGGATCGGGAATCGGCACGGCGGAAAGCAGCGCTTTCGAATACGGATGAAGCGTGTGGGCGTAAAGCTCGTCGCTCGTCGCCAGCTCCACCACGCTGCCCAGATACATCACCGCAATGCGGTCGGAAATGTATTTGACGATGTTCAAATCGTGCGCGATGAACAGATAGGTCAGCCCCATGCGCTCCTGCAAATCATGCAGCAGGTTGATGACCTGCGCCTGAATCGACACATCCAGCGCGGAAATCGGCTCGTCGCAGACAATGAACTCCGGCTCGATGGCCAGCGCACGGGCAATGCCGATGCGCTGACGCTGGCCGCCGGAAAACTCGTGCGGGAAACGGTTCGCATGCTCGCGGTTCAGACCGACGGTCGCCAGCAGTTCGGCCACGCGCTCCTGACGGCGCTTCGCGTCGTACATGTTGTGGATAATCATGCCTTCCTCGATGATCGAGCCGACGGTCATGCGCGGGTCGAGCGAGGCATACGGGTCCTGGAAGACGATCTGCGCCTTTTTGGCAAACGCGAAGCGATCCTTTTTATTGGAGAGATCGACCGGCTTGCCGCCATAGATCAGCTTGCCCTTCGTCGGCCGATAAATACCCATCAGGGTGCGGCCCAGCGTCGATTTGCCGCAGCCGCTCTCGCCGACAAGGCCGAGCGTCTCGCCGCGGTGAATGTCGAGGTTGATATCCTCCACCGCGTGCAGCATGCGCCCGCCGCCGATTTTAAAATATTTACAAATGTGTTCGGCGCGAACCAGCACTTCGTCCGTCATTCCTCGTCCCCCCTCTCCGCTGCGCTCGGGCAATCCGGGTGCAGCAGCCAGCAGCTGGCCTTGTGCCCGTCGCCCACGTCAAACTCCGGCGGCTGCTCCTCGTGGCAGATCTGCATGCAGTGGCGGCAGCGCGCCGCGAAGCCGCAGCCTTTCGGCGGGCAGAGCAGGTCGGGCGGCGTGCCCGGAATGCTCATCAGCGGCTCGCGCTTGCCCGCGTCGGCGGAAGGCAGGCTGCGCAGCAGCGCTTCCGTGTACGGGTGCTTGTGCTCATAGAAAATCTGCGCGGTCGTGCCGGTCTCAACCACCTTGCCCGCGTACATGACGGCCACGCGGTCGGCAATGCCCGCGACCACGCCGAGGTCGTGCGTAATCAGGATGATGGCAGTGTTGATTTTGTCCTTGAGTTCCACCAGCAAATCCATGATCTGCGCCTGAATCGTCACATCCAGCGCCGTCGTCGGCTCATCGGCAATCAGCAGCTTCGGGTTGCAGGAAAGCGCCATGGCGATCATCGCGCGCTGGCGCATGCCGCCGGAAAACTCGTGCGGATACTGCTTGGCGCGCTCCTCCGGGTTGGGAATGTTGACCTGCTTTAAGCACTTGATCGCTTCTTCCTTCGCTTCCTGCCGGGAAAGATGCTTGTGCAGCTTGATGGATTCGACAATCTGCTTGCCGACCTGCGTCGTCGGGTTCATGCAGGTCATCGGGTCCTGGAAAATCATAGCGACTTCCTTGCCGCGAATCTTCTGCATCTCCTTTTCGCTGGCCTTCACGATGTCGTGCCCGGCCAGATTGATGCTGCCTTCGACGATGCGCGCCGGGGGCATCGGATTGAGCTTCATAATCGTCTGCGCGGTCACGGATTTGCCGCAGCCGCTCTCGCCGACAATCGCCAGCACCTCGCCCTCGTCCACGTGCAGTGTCACGCCGCGAACGGCTTTGACCTCGCCCGCATAGGTGTCAAACGACACATGCAGGTTTTCCATATCCAGAACTCTCTCTGCCATGCCGCTTACCTCCTCAGGCGCGGGTCAAACGCGTCGCGCAGACCGTCGCCAAACATGTTGAACGCCAGCATCGTCAGGCTGATGCAAATCGCCGGGATGATGAGCTGGTAGGGATAGATGCGGAAATTCTCAATGCCCAGCTGGGCCAGCGAACCCCACGAACACATCGGCAGCGGAATGCCCAGGCCGATGTAGCTCAAATACGCCTCCGAGAAGATCGCGCTCGGGATGGACAGCGTCACGCGGACGATGACGACGGAGAGCGTGTTGGGCAGCAGATGCCGCGCAATGATGCGCGCCGGGCCTGCGCCCATGGCTTCCGCCGCCGCGATGTATTCCTGCTGCTTGAGCGCGACGACCTGGCCGCGCACAAGGCGCGCCATCGGAATCCAGCCGACGAGCGAATAGGCGATGATGATGGTCATCATACCGGGCTTCAAAATCATCATCAGCAGAATGACGATAATCAGATACGGAATGCCGTTGATGATCTCCAGCAGGCGCATCATGATGATATCCAGCGTGCCGCCGAAGTAGCCGGAAATGCCGCCGTAAATGCTGCCCAGAATCAGGTCAACCAGCGCGCTGACCACGGCGATGGCCAGCGAAACGCGGCCGCCCATCCAGATTCGGGTGAAGATGTCGCGGCCGAGCGTATCCGTGCCGAAATAATGCATGTGGCCTTCGCCCTCCACGCCGCTCTCGTTGCAGACCGTGCCCATCGGCGCGTTGGTGTGGCTGTAATGCTGCTCGCGGTAATCGAATTTGGAGATCATCGGCGCGAAGATGCTCATCGCCGTCAGCACGAGGATGATGACGACGCAGACCATCGCGACCTTGTTCTTCCACAGGCGGCGCATCGCGTCCTGCATGAACGTGAGGCTCTGGCGCTTGATGGATTCGCTCTCCTTCGCGCTCTGGCCGACGTGGGCAAAGCGGGATTTTTCAATGTGTTCCATGCTCAGCCCTCCAGTTTCACGCGCGGATCGATGAAGCCATAAAGCAGATCGACCACGAGGGTGCAGACGATCAGCAGGCCGCCGTAGAACACGACCGTTCCGCCGATCATCGTGTAGTCAAGGTCTTTGATGCTGGTGACGAAATACTTGCCCAGGCCGGGGATGTTGAAGATGCTCTCGATGACGAACGTGCCCGTCAGCACGGAAGCCACCGTCGGGCCCATGACCGTCACAACCGGCATGATGGCGTTGCGCAGCGCGTGCCGCCACAAAATCTTGCCCTGCGACAGGCCCTTGGATTTCGCGGTCTTGATGTAATCCTGCCCCAGCACGTCGAGCATGCTCGTGCGCATCAGGCGGGAAACCGTCGCCAGCGAGCCAAGCCCCAGCGCAAACGCCGGCAGCAATGTCTGGTTAAACTTGCCCCAGCCCTGAATCGGGAACAGGTTGATGCCGAAGGTTTTGCGCAGCTGCAAACCGAGGAAGTATTGCAACACCGCGCCCAAAATGAAGCTCGGCACGGAGACGCCGATCATGGCGATGAACATGGATACGGAGTCCCACACGCTGCCGCGCTTGATGGCGGCCACAGCGCCGAGCAGAATACCGATAATCACGGCGAAAATGATCGCGCGAATGCCCAAATCCGCCGAAACGAGGAACGATTCGGAGATGATGGTCATCACGTCGCGGTTGTAGGTGATGGAAATGCCCAAATCGCCGCGCAGGCAGTTGCCCATATACATCAGATATTGCACAAACACAGGCTTATCCAGGCCGTATTTCGCGTTCATGTTGGCCATCGCCGTTGCGGAAACGGTTTTGTCGCCGATGAACGGATCGCCCGGCAGCATGCGCATCATGAAAAACGTGAGCGAGATGAGCACAAACAGCGTCAGCACCGCATAGACGAGACGCTTGATAATGTAGCGAATCAACGCGCTCCCCTCCTTTTTGTTTTAGAATGCCCTTTGTCATTTCGCCCTTGAAATGGAAGAAAACGGCATGGGTTTTCCCATGCCGCATTTCTTCGTTTAAGGGGCAGTTCGGATTTTAGTCGGCAAGTTTGGTGTAGATGAAGTTGTACGCCTGGAACGGCTTGCGGGCGTAGCCCTCGACGAGCTTCTCGCTGGCCGCGTAGTCCTCATGGCGCCAGTAGACCGGGATCACCGGCATATCCTCGGCCAGCTTCATTTCAGCCTGCACGAAGATCTGCTCGCGGGCCGCCGCGTCGCGTTCGGTCTTGGTGGACTCGATCAGCGCGTCGTATTCCTCGCTGGCGTAACCGGTGTGGTTGTTGCCGTTGGTGCTCATCATCAGGTCGAGGTCGGTCATCGGATCGTTGTAGTCCGGGCCCCAGCCGCCGAAGCACACGTCAAAGTCCAGCGCATTGCGGCGGGCGCGCCACTCGGTGATGGTCAGCACTTCGATGGTGACGTTCAGGCCGAGGTTCTTGCGCAGCTGTTCCTGCACAACCTGGCTGAGCAGCTCGTTCTGCGTGCCCTCGGAGGTCATCAGGCACAGGCTGACTTCGGAAGCGTCCTTGTAGCCCAGCTCCTCAAGCGCCTTGGCGAGGTAGGCCTGCGCGCTTTCCAGATCGGCGGTCGGCGCATACAGCGGGCTGCCGCCGTTGGCCGCAACCACGGCCTCGCCGAAGGTCTCGGTGTTCACGCCGCTGATGCCGTAAGCCAAGCACGGAGACGGCTCGTTGTCGTTCTTATACACGGTGCTGATGATCTGCTCGCGATCGAGCGCTGCGCTGATGGCCTTGCGCAGGTTCAGGTTGGAAACGTCGCGGGCGGTATCCTTGACGTTGCACCAGTACCAGTAGCTGTAACCGCCCATGTAGTTGCTCGGCTTGTAGCCCTCGGCCTCCAGCATGGCGCGCTGCTCGCCGGTCAGGTCGAGCACGTCCAGTTCGCCGCCGACGAAGGCGTTGAACTTCGCGTTGGTGTCGGTGTACTTCACCCACTTGATGCCCGCAAGGTTGACCTTGTCCGCATCCCAGTAGTACTCGTTCTTCGGGCAGCTGATGCTGTTCTCCAGCACCCACTCGCTCATGTAGAACGCGCCGTTGTAGCAGATGTATTCCGGCGCGGTGCCGAACAGGTCGGCGCCGACCTCGGTGTAGAACGGCTCATACACCGGAGCCATGACCTCGAACTTCACATACTGGAGGAAGTACGGCAGGTAGTTCTCCAGCTCGCAGACGAGCGTGTAATCGTCCGTCGCCTTGAAGCCGACGTCCTCGATCTTGACTTCCGGAGCGCCTTCCATGCCGGAAGCGTAATCGTAGTAGGCCTGGCCGTTCTTGAAGACCGTCGCGAACGCGTAATATTCGGCGGCGTTCTCCGGGTTCAGCAGCTGACGCCACGCGAACACAAAGTCGTTGGCGGTCACGTCGCCGATCACCTCGCCCTTGGAGTTGACCCACTTCATACCCGGGCGGATGTGGAACGTCCAGGTCATGCCGTCCTCAGAGGACTCCCAGCTCTCGGCCGCGGCCGGAACGATAGAGTTGTCTTCCGGGCTGAGCTTCACAAGGCAGTCCCAGATGTGACGGTTGACGGAGAACTCGGTGGAGTAGGTCTGGAGGAACGGGTTCATCTTGCTCATCGTGGAGCATTCCACGCTGATCCAGCCCTTTTCGCTCGTGCCGGGATAATATCCAAGCCCGGCGTTCGGGTTCGTTTCCGCCGCGGCCACAGCGCCGACGGTCAGGAGCATGGCCAGCGTAAGCAGCCACGCAAGGAGACGGTTTTTCATCGCAATTTCCTCCCTTATGATCCTTGGCAGCGGCGGATGCTTGCAGCTCCCGCGCCGTCATGTTATAATCGGATTATAGCACGGGCTTTTCCGTTTTGCAAGTCTTAATTTTCAAAAATTCCTTTTTGCATGTTAAGATTCGCATTCATGAATTGAATTGCATATTACGAGAGGAGATTTAATCATGCATGCAGTTTGTGAGGGTTTCGACGATTTCTTTGCCGCCTGGAATCAGGACGTCTATCGACTCTGCTTCGCCATGACCGAAAATGCAAAGGACGCCTGCAATTTAACGTTCAAAACTTTTTTACGTCTCGGCGCGGCCAAAGACCCGCAAATGAAAGAAAAAGACGCCAAATTCCTGCTTTTTTCAAGCGGATTCACCCTTTGCGTCGATTACTTCGGCAGGAAAATGCGCCACAGGCCCGACCGCAAAGCGCTGGACGCGATGAATCTGCCCTTTCCCATTACGGACAATTTATGTGCATTGCTTAAGCATCCGCTGAAACAGCGCGGCGCGCTTTGTCTTGCGCAAAGCGGCTTTTCTGAGGATGAAATCGCAAAAATCGCAGGCCGATCTGCTGCGCAATTTGCCTGTGCATCCACACCGGAAGCCGCTTCCGCGCGCGAAGCCGTTTCTTCTATTGTATTCGCCGAGGATGACGCAGATGCCATGAACGATGAAATTTATGCCCGTTTTGAGGAGCGCAGCGTCGGCGTGGAAAACAAAATTCATGATATCCGCATTCGCTTCGACCAAATCGCGCCGTATCTGGCCCTCGCCGTGCTCGCCATTTTTGCAGTCGCGGTGTATGTTTCATTCAAAATGGCGGGGTAACATAAATAAAGCCTCCCTCTTAGAGGGACGCTTGAAATCGTCGCCGCCTGTGGCGGATTCAGACGATGAAAACGCCGAAGGTTGGCACGGCGCAGCCGTGACGGAAGGCGTATTTATTTTTCGCTCGCCGCCTGCGCCTTTTTCGCGCCCATAAGCAGACCGCCGAACATCCCCAGCATCGCCGCGGCAAACAGACCGCCGTCCGACGTGGATGTGAAGGCCGAAAGCATGCGCATCATGCCCGTCAGCGTTTCATCCTCCACGCCCCAGCCGAGGATCATATCGCCGACGTCATGCAGCGCCGATGCAATCAGACCGATGGTCAGCAGCTTGCGGATGCGCGGCCAATGGAGCTGGCGTGAAATGCCGATGTCGTTAAATTCGCTCATTTTGCATGCTCCTTCTCCGGGTATTTGATTAAGTCGTATAACTTGCCGAGGTCGCCCAAATCGCGCGTTCGATCCAGCGTCATCCCCAAATGCACATATTTATCGCACTTGGATTTCGCGTCCGTCTCCAGCACCACGGGCACATGAAGCCGGTTGCCGTCCTCGAACGCCATTTCCAGCACCTTGCGCATATAGCCCTGTCCCTGATACGCCTCCCGCACGCAGACCATGCCGACATAGATATACGGCGTCTTCGCTTTATCCATCTGCTGTCTCAAGCTCGTTCCGCCCTTGCCCATGCTCCGGGCAAAGCGAATCATTTCCCCAAAACTCATGGATTTCACCACGCCCTTGAGCAGCGGCATATAGGCGCTCATGCTGATTTTCTGGCCGGGGCGTTTATAAGCGATGAAGCCCTCCCGCCGCTCGCCGGTGGTATACATCAGCCCGGCTTTGAGCATTGCGCGCGCAAAACCCTCAATATAGATGGCTGTTTGTTCCTTTTGGGCGAACGCGGAAACCAGTCCCCGCTCCGCGCCGTAATCATAATACGCAAAAGCGTGGCCGATATCGGCAATCGTCTTTTCATCCATTTGATCGATTTTCATGGTGGTTTCTCCCTCCTCTGTTGTGCGTTATAACCCGTTTCAATCGTAGACCGCTTCGCGGTCTGCTCTGAAACTGCATTTTTTCATGATTAGGAAATACGTTGGGCTGCCGCCCAAACCCGCTTGGGGGCTTATCCCCCAAACCCCTTCTTCGCTTCGCGGCGGTTTAAAGTTAGCTTTCGCTAACCTTATTATAGCAACAGACGCTGCAATTTGCAACGGCAAAAGAAAAACTCCCTCTATTCGAGGGAGCCGAAAATCAAACGTTGCGGATGACGTTGCGGTTCACGCGGCGCAGATACAGCGCGCTGACCATCAGGGAAACCAATTCCGCAATGAAAAACGCCCACCAGACGCCCGTCACGTCGCCCGTCACCCGGCCGATGACATACGCGCACGGGATGAGCACAACAAGCTGACGAATCAGGGAAACGATCATCGAATACACGCTGTAACCAAGCGCCTGGAACACCGAGCTCGCGCCAATGCCGAAGCCCGCCAGCGGGAAGGCCAGCGAAATGATACGCAGCGCCGGAACGCCGATGCGCAGCATTTCGTCGGAAGCGTCAAACAGCAGCAGCAGCTTGTCCGGGATGGACTGGAACAGCAGCATGCCCACGACCATGATTGCGACCGCCGCGCAGATGGCATACTTGATGGTCTTTTTCATGCGCTCGCCCTTGCGCGCGCCGAAGTTATACGCCACAATCGGCACCGTGCCGTTGTTCAGGCCGAACACGGGCATGAACACAAAGCTCTGAAGCTTGAAATACACGCCGAACACCGCCACCGCCGTGGAAGAGAACGCGATGAGAATCTGGTTCATCAGGAAGGTCATCACCGAGCCGATGGACTGCATCACCACCGACGGAATGCCGATTGCCAGAATGCGGCTGAGCGTCGCGCCGTGCGGGCGGAAGCCCTTCATGCTGATGGAAACCTCCGGGTTCTTGCGGATGTTCATCACCAGGCCGATCGCCGCCGCGACCCACTGGCCGAGGATGGTCGCATAGGCCGCGCCCGCAACACCCATCTTCGGGAAGCCGAACAGGCCGAAGATGAAAATCGGGTCAAAAATGATGTTGATGATTGCGCCCGTGCCCTGGCTGATCATCGTCAGCAGCGTGCGTCCGGTGCTTTGCAGCAGGCGTTCAAAGAGAATCTGCATGAAAACGCCCATCGAGCCAACCATGACGATGGTCGTGTAATCGATGCCGCTCTCGACGATTTCCGCGATATCCGTCTGCATTTCAAAATACGGGCGCACGATCGTCACGCCGCCGAGCATGAAGATCAGGCCGCAGATGAACAGCAGCATAATGCCGTTGGTCGCCGCGCGGTTCACGCCCTTTTCGTCCTTCGCGCCCAGCGCGCGGGAAAGCACCGCGTTCAGGCCCACGCCCAGACCCGTCGAGACCGCGATCATCAGGTTCTGAATCGGGAACGCCATGCTCAGCGCCGTCAGCGCGTTCTCGCTCACGCGCGCCACGAACATGGAATCCACCACGTTATAAAGCGCCTGAACCAGCATCGAAATCATAATCGGCAGGCTCATGGAAAAGAGCAGCTTGCCAACGGGCATCACGCCCATTTTATTTTCCTGCACGGAAGCTTCGTTTTTCACGTTGTTTTCAGCCGGGTTCGCCATGATTTTTTTCTCTCTCCAATCGTTTTTCCTTCACTTCAATTTCATATTGCACAAGATTATATTTTAACGGTTTATAATCTTTCTGTCAATCCGTTTTCACATAAAAAGCGCCGCTTTCCATTGAAAGGAAAGCGGCGGATTTTTGGGCATATTCTCAATAGAACATCAAATACAGCAGCGTCACGCACAAGCCCAGGCCAAACAGCAGCAAGCCGTAGCTCATCGTGTGGCTCATCTGGCTGACTGCGTCCATGATGCCGTCCCACACGGCGGAGATTCGCGCCATCGCGTGATGCTCAATCTGATGACCGCGCAGCACGGTGTGGTTCAGCCCTTCGGCCATGCCGTCGAACACGCCGCCGACGGCGCGGGTAATCGCATTGCCGACGTTGTTTTCCGGCTTCTTCTTCCGCGCGGAAAGCACCTTGCGGGCAATCAAATCCGCCACAAAGTCCGTCAGGCCGCCGAGGAAGCCGAACACCGCCGCAAAGAACAGCGTCAGCGCGCGGATCAGCGGGCGATAGACATGGGTTTCCAGCGTGATTTCGCTGCCCAGCCCCGCGAATCTGCCGCCAAGATCCAGCAGACCGTAAATCGCCGGACGATAGACGCGATCCTCGATATCCAGCCAGCTCGGCCAGAGATCGACGTATTCGCTCACGCCCGCTTCCTTCTTCATCAGCTTCGTGCGGATGAAGAACAGATACACGACCAGACCGATGACCAGCGAGATGCATGCGCCCTTGATGTTGGTCAGCGAGAAATAATGCACCGCGTGCGCGGGCGTGGCCGCGTTCAGGAAGCCGCCCGCAATATCCGCGATTTTGTCCATCGTCAGGTTCGGCGTAAGGCCCAGAATCGGCACAATCGCCGCGCTTACAAACAGCGCCAGCGCGGAGAGCTTGCCCATATACGGCTTTTTCGCCTCATAGGCGATCTGCTGCGTCGGATGCTTTTCCCAGAACAGGCAGATGTACAACTTAATCATATACGCGCCGGTCAAGCCGCCGGAGAACAGATAAATCCATTCCGCGCCGCGGTAGAGCAGCGCCAACGCGCCCATGCCTTCTTCCGCGAGCAGCTCGGCGTATTCCACAATGCCCTCGTGAATCAGCGTCTTGGAGACGTAGCCGGAGAAGCCCGGCACGCCCATCAGACCGACCGCGCCCATCAGGAAGGCGAAATGCAGAATCGGCTTTTTGCGGCCAAAGCCGCGCACGTCGTTCAGATTCAGCTTGTGCAGGTTCATGTAAACCACGCCCGCCGCCATAAACAGAATCAGCTTAAAGAGCGAATGGTTGACCATGTAGAGCAGCGCGCCGCGCGCCGCCAGCGCGTTTTCCTCGCCCAGCAGGCAGCCCATCGCAATGCCCGTGAGGATGAAGCCGATCTGGCTCATCGAGGAGCAGGCCAGCGTGCGCTTGAGGTTGACGGAGAACACCGCCAGCACCGCACCGCCCAGCATCGTAATCAGGCCAAGCACGAGGATGAGGTTGCCCCACGCCATGCTCGCGCGGAAGATGTTCGCCGAAACGACGATCACGCCGAAAATGCCGGACTTGGTCAGAATGCCGGAGAGCAGCGCGGAGGCCGGGGCCGGCGCAACCGGGTGCGCCTTCGGCAGCCAGATATGCAGCGGGAACATGCCCGCCTTTGCGCCGAAGCCAAAGAGGATGCAGATGCTCGCCGCCCAGATTCTGCCCTTGCTCGGGCACGCCTTCGCCGCTTCATACAGCTCGGAAATGGTCAGCGTGCCAACCGCGTTCCACAGCAGGAACAGGCCCATCAGCATCACCATGCCGCCGATGATCGCGACGGCCAGATACGTTTCCGCCGCGCGCATCGCACCGGGGGTTTCGTCGTGCGCAACCCACGTATACGAGGTGAAGCTCATGATTTCAAAGAAGATGAACGTGGTGAACAGATCCGCAGAAAGGAACACGCCCACCGTCGCGCCCTGCGTCAGCAGGAAGAAGAAATAATACCGATTGCGGTTGCGGTAGTGATGCGCAAAGTAATCGCCGGAAAGCAGCGAAGTCATCAGCCACATCACGCCCGCGACCAGTGCATACAGCGCGCGGAAACCGTCGAGCTGGAAGCTCAGGCCGAAGCCGCAGAAGCCCGGAATCGCGGCGGAAAGCTCCTTCCCCGCGACCACAAGCCCCATCGCCGCGGCCGCCACGCCAAACTCAATCAGGCAGAAAATCTGCACCGCGTGGTCGCGCAGCTTTTTATCCTTTCGGCCGATCAGATAGCTGCAAACCGCCGCTATCATCGGGAAAAAGACCAGAAACAGCAACATGTCGTTTTCCCCCTTTCTCACATCACGCCGGCGGAAAGATTCGCCAGCAGCGTGATAATCGGGTCAGAGAACAGGCCGCAGAGCACGATGACAACGGCCAGCACCGCGAACGGCAGCTTCATCCGCCAGCCGGGATCGCAGCTGACGACCTTCTCCATGCCCTCCAGCGGGCGGAAGTACATCGACAGCGCCGGGCCCATCAGGTAAATGGCCGTCAGCACGGCGGAAATCAGGATCGCCGCCACGCCGACCATGCCCATCGTCGTGCCCGTCTCAATCGCCGCCGAACCGATGAGCCACTTGCTCACAAAGCCCGGCAGAAGCGGCGTGCCCATCAGCGAAATTGCGCCGATGGTGTACGTCGCGCAGGTGAACGGCATGACGCGGGACAAACCGCGCAGATCCTCAATCTGCGTGCGCCCGGTTTTCACCATCACAGCGCCTGCGCAGAAGAACAGCGTAATCTTAATCAGCGCATGGAAAAGCATGTGCGCCAGCGAGGCCGTCAGGCCGCTCTGCGTCATCAGGCTCGCCGCCAGCACGATGTAAGACAGATTCGACACGGTGGAATACGCCAGCCGACGCTTGAAGTGGTGCTCCTTGACCGCCATCGTCGAGCCGTAGACAATCGTCACGCTCGCCAGCAGCAGCGCGATATTCTGCGCCATCGTGCCGCGCAGCACCTGTGCGCCGAAGCTGAAATACGTCACGCGGATAATCGCGAACACGCCGCTCTTGACGACTGCGACCGCGTGCAGCAGCGCCGTCACCGGGGTCGGCGCGACGGAAGCCTCCGGCAGCCACGCGTGGAACGGGAAGACCGCCGCTTTCACGCCGAAGCCGAGGAACGCGCACAGGTAACCCAGCTGCACCATCGCCGGGTGCTCAGCCGCCGCCTGCGCCATCACGCCGCCCATCGTGAACGCGCCGCCGTCGCCGTAGGTCAGCACCAGCATCACGCCGATGAATGCCAGCGCCGCGCCGAAGAAGGAATAGAGCATGTAGGTGTAGCCCGCGTGCTCGGAAGGCTTCTCGGTGCCGTGCATGACCAGCGGCAGCGTGGAGAGCGTCAGGAATTCATAGAAGAAATAGAGCGTCAGAATATTGGCCGCCGTGGAAATGCCCAGCGTCACGCCGTAGGTGATGGTATAGAGCGCAAAGAAGTGGTTTTCGCCGCCCTCGTGCTCCATATATTCAAATCCATACAGCGCGGCCAGCGGCCAGAGAAAGGCGACAATCGCCGTAAACACGCTTCCCACCCCATCGATCGCAAAGCGGATGGGCAGGTTCGGCAGAAGGTAAAACGGCGTATACACCGTTCCCCGCCGATTCAGCAGGCAAAACAGCACCAGCAGCGACGTAACCACCGTCACCGTCTCCACCAGCACCTGACGCATGCGGTGCCCCACGCCCCTGCCCAGCAGGAGCAGCAGCAGGCCGCACACAATCGGAAGAAAAACCGCAAGGCTTAACATGACTTCTTTTACTCCTTATAGCACCGACGCGGCCGCCACGGCAATCGCATTGATGAGCGGCTGGGCAAACACACCGGTCACAACCACGCCGATGGCCAGCAGGATCATCGGCACGGTCATCAGCTTGCTGCCCTCCTTGTTGGTGAGGTCAGCATAATTGTAGTCGCTGCCGGGGAAGAAGCCGTTGATCGTCACGGGCAGCAGATACGCCGCCGTCAGCAGCGCAGACACAATCAGAATCACCGGGCCGATGACGTCAAAGCCCGCAAGGCCGGTTTGCAGCGAGCCGGTCGCCAGCTCCCACTTGCTGACAAAGCCGCCCGTCGGCGGAATGCCGATCAGGCCGAGGGAAGCGATCGTCCAGCACCAGGTGGTAATCGGCATTTCCTTGCCGATGCCGCGCAGGTCGCGGACGTAGGTCTTGCCCGTCTGATGGATGAACGCGCCCGCGCAGAGGAACAGCGCATCCTTGATGACGGAGTGCGCCACCACGTGCAGCATCGCGCCTTCAAACGCGGTCGGCACCATGCACGCCAGACCAAAGAGCACATAGCTCACCTGGGAAACAGTGGAATACGCCAGACGCTTTTTAATCAGCGGCTCGCGGTAGGCCAGCATCGAGCCCATGAACACGGTGATGAGCGTCAGGGTCATGAAGCCCTTCTGCACCCACGTGCCGCGCAGCACATCTGCGCCGACCAGATAATAGATCACGCGCAGCACGGCCAGCACGCCCGCCTTGGTAATCACGCCGGAGAGCACCGCGGAAGCCGGAGCCGGCGCGACCGGGTGCGCCGTCGGCAGCCAGCCGTGCATCGGGAACATGCCCGCTTTCGTGCCAAAGCCGATAATCACCAGGAAGGTGATGAGCAGCAGGCCGCTCGGCGCGCTCGCCGCGGCCTCCACGCCGCCCGGCACGAACGTCACCGTGCCCAGATAGTTGCTGAAGAAGAAGATGCCCAGCAGGCCCAGCATCGCGCCGAAGATGGAGTACACGAGGTATTTGATGCCGGCGGCGACGGCCTGCGGCGTGCGCTCATGAACAACCATCGGCACGGAGAGCAGCGTCATCAGCTCGTAGAACACGTACAGCGTCACCATCGAGCCTGCATAGCACTGGCCGATGAGCGCGGAGAGCACGCACATGAAGAACACCTGATACAGGCGCTCGTTGTCGTCGTGTCCCATGTATTCGCGGGCAAACACGCTGGAAAGCAGCCACATCGTGCTCATCAGCACGGCGAAGATGCAGCCCACCATGTCCACGTTCATTTCAATCCGCAGGGTCGGGGTCATGTTCAGCAGCACCATCTTCGTGCCCTGCCCCAAGCACATGATGAGCGTCAGCGCCAGCTCCACCGCCAGCGCCGCGTTCACCGCCCGGCCGCGCAGCTGCCTGTTTTCCTTGCAGCCGGGCGTCAGAAAGATGACCAGCCCCGCCAGCGCAGGCCAGAAGATCGCCAGAATCAACAGAATGTTCACGGTTGTTTTCCTCCTCGTCTCTTATGCAAATCGGGTCAGGCCGTCAAGCAGAGCGCCGAAAATGCCCTGCGCGCAGAAGCTGAGTGTGAGGTTGAGCGCAATGAAGCCGACAAGACCGATGGCCGCGTAGACGTTGATTTTCACGCGGGCGTTGCGCTCGGGGTGTTCGTGATCCGGGATATACATCTGCATCGTCGTGCCCAGGAAGTAATACGCGTTGAGCAGCGTGGAAATGGCCAGCGCGCAGAGGGCGATCACCGTGTGCCGTCCGCCCGTCATCACCGCCGCCTGCGCCATTGTCACCTTGGTGATGAAGACGCTCAGCATCGGCACGCCGACCAGGTTTGCCGCGCCCAGCGTAAACGCCGCCGCCGCCAGCGGGCTGCGGTAGAAGCCGCCGCGCAGATCCTTGCGCAGATGCGTGTCGCCGGAGGCATGGTCGAGCGTGTGTGCGGAAATGAACAGCATGGATTTCGTCGCCGAGTGGGCCAGCGTGTGCCACAGCGCGCAGAGGATGCCCAGCTCGTTGCCCAGACCCAGCGCCGCGAAGATGTAGCCAATCTGCGCGACGGAGGAATAGGCCACCATCATGCGGGTCGTCTTGGCGCGCATCGCGTTGATGGAACCCGCAATCATGCCGATCGCGCCGAAGACGAACAGCACGTCGCAGATGCCCAGCGAGCGGATCACGTCAAAGCCGATCACGCGCACATACACCTTAATCAGCAGGAAGATGTAGCCCTTGGAAACGATGCTGGAGAGCATCGCGGAGCCGCTCGGCGTGCTGTTGGAATACGCGGCGGGCAGCCACTTGTCAAACGGGAACAGCGCGCACTTCATCGCAAGGCCCACGCTGATGAGGCTGACCACGACCGTCAGCGGCACGTGATACTGGCCGCTTTCCGCCAGCGCAACGACGCTCTCGTGGATGTTGACCATCAGCAGATGGCCGGTAATCGTGTAAAGAATGACAATGCCGATGAGGAACAGGCTCGAACCGAGCAGGTTCATCATCATGTATCGCACGCCCGCGACCAGCGCGCGCCCGTGCTGGCGCATCATCACCAGTCCCGCCGCGGCCAGCGTGTTGATTTCAATAAACACGTAGGCGGTGAACAGGTCGTTGGTGTAAACCAGCGCAATCAGCGAAAGCATGGTCAAATCCGTCAGGATACAATAGATATTATACTTGGTCGGCTCGATTTCCTTCTCCGATCGGCGCATGCCGCCGAGGAAGGAGAACAGAATGACCAGCAGGAACACCGTCAGCGACACCGTTTCCAGCACGCCGACGCGGATTTCGTTGCCCCACGGCGCGGGGAAGTGGCCCATCTTGTAAGCGTAGCTGTCGCCCGTCTGCAAGGTGTAAATCATCACGCTCACGGTGAAGGCCAAATCTGCCGCAATCAGAAACAGCGTCGTGCGCCGCGCGCGCTTGCCGCTCATCACCGAGCTGGCGACCGCGCCCATCAGTGTCAGCAGGATGCTGAAGAAGGGGAAGTTCTGAACGAACTGCACGTTAGACCTCCTCCTTTCCCGAAAGCGCGATGATTTCGTCGAGGTTCAGCGTGTTGTAGCGATAATACAGCCGGATGGACAGCGCCAGCATCAGCGCCGACACGCTGACGGAAACGACAATGCCCGTCAGCACCAGGCCGGCCGGAATCGGGTTGATATACGCCTCGACGGATTGAATGCCATCGACCACAATCGGCACCGTGCGCCCCTTGATATAGCCCTGGGACGCAAGGAACAGATACACGGCGGTATCCATGATATCCATGCCGATGATCTTTTTGATGAGGTTCTTGTTCAGCAGCATCGTGGAAAAGCCGATGCAGAACAGGATGACGGAGGCCGTCTCCTCGTAATTGATAAAGAGCTTGCTCAGCATCGTTACACCTCTCCTTTCCGGAACACCGCATAGAAGGCGTACATCGTGCAGGTGACGATGAGGCCGACGCAGATGTTCAGCACCAGAATCAAGCCGCTGGAGAGGATCGCGCCCGGCGTGCCGAGCGGGATGATGCTGTGGATGTCGTTCGCGCCGGTATAGAACGAATAGCACTTGCTGGCCGCATAGGTGAGCAGCGAGCAGAGCACCACGCGCTGATACGTTTTATAGGTGAAGAACCGGCGGATATCCTTGAAGCCGAACGCCGTGACGTAGATCATCAGGCCCGCGCCCATGATGGCGCCGCCGGAGAAGCCGCCGCCCGGCGACAGATGGCCGTTCAGCACGACGTATATGCCCAGCAGAATGACAATCGGAGTCAGGATTTTGGCGGTCATCTGCAGAATCGCGTCGTGGCGCGGCTCGTAGAAGTTATCCGCGTGCGGCGCTTCCTTCATCGTGCGCGCCAGCTGGCTGTATTTTTCGCTCTCCGGGTCCAGACGAAGCAGGAAAAGCACCACCATCGCTGCCGTAAAGAGCACCGTGGATTCGCCCAGCGTATCAAACGCGCGGTAATCCAAAATCATGCCGGTGACGATGTTGACAGCGCCCGTTTCCTGCAAGCCCTTTTCGATGTAGCGGGCGGAAACCTCGTTGTTGATCGGGTGATCCGGGCTGCCAAAGCTGGGCAGATTCATCACCGTGAACATCAGCAGCGCGATCATCGTCACGCAGATGAGCACGCACAGCACGCAGTACACGCCGCGCGAAACCTTGCTCACATTGCGGTTGTTCCACGCCCGCATGCGCGCGGCGATTTCTTCTTCCTCCTGCCGCTCGCGCTCCAGGCGCATGCGGCGGGCGATGTCTTCCTCGGTTTCGTGCGCTTCGGACGGGATCTCCTGCGTGCGCACCATGTCGCGCTCGAGCGCGTCGTTTTCAAAGTCGATGATCTCGGCCGTGCGGCGCTTGAGCTTTGCAAACCATTCAGGCGTTGCCATTGTCCGCACCTCCGTCCTTCTCCTGCTGCTCATGGGCGCGGCGCACTTCGTTGCGCGCGTCGATGGCGTGAATCTTCTTGAGGGTCAGGAAGAACAGCAGGCTGGTGATGCCCGCGCCGACCGCCGCCTCCGTGATCGCCAAATCCGGCGATTCGAGCGTAATCCAGATGATTGACATAATCATCGAGTAGCCCATGTAGATGATGACGCTGGTCAGCAGATTGCGCGTCAGGCACACGGCAATCGCGCACACAATCAGAAAAATCAGCATCATTTGCGTCACAATCGTCATGCCTGTTCCTCCTCCGCGTGCGCGGCCTCCTCGCGTTCCTGCGCCAGGGATTTTTCATGCACGTTCATATACTGTCCGCGGTCCTCGTTGGTCTCCACCTCAAGCCGGCAGAGCAGATGGCTCGCCACCGGGGAAGCCAGCCACAGGAACACGACCACCAGCAGGATTTTCAGCGCCGTGAAGAAATCCGGCGCGCTGATGGCCAGACCGATCAGGCAGAAGCTCACGCCCAGCGTGTCGTTGAGCGCGGCCGCGTGCATGCGGTTGGCGGCATACTTGAGTTTGAACACGCCGTATACGCCGACGCAGCAGACAAACAGACCGACCAGCATGAACGCCGCCGTCAGAATAAACCGAATCACGCTCACTGCCGCTCACCTGCCTTTTCGCTCTCCGCAAGGTTTTCCACCGGGTTATCGCTCTTGGCGCCGAGCAGCTCCTGCTCGTGCTTGCGCTCGCGGTAAATGCCCGTGTAGACCTTGCACAGCACCACCACGGACAGGAAGCTGATCATTGCGTAAATCAGCGCGATATCCGCCAGATACGCTTCGCCCAAATGCACGACGAACACCACCACCATGATGATGGTCAGCGTGCCGATCATGTTGACGGCCATAACGCGGTCGGAAATGCGCGGGCCGAGAATGCAGCGCACCAGGCACACCAGCGCCAGCAGCACCAGCACCGCCATGGAGCCGATGGTCAGCACATCATAGCAGGTCTCAATGCTCATGCTCTTCCTCCTTCGCCGCGTCCTGCGCGCTTTCGTTTTCCGCCGCAGGCGCTTCATTTTCCATGGCAGGCGCTTTTTCTTTCTCGTCCTCCGGCTGAACCTCGCCGGTCACGGAGTCGGCCATGAATTGCTGTTTCTGCTCCATCTGCGTGAGCTTTTCCACAAAAACGCCGTTGTCCAGCCCGTCCACCATCGCCGCATCGAGGCAATGCACCAGATAATGGTCGCCCTCCAGCTGGCAGGTGATCGTGCCCGGCGTCAGCGTGATGGAATCGGCCAGCGCGACGCGGTGGCGCACTTCCTTCAGCCCGCTCTCAAAATGCACGAGCTGGGGCTGCGGCTCAAAGTTTTTGGCCAGAATCATCTTCATGACCGTGACATTGGCCTTGAAAATCTCCGCCAGCAGCGTCGCCCCGTAGCGAATCGTGGTGGGGAGTCTGCGCAGATAGCGGATATCCTTCTTCAGGCCGTAGCCCATGAATCGGCAGCTGAACGCATACAGCACGGCGGCGAAAATCACGCCGAACACGCCGATTTCCGTGGTCCACTTGCCGTTGAGAATCACCCACAGCGCAAAATAGACGATGAACATGCAAATCCTCCATTCACCCATATACCCAACAAAGCAGCCCGCCTCCGGCAAGGAAACAGGCCGCTTTTCCACGGGCGCAGCGCCCGTCGGTGTATGTGCTTATTGTAATCGGGTCAGTGTATCTTGTCAACCGCTATGCAGCCGATTTTCCGCCCTTAAATATGTAAGAATCTGGCTTATACCGTACAGATTTCTTAATGCGCGTTTTTATACAAAAATCCAATAAAATTGTATATACGTTTGGGGTTCTGCCGCGGGGCGCTTTTGCATATGCTCTTTCAGATTCAAATTGAAAGGGAGGGCTGCCCCTTGATCGCCAGGACAGAGACACATACCGATCGCGAGCGCATTCTCGCACTTCTTTCCCCGCGCAGCACGGACGCGTGCGTGCGCCAGGTTTTCGCCGACATCGACGAAATCAACCGCCTGATGGAGTATTACTCCTTCCGAACGCCCCAGCTGGCCGACCGCTTTGCCGACCTGCTGGAAAGCCGCTACCGCTACGAGATTTTCGCCATCTACGGCCCGTCGCTTCTGCTGCGCAAGAGCAGCGACAGCAGTTATCTTCGGCTGGATCAGCTGCTCTCCTCGCTGATTCGCGTTGCCATCCTGCGCCTATGCTGCGAGGGCATTTATTCGCTCACCTCCTCGCAGATCGCCAGCAGCGACGGGCTGCTCTACCTCGCCCTGCAAAAGCAGATGGCGGGGTAAAGGTAAAGAGGAAACGATTGGGGCGCTGCCCCAAACCCCGGCAGGGGACTAAATTCCCAGCACCC
>CAKTZR010000013.1 GCA_934636105.1 uncultured Clostridia bacterium
GGCTATCGTCCGCAGTTCTACTTCCGCACCACCGACGTGACCGGCAACATCAAGCTGCCGGAGGGCGTTGAGATGGTCATGCCGGGCGACAACGTGGACATGGAGTGCACGCTGATCACCCCGATCGCTATGGACGAGAAGCTGCGCTTCGCTATCCGCGAGGGCGGCCGTACCGTCGGCTCCGGCGTTGTCACCAAGATCATTGAGTGATACCCGGTCTGAAAGATCGAATAAAGAGGACTTCCGAGAGGGAGTCCTCTTTTTGCGTACTTCTTTGATATGCAAAAGGGCGTTTTTAGCCCAAAATAAAAAGAAAACCGACGAAAATTCACACAAATCAGAAGAAATTTGCATAAATTCGCCGGAAACACTTGACAGGCCTTTTAAAAAGGAATACAATACTATATTGCATCAGTATGCACAATAGGCAAAGATGTGCCCGGGACTCGGGCATTGGCCTACATCATTGTACAACGCTTTGGGCTGTTTGGCAATGGGCAGTTTTAAAGCGATTGCCTGTTGCCGCATATATCCTTTGCAGGTTTAGACAAGTTAGGGGTGATGGCATTCATGGTTACCGTCCGCGACGAGCGCGAGGAAGCTGAGATCATGAAGTACGTCGGGGTTCACGACGTCAATATGGGTAAGGGCCGGGTTCGCAAGAGCTTTGCCACCATTGACGAAGTGGTGGAGATGCCCGACCTGATCGAGGTTCAGAAGAATTCTTACGAGCGTTTCCTAAAGGAGGATCTCCGCGAGGTTCTCAACGATGTTTCTCCGATTTATGATTTTAACGGCAATCTGAAGTTGGAGTTCGTCGATTACGCGCTGGACAAAACGCCGAAGTATTCGCTGGAAGAATGCCGCGAGCGCGATATGACCTACGCGACGGCGCTCAAGGTGCTCGTTCGCCTGACCAACAACGAGACGGGCGAAGTGAAGGAATCCGAAGTCTTCATGGGCGATTTCCCGCTGATGACCGAGCACGGCACGTTCATCATCAACGGCGGCGAGCGCGTCATCGTCAGCCAGCTCGTGCGCAGCCCCGGCGTATATTATCGCGAGAGCATCGACAAGGCCGGCAAGCACCTGTTCGATACGCAGGTGATTCCGAGCCGCGGCGCGTGGCTGGAGTATGAAATCGACTCCAACGACGTGATCTGGGTGCGCGTTGACCGCGCCCGCAAGCTGCCGGTGACCAGCCTGCTGCGCGCGCTGGGTTACGGCAGCGACGAGCAGATCCGCCAGCTGCTGGGTAACGACGAGAAGCTCGAAGCCACCATGCAGCGCGACGGCGGCGACGACGGCACGCGCCGCACCCGCGGCGGCAACGAGGTCAAGAGCAAGGAAAGCGGCCTGATGGATATCTATCGCCGCCTGCGTCCGGGCGAGGTCGGCACGGTTGATTCCGCCGAGAAGCTGCTGCACGCGACCTTCTTTGATCCCAAGCGCTATGATATGATGCGCGTGGGCCGCTACAAGTATAACAAGAAGCTGGCGATCGCCGCGCGCATCCGCGGCCACGTCGTCGATCAGGACATCATCGATCCGACGACCGGCGAGGTGCTGATTGCGGCGGGCGAGCGCATCCCGGCCGCCAAGACCGATCCGCTGGCCAAAAAGATTCAGGACGCGGGCGTGAATGACATTTACCTCCGTTTGGAGGACCGCGTGGTTCGCGTTATCGGCAACAACTTCGTGGACGCCGCCGCGTGGCTGAGCGAGGAAGAAGTCGAGAAGTCCGGCATCAACGAGATGGTTCACCTGCCGACCCTCAAGCAGCTGCTTGAGACCGCCGAGCAGGAGGGCATGGACGAGCAGGCCAAGATTCGCCTGCTGCATGAGAACCTCTCCGCGCTGATGCCGAAGCACATCCTGATTGACGATATCGTGGCTTCCATCAGCTATCTGCTGAATTTGCCGTATGGCGTGGGCGTGACCGACGACATCGATCACCTGGGCAACCGCCGCCTGCGTTCCGTGGGCGAGCTGCTCCAGAACCAGATCCGCATCGGTCTGGCGCGCCTGGAGCGCGTCGTTCGTGAGCGCATGAGCGTGCAGAACCAGAGCGAGGTCAAGCCGCAGGAGCTGATTAACATCCGTCCGGTTTCCGCCGCGATCAAGGAGTTCTTCGGTTCCTCCCAGCTGTCTCAGTTCATGGATCAGCCGAACCCGCTGGCCGAACTGACGCACAAGCGCCGTCTGTCCGCGCTTGGCCCGGGCGGTCTGAACCGCGACCGCGCGTCTTTTGAAGTCCGCGACGTTCACTATTCGCACTACGCGCGTATCTGCCCGATTGAGACGCCTGAAGGCCCGAACATCGGTCTGATCGGCTCGCTGGCGACCTACGCCCGCATCAACGAATACGGCTTCATCGAAGCACCGTATCGCCTGATTGACCACAGCGGCGACAAGCCGCGCGTGCTTGACGAGATCGTGTATCTCGCTGCGGACGAGGAGGACGGCTGCTACATCGCGCAGGCGAAGGAGCCGCTCAATCCGGACGGCACGTTTGTCAACGACCGCATCACCGCGCGCGTGCGCGCCGACGTTCAGAGCGTCGAGCCGAGCCGCGTGGATTACATCGACGTGTCCCCGCGCCAGGTGATTTCTGTCGCGACGGCCATGATTCCGTTCCTTGACCACGACGACGCAAACCGCGCCCTGATGGGTTCGAACATGCAGCGTCAGGCCGTGCCGCTGCTGCGTCCGGAAGCCGCTTATGTGGCGACCGGCATCGAGTACAAGGCGGGCAAGGATTCCGGCGTGTGCCTGCGCGCCCGCGAGGACGGCTTCGTGAAGAAGGTTTCTTCCGATCAGATCGTCATCGAGGACGAGCTGCACGAGACCCACACCTACAAGCTCATCAAGTTTGCGCGCTCCAACCAGAGCACCTGCATCAACCAGCGCCCGATCGTCTCCGCCGGTGAGAAGATCAAGAAGGGCGACGTGATTGCGGACGGCCCGTCCACCGACCATGGCGAAATCGCGCTGGGCCGCAACATCCTGATCGGCTTCATGACGTGGGAAGGCTACAACTACGAGGATGCGGTTCTGCTCTCCGAGGAGCTGGTCCGCAACGACGTGTTCACCTCCATCCACCTGGAGAAGTACGAGTGCGAAGCGCGCGACACCAAGCTGGGCGCGGAGGAAATCACCCGCGACCTGCCGAACGTCGGCGACGACGCGCTGCGCGATCTGGACGCCGAAGGCATCATCCGCGTGGGCGCGGAGGTGCATCCGGGCGATATCCTCGTCGGCAAGGTCACCCCGAAGGGCGAGACCGAGCTGACAGCCGAGGAGCGCCTGCTGCGCGCAATCTTCGGCGAGAAGGCGCGCGAGGTTCGCGATACCTCCCTCAAGGTGCCGCACGGCGAGGAAGGCATCATCGTCGATGTCAAGGTCTTCGACCGCAAGGATCACGCCGAGCTGGCCCCGGGCGTCAATCGCATGGTTCGCGTCTACATCGCCCAGAAGCGTAAGATTTCCGTCGGCGATAAGATGGCAGGCCGTCACGGCAACAAGGGCGTCGTTTCCCGCGTGCTGCGTCAGGAGGACATGCCGTTCCTGCCGGATGGCACGCCGCTGCAGATCGTGCTGAACCCGCTGGGCGTTCCGTCCCGTATGAACCTGGGTCAGGTTCTGGAAATGCACCTGGGCATGGCGGCCAAGGCGCTCGGCTGGCGCGTGGCCACGCCGGACTTTGACGGCGCATCCTTCGAGCAGATTCAGAACGCGCTGGAAGCCGGCGGCAAGCGCCGCGACGGCAAGACCATCCTCTATGATGGCCGCACGGGCGATCAGTTCGATAACCCGGTTACCGTCGGCTACATGTACTACCTCAAGCTGCATCACCTTGTTGACGACAAGATGCACGCCCGTTCCACCGGCCCGTACAGCCTCGTGACCCAGCAGCCGTTGGGCGGCAAGGCGCAGTTCGGCGGCCAGCGCTTCGGCGAGATGGAAGTTTGGGCGCTGGAAGCTTACGGCGCGGCCAATACGCTTCAGGAGATCCTGACGGTCAAGTCCGACGATATCGTGGGCCGCGTGAAGGCTTACGAAGCCATCGTCAAGGGCAAGAACATCCCGGCGCCGGGCGTTCCGGAGTCCTTCAAGGTGCTCATCAAGGAACTTGAAAGCCTGTGCCTGGACGTCAAGGTGCTCGACAGCGACCACAACGAAATCGTCATCAAGGAGCTTGAGGACGAGGACGAGGGCTTCGACCGCAGCCAGAACGAGGAGAGCGAGAGCGAACACGCCGCGCTCCCGACCGGCGGCGACGAGACCGATACCGACGCGGACGACACGGAGGACGAAGAAGGCGGAGACGACTTCGACACCGACGACGACGTGTTTGACTTTGACGACGTGCCCAGCTTCGAGGATATCTCCCTGGACGACCTGGATGACAAGTAATTGTTTTTTCCGGGACATGAACGCAACAACGCCCCGCCGCGTTTTGGGCGCGGCGGCGGCCTGATATAAGTAGAGAAGGGAGTGTACCCCTTTGTCGGAACTGACAAACCTGTCTTCCATTCAAATTTCCATGGCTTCCCCGGAGCAGATCCGCGCGTGGTCCCACGGCGAGGTCAGCAAGCCGGAAACGATTAACTACCGCACCCTCAAGCCGGAGCGCGACGGCCTGTACTGCGAGCGCATCTTTGGCCCGACCAAGGACTGGGAGTGCAACTGCGGCAAGTATAAGCGCGTGCGCAACAAAGGCATCATCTGCGACAAGTGCGGCGTTGAAGTGACGCGCTCCAAGGTGCGCCGCGAGCGCATGGGCCACATCGAGCTGGCCGCCCCGGTGAGCCATATCTGGTATTTCAAGGGCATTCCGAGCCGCATGGGCACGCTGCTGGACATCAGCCCGCGCGCGCTGGAAAAGGTGCTGTATTTCGCCTCTTACATCGTGCTTGACCCCGGCTGCACCCCGCTGCGCCCGAACACCATCCTGACCGAGACGGAGTATCGCCAGCAGATCACCGCGCCGAGCTACACCGCCGATGTGGCGATGGGCAAGGCCCCGCTTCGCGTGGGCATGGGTGCGGAAGCCATCCGCGAACTGCTTCAGAAGCTCGATCTCGACCAGCTCAGCGAGCAGCTGCGCACCGAGATCGCCGAGCTGACCGAGAAGGAACGCGAGCGCGAGACCGAAGGCCAGAAGCGCGCCAAGGCGATCAAGCGTCTGGAGGTCGTCGAGGCCTTCCGTTCCAGCGGCAACAAGCCGGAGTGGATGATTCTGGAAGTCATCCCGGTTATGCCGCCGGATCTGCGCCCGATGGTTCAGCTGGACGGCGGCCGCTTTGCGACCTCCGACCTGAACGATCTGTATCGCCGCGTGATTAACCGCAACAACCGCCTCAAGCGCCTGCTGGAGCTGGGCGCGCCGGATATCATCGTCCGCAACGAGAAGCGTATGCTTCAGGAAGCGGTCGATGCGCTGATCGATAACGGCCGCCGCGGCCGCCCGGTCACGGGTCCCGGCAACCGCGCGCTCAAGTCCCTTTCCGACTTCCTGCGCGGCAAGCAGGGCCGTTTCCGCCAGAACCTGCTGGGCAAGCGCGTTGACTACTCCGGCCGTTCCGTTATCGTCGTCGGCCCGGAACTCAAGCTGCATCAGTGCGGCCTGCCGAAGGGCATGGCGCTGGAGCTGTTCAAGCCGTTCGTCATGGAGCGGCTGGTCAACACCGGCATTGTTCACAACGTCAAGAGCGCCAAGCGCATGGTGGATCGCGGCGAGACCCGCGTGTGGGATATCCTTGAAAGCGTCATCAAGGAGCATCCGGTTCTGCTGAACCGCGCGCCGACGCTGCACCGCCTGGGCATTCAGGCGTTCGAGCCGATCCTCGTCGAGGGCAAGGCCATGAAGCTGCATCCGCTGGCCTGTACCGCGTTCAACGCGGACTTCGACGGCGACCAGATGGCTGTTCATGTGCCGCTTTCTATGGAAGCGCAGGCCGAGGCCCGCTTCCTGATGCTGTGCGCCAACAACATTTTGAAGCCGCAGGACGGCAAGCCGGTCATCTCTCCGTCGCAGGATATGGTTATCGGCTGCTACTACCTGAGCTGCATCCGTCCGGGCGCGAAGGGCGAGGGCCGCTGCTTCGCCAACGAGGATGAGGCCATGATGGCCTACCTCTGCGGACAGATCGACTTGCAGAGCCGCATCACTGTGCGTATCGCGCGCAAGTGGGACGGCGAGGTTACGCCGGAATATCTGGCGGAGAACAACATCACCGGCGGTAACCGCGACAACATCTACTACAAGCGCATCGAGACCTGCCTGGGCCGCCTGATTCTCAACAGCAACGTGCCGCAGGACATGGGCTTCAAGCCGCGCAACACGCTCAACGACATGTTTGCGCTGGAAATCGACATGAAGGTTGGCAAGAAGCAGCTGGGCCAGATTGTCGATATGTGCTTCCGCAAGCACGGCGTGGCGGAAACCGCCCGCGTGCTGGACAACGTGAAGGCGATGGGCTACAAGTATTCCACCATCGGCGCCGTCACCGTGGCCGTGGCCGACGTTATCGTGCCGCCGGAGAAGAAGCCGATTCTGGAAGCCTCCGAAAAGGAAGTCCGCGCGATTGAAAAGCAGTTCAAGCGCGGCCTGCTCACCGATGAGGAGCGCTATGAGCGCGTCGTCAAGGTTTGGAGCAGAACGACGGACGACGTCAAGAGCAAGATCATGGATCACATGGACGAGTTCAACCCGATCCGCATGATGACGGATTCCGGCGCTCGTGGTTCCATTTCCCAGGTCTCCCAGCTCGCCGGCATGCGCGGCATGATGGCGTCCCCGACCGGCCGTCCGCTGGAAATGCCTGTTAAGGCGAACTTCCGCGAGGGCCTGACGGTTCTGGAATTCTTCCAGAGCTCTCACGGCAGCCGTAAGGCGCTGTCCGATACGGCTCTGCGTACCGCGGACTCTGGCTACCTGACCCGCCGTCTGGTTGACGTTTCTCAGGAGGTTATCGTCCGCGAGCGCGACTGCTTCGCCAGCCGCCACGAGAAGATCCGCGGCATCACCGTGACCGCCATCGGTTCGGAGAAGGACCCGATCGAGAAGCTGATCGACCGTATCGTTGGCCGCGTTGCGGCGGAGGATATCGTCAACCCGATGACGGGCGAGGTGATCGTGCCGTGCAACGAGATGATTTCCTACGACAAGGGCAACGAGATCATCGACTGCGGCATCAAGGCTGTGCAGATTCGTTCCGTGCTGACCTGCCGCAACGAGACCGGCGTCTGCGTCAAGTGCTATGGTCAGGATTTGGCGCACGGCGGCTATGTGAACGTCGGCGAGGCCGTCGGCATCGTGGCCGCGCAGGCCATCGGCGAGCCGGGCACGCAGCTGACGATGCGTACCTTCCATACCGGCGGCGTTGCTTCCGAAAAGGATATCACGCAGGGTCTTCCGCGCGTTGAGGAGCTGTTCGAAGCGCGCAAGCCGAAGCGCGAGGCCATGCTGGCGGAAATCTCCGGCACGATCTCCATCGGCGAGAACAAGAAGAAGCGCGAGATGATTATCACCAGCGACGACGGCACGATGAAGGCCTATCCGATCGCCTACGGCAGCCGCCTGAAGGTGAAGGAAGGCGACCGCGTTGTGGCGGGCGACGAACTGACCGAAGGCCAGATCAACCCGCACGACCTGCTGCGTATCCTCGGCGTGAAGGCCGTTCAGGAACACCTGCTCAAGGAAGTTCTGATGGTTTACCGTCTCCAGGGCGTTGGCATCGGCGACAAGCACATCGAGGTCATCGTCCATCAGATGCTGCGCAAGGTTCGCGTTGAGGATGCGGGCGACACCAGCATGCTGCCCGGCTCGATGGTGGATATCTTCCACTTCGAGAAGGAGAACGAGAAGACCATCATGAACGGCGGCCGTCCGGCTGTGGCAAAGCGTATCCTGCTGGGCATTACCAAGGCTGCGCTGGCGACCGAGTCCTTCCTCTCCGCCGCTTCCTTCCAGGAGACGACGCGCGTGCTGACCGAAGCCGCGATCAAGGGCAAGGAAGATCCGCTCGTCGGCCTGAAAGAGAATGTCATCATCGGCAAGCTCATTCCGGCCGGTACGGGTATGCCGCGCTACAAGGATGTCGAAGTCAAGGAAATGTATTAAACCTGAAAAGGGTATAAAGAAACAGAGCGCTCCGAGAGATCGGAGCGCTCTGTTTCTTGCTATATACGGTGCTTTTCAGCTGCTGCAACGAGCAGGCTTAGGAAAGTAAGAACGACGAAGATGATTTCGGTTCACTTTGACAGTCTGCGAAATTCCAACGGAGGAACGCCGTAGACTTCCGCAAAAACCTTGGCAAATTTCCCCTGGTTCTCATAGCCCACCATGTCCGCAATCTCAATGACCTTCAGCGTCGTGGATTCCAGCAGCTCAGCCGCCTTTTCCATTCGCTTTTTCCGAAAGTAATTCAGATAGCTGTCCCCCAGAATTCCTTTCACATAGAACTTGAAGCTGCTTTCGCTGACGCCGAACCGATCTGCCAGCTCTTTTGCCGTGATCCGTCGAGACAGGTCGCCCAAAATCAATGCTTCCGCCTCTTTCACAATAGCGATCTGTGACCGGGTAAAGTAAGTATCCGGTTCGCTCTCTATGGGCATGGACATCAATTCATGCAAAAGGCGGACGGTCAGGTATCGCAGTGCGCCGATCTCCGGGTCGTCCTTTCCTGCCCAGGCGTCTGCCGCAAGCGCACGAAGCGCATCATTCATTTGGTGCAGGTACAGCCCGTTTTTTCCGCAGAATACTTCTACGACTTGTTCGAGCGAGACGCCCATCTCCGAGAGAAAGTCCTGCCCCTCTGCATCGTGCAGAATGTCAAGGTCCAAATAGAGTTGGATGCCTTCGTACAGCCTTCCGGGATAGTAGAAGTCCTTGGCGGGCAGTACGGTGCTGACGCAGACCTGATTTTCCTTCACAATGGCATACCGGTTTTGCGCAAGAGAAACATCGCATCGACCATGAATGCAGAAATTAAGGATCAGCATTCGTTCCCCAAAGATAGAGCTGTCTCCTTTTTCCCAGCTGCTTGTATAGATTTCGTTGAATGAAATACGAATACCCGGCGCTAACGTGTAGAGATCCAGCACTCCCTCGTTTTCCTTTTGAAAGGTAAGATGATTTTGTATATTCATAATATCATTTTAAGGAACTTCTTAGCGTATAAAATACTTTATAAGACAATAACCCCGTTAAACCCCCCTTTGACGAGCGCCTTTTATTCCAGCGCAAGCCCCGGATCATCATGCGCGGGCAAATCCTCGAATGGGACGACGGCGATGGGGTTTAAATAATCGTCAGCGATGACGTAGGCGTTTCCAAGCGCATCGAGCGTGACATCATACAGATGAATGGCACGGGTGGTAAAATCGCGAATGTCGCGGGAGAGAATATGGCCCTGCGCGTCAAGCTCAAGCCGAAAAACGGTGAAAAGACCGCGCGAGTTGGCCATTGCCGTGCCATAGAGCACAACCGAGCCAGCCGCAGACGGGCATGCTGCCTGAACGCTGACGACGGTTTCTGGCGCGGCGAGCGTCTTCTGATAGAGCACGCGATTATGGACATCCAGCCGGGTGATCTGTGCGACAGTGTAGTTCTCAAACGGCGCGGTGCAGATGACAAGGCCGCCGTCCGCATCAAATTCAATCGTATTGTTGGATGCGCCGACGTAAGGCGATTGAACCGCCTGCTCGGAGAGCAGCTCTCCTGTTTTGGAGAAGGTGCGCAGAAGCATGTCCCCATGTATACCGATTAGGGCGTTGGGCGAATCGGGAACGGTATCGAGGGTCACGACGCGCAGCGTGCCGTTGGGCAGGAGCGCCGCGGCAGGCAGGATATAGCGCTTTTCGCTATCGAGCGGGTAGCTGAATTTCAGATTGCCCTCCCAATCCAAAAGCTCGATGGCCGGGGAGGATGATCCGTTCAAAATGCAGATGCCGTAATCCATAAGAACGGTTTGCCAGCGGTGATCCATCAGCTGAAGCAGAGGAGATGGCCCGCTGTTGGTCAGCCGAACATACTGTATGCCGAGCATGGGATCGCCGCGATAGGCCAGCGCGTAGCCATAGCAGTTCGCGTTCATCAGAAAGGCGGAAAACAGCTTCCATTCGTCGTTTTCGTCAAAGGTTTTGCTGAATACAGTTTGGCCGTTTTCGACCAGCTCGATGGAGGACGGGAATTTGCCGCTGCTCATCCCGTTGTCGTGACGGACGAGAACCAGGACGGGCTGAATGGGTGTGACGCGCGCATAGGCGTCGCTGGTCACCTCGTAAGGAATCAAGCTGATTTCCGCCAACGCGCACGCTCCCATAAGCATCAGAAGAAAAATCAGCGCAAAGCCATACTTTTTCATAGGATTCTCCTTTATTCCAGCATAAGCCCCGGATCGTCGTGCGCGGGCAAATCCTCGAACGGGACGACGGCGATGGGGTAATCATCCGTGTCTCTGGTGACGGCGTAAAGGTTGCCGAGGGTATCCAACACTTCGTCATAGCGATAGGTCGCGTGAGTCGTAAAATCGCGAATGTCGCGGGAGAGAATATTTCCCTGTGCATCGACATGCAGCTTGAAAATTGTGAACAGCCCGCGGGATTTGGCGACGGCCGAACCCATCAAAACGGTTTCATGGTCGGGCAGAAACTGAACCTGGGAGACGGCGACGATGGAGTTGGGCGCGCTGAGCGTCTTGCTCCAAAGCAGCGCGTTCTGCTCGTCCACACAGTTCAGCACGGAGGATTGATAGGGATCGCCGACCTGATATTGGCAAAGTACGTTGCCCTCGTCCGAAAAAAAGACCCTGGGGATGATCGCGTCGGTTGAATGGGGAAGAAGCAGATCGGAGAGCAGTGATCCGTCTGACAAAAGGCGCTGAACATGAAGGCCGTCTTCACAGTCGGGAACATAGGCAAGCGTGCCGTTGGGCCAAACGGTGTAGGCGTAAGGCGCGGACAAGGCAAGCGGAAGGGACGTGCTGGAAATCAAGTCGCCCTCCAGGTAATAGCGATCGATGAATTGCGCGTCGCCCTCATGGCGCCGATTCAAAATGGAATCCGACGTGAAGCGATAATAGCCGGTGCCGCTGTTCAAGGTCATGCCCTTCGTCAAACCGTTGCCCAAAAGCAGCTGAAAGCGAACGGGACGGACAGTTTCAGTGTTCGGCTGGCAGGTAATCAGCCCATAGCGCGTAGGGCTGGCGGCGAAAAGCTCGTAAATCTGGCGCGTACCATCCTCTGCGTAGTCCGGCAATTCGATTTGCAGGCCGACTTTTCCTTTGTCATAGAGCGTGATGGAGGTCGGCAGGGTGTTTTCGTTGCTGCTGCCATAAGTTTTGTCAGTCAGCACAAGCGTCAGCGTGGGCGAGATAACCTGAACGGACGAGCCGTATTCGCTGGGCAGCTCATAAGGCGTGAGGTCGATTTCCGCGGCGGCGCAGGCGGAAACGAGTAAAAGCAGCGCGAAAAGAACGGCGGAAAAAGATGATTTCATGCGGGCTTCCTCCTTTTATTCCAGCACAAGGCCGGGGTCGTCGTGAATGGGCAAATCCTCGAAGGGGACGGCGGCGACAAGATGATCGGGATCGGAGGACAGGGTTTTGGCATAGAGATTATCCTGCATATCGAGTGTGACGGTATACAAATAGGTTGAGCGCGTCGTGAAATCGCGGATATCGCGCGAAACGATGCTGCCGCTTGCGTCGATTTTCAGCTTGAACACGGTGAACAGCTTGCGGGAATTGGCCATCGCCGTGCCATAGAGCCAAAGCGAATCGCCGCACAGTTTCATATGGGAGACGGAAACAATGGTTTTGTCGGCGCGCAGAGCCTTGGCCCAGAGGATGCGCCCCTGCGCGTCGAAGCGAATGAGCTTGTCGTAAAAGTAGCGCGAATCATCGGAGGTGTGAAGAACGACTACGCCGCTTCCATCGTCAAACAGCTGACCGGAGAGGGGCGTGATGTCATCTGCTTGGGCGAGCTTGACGGATGTGGACGAGCCGTCCGGCTGAATGCGATAAAGCGACGCGATGGAGCCTTCTTCAAAAAAATAGTCACGAACAAGAATGGACAGCGAGCCGTCGGGCAGAGGCGCATAGCCAAGCCCGGTGGGCCGTGCGGTATTCAGCGGCGCTTCGAATTGCAGATGGCCCTGTTCATCATACAGACAGACGGAAGCGTTTTGGTCGCCGTTGCCTTGACGAATGGCGTATACGCCTCCGGAGAACAGCCAGGGGCTGATTGCATCGCTCGGCAGAGTGAAAAGCGGCTTGTCGCCGTTGGCGGTGATTTGAACATACTGCCGGAAGAGGTCTTCGCCCTCCCATTTGAACAAGATATAGCCCATGGTGCTTTCATCCAAGGCAAAAATGTCGAACAGCCGAAGCTCTGCGTCGTCGTCAAAAACTTTTTCATAGGTCTTTTGGCCGTTGTTCCACAGCGTGACGGAGGTGGGCGCCTGCCCGTCGTTGATGATTCCGTCGTTCTGCACGAGGTACAGGCCCGGATGAAACAGAATGGTATAAGAAGCATGGACGGCGGATGGGATTTCGTAGGGCTTCAGGTCGATCTGCGCCAAAGCGGACGAAGAAAGCAGCAGCAGAGCGAAAAAGACGGCCGGAAAAAAGCGTTTCATGAAATGCTCCTCCTTTTCATTCCAGGATCAATTCAATATCGTCGCGGGTGGGCAAAGCTTCAAAGGGCACGACGGCGATGCGGTTTTCATCTTTTGTGACGACATACGCGTTGCCGAGGGGATCGAGCTGAACCTGATATTGATCGCCTGCGCGGGTGGTGAAATCGCGAACGTCGCGGGAAAGGATGCGCCCGAATGTGTCCAGCTCCAGCTTGAATGCGCGGAAAAGATTTTGGGAGTCCCGCTCGGCTATGCCGTAAACCGTGGCAGAGCCGTCATCATGCAGAATGGCTTGATGAACGAAGATGTTGACGTTTGCTGCTTTCAGACTTTCAGCAAAGCGCAGTTGACCTTGAGCATCCGAACAAGCAAGAAAGCAAAAATACGGCTCGCGGCGCTTGGCAAGTTTGGCCACAGCATAAGACAGCATGCCGCCGTTAGGCGAAAATGCACCGGAAGGGATGATGCTTGTATTTGATAGAGAAATGGGAACGGAGGAAAGCAGCCCGCCGTCGGGAGAAAGACGCAGATGATATAGCTTGCATGGATTATGCGAATCGCCGATATCGTAGGCGATGTAAGCGATGCTTTTGTCGTTCAGAACGGTGAAACCGCTGTATAACGTGGCTTCAATCGCAGAAATCGGTGTGGAGGAGAGCAAAGCGCCGCTCCAATCCAGGTGTTCGATGAGATACAGGTCGTCCTGTTTGCGCAGAATGCAGGGACCATCGGGCAGAACAGAAAGGCTGGATAAACGGTCGCTCAAGGAAAAGCCTTCGGAGAGCACGCCGTTTTCCAAAAGCTGACAGCGCGTGAAAGACGTGCTGTCATAACTCATCAGACCGTAACGATCTTTGTCCGCCGCAAAGAGAACGTAAAAGGTGCGAAATTCGCTGTTGTCGGCGTAATCCGGCAGGTATTGTTCAAATACCTTTTGCCCATGGTCGAGCAGAACGAGCGCCGTCGGCAGCTGGCCGCCGTTCATGATGCCGTCGTGAAGCACCAGATACACGTCCGGCGCAAGAATTTCAACGGCAGAAAAGCGGGCGCTTTCGATTTCATACGGTTTCAAATCGATCTCCGCCAAAGCGGATGCGGAAAGCAGCAGCACCGTTAGCAAAGCTGCAAAGAAGCGGCATTTGGTCAGCATACAAAAACCTCCCTGTATGTTGTCTATACTTATAAGACGACACACAGAGAGGAAAATTTCATCAATTTTTTAATTTTTAGAACTCTTACTCGCCCAGCATCAAAAGCTCGACCATCTTCGCGCAGCGATCCATGCTCTCTACTGCGATGTGCTCATACGGGCCGTGGAAAGCGAAGCCGCCGGTGCAGAGATTCGGCGTGGGCAGACCCATGTAGGAGAGCCGGCAGCCGTCCGTGCCGCCGCGCACCGCCTCGATGAACGGCTTCATGCCCGCCTGCTCACAGGCGCGCTTCGCATTTTCAACCAGCTCCATGTGGTCGGCCAGCTTTTCAGCCATGTTGTAGTAACTGTCCTTGAGCGTGAGGGTGACGACCTTGCGGCCGTATTTTTCGTTGATGACCTTTGCGGCGTGCTCCATCAGCTTCTTGCGCGCTTCGAAGGTTGCACGATCGTGGTCGCGGACGATGTAATGCAGCTCGGCCTGCTCCACGTCGCCCTTCATGTCGCACAGGTGGAAGAAGCCCTCGTAGCCCTCCGTCAGCCGCGGAATGTCGGAAGCGGGGAGCAGCCCGTTGAACTCCATCGCAACCAGCGCTGCGTTAATCATCGTGTCCTTCGAAGAACCGGGATGCACGCTCAAGCCCTCGAAATGCACGTCCGCCGAGCAGGCGTTAAAGGTTTCATAGGCGATTTCGCCCTCCTCGCCGCCGTCCACCGTGTAGGCGAAGGTCGCGCCGAATTTGGCCACATCGAAGTGATCCACGCCCGCGCCGATTTCCTCATCCGGCGTGAAGGCGATGCAGAGTTTGCCGTGCGGGGCTTTGCTGGCGATGACGGCTCCCAGAGCGGTCATGATTTCCGCAATGCCCGCCTTGTCGTCCGCGCCGAGCAGGGTCGTGCCGTCCGTCGTGATGAGCGTCATCCCCGCCAGTTTCTTGAGACCGGGGAAGGCCGCCGGGCTGAGCGTTTCGCCGCTGCCGGGAAGCGCCACGTCGCCGCCGTCGTAGTGCTCGATGATCTGCGGTTTCACGTTTTCGCCGGAGCAATCCGGTGCGGTATCCATGTGGGCGATGAAACCGAGCGCGGGCCTGCCTTCGCAGCCCGGCGTTGCGGACAGCCAGCCGTAAACAATGCCATTTTCATCGACATGGACGTTTTCAAGGCCGAGGGCGTTCAGCTCGTCCACCAGGATGTGCGCCAGATCGTATTGACGCATGGAGCTGGGGACGGTGGTGCTGTCCGGGTCGGAGGTGGTGTAAACCGAAACATATTTGAGCAGACGTTCGTATGCGCGCATGAAGATCGCTCTCCTTTTGATGATTGATGGATGTATTATAGCAGAGTTTGACAGAAAAATGAAGGGATAGGAGAAGAAAGGGATGACAGGAAAGAAGTGAAGCTATATAATAGAAAATAGGAAACGTGGAGGAAAAATAGATGGATAAAAATCAAATCAATGGGCTGATTGACGCGTTTGATTCTGCATTGATGAGAACGGAAGATAATCAGGTTGAATACTGGTATGCCAGAGATTTAATGCAGCTTTTGGGCTACACGAGATGGGAAAATTTTGAAAATGTGATTTTGAAAGCGATGGAAGCTTGCAGAAATAGCGAAAATGCGGTTGAAGATCAATTTCGTGAGGTCACGAAATTGATCGAGCATGGAAAAGGCGGAAAAAGACCAATTCGTGATTACATGCTGACCAGATATGCGTGCTACTTGGTTGCGCAGAACGGCGACCCTAAGAAAACGGAGATTGCTTTTGCGCAGAGCTATTTTGCCGTACAAACGAGAAAACAGGAAATCATAGAAGAACGCGTTTCTTATATGGAACGTGTGCAGGCGCGGACGAGGCTGATAGAATCAGAAAAAAGACTTTCACAGAATATTTATGAACGGGGCGTTGATGATAAAGGATTTGGCAGAATCCGTTCAAAGGGGGATCAAGCGCTTTTCGGCGGATATTCGACCCAAGAGATGAAGGATAAGCTTGGTGTGAAAAGCAATCGACCTTTGGCGGACTTTTTGCCGACGCTGACCATTGCGGCGAAGAATTTGGCGACGGAAATGACCAACTATAACGTTGAAGAAAAGAATCTATACGGAGAAGGCAGCATCACGACGGAGCATGTTCAAAACAATACGTCAGTTCGTGATATGCTGGGGCAGAGAGGAATTAAACCTGAAAATTTGCCGCCCTCGGAGGATATAAAAAAGATGGAGCGTCGAGTGAAACGGGAAACGAACCGGATGATTGAAAAATCGGGGACGCTGCCCAAAACGGAAAAGGATAAATAAAAGCGAAAGCCGCCCGGCCACAAAAGACCGAGCGGCTTTTCACAAAATGGAGCCATTGCCGCGGACTCGATCAGCCCAGTCCGACTCCATTCATCACCAGCACGAGCAGCGGCAGGGTGACGCCGCTGAGCAGGGTGGAAACGATGGTCGCGTGGGAAGCGGTCATGTCCTCCGGCGTATAGATATCGGAAAGCATGCTGCAATTTCCGGCAATCGGCATGGCGGCGACGATTACGCAGATACCCGTGAGCATGCGGCTGATCGGCACGACGAGAGACAGGCCGATGAATACCAGCGGCATGACGATCAGCCGCAGGAAGGAGACGCGATACAGACGCGGGTTGGTGAACGCGGCGCGGATATCGCTGTGCGCGAGTGAAGCGCCGATAACCATCATTGCCATCGGGGTGTTGATGGAGCCGATGGAAGCCAGCGCGCTTTCCACCGGGGACGGCAGCCGCCAGCCGGTCAGACCGAAGACAAGCGCAATCAGCGCGGAAACCACGCCGGGGTTTATCAACTGCTTGAGGTTAATATCCCCGCCGCCGTCGAGTAGCATCACGCCATAGGTGAAGACGAGGAAGTTGAACACCAGCAGGAACATCGAGAGCATCGCCACGCCCTGCATGCCGTAGAGCGCCTGAATGATCGGAATGCCCATGAACGCGAGGTTGGTGAACACGAGCATCAGCTGATCCAGATTGCGCTCCCCCTTGGGTGTGGGCACGACATGAACCAGAATTGCCGCCAGCGCAATCATCAGCGCGAAGAACGCGACGCTCACGCCGAGCGCGACGAGCATATCGCCGGGCGCGCCGCCGCTTTGCAGCACGGCCGAGACGATGCAGCAGGGGAACGCCGTGCTGAGCACCAGCGAGGAAAGCCCGCGGCGGAAGCTCGGCGAGATCAGCCCGGCGCGGGCGGAAAGATAGCCCGCAAGCATCATGATGAACAGCGTAATCATTTGGAAAATGATACCGGAAACAGCCATAAGATAGTCCTCCGAAAACTTTTTCACATAAAAAATGCACAACTAAGGCCGCGTGTGCTGAAAATAAAAAACCGCAGACATACGGCGGAAGTAAAGCGGCCTTAGGCCGCGCCGCTTATTGTACACCTGTCATAGGCGGTTGTAAAGTTTTTCTTTTTGTGCTATCCTATTTTATATTCTTGATGAGGTCGTGGAGGAAGAAAGATGGGCTATCAGGCGCTGTATCGCCGCTATCGTCCGGCGCGGTTTGAGGATTTTGTGGGTCAGGAGGCTGTGATTAAAACCCTGCGCAGCCAGATCATGAGCGGGCGCATCGCGCATGCGTATCTGTTCTGCGGCACGCGGGGCACGGGCAAAACCTCGACGGCGAAGGTGTTTGCCCGCGCGGTCAACTGCGAGCATCCCGAAAACGGCGATCCCTGCGGCCAGTGCCCAACCTGCAAGGCGCTGGCGGAGGAAAACAGCCTCGATATTCTGGAAATCGACGCGGCCAGCAACAACGGCGTGGATGAAATCCGCGATCTGCGCGAAAAGGTGAAATATCCGCCGCAGACCGGGCGCTACCGCGTGTATATCATCGACGAGGTTCATATGCTTTCGCAGGGCGCGTTCAACGCGCTGCTCAAGACGCTGGAGGAGCCGCCCGCTTACGTCGTGTTCATTCTGGCGACGACCGAGCCGCAGAAGCTCCCGGCAACAATCCTTTCCCGCTGCCAGCGGTTCGATTTTGGCCGCATTCCGGCACATCAGATCATTGAGCGGCTGCATGTCGCGCTGAAGGAAGGGCAGATTCAGGCCGAGGACGCGGCGCTGGCCCGCATCGCCCGCGCGGCGGAGGGCGGCATGCGCGACGCGTGGTCGATCATGGACATATGCCTTTCCTACGCGCAGGAGGAGGACGGCGGGCTGACGGAGGAACTTGTGCTGCGCGTGCTTGGCGCGGCAGACAAGAGCTTCCTGTTCGCCTTTGCGGATAAACTGATCGATTCGGATGCGGCGGGCGCGCTGGCGCTGATTGACGAAATGATGCGCAAAGGGCGCGAGGTGCAGGTGTTTGTGCGCGATGTGAGCGCTCATCTGCGCGCGCTGATGCTGGCGGATATCTGCGACGAGGAGCAGCTCAGCGGTTTGCTGGAAGTCACGCACGAGGATGCGGCGGAATACATTCAGCAGGCCAAGCGCACATCACATACGCGGCTGATGCGCATGCTTGACCTCTTTCTGGCGAGCGAAACGGATATGAAGTGGGCTGCACAGCCGCGCTTTGCGCTGGAAACCGCCGCCCTTCGCGCCTGCGCGCCGGAGGAGAGTTTGCAGGTGGAAGCGCTTGCCGCCCGTGTGGACGAGCTGGAACGCAGGCTGCGCGAGGGCGTTGTGATGGCTGCGCCTGCGAAAAAGAGCGCTAAGGCTGCGCCAAGCGAAGCGCCGTCCGTCCAAACGGAAGCGCCGGAAATTACCAAGGAAGCGCCCAAAGGCCCTGCGCCGGACGCGGAGCGCATCTGGCAGGAAGCCATGCGGCAGGCCAAACAGAAGCCCCAGCTTTTCGGCATGCTCAAATTCGGGCGGCTGGTTTCCGGAGAAAACGGCCTGTTCACCGTGGTTTATCCCAAGGCGACGGGCGCGGCGTATGTCAAAATGCTGAGCATCCCGGAAAAGAACGAAGAAGTTGCAGGTTATCTGACGCAGGCGGCGGGCTATCCCTGCACGTTCCGCGCGGCCATCGAGGGCACAGTGCAGGAATCGGATAAGGCGATTCTCGCCGCGCAGGCGGAAGCCCAAAAGCAGGCGGAAAACAGCCTGAACAAGGTTTTCGATATGTTCGGGCGGGAGAACGTGCGCGTCAGGGACGAGTGACGCGGAGGACTGCTCCTCTGAAAATAAAATCACACAGGCGGCGGAAAGTGCGCGTTTCCGCCGCCTGTTTTATACAGAAAATGTGAACCGCATAGCATACGATGGCTATTTCTGCCATGGAAAAGCACGGGGAAAATGGGCGAAAAAGGCACAAAACGAAACCGATTTCTGTCATAATCAAGAAAATATGCTGCAAATAAGAAAAAAATAATGGGCAGTTTTTTGTGCTAACCGGTTGACATATAAATAAAAGGCTGATATACTGAATGCAGCAAACGGGAAAGGCCGGAAGGTAAGGCCCGATCCCATTCCCCAAGAGACAAGAAGGAGGAAACCCAAGTGAAAAAGTCCATTTCTCTGCTTCTGGCGGCTGTCATGGTCTTCGCGCTGGCGGCGATCGCCTGTGCGGACGCCACGACCCTGACCGCGTGGATCACCGATGGCGCCGAGACGGTTGTCTACACCAGCATGTTCGATGATTTCAATTCGAAGCATGACGACATCAAGGTGGATTATCAGTTCTTTGCGCAGGATGAGCTGCTCAACAAGCTGCAGACCGCCCCGATCGTCGGCGATACCCCCGACCTCGTCATCGTTGACGGTCTCCAGATTCCGTATTTCCAGGATCTGGGCATGATCGCTTGCCTCGACGATTACATCGACGAGGACATGAAGAACGACGTGCTCCCGTCCGTGTGGGATGAAGTGACCTACGACGGCAGCCTCTACGGCGTGGCGCAGTTCGACTCCGGCATGGCCATGTGGACGCGCAAGAGCATCCTTGAAAAGATCGGCGCGCGCATCCCGACTTCCTACAAGGACGCGTGGACGGTCGAGGAATTTGAGGATATCCTCGCCAAGTGCAAGGAGATCGGCTACGAGTATCCGCTCTACATCCGCCAGAACAAGACCAGCTCGGTGTACTTCACCTGGATGCCGGTCATCGCTTCCTTCGGCGGCGACTACCTCAACCGTGAAACCATGCTCGCGACCGGCACGCTGGACAGCGAAGGCACCATCGCGGCGTATGATTGGATGAAGCGTATGATCGACGAAGGCTACGTCAACGCGGCCTGCGACTACGAGGATGCGTTCTATGGCCGCGACGAGGCTGCCTTCTCCATGCTCGGCCACTGGAAATACAGCCAGCATGTGGAAGCGTTCGGCGACGACGCGATCATCGTTCCGATGCCGGACTTCGGCAACGGCGTGTTCACCTGCTCCGGTTCTACCGTTGACGTGATGACCACCGCGGCCGTCGAGCGCGGCGTGGCGGATCAGGCCTGGACGGTGCTTCAGGCGATGATGAGCCCGGAATACATCCAGATGGTTTGCGAAGTGAACGGCGGCGTTCCGGCGCGCAAGACCGTCATGGACGGCATGGAGCAGTGGCAGGAGGGCGGCCGCCTGTACCTGTATCGTGAGCAGCTGGAAGCTGGCATCAGCTACCTGCGCCCGATCACCCCGGCTCACCTGACCGTTTACAACCAGATGGCGAGCGTCGTGACCAACATTCTTGCTGGCGGCGATCCGGCTGAGCTGCTGCATGAAGCGGCCGAGTACGTTGACGAGATCATCGTCGAGAACGGCTGGAACATCGAGTAAAACCACATTGTGCCCGGCCGGCCAACGCTGACCGGGCACTTCTTTTACCCTTTGAACCCGAAAAACACAATCAAAGCCAAACAGGGAGAGCCGTCATGCTGACGGACAACCGGCATGGCGAGAGAACGGAGCATTGCGTATGAGCGAAGTCACTGTCAAGAGAAGCGGGGCCAAGCGGAGGAGCCAGCTGTCCCGCGCGCAGGCGAAAGCCGCGTGGGGTTTGTCCGCACCGGCGATTATCATCATGTTTTTGTTCATGATCCTGCCGTTTTTCATGTCTGTTTTCTATTCCTTCACGGATCGCAGACTGGTGCTCAATCCGAACAAGCCGACCAAGTTCGTCGGCTGGTCGAACTACATCAAGACCTTCACCAACAAGACCGCCCTTCAGGCGTTCTGGAATACGTTTGAATACACGATCATCCTCGTGCCGGTCGTGCTGATTCTGGCCACGCTGCTGGCGCTGCTGGTCAACCGCAAGGCGAAGGGCGTGACCTTCTTCCGCATGATTTATTTCTCGCCGCAGGTTGTGACGATGACTGTTGTGACGGTTATTTGGGGCTTCTTCTTCTCCAGTACGTCGGACGGCCTGTTCAACTCCATCCTGGGCGTGTTCGGCATTCCGGCGCAGAAGTGGCTTCAGGATACGGGCCTGGCCATGCCCTCGATTGCGATCATGTCCATCTGGCAGTGCGTCGGCATGCAGATGATTATCATGCTCGGCGGCCTCCAGTTCATCCCGGAGGAGCTGTATGAGGCGGGCACAATCGACGGCGCCAACACCTGGCAGCAGTTTATCTACATCACCATCCCGCAGCTGAAGAACACGCTGGTGTACGTCTTCATTTCCAACACGATCTATTCTCTCAAGATGTTCACGCAGGTGTATATGCTCACGCAGGGCGGCCCGGCGGGCTCGACCACGACGCTGGTCTACCTGATGTATCAGGAGGGCTTCACCAACAACCGCGTGGGTTACACCTCCGCGATGGCCGTCGTGTTCTTCCTGATCGTGCTGGCAATCTCCCTGATTCAGAATAAGCTTACGGAGGGCGACTGATTATGAAAGTGGAAAACAAGAGAAAGAAGACGGTCACGTCCGCCCTGTTCTATGTGCTCTATATCGCGCTGGCAATCATCTTCCTGGCGCCGCTGCTGTTCCTGTTCGTTTCTTCTGTCAAGAGCGAAACGCAGCTCGTTTCGGATATGTCGACGCTCAAGGCGTTCATTCCTTACGGCAACCTGACGTTTGAAAACTACGTCGCCGTGTTTGAGAAGCTCGACTTCCTGCATTACTTCCGTAACTCCGCCATCAACGCCATTTTGCAGGTGTTCATCGGCATGTTTATCAACGGCATGATGGGCTACGCGCTGGGCATGCTGGAATTCCGCGGTCAGAAACTCCTTGTCTCGCTGATGATCGCGCTGACCATCATCCCGACCGAAGCCGTCATCATCAACCGCTTCATGGTCGCTTTCAATCTGGGCATCATCAACACCATCTGGGCGCTGGCCATCCCGAATCTGGCGACGCCGATGTATGTCTTCCTGTTCTATCAGCATTTCCGCGGCATGCCGAAGGACCTGCTGGAGGCGGCCATCATCGACGGCGAGAGCTACACCGGTGTGTTCTTCAAGATCATGACCCCGCTCTCCAAGCCGATCTACGCGACCGTTGCGATCATGTCCTTCATCCGCGCGTGGGGCGATCTGCTCTGGCCGACGCTCGTCACCCGTGATAACACCTGGCGCACGCTGCCGCAGGCGCTGCGCGGCCTGAACGACTCGGTCTATACCTTCTGGGGACAGATTTTCGCGTTCAGCGCCATGATTACCCTGCCGATTCTGATTATCTTCCTGGCGTTCCAGAAGCAGTTTGTGCAGTCCGTCGCGATGTCCGGCATCAAGGGATAACGCGAAAAGAAAGGGGATTCGATTGGCCGTGGAGTATCAATATCTGGGAACCGGCGCGGCGGAGGGTATGCCCGCCACATTCTGCGCCTGCCCCGTCTGCCTGCGCTCGATGCAGGAGGGCGGAAAGAGCCTGCGCATGCGCTCCTGCACGCTGCTGGGCGAGGACGTGCTGATTGATCTCTCGCCGGATATCCATGCGCAGAAGCTGAAATTCGGCCTGCGGCTGGATAAGCTGAAGTGCATCGTTTTCACCCATTCGCACCCGGATCATCAGGATCTGTACGCGCTGCAAAACCGCGGAACGCCCTCCTGCGCGATCCGCCCGGATATGCCGGAAAAGGAAAACGTGCTGGATTTGTACGGCAACCTGTGGGTGAAAAAGCGCTTCCTTTCGGCCTGCGCCGGAGCGGAGCGGATGCAGGAGGAGCGCTTCCGCTTTCACGAGGTGAGGCCGTTCGAGCCGTTTGAGGCCGCAGGGTATACCTTCTACCCGCTGCGCGCCAACCATCGGCCCATTCAGGTGGAGGACTGCCTGATTTACGCCATTTCCGACGGCAAAACGGCGATGCTGTATGCCAACGACACGGGCGAATTGAGCGAGGAAAACGACGAATATTTGAAGACCACCGGCCTGACCTTCTCCGTGGTCAGCATGGATTGCGCGCGCGGCACGCTCAAGGGCGACGGCCACATGGGCTTCGCCGAGGTGCTGCGCCTGCGCGAGCGGCTGCAAAAGGCCGGACTGGTCCGGGACGATACGCGCTATATCCTCAACCACCTCTCCCACATGAACGATATGACGCATGCCGAATGGGAGCGCTTCGCCGCGCCTCACGGCATCGAGGTGGCCTATGACGGCCTGAAGGTCGTCTGCCGCCCCTGAATGCAAAGGAGAATGAGCGATGGCGACCATCAAGGAAGTGGCCCAGCGTGCCGGCGTCTCGGTGACGACAGTTTCCCGCGTGCTCAACAAGCGCGGCTACATCAGTCAGGAGATGCACGACAAGATTTACGCGACGATGGAGGAGCTGAATTATCAGCCCAACGAGGTCGCGCGGTCGCTGACCAAGCGCAGAACGAAAATCCTCGGTCTGCTCGTGCCCTCCGTCGATGATCCGTATTTCAGCGAGGTCGTCAATCAGCTGATTCTTGCCGCGACGCGGCACGGCTACAAGGTGATGATCTATGCCTCCGACGGCCGGAACGACCGCGCGCTGGATTACGTCAGCATGCTCAAGGCGAATCAGGTGGACGGCATCATCATCAGCCTGCGTTCCCGCGAACTGGATGCGCTGCTGGACGACAACCTCCCGGTCGTCTCCTTTGAGCGCATCAAGGTCGGCCGACTGCCGACGGTGCTCTGCGACAACCGCATGGGCGGCCGCATGGCGGCGGAAGAACTGCTGGATCACGGAAGCAGACGCCCGATCATGATCGCGGCCGTTCACGACAAGATGCTCCCGGCCTATGACCGCTTTGTGGGCTTCCGCAGCGTCATGCGCGAGCACGGGCTGGAGGAGCGTATTTTTGAAACCAAGGAGAACGACAGCCTGCACGGCGATTACTCCGAGCTGGCGCGGCAGGTGCTCGCCGCCTTTCCGGATGCGGACGGCGTGTTCTGTACCAGCGACCAGATTGCGGCTTCCGTCGTCCGCTGCGCGGTGGCGAGCGGGCGGCGCGTGCCGGAGGATATCCGTGTCATCGGTTTCAACGACAACTATCTGGCGGGCTGCCTGTGCCCGCCGCTGACCAGCATTCGCCAGCCGATTCCGGAGATGTGCGAAATGGCGGTCGAATGCCTGATTAAACAGATTCACGGCGAAAAGGTGCCGGTCGATATGGTGTTTCCTGTGACTTTGAGCGCGAGAGAAAGCACGCGCGGCCCAAAAGACGAGGAGGAAAAAGAACCATGATTCAGCAATTTGAACGCTGCCTGCCCGAAGAAGTGGGCATTCCCAGTGAAGCGATTGACGCGTTTCTGGATGAACTGGAAAACGGCGGCTTTACCCAGATGCACGGCCTGATGGTGATGCGCCACGGCAAGGTCTGTGCGGAGGGCTGGTGGGCGCCGTTCGCCCCCGGCCTGCATCACTGCGACCATTCGCTCAGCAAGACGTATACCGCGACGGCCATCGGCCTGGCGGAGTATCATGGTCTGCTTAAGCTGGAGGACAGGGTGTGCGACATCCTGCCGGATAAAATGCCGGAGCAGATGAGCGAGCGCCTGTCCAAACTGACGATTCACGATCTGCTGGTGATGGGCGACGGTTCGGAGGAGGAAGAAACCTGCTATCCGGAAAACTGGCTGGAAAACTATTTTGCCCGGCCGATTTCGCACGAGCCCGGCACGTTCTGGCGCTACAATTCCCACACGACGGCGGTGATGTCCGCGATCATCGAGCGGCTGACGGGCAAAAGCATGCTGGATTATCTGGCGGAAAATCTGTTTGACAAAATCGGCATCGATTCAAAGAACGTCATGTGCCGCCGCGGCGCGGACGGAACCTGTCTGGGCGGCATGGGCATGTTCACCACGACGGAGGACAACCTGCGCCTGATGAAGCTGTATCTGAACGGCGGCGTTTGGAACGGTGAGCGCCTGCTGGGCGAAACCTTTGTGCATGACGCGACCACCGAGCGGATGGACACGTGGCCCGCGCATGCGCACACACCCTATATCTATGACAACTGCGTGGGTTACGGCTACCAGATTTGGATGTGCCGCCCGGAGGGCTCGTATCGCGCGGACGGCGCGTTCGGCCAGTTCTCCGTCGTCGTGCCGTCGCTGGATTTGATCGTTTCCATCAGCGAGGCGGGCTTCCTCGGCGAATTGATGGGCCATTCGGACCTGCACCTGCTCAAGGCGGGGGAGGATCACCCGATTCACGGGCCGCAGGCGACGCTCAACGCGCTGTTTGACATCCTCGTGCCGCAGATTCACGCCGATGTGGATACGCTGCCCGTGGGCAAAGCGGCTTCCATGCTCAAGGAGCGCATGAGCCGCCTGGCCGTGCCGCATCCGTATCCGAACGGCGCGGATTTTTCTACGCACGACCTCGATGTGACGCTCGTGCCGAAGGAGGGAAAGCTCTCCTTTGGCGTGCTCTATTCCAGGCATAAGCAGCGCATCGCCTATCCCGGCGCGGATGAAATGCGCCTGCATGCGCACGACGGCAAACTGGAAATCACGTGGACGGAAGACGGTGAGCAGCGTGCGCTGACGGCGGATTTGCAGGGCGCGCGCACGGCGGGCGAACTGGTCTATCGCTATGACCGCGAGATCATCACGAAAACGAGCAGCTGCGCCTGGTGGGACGAGCAGGGGCGGCTTCAGCTGTCGATCCTGTGGGTCGAATCCGAAGCGGAAAACCGCTACATGTTCACCTTTGACGGCGACGACGTGCGGATCGACAAGTGGTTCACCTTTGGCACGTTCAAGGGGCTGGAAAAGGATGAATGCGTGTATCGCTGCGCATGAGAAAGGGATAAGCCGATGGAAGAACTGTACAACGGAATCAAACTGCCGGACGTCTGGCCGCCGAAGGACATGGACGATATGTCCATGGACGAACTGCCCGTGCCGTATTTGACAAACAGACCGGACGTGGTGAACATCGACGTGGGCCGTCAGCTGTTCGTCGATGATTTTCTGATCGAGGAAAACTGGCTGGAAAAGCGCTTCCATCAGGCTGTACTGGATGAAGCGCCCGTGCTTGCGCCGGAAACGCCGATGGAGTGGAACAAGGGCGTCGCGCCCGTGGCCGCGCCGTTTACCGACGGCTGCTGGTATGACCCGGCGGACGGCGTGTATCGGCTGTATTATCATGCCGGATGGTTCGACGGCACGGCGCTGGCCGTCTCCGCCGACGGGAAGCACTTTACCCGCAAAATGCTGGATAATCAGGTAGGCACCAACCGCATTTTTGTCCCCAAGCCCGGCTGGCAGCGGGACGGCTCCTGCGTGTGGCTCGATCAGGAGACCGAGCACCCGGAGGAACGCTATAAGATGTTCCACTATTTCAGAACGCCGGAGGGCGATGTGGCGCAGGTCGCCGTCAGCGCGGACGGCATGCACTTCGGCGCTCCGGTGACGACGGGACTCTGCGGCGACAATACATCGTTCTTCTATAACCCCTTCCGCAAGAAGTGGGTGTTCTCCATCCGCACGGGTCTGCCCTCGACCCCGTGGTACAGCCGCGGCCGCAGCTATTACGAGTGCGACCGCTTCATGGAGGGCGCAAGCTGGGCGAACGACCAGATCACCTTCTGGCAGCGCTGCGACGTGCGCGACCTGCGCGAGAGCGAACCGGGCACGATTTACAACAAAAACCTGCCGCCCCAGCTCTATCATCTCAACTGCGTGGGCTATGAAAGCGTGATGCTCGGCCTGTTTGCCATCATCAAGGGCTTCGATCAGGCGCACAACGCTGTCTGCGAAAACAGCGGCATTCCCAAGCACATCGATCTTCACGCGGGATTCAGCCGCGACGGCTTCCATTTCAGCCGCGACAACCGCAGCCCGTTCATCCGCTGCACGGATCAGCCCGGCTCGTGGGCGCGCGGCTATCTGCATGCCTGCGGCGGACTGTGCCTTGTCTCCCCGGAGGAGCTGGCCTTCCCGATTGCGGGCTTCAGCGGCGCATCCTCGGCGGAAAACGGCCACCTGTACGGCGGCGCGGCGACCGGCTTTGCCCGTCTGCGCCGCGACGGCTTCGCTTCGCTGCACGCCAACGGCACGAAGCAGTTCATGCTCACCCGCAAGCTGCGCTTTGAGGAGGGCCGCCTGCTGTTCATCAACGCGAACGCGACGGAGGGCTTCGTCCGCGCGCAGATTGAAGATGAAGCGGGTCAGCCGATCTCCGGCTATACCTTCGCGGACTGCGTACCGATGATTACCGACAGCACCAAGCGCCAGCTTGTCTTCCGCGGCGGCGATCTGGCCGCGCTGCGGGGCAAGGTCTTCCGCATCCGCTTTGAGCTGATTGCGGCGGATTTATTCTCCTTCTGGATTGCCAAAGACGAGCAGGGCCATTCCGGCGGCTATGTCGCGGCGGGCGGCAGTGCCTATCCGGGGCCAAGGGACGAGTAAGAAAGGACGACGAAAGCAGATGCGTTTATTGATTCTCTCCGATATTCACGCGAATATTGCGGCGCTTCGGGCGATTGAAAAGGACGCGGGCGCGGTGGATGCGATCTACTGTGCGGGCGACTATGTGGATTACGGCACAGACCCGCACGAAGCCATCGGCTGGGTGCGGGAGCACGGCGCGCACTGCGTGATGGGCAACCACGATAAGCATCTGCTGAATATTCTGTTTTCCGGCGAGGTGGACGCGTTCCGCGGCACGAACCGCTATAAGTGGGTGCACGACAACTGCGAACGCGTGACGGATGAGGATATCGCGTTTTTGGCCGCTCTGCCCCAGCACATGAGCTTTGAAGCGGACGGCATTGCCTACCTGATGCAGCATCAGATGCTGGATAACAGCTACGACATGCCGGAGAGCGTGCAGACGTTCGACGCGTTCTGGCGCGTGTGGCACACGGGCGAGGATAGACCGGAGCGGCGCATGATCTTCGGCCATACGCATCGCAGGCTGGTGCATCGGCTGGATAACGACCGCCTGTGGCTCAACCCCGGCTCGGTTTCCTATCGCAGGCCGGACGACCGGGACAAGCGTGCCCATTATATGACGATTGAGGACGGCGACATCCGCTTCGGCGCGGTGGAATATGACCGCAGCGCGATGCTGGCGCGCGCCATGGACTATGTGAAAGCGGGTACGATGCTCGAAACCGACTTGCAGGACGCGATGTTCTTCTTCGGCGATGCGCCGACGAGCCGCGAACCGCTGCCGAGGTAAACGAAGATGAAGGACAAAATTCTCGTCGCCGCGCACCGCGGGCATTTTGGCGGCGGCATTGTGGAAAACACAATTCCTGCGTTTGAAGCGGCCATCCGCTGCGGCGCGGACATTGTGGAAATGGATATCCGCAAGACGAAGGACGGTCAGCTGATTCTCTTTCACGATCCGTCGCCGATGCGCCTGCTGGGCCTGCCGGGACAGACGGAAAGCTATACCTATGAGGAGCTGACGCGCCGTCCGCTGCTCAACGTGATCGGCGAGCTTTCCACCTCTTATGTGTGCAGGCTGGAAGACGCGCTGGATGCGCTCAAGGGGCGCTGCTACATCAACTTTGACCAGTGCTGGGGCTTTGTGGACGAGGTCTACGATGCCGCGCGGCAGAGGAGCATGGAGGAGCAGGCGCTCATCAAGGGGCGCGTGCCCTATGATGCGGCGCTTCGCTGGCTGGAAAAGAACGATTATCGGCCTTCGTTCATCCCGATTATCACCTGCGCGGAGGAAATCGCGGCTTATCGCGCGCTGCCCGAAAGGGTGCGCGTGCCGATTGTCGAGGTCTTCGCGCATACGGACGACGACCCGGTTTGGGACGCGGCGTTTGTGCGCGAAATTCAGGAGAAGGGCGCGAAGCTGTGGGTGAACAGCCTGTCGCTCAGCGGCCGGTTCACGCTCTGCGCGTGGCACGACGACAACCGATCCGTGACCGGCGACCCGGAGGGCGGCTGGGGCTGCCTGCTGGAACGCGGCGCGGGCGTGATTCAGACGGACTGGGCGGGCGAATTGGCCGCGTGGCTCGCGAAGAAACAAATGCGATAAGGGGGAATTGCGATGCAGATGCTGAAAACGCTCGACGTCGATTCGATCGATGTGCCGGAGCAGATTCCGCACGGCGATATGCCGGGGGACGGCGTCACCATCGGTGAGGAGAATATCAGGCGGGCGAAAACCGTGCTTTCCGCCATTCGGGGGACGCTGGAGCGCCGGCTCAGCGAGAATGCAAGCGGCCGCGTCGTCATCGGCGTGTGCGGCGGCAGCGGCTCGGGCAAAACGGTGATGGCTTCCGTGCTGGGCTATGCGCTCAACCAGATGGGCGTTGGAGCGTATATCATGAGCGGCGACAACTATCCCCGCCGAATCCCGGCGGTCAACGACGCGGAGCGGCTGCATCTGTTCCGCGTGGGCGGCCTGCGCGGGCTGCTGGCCAGCGGCGAATACACCGACGACAAGGCGGTTGTGCTGCGCGAGCTTTGGCTGGCGGATACGGACGCGGAGCCGGAAACGGCGCAGAAACTGCCGTGGATGCAGATTTATCAGCAGGCCGGCGCGCAGGCGCTGACCGCCTACCTCGGCACGCCGGAGGAGATCGACTTCGACGAGGTGAACGACATCATCGCGCGTTTCAAGCGCGGCGAAAACCATATCCCGCTCAAGCGCATGGGGCGCGAGGAGACGGCGCTCTGGTATGAAACGATGGATTTCACCGCGACGCGCGTGATGGTGATCGAGTGGACGCACGCCAACAGCGACTTTTTGAAGGGCGTGGATATCCCGATTTACCTGAACAGCACGCCGATGCAGACGCTTGAACACCGCCGCCTGCGCAACCGCGACGCACAGACGGACAGCGCCTTCACCACGATGGTGCTCAACATCGAGCAGCGCAAGCTGGACAGCCAGGCGTGGAAGGCGCAGGTCATCCTCTCCCGCGAGGGAAAGCTGATGACTTATCCCGAATATCGGCACATGACGGAGTGAGCGGAGGAAAAGAGCCATGAACAGTGGGGCCATGCTCAACGCGTATCCGGACAGTCTCGGCGGCACGCTGTCCGATATTGCGCAGCTGCTGGAAAGCGACGCGTTTGCGGACGCGTTTCGCTCATTTTACATTCTGCCGAGTGTGTTCAACACGGATTTGGACCGCGGCTTTTCGGTCATCAGCTATGATCTCAACCGCATGCTTGCCGCGCCGGAGGACGTGAAGCGGCTGCAAAACAGCGGAATCGATCTCAAGCTGGATTTCATTTTGAACCATCTTTCCGTGCTCTCTCCGCAGTTTCAGGATATTCTGAAAAACGGCGACGCTTCGCCCTACCGCGACTTTTTCATCGATTGGAACAAGTTCTGGGCGGGATGCGGCGAAATGACGGAAGCGGGCTACATCCAGCCGGAGGAAAAATACATCCGCAACATGTTCTTCCGCAAGCCGGGTCTGCCGATTCTGATGGTCCGCCTGCCGGATGGGCGCGACGTGCCGTATTGGAACACGTTCTATCAGCAGGTGCGTTATGATCCGGTGGACGCGCAGGATTTGATGCGCGCGGCGGATATGCAGTTTGGCGAAGCGACGGTTTTGGCCGCGCGCCTGAACGCGGGACTGGAAGCGGGGCAGAAGCCCAAAGAGCTGGATTTCACGGGCTTTGAGCGCTATCGCGCGGCCTGCGTCGAGCTGCTGGAAACGCGGCGCAAATACCTGGGGCAGATGGATTTGAACCTGAAAAGCGACTTGGTCTGGGCGTATTATGACAGCGTGCTGGGCAAGCTGGCCGAATACGGCGCGGCGATTGTGCGGCTGGATGCGTTCGCCTATGCGCCCAAAACGCCGGGCCTGCGCAACTTCATGAACGAGCCGGACACATGGGACACACTGGAGCGCATCCGCCAAATGGCGCAGGCGCACGGGCTGACCCTGCTGCCGGAGATTCACGACCCGTATGCGGCGGGCACGTATGAAAAGGTTGCCCAAAAGGGCTATATGACCTATGACTTCTTCCTGCCGGGGCTGGTGATCGACGCGATTGAAAACCACGATGGCGCGCGGCTCATGCGCTGGGCGGAGGAGCTCAAGACCAAGAACATCCGTACGGTAAACATGCTCGGCTGCCACGACGGCATTCCGATGCTGGATTTGAAAGGATTGCTCAGCGACGAGGAGATTGAAAAGCTGATCGCGCTGATCGTCAGCCGCGGCGGCCTGATTAAGAACCTGCACGGCGCGAAGAACGTCTATTATCAGGTCAACTGCACATATTTCAGCGCGCTGGGCGCGGACGAGCGGAAGATGCTGCTTGCGCGCGCGATTCAGCTTTTCATGCCGGGCAAGCCGCAAATCTGGTATCTGGATTTGTTCGCGGGCGAAAACGACATGGAAGCCGTCCGCCGGGGCGGCGAAGCGGCGCACAAGGAGATCAACCGCACGAACCTGACGAAGGAAGCGATTGCACGCGCGCTGCAAAAGGACGTGGTGCGCGATCAGCTGGCGCTGCTGCGCATGCGCAATACCTGCCCGGCGTTCGGCTTTGACGCGAAGATGACCGTGCGCTGCCCGAAGCCGGACGAGCTGGAAATCACGTGGGAAAAGGATGGAAGCTGCGCGCGCCTGAACGCCAACCTGACGACCTATGCTTTCACGGCGCAGGCGGACTGCGGCGGAAAGCAGACGATTTTGAACAACCGATGAATGAGGGAAAAACGCGATGACGATGTGGACGATTGACGATCAATATGAAACGATGCCGTGGGACAAGCTGGACGCGGTGGTTTTCGACGTGGGCAACGTGCTGCTTTCCTATTCGCCGGAGGAGGAGCTGGAGGCTTTCTTCCCGGGCGAAACCGAGCTGCATCAAAAGCTGATCGAAAAAATCATCAAAACCCCGTATTGGAACATGATGGACAGGGGCACGCTCACCATTCAGCAGGCCATCGAGCATATGACTGGGCGCGACAGGGAGCTTGAGCCGTATATCCGCCGTTTCATGGAAAACTGGCTGGATTTCACGCGTCCGATCGACGAGGGCGTGCAGGCAATCAAGACCTGCCTGGCGCACGGCAAGCGCGTGTTTGTGCTTTCCAACTATCAGAAGGAGTCTTTCGCGATTGTCGAAAAGCGGTTTGATTTCTTCGATCTTTTCGAGGGCAAGGTCGTTTCCGCGCGCGAGGAGCTGCTCAAGCCGAACGCAAATATCTATGAGTTCCTGACGAACACCTACCACGTCGAGCCGGGCCGCACGCTGTTCATCGACGACACCCCCGCCAACATCGAGGGCGCGATGTATCTGGGTTGGCAGGGCTTCTGCCTGAACAAGCCGGGCAAGCTGGCTGCGTTTGTGGGCGACTAAGAGGAGAAACGATATGCAGAAGATTTATGCGCATCGGGGCGCGTCCGGCTATGCGCCGGAAAACACGCTGCGCGCGTTTGAGATGGCGGCGGATATGGGCGCTTACGGCGTGGAGCTGGACGTGCAGATTTCCAAGGACGGCCGGCTGGTTGTCTTTCACGACGACGAAATGAGCCGCCTGACGGGCTATACCGGCTCGATTGCGGATTACACTTATGCCGAACTTTGCCGCATGCCGGTGATTCACGCGGTGGATGCGACGACCAAGGACGTTGCGCCGCTGCTGGAAGACGTGCTGGCGCTGCTGCATGAGCGCTCTCTGGCCGTCAACATCGAGCTGAAAAACAGCCGCGCGGCGTTTCCGGGGCTGGAGGAGAAGACGATTGCGGCGGTTGAAGCCGCGGGCATGAAGCAGGCGGCGATCTATTCCTCCTTCAACCATTACAGCCTGCTCAAGGTGCGCCAGCTCGACCCGGACGCATTCTGCGGCCTGCTTTACGACGCGATGCTCTATCAGCCGTGGGATTATGCCAAACGGCTGGGCGTTCAGGCGCTGCACCCGCATTTCAGCGAGCCGACGTTTGTACCTTATGAGGTGGAATCGGCGCACAGGCTGGGCCTTGCGGTCAACGCGTGGACGGTCAACGAGGAAGCGGACATCCGCCGCATGGTGGAGATGAACTGCGACGGCATCATTTCCAATTACCCGGATGTGGCGCTGCGCATTTTGAAGGAAATTCGGGGCTGACCGGAGAATCGAGGGAATGCGATGACGGGGCGAGAACGGCAGGCCGCCGTGGATATGACGCGGGGCAGCCCGGTGAAGCTCATTTTGCAGTTCACGCTGCCGCTGCTCATCGGGCAGCTGATGCAGCAGATTTATACCCTGACCGACACGATGATTACGGGGCATTTCATCGGCGACGCGGCGATTGCGGCCATCGGCGCATCCACGTCGCTCAACGACCTGATGATTAACTTTGCCAACGGCATGTGCAACGGCTGCGGCATCATCATCGGCCAGCTTTACGGCGCGCAGAAGATCGACAAACTGCGCCGCGCGACGGCCGTGATGCTGATGTTCAGCGTCGGGCTGGGGCTGCTGCTGACGCTGGGCGTGGTGATCGGCATCGAGCCGCTGATGCGCCTGCTCAACACGCCGGAGAGCGTCTTTGACGAGGCGCTGCGCTATGCGGCGATCGTCTGCGGCGGCATCGGCGTGACCATTTTGTATAACATGTGCGCCAGCTTCATGCGTTCGCTGGGTAACGGACGCATGCCGCTCGTGTTTCTGACGATCTCCTGCGTGCTCAACATCGCGCTGGATACGCTGTTCGTCGTCGTGCTGCATATCGGCGTGGTGGGAACGGCGCTGGCGACGCTGATTGCGCAGTGCATTTCGGCGCTGCTGAGCATGGTCTATATCGCGCATGCGTTTAAGCCGTTTCTGCCTAAAAAGACGGATTTCCGTGCGCCGGGCAGTTTGTGGGCGCAGATGGCGGCTTCCGGCCTGTCGATGGGGCTGATGAACTCGGTCTATGCGCTCGGTTCGCTGACCATGCAGAGCGCCATCAACACGCTGGGCGAAACCGTGATGGCGGCGCACACCAGCGCCAGACGCATTTTGAGCCTGACGGGTGCGCCGATGAGCAACCTCGGCACGGCAGGCGCGGTCTTCATCAGCCAGAACTGCGGCGCGCAGGCGTATGACCGCGTGAAGAAGGGGCTCAACCGCACCATCCTGATGGCGCTGATCTGGGAAGCAGGCGCTATGGTCGTCATGGTTACGCTGGGGCCGGAGCTGCTGCGGCTGCTCATCGGCACGAGCAACGCCGAGCTGCTGCACTATGGCACGATGTCCCTGCGGGCGAGCGCGACGCTGTTCCTGCCGCTGGCGTATCTGGTCACGATGCGGCAGGCGATGCAGGCGCTGGGGCTGCACGTCGTGCCGGTGGTTTCCTCGTGCATCGAGCTGGTGATGAAGATTGCGGCGGCGTTTGCCGTTGTGCCGCGCTTCGGCTATGCGGGCGCATGCTGGGTGGAACCGGCAACGTGGCTGGCCTGCTGCGTGTTTTTAGCCATTCAGTATATGACGCATCGAAAGCAGATTCTGCATCTTCAATAAAGCAAGCCGCCGGTCAGCTGGTCCCTGATCGGCGGCTTTCGCTTTTTCCTTGTTGAACGAGCGGGAGAACTGGATCTAAACAGCTCCTCGTCTGTTCATATTGCAGCATTTTTCTGACCGTGCGTCAAGCACGGTTATTTTTATGGCTTTCAATATGCTTTTGAACGACAAAAAAGGTTTATATCGCCTTTTGATTTGTAAAAAATACAAAATAAACGACGAATTATTGTAATTTTGTTGACTTGAAGACTGAATGGGTGTAAGATAAACGCATTCCAAAGGAAACCCAGTTGACAGACCCCATGAGGTCGGAGAGGATACAAATATGAAGAAGATGCTGGTTCTGGCCCTGACGATGGCCATGGTTCTGCTCGCGGCGGCGGGCGTTTGCGAGACCCTGCGCGTGGGCATGGAGTGCAACTACGCGCCGTACAACTGGACGCAGAGCGACGCGAGCGAAAACGCGGTGGCGATTGCGGCGGGCGGCTATGCGGACGGTTACGATGTGCGCATCGCGAAGATCATCGCCGACAAGCTTGGCATGGATCTTGAGATTGTCAAGACCGAGTGGGACGGCCTGACCCCGGCGCTGCTCTCCGGCAACATCGACGTGATTATCGCCGGCATGAGCCCGACCGCCGAGCGCAAGATGACTATCGATTTCACCGATTCCTACTATGACACCGAGCTGACCGTTGTCGTCCGCAAGGACAGCGCGTTCGCTTCCGCCAAGAGCCTGGCCGATCTGGCGGGCGCGAAGATCACCGGACAGATGAGCACGTTCCACTATGACATGATCGACCAGATCGAGGGCGCAACCAAGATGCCCGCAATGGAGACTTTCCCGACGATGATCGTTGCGGTTTCTTCCGGCGCGATTGACGGCTATGTGGCCGACCGTCCCGGCGCGGTCTCCGCGACCTCCGCGAACCCGGATTTGACATATGTCACCTTCGACGAGGGCCAGGGCTTCACCGTTTCCCCGGACGATGCGCAGATTGCTGTCGGCGTGCGTCAGGGCAGCGAGCTGAAGGAGCAGATCAACGAGATTCTCGCGGGCATTTCCGCCGAGGAGCGCAACGCCATCATGGATGCGGTTGTGCTGGATCAGCCGCTGAGCGAGTAATCAAGCGCTAAACAAGACTGTCGGGCAACCGACAGCCTTTTTATGCACTGTTAGGGAGACGTTGGGGCGCAGCCCCAAGCCCCGGCAGGGAACTGAGTTCCCTGCACCTTCCGCTTATTGATTGCTGACGCAATCAATGGAAGAAGGATTTAGTTTCATTGATAACATTTATCGCGCAGCGATAAATGAGGAGGGAAGTCCAGAAACCTCAGGTTTCTGGCGGGGTTCGGGGCGGCGCCCCGACGTACCCCAAAGGAGAAAAAAATGCCGAACGCTTCAACATCTTTCTTTGGCTGGGTTGCCTTTTTGCTGCAAAAATATGGCATGCTGTTCCTGCGCGGAACGGGCATGACCCTGCTTATCGCGCTGACGGGTACGGCGCTGGGCTTCGCGCTCGGCCTGCTCGTGGCCATCATCCGCACCATCGCGCTGCCGGAAAAGAAGAAAACCGGCTCCAATACCGGCGTGGTGATCCGCCGCGCGCTGCTTCAATTCGTGCAGCTGCTGATGAACGTCTATATTCAGGTGTTCCGCGGCACGCCGATGATCGTGCAGGCCGTCGTCATCTACTACGGCGCGCAGTACGCGGGTGTGTTCATGGATACGACCTTCGCGGCGATCTTCATTATCTCCATCAACACCGGCGCATATATGGCCGAAATCATCCGCGGCGGCATTGTCTCCGTCGATAAAGGCCAGTTCGAGGCCGCGCACGCCATCGGCATGACCCATTGGCAGACCATGACGACCGTCGTTCTGCCGCAGGCCATCCGCAATATCCTCCCGTCCGTCGGCAACGAGCTGATTGTCAACATCAAGGATTCCAGCGTGTTGAACGTCATCTCCGTGTCCGAGCTGTTCTTCCAGGCCAAGAGCGCCGCGGGCACGTACTACCGCTATTTTGAGGTCTATTTCATCATTGCGGTGATTTACCTCATTCTGACGCTGACCGTCAGCCGCATTCTGCGTGCGGTGGAAAAGAAGATGGACGGCCCGGATAACTACGTCATTCACGGCTCGCAGAGCGACAGCCGCGCGGATATCAAGGTATCCGTCGAAAACGAAAAGGAGGCCGTCAAGAGATGGAACGCGTGATTGAGGTTAAGGGCATCAAGAAAGCTTTTGGCGACCATGAAGTGCTCAAGGGCGTGGATTTTGCCGCCAACAAGGGCGAAGTGACCTGCATCATCGGTTCTTCCGGTTCGGGCAAATCGACGCTGCTGCGCTGCATCAATCTGCTCGAAACCCCGGACGAGGGGCAGATCCTTTACCACGGCGAGGACATCCTCTCCGGCACGGTCAACATGCCGCGCTATCATGCCAAGGTCGGCATGGTGTTTCAGCAGTTTAATCTGTTCGGCAATATGGATGTGCTGAACAACTGCGTTACCGGACAGATGAAGGTACTCCATCGTACCCGCGAAGAAAGCGTCGAAAACGCGATGAAGTACCTCAAAAAAGTCGGCATGGATGCGTATATCAACGCCAAGCCGCGCCAGCTTTCCGGCGGCCAGAAGCAGCGCGTCGCCATCGCCCGCGCACTGGCGATGGATCCGGAGGTCATCCTCTTTGACGAGCCGACGAGCGCGCTTGACCCGGAGATGGTCGGCGAGGTGCTCTCCGTCATGCAGAATCTGGCGCAGGAGGGCCTGACGATGCTGGTCGTTACGCATGAAATGGGCTTCGCCCGCGCGGTGGCCAGCGAAGTGGTGTTTATGGACCAGGGCGTGATCTGTGAACACGGCAATCCCAAGGATGTGCTCGGCGCGCCGAAAACCGAACGGCTCAAGGCGTTTCTGGCGAGTATGCTGTAAAAGCGAATACGCGGCGCTTTCCCGAAAAAACGGGAGGGCGCTTTTTTTGGCATGATGATCATTGCGCCTGTTATCAGAAATTTTGCAGAATTTCGGATTCGCGAAGAACCGAATAAAACGGATTGAAAAAAGAATGTCGATATGCTATGATATTCGTATCTATTTTGTCGGCTGTATATAGGAAAACAATGAACCGAAGGAAAGGCGGAAAGCTGTGAACGGGAAGATTTGGAAGGCACTGGGCATAGCGGTCTGTATGCTGGCGCTGGCGGCGCCGCACGCTATGGCGGAGACGATTACGCATACGGTCACGGCTGATACTCATTTTGCCGATGTGGTTAAAAATATTAACGCATCCGGCGTTGATGATGAAAACGTGATCGAATTGTGTGCGGATATCACCTTGACAGGCAACCATACATTGAAGCGCAACACGACCATCAAGAGCAAGGACGAAGATCGTAAGATTTCCATTAATGGTTCGAACGCAGGAATTACGGTGGCAGGAGAAGGAACTGTCCTGAATTTGGGCGCGAAAGGTTACGACAAAAAGCTGACGATTGAAGGAGATGGAGATGCAAAAATACAGGTTGCCTTTGTAACTGTATCAGAAGGGGCAACCGCGAATATGTACGAGAATGTGACGCTGCAAAATAGGAAGTCTACGGGCAACGCCTGCATAGTGATTATGGGTTCGAAGTCAGTTTTTAACATGCGTGGCGGCGTAATTAAAAAGTGTAGCCGCGCAGTAATTGCTGATTCGGGGGCAACAGTCCGTATGCTGGGCGGCAGGATTGAAGATTGTAAGGTAGATGGTGACGGCGTCATCCGTGTTAATGACAACTCAAAATTTGTCATGGAGGACGGCACAATCAGCGGATGTTGTACGACAGTAAATGGTTTTGGCGGCGGTTTGTATGCAACAAAATCTTCAACCATCACCATCAGCAACGGCACAATCAGCGAATGTGAGGCAGGTACGGGAGGCGGTTTGTATGCGGACAATTCAACCATCACCATCAGCGGCGGCACCATCAGCAAATGCAGGACAGTGATAAATAATGGCGGCGGTTTGTATGCAATTAATTCTTCAACCATCACCATCAGCGGCGGCACAATCAGCGAATGTGAGGCATCGTCAAATAATGGCGGCGGTTTGTATGCGGACAATTCAACCATCGAAATCAGCGACGGCACCATCAGCGGATGTAAGGGGGTATGGGGCGGCGGTTTGTATGCAGGAAATTCTTCAACCATCGAAATCAGCGGCGGCACAATCAGCGGATGTACGGTAGGTGCGGGCGGCGGTTTGTTTGTGGATAGTTCAACCGTCAGAATCAGCGGCGGCATAATCAGCGGATGTATTACGTCAGATACAGGTAATGGCGGCGGTTTATATGCAAATAATTCAACCATCAAAATCACCGGCGGCAGAATCGAAAACAACAAAGCAGCACATGGCGGCGGTGTGGCGCTGATCGGCAAAACAACGTTTGAAAAACCAATAACAAACTGGACGGTTATTGGCAATGAAGCGTATGCAACCGGCGGTGTCGGCGGCGGTATTAAGTTGGAAAATGGGTCGATGGATGTTTCCGCCGGATCAAACCGGATTTACAACAATACGGCAGGCGGACAAGGCGCGGATATTTTTCTGCTTAATGATAGTTCTACAATCAAACTGCCCAACGCCGCGAACATGTATCACGACAGCAGCATAAACATTGACGGCTGGTATAAGGACGACAATCCGCGATATACGCCCTCTAAAGACGGCAAGGCTGTGACATCGCTGCAGCTAAGCGGCCCATTGTCGCTCGTTGCTTCGTATAAAGCAAGCCCGGTGCACATCGAAATCGACAAGAACGGCGGCGAAGGCGGAAGCAGCAGCCAAACGGTGCAAAAGGGCACGACCGTCACCCTCGAAGCGCCAACAAAGGAAGGGCATCTGTTTACAGGCTGGGAGGACGAGAAGGGGAACAGCTATCCGGCCGGAGCCGACGGAAAAGTCAACATCACCGTCAATGAAGATATGAAACTCACGGCTGTTTGGGAAGCCCGGACGTTCACGGTTACATACGTCCTGCTGGACGGCAAAACGCGGACGGAAACGGTGGCTTACGGCCAAAAGCTGACGCTTGGCGAAGAACCGCGAACCGGCTATACCTTCGTCGGCTGGAAGGACGGCGAGAAGATGTACCACGCGGGCGAAACGATCACCGTCACGGAGGACAAGACGCTCACGGCGGAGTGGAAAAAGCTCCCCAGCGCGGAAAACCTGCCGAAGACAGGCGACGAAAGCCCCGTTCTGCTTTGGAGCGCGGTGCTGGCGGTTTCCGCTGCGGCCGGTTTCATGCTCAAGCGTAAAAAGTAAATGAAACATAAAACGAGCACGCAAAAAAATGCGTACTCGTTTTTGCTTATGGAAAGAGGGCTGACCTTTCGGCACTTTATGGTTGCATTTTAGAGCAAGGGAGGGTAGAATATAGATAGATTCTTAACGAATGCAAAAGGACAGGACAGCCATGGATACCAAGCAGCTTTTGACCATGATTACGCTCTCCCAGACGCTGAACTATCAAAAGGCGGCGGAGCAGCTGCAATATGCGCCCAGCACGCTTTTTAAGCATATCCAGATGCTTGAGCAGGAGGTCGGCGCGCCGCTTTTCTGCAAAACGGGCCGTCAGCTGGCGCTGACCCCGCAGGGAGAGGCGTTTCTGGTGCATGCCAACCGCATGGTGGAGCATTATTATCTGGCGCTGGACAGCGTCTGCCCGGCGGAAAAGCTGGAGGGCAGCATCACCGTCGGCGGATGCGAGATCAACATCGGCAACAGTCTGCTGAATCTGTTTGATCAATTCCACGCGATACACGGCGAGACGCGGCTTAATATGATGATGACGCACAACGCGGGCGTTCCGGCGCTGATCCGGTCGGATATGCTGGATATCGGCTTCTTTTATACCACGCGCCCCGGCGCGGTCAGCGGGCTGCGGGTCGTGCCGCTGTATCGCGAGCCGGTCTATATGATGGTTTCGTGGGATCATCCGCTGGCGCAGAAGAAGGGGCTGAAATATGACGCGCTGGAGGGCATGCAGTTCATGTATCCGCACGATACCTGCTGCTTTGTCGGCGAGTTTCTGCCGATGATGGAGAAAATGGGCGTGCATCTGGGCAAGACGACGTTCTTAGGCGGCGTTCAGCTGGTGGTGGAGCAGGTGCGCCGGGAGGGCGCGATGACGCTTGCGCCGCACTGCGCCGCGCAGCATTACCACGACGCCTACGGACTGGTGAAGCTGGACATGGACGAAGAACCCATCTGGGCGTGGGAAAACATTGTCTATAAAAATTATGAGACGCTCAAGCCTGCTGCCCGCGCGCTGGCCAGAAGCAGCGCGGTGTATGCCGACGACCTTGTGAAAAAGGATACGACAGGGTGGATTATACGGCCGGAGGGGAAGGCGTAAAAAAGCCGCCGATCAGAGGATAGGCTGACCGGCGGTTCGCTTTTATTTGTCATTTCTTTTTTCTGCCATGTACAGTAGCATGAGACGATGCTTGACAAAACGCAGATTTTGAATGCGCAGATCAAGCCGCCATACTTTAAAAAGCAGGGCAAAAATGAAGAAAACATCAGACGATTCGTTAAATTTCTGTTTTTCGAATGATTCATTTCCTCCTTTCGAGTGCTCAAACGTATAAAATCATGTACAATGATGTCAAGGAAATTCCGAACGTGTGAAACGTAGGAAAGGAGAAAAAAGAAGAATGAACAAGAAATGGATCGCCTCTCTTGCAAGCGTTTGCCTGCTGGCTTCCTCCTGCTTCACGGCTGCGATGGCCGAGGGCATGAAGCCCGGCACCTACACCGAGGTCACCCGCGGCATGTATGACGGCCTGACGGTTGACGTCACCGTGTCCGAGGACAAGATCGAGGACATCAAGGTTACGGCTTACAACGAGACCGCTCCCGGCTGGCCGGCGCTGGAAAAAATGCCTGCCGCGATTCTGGAAGCGCAGTCTCTGGCGGTTGACACCGTCAGTGGCGCGACCCGCACCTCCGAGGGCATTCTCAAGGCTGTCGAAGCGGCCCTGACCGATGCCGGCGCGAACGTCGAAGATTTCAAGAAGCCGGTCGAGGCGAAGGAAGTTGCCGCGCCGGATTACTTCCCGACCATGGGTTCCGTCGAAGTGCCGGAGCAGTGGGACGAGAGTTATGATGTGGTCGTCGTCGGCGGCGGCTTCGCGGGCCTCGCGGCGGCTTACTCCGCGGAGAAGGCCGGCAGCAGCGTCGTGCTGGTTGAGAAGCTCTCCACCACCGGCGGCAACAGCGCCATCAACGGCGGCCAGTACGCCGCTTACACCTCCGAGCGCGCCGCTGAGCTCCAGCAGAAGCTGGGCCTTGAGCCGGACACCGCCGAGAAGCACATCGAGGACACCATCAAGGGCGGCGACAACATGAGCAACCCGGCGCTGGTGCGCGAGATGGTTTACGCTTCCCCGGTTTACTTCGACCTGCTGCTGGACAACGGCCTGCAGATTCGCGATACGCTGGCTCGTCCGGGCGGACACTACGGCTATCGTACCTACGTCACCGAGAATCAGGTCGGTTCCGACATCACCAACCTGCAGCTCAAGATGCTGAAGGAAACCAGCGCGACCATCGAGCTGGAGACCAAGATGGTTGAAATCTACCGCACCCGCGACGAGGCGAACCGCGTTGTCGGTATCCGCGTTGCGACCGCGGACGGCTACAAGACCATCGAGGCCAAGAAGGGCGTCATCATGGCGACCGGCGGCTTCTCCTCCAACGTCGAGATGCGCGAGACCCAGGTCCCGTACCTGACCGCGGATCTGCCGACCACCAACATCAAGGCCGCGTCCACCGGCGAGGGTATCTACCTGGCGCAGGCGATTGGCGCGAACACCACCCAGATGAGCAACATCCAGCGTTATCCGTGGGCTGACCCGAACACCGGCGTCCTGGATAAGTACGCGGTGTGGCCGTTCACCGGTCCGTCTTACGGCGTTATCTATGTGGATTACAACGGTAACCGTTACGTCAACGAAGGCGACCGCCGCGACGTCTGCGCGAATGCTGCCGTCAACACGGGCTTCGTTTCCACCTACGCGATCTTCACCGAGCCGGTCGTTGCCGGTTACGTCCGTGACGAAGAAATCGAAGCCGGTATCGCCGATGGCCGCATCCTGAAGGCGGACACCCTCGACGAGCTGGCCGAGAAGATCAACGGCTTCGCGGTGAAGGGCCAGTATCCGACCGTCACCGGCGAGAACCTCAAGGCCACCATCGAGAAGCACAACAGCTACATCGACAATGGCGTTGACCTCGACTTCGGCAAGGTCATGGCTTCCACCATGGTCAAGATTGAGGATGGCCCGTACTACGCGCTGCCGCAGTTCCCGTCCGTGCATCACACGATGGGCGGCCTGGTCATCGACACCATGACCCGTGTCATCGACATCTACGGTCAGCCGATCGACGGCCTCTACGCGGCTGGCGAAGTCACCGGCGGCGTGCACGGCACCAACCGTCTGGGCTCCAACGCGGATGCTGATGCCTGCGGCTTCGGCTACATCTCCGGCATCGTCGTCTCCACTGGCGAGCTCCCGGACTTCATCCCCGCTGAATAATCAAATCGCTCACATGCGGCGGCGCGAAAGCGCCGCCGTTCTTTTTTTGTTCCGCCCTGTGTATATATGAAGCATGACGATGGGGAGGGGACGCGTGTGAAAAAGGTTTTCGCGGCGGCTATGCTGCTGATGCTTGCCATGATGCTTTCGGTCTGTGCGCTGGCGCAGACGCAGATGGATGTTTTTTTCGCGGAAGGCGCGATGGAGCGGGAGACGGCCGAGCGGCTGATGGAGCTGACGCGGCGGGCGTTTCCGCAGGCACAGTGGCGGGCGCTGGAGGAAAGCGAAGCGGGCGATTTGCGCACGCTGATCCTTCGGGATGATGTGCCGGATATCATCCTCTGCGCGTCGGGCGAAGCGAAGCTCTGGGTGAGCGACGGGCTTTTTGCCGCGCTGGATGGCTGTGCGGCGGATGCGGATCGAATCAGCGAAGCGGTTTTGGATGCCTGCGTGCAGGATGAATCGCTGTTCATGCTGCCGCTTGTCGCGAAGCATCGGCAGATGGCGGTCAATCGGCGGCTGATGGAGAAGCGGCGGCTGGACAGCATGACCAACCCCATCGAGCATCCGCTCTGGTATCCGATGGAGTTTGACCAGATTTTGGAGGAATTTGCGCTGGCGGATCATCCGGCGATGGAGATTTGGCCGGCCGAGCCGGAGAGCAGCGGCGCGCTTGAAGCCATGCTGCAAGCAATCTACGGCGGCGCATGGCTGACCGAGGACGGCGAAACCAGTCAGGCGGACCACGTCAACGTGCGCGCGGCGCTGGAATGGCTGCGCGACCGGGTGAAGAGCGGACTGATTGCGCAGGTTGAGAGCCGGGACGAGGCGCTGAAACACTTTTTGAACGGGGAAACGGCGATTTTCATCGATTGGCAGTCGGGAGACAGCAGGCGTTACGCCCGCGAACTGGATCAAAACGGAATCGAGCTGGTCGAAATGCCGTATCCGTCCTCCACGGGCTTCGTTATTCGGTCGTTTGAAACGACAGGCGTCTGTGTCTCGAATGGGGCGAACAGCGCGCTGGCGATGCGCGCCGCGGCGTTTTGGCATATGGACGCGCAGGTGCAGCTGCTGCTCGGCGACCGGGGCCTCTGGCGGGACGACGCGGTTTGGCTGCCGGAAATCGACGCCGCGCCCAAGGGACAGACGCTGCGCAGACTGATGGATGAAGCGATTGAAGCTGTTTTAAGCGGCGAAAGCGCGCCTAAGGACGCATTGCGGCTCGTTCAGGCGGCGATGGATGCGATGTAACGCAGATTTCTTTGCTGAAAACAAAAATTTTTCTTGCAAAATGGGGACTGACCGTGTTATAATCTCCTTTGTATGAACGGGCGCTCCGCTGCGGAACAAAGTCGCGTTGCGCATGAACGCCCCGACGAAAGGAGAAAATGACCGATGAGCGAAATCATCCGTGCTATTGAGAGCGAGCAGCTCAAGAAAGACCTTCCCAAGTTCAACGTGGGCGATACCCTGCGTGTCATGGTTAAGGTTGTTGAGGGCGATCGCGAGCGCCTGCAGGCCTTCGAGGGCATCTGCATCGCGAAGCGCAACGGCAGCATCCGTGAGACCTTCACCCTCCGCCGTGTTTCCTACGGCATTGGCGTGGAGCGTACCTTCCCGCTGCATTCCCCGCGTCTTGACAAGATTACGGTGCTCCGTCGCGGCAAAGTCCGTCGTGCGAAGCTGTACTATCTGCGTAATCTGTCCGGCAAGGCCGCCAAGATTAAGGAGAAGTAATTGTGCTGTTAAGACCGCCGGGCGTTGCGTCCGACGGTCTTTTTCTATTATTATACGCGCCTAAAAGCATCGAACAGGCGCGAAGCGAAGTTGGGAGTCTGAGGGATGAATCCCTCAGACAGGGTTTGGGGCGGTAGCCCCAAGGAGGGTACTATGAACGAAGATGTGATGCTCCGCGCCGATGAGAAGAAGATCAACTGGTATCCCGGCCATATGGCCAGGGCCAAGCGCGCGCTGGCCGATCAGCTCAGCCGCGTCGATGTGGTCGTCGAACTTTGCGACGCGCGCATTCCCCGCGCCAGCCGTAACCCGGATTTGGCCGATATGATCAAAAATAAGCGCCATCTGCTCGTGCTTGGCAAGGCCGACCTCGCGGAGGAGCGCGAAACCCGCGCGTGGCTCGGCTACTTCCGCGCGCAGGGCATCGACTGCATGAGCTTTGACAGCATCCGCGGCAAGGCGAAGGATATCGTCGCCCGCATCGAAAAAGCCAGCGCCGACGCGGTGGCCAAAATGGCCGCGAAGGGCGTAAAAAAGACCGTGCGCGTGATGATCGTCGGCGTGCCGAACGTCGGCAAATCCACGTTTACCAACCGCATCAACGGCGCTTCCATCGCGCGAACCGGCGACCGCCCCGGCGTGACACGCAGCAACCAGTGGGTGCGCATCACGCCGTATCTGGAATTGCTGGATACCCCCGGCCTGCTCTGGCCGAATTTGAGCGATCAGCAGGATGCGCGTGCGCTGGCGTTTGTCGGCACGATCAACGATAACATCATGGATCAGCAGATGCTCGCCATCCGCCTGATGGAGCGGCTGATGGAGGATCACGCCGACGCGCTGACGACCCGCTTCAAGCTCAAGGATAACACCCTGCGCGGCGTGCCGCTGCTGGATGAAGCCTGCCGCGGGCGCGGGTGGCTGCTTCCCGGCGGCGTATGCGATACCGATCGCGGCGCGGCGGTCATTCTGGATGAGTTCCGCGCGGGCAAGCTGGGACGCATTACCTTGCAGAAAGCGCCGCTCAAAGAGCCAAAAGAAACGATAGAAATGCGCGAAGCGAAGAAGGAGTCTGAGGGCTAAGCCTTCAGGCGGGTTTGGGCGGCAGCCCAAAGGAGCTTATGATGAAAAAAGACTGGAATGCCCGTCTGGAGGAAATCACGCAGACGGACAAGGCCATTTGGGCGACGGGGCGCGCCTTTGCGGGCCTTGACGAAGCGGGGCGCGGCCCGCTCTGCGGCCCGGTTGCGGCGGCGTGCGTCGTGATGCCGCCCGAACCGCTGCTGCTGTATGTGGACGACAGCAAAAAGCTGACGGAGAAGCGCCGCGAAGCGCTCTACGATCAGATCATGGAAACGGCGGTCTATGCGAAGGTGATCCTTGCGTCGCCGGAGGAGATCGACCGGGTGAACATCCTGAACGCGACGAAAAACGCGATGGCGCTTGCCGCGAAGGATGCGCCCTGCGACCTGTTTCTGGTGGATGCGATCACAAGGCTGGATGTGCCGGGCGAGGTGCGCGGAATTGTGCATGGCGATGCGCTCTGCTATTCGATTGCGGCGGCTTCTATTTTGGCGAAGGTGACGCGAGACCGCATCATGCGCGAGCTGGACGCGCAGTATCCGCAATACGGATTAGCGAAAAACAAGGGATACGGCACGGCGGAGCACATTGCCGCGCTGAAGCAGTACGGCCCGACCCCGATTCACCGCCGCTCGTTCATCGGGCACTTTGTCGAGGTGTGAGGGAAATGCAATCTGATGGTATCGGAGTTTTGGGCGAGGTGCGCGCGGAGCAATATCTCGCGGAGCGAGGGTATCAAATCCTTGCGCGCAACGCAGTCTTTCCCGGCGCGGAAATCGACCTGATTGCGCAGGACGGGCGGGTGATCGTCTTTGTCGAGGTCAAGATGAGGACGAGCGGCGCGTCCTATGGGCGCGAAGCCGTGACGCTGGCCAAACAAAAGAAAATATGCAGAGGTGCGCTGCTCTATATGGCGAAAAACGGCCTGACCGAGCGGCAGGCGCGATTCGACGTGATCGAAATTCGGGGCGCAAGGCTGACACATATCAAGGACGCGTTCCCCTATCGGGGGCCTATGTTTTGACTTTTCCCGGAGGCTCATGAGATGAAAAAGAAACCCTGGATCGTCGTTTTGCTCGTGCTGCTCGTTCTTGCGGCAGGCTCTTTTGCGCTGCTTTCCGGCGGCGCAAACGAGGCTGTGCCGCAGACGGGCAACCTGATTGCAAACGGCGATTTTTCGATTTTGGAGGATGGACAGGCCGCAGGCTGGGAAACCGGCATGTGGGTGACGAGCGCAGGCGCGTCCTATCTGGAAGCGGTGACGCTTGCGGACGGCACGACCGCCGCGCTGGTGGAAAACGCCGCGAGCAACGACGCGCGCTTTGAACAGACGGTCGCCGTCCGCGAGAACACAACCTACAAGCTGACCGCGCGCGTGATGGCCGAGGGATGCGGCGAGGGGATGAAGGGCGCGAACGTGTCCTTCTCCGGCATATACGGCACGAGCCGTGACCTGCACGACACAGACGGCCAGTGGGAGACGCTGACCCTGTACGGCCGAACGGGCAAAGGACAGAAGGAAGTTACGGTCATGGCGCGTCTGGGCGGCTATGGCGCGGAAAACACGGGCAAGGCGTGGTTCACCGATGTGAGCCTTGAGCAGGTGGAAACCGTGCCCGTCGGCGAGACGGTGCTCGATTTGGCTACGCCCGCGCCGAGCAAAAAGACCGACACAAGCGAACCGAAGACGGCGAAGGACATGAGCATTCCGCTGCTGATCGGCGCGGCCTGCGTCTATCTGGCGCTTGCGGCGGCGCTGGTTCGCGGTCTGTCGGGCAGGAAGCTGAACGCGCGCGCGGGTCTGCTGGCGACGCTGCTTGTGGCGCTGGCGATTCGCGTGATTCTGGCGTTCACGGTCGAAGGATACGGCGTGGATATGGGCTGTTTCGGCGCGTGGGCGGGCAAAATGGCCGCAGGCGGCCCGGAAAATTTCTACGAGGAAGGCTATTTCTGCGATTATCCGCCGGCCTATATGCTGGTGCTGTGGCTGTTTGGTCTGCTGGGGCGGCTGTTCGGTCTGGGTACGGGGAGCATGGCCTTTCAGGGACTGATGAAGCTTGCGCCGATCGCCTGCGACCTTGCGTTGGCGGCGGTCTGCTTCCGATATGCAAAGGACAAGCTGGGCGAGGGCATGGCGCTGGCCGTTTCCGGGCTGCTGGCGCTGAACCCGGCGTTCATCGTGACTTCGAGCTGCTGGGGGCAGATTGACTCCGTGTTGGCGCTGCTGCTGGTGCTGATGCTGCTGTATGCGCGGGAAGGACAATGGCACATCGCCATCCCGATTTTCGCTTTGGCCGTGCTGGCTAAGCCGCAGGCAGGTCTGCTCGCGCCGCTGGGCGTGGCCGCGCTGCTCAAGGAAACGCGGCTGGGCGGGAAGCGCGGAAAATCCATCGGCCTTGGCCTGCTGGGCGGCGTGGCGGTGACGCTGGCCGTCGTGCTGCCGTTCGCGTGGGGCGAAAACATCTTCACGTGGCTGGTGGATAAATACGCGGCGACGCTCTCCGGCTATCCGCATGCGACGCTCTCGACGGGCAACCTGATGTTCCTGCTGGGCGGCAACTGGGTGGATGAATCCACCGCGCTCATCGGGTCGATCACTTACGGGCAGATCGGCTTCGCGCTGATGCTGCTGTCCTTCGCGGCGGGTATAGCGGTCTATTTTATGGGCAGAGGCAGGAGCCGCCTGTTCCTCTCCGCTGCGCTGACCATGCAGCTGCTTTTCGCGTTGACAACCAAGATGCACGAGCGCTACATTCTGCCCGCGCTGGCGCTGCTGTTCTTCGCGTTTATGGAAACGGGGGATATCCGCCTGCTGATTTCCGGCGCGCTGGCTTCGGCGGCTTCGGCGGTGAACATCGGCGTGGTGCTGGCGTATGATTATCTGATTGCGCCGAACACGTGGCTGGGCTATGTGCTGGGCGTGGTGCAGCTGGCTGCTGCGGCGCTGACGGCCTATGCGGCGGTCCGCCTGTCTATGGGCGCGCAGCCGATGACTCTGTCGGAGCGCAGGGCCAAGGCGGCGGCAGCCCCGGAGGAGAGCGATGAAAAGTCCGTCTGTGCCGCCGAAAAGCGCGAGCGCGACGAGCTGCTGCATCCGCAGGATTACCGCCTGCACCTGAAAAAGCGCGATTTTGCCATCATGGCGGCGCTGACGCTGGTTTACAGCGTGGTGGCGTTTGTTCACCTCGGCACGACGAAAGCGCCGCAGACGGGCTATGTTTCCACGGCGGCGGGGGAGACTGTGGTGCTTGACCTCGGCGAAAATCAGGAAGATTTTCACCTGTATTATTACGGCGGCATTTCCGACACGCAGTTCACCGTCGCCACTTCGGTGGACGGCGTGACCTATACCGAGGAAATCGGCGCGTTCTTCGACCGGGGCGAGTGCTTCAAGTGGCTGGCCCTGCGCGAACCGACCTATAACGCGGACGGCGTGGTGGCGGGCGCTTCCGGCGGCATGCTGGCGCTGAACGGACGCTATATCCGCTTGACATTCGACGGCGCGGGTTCGGCGCTCTGGGAGGTTGCGGCGGTCGATGGAAACGGTCATGCGATTCCCGTGGTCTCCATTGCGGCGGAAGGCGCAGTCGAGGGACGCGCGGCCGACCCGAACACGCTGATCGACGAACAGGATACCGTACCCGAAAAGCCGACGTATGAAAACAGCATGTATTTTGATGAAATCTATCATGCGCGCACAGGCTACGAGCATGCGCACAGCCTGTATACCTATGAGACGACGCATCCGCCGCTGGGCAAGGTCTTCATGAGCTGGTGCATCGACCTGATGGGCATGACGCCGTTTGCGTGGCGCTTTGCGGGCACGCTCACAGGCATTTTGATGATTCCGGCCATCTATCTGCTGGCGATGCAGTTGATGAAGCGGACGCGCTGGGCGGCGCTCTGTGCGCTGCTGCTGACGGCGGACTGCATGCACTTCACGCAGACGCGCATCGCGACGATCGATTCCTTCCCGGTGCTGTTCATGATGGTGATGTTCCTGTTTATGGCGCGCTGGATGCAGATGAGCTTCTATCATCAGAAGTTCTGGAAGACGCTCGTTCCACTGTTTTTCTCCGGCGCGTTCATGGGCTTGGCGATTGCCAGCAAATGGATTGGCTGCTACGGTGCGGTCGGGCTGGCGGTGCTGTTCTTTTCCCGGTTCATCACGTTGTACAGACAGAGCATCTATGCGAAAGCGCATCGGGATGAGAACCCGGCCTTTGCGCGCGCGGCGGACAGCTTTGTGCAGAAGGGCGCGGCAACGCTCGCGGCCTGCGTGGTCTTCTTTGTGATTGTGCCGGTCGTGATTTACTGCCTGAGCTATATTCCGTATTTGAGCGCTTACGGCGAGGTGAAGCTGAACCTCAAGACGCTTGAACGCATCTGGAACGCGCAGGTGACGATGTTTGAATATCACAAGAACCTCGTTGCGACGCACTATTTCTCCTCGCCGTGGTACGAGTGGCCGCTCATCATCAAGCCGATGTGGTATTACAGTGCGGCGTTCCCGGAGATGGGCAAGGCGAGCACGATTATGGCGTTTGGCAACCCGGCGGTCTGGTGGACGGGGTTTGTCGCCATCCTCTTTGTGCTGGGATACAGCGCCTATCGCAATGCCCTGCCGATGCTGCGCGTCACGCGCGGGCGGGACGATGAATACGACCGCGCGATGCCGATTATCGCGGTCGGTTTCCTGTCGGCCTATCTGCCGTGGGTGCTGGTCAGCCGCCTGACGTTTATCTATCACTATTTCGCCAGCGTGCCGTTTATCATTCTGGCGACGGCGCAGGGCCTGCGCTATCTGGAACGCCGAAATAAGAAGCTCAGCTGCGGCCTGACGATCGCGCTGTGCGTGGCCGCCGTGGCGCTGTTCATCGCGTTCTATCCCTATGCGTCGGGGCTGGAGGTCTCCCGCGAGTGGCTGGCGAAGATGAACTGGTTTAAGAACTGGATGTGGTATTGACCATGCAGAATCTTCATGCGCACAGCGTCTTTTGCGACGGCCAAAACACGCCGGAGGAGATGATTCGCGCCTGTCTGATGGCGGGCATGGATTCGGCAGGCCTGAGCATCCACAGTCCGCTTCCGTTTGCCAACGAGTGGGCGGCCAAGGCGGAGAACGTTGAACCGTTTCTGGCCGAAATGCGGCGGCTCAAGGCGAAATACGCCGGGCAGATTGCCGTATATGTGGGCGTGGAATGGGATGTGCTCAGCGACGCAAGGTGGCTCGAACTGTTTGATTATGCCATCGGCTCGGCGCATTTTCTGCCCGTTGGCGACGACCCGGCGGCTTATCCCACCGTGGACGACAGCCCGGAGACGACGCGCCGCTTTTTAGCGGAATACTTTGACGGCGACAGCGACGCGGCGGCGGAATGCTATTTTGGCCAGCTCAAGTGCGTTGCCGACGAGACGCGTGCGCAGATTGTCGGGCATTTCGACCTGCTGACCAAGTTTGACGAGAAGGAACGCTTCTTTGATGAAACCAGCCCGCGCTATCGGGCCGCCGCGCTGGACGCGATGGATGCGCTCGTCGCGGCGGGCAAAATCTTCGAAGTGAATACCGGGGCCATCAGCCGCGGCTGGCGGACTGCGCCGTATCCCTCCCGATGGATTTTGGAACAGCTCAAAAAGCGAAACGCCCGCATGACGATTTCTTCCGATTCGCACAGCGTTCACACTGTGGATTGCGCATTCGAGCAGGCTAAAGCGCTGCTTGAAGCTTGCGGATTTGAGGAAATCTGGGTGTTTGACACAGACACGTTTGGGCAGCAGAAAATCGAATAAAAAACAGCCCCACAGTTTCGGATGAATGCCGACTGTGGGGCTGATTGGATATACGGGGAAAAAGTTTGATCGCGTGTGCAGAACTTTGTTTTTTCGGACTTGGACGGAAGTACAGGCGGGCTTGGCGCGATTTTACAGCGCTTTCAGCGCAACGCCTTTCGCTTCCAGCGCGGCACGAATCTTCTGCACAAAGAGCAGCGCTTTTTCGCCGTCGCCATGAACGCAGATGGAATCCGCGCGGAGGGGAACGTCCGTGCCGTCCACGGCGGTGACAACGCCCTCGGTGACCATGCGCACGACGCGCTCGATGGCCTGCGTTTCATCGGTAATCATGGCGCCGGGCTTGCTTCTGGGGACGAGCGTGCCGTCGGGCTGATAGCCGCGGTCAGCGAAAACCTCGCTGGCGGCGCGCAGCCCGGCTTTTTCGGCGGCCAGCAGCATTTCGCTTCCGCTGAGCGCCAGAAGGGTGAGGTGATCATCCACCTCGCAGATGCCCTCGACGATGGCGCGCGCCAGCTTTTCGTCCTTCGCCGCCATGTTGTAAAGCGCGCCGTGCGGCTTGACGTGGTGCATCTGCACGCCTGCGGCGCGGCAGAAGGCTTCCAGCGCGCCGAGCTGATACTGGATATACGCTTTCGCTTCGGCGGGAGAAACGTTCATGCTGCGGCGGCCAAAGCCCATCAGATCCGGAAAGCCGGGATGCGCGCCGACATGCACGCCCGCTTCGCGGCAGCGCGCGACGGTTTTCGCCATCACGAGCGGATCGCCCGCGTGATAGCCGCAGGCGACGTTGGCGGAGGTAATCAGCGGGATGACAGCTTCATCCATGCCGATGGTATACGCGCCGAAGCTCTCGCCGAGGTCACAGTTCAAGTCAACAGAAATCATAAGCCTACCTCCTTGGGGAACGATTGAGGCTCTGCCTCAAACTCCGGTCGGGAACTGAGTTCCCGACACCTTCCACCTACCGCTTCGCGGTATGCCGCGAAGCGAAGATGGGAGTCTGAGGGATGAAATCCCTCAGGCAGGTTTGGGCGGCAGCCCAACGTCTTCTTTTTTTACAGCTTCAGGACGGCGTTTTTTACGTCCGTGATGAACATGTGCCCCGGCGCATGCGTGATGACAAACGGCGGCTTGGAGTGCATGACGACCGCCTGCGGGGTCACGCCGCAGGGCCAGAAGACTGGCACTTCACCGTCGCGAATCGTCACCGCGTCGCCGTAATCCGGATGCGTGAGATCATGAATGCCGATGACTTCCGGATAGCCGATTTGAATCGGCATGCCGTGAACGCGCGGCATCTGTGCCGTGATGGCGACGGCGGCCGGAACGAGCGCGTGCGGAATCGGGCGCATGCTCACGACCATGTTGCCGGAAAACACACCCGCGGGCGCGCAGGGGATGTTCGTGTTGTACATCGGCACGTTCACGCCTTCTTCAATCTGGCGGACGGGCACGCCCGCTTCCAGCAGCGCGCTTTCAAACGAGAAGCTGCACCCGATCAAAAAGCTGACCAGCTCGCGGCGCGGGTCGTCAAAAAACGCCGATACGTCCGTGTATTCGCCCGTCATTACGCCGTTTTCGTAGACGCGGTATTTCGGAATATCGCGCGCAATATCGCTCCCTTCGCCGAAAACGGGGAAGGTGCGGCTGCCCGCGTCCGCGACTTCCAGCAGCGGACAGGACTTCGGGTTGCGCTGGCAGAACAGCAGAAAATCCCACGCCAGCTCCTTGGGCAGCACGACGAGGTTGCCCTGCGCATAGCCGTCGCACATGCCGGTGGTCGGCGTGGTGATCTGGCCTTCGCGGATGAGGGCGCGCACAGCCTTCGGGCTGGCGGATGCGTAATCAGTCATGGTCGATCTCCTCCTTGAGATAAGCCCATTTGTCTTTTTCCTTCTTGCAGGCGGCTGCTCCCTCCTCCACGGTCACGACGCGGAAGCCGACGAGCTGGCCGGGGCGAACCTGTGCCAGCGCCGGAATATCGCACGGGATGACCGTCGCGATTTTGGCATAGCCGCCCGTGCTCTGGTGGTCGGCAAGCATCACAATTGGCTGGCCGTTTGCGGAAATCTGCACCGAACCTTCTACAATGCCGTCCGAGAGGATATCCACGCCCGCCTTGGCCTCAATCGCCGCGCCGCTGAGCTTGGCGGCCATGCGGTTGGAATCCTGCGTGACGGTGTAGAGCGCGGATTTGAAATCAAACAGACCTTTTTCGGTGAACAGGTCATCCTGCGGGCCGAGCACGACGCGCAGCAGAGGGAACTTCTGCGCGCCGATGAAGCCGTGCGGAGTCAGCGTGGTCAGCGCCCAATCTTCCAGACTGGCGGCCTGCACGCGCTTTTGGAGCGGCACAAAGCGCTCCTGCGGGAGCTCAAACGCGCGAAGAACGGGCAGAACGTCGCCAGCTTGGAGTGCGCGGCCGTTTAACCCGCCGATGCGGCATTTGAGATCGGTGGAGCGGCTGCCAAGCACGGGGCGAATATCAAATCCGCCGAACACGGCCAGATAGCCGCGCAGGCCGGAAGCGAGCATGCCGATTTCCAGCGTGTCTCCGGGGGCGAGCAGAATCGGTTCGAACATGTTAACAGCGTTTCCGTTGACCTTCGGCTGACTTTCGCCGCCTGTCAGCGCGATGAGCGTATAATCCTCTGCGCGGAGGGTCGGCCCGGCCAGCGTGTATTCCAGCCCCGCCATGTGCGGACAGTCGCCGTTGCCGCAGAGCAGATTTGCCAGCGCCAGCGCGTATTTGTCGCATGCGCCGCATTCGGGGTAGCCCTCCGCCTGATGGCCGAAGCGGCCAAAATCCTGAACGGTGGTCAACGGGCCGGACGAAACGATTTTAAGCGCCATGGCGTTTTGCCTCCTCGTCTCTGCGAATGCGCGCAAATTCGGCTTCATTGATGGGCACAAACCGGATGCGGTCGCCCGCCGCATAGGGCAGAGATTCGCCCGGCGCAAAGAGCGTCAGCGGCGTTCGGCCGATGAGCTGCCAGCCGCCGGGGGATTCCATCGGATAAATGCCCGTCTGCTTGCCGCCGATGCCTACGCTGCCCGCCGGAATTTTGGTGCGCGGGGTGGGCAGGCGCGGCGTGTGCAGCCGCTCATCCAGCCCGCCCAAATACGGGAACCCCGGCAGAAAGCCAAGCATATAGATGCGGTAGGGCCGGGCGGTGTGCAGCGCGATGACCTCCTGCTCGCTTAGGCCCGCGTGCTGGGCGACGAAGGGCAGATCCTCGCCGTAGGCCCCGCCGTAACAGACGGGAATTTCGACGATCCGGCCCGACTGCACCGTGGACGCGGAAAACGTCTTTTCCAGCCTGCGCAGCGCTTCGCAGAGCGCGGCATAATCGGTTAAAAACGGATCGTATTTGACGAGCAGCGAAGCATAAGCGGGAATGGTTTCCTCCACGCCGCTGATGTGCGCGGCGGCAATCGCTTCCCGGAGTGCGGCAACCTGTGCGCCGGTCTGTTCGGAAATGGAGTCGCCGAGCACGGCCAGAACGCCGCTCACGCCGACGGGGCGCAAATCCATAGTGTCACGTCCTTTGTATCACCTTTTATGCCTCCCCTTGCGAGGGGAGGGGAACCGTCACGGCGGCGGAAGGGTTATTCAAAAAAGTGCTTTTCCAGAACCGGGCCGAACCAGCGATCGGAATTATGCGAATAGCGAAGCGCATAGTCGGTGCATTGGCGCATCAGACTGAGGATGGAAACATTCATTTTCAAATTGAAACCGTCGATACCGGGCAGCAGCGAACCGGTCATGTCAATCATGCCGCTGCGGGCCGCCGCACGCATGACTTCGGCTTCCATTTCCTCCGTGTGGAGAATGTCAATGTTGCGCAGCAGATACGCCAGCGCGGCCATCAGGCCGTAGCAGCCCCAATCCGAGCAGGTCGCGGTGATGATGCTGTCCGTCGTGGTCGCGGCGAGAATGCCGCCCTTGCAGCCGCAGCTGCATTCGCCGTGCGCGGTGAAGGGAACGAAGGAGCGGATGTGATCGGCGATTTTGCCCATGCCGATTTCGTTGCCCAAATCGCCGATAGCCACGCTCGGCACGCCCAGCGCGCGAAGCTTGTTCCAAAGCGCGTCGGTTTTGGCTTCCAAAACGGAGACGTCCATGCCGCCCGCGTTGTGGTAAACACCCACGTCGTTCGCGCCCGGCGCTTCGATGGAGACGACCGCGGCGGGTTTGCCCTGCGCCAAAATGGCGTCGGCCGCAGCGTCGGCGTGGCTCATGTCCTTGGTGAAGCTCACCACGCCCATGCTCATCGGCAGTTCGCGCACGGTGGCGATATCTTCGTAGATGTGCAGGCCGACGACGGCGGCGCAGTTCTTGACGGCCTGTACGCTGTCCACCGGGCAGATGATGACAGGCTTTGCGTCGAAGGCCAGCACGAGCGCGCGGGCCAGCAGCATGGAGGAAACCATGCCGTCCATCTCCGGCACCTTGTGCGGCAGAAGCACAAAGCCCGTCAGAATGTATACCAGATCGCCGGGTTTCACGGCGTCCACGAGCGTCTGCGCGGCGTGCATGGTCAGCGGTTCGCCCGTGGCCTCGCGGCTTCCGGCATAGAGGATGCGGCATACGCCGTAGCCCCGCGGATCGAGGTTCATCAGTGCATCCAGATTTTCGCCCACATTTCTTTTTTCCAGTTCATCGCGGTTCATAGCGTATCCACCTTTCGCGTTATCGTGCATGATCGGACTCATTATACATGCACGAAATGGAAAAATCAAGCGAAACGGGACGATATTTTGAATTGAACGTTAATCGGACTGTCAAAACGAAGAAAAGAAAGGAAAACAGAGAAAAAACGCCGCCCAGAGATAGGACGGCGCGCGAATGGATAGAATAAAACGGGGGTGAAAGTATGCTGCTTGGTTTTGCCGTTGGCCTGGGGCTCGCGGCGATTATTCTTCTGGCCCTTGCGCTCTGCCGCATTTCCGCACGAGCGGAACGGACGGCGCAGCGTATGGAACAGGAGAAGCGTCAGGAGAGCTGATAATCGCCGTCGGCCAGGGTGACCACGTTCGTCTGATAAAACGCGGTTAGCGCGCGGATCATATGCTCTACGTCGGCGCAGCCCGCCGTTTCATAGCTGGAGTGCATGGCCAGCTGGGCCAGGCCGATATCCACGGTATTCATGGAAACATGCGCGTTGGAGAGGTTGCCCAGCGTCGAGCCGCCGAGGATATCCGAGCGGTTGGCGAAGTGCTGCACCGGCACGCCCGCCTTGGCGCAGATTTCCGCGAAAATCGAGTCGGAAACCGCGTCGGTGGTGTATTTTTGGTTCGCGTTGTGCTTGATGACCACGCCGCCGTTCATGAACGTGCGGTTCAGCTCGTCGTATTTCTCCGGATGGTTCGGATGGACGGCGTGCGCGTTATCCGCCGAAACCATGAAGCTGGAAGACAGCGCCGCGCGAATCTGCGCATCCGACAGGCCGAGGGAAGAAAGCGCGCGGCTGAGCACGTCGGAAAGCAGCGTGGAATCCGCGCCCTGCTTGGAAAGACTGCCGACTTCTTCGTTATCGAAGATCGCGCAGACGTTCACATGGCTATCCGCCGGCGCGGCGATGAACGCGGCGAGGGAGGTGTACGCGCATTCCAGATCGTCGATGCGCGGGCAGGAGAAGAACTCCTCGTGCGCGCCCCAGACGCTGGCGGGCGTGCGGTTGTAGAGGAACAGGTCGCAGGCCACGACGTCCGCTTCCGGCACGCCCGCTTTCGCGGCAACCTCGGCGGCCAATGCGCCATTCGCGTCCTTGTCGCCAAAGAGCGGGAGCATGTCCACCTGCGGGTTGTAGCTGTAACCGTTGTTGATGTCGCGGTTGAAGTGAATCGGCATGTTCGGAATCAGCGCCGCGTCGCGGCCCAGATCGATCAGCTTTGTCACGAGCTTTCCGTTTTCCCGTACCAGCGCACGGCCCGCGATGGAGAGAGGCTTGTCAAACCACGTGGACATAATCATGCCGCCGTAGCGCTCCACGTCCAGCCGGATGTACGCGCCTGCCGCTTCGCCCTCGGCATGGGCCTTGAGCTTGAAGGTCGGGGAATCGCCGTGGCTGGCGACGATCTGGCAGTGGGTGAAGCCGTTTTCCGGCACGGTAAAGGCGACGACGGCCGAACGGTTGCGCGTCACATAATAGCGCCCGCCGGGGACAACGGCCCACGTCGCATGTTCATTCAGACGGGTGAAGCCTGCCGCATCCAGCATGCCGCAGGCCTGCTGCACCGCCTGAAACACCGTCGGGGCATTCGCAACATAATCAAGAAAAGAAGCGACCTCCGGTTTCATGGCAATCACTCCTCGGACAGGCGCGCGACCATTGCGGCCATCGCATCCACGCTGTTGAAGTTCTCCGGGATGATTTCGGTCGCGGGGATGGAGATATCGAACTCGTCGTTCAGCGCGCCGATGAGCTGGATGATATCCAGCGAGGAGAGAATGCCGTCGTCAATCAGGGTTTCGCAGGTGTCAAAGTCAACGTCCTCGCCGATGTCTTCGAGGATTTCCAGAATGGTGTCACGCATAGTTGTTTGCTCCTTTATGATTTTTTGAATTATGTTTCAGCGCAGAATGCGGACGCGCAATGCGCGCCCCTACATGCGCTTGTTTGCAGTGGTTATAAAAAAACTTATATGTGGGAAATCCAAGAACCTCAGGTTCTTGGTGGGGTTTGGGGCAAAGCCCCAAAAAACGTCATTCGTGGTTCAGTTCCCAGCTGTGCACGGTGCCGCGCGCCAGACGGTCGCCGTCCTCGCCGTGCAGAACGATGCGCGGCATGTCGCGGCTGAGGAAAAGCGCGGGGCCTTCCGTCACCGAATACGCGCCGATGTTCATAAACGCCAAAACATCACCCTGCTGAAGCGGATGCAGCTCGGCTTTGCGCACCAGCACATCCGCCGTCGTGCAGAGACTGCCGCATAGCGCCCACGGCTGCAGGTCACCCTCGCGCACCGGGCTTTGCTGGATGATCGGCACACGCATGCCCATGTTGCCGCCCAGATAATTGACGTGGTGAATGCCGCCGTCTACAATCGCGTAGGACGTGCCGCAGTTCACCTTCGTATCGATCACGCGGGTAAGATATGCGCCGCATTCGGACGCGAAGAAGCGCCCCATTTCAATCGTTAGCTCGCAGTGCTCGGCCAGCGCGGCCAAATCCGGCGCAAGTTCGCGAATCGGGGCGAGCGTGTCGCTGTGATCCTCGTGATTGAAATACGGGAAATACAGCCCCGGGCCGTATTCCACGCGCACGGTTTCCATGCCGTAGTCTGCTTTCAGGCGTTCGACCAGCTCAGTCAGCATGGCCAGTTCTTTGCGCTGGCCGTCGAGCTTCTTGCGCTGCGTGCCGGAGAAATAATGCACGCCCTCGATGCGGATGTTTGGCGTTTCGGCGCGGCGGTCGAGCGCGGCGAAGAAGTCCCGCTCGTCCATGCCGAACTGCGAACCCGCCGTCAGCCGCAGCAGCACGGGGTAAACCCGGCTGCGCGCGCGCGCCGCTTCATCGATCAGACGGATGTGCAGCGGCGATTCGCAGGTGAAACGGGTCACGCCCAGCTCCATGGCGCGCTCCACGTCGGCCAGGGTCTTGTTCACGCCGGAAAAGAGCACCATGTCCGCCGGAACGCCCATTTTATGGCAGATTTCCAGTTCGCCGGGGCTGCATACCTCCAGCGTGCCGACCAGACCGCGCATCGCGGCAATCAGAAACGGATTCGCCTTGATGGAGTAGCACAGGCCGATGTTTTTCGGCACGATGCCGCGCACGGCGCGCATGCGGGTTTTCAGCTGCTCCTCGTCAAAGACGAAGCACGGCGTGCCGAAGCGCTCGGCGACGGAAAAGAGGTTATCCATGTCGCGCCTCCTTTTTGGCGGCCTTTGCGGCGGCGTATTGTTCCAGCAGCGCGGCGCGGTCGATCTTGCCGTTCTTGTTGAGCGGCATTGCGTCCACCTGCATGAAGATATTGGGAATCATGTAGCCCGGCAGCACCTCGCGCAGCGCGCCCGTGATGGCCGCCTTATCCGCTTCGCCGGTGTAGAAAGCCAGAATTTTGCCCTTATCCGCCAGATAGGCGCAGAGCGCGCGCTCCACGCCGGGCACGGCGGTCATCTGCACTTCGATTTCGCTCAGCTCGATGCGGTGGCCCATGTGCTTAATCTGAAAATCCTTGCGGGAGACATAAACCATTTCGCCGCGCTCGTTGACCTTCACGAGGTCGCCTGTGCGATAAATCGGTTCGAGATAGGCGTGATTGAGCGGGTTCTGGGTGAAGCAGGCGGCGGTGCGCTCCGCGTCCTTGTAATAGCCCAATGCGACGGAGGTGCCGCTGACGCACAGCTCGCCGATTTCGCCGTCTTTGACCGCTTCGCCGCCGTCCGGCGTGAGCAGCAGAATGCGCTCGTTTTTGAACGGCACGCCGATGGGCAGCGTTTCGTTTTCGGCAAATTCGCGGTCAACGACGTAATACGTGCAGTTGCAGGTGATTTCCGTCGGGCCGTAAAGGTTGACGTATTGCACATTCGGCAGATATTTTTGCAGCTTGTGCAGGTGCTTGATCGGCATGACCTCGCCGGAAAAGAGGATGGCGCGAAGCGTCGTCGGCGTTTTATAGGCCAAGGCGTTCATCGTCGTCAGGAAGCAGAGCGCGCTGACCGCCCAGACCATCAGCGTTGCGCCGCGGTCGCAGAGGAAATCCATCAGCTTCGTCGGGTTGGTGAAATATGCCGTCGGCACGATTTCCACGCGCGCGCCGGTGAACAGACCGCTGTAAATATCCTTCACGGACACATCGAAGTCAAACGGCGCCTGATTGGCCAGCACGTCTTTTTCCGTGATAGCGAACGTCTCCGCAAAGCAGGGGATAAACTCGCATACGTTGCGGTGGCAGACGACCACGCCCTTCGGCGTGCCGGTCGAGCCGCTGGTGAAGTTGACATAGAGCGGGTCTGCGTCGATCATCTGCGCGCGGACGGCGGAAAGCGCGGCTTCGTCCGGCGTCGTTTCTTCCAGCTCCTCCAGAAGCAGAATGCGCGCGGGCGGGTCGATGTCTTCCAGCTGGGTCAGATGCGCCCTGTCGGTCACGACAATCGGCGTATCCAGCGTTTCCAGCATGGCGCGCACGCGCGGCGCGGGATGGCGCAAATTGAGCTGGGAATAGGCGCACCCGGCATAGACCGCGCCCATGAAGCCCACGACGGTTTCCACGCCCTTGTCCATGTAGAAGCCGACAACGCTGCGCGGCGGCACGAGCGGAATCAGCGCGCTGGCGACCCTTTGTGCCCGGCTGACGAGTGCGGAGAAGGTGACGGCGGTATGCTCGTCGGCAAAGGCGTTTTTTTCCGGCAGACGCGCGGCGGTCTGCTCCAAGTAATCCAGAATCAGATTCTTCATCGTATGATATCCTCAAAAAGGTTGAAGCTGTGCGAAGTAAAGTGGGAAATCCAAGAACCTCAGGTTCTTGGTGGGGATTGGGGCAAAGCCCCAAAAAAGCGGAACGCACAGAAAGCGCGTTCCGCTATGCGTTATTCTATTATACCCGATTGCGCTTCAAGATTCAACCCTTGGCGAGCGCTTCGAAAAGTCATACCAGACGGAATCGGCGTTTTCCTGCCCCTGCGGGACGGCGTAAACGCGCAGGGTTTCGCCCGTCGGCACATCGGCGGCGAAGAAAACGGCGTTTTCGCTGTAATCCCGCAGAAGGGTTTCGCTCCCGTCTGCTGCGACGGAGACGAAGCGGTACAGCGGTGTGACGAGCGTGCCCCGGTTGCAGTCCGCGACGAACTGGCCGTCTTGCAGCGTCAGCCAGACGTTGGTGATGCGGTCGATGGAAGCGAGGTATTCCGCGCTGTCCGCATAGAACCAGCCACTCACATCTTCGCCGCGCACGTAGGCGTTAAAGAAGGCCGCAAACGCCGCGCTGAACAGATCCGCGCCGTCGCCGTTCATGTGGTAAAGGTCGTAATAATACCCGTCGAGGTTAGGCAGCCATTCCGTTTTGGCATATTGAAAATTGTAGCACGGAATCTCGTTTTCGCGGCAGTAGGCCATCAGGCTTTCGCCGTAGGGCAGGAAGCCCGGCTCGGCCAGCGCGTGCGCCGTCAGGTTCGGAGAGAGGATGACCAGCAGCTTGCTTCCCTTTTCCGCGCAGAGCGCCTTGTAGCGCGCCAAAAGCGCCTTGGACGGGGCGTACAGCTCGTAGATATAGCCCGGATATTCCTCGCGCAGCACGGTTTCGCGGATCAGGCTTTCGGCGCTCTCCTCGCTGGTGTGGCGCAGGAAGCCGCCGCCCGCGTAGGCGACCGTCGCATCCATCGTGGGCTTGAGCCGTTCATATTCCTTTTGAGGATTCAGACGAAGTCCGATGGTTTTGGCCACGTCCGCAAGAGATTCGGCGCCGAACTCGCGGAACATCAGCAGGCGGTCGAGGTATTGGCCGTCCTCCCGGCTTGTATCCAGATAATAGGTCAGCTTATTCTCTGCGTCGCTGAGGAAGGGCATGAGCTTGTAAAGCGCGTTGGGGTCTTCCTTGGCTGTGTCAAAATTATACGGCTCGACGACCAGCACGGTGTATTCCGGGTCGTTTTTGCGATACAGTTCGCGCGTCAGCGCCAATTCGCCCTGAAGCGACAGCCCCGGCACGGCGGCGGAAAACGCCTGCATGCCCGTCTGTTCGCTGATGAGCGCCGCGTTGAAGTGGTCGCGCACGATGGAAGAACCGACGACCGCCAGCTCGATGTCCTCGCGGGTTTTCAGCTCGTCCATCGTCAGGGCGACGAACGTATCCGTCTGAATCAGAAAGGTGTTGGCCAGCAGCACGACGGGCACAAACGCCAGAAAGAACGCAAAGAATCGAACAAAGGGACGAATGTTTTTGTTCACGAAGGGAAGCCTCCCGAAAAAATCAAACTTGCAGGCAGGGTTCTTCATCCTCGCCGGGGTGGAAATCGAAGTAAAGCTCCGGGTCGTCCTCGCCGCCCTGCACGCGGGCATAGACGCGGATGCACGTCCCCGTCCATTCGCCCTTGGCGCAGGAGAGAATGCCCTCCGTCTGCCAATCGGTGAGCGGGGTTTCCTCGCCCGTGGCCTCATCGCGCAGGAAGAAGCGGTATTCCGGCGTGACGCTTGTGCCGTGGTTGCAGTTGGCCAGATACACGTCCCGCGTGCCGTTTTCGCTTGCGGCGATCACGGTCTGCTCGTCCTGTTCCCAGGCCATGTTCCAGTCTGCATCCGGGTCGTAGGTCTGAATCCAGCAATTTGGAATGACGGTGACGGAAGCGAGGTATTCCCATTTGCTGCCGTAAAACCAATCGCTCGTATCCTCGCCCGCCGTATAGGCGTTGAAGAATTTGGAGAAGCAGTGGCTGAAAATATCCGATCCGCTGCCGACCATGTGATACAGGTCGAAATAATAATCGTCCGTCTTGCGGGGGTACAGTTCCGGCTTGGCCAGCGAGAAATTGACGCATTCGATGCCGTTATCCCGGCAGAAGCGCATCAGCGCGTCGTTGTAATCCAGAAAGCCGGGAATGGCGAGGTTGTGAACCGTCAGATTCGGATAGATGAACACCATCAGCTTGGAGCCGTTTTGCTCGACCAGATCGCGGTATTCCAGCAGCATCTCTTTGGAGCGCGGGAACAGGTCGTAATAATAGTCCGTGGATTCGCGGATAATCTGCTGACGGATGGTCTTTTTGGCGCGGTCCTTTGTGTTGTAGCGCACAAAGCCGCGGCCTTCGTAGCTCATGCGCTTATCCAGCTTGGGCCTGAGCTTTTCGTAGGTTTCAAACGGCCAGAAGTGCAGGCCGACGGTCTTCATGAAATCCGAAAACGAATCCACGCCGAAATCGCGGAACATGCACAGCCTGTCCAGATACCAGCCGTCCTCCCGGCAGAGGTTCAAATAATATTTGATTCGCTCGACGGGGGAGGAGAGATACGGCATCAGTTCGTACTGCGCCTCGATGCCCTCTTTCACCGTGTCGAATGTGAACGGCTCGACGACGAGCACCGTCCATTCCGGGTGATTGGTGCGGTAAAATTCTTTCGTCATGGCCAGATCGGCTTGCAGCGCCGCGCAGGGAATGCCCAGCGAAAAGCTCTCCAGCCCGGTTTCCTCGGTAATCATCTCGGCGTTGAAGTGGTCGCGCACGATGGAGGAGCCGACGAACACCATCTCGACGTCGTCGCGCTGCTTCATCTCCGCCAGCGTCAGCCGGGCGTAGGTATCCGTCTTGATCAGAAACGTGTCGGCAAACAGCAGAACCAGCACAAAGCCGAGGGCAAAGGCGGCGAGCCGAAGCAGGCCGCGAAGTGTTTTGTTTTTCAAGCTGCTCCCTCCGATCAGAACACCGCGTACATGAAGCCGGATTCGGCCACGTTGGAACCGCCGAACGTCGCCAGCACAAAGAGCATGAACGCGTAGAGAATCAGCCAGCGCAGCGCCAGCGGACGGGAGAGCACGAAATCGCGGATTTTCACGCCGCGCTCCTGCATCAGGGAGACGACAAAGAGGAGGATTGTCGCGATCAGCAGAATGCGGTAATCCTTGGCGGCCAGGCCGAGGGCGCTCAGCGTGCCGTCAAACAGCTGGGAAGCGTTGAAGGAGAACAGCGTCTTGCGCAGCATGTCAAACGCGTCGGCGGCGCGCACGCAGCGATCAAAGTACCAGCCGATGTTGACGACGAGGAACGTGCGCAGGATGCGGAAGACGTGGAAGCCCTTCGACGCGGTGAGCCGCGGCAGGCGCTCGTTCATCTTTTTATAGACCGGCTCGACCAGCGCGGTGAACGCGAGAATCACGCCGTTATACAGGCCCCAGAGCACGTAGTTCATCTGCGCGCCGTGCCAGATGCCCACCAGAAAGAACACGAGGATGTTGCCCAGCGCGGCGGGCAGGGCGCGGGCGATGTGCGTGCCGGCCTTCTTTTTGAGCGCCTTGCTCATGCGGGAGACGGGCTTGGTCAGCGCAAAGGGATAGAACACATAGTCGCGCATCCAGCCGCCCAGGCTGATGTGCCAGCGCCGCCAGAAGTCGCCGAGGGAGACGGAGAAATACGGCCGCTTGAAGTTCGGCGCAAGCTGAATGCCGAAAAGCTGGGCAATGCCCGTCACCAGATCGATGCCGCCGGAGAAATCCGTGTATTGCTGGAGGGAATAAAACAGCACGCCGACGACGATGACCGCGCCGCCGTAGGCGCTCTGATTGCCGAAAACCGCTTCCACCAGCGGCAGCGCGCGGTCGGCGATGACCTTCTTTTTGAACCAGCCCCAGAGAATCAGCAGCAGGCCGCGCTCGATGTTGTCCAGATCGAAGCGGTGCGGCGCAATCAGCTGGTTTTCCAGCTGGTCAAAGCGGGCGATCGGGCCTTGAATGAGCTGGGGGAAGAAGGAGACGAACAGCGCGAACTTCGCCGGGTTCTTTTCCGGGGCATATTTGCCGTTGTATACGTCGATCAGATAGCCCATGGATTGGAAGGTGTAGAAGCTGATGCCCAGCGGCAGAACCAGCCCCAGCGCCGGAGCGTCTTTGCCCAGCAGCGACGCGCCCCACGCCATCACGGGGTTCAGGTATTTGAGCACGGCCAGCACGCCGAAGTTGAGCAGCAGCACCGCGAAAAACCAGATCCTCTGCGCGGAACGGGTCTTCGCCTTGCGCGCTTTTTTCTGCTCGGCGGTCAGTTCCGCCTTGTGCTCGCGCAGGTAGGTCTTGCCGCCCTCGCCGATTTGGCCGATTTTCAGCGCGCCCGCCCACGTCGTCAGCGTCGTAATCAAAATGAAGGGCAGGGCGGACAGCCCGCAGGTCATATAGAAGCCGTAACTCAGCAGGAGCAGCAGCACCCATCGGAAGCGCAGCGGACAGACGTAATACAGCGCCGCGCCGACAAAGGCGACGGCCAGCAGGACGGAAAGCGACATCGTATCTTCCTCTTTTCAATCGTTTGTGATGAAAACGCTAAGGCAAATCAATCCAATTTATAACTATATCATGGGTGATTCGGAGTGTCAAGAAAAGCGGGTCAAAAAAATGAATTGTCATCTGCTGTGCGCGATGCTATAATAAGACGATATGTGACAAAATTTCGGAGGAATCGACATGTTCACCAGAAGGCCGCCTTTTGTGCAAGAGGGAAACGGAAGAACCATTTCGCAGGATGGGTTCAGCGCGCCCGTGGACAGCGCGCCGCGCCCGCGGTTTTCATCCGCCTGTGCGATGGTGGGGCGGCATGTGATGGATTTTTCCGACAACGGGGACGGCACGCTGACCGCCGTGCGCTGCGTCGATCGGCAGGCGGACGATCTGGATATCCAGTTCGAAGCCGGGGCGTGCCCGGTAGTGGCCATCGCGCCGCGCGCATTTGAGGGCTGCACCGAGCTTCGCCGCGTCATCCTGCCCGAAGCGCTCAGGCAGATTGGCGAAATGGCGTTTTCCGGCTGCACGCATCTGCGGATGCTGGTGATCCCCGGCGGCGTGCAGCGCGTGGGCACGCTGGCTTTTGCCAAATGCAGCCAGCTGGAGCGGGTGCGCATCGAGCCGGGCGTGGTGCAGCTTGGGCCGAGCAGCTTTTCCAAATGCGCGGCGCTCAAGCACGTGGAAATTCCCGCCAGCGTGGCGCAGATCGGCGGCGGCGCGTTCTTCGGGTGCAGCAAGGAGCTCCGGCTCTACGGCGCGGAGGGCGTGCCCGCCCAGCAATACGCCCGGCTCAACGGCCTGGCGTTTGATTCCCAGAGCTGGAAGGACGACGAGGAGCTTGTTCTGCGCGAGGAGGAGGACGGCTCGCTGACCGTCACCGGCGCGAGACAGGCCGCGCCGCACCGCATCGAAATTCCCACGGAAATCTGCGGCCGGCGCGTGGCGGCGATTGCGCCGAAAGCGTTTTTCGCCAGCGGCACGCTGGAGCAGCTGATTGTGGGCGGCGGCGTTCGTGAAATCGGCGAGAGCGCGTTTTTCGGCTGCCGCCAGCTGGTCAGCGTGAGCTTTGAGCGCGGGCTGGAAAGTCTGAAGGATAGCGCCTTCGCCGGGTGCGAGAGCCTGACGCAGGTCACGCTGCCGTGGGGCACGAGCGCGGTCGGGCGCATGGCGTTCTTCGGCTGCACGCGGCTGTCCTTTGTCAAAATGCCGACGACAACCCGCGTTGCGGATTTTGCGTTCGATGGCTGCGCGCCGGGCATTCGCGTGTTCGGCGGCGTGTACGCCGGTCGAATGGCGGCCAATCCCACGGCTGAATAAGGACGGAAGCACTCCGACGCTGACAACGCCGGAGTTTTTGATGAAAAGGAGCCATTCATGGATATTTTTGATTTGATGGAACAGCGTTACCCCGAAAAGCACGGCACGATCATCCGCTATCGCAACGCCTCGGCCAAGCTGGAGGCGGACAGCGTGAAGATGACCATCGCCATCCCCATGGAAGAAGGGGACGCGGCGGGCGTGCGCCGGGGAAGCGAACAGCTTCAAAACCAGCTGAGCGAAAGCAGACCGATGACGATTCAAAACGGCATGTTCTGCTTTCCGTGGTTTCCGCGCACGAACGTGGGCACGCGGCTGGCGCTCTGCGAAACCATGATGCGGGATTTTGTTGCCGAATGGAGCGGAGAAAGCGAAGCGAGCGACGAGCCGATGAGCGAAAAGCAGCGGCTCATCCGACGCTATCTGTGCGCGATGGCGAATTTTTACGGCGCGCTGACCGTGCAGGAAGCCTGCCGCATCGTTGAGCAGCAGAATCCGGGGCTGGCGACGCAGGATGAGGTGAGCGCCGTTCTGCGGCGCGAGGCCTGCGAAGGGGCTTATCGAGAAGAAGTGGACGGCGAGGAGATTGTCTGCGATGAATGGTTTGTCGGCCAGCCGGAGGAATACAGGGGGCTGGTTTCCGCCAGAAAGGGAAAGACGATCTACATTCCGCCCAAAGACGAGCTGCTTCGATATGAAGACGAGCTGTATTTTGAAAATACGCCCGCCACGCAGGCTATGCGCGGCTTTTTCAAAACGGAGCTGGGCGTTGCGCCGGCGGATGTGGAGGATACGCTCGGCGACATGGTGGATATCTGCCGCGTCGGCGACATCGGCATGGAAAGCGCAATCAACGAGTTGAAGCCGTATCTGACCACGCAGGCGCTGACCGAAAAATTCCTTTCGCTCTATACCACGCTGCATAACACGACGCGCATGCCGGAGAACTACGGCCATACGCCGTTGGAGCTGGCCGAGAGCAGCAAAATCCGGCAGACGGTGGGGCGCAACGATCCCTGCCCCTGCGGAAGCGGAAAGAAATACAAAAAGTGCTGCGGCCGCAACGTGAACTGAATAGTTACACCAAAGGGCGCTCGGACGGAGAAAAACGTCCGGGCGATTTTTGTGATTCGATGAAATGTAACAAAACTTTCGATATTTTTTCAATGACTACACAAAATAAGATTGAAATCAGTGACGTTAGTCGATATAATAAGAGATACTTTGAGTGTGAGCGGGTAGATACACATATGAAATCGATGATGCGCGCGATAGCCGCCGCTTTGACAGCGATGATGCTGCTTGCGGCGCTGACCTGCGGCCGAGCTGGCCCAGCGTGTGGATACGCCGACGTATAAGGTGGGTTTTTATGCCTCGCCCTGCTATCATATTCAGGATGCGGACGGCAAGCGCTACGGCTATGGCTATGAGATGATGCAGAGCATCGTCAAGCACATGCAGGCGACGCTTGAATTTGTGGATTACGACGTGTCGTTTTCCGACAGTTTCGAGCTGCTGCGTCAGGGGCAGATCGATATCCTGACCGGCGTGAAGCACACGGACGACCGCGACGCGGAGTTCGCTTTCTCCGTGCATCCCGTCATCCGTTGAAAACTTCGGCGAAACGCCGTATTACATCATCGCCCGCAAAGAAGACCAGGCGATCATCGACCAGATTGACGCGGCCATCGACGGGCTGAATATGGAAACGCCTACGTGACGCACCGACCTTTACAACAAATATTACGGTGAACAGGAACAGAACACCGAGCTGACGGCGGAGGAACGCGCGCTGCTGGAAACCATGCGGCAGGAACATGTGGTCGTCCGCGCGCTCATGAACCCGGACGAAAAGCCCTATTCGTGGTTTGAGGATGGAGAAGCCAAGGGCATTGTGCCCGATATTTTCAGGCAGACGATTGAAATCCTGGGGCTGGATTACGAGATCGTGGAGACCAGCAGCCGCGCCAAGCAGGATTTCTTCTCCAAGATGAGTCACGATATCCGAACGCCGCTCAACGTCGTGCTCGGCATGACGCAGATTGCGCAGAAGTATAAAGGCGATCCCGAAAAGCTGGACAGCACGCTGGATAACATCCGCGTGGAGGGCAATCAGCTGCTTTCGCTGATTAACTCCATTCTGGACGCAAGCCAGCTGAAACACGGGCACGTCGAGCTGGTCAACGCGCAGTTTAACCCGGCGGACAGCGTGCGCGACTGCGAAGAAATGCTGCTTCCGCTCGCCGCCTTGAAGGCTTGCGGGAAATAAGAACTCCTTCCGTCTGCCTTCGGCAGCCACCTCCCTCCATGAGGGAGGCTTTCTTTTTTGGATTGAATCAGTTTGTTTGGAAGACGCGAAGCGAAGAAGGGGTTTGGGGATGAAATCCCCAGGCAGGTTTGGGCGGCAGCCCAAAATCCTTTGCTCAAAGTAGTTTCAGAGCAGACCGCGAAGCGGTCTACGATTGAAACGGGTTTAAACCGCAAAAGCCGCATATTTTTCCCATCCGCTGTACAGCCTACGTTTAGAAACAGCGGAGGGCGGAGCGATGAGGGCAAAATGGACGGATTTAGCCGTGGAGGCGGCGGGCGGCGCGCTGCGCGAAAACGGCCTGTCACGCACGGTGGTCAGGGTGGAAAACGAGGAGAGCGCGCAAAGGCTGGGCAGGCCGATGGGCACATATGTCACATTGGCCTGCGAGCAGGCGATGACCGTTTCGCTGGAAACCCGGCGCGCGCTGGCGGCCGAGCTGGCGCAGACCCTCCGCGGCATGCTTCCGTCCGATATGAAGACGGTGCTGGTCGTCGGGCTGGGCAATCGAAGCGTCACACCGGATTCCCTCGGCCCAAGGACGGCGGAACGCGTGCTGGTGACGCGGCATATGGACGGCTGCCTGCCTGCGGATGTGCAGATGAGCAGCGTGTGCGCCGCCGCGCCGGGCGTTCTCGGCGTGACGGGCATGGAGACGGCGGAAATTCTGCGCGGCATGGTTGCCCACGTCAAACCGGATGCGGTGATCGCCGTGGATGCGCTGGCCGCACGAAGCTCCAAGCGCATCGCTTCGACGATTCAGATTGCGGATACGGGCATTACGCCGGGTTCGGGCGTGGGCAATCACCGCAAGGCGCTTGACCGAAGGACGCTGGGCGTGCCGGTGATCGCCGTCGGCGTGCCGCTGGTGGTCTATGCTTCGACCATCGCTTCCGACGCGCTCTGCGCGTTGGGCGAGGGCGAGGTGGAGGAGGAGCGCATCGCCGCATGCGTGGAACGCGTGGTCTCCGAAAAGCTGGGGGAGATGATCGTCACGCCGCGCGACGTGGATGCGCTGGTGGAACGCATGGCGGGCGTGCTGGCCGACGGCATCAATCAGGCGCTGCATCCCCGTTTGAGCTCAGGCGAAATCGCGCAGCTGATGGCGCAGTAGAGGGGGAAAGGCATGAATATCAAAACAGGATTCGCGGCGCTGATGGCCGCATTGCTTCTGCTGCCGGGGCTGGCCAAAGCCGATGAACAGCCGATGGAAACGGAAGCGCCGTTTGAGCTGACCAGCCCAAGCGCGATTCTCTGCGAAGCATCGACCGGACGGGTGATCTTCGAAAAGAACGCGGATGAGCGCCGCCCGGTCGCCAGCGTGAACAAGGTGATGACGATTCTGCTGACGCTGGAAGCGATTGACGAGGGGCGCGCGTCGCAGGAGGACAGGGTGACGATTTCCACGCGCGCGGCGAGCATGGGCGGCAGTCAGGCGTTCCTCGACGCGGGGGAGAGCTATAAGCTCGGCGAGCTGCTCAAAACGGTGATCGTCGCCAGCGCGAACGATTCTGCCGTCGCGCTGGCCGAATATCTTGCCGGGTCGGAGGAGGGCTTTGTCAAGCAGATGAACGCCCGCGCGGAGGAACTGGGACTTGAGAACACGCATTATGTCAACTGCACCGGCCTGCCCGCGCAGAACCACTATACCACCGCGCGGGACGTGGCGAAGCTGAGCGCGCAGATCGATCTGCACCCGCTGTATTATAAGTATTCGACCATCTGGATGGATGAAATCAGGCACCGCGGCGGGCGCGTGACCTCGCTGACGAACACGAACCGATTGATTCGGTTTTATCCCGGCTGCGACGGCTATAAGACAGGCTCGACCAACGAAGCGCGCTATTGCGTCAGCGCGACGGCGAAGAAGGACGGCATGCGGCTGATTGCCGTTGTGCTGGGCACGCCCGCAGGGCAGACGCGTTTTGACGAAGCGCGCGCGATGCTGGAATACGGCTTTGCAAATGTGCAGCTTGTGACCCCGATTGCGCAGGGGCAGGCGATGGATATGACCGTGCCCGTTCGCCTGGGCGGGCGGGACGAGGTTTCCGTTGTCAGCGGCGGCACGTGCAGCCTGTTGGAAAAGCGGGGCGAAAAGAGCGCGCTTTCGCTGGAGGCTGCGTTGGTTGAAAAGGTGACCGCGCCGGTTTATGCGGGCGATGTGATCGGCGAGATTCGCGTCAAGCGCGGCGGCGAGGTGGTGGCGGTCGTACCCGCTGTCGCAGGGGAGGATGTGCAGCTTCCCGGTCTGGTGGATGCGCTGATCCGCATTCGCGACCACTTTATGCTGACCGGGGCTTGACATTCTGGAGCAGGCGTGCGATACTCTGAGATTACGGGGGAGACGCTTGGGGCTTTGCCCCAAACTCCGGCAGGAACCTCAGGTTCCTGCCGGAGTTTGAGGCGGAGCCTCAACGTATCTCCAAAAAAGCAAAAGAGGGGTTGTCATGAGTCAAAATGAAAATCCGGCGCCCAAAAGGGAGAGCTTCGCTTCCCGGCTGGGCTTTCTTCTCGTCAGCGCGGGCTGCGCAATCGGCATCGGCAACGTGTGGCGCTTCCCGACGGTCGCGGGGCAGAGCGGCGGCGGCGTGTTCGTGCTGTTTTACCTGATCTTCCTGCTGGCGATGGGCGTTCCTGTGCTGACAATGGAGTTGGCTGTCGGGCGCGCAGGCCACGGCACGGCGACGCAGGCCTACCGCGCGCTGGAAAAGAAGGGCGCAAAGTGGCATCTGCACGGCTATCTGTGTCTGTTTGGCTGCTGTATGCTGATGATGTATTACACCACCGTCAGCGGCTGGATGCTCAGCTATTTCGTCAAGTTCCTGACCGGAACGTTCAGCGGCTTGAGCGGCGACGCGGTTTCCGGCGTGTTTGGTCAGATGCTCGCCAACCCCGGCGAAATGGGCGGCTATATGGCGCTGACCGTCGTGCTTGGCTTCGCCATTTGCAGCTTCGGCCTGCAAAACGGCGTGGAGCGCATCACCAAGGTCATGATGTGCGCGCTGATTGTGCTGATTGCCGTGCTGGCTGTGCATAGCTTCACGCTTTCCGGCGCGAAAGACGGCCTTGCGTTCTTCCTGCTTCCCGACTGGGGGCGCGCGATGGAGCAGGGGATCGGCAGCGTCATCGTGTCGGCGATGAATCAGGCGTTCTTCACGCTCAGCCTCGGCATCGGCGCAATGGAGATTTTCGGCAGCTACATGAGCCGCGACAATACGCTGGCCAGCGAAGCCGTGCGTATCTGCGCGCTGGATACGTTCGTGGCCATCAGCGCAGGCCTGATTATCTTCCCGGCCTGCTTCTCCTACGGCGTTTCGCCGGACGCAGGGCCGAGCCTGATTTTCATCACCCTGCCGAATGTTTTCACCGGCATGGCGGGCGGCCGCGTGTGGGGCACGCTGTTCTTCCTGTTCATGACGTTCGCCAGCTTCACGACGGTCGTCGCCGTGTTTGAAAACATCATCGCCAGCACCATGGAGCTGTTCCGTATGAGCCGCCGCCGCGCGTGCGTTGTCGGCGCGGTCTTCATTCTGCTGGCCAGCGTGCCGTGCGTGCTGGGCTTCAACCTGTGGAGCGGCTTCCAGCCGCTGGGCGCGGGCAGCACTGTGCTCGACGGCGAGGATTTCATCGTTTCGAATCTGCTGCTTCCGATTGGCAGCCTGATTTATCTGCTGTTCTGCGTGACGAAGTGGGGCTGGGGCTTTGATCGGTATCTGGCCGAAGCGAATAGTGGCAGGGGAATCCGCCTGCCGCGCGCGCTGAAGCCGCTGCTGCAATTCGTTCTGCCGATTCTGATCGTTGTGATTATCGTGCAGGGACTGATCTGAAAACCGATAGGCGGATAATTTCGCCGCATGGAAAAGAACCTCGCCGGGCGCGGCGGGGTTCTTTACGTTTACAGCGGGGTGAATTTCGGGTCTTCGGTCAGCTCGTGTTCTTCAAACAGCCTGCGCATCGCCTCCAGGTATGCCTCCATTTTGGCCGCCTTGCGGATGGCCTTGCGCGGCTTTTCCGGGGCTTCAAAGCAGCAGACAAAGTGTTTGGCGATTTCCCGCATGCGCCCCAGCGCGACGTGCGGCGGATACTTTTCCTGATAGGCGGCGAGCAGCGCGTCGTGGAAGCGAATCAGCGCGTCTTTGGTCAGCGGCGCGCCGCTGCAAAGCGCCGGATTGGCAATCAACCCGCGCCCCAGCATCAGCGCATGCGTGCTGGGAAACTGCGCCGTCAGTTCTGCGCAGTCCGCTTGGGTGAACAGGTCGCCGTTGCAGCACAGCGGCATGGAAAGCGCCGCGCAGGCCTGCGCGTAAGCGTCGCGATGCGGCGTTCCTTTGTAAAACTCGGTGCGTGTGCGCGGATGAATGATCAATTCGTGGATGGGATACTGCGCAAAAACGTCGATCAGGCGGCTGAATTCCTCGACGTGGGCGTAACCGATGCGCGTCTTGATGGAAACGGGAAGCGGCGATTTTGCGAAAATGCCGTCCAACAGCCGCTCCAGCGCGGGAATATCCGTCAGCAGGCCGGAACCCTTGCCCTTGGCCGTCACCGTGCCGGAGGGACAGCCCAGATTCAGATTGACCTCTGAGTAGCCCATGTCGCCAAGCGCCTGCGCCGCCCACAGAAACAGAGAAGCGTCTTTGGCGAGCAACTGCGGCACGGCGGGCACGCCGACGTTGTTTTCCGGCGCGATGGCGGCAAGGTCGCGCGAGGTGAAGACGAGATTCTGTGTCGGGCTGACGAACGGAATGAAATATTTGGATACGCCGCCAAAACAGGCGTGATGAATCCGGCGGAAGGTCGCATCCGTCACGCCCTCGAGGGGAGCAAAATAAAAGATCATGCGGTTTCCTCAAGGCCGATGCGACAGATTTTGTCCGCCGTGCCGTCCTCCACGATGGATTTGAGGGCGGAGAGCACGTCCTTGTCGTATTGATGCGTCATCGTCATCAGCTCGGCGATGGCGCGGCGCGGCGGAATGCCCTTCTTATACGGGCGGTCGGAGGTCATCGCGTCAAACGTGTCCGCGACGGAGAGAATGCGGATTTCCAGCGACATCTGGTCGGCCGTCAAGTGGTCGGGATAGCCGCTTCCATCCAGCCGCTCGTGATGGCCGCGCGCAATCTGTGCGACTTCCTTGGGAAAGCGCCCGGCAAGCAGGTTGTAGCTGTCAATCGGATGGCGCTTCATCGCGGCATATTCCGCGTCGGTCAGCCGCCCCGGCTTGGCGAGAATCTCCGTCGGCTGGTAGCATTTCCCTACGTCGTGATAGAGCGCGGCCAGCAGCAGCGTGTGCGTGGTTTCCGGCGGCAGGTTCATCTGATGGCAGAGCGCTTCGGTGAAGCGCATGACGCGGCGGCTGTGGTTGAAGGTGTAGTGATCCTTCCGGTCGATCTGCGTGTTCAGGTCGTTGAGGTCGTTGACGAAGCCCATGAAATCGTCAAAAACAGGCTGGGAGGTGAAGCACAGCAGCCGCACGTCCGTCTTCGGGGTGATGGAAACGTCGTGGTCGATGCCGGTGGTATAAAACGAATCGCCCGGGCCCAGCGTCTGATCCTCCTCCTGCTCGTTGTGCAGCGTCAATTCGCCGGACAGCAGGGTGTAATATTCCAGATATACCGGGCGCGACGAATCAGGCGTGAGCCAGACGACCGAACCCGCGCCGATTTGCAGCAGGATGACGTTTGTGTTGTCAAAATTGGCGAGCAGACGGTAGGAATTGCGGTTTTGGGTCACGTTGACGAGCGATTTGCCCGCGCGGGAGACAAACAGGTTTTTCAAGCGAAAACCCTCCTTGAACAGCATCCGACCAAAAGAAAGAGCTGCCTGAGCAGCTTTTTCTGAATTTCGAGAGGATAAGACGGCTTAGACGGAGATGACGCGAATCGGATCGACCTTGACCGTATAGCCGCCGATTTCAACCGTCACATATTCGCAGACGGTCTGCACCCCGCAGGCCGCGGCGGTCGCTCTGGCTGCGCTGGAAACGGCCTGCGTGCGGGAGAGCATCGAAAAGATGATCGCGCGCACTTCCGCATCCGTTTTGGCCCGCTCGGCCATGCGGCAGGATTGCGCAATGATGGTTTCCACGCGGGCGTTGGCGGCGTCCACAACCTTCAGCCCCTGACGCTTGAGCGCGTCGCTTGCCCTGAAGCGGCTGTTGCGCAGTTGGAGACTTTGGACTTGGGAGACGGCCGATGCGCCCGCCGCGCTGGCCTGCGCGGGGAGGAGCATCATGGTGAATAGAAGCATCGACAGGAAAACGAGCGCAAGACGGCGTTTCATGGGCGAGACCTCTTTTCTTTTGTCCAAGGTGCAGCGCTTTTCCAAACGGAAAAGCTGATAAAGACGTACCTATTATAACAAAGCCCAAAAGCTTTGTCAATGCGTGCCAGCATATTACATGACAGATGTTAACGTCCCCTTACGGATCAATAATCCCGCGCGCTTTGCGGCGCTCGCGCAGCTTCAATTCCTGCCCCTGATCGGAGGGAACGTAGTAGCGGCGGCCCTTGACCTCCGGCGGCATGTATTCCTGCTTGACCCAGTGGCCGGGGAAGTCGTGCGGATATTTGTAGGCCGCGCCGCTGCCCAGCCGCTCGTGCCCGGCGTAGTGCGTGTCCCGCAGATGGATCGGCACGGGGCCGAAACCGCCTTTTTCCGCATCCGCGACGGATTGATCCAGCGCCATGACGACCGAGTTCGATTTCGGGCTTTCGCAGATGGCGATGATCGCCTGCGCCATCGAGAGGCGCGCTTCCGGCAGGCCGACCGCTTCCAAAGCCTGCGACGCGGCGACCGCTTGCAGCATCGCCGTCGGGTTCGCCAGACCGACGTCCTCGCTTGCATGCGCGATGATGCGCCGCGCAATCAGCCGCGGATCGACGCCCGCATATAGAAGCCGCGCAAACCACGCCATCGCCGCGTCCGCATCGCTGCCGCGCAGACTTTTGCAGAAGGCGGAGAGCATGTCGTAATACAGCGACTCGTCGCAGCGGATGACCGGTTTTTGGATGGATTCCTCGGCGACTTCCATCGTCACGTGAATCACGCCGTCTTCGCCCGGATCGGTTGTCAGCACGGCCAGTTCCAGCGCGCCCAGCGCAGAGCGCACGTCGCCGTTGGCAATCCGCGCGATGTGGCGCATCGCGTCCTCATCCATCTGCACACGCGTGCTGCCGAAGCCGCGTTCCTTGTCCTCAAGCGCGCGGCGCATGGCGAGCATCACGTCGTCCTCGCTAAGCGGATAAAACTGGAAGATGCGGCACCGGCTCACGATGGCCGGGGTCATCGACACGAGCGGGTTTTCCGTCGTCGAGCCGATGAAGCGCACCACGCCGCGCTCGATGGCCGGGAGGATGCTGTCGCTTTGCGATTTGCTCCATCTGTGGCACTCGTCCAGCAGCAGATACGTCGCCTGCCCGTACAGGCTGCGCCTGTCCTGCGCTTCCTTGATGACCTGCCGCACGTCCGCCACGCCGCTGGTGACGGCGTTGAGCTGCACGAAGGCGGAGTGCGTCGTGCCCGCGATGATGGAAGCGAGCGTCGTTTTGCCGCAGCCCGGCGGGCCATAGAAGATGGAGGAGGTCATGCGGTCGGCTTCGATGGCGCGGCGGAGCAGGCGGCCCGGCCCGACGATGTGCCCCTGACCGATGAACTCATCTAGCGTCCGCGGGCGCATGCGGTCGGCCAGCGGGCTGAGCGAAGCCTCCTTGGCGGAAAATAAATCCTGCATGAAATCCCCTCCTTCAAATGCGTTTCTTCATTATATCGCGCGGCGTGCCAAAAGGCAAGCGGCCAGAGGCCGCTCTCACTTCCGCCCAAGTTTGTAAGAACTCAAGCTTACGCATACGCGGCCGACATCCTGCAATTTCCTGTAAACGATGTAAAAAAAGCGCCCCTCCTGCGAGGAACGCTTGATTTCGCTTTGCTTCTTACTCAGCGGTGTAGGGCAGCAGCGCGATGGCACGGGCGCGCTTGATGGCCTCGGACAGCTGACGCTGATGCTTGGCGCAGTTGCCGCTCATACGGCGGGGCATGATCTTGCCGCGCTCGTTGATGTTGCGGCGCATACGGGAGTTCACATCACGGAACTCCTTGTAGTCGATGTATTCAATCTTATCGACACAGAACGCACAAACCTTGCGGCGCGGCTTACGGCCGCGCGGACGGCGTGCTCCACGATCTTCAGACATGGAAGTTCTCCTTTCGTCACCAGCAGGGCTGGTTCAACAAATTCATCTCGGAATTAGAAGGGCAGTTCATCGTCATCCACCTGCGTGAACCCGGCGTCTGCGGGGGCATAGGCCGGAGCCTGTGCGCGCGGCGCGGCGGGAGCGGCAGGGGCTTGGTGATAATCGCCGGAAGGGGCGCCGCTGTTCTGATTCTGGGAGAGGAACTCGACCTCGTCGGCGACGATATCAAACGCGCTGCGCTTGCTGCCGTCCTGCGCTTCGTAGGTGCGGGTCTGGATGGAGCCGGTGACGGCCACCTTTCTTCCCTTGGTCAGATAACGACCGCAGAGTTCGGCGAGCTGACGCCAGGCGACGATGTTCAGGAAATCCGTCTCCTGCTGGCCCGTCTGCGCGTTGCGAAAGCGGCGGTTCACCGCAATGCTGAAGTTGCAGACCGGAACGCCGGACTGGGTGGATCTCATCTCAGGGTCACGGGTCAGATTGCCGATCAGAAAAACCTTATTCATATACTCTGTTTCCTCTTGCAGTTGGCGATGTTTCGCTTACGCCTGCTCGGCGGGAGCGGCCTCGGCCGGGGTCTCCTCGCTCACCGGAGCGACGCGAACCGGACGCGGCTTCACGCTGCTCTTCTTCTCAAGCAGCTTGACGATCTGAGAACGGATGACGTTCTCGTTGATGCCGAGATTACGGGAGAGCTCCTTGGGCAGCTCGGAAGCGCCGTTGAAAGCGACATACACGTAATAACCTTCGGTCTTGTAGTCGATAGCGTAGGCCAGACGACGCTTGCCCCACTCCTCAACCTTGACAACCTCGCCGCCGTTGGCAGCGATGATACCGTTGAACTTCTCGATCAGCTCCTTGCGGGCAGCCTCCTCGACAGTGGTATCAATGATGTAGATCAGTTCGTACTTATTCATGATCCTTTCACCTCCTTTTGGACTCTGGCTCTGCAATGTTCCATGCAGAACAAGGATGTGCCAGTTCTGTATGATAGCACACAAATTGCGAAAAAGCAAGGCTTTTCCCCGTATTTTTTTCTGAAAAGGCGTAAAAATGAGAAAAAAGGGGCGATTTGCGCCCCGAAACCGCCAAGATCGCCGCAAAACGCGGACAAAACCCTTGACGAATCAAGGGTTTACGGTTATAATTGCACGGATAGTCTGTTTCAACCGACCCGCATGGGTTTGTTCAGGTAAGGAAAGTAAAAGAAAGCTATGTTTGTCGATCAGGTTAAAATCACCGCCAAGGCCGGCAACGGCGGCAATGGCGCGGTATCCTTCCATCGCGAAAAATTTGTGCAGAACGGCGGCCCGGACGGCGGCGACGGCGGCAACGGCGGCGACATCGTGCTGCTGGCCGACCCGAATATGCACACGCTGATGGATTTCCGTTATAAACGCAAATATACGGCGGATAACGGCGAAAACGGCGCGGCGGCCCTGTGCCGCGGCAAGAGCGCCAAGGAGCTTGTTATCAAGGTGCCGGTAGGCACGACGGTGCGGCTGGTGGCCGACGGCCGTCTGGTGGCCGACATGCACGAGGCCGGACAGCGCCATATTCTGCTCAAGGGCGGCCGCGGCGGCTGGGGCAACGCGCATTTTGCCACGCCGACCCGTCAGGCGCCGAACTTCGCCAAGCCGGGGCAGAAGTGCGAAATCACCGAGTTTGAGCTGGAACTCAAGAGCATCGCGGACGTGGGCCTTGTCGGCTATCCGAACGTCGGCAAGAGCACGATTCTCTCCGTCGTGACGGCGGCGCGCCCGAAGATTGCGAATTATCATTTCACCACGCTCGCCCCGAATCTGGGCATCTGCCGCCAGTATGGCATGGACTTTGTCATGGCGGATATTCCCGGTCTGGTGGAGGGCGCGAGCGAGGGCGTAGGCTTGGGCATTCGCTTCCTGCGCCACGTGGAGCGCACGCGCCTGCTGGTGCATGTGGTGGATATCGCGGGCAGCGAGGGCCGCGACCCGATTGAAGATTTCGAGCATATCTGCGATGAGCTGGTCGCTTACGGCGATCTGGCCGAGCGGCCGCAGATTGTCGCCGCCAACAAGATGGATCTGCCGGGCGCGGAGGAGAACCTTGAGCGTCTGAAAAAGCACCTCAAGGGCACGGATATCGAGGTCTACCCGGTTTCCGCCGCGACGCAGCAGGGGTTTGACGCGCTGATGGGCGCGATTGTGCGCATTCTGCCGACCCTGCCGGATCGCCGCGTCTTTGAGGAGGAGCTTCCGGCCGAGACGGTCGAGCAGGCGCCGTTCACCATCGAGAAGGACGGCGGCTACTATGTCGTCTCCGGCCCGGTGATGGAGCAGCTCATCGATTCGGTCAACTTTACCGATCAGGAATCGCTCAACTATTTCCATCGCACCCTGCGCAGCCGCGGCGTGATCGACGCGCTGCGCGCGGCGGGCGCGAAGGAAGGCGACAGCGTCATCATCGGCGAAATGGAATTTGACTTTGTGGAGTAAGAAAGGATAACATATGACGAGTAAACAGCGCGCGTATCTGCGCAGCTTGGCCAATACGATGGAGCCGATCATTCATGTCGGCAAGGACGGCGTGAACGAAAATATGATAAAGCAGGCTTCCGACGCGCTTGAAGCGCGGGAGCTGATTAAGGGCACGGTTTTGCAGAACAGCCCGATGACCGCCCGCGACGCGATTGCCGCGCTCTGCGAGGGGACGAACGCCGAGCCGGTGCAGTGCATCGGCAACCGCTTTGTGATCTATCGGGCGAGAGAGAAAGACCCGAAGATCGTTCTGCCGTAAAGAAGAATAAGAAAAAACGAGGGATTGCTGACAATGGCGATTCCTCGTTTTTGATTTTGATAGCTTACCCTTTCAGCGCTTCCGCGGTTTTTTCCAGTCCTTCGATGTTTTCAACGCTGTAACAGCTTACCGCCGCGCCGAGCGTTTTGCGGACAAAGCCGCTGAGCGCCGTGCCGGGGCCGATTTCCACAAACGTATCCACGCCCAGACGCGCCAGCTCACGGATGGTGTCCTCCATCATGACGGGCGACGCGACCTGCCGCTCCAAAAGCGTCGGGATGGTTTCGTCACCCTTTTCCCTGCCGAGACAGTTGAAAAGCACGGGAATCTGCATTTCGCCAAAAACTTCGGTTTTGAAACGCTCGTGCAGCGCCTGCGCGGCAGGCTGCATCAGCGGCGTATGGAACGGGCCGCTTACGCGCAGGGGCAGAAGTCGGCGTGCGCCCGCCGCTTTAGCCAATTCGCCCGCATGGGCGACGGCTTCCGCCTCGCCGCCGATGACAATTTGGCCGGGGCAGTTGTAATTGCAGATGCGCACCATGCCGCCCGCTTCTTCGCAGCAGCGCGCAAGCGATTCGCGGTCGAGCATCAGCACGGCGGTCATCGCACTGTTTACACCCTCGCTGGCCTTGGCCATTGCCGCGCCGCGATAGGCGGCAAGCTCGATTGCGGCTTTCGCGGTGAACACGCCGGCGGCTTCCAGCGCGCTGTATTCGCCCAGGCTTAGCCCGGCAGCATAATCCGGGCGTATACCCGCGTCAAACAGCGCGGCCGTCACGCCGCAGGCGAACGCAACCATGCACGGCTGGGTATACTGCGTCTGGTTCAGCATATCCTGCGGGCCGTCAAAGCAGAGCGCGTGCAGATCAAAATCCAGCGACGCCGCGTCAAAAGCTTTGCGGAAGACAGGCGACGCGTCGTAAAGATCGCGTCCCATGCCGACGCGCTGGCTGCCCTGCCCGGCGTATAAAAAAGCAATTTTCATAAATAAACCTCGATTGATATGCAAACTGTCTGACGGAGAGGTTAAATCTCCATATACACGCCCGCCCACGTCAGGCCGCCGCCGAAGCCGACGAGAACCATCTTCTGACCGGGTTTCAGCAGGCCGTTTTCGTGCATTTCGTCCAGCGCGAGGGGGATGCTGGCTGCGCTCGTGTTGGCGTAACGGTCGAGATTGCGGTAAAATTTTTCGGCGGGCATGCCGAGACGACGGATGCTTGCATCCAAAATGCGCACGTTCGCCTGATGGCAGACGACCCAATCGAGATCGTCGGGGGTAATCCCCGCTTTTTCGGTCAAAGCCTTGACGCACTGGGGGATGGTCGTCACGGCGAAGCGGAAAACGGCCTGCCCGTCCATCGTCATGTGCTGCTCGCGGAGCGGGCCGCCGACGCGGATCAGCGTATCGCCGCGCACGCCGACGATGTGTTCATACGGCGCATCCGTGCAAAGTTCGAAGATGGCCGCGCCCGCGCCGTCGCCAAAGAGCACACAGGTGTTGCGGTCGGTCATATCCAGAACGGCGCTCATCTGTTCCGCGCCGATGACGAGCGCATAGCGCTTTTGGCTGGCCAGCAGCAGGCCGCGCGCGGTTTCCATCGCGAACAGGAAGCCCGCGCAGGCCGCGCCCACGTCCATCGCGGGGATATCCTGCGGCAGGTCCAGCGCGGCATGGACAAGACACGCGGTGCTGGGCATGGCATATTCGCCGGAGGAGGTCGCCACGAGCACGCAGCCGATGTCCGACGGGTTCAGGCCGCTGCTTTCGAGCGCTGTTTGGGCGGCTTCAATGGCGAGCGTCGTGGTGGTTTCGCCCTCGCCGCAGAAATAGCGCTGGCGAATGCCCGTGCGGCTGGCGATCCATTCGTCGCTGGTTTCGACATAGCGCTGCATTTCGTCGTTGCTGACGGCGGTTTTGGGCAGCGCGCGCCCGGTGGAGATGAGTTTCAGTCCGTTCATGGAAAAACCTCTTTTCTAAAAAAGCCCGTGCGGACAAAGCCGAACGGGCCAGAAGCGCTTACTTGTTTTCCTGCAGATACTTGAGCAGGTCGCCGACGGTCAGCATGGTCGCCATCAGGCCGTCCGGCATGCTCACGCCGAGCTTATCCTCAATCGCCATGCTCAATTCAACGGTATCCAGGCTGTCCGCGCACACATCCGGCACGAGCTGAGCTTCGAGGGTGACGGCGTCGGGGTTGCAGTTTGGCAGCGCCGCGACGATAACTTCTTTGAGCTGTTCGAGATTCATGATGATGTTCTCCTTGCATGTGATGCTTTCATTGTATCAAAGAAGCGGGATTTGTCAAGTCCCGGAAGCCATCGGCCAATGCTCGGCGCGATAGGCTTCGTATTGATCCAGCCGGTCGTACCACGCGGAATAGGCCGCGTCGGTTCGATGATCCGCAAGATCGTAATGCGCGGTCAGCCACTTTCCGAGAAATGCGGTCAGCTTGGCTGCGCCGTCCGGGTTCATGTGGCCGAGATAGTCGTAGCAGTCGGTTTCAAAATCGATGCCCGTTTCCTCGTCGAACAGGTTGAGGAAGGGGACGTTCAATTCGTCGGCGAGCAGCTGCGCGCGGTTCATGTTCATCTGCTCCTGCTCGGAGACGGGCGCGGGAAGCGCCATCAGCACAGGCTCAATGTCGTTGGCGCGGCAATAGGCAATGATGCGCCGCAGCGCCGCTTCGCCGGGCAGCTCGTCCGCAGTCATTTCATGCGTACGGGTATAAGCCAGCGGAGCGCCGCGGCCAATGCGCATTTCGCTGCCCATCATAAAGGGTTCGCAATCCACCAGCCGCGCGCTCTGGCCGGAGAGCAGCTCCTCCCAGCGGCTGTGATACAGCGAAAACGGCATCATAAATTCGAGCCATTCGTTTTGGGGGAGCGATGCGCGAACCGCGTCAAACTTGGCGAAGGAGAGCGGCACAGCGTCGAAGAACAGATGGCGATAGCTGTACGTCCATTCCAGATCATCGGGCTTATCGATGTAATAAACATCGATCACCGCGAGCTTGGGCTTGTGCGTCTGCGCGCTGAGCTTCAAAATCTGTTCGGTCATGCCGAGCGTTTCGGAGGAGGTGGCCATGTTGTAGCTGGTCAGGCCGTAATCGCGCCAAAGTTCCATCGGGGTCACGCCGTCAAGCACATGGCTCGTGCCCATGAAAAACACGTCGATGTCCTGCTTTTCCGAAAAGAACGAGCCGAATTTTCGCTCTGCGTCGTCGCGGCGGGTGACACGGTCGCAGAGCAGCAGGCCGCCGACGACGGCAAGAAGAAGGAAAACAACACTCAAAAGACGATTCATATGCAACCTTTCGATGCTATACTTCTTTAATTACAGAAATTTTCGGGAGATTTCGTACCTGCGGGTACGACCAAAGGGCTTTCCGATCGCCCTTTGGAAACCTTCGGCTGCAAATACGATTATTTTCATAAATAAGGAGGGAGGTGCAGGAACCTCAGGTTCCTGCTGGGGGATTTGAGTCATGCGCCCGCTGTGCGGAAAAAAGCATGATGAAAATCGGAAATCGCAAGGAGCCGGAACGGCGACTATGCGAGTTTCCCGGACTTGGGGCAAGGCCCCAATCGTCCCCTTTAAAACTGGAAGTAGATGAACGCCTGCGCGCTGTATCCCGGCCCCCAAATGCCAAAGACGGCAATCGCCAGAATTGCCAGCACATAGAGCGCGCCGCGCACGAAAACCGGCAGACGGTCGGTCAGCTGGGTCAGCGTTTTGCGCTTCTCGTGCAGCCATTCAATCGCAAACAGAATCGCGATGCAAACGCCCAGACAGAGCGCCTGCATGCCGGAAAAACCCGTCGCAAGAGTCGAAGCGCGCCACGCCGTCGGAATGCGCCACAGCATGCCCGCCGCTGCGCTCATCGACGTAGCGCGGAAAATCAGCATCGTGATGAGAATCAGGAAATCCGTCCACAGCACGCTTGCGACGTGGTGCAGCTTTACGAAGCGCTTCGGCCGCTTCTGCGGCAGAAAGCCTTCAATGACTTGCAGCGCGCCGTTCAGCATGCCCCATGCGACATATTTCAGCGCCGCGCCGTGCCACAGGCCGCTGAGCGTGTAAACCATCATCACGTTGAAGGCCTTGCGCTTTTCGCCCCTGCGTCCCGCGCCGAGCGGCACATAGACGTAATCGCGGAACCACGAGCTCAAGCTGATGTGCCAGCGCGCCCAGAAGTTGGTGACCGAGTGCGCGAAATACGGCTGGCGGAAGTTAGTCATCAGCTCCACGCCCAGCACCTTGGCCGTGCCGATGGCAATGTAGCTGTATCCCGCAAAATCGCAGAGGTCCTGCACGGCGAATACCGCGGTCGCCAAAGCGATCTGCGCGCCGGAAGCCGCCGCCCACTGGGAGAAGATCGCGTTCACGTAAATCGCGGCGCGGTCGGCGATGACCACCTTTTCGAAGAAGCCCAGCAGCATAATCAGCAGGCCGTCCCGCGCACGCCTGAAATCGAAATCATGCGGCTCGGCGAGCTGTTTGAGCAGGCGGCTGCTGCGCTCAATCGGGCCGGCGACGAGCTGCGGGAAGAACGAGATGAACAGCGCGTAGCGGAAAAGGTTGGTTTCCGCCTTGGTGCGTCCTTTGTACACGTCGATCATGTAGCCCAGCGCCTGAAAGGTGAAGAAGCTGATACCCACGGGCAGCAGGATATCCACATGCGGCAGCCGAATCGCGAAGCCCAGCGCGCCGCACACGCGGTTCAGCACGTCGATGAGCATGCCGGTGTATTTGAAATAGCCGAGCATGCCGAGGTTGAAGACAATGCCGCCCACGAGCACCGCCTTGCGCGCCTTTGGGTTTTGAAAGCGCGAAACCGCCAGCGCGCAGCCGTAGGTGACGATTGTGCTTGCGGCCATCAGCAGCGCGTATTCCGCGTGCCAATTCATATAGAAGTAATAGCTGCTCACCAGCAGCCAGATCCACCGGATTTTCTTCGGCAGGACGAAATACAGCAGCGTGACGACGGGAAAAAAGATCAAATACGAAAACGAATTGAATATCATGCGTTCACCTTTGAAAAAATTTTCGTGCTTAGCGATTTGCTTTCGGCTTGGCGGAAACGACCGCCGCGACAATGCCGCAGCAGATCATCAGCGCGCCGAGGACAAAGCCGGGCGTGATGGCTTCGTGCAGAAACAGCACGCCGAGGATGGAGGAGACGAGCGGCTGCATCGGGTAGAACATGGAGCAGAAGCTCGCGTCCATCACGCGGAGGCTGTAATTCCAGAGCGAATGGGTGACGGCCGTGCCGAAAATGCCCATATAGAGCACGGCGAGGATGCTTTCCATCGGGAACGCGCAGGATGCGCTTTGCAGCTCGATGAGCGACCACGCCCCGGTAAACGGCAGGGCGCAGAGAATCGCGATGAGCGCAATCTGCATCGGGTCATACCGTCCGCTGACGCGCCGGATGATGATGGAAGCCGTGGACCAGAGAAACACGCTGGCGAGCATCAGCAGCACGCCGACCGCATCCGCCGAACCGCCCACGCCGACGATGATGACCACGCCGAGCATCGACAGCGCCACGCACGCGACCTTGGCGGGGGTGATGCGCTCGTGCAGAAAGAGCGCGGCGAGAATCGGAATGAAGATGGGGTTCATCGCGCCCAGCAGGGAGGAAAGCGAGCCGGTCAGCCGGTGAATGCCGAGCATTTGCAGGCAGAAGCTGGCGAAATACCCCGTAAAGCCGATGGCAAAGAGAATCGGCCCATCTCCCTTTTTCACGGGGATCAGCGCATGGCGCAGCTTCAGCACGATGAAAAGCGCCGGAATGGAGACCAGGTAGCGCAGCGCCAGCAGCGTGACCGGGGGAATGGTGCGCAGGGCGGCCTTGGAGATGACATATTGGCTGCCCCAAAGCACAAAGGCGGTGAACAGGGGAACCAGATGACGCTTATTCATCAAAAAAACCTCGCTTTCGGAAAAAAGGGAAAGCTGAGCGGATCGACCGCTTCTACCTATTATAAAAGAAAACCGCGCCGTTGTATAGCTTAAAATGCGTTTAGATGCGCAAACTTGCACGTTCCATCAAAATCGTCTGTTTTTTGGTGAAATGTTGCAATGAATTGCAACTGACTGCAAAACTGAAATCGAAAAATGAAAAACATTCATCATAAAAGTGAAGAAAACTGAAAGAATCCGCTTGTTTTGCGTGGATGATTGCTGTATAATACCACCTATCAACGGCGGGGACAACAAAAGCCCGCGCCGAAATCTCTTTGAACCTGTATAGGGGGAATTCGTATGAAGAAGTTGTTTGCTGCGGCTATGGCTGCCATGATGACCATGACCGCCTCCTTTGCGATGGCGGATGGCGCGATCAAGATCGGCGAGATCGGCCCGCTGACCGGCGCGGCCGCGATTTACGGCACGGCCGTGGCCAACGGCGCGCAGATCGCGATTGACGAGCTGAATGCGCTGGGCGGCCAGCAGTATGAATTGAATGCGCAGGACGACGAGGCCGACGCCGAGAAGTCCGTCAACGCTTACAACAACCTGCTCGACTGGGGCGCGCAGATGATGCTCGCGACCGTCACCACCAACCCCTGCATCGCCGTTGGCGCGCAGGCGTATGAGGATCGCGTCTTCATGCTCACGCCGTCCGCTTCCTCTGCGGACGTTACCGCCGATAAGGACAATGTGTATCAGGTCTGCTTCACCGATCCGGCGCAGGGCACCGCTTCCGCGCAGTACATCTCTGAGCGCAACCTGGCCACCAAGGTCGCTGTGATTTACAACAACGCTGACGCGTACTCCACCGGCATCTATCAGACCTTCGATGCGAAGGCCAAGGAGCTGGGCCTGGATATCGTCGCCGTTTCCACCTTCACCGACGACACCACCGATTTCTCCGTGCAGGTGACCGCCGCGAAGGAAGCGGGCGCTGACCTCGTGTTCCTGCCGATTTATTACACCCCGGCTTCCATGATCCTCAAGCAGGCCAGCACCATGGGCTATGCGCCGACCTTCTTCGGCTGCGACGGCATGGACGGCATCCTCGCCATCGAGGGCTTTGACACCAGCTTGGCCGAGGGCCTGATGATGCTGACCCCGTTCGCCGCGGACGCTCAGGATGAGAAGACCGTGTCCTTCGTCACCAAGTATCAGGAGCAGTTCGGCGGCGTGCCGAACCAGTTCGCCGCGGATGCTTATGACGGCATCTACGCGCTGGCCGCTGCCTGCGAGAAGGCTGGCGTGACCGCCGACACCTCTGCCGAGGACGCCTGCGACATGATCATCGCCGCCATGCAGGAGGTTCAGGTCGAAGGCCTGACCGGCACCATGACTTGGGACGCTTCCGGCACTGTCACCAAGACTCCGACTGCTGTTGTCATCAAGGATGGCACGTACGTCAGCGCGGAGTAAATAAGCAATCCCAGCGTACATGGCTTCGGTCAGCCGGAGCCATGTACTTTTGTTGTATCTGGTAGATTTCCTCCTACTCAAGCAAATGAGGTGAATGAAATGACACTGTTTCTTTCCTACCTGATTAACGGTATCAGTCTGGGAAGCGTCTACGCCATCATCGCCCTGGGCTATACGATGGTGTACGGCATCGCCAAAATGCTGAACTTCGCGCATGGCGACGTCATCATGATCGGCGCGTATGTTTCCTTCTGCGCGATGCAGTATCTCGGCCTGCCCGCCCTCGTCTCCGTCATGCTGGCGATGGTCGTCTGCACCGTGCTGGGCATTGTGATCGAGGGCCTGGCCTATAAGCCCCTGCGCCAGGCGCCATCGCTGGCGGTGCTGATTACGGCCATCGGCGTGAGCTATTTCCTCCAGAACAGCGCGCTGCTGATCTGGGGTTCCGCGCCGAAGAGCTACCCGTCCGTGATTTCCCTCGGCTCGATCACCCTGATGGATGGACAGTTGGTCATTTCCGGCGGAACGATCGTCACCGTGCTCGCCAATATCGTTATCATGGTTGCGCTCACCCTATTCACCGGACGCACCAAGTTCGGCAAGGCCATGCGCGCCGTTTCCGAGGATAAGGGCGCGGCCGAGCTGATGGGCATCAACGTCAACCGCACCATTTCGATGACCTTCGCCATCGGCTCCGCGCTGGCGGCCATCGCGGGCGTGCTGCTCTGCTCCGCTTATCCGACGCTCCAGCCGACCACCGGTTCCATGCCGGGTATCAAGGCGTTTACCGCAGCTGTTTTCGGCGGCATCGGCTCGATTCCGGGCGCGATGATCGGCGGCGTGCTGCTGGGTATTATCGAAATCCTCGGCAAGGCGTATGTCTCCACCGAACTGGGCGACGCGCTGGTGTTCGCCGTGCTGATCCTCGTGCTGCTCGTCAA
>CAKTZR010000014.1 GCA_934636105.1 uncultured Clostridia bacterium
CCGTTTTCCGACGGCCTGAAACCGCCACAGGCGGCGGCCGTCGGAAAACCTCCATCGGTGTGAACGATGGAAGCAGGATAACGGGGGCAAGCATTGCGCGTTTGCGGGGAATGGTGGTTCGTATGGGACTCGAACCGTTTTCCGACGGCCTGAAACCGCCACAGGCGGCGGCCGTCGGAAAACCTCCATCGGTGTGAACGATGGAAGCAGGGTAAAGAAAAGCCTTGCAAGTTTTCGAACCTGCAAGGCTGATGTGGTGGTCTGTACTGGACTCGAACCAGTGACCCCATCGATGTGAACGATGTGCTCTACCAACTGAGCCAACAGACCAATTCACTCGGAACGAAACATAGTATAGCACTTTGAAGGGAACTTGTCAACCCCGAATTTCATTTTTTTGTAAGGAATCCGCATGTGTCTTTCTTTATGGCGGGCTTTGTGGTATAATCAATCGAATACCATTGTGATTATTTGTCAGGAAGTTGGGAGATAAGCATGCAGCTGCCTTTCATTTCGGTGATTTTGCCTGTGCGCAATGAGGAACGCTATATCGCCGCGTGCGTGGATTCCATTTTTTCGCAGGATTATCCCGCGGAGAAGATGGAGGTCATTTTTGTGGACGGCCGCTCGGAGGATCGAACGGTCGAGCTGCTGCAGGCCATGCGGAAGGAGCATCCGCAGATCGTCGTGCTGGATAACCCGAACCGCACCGTGCCGTATGCGATGAACATCGGCATTGCGCACAGCAGCGCGCCGGTGATCGTTCGTCTGGACGCGCATGCGGAATATCCGGCGGACTATATCCGTCTGTCCGTGGAGACGCTGCTCACGAAGGATTGCGACAACGCGGGCGGCGTGTTTGAGACGCACGGGCGCGGGTTTATGGGCGAAGCCATCGCGGAGATGCTCAAAACGCCGCTGGGCGTGGGCAACGCGACCTATCGCCTGACGACGGAGGACGGCTATGTGGATACCGTGCCCTTCGGCTGCTTCAAGCGGGAGCTGTTTGAACGCATCGGCGGGTTTGACGAGCGCATGACCCGCAATCAGGATAACGAGCTGAATTTCCGCATCCGCAAAAACGGCGGCAAAATCTACCTCAATCACAACATCCGCGTGCAGTATTACTGCCGGGATACGATGCGCGGCATCATGAAAATGGGCTACATGAACGGCAAATGGAACGTCATCACGATGACACTCGTGCCCGGTTCGATGGGCGTTCGCCACTTTGTGCCGCTGGCGTTTGTGCTCTCCACGATTCTGCTCGTGCTGCTGACGCTGCTGACGAAAAGCATGCTCTTTGGCGGGCTGCTGGCGCTGGAATGGGGCGCGTATCTGCTGCTGGATTTCTTCTATTCCTATACCATCGCCAAAGCGAAGGGATGGAAATTCCTGCCGGTGGAGATCATCCTTTATCCGGCGTTCCACTTTGCCTATGGCTTCGGCTCGCTCTGCGGCATTGCGGCGCTGCCGAAATTCGTGAAGGCCGAGAAGGAAAAGAAAAAGGCGGGTGACAAGCGGTGAGCGTGCTGCATATCTGCTGCAACCTCGCGGGTTCGACCGTCTTTCCGCAGCTGTTTGAAGCGCTTGACGCGCAGGGGCTTGAACAGATTGTGTTCGTGCCGGAAAAGCGCGAGGCGGATTTGAACAAAAACGAGCCGCGCGGGGTGAAGACCATCCGCGCGCTGACGGTGAAGCGAAGCGACGCGCTGTTTTTCTTCCGCAAGGCGCAAAGGAGCGTTCCGGCGATTGAAAAGCAAGTCGATCTATCCGGAGTGACGCTGATTCACGCGCATACGCTGTTCACCGATGGCTCGATTGCCGCGCGGCTGGCGCAAAAGCACGGCCTGCCGTATGTCGTCACGCTGCGATACAGCGATATAGAAGCGATTTGGAAATATGAACCGCATCTGCGGCCGATGGCGCGGCGGATTCTTCGCGGCGCGGCGCGGGTCGTCTGTCTCGGCAGCGCGGCGAAGGAAAGGGTGCTCGGGTGGTTCTCGGGCGCGGCGCAGGATGAGCTGGAAAAAAAGCTGTGCGTCATCCCCAACGGCCTTGACCCTGCGTGGCTGGACGGCGCGCCCCGAACGGCGCTGCATGACCCCGTTCGCGTGGGCTTTGCCGGACTGATGAATGAGCGAAAGCATCCGCTGGACGCGCTGAATGCGGCGCACGCGGCAGGCTTTGAAATGATCGCGTGCGGCGACGGGCCGCTCAAGGAAAAATTCTGCGCGGCGATGCGGCCCAATGATCGCTATCTGGGACGCATATCGGGTCTGGATGCGATGAAGGCGTTCTACGCGGATTGCGACGTGCTGCTTGTGCCGTCCTCGGCAGAGACGTTCGGCATGGTCTATCTGGAAGCGATGAGCCAGGGCGTGCCCGTGCTGTATACGAAGGGGCAGGGCTTTGACGGCCAGTTCCCGGAGGGCGAGGTCGGTTTTGCCGTGCCGTGCGGCGACGTGCAGGCGCAGGAGAAGGCGCTGAAACAGGCTGTGCAGGGCTATGCAGAGCGGTCAAAGCGATGCGTGGAGAGTGCAAGTCGGTATGCGTGGCCGCGGGTTGCCGGGATGTGGATGGAGCTGTATCAGGAAATCCATAATTCCTTCCGAAACAAGCGGAGTTAGAGCCTGCATTGTTTATAGCTTATTTATTGAATCAACGAAGTGGGAAGTCCAGAAACCTCAGGTTTCTGGCGGGGTTTGGGGCAGCGCCCCAAAAGGAGGTGACCGGCATGCGAATCCTGATGATGATTCATCGGCTGGCGGATAATTCGCCGTACTGCTTTTATGTGCATGAGCAGGCCAAGGCGCTTAAAGCGCAGGGACACGACGTGACGGTTATCTCCTGCGTGGGCACAATGCCGATGATGAAACGGCTTCGTCCGGCGCTGTTTGAAACGGACAGGAGAACGCCGAAGCAGGATGTGATCGACGGTATTTCCGTATATTTTCCACGATGCCTGACGCTGGGCAACGCGGGCGAAAAGCTGCTGGGCGGATATCCGATGTATCGCGCGGCGCTGCCGATTGCAAGAAAACTGCACGCCGAAAAGCCGTTTGATATCATCCATGCGCACATGCTCCCCAGAGAGGGACACGCAGGGCGGCTGCTGGGGCAGGCGCTGGGCGTGCCCGTCGCGCTGACTGTGCATGGAACGGATGTGTTCCATTACTTCATCCCCGGCCAAACGCCGTGGAAACGCAACATCGAAACCGCGCAGGGCGTTGACGCGCTGATGGCGGTTTCGAGCCTGCTGCTCTCGCGCGTTGCGCCGTATCGTGGGGAGGGAAAGATCAGCCGCGTCGTGCAGAACGGCGTGGATCTCTCGCTCGTGCCGGAAAATGAAACGCGAAAACCGCGTTCGGTGCTCTCCGTCGGCACGCTCAAAGCGAGAAAATGTATGGATAAAACGCTGGAGGCGTTCGCGCGCTTGGCGGACGAATATCGGGATGCGACGCTGACCATCGTCGGTATCGGCGAAATGGAGGAGCAGCTGAAAGCGCGGATCGCCGAACTGCATCTGCAGGAACGTGTAACGTTGACGGGCGGACTGCCGCATGAAGACGTTTTGCGGCGGATGGCACAGAGCGACCTGTTTGTTCTGCCCAGCTGGGGCGAGGGATACGGCATTGTTTACATTGAAGCGATGGCGGCGGGCTGTATCGCCGTCGGCGCGCAGAACGAGGGCATTGCCGACACCATCACGGACGGCGAAAACGGCTTTCTCGTGCCGGCCGGAGATACGGACGCGGTGGAGCGCATCATGCGCGCCGTGTTCGCCCATCCCGAAGATTATGAAGCGCTGCGGGCGCGCGGCACGCGCGACGCACGCAGGCTGACATGGGCGCACAACGCCGAAATCACCGCGGGGGTTTACCGCGAAGCCATGGAGCATTGGAGGAAAGAACATGCGCAAGCAGGGCATTGACGGAACGGGCATGCTGAACCTGTATGACCGGGTGACGGGCATTTTCAACGAAATCTTTGATTCGCGGCTGCTGACCGTGGCGGTTTTCGCGCTGGTTGGCTATTGCTCGCTGTTCACGCAGCGGAAATTTCCGATGCGCTGGATGATTTTCGTGCTTTTCGGCATGATTCTGCTGGCTTTTGTGACACTGACGGCGCGCACGCCCGGGCAGAAGGCGCGCGTGCGCTTTCACAAGGGTCTGGCGGGTCTGTGGTTTGCGCTGCATGGCATGATGGTGGTTTCCGGTCTGTTTTATCAGGACTGGCTGCCGGAGAGCGTGCCGCTTTTGATCTGCTATCCGATTGTGTTTTCGGTGTTCGCTTCTCGGGACGACGATTCCACCTTCTGCTCGATTCTGCGCGGCGCGGTGTTCGCGGTGCTGCCGTTTCTGGCGTGGTCGTATCTCGCTGTGCCGCTGAGCTTTACCTATCCGGGCTACAAGGGCGTTTTTTATGACGCGAACTGCCTGTCGATGTGCTGTATCGTGATGGCGACGGCGGCGCTGCTGCTGGCTTATGTGAGCTTTGTGGAAAAGAAGATGAAGTCCGCGCTGGCATATCTGCTGCTGGGCATTTGGGCGGCGGTTACGCTGCTGGCGACGCTCTCCCGTTCCGGTCTGCTGGCGTTTGCGGGCGTGGTTGTGATTCTGGTTGCGGCGATCATTGCGGGCACGGCGAAGCATCCGGGGCGGCTGCTGGCGCTGCTCGGCGTGTTCATCGTGCTCTGCGGCCTCGTGGGCGTGAAGATCACGAAGGACAAGATGTATGAAGCGGCGGTGGAGGATTACAACCTCGCCGTCTACAACCACGAGACCTACGGCAACGAAATTCTCGTGCCGAAGCCCGAAGACCGAAAAATCAGCATGGACGACCTGACCAGCGACCGCTGGGGCATTTGGATGACGATTCTGGAAAACCTGACGTGGAACGGCCACGAGGACAGCGTCATTTGGGAATGGGTGGCCAAGGACGGCGCGGGCGACCGCCATTTCAACGCGCACAACGCGTTCTTCGGCGTGACCTACAACAACGGCTTTATTGCGGGCCTTCTTCTGGTCGCTTATACGGTGCTGGCGTTCATCCGTGCGGCGAAGTATTATTGGGCGCACCGCAAGGCAAGCCCGTATGCGGCCACGCCGCTGGCGTTCTGCACGGTGTTCATTCTGGTGGGCATGTTTGAATCGGTCTATGCGCCGTTCTCGGTGATCGGCTGCGTATATTTTCTGGTTCAGGCGCCGCTCTGGCGCGCGGAGTAAGGGAGGAACGGTGGAGAACGTTGGGCTGCCGCCCAAACCTGCCTGAGGGCTAAGCCCTCAGACTCCTGCTTCGCTTCGCGCAGCATAAAAGGAGATTTTGAATGAATCCAAAGGTTTCGATCATTATTCCGGTTTACGGCGCGGAGGCGTTCCTGCCGGACTGCATTGCCTCCCTGCGCGCGCAGACGCTTCGGGAGATCGAGCTGATTTTCATCTGCGACGGCAGTCCGGATAACTCTCTGGCGATTCTGCGGAAGGTGGAGCCGCTGGACGGCCGCATCCGCGTGATTGCCTTTGAGGAAAATCAGGGCGTATCGGCGGCGCGCAACGCGGGGCTGGATGCGGCGCGGGGAGATTACATCGGCTTCTGCGACGGCGACGACTGGGTGGAGCCGCAGATGTTTGAAACGCTGTACCGCGCGGCGTTGGAGCATCAGGCGGATATCGCGTTCTGCCGGGTGTTCAAGGACAGGGGCGACAAGCATGAAAACGTGCCGCTGGGCTTTGACGACGGCACGGTGTTTGACCGGGAGAGCATCGGAAAGACGCTGATTCCCGCGATGCTCTCCAAACCGACGGACAGCGACGAACTGCCGCTTTCGGGCTACACGCCGCGCAACCTGTTTCGGCGCGAAACGATCGGGAAGCACCGTTTCCGCCCGGACATTCGATACGCGGAGGATCTGCTCTTTATCGTCACCTGCATGAAGGACGCGGAGCGCGCCGTCGCGGTGGACAGGGCGTATTATCATTACCGCTTCCACACCGGGAGCGTGACGAAGCATTTCAGCTTCCATGTGCCGGAGAGCTATGAAAAATCCAACGACGCGCTGGAAACGCTTTTGGCGGATAACCCGGAGTGCATGCGCCGCATGAAAATCCGCCGCCGCAAGATGGCGGTGAACACTGTGCGCAATTTCTGCTATCCCGGGACGCCCTATGCGTTCGGGGAGCGCGTGCGCCGCGCCAAGGCCTACATGAACAGGCCAGACGTCGCCGCGCTGTTTGACGACGTGAAGCCCGGCGACTTTCCGATGCAGCTGGGCATGAAGCTCTTTTTGATGCAGCACAGGATGGCGTTCACGATGTGCTTCCTGTTCACCTATGTGTTTGACCGGGTTTAACGAAAGACGAGGAGCAATCATGCAGAAGAACGAAAAACCGATGGACATCGCCGAGGTTTTAGCCCGGCGAAAGCCCCAGCTTGCCGCCAAGCGCGCGATGGATATCCTGCTTTCGGCGTGCGCGCTGGCGGTGCTCTGGCCGCTGCTGCTGCTGATTGCGCTGGCGGTGGTCATCGACGATCCCGGCCCGGTGTTTTATCGGCAGGTGCGCATTGGAAAAGACGGCAAGCCGTTTCGCATTTTCAAGTTCCGCTCGATGGTGACGGATGCGGATAAAAAGGGGTTGGCGATCACCGTCGGGCGCGACAATCGAATTACGCGCGTCGGCGCGATTCTGCGCAAGACCAAGCTCGACGAACTGGCGCAGCTGCTCAACGTCCTTTGCGGGCAGATGAGCTTCGTCGGCCCGCGCCCCGAGGTGGAGCAGTATGTGAAGCTCTACACGCCGTATCAGCGGCAGGTGCTGCTGGTGCGTCCGGGTATTACGGATTACGCGTCGATTGCCTATCGCAACGAAAACGACCTGCTGGCCGGGACGGACGACCCCGAAAAGATGTACATCGAGCAGATCATGCCCGACAAAATCGAACTGAACATGAAATATCTGCGGGAGATTTCCCCACTTGCGGACATCCGGCTGATTTTCAAGACGATCATTGCGGTTGTGAAGGGGTGAACGTTGGGGCGTTGCCCCAAACCCCACCAAGAACCTGAGGTTCTTGGATTTCCCACTTCATTTATCGCTGCGCGATAAATGGTGGAAAAAGATGCTTGGATCAAATAATCCATCCACGAAGTGGATGGAAGGAGGAAGGTGCAGGGAACTCAGTTCCCTGCCGGGGTTTGGGGCAGAGCCCCAAAAAAGGAGGAGCTCAAATGCGCAGCGATTACAGGGTTTATCGTTATGACCGGCTGGATGCGCCGGTCGTCACCGCGGGCAGCAGCGCCGTGCTCATCGGCGCGCAGAACGGCCTTTTCCCGGATATGGGCTTTGCCGTGTCGGGCGAAATGGGCGGTCTGTGGGCCGGAGAAAAGAAGGTCTGCGACGGCTTCTTTCTGGCCATCGACGACGTGCCGCTCACGCAGGCCGACGCCTGCGAAATTCATCCCGTCGTCACCGCGTTCCATTACCGCATGCAGAAACAGCAGCTGCACGTCGTCCGCCGTCAGTTCATCCCCGACGGCGTGAGCGGCTGCGTGGTCGAGTTGACCGTTGAAAACCTCAAGAACGCACCGCGCATGGTCGAGGTTTCCTTCACCGTGCGCACCGATATCCTGACCGCCGCCGCCGCGCGCGGCGAAGACGGCGCGGAACTCGGACGCGATGTTGGCGAGTATGACGAGCAGGAGCAGGCGTTCTTTGCCCGCGACAGCCGCAACCCGTGGCACGCCGTTTGGGGCGCGGACGCGGGCTGCCGCGCACTTCAGGCCGATCTGCCGCAGAGCGTTTATGGCTTCGGCAACACGCAGGGCAAGGGCGTGAACGGCCGCCTGTTCTACCGCCTGCGTCTGGCTGCAAACGGGCAGGCGACCATGCGGCTGTATGTCGCCGGAGGCTATCCCTCCCGCTCCAAGGCCGAGGAGGCGCTGGCGCTGCTGCGCGAAAATGCCGAGACGATGCTCGCCGAAAAGCGCGCGCGCATCGAGCAGGTGATGGCGTTCAGCGCCGCGACGATGCCCAGCGCCGCGCTGGAGCAGAGCGTCAACTGGGCGAAGCTCTATGCCGATTGGCTGATTCGCGCCCTGCCGCGCGGCGGGTGCGCGCTGTGCTGCGATCTGCCGGAGCATCCCGCGCTGTATGGCGAGGGCTGGGCGAAGGCAATGGAAGCGCTTCTGCCGCTGGGCGGCGCGGCGCGCGTGCAGGAAATGCTGCATACGCTCGTCGGCGTGAGCGCGCAGGCGCAGATGGCACCCGGCCGTCTGGCACGAAGCGTGTCGCTTTCGGGCAGGGTTTTGCAGGTCGGCGGCGAGCGGGAGAGCGCGCAGTTTGTCGCGCTCGTGCATCGCACGCTGCTCTGGTCGGGCGACAGGACGTTTGCGGCGGCCATGCTGCCGATGACGGGGCTTTGCATCAACTACCTGCGTCGAAGCACCAAGGGCTTTGAGGATGTGCAGGAAGATATGCTGGAGGATGTGCGCGCGGCGCTCATCGGCTATGCGTATATTTTGAAGCTGACGGATGCGGACGACGCGCCGACGCTGGCGCTGCTTGAAAAGCTCCCGGCCCATCAGGAAAAGAACGAGATCGATCCGAATGCGCCGCTGGCCGAGCGCGCGCGGGCGCACGGTGAGCAGGTTCACGTGGAGCAGATGGTCGGCTGTCTGCTGCAAATGGTCGCTTCCGCCGCGCCGGGTCTGCCCGGTTCCATCCGCACCGAGGACGCCGCGCCGGGCGTGTTGCTTCAGGCGCGCGCGGCGGCCGGGATGATTTGGCCGGTGTTTGAATGCCTGTTCGGCGTGCAGCCGGATGCGGGGCGCAAGACGATTGCGTGGCATCCGCATACGCCGATTGGCTGGGAAGGCTGGAAGATGGAGAACCTGCGCATCGGCGGCGCGGCGTTCGACGTCATCAGTGAGCGCGTATCCCCCAGCCATGCCCGCTACACGATCAGAACGGCGGATGCAGGCTGGACGGTCTGCGTCACGGAAAACGGAGAAGAAAAGGCGCTTGCGCTTGACGGCGAGCTTTCGTTTGTAATGGAGGATTAAGGGGGGAACGTTGGGGCGTTGCCCCAAACTCTACCAGAAACCTGAGGTTTCTGGACTTCCCGTTTTGTGGATTGCGCTGCAATCCACAGGAAAAGACGAGTGGATAAAAAATAATGATGATGAAAAAAGTTATTTTACTGTTTCTGGCTTTGATGATAACGGCGGCGGGCGCGCTGGCGGATACCGCGCCGGTGAAGATGGAAGTTCCGCCGGAAGCGATTCAAACGCAGGCGGAGGGCGAACTGGAAACCTACGGCTTGACGTTCCCGGAGGACATGCCGCTGGCGGCGCGCAACTTTGTGCTGTTGGCCCGCGCGGAGTTTGAGAAAAACGACTGGACGCGCCTGCCGAAGTGCAACGAATACACCCAGTGGTATTACCACGACAAGCGCGAAATCGGCTGGTGTTCGGTCTTCCAGATTTACTGCGCGTATCACAGCGGCTTGCAGCTCGTGCGATACAAACAGGATGTGGACGTGCAGCCGGGCGACTGCATCTCCGCGATGGAGGGGCGCGTGGGCAACGTGCGTCTCGCCTTTGAGGAACATGGACGCTGGCTGGACGGCACACAGGGCGCTGTGCCGAAGCCGGGCTATCTGGTGATTTACGGCGTGCGCTCGTCCACGCCGTATACGCATGTCGCGATTGTGGAGAGCGTCACGGATTTGGGCGGCGGGCTGTATGAGCTGACGACCATCGAGGGCAACCTGAACTCGACCGTGCGGCGCATCAACTACCGCTATAATGCGAATCCCAAGCGCAAATATTACAACATGTCCGTCGTGCCGGAAAATGAAATTACGCAGGAAAACTGCCAGTATACGCTTCAAAAGGACGACTGGTATGTAACGGGTTTCTGCGCGACGTGGTGAGTAATTAAAAAACAGACGTTTCTTTAGCGCGAAACGTCTGTTTTTTGATTGATGGAGAGTTGCATCGTCACGGCCTGCGCGTCCTGCCCGGTTTGAATAAAGCCCAGCTTCCGATGCAGCGCCAGCGACGCGGCGTTTTCCGGCGCAATCTGCACGACGCAGACAGAAAAACCGCGCGCTTCCATGGCTTTAAAGAGCAGCGGGAGCGCTGATGATGCGATTCCCCGCCTGCGCATGTCTCTTGAAACGGCGATACCGTAGGAAAACTGCGCGCCGCTAACGGAATGCACCGTGATTCCGCCCGCGTGTTTCCCATCCGCGCGGATGAAATACCGCAGGCAGGGCGGCGGATCAAGCGGTAGAAGCGAGATGCGCATCAGGCCTTGGGCAGGGCTTCCGCAGGCGCAAAGCCGCTGTCGATGCAGAGCTGCGCGCGCTGGGCGTTCTTGCCGCCCTTGGCGATTTCGTTTGCGAGGAAATCGGGATGGGCGAGCAGGAAGCTGCGCATGAACGCGTCGGGATCCTCGATGAAGTGCAGCACGAGTTCAAGCTGTTTATCGGTGATGCGGCCCAGCTTGCGCGCGGTTTCGAACAGCTCCGGCTTGATGACGACCAGCGTGGTCAGCGGGCAGCCCGCGTCCGCAAGGATTTTATTGCCGCCCTGATCGCGATCCACGACGGCCAGCGAGCAGGCGATTTTCGCGCCCAGGCCTTCCACGGCGGGAATCCACGCGCGGATGTAGGAGGAAGCGACCGTCACCAGATCGGCGATGTGAACGCTGCGTTTGCCGGAAAGGCCGGCCTGCTCGGCGGGCATGCTCACGCCGCTTGCATCGGTATAGACGCTGGACAGATCCTTGAAGATGGACAAATGCCCCAGACCCAGCCTGCGCGCTACGGGCATGGAGAAGAAGAAGTCGCGGCGCTCGCCGCCGGAGACGAAATCCACGTCCATTTTGCGCGCGGCTTCGGTCATCAGGTCGATCAGCTGACGGTAGATCGGGCAGGATGCAAGCTGCTTTTCGATTTCGCCGTAGACCTTGCCGTAAAACGCGAGCTTATCGCCTGCACAGGCCTGCTCGATGACGGCCAGCAGCGCGTTGGCTGCGGCTTCGCTGCCATAGAGAAACTGCGTGTTGATATAAAACGGGCCGAGCTTGCCGGATGTATACCAAAACGGCTGGCCTTCAGGGCAGACGCGCACGGCGTCGGTTTCAAACAGCCACGATACGATTGGGTTTTCCATCGGAAAAAGCCTCCTTAGCGAGATTCATTTCCTGTTATTATAAAGGATGACGCGCCAAAAGGGAAGCGGCGGCGGGAAATTTAGGCGGCGGAAAATCGCGCAGCGCCATGCAGGCCAAGATGCAGAATTGCGCCCGGCGGCGGCGCGCAGCGGCAAAACAGGCGCGCAATTTGCAGGAGGCGCGGCAGGTTGAGCGATTAAGCGCGTCATTTTGGGAAGAATTGACGCGCTGCGCGCAGGAATTGACCGGGATAGATGGTCGTGTTATAATAACGAACGAAAAAACGCAAAAAACGCAGAGAAAGAGGAAAAACATATGAAAACCATCTGGAAGGGCATTGACTGGCTGGCCCGCGCGGTGATCGGCCTGATCGCGAAGATTTCCCCGAAGCTGGGCGACGCGTGCCTGAAACTATGGGAGAACACGGAACTGGTCAGCTATCTGTTTGTCGGCGTGGCGACGACGCTGGTCAACTATGTGGCCTATTTCCTCGCAACGCGCACGGCGGGCATGAGCGTGATGGCCGGCACATGGACGGCGTGGGTGATCGCGGTCGCCTTCGGCTATGTGGCCAACAAGATTTTCGTCTTCAGGACGCGCTGCGAAAGCACCGCGGCGCTGCTGCGTGAAGCGGGAAGCTTTTTTGCCATGCGGCTGGTTTCGCTGGGCATGGAAACGGTGCTGATGTTCCTGCTGGTGGAGATGCTGCACCTCAACGATCTGGCGATGAAGCTGCTGGTGAACATCGTGGTGATTATTCTCAATTACGTATTCTCCAAGCTGTTCATCTTCAAGAAGAAATGATTCGGGAGGACCCATGAAATACATTCGTTTGTTTGCGCTGCTTCTTGCGCTGACGCTGCTGACCGCGTCCGCCGCTTCGGCGGAAATTTCCATCACCAAGCGCGATATTAATATGAATACGGCGCTGGATAAAAACGTGAGCAACATTCTCGTGCTCTTGCAGGATGGCGACGCGACTGACACGATGATGATTGCATCCATCAACAGCCGAACCGGACGCTCGGTGATGCTCCGCGTGGATTGCAATTTGACGGTGGACGTGCCGGAAAACGGCGAAACGCGGCTGGCCGACGTGTATGCGCTGGGCGCGAAAAAGTGCCGCGGGCTGGTTGCGGAGCGCGCCGTCAACACGCTGCTGGGGCTGAACATCGGCACCTATGTCGCGCTGGACGTGAGCAATCTGCCGGAGCTGGTTGACGCGGTGGATACCGTGAGCATGGAGCTGACGGATGCGGAAGCCGAAGCCATGCAGCTTGAAGCGGGCTGGAATGATTTGACCGGCGACGAGGCGCTGAACTTTGTGCGCCTGAAACTCGACGGCGACGACCCCGCGCGCAGCCGCGGCTATGATATGCTGATGCAGCTGCTCTACGCGGGCGTGAACAACGGCGATTTGGGCAGCATGATCGGGCTGGGCACCAAGCTGCTTGGCTCGATGGATACCAATTTGAACGCGATGACGGCCGTCACGCTGGCTTCCGCCGTCAAGGGCGGAGATGACCGCAGCGAAATGGCGCTGCCGACGGCGGAACAGATCGTCAGCGAAAATCCGATGCGCGCCGACGAGACGGCGATGCAGAACATGGTGAAAGAGGCGCTCTATGAATAAACCGGAAATGACCGCCGCCGAGGTGGCGCACGCCGCCAAGCAGGCGAGCTTTGCGTTGGCCGCGTCGCCGAGCAAAACGCGCAACAGCGCGCTTTTGGCCGTTGCCGCCGCCCTGCGCGCCAAGGCAGGGCAAATTTACAAGGCGAACGATATCGATATGCGGCAGGCCGAAAAGGAAGGACTGGCCGCGCCCGCGCTCAAGCGGCTTAAGTTTGACGAGCACAAGCTGCACGACGTTTGCGCGGGGCTGGAACAGCTGGCCGCGATGGATGACCCCATCGGGCAGGAGCAGCTGCGCACCGAACTGGCCGACGGGCTGGTGCTTTCGCGCATCAGCTGCCCCATCGGCGTGGTCGGCGTGATCTTTGAATCTAGGCCGGACGCGCTGATTCAGATCGGCGGCCTGTGCCTGAAAAGCGGCAACGCGGTGCTGCTCAAGGGCGGCCGCGAGGCGCTGCACACCAACGAAGCGCTGTTTGATATCATGAACGATGCGAGCGTCGCAACGGGGCTGCCGGATGGCTGGTGCGGCCTGCTGACGACGCGCGAGGACGTTTCCGTGATGCTCAAGATGGATGAGGATATCGACCTGATTATCCCGCGCGGCTCGAACGCCTTTGTCCGCTACATCATGGAAAACAGCAGCATCCCGGTGCTGGGGCACAGCGACGGCGTGTGCCACCTCTATGTGGATGCGGACTGCGACGCGCAGATGGCCGCGCGCATCGCGGTGGACGCGAAAACGCAGTACCCCGCGGCCTGCAACGCGGCGGAAATGCTGCTGATCCACAGCCAGCAGCTGGCCGAAGCGCTGCCCGCTATCGGTAAGGCGCTGACCGCGGCGGGCGTGACCCTGCGCGCGGATGAACGCGCCCGCGCCGCGCTCTACGCCGTCGGCGTGGACAGCGAAGCGGCGGATGAAAGCGACTGGGGACACGAGTACCTTGCGCTGACGATGGCGGTTCACACGGTGGATTCCATCGAGGAAGCGATTGCCTTCATCAATAAGCACGGTTCGCATCATACGGATTGCATCATCACCCGCGACGAGGCGGCCGCCGGCAAATTCTTCGCGCTGGTGGATTCGGCCGGGGTGTATCAGAATTGCTCCACGCGCTTTGCCGACGGCTATCGCTACGGCTTCGGCGCGGAAGTCGGCATTTCCACCGGCAAGATTCACGCGCGCGGCCCGATGGGACTGGAGGGACTCTGTTCCTACAAGTACATCCTGCGCGGCCACGGCGATATCGTCGGCGATTTCGCGGCGGGGCGGCGCAGCTTCACACACAAGAAACTCCTGTGAAGGAGGAGAAAAGCATGATAAAGCGAGGGCTTGCGCTGCTGCTTCTGCTGTGCATGGCGCTTCCGTGCGCGGGCATGGCCGAGCAGACGGACGAGCGGCGCGTGGTCTATCTCACCTTTGACGACGGGCCGAAGAAGGACACGCCCGAACTGCTGGAGGAACTCAGGGAGCTGGATGTTCCGGCGACGTTTTTCCTGATGGGCCTCAGCGTGCGCGCATTTCCGGATTACGCCAGGCAGATTGTGCAGGCGGGCTATGCGGTCGGCTGTCACACGATGGGGCATTCCATCAGCCGCATTCAGGAAGACACGGGCTTTGTGCTGCGCGATCTGGAGCGATTCCAGAAGCTGATGCGCGAGGAGATTGACGAAAACTTTTCGACCGATCTGTTCCGCTTTCCCGGCGGCAGTTCGTCATACAGCAGTTACATCAAGACGCTGGTGCGCGACGCGGGTTATGCGTGGTTTGACTGGAACACGATGACGGGCGACGCGCATTACAGCTTTTCCAGCGATCAGGCCATGCTCGATTATACGCTGGGGCAGACGGCGGGCAAGGACGTTATCATCCTGCTGATGCACGAGGGCAAGCCCAGAACGCGGCGCATTCTGCCGGAACTGGTGGCGTATTTCCGCGAAAACGGCTATGAATTCAGACAGCTTTCCACCGGCGACGAGGATCGCGAAATTTTGTCGCGCTGCGGGGCGCATATGATGTGGCCCGATGCGGCGCAGGAATAAGGGGGCGGACGAAAATGCGGTGCGGATGTCCGCAATGCGGCACGTATATGATTCAATCGGAGGGCACCAATTTCGGCTGCGTCTGCCCGGAATGCCTGTATCGCTGCCGGGCGTGCATGGGGACGAATACCGTCGTCAGCCGCGAGGATTTGCATCATCTGGTCTTTGTGGATCACACGGCCGAGCACGAAGCGCAGGAGGAAACGGGCGACAGCGGCAGAGAGCCGCTTCGGCCGGAAGACTTTATCGATTGAAAAAATGCGGAAATTCGTTGTAGGGGCGCGCATTGCGCGCCCGGAATTTCGGATAAAACCAGCTTTTCAAAAGTCAGGTAACGCTTCGCTCCCTGACTCCCGTTTCGTTTTCGCTTCGCGATGGGAACGGTTGGGACTTTGTCCCAAACCCTACCAAGAACCTGAGGTTCTTGGATTTCCCGTTTCGCTTCGCGGCGGTTTAAAGCGATGATTTAAGTTTAAACGTGTAGGAGGTATTTATCATGATTGCACTGGGAAGCGACCACGCCGGTCTTCCGCTGAAAAAGGAAATCATGGCGCTGCTGGATGAAATGCAGCTGCCCTATCACGACTATGGCACCTATACCGCAGACAGCTGCGACTATGCGGTGTTCGCCCAGCGTGCGGCCAAGGCCGTCGTCAGCGGCGAATGTGAGCGCGGCATTTTGTGCTGCGGCACGGGTATCGGCATTTCCATCGCGGCCAACAAGGTGAAGGGCATTCGCTGCTGCGCCTGTTCGGACTGCTATTCCGCCAAGATGAGCCGTGTTCACAACGACGCGAATATGCTCGCCCTCGGCGCGCGCGTGGTCGGCACGGAACTGGGGCGCATGATTGCGCAGACCTTCCTCACGAGCGAATTTGAGGGCGGCCGCCATCAGCGCCGCATCGATCAGATTGCCGCCATCGAGAACGGGGAGGATCTGGGCTGATGAATATTCTGGATTTCGGCGCGAAGCGCGGGGAGTTTTGCGGCGATGCGATTCAGCGCGCGATTGACGCGGCAGCGGCGCAGGGCGGCGGCTGCGTGGTCGTGCCCGCGGGCGAATACGAGACGGCGAGCCTTGTTTTGAGAAGCAATGTGGAGCTGCATCTGGAAGCGGGCGCTGTGCTGCGCTTTACCGACGATTTTGACGCGTACCCCATCGTGAACATCCGCTGGGAGGGCTATGAGCAGCCCTGCCGCCGCCCGCTGATCTACGCGAAGAACGAGGTCAACGTGGCGCTGACGGGCTTTGGCACGCTGGAAGGACAGGGGCAGAAGTGGTGGACGGCGTTCCGCGCAAAGACGCTGGACGCGGCTCGTCCCTGCGCGGTCTGCTTTGAGGACTGCACGCGCGTGCGCATGAGCGATTTCATGGTTCACAACAGCCCGAACTGGACGATTCATCCGGTTCGATGCGAGAACGTGACCATCGATAACCTGACGATTGTCAACCCGTTTGATTCGCCCAACACGGACGGCATCGACCCGGAGAGCTGCCGCAACGTGCGCATCACGGGTTGCCACATCGACGTGGGCGACGACTGCATCGCGGTCAAGGCGGGCACGGAGGATGCGCTGGAAGACGTGCCCTGCGAAAACATCGCCATCACGGGCTGCACGATGGTGCATGGCCACGGCGGCGTGGTGCTGGGCAGCGAAATGAGCGGCGGCATTCGCCGCGTCTCCATCACCGGCTGCGTGTTTGACGGCACTGACCGCGGTATTCGCATCAAGAGCCGCCGCGGGCGCGGCGGCGCGGTGGAGGACGTGAGCGTGACGGGCATTGTGATGAACGACGTGCTCTGCCCGCTGGTCGTCAACCTGATGTATTTCTGCGGCAAAGATGGCAAGCTGCCCATCGTATCCGACCCGAATGCCCAGCCTGTGACCGAAGCGACGCCGCATGTGCGCCGCATCCGCATGGCGGATATCGTGGTGACGAACGCCAAAAGCGCGGCCGCGTGCCTGTACGGCCTGCCGGAAGCGCCGCTGGAGGATATCAGCATCGTTAACACGCAGATTCATCTGGTCGAGGATGCGCCGAGCTTCCCGGTGATGAACGCGGTGCAGCAGCCCGTGACGCTGGCAGGGCTGACGGCTGAGCATGTGCGCGGCCTGCACCTGACCGATCTGCGCATTGTTGGCGCGCGGGGCGAGACGATCACGCTGCGCGACGTGGAATAACTCCTTCAGTCAGCTTCGCTGACAGCTCCCTCTAGGAGGGAGCCTTTATCTAAAAGTAAATTGCGAAAGAAAAAAGCCTCCCTCTTTGAGGGACGTTTGAAATCGTCGCCGCCTGTGGCGGAAGCAGACGATGAAAACGCCGGAGGTTGGCTGCCGAAGGCAGACGGAAGGAGTTAAAAGAAAGCCGAGGGGGATTGTTATGAATTATAAAAAGACCGTCTGGGCGGGCGAAGGCACGCTCGTGCGCGAACAGGAATATAACTATCATTGGTGCTATGAGCGGGGCATCATCACCAAAGCGTGGCTGGATGTCTATGCGGCGACCGGGGACAAGCGCTTTTACGACGCAGCCAAGGCCAACGTGGATCAGTATGTGACCGAGGACGGCGCGATTCTAACTTACGAGCCGGAAAAATTTAATCTGGATATGATCTGCATGGGGCGCACGGCGCTGCGGCTGTTCAAAGCGACGGGCGAAGCGAAATACGAAAAGGCCTGCCGTCGGCTGATCGAGCAGATCAAGGGGCAGCCGACGACGGCGGAGGGCGGCTTCTGGCACAAGAAGCTCTATCCCCAGCAGATGTGGCTGGACGGCATTTACATGGCCTGCCCGTTCCTGGCGGAATTTGCCGCGGCCTTCGGCGAGATGCAGTGGGCGGATCTGGCGGCGAAGCAGATGGAGCTGATCTTTGAAAAGACGCGGCTTGAAAGCGGCCTGCATGCGCACGCGTGGGACAGCGCGAAAGCGCAGAAGTGGGCCGACCCGCAGACGGGCCTTTCCCCGCACGTGTGGGGGCGCGCGATGGGCTGGTTTGTGATGGCACATGCGGACGTGCTGGCCGCTCTGCCGGAGAGCCACCCGGCCTATGCGCAGCTCAGCTTGCAGATGAAATCCCTGCTGACGGCGGTGATGGCCGCGCGCGGCACGGACAAGCTCTGGCATCAGGTGATGGACAGGCCGGAGAGCGCGGAGAACTACGCGGAATCCTCCTGCTCGGCGATGTTCATCTATGGGCTGGCCAAAGGCAAGGCGCTCGGCCTGTGCGGCGCGAAGGAGGAAGCCGCCGCACGGGAGAGCATGGACGTGCTCTGGGCGAAAAACGTCGTCACCGCGGCGGACGGCTACCCGGAACTCACGCGTATCTGCAAGGTTGCGGGGCTGGGCGGCGAGCCGTATCGCGACGGCAGCTACGACTACTATGTACACGAAACCGTGTGCAGCGGGGACACGAAAGGCACCGCGCCGTTTCTGATGGCCTGCTGTGCGCTGGAGGTTTAACGCATAGCTGAACAAAGGTTGAACCCGGGTTAATCGCTTAACCTCACAAAGTTTCGCACAAGAGATTGATTTCCATTTTATGCACTTGACACAACTTGCCCAAAAAATTATAATAAACATGCACACAGGGAAACAAGCGGAGACATTCAAAGCATAGGGGGAACGGACGCGCGATGCGCGCCCCTGCATCGCTCGCTTGAAACAGAATGCGGCCTGAATCCTCGTTGTGTTGAGTGATGGCTGAAAGGGGTAGGCAAGCCCCTTGGCGCCGGATCAAAATCCGGCAGGATAGATTTTAATTTTAAAGGAGAGCGAATTGTGATGAAAAAGTTGATCGCATGCCTGCTGACGCTCGCGCTGGCGCTGACCGCCGTTTGCGCGATGGCCGAAGGCTCCCTGACCTTCTCTTGGTGGGGCGGAGATTCCCGCCACGAAGCGACCCAGCAGGCCGTCGAGGCTTTCAAGGCCGCGACCGGCATCGATGTGCAGTGCACCTACAGCGCGTGGAGCGGCTGGGAAGACAAGATGAGCCAGTATTTCGCTTCTGATTCCGCCTTTGACGTGAACCAGATCAACTGGAACTGGCTGTATTCCTTCACCAACGCGGACGGCTCCAGCAAGTTCTACGACCTCAATCAGGTTGCGGACATCATCGACCTGTCCCAGTTCGACGAGAAGTCCCTTGCGCAGTGCACCATCGACGGCCAGCTGCTGGCGATCCCGGTTGCCATGACCGGCCGTATCTTCTACTGGAACAAGACCGCCTATGAGCAGGCCGGCCTTGAGGTGCCGACCACGCTGGCCGACCTGATGGCCGCCGGCCCGGTGTTCGCCGAGAAGCTGGGCGACGATTACTACCCGATGGCGCTGGGCGCTTACGACAAGATGATCCTGATGGTTTACTATCTGGAGAGCGTCTACGGCAAGGATTGGGTCGTTGACGGCCAGCTCAACTACACCGTTGAGGAGATCGCCAAGGGCCTTGAATTCATCCAGAGCCTTGAAGACAACCACGTGATCCCGACCTCCGAGACCCTGACCGGCGACGGCGCGGACAGCCTGGACAAGAACCCCAAGTGGATGGAAGGCAAGTATGCCGGCATCTTCGAGTGGGATTCCTCCGCGAGCAAGTTTGAGAAGGCCCTGAACGAGGGTCAGGAATTCGTCGTGGGCAACTACTTCGCCGACATGGGCGAGTATCACGGCGGCTTCACCAAGGTTTCCCTGGCTTTCGCCATTTCCAACACGGCGGCGGACAAGAACGCGGCGGCTCAGCTGATCGAGTTCCTGCTCAACAGCGACGAGGGCGCGAAGCTGATGAACAGCCAGCGCGGCATCCCGCTGAGCAAGAAGGCCAACGAGCTTTGCGCGCAGGAAGGCCTGCTCAACGCGAAGGTTGCCGAGGCGAACGCGAAGGTGCTCGACTGGTGCTCCAACAAGCTGGACCCGAAGTTCGAGAACAGCGCGCTCAAGAACAGCGACGGCGTGTACTATGACGCGATGGACGGTCTCTCCTACAAGGATTACTCCATCGAGGAAGCCGCGCAGGTGCTCTACGACGGCATCACCGACGTGCTGGCCAAGTAATTTCCAAATCGATAATCGGAGCGGCTTGGCGGATGTTAAGCCGCTCTGATTTGTATTATTATGAAGGGAAGGGGGAGATTCCATGACGAAGGGATCTTCCGCCGCGCGCCAGGACCTCAGAAGGCGGCGCGGGCTGAGCAAGCTGGAGCAGGGCTACATGGGCTTTATCCTGATCCTGCCGTGGCTGATCGGCTTCTGCATCTTCAAGCTCTATCCGTTCGTATCCTCGCTGGTGTACAGCTTCACGGATTACGATCTGTTTAAGGGCGTGCAGAATGTCGTCGGTTTCCAGAACTACATCGACGCGTTCACCAAGGCGAAGAACGTCAAGGCGCTGCAAGTGACCTTCACTTACGCGTTCATGACCGTTCCGCTGAAGCTGATTTTCGCGCTGTTCATTGCCTACATCCTCAATTTCAAGATTAAGGGCGTGGGCCTGTTCCGCACGGCGTATTATGTGCCTTCCATTCTGGGCGGCTCGGTGGCCATCGCGGTGCTGTGGAAAGCGCTGTTCAAGAACGATGGCGTGGTGAACACGATTCTGTCCATGCTGGGCTTTGAATCCATCAACTTCCTGGCGGATAAGAACTGGGCGCTGTTCATCATCTGCCTGCTGCGCGTGTGGCAGTTCGGCTCGGCGATGGTGTTGTTCCTCGCGGCGCTCAAGGGCGTGCCGGAGGATCTCTACGAGGCGGCTTCCATCGACGGCGCAAGCAAGGGACGGCAGTTCCTCTCCATCACCATTCCGCTGATTTCCCCGGTTATCTTCTACAACCTGGTGACGCAGCTGGTGCAGGCGTTCCAGGAGTTCAACGGCCCGTATATCATCACCAACGGCGGCCCGCGCAACGCTACGACGCTGATTTCCGTGATCGTGTATAACACGGCGTTCAAGGATTACAAGGTGGGCATGTCCTCTGCGATGGCGTGGGTCATGTTCGTCATCGTGATGGTTCTGACGGTGATTGCGTTTGTCAGCCAGAAGAAGTGGGTCTACTATTCCGACGACGATGGGAGGGGCTAAGCGATGAGCGTTATTGGCATTGTTTTTCTCGCCCTGAGCGTCGTGCTGCTCGGCCTGGGCTTCTACGGCGCGTCCGTCGATGTGGTCAGCGCCGTCGGCCTGGCGGAATCCATCGGGCAGATGAAGAATTTCTACTTCCTGCTCGGCGGCCTGATTCTCTTTATCGTGCTCTATCGCACAGCGTTTGCCCAGGTGAGCCTGCGCGTGCAGCACGCGATGAGCACCACCATCCGCTACGTCATCCTCATTGGTGTGGGCGTGTTCATGGTCTATCCGCTGCTGTGGATGATCAGCGCCACGTTTAAGGACAACAACGAGATTTTCTCCACCCTGAGCCTCATCCCGACGCGCCCGACGATGGAGGGCTACAAGGCCGCGATGAACAACTACGGCGGCGATATCAACATCTGGCAAGCCATGCTCAATACGTATAAATACGTGATTCCGAAAGTGATCTTCACGGTCATTTCCTCGACGATCACGGCATATGGCTTCGGCCGTTTCCGCTTCCGCGGCCGCAACTTCCTGTTTGCGGTGCTGATGGCGACGCTGTTCCTGCCGCAGGTTGTTTTGAACATCCCGCAGTTCCTGATGTATCGCAACTTCGGCTGGGTCGATTCGCCGTATTACCTTGCGCTGATCGTGCCGACACTGTTCGCGCAGGAGACGTACTTCGTCTATATGCTGATTCAGTTCATGCGCAACATCCCGCGTGAGCTGGACGAAGCGGCGAAGATCGACGGCTGCAACATCATGCAGACGCTCGTGTTGGTGCTCGTGCCGATGCTCTGGCCGGCGATGGTCTCTGCGGGTCTGTTCCAGTTCATGTGGTCGAGCAACGACTTCATGGGCCCGCTGCTTTATGTCAACAGCCCGGCGCGCTACCCGGCGACGCTGTTCGTGCGCATGAGCATGGACGCGGACACGGGCTTCGCGTGGAACCGCGTCATGGCGGTTTCGCTCATTTCCATCATCCCGTCGCTGGTCGTGTTCTTCCTCGCGCAGAGGCAGTTCATGGACGGCGTGACGGCCGGCGCTGTCAAGGGCTGATTGCCGCGCTTTTCTCCGATTCGCTTGCGCGCCTCCGCTGACGGGGGCGCGCTTTTTCCATGCGTTTTTCTATATGACGGAAGAGAAAAAGCAGGGAAAATGTCGAACGAAGGGAAATAAAATACAGTTAACAGAAATACGATTCGGCTCCACGACTCCCCGTTCCCGCTCAGTTAACAGAAACGTTTCTTTAAGCAGAAGATTTGAGGCACTTGGAGGATTATACACAAAGCCTCCCTCTTTGAGGGACGTTTGAAATCGTCACCGCCTGTGGCGGAAGCAGACGATGAAAAACGCCGGAGGTTGGCACGCCGTAGGCGTGACGGAAGAAGTTATTTTCGAAAAGGACGGGAAAGACGATGAGCTTTTTGAAGGATAAAACCGGCTGTTCAGGAGTCAGGTAACGCTTCGCTCCCTGACTCACGTCAGGAATCGCTTCGCGAATAGGGGCTGCGTTGGGGCGTTGCCCCCAAACCCCACCCAGAACCTGAGGTTCTTGGATTTCCCGTTTCGCTTCGCGGCGATGAAAAAGCGAAATTCGCGAAAAGTCTTTCTTTTTCGGCAAAAATGGGCTACAATAGGGGCTGGGCATTTCCCCGGATTCATCCGGGTTGAAAGCAAAATACGGAGGAGGAAATCATCATGAACAACAAGAATTCTTCGGTGAAGACGGTTGTGGCCGTAGCCATCGGCGCGGCGCTGTTCTTCGTGCTGGGCCGCTTTGTGGCGATCCCGAGCGGCATCCCGAACACGAACATCAGCCTGCAATATGCGGTGCTGGGTCTGCTGGCGGCGATGTACGGCCCGGTGGCGGGCGGTCTGATCGGCTTCATCGGCCACACGCTGATTGACCTGAGCTGGGGCGGCAGCCCGTGGTGGAGCTGGGTGATCGCGTCCACGTTCGTGGGCATTGTGGTCGGCCTGTTCGCCAAGAAGCTGAACGTGAACGAGGGCGAGTTTGGCAAGAAGGACGTTGTGACCTACACCATCGCCAACGTGATTGCGCACGTAGTGGCGTGGATCGGCGTGGCGCCGGTGCTGGATATTCTGATCTATGCCGAGCCGGTGGACAAGGTCTTCGCGCAGGGCGCGATGGCGGCTGTCGCCAACATCCTGACGGCTGTGATCGTCGGCGCGCTGCTGATTGCGGCTTATACCAAGACCATCGCCAAGAAGGGCTCTCTGGAAAAGCAGTAAGAGCAAAAGCAGGCATGATAAAAGGCGGGTCAAGTTCGATCCGCCTTTTTTACTCTCTAAGAAAATGCAGCAAGTCGGCCGCGTGTGCGAAAGCTTGAGCTTTTCTTTGGCGGAGGCGAGAGCGGCCTCAAGCCGCTAGATTCACATCAGGAGCATCAGGAGGGCTTTCATGGAGCCGATCATTTCCTTCCGGGATTTCAGCTTTCAATACCGGGCGCAGAAGGAGCCGACCGTCAGGCACATCAATCTGGATATCAGACCGGGGGAGCGGGTGCTGATTGCGGGGCCATCCGGCAGCGGCAAGAGCACGCTGGGCAACTGCATCAACGGGCTGATTCCGTTCAGCTATCCGGGCGAGGTCGGCGGCAGTTTGGTGGTGGACGGCGTGAATGCGCCGCAGAGCAGCATCTTTGAGCTTTCCGCGCATGTCGGCACGGTTTTGCAGGACCCGGACGGCCAATTCATCGGCCTGACGGTTGCGGAGGATATCGCCTTTGCGCTGGAAAACAGCTGCACGCCGCAAAAGGAAATGCACGACATCACGCGCAGGGCCGCCGAGATGGTTCACATTGCGGATCATCTGGAATATGCGCCGCACGAGCTTTCCGGCGGGCAGAAGCAGCGGGTCAGTCTGGCGGGCGTGATGGTCGATCAGGTCAAGATTCTGCTGTTTGACGAGCCGCTGGCGAACCTCGACCCCGCGGCGGGCAAGCAGACGATGGAGCTGATTGACGACATTCAGCGGCAGACGGATACCACCGTGCTCATCATTGAGCATCGGCTGGAGGATGTGCTCTGGCGCAATGTGGACAGGATCATCCTCGTGGACGACGGCGAAATCGTTGCGGATATGAAGCCGGACGACCTGCTTTCCACCGATCTGCTGCAAAAAAACGGCATTCGCGAGCCACTGTATGTCACGGCTCTGCGCTATGCGGGCGTAGAGGTGACGGCGGCGAAGCATCCGGGGCATCTGCCGGATTTGAAGCTGGATGAAGCGGACAGGCAGCGGGTGCGCGACTGGTTTTTGGGCGCGCCGGAAGCGGAACAACCGGCGCAGAGGCCGCCGCTGCTGACGGTCAGCGACCTTTCTTTCGGCTACACGAAGGAAAAGCAGAACCTTGAACACATCAGCTTCGAGGTGCGCGAGGGCGAAATGCTGGCCATCGTCGGGCGAAACGGCGCGGGCAAATCGACGCTCTCCAAGCTGATCTGCGGATTTGAAACGCCGGACAGCGGCACGATCTGCTTAAACGGGCGCGACTTGAAGGACGACAGCATCCGCGAGCGCGCCGGGCAGATCGGCTATGTGATGCAGAACCCGAACCAGATGATTTCCAAGGTCATGATTTATGACGAGGTGGCGCTGGGGCTTTCGCGCTCCGGTTTGAGCGAAGCGGAGATTCGCCCAAAAGTGGAGGAGACGCTCAAAATCTGCGGGCTGTATCCCTTCCGCAACTGGCCGATTTCCGCGCTCTCCTTCGGGCAGAAGAAGCGCGTGACCATCGCCAGTGTGCTTGCGATGGGGCCGAAAATCATCATTCTGGACGAGCCGACCGCCGGGCAGGATTTCTTCCATTATACGGAGATCATGGAGTTTCTGCGCTCGCTCAACGCCCTCGGCGTGACCGTTATCATGATTACCCACGACATGCACCTGATGCTGGAATACACGACCCGCGCGCTGGTGTTCAGCGACGGGCGTTTGATTGCGGACGCCGCGCCCGCCGCCGTGCTCTGCGACAGCGGGTTGGTGGAGCGCGCCGCGCTCAAGGAGACGAGCCTGTTTGCGCTGGCCTCCCTGTGCGGCGTGGACGAACCGGTGCGCTTTGTGGAGCGCTTTATTGAAACCGACAGGGAGGTGCGCAGCCGTGGCCGCTAAAACCGTTCTGAATTATCTGCCGCGCAAGAGCGTCGTTCACGAACTGACGGGCACGACCAAGCTGGTGTTCTTCCTGCTGTTCACCTTTGCCAGCATGATGACCTATGACACGCGCGTGCTGCTGGCGCTGCTGCTGGTGAGCGTGGGCATTTTCCGCCTGAGCAAAATCCACTTCCGCGAAGTGCGGTTCATGATGACCTTCACGCTCGTGTTTCTGGTGCTCAACAACCTGTTCATCTTCCTGTTCAATCCGGATCAGGGAACGGCGCTCTACGGCACGCGGCATGTGCTCGGCCATCTGTTCTGGCGATACGACGTGACGCAGGAGCAGCTGTTCTACATGCTGAACATCTCGCTCAAGTATTTCGTGTCGCTGCCGATTGCGATTCTGTTCATCTCTGCGACGAACCCCAGCGAGTTTGCCGCCAGCCTGAGCAGCATCGGCGTGAGCTATCGCGTAGGCTATTCCGTCGCGCTGGCGCTGCGCTATATCCCGGATATTCAGCGGGATTATCACGCCATCAGCCAGGCCCAGCAGGCGCGCGGCATCGAGCTGGGCAAGAAAGAAAAGCTGCTGATGCGGCTGAAAAACTCCGTCAACATCCTGCTGCCGCTGATTCTGTCCAGCTTGCAACGCATCGACGTGATTTCCAGCGCGATGGAGCTGCGCGGCTTCGGCAAGGACAAAAAGAAGCGCACGTGGTACATGAAGCGCCCGATGAAGCGAAACGATTACCTTGCGATTGCTTTCGGCGTGCTGCTGCTGGCGTTCAGCCTCGGCATGATTGCGGTGAACGGTGGACGGTTCTGGAATCCGTTTGTGACGAATTAAGTGAAAAGACGAGGATGCCCTCCGGAGCAGCGAAGCTTCGGAGGGCATTTTGCCATCCGAACGGGTTTTGTGAAATTCAGCGGCGTTTTTCATGCTGCCGCCACAGAATGTGTCTTTCTTTTCCCGGCGGGTTCAAAATTCTGACAAAAGCAGGCGGTACAATAACGTCATCAAATGAAGGAGATGAATCCCGCAATGAAAAAGACGATTGCTTGGATTTTGGCTTTGGCAATGCTTTCCACCAGCGCGATGGCGCTTGCAGAGAATACGCCCCCGCAGATGCCGCAGGGTGAAAACGGACAGCCTCCGGAAATGCCGGATGGACAGAAGCCCGGCAATCCGCCGGATGGCGGCATGGGCGGCCCGGGAGGTCCCGGCGGGCAGAGCAGCAAGCCGGAAAGCTATGACGCGGTGACGACTGTCTCCGAAGACACGGAGATTTCCGGCGAGACGATTGAATCCACGGGCAAGGACAAAAACACGCTGCTCGTGACGGGCGGCACGGCGACGGTGACGGATTCGACCATCACCCGCGATTCTGATGAGAGCACGGGCGGCGACAGCTCCAGCTTCTACGGCGTGGGCGCGGCGGTGCTGACCACCGGCGGCACGGTTTCCATTTCGGACAGCACCATCACCACCGACGCGAAAGGCGGTGCGGGCGTGTTCGCTTACGGCGACGGCGTGGCGATGGTGAGCAATACGACCATCGCCACCACGCAGGACACATCCGGCGGCATTCACGTCGCTGGCGGCGGCACGCTCTACGCCAAGGATTTGACCGTGACGACGAAGGGCGAATCCTCCGCGGCGATCCGTTCCGACCGCGGCAGCGGCACGATGGTCGTGGATGGCGGCACGTATGTTTCCGAGGGCGTGGGTTCTCCGGCCGTGTATGTGACGGCGGATATCACGATTCACGAAGCGTCGCTGGCGGCGACCGGATCGGAGGCGCTGTGCCTGGAGGGCTTGAATTCCGTCAGAATGTATGACTGCGACCTGACTGGCAACATGGCCGATCTCGATCAGAACGACAACACCTGGACGGTCATCCTCTACCAGAGCATGTCCGGCGATTCCGAAGTCGGCGAGGGCCGCTTTGAGATGGAGGGCGGTTCGCTCGTTTCCGGCAACGGCGGCATCTTCTACACCACCAACACGGAAAGCGAGTTTGTGCTTTCGAACGTGGAGATTTCCGCTGACAACAGCGAATACTTCCTGCGCTGCACGGGCAACGCCAATCAGCGCGGCTGGGGTCAATCCGGCGCGAACGGCGCGGACTGCACCTTCACGGCGATCCATCAGCAGATGGACGGCGACGTGATTTGGGACAGCATCTCCAATCTTGACCTGTATGTGACGCAGGGGAGCGTGCTCACCGGCGTGGTGATCGATGATGAATCCTGCGCGGGCAACGGCGGCGACGGCACGGCGAACGTGACGATCGACAAGGATTCCAAGTGGGTTGTGGCTGGCGACAGCACGTTGACCAACCTCGCCTGTGAGGGCGAAATCGTGGATGAAGCGGGCAACGCGGTGAGCATCGTCGGCACGGACGGCACGACCTATGTGCAGGGCGACAGCGCATACACCGTCACCGTCAGCAATTACGCCGAGACCTGCAACCTCTCCGGCGCGGGCGAAATCACCGGCTGGGACGCTTCCGCGATGCCGATGTAAGATCTCCTTATTTACCGAAACAGCAATAACGCTGATGACATAGATTTCTTCATGGACTTTCTCTCTCCAAATCAAAGGGCGGCTTCTTCGCGGGGCCGCCTTTTGCATGCGAAAAACCCTTGACATTCCCTGATGAACGTGCTAAACTACAATCTAGTTTTCAATACTAGATGATGTACCCGAAGGAGGGACGTGTGATGACGCGCACCAAGCTGCAGGATCGCGAAATGCCGGTTTATACGAAAAAGGAAGAACTGTTTAACATGATTAGTCACATCATCGGCGGGGTGGTGGGGATTGCGGGCATGGTGCTGTGCATCATCTTTTCCGCGCTGCATCATAACGGCTATGGACTGGCCGGCTCGATCGTCTTCGGCGTGTCGATGATTCTGCTGTATACGATGTCCAGCATCTATCACGGGCTCAAGCCCGGCATGGGCAAGCGCGTCATGCAGGTGCTCGACCACTGCACGATCTATGTGCTGATTGCGGGCACGTATACGCCGCTGCTGCTGAGCGCCATGCGGCCGATTGATCCGGTGGCGAGTTGGGTGCTGCTGGGCATTGTCTGGGCGCTGGCGGTGGTGGGTATTGCGTTCACGGCGATTGACCTCAACAAATACAAGGTCTTTTCGATGGTGTGCTATATGGCTATCGGCTGGTGCATCGTCTTCAAGCTGCCGCTGCTGATTCAGGCCATCGGCTGGGGCGGCTTCCTGCTGATTCTGGGCGGCGGGCTGCTGTATACCGTCGGCGCGGTGCTCTATGGCAAGGGCAAGACCAAGCCGTTCATGCACTGCGTGTTCCATGTGTTTGTGATTCTGGGCAGCGTGTGCCACATTCTGGCAATTCTGCTGTTTGCGCTGTAACTCCTTCCGTCTGCCTTCGGCATCCAACCTTCGGCGTTTTTCATCGTCTGAATCCGCTACAGGCGGCGACGATTTCAAACGTCCCTCTAAGAGGGAGGCAGAAATAGAAAGCAAGCTGCATATTGAAAAGAAACTTTGTTGTGAGCTATGCTTGCAGCAGAGTTTCTTTTGATTTCTGGAAGAAACTCGCTGAAGGAGTAATGCGTCCGTACTTCTTTTTTTCTTCCAGCTTTTTTGAAAGAACGCGAAACGGTCTTTTGAATATAAAACACAAGTTTTGCGCAACTTGTGTAAAATTTTAGTAAAATGATGGTTGTGTTTGACAAAGTGAAGTGATATAATATCCACAAAGGCAATGAGCGAACCATCCACTGCCTAAAACAAAAAGGAGGAAACTTTCCATGAAAAAATTCCTTGCTGCCGCTTTGGCGTCTGTGATGCTCGTCGGCGGTGCGGCGCTGGCTGCGGCCGACGGCGAACTGAACATCTGCTCCCCGAACAGCGACGGCCTGCTTTCCATCATTCCGGTGTTTGAGGAGCAGACGGGTATCAAGGTCAATGTCGAATCCATCGGCACGGGCGACTGCATGAAGCGCATCGAGAGCGAAATCGCGCAGGAATACAGCACCTTCGACCTGATGTACGGCGGCTCGCTGGCCAACTACGTGGCCAACGCGGACCTGTTCCAGGATTATGTTTCCGATCAGGATCAGTATCTGATGGATGCGTATAAGAACACCCGCGGCTACTGCACCAACTACACCATCGACGGTTCCGTGCTGCTGGTGAACACCGACATGCTCAAGGAAATGGGCATTGAGGTCAACGGCTACGCCGATCTGCTCCAGCCCGAGCTGGTGGGCAAGATCGCTTCCGCCGACCCGGCTTCTTCTTCCTCCGCGTTCTGCCAGCTGACCAACATGCTGCTCGCGATGGGCGGCTATGAGGACGACGCGGCCTGGCAGTATGTGCAGGATTTGTTCGTCGGCCAGCAGGTCGCCATCACCAGCGGTTCTTCCGCTGTGTATAAGGGCGTTTACAACGGCGAATACGCCGTCGGCCTGACCTATGAAGACCCCTGCGTCACCCTGATTAAGGACGGCGCGACCAACATTCAGGTCGTCTATCCGGTCGAGGGCACCGTGTTCCTGCCGGCGCAGATTGGTATCGTGAAGAACGCGAAGAACGTCGAGAACGCCAAGGCGTTTGTCGATTTCATGCTCTCCGAGGATGCGCAGCGCTTCCTGGCGGAAAACACCACCAGCCGCAACGTGCGCGAAGTTGAGTACAAGAACGACGTCATGACCCCGCTCGCCGACATCAAGCTCATCTATGAGGACAGCGATTACGTCATCGCCCACACCTCCGAGCTGAAGGAAAAGGTTCAGGACATCATGATGGACATGTAATTCCCACATGTCTTCCGGCGAGGGCGTCGGTCGTCAGGCCGCGCCTTCGCTTTTTTGTAAAAAGGAAACGATGAGGGATCACGTTTCCTTTTATCGGCCCGATGGCGCATGAGCCGAAGACCCGACTGAAACGGGAAAATAACGCGAAAGGAATCAACGGATATGAGCGTAGGCATTCACTTTGAGCACATCGTCAAGAAATACGGCGAGAACGTCATCATCCCCGACCTGAATCTGGATGTAAAGGAGGGCGAGTTCTTCACGCTGCTCGGTCCTTCCGGCTGCGGCAAAACGACCTTGCTGCGCATGGTCGCGGGCTTCAACTCCATCGAAGGCGGCACCATCGCTTTCAACGGCAAGGTCATCAACGATATCGCGCCGAACAAGCGCAACATCGGCATGGTTTTCCAGAATTACGCCGTCTTCCCGCACATGACCGTGCGCGAGAACGTCGCTTTCGGCCTTGAAAACCGCCATCTGCCCAAGAACGAAATCAAGCAGCGCGTCGATGAGATTCTGGAAACCGTGAAGATCACGCAGTATGCCGACCGCCTGCCGGAGCGCCTTTCCGGCGGCCAGCAGCAGCGCGTCGCGCTCGCCCGCGCTATCGTCATCAAGCCGGACGTGCTGCTGATGGATGAGCCGCTCTCCAACCTCGACGCGAAGCTGCGCATCGAGATGCGCAACGCCATCCGCCAGATTCAAAACAGCGTCGGCATTACGACGATTTACGTCACCCACGACCAGGAAGAAGCCATGGCTGTTTCCGACCGCATCGCGGTCATGTCCGGCGGCGTGATTCAGCACGTCTCCACGCCCAAGAGCATCTATCAGCGTCCGGCCAATCAGTTCGTCGCGAACTTCATCGGCCGCAGCAACACGCTCAAGGCGCGTTACGCGCAGGGCGCGCTGCACTTCGGCAACGGCTATGTGATGCCGTATGACAACTGCGGCAGCGTGCCGGCGGAAGATGTGCTGGTTGCGGTTCGCCCGGAGGAGTTTGTGCTTGCGGCGGACGGCCAGCAGGGCATTGACGCGACGGTTACGTCCAGCGTGTTCCTCGGGCTGAATACGACGTACTTCGTCGAGCTGTACGACGGCACGAACGCCGAAATCGTGGAGGAAAGTTCGATTTCCAGCATCATTCCCAACGGCACGAAGGTCAAGCTGACCCTCAAGCAGGATAAGATCAACGTCTTCACCGCAGACGGCCAGACCAACCTGACGAAAGGGGTTGTGAACGATGTCCGCTAAAGCGCCCCGCAAAAAGATTCGCTGGGATCTGTGGATGATCGTCACCGTCGCCGTCAGCATCTTCTACATGCTGTTCCTGCTCTATCCGCTCATCAGCATGCTCAGCAAGAGCGTCATCGGCGAGGATGGCGGCTTCACCTGGCAGTATTTCGCCAAGGTGTTTCAGAAGAAGTATTATCAGCGCGCGATCTGGGGCAGTCTCAAGATTTCCGCGACCGTGACGCTGATTGCCGTGCTGCTGGCCACGCCGCTGGCCTATATCATGTCCACGGTGAAGATTCGCTTCGCCAGCGCGCTGCAAATCCTGATTCTCGTCAGCTCGATGAGCGCACCGTTCATCGGCGCATACGCGTGGATTATGCTCTGCGGCCGCAACGGAACCATCACCAATTTCCTGCTGAATACATTTGGCATCAAGCTCGGCGATATTTACGGCTTCAAGGGCTGCGTCATCGTCATGAGTTTGCAGCTGTATTCGCTGGTGTTCATGTTTGTCTCCGGCGCGTTTAAGAACATGGATAACTCGCTGATCGAAGCGAGCGAGAGCCTCGGCTGCTCCGGCATCCGCAAGATTTTCAAAGTCGTGCTGCCGCTGATTCTGCCGACGCTGCTTTCCGGCGCGCTGATGGTATTCATGCGCACGTTCGCCGACTACGGCACACCGATGCTCATCGGCGAAAACTATAACACCCTGCCGGTCGTCGTCTACAAGGAGTTCCTTTCCGAAATCGGTTCGAGCGACGGCATGGCCGCGGCGATTTCCATCATCGCGATTGTCATCACGACGGCGGTCTTCCTGCTGCAAAAGTACATCGCCAACCGCAAGGTGTTCTCCATGAGCGCGCTGCATCCCGTCGAGCCGAAGAAGCTCCACGGCGTGAAGAACGTGCTCGCGCACGCGTACTGCTACATTCTGGTCGGTCTGGCCATTATGCCGCAGTGCTACGTCATTTATTCCTCCTTCCGCAACACGAGCGGCAAGCTCTACACCGAGGGCTTCGGTCTGGGCAGCTACAAGGAAGCGTTTGCCACCGTCGGCAGCTCCATCGTGCATACCTACGCGCTGGCGTTCGCGGCGATTTTCGTAATCGTGCTGGTGTCGCTGTTCGTCTCCTATGTGGTGGTGCGCCGCCGCAATGTGTTCAACGCGGCGATCGACGTGGTTTCCATGTTCCCGGAGACGGTCATGGGTTCCATCCTCGGTATTGCGCTGCTGACTACGTTCAACAAGAAGCCGCTGCTGCTGACGGGCGGCGCATTTATCATGATTCTGTCGTATACCATCCGCCGTATGCCGTATACGATCCGCTCTTCCTCGGCGATTCTGCGCAACATTTCGCCCAGCATCGAGGAGGCTTCCATCAACCTCGGCGCGTCGGATTTCAAGACCTTCTTCAAGGTCACCGTGCCGATGATGATGTCAGGCGTCATTTCGGGCGCGATTCTCTCGTGGATCATGATTATCACGGAGCTGTCCACCTCCATCATCCTCTACACGAGCAAGACCAAGACGATGACGCTGGAAATCTATTCCCAGATCATCCGCGGCAACGACGGCGTGGCTTCGGCCATTTCCGCCATCCTGACGTTCTCCACGATCATCGCGCTGGCGGTGTTCTTCAAGGTGAGCGGCAAGAAAGAAATTACGATGTAAGACGCGTTTGCATCGGCCTCCCTCGCAAGAGGGAGGTTTTTTTGACTCCTTCAGTCACAGCTTCGCTGTGCCAGCTCCCTCCAAGAGGGAGCCTTTATTTTTATGCCGACGAGGGTTGGCACAACGAAGTGAGACTGAAGGCGTTTAACCCCAAACTTATATATCCAATAAGTGAAAATGTATTTGAAATAACACTTTGCATTGCGGATAATAAATTGTGGAGAGAAACTGAAAAAAAGATGTGAATTTTGGGATGAATGAATGAAAAAACGAACTGCGGCGGCGATTTTTGCCCTTTTTCTGGTTTCGTTTGCCCTGTATGCCGCGGCGGATCAATGGGTGTTTAACCACTATATTGAGATCGTCTGCCCGTTTGGCGTGGGCGGCGGCGCGGATAACACGCTTCAGGCGCTGGCTCCGCTGCTGCAGGGCGTTTTGGATACCGAGGTCAAAATCATCAACGTGGCGGGCAATGGCGGCGGCAACGCGGCGGATTATGCGATGGAGCTTCCCGCGGACGGCCACAATTACCTGCTGGCTTCGCAGTCGATGGTCATGTCCGACTTGCAGGGCAAGATGGCGACGCGGTTTCGCGAGGAGTTTGTGCCGGTCGCGCGGCTGCTGTATTCGGTGGATATGATCGTGGCTTCCAAAGCGGGCAGTCAGGGGCGGTTTGCGTCGTTCGAGGAGCTGCTGGCCTATGGGCGTGAGCATCCCGGCGAATTGAGCTGCGGCGTGCTTTCGCAATACGGCGCGGACTATGTGGCCCTGTCGCAGGCGCTGGAGGGCATTGACGTGCAGATGGTGCCTTACGATCAGACGGTCGAGCTGGGCGCAGACCTTATTTCCGGCAAGGTGACGCTGATGGTCACGGGCGCGGAGGAGGTCATGGGGCTGATCGACCGCGGCGAGGTCATCCCGATGGTGGCGCTGTACAGTGAGCGCCTGCCGATGCTGCCGGACGTGCCCTGCACGGCAGAACTGGGCATTGACTGCGACACGGGCGTTTGGCGCGGTCTTTTTGCGCGCAGGGATACCCCGATTGAAGCCATTGAAGCGATGAACGAAGCCATTGTGCGGGCGATGGACAGCAAGCAGTGGAACAAATTTCTGGTGGTCGGTTCGTATAACCTGCGGCCGGGCTACTGCGGCGCGGAAGCGTTTGATCGATTCATGGACAACGAATACGGCAAATATGCGGCGTTTTTCCATAAGCGGAAGATGCTCTGCCGCGTGTATGGGGAGGAAGATTGACCATGGCGAGCCGAATTTTGATTGTGGAGGACGAGCGGGATATCGCTTCCTTTCTGCGGCTGGAACTCAAGCACGAGGGCTATGAGGTGGATGTGGCCTGCAACGGGCGGGAAGCGCTGGAGCTTTACGAAGGCGCGGAGCTTGTGCTGCTGGATATCATGATTCCGGAGATTTCCGGCATGGAGGTGCTGCGGCGCATCCGCAAGGCCAGCGACGTGCCCGTGATTATGCTGACGGCGCGCGGAGAGACGTTTGACAAGGTATCTGCATTCGATTTGGGCGCGGACGATTATCTGGTCAAGCCGTTTGAAATCGAGGAGCTGCTGGCGCGCATCCGCCGCATCTTCAAAAAGAAAAGCGAAGCGCCGAAAACGCAGCTCTGCCGCGTCGGCGAAATCGAACTGGACCCGGCTTCGTGCAGCGTGACGGCGGCGGGCGAGCCGATCGAGCTTTCCGGCAAGGAATACAAGCTGCTGAAATATTTGATGACCAACAAAAACATCGCCCTCACGCGCGAGCAGATTCTCGACGCGGTTTGGGGCTATGATTATGTCGGCGACCAGAAAGCGGTGGATGTTTACGTCAGCCGGGTGCGCGCCAAGATCGATGAGCGCGTCGGCAAGCCGTATATCTCCACCGTGCGCGGCATCGGCTACATCATGAAGGAGCGGCCATGAAGAAACGGGAAGCCGGAAGGTCGCTTTTTCTGCGCCTGACGCTGCGAAATGCGGGCGTTCTGTTTTTGATGAACCTCGTGCTGCTGCTGGGTACGCTGGGGCTGATGACCTGGCGCACGATCAGCCGGGAGACGCAGCGCCTTCAAAGCATGGTGACGCTCATCAGCGACCGCGTGGAGCACGTGGGCACGCCGTCGCGCATGGCCTTTGCCGATGTGACGCTGCGGGACGGGCTGGAATTTGCCGTCTATGACGAATATATGCAGCCCGTTTATTTAAGCTCGTACAGCATGCCCAAGCCGTCCAAGGTGTTTTACGACGTGTGCATCGACATGCAGAATCATGTGGATTACACGACGTTTGCCGATGAAACGCGCAAAAAAGACCTGATGGTGCATGTCTGGCGCAAGGTGGATGTGTTCGGCACGACCTACCTGCTCTATGTGGTCAGCGACATCTCCTCGCTGCTGGAACTGCTGACCTCGCTGCCGGTGATGCTGGTGATCGAGGTGCTGCTGTGTCTGGTGTTCAGCGTCGTACTGGGGTGGTGGATGAGCAAGCAGGCGCTTCGGCCGGTGCGCGCTATTTCCGCGCAGATTGCGGCTAAAACGGCGGACAACCACAACCTGTTTGAGCGCATCGACGAAAACAGCGTGGATAAAGAATTTCAGGTGCTGGTGCGCGCGTTCAACCAGGTGATGCAGCAGCTTGAAGTTTCCTTTGCGCGGCAGAGACAGTTCGTTTCCGACGCATCCCACGAACTGCGCACGCCGATTGCCGTTTTGCAGGGCCACATTCAGATGCTCGACCGATGGGGCAAGAGTGACCCGGAGGTGCTGGATGAGTCGCTGGGCGTGCTCAAGCGGGAAATTGCCGAACTCAAGGACATGGTACACCGCCTGCTGCTGCTGGACAAGGCGGAGCGGGGGCGCATCAAGGTGAAGCACGAGGCCTTTGACGTGGCCGAGGCGCTGGAAAAGGCCAAAGTGGATATTCTGCTGATTTCGCCGAAAAGCAACGTGACCGTGAGCGTCGAAAAGGGCACGACGTTCGTCGGCGACAGCACGATTATGCAGCAGGTACTGCGCATTCTGCTGGATAACAGCGTGCGCTACTGCCTGCCGCCGGGCTGCACGCGGAGGTTTACGACGAGGGCAAGGGAATCAGCGCCGACGCCCTGCCGTATATCTTCGACCGATTCTACCGCGCCGAATGTGTCCGGCCGGATGCTTCCGGCAATTCCGGGCTGGGGCTGTCGATTGCCCGAAGCCTGCTTCGCGCCTGCGGCGGCTGGATCGACGCGCGGAGCGAGGAAGGAAAATATACCCGGATGGAGTTCTTTATGCCCAGCGGGAATGAGAATACAGAAAAACAGGGCGAAAAAGCGCGAAAAGCTTAAAAGTAAACAAATATTTACCGAATATGGAAGAAAAATGCACAAATGAATAACGATATCTTCACCTATCGGCGGTATGATAGAGCCAACAAAAACAAAGAAAGAGGTGCTTTACGACATGAAGAAGCAACTCAGTATCCTCGGCGCTGTGGCGCTTGCGGCCAGCATGACCGTGACGGCAGTCGCTGACGACGGCATCACCCTGTGGCCTAACGTGACGACCCCGAAGGTCGTTCCGCAGACCGCCGACCTGGACACGTATGGCAAGCATGTCGGACGTTCCCAGCCCGTGACGACCAGCACTCAACCCGTTGTTGACAAGGCTATGGTCGATTTCGTGCCGGAGTATACCGCCGATGAGTTGACCGGCTCTATCATCATGAAGTGCTCGGACGTTCTCGCGTACATCGCTCATGATTATGTGGATGCGTTCAACAAGTACTATCCCAACGCGAACATCGACCTGACCGAGCCGTATGTCGGCAGCGCCGGCGCGGCGGAGCTCATCAACGGCACGGTTGACCTGGTTATGGTTTCCCGTGAACCGCGCCCGAACGAGTATCCGGACTTTGAAGCGGCGTTCGGTTATCCGATGTCCGTTGTCCCGGTGCAGGGCGGCAGCTACAACTACTTTGGCTGGCTGGATGCGATGTGCTTCGTGGTCAACAAGGATAACCCGATCGAGTCCATCAGCATGAAGGACATCGACGATATCTTCTCCGCGACCTATTATCGCGGCGGCCAGGCTGCCGACAAGTGGGGCGATCTGGGCCTGACCGGCGAATGGGCCGACAAGCCGATCACCCGCTACGCCGTCACCCATTGGAACGGCTTCGAGGAGTTCATCCGCATCCGCTGCCTGGACAAGCAGGACGGTGATCCCAGCTCCAACCTGTTTGCGACGCAGGGCGCGTTCTGCGAGGACATGAACTTCAATAAGAAGGTCTTCGATCAGGCGAAACTGGTCAAGGAAGACCCGACCGGCATCGCTTACACCGGCATCGCGTATGTCGATGAGGACGTGAAGGTTCTGCCGATCGAGCTGGACGACGGCACCATTGTCGCCCCGACCTATGAGAACGTCTGCAACGCCTCCTGGCCTCTCTCTCGCCTCGTGTACCTGAACTACAACAAGGCGCCGGACGGCGAGTGGAACCCGATCATCAAGGAATTCCTCCGCTTCCTGCTCTCCCGTCAGGCTGCTGAAATCTGCGCCGAGCAGAACATCTAAGTGCCGCTGACCGCCGCTCAGGCGAACGACGCCCGCGACATCGCCGGCCTGCCGCACGAAGATTACACCCTGACCGTCAACGGCAACGCGGTGGAAACCAAGAATGCGCCGATTGACTATGACTACGTTGGCCTGCGTCACGCCATGTACGTGCCGTTCCTTGAGACCCTGGATGCGCTGGGCGCGACCTACACCTACGATGACACCGAGCTTGAGTACCTGATCACCTGCGGCGACAACAACGCGGTTGTGAAGATCGGCAGCGGTTTCATCAAGGTGAACGATGAAGAAGTTCAGCTCTCCATCAACTCCAAGACTTGGAACAAGTGCATCTACATGCCGACCGACGGCATCGACCTGATCGCTGGCACGACCACCGCGGTTGACACGGCGGCCAAGACCGTGACCATCGCCAAGTAATCTTCCTCTCCCCCAAAAACCTGAAAACCTGAAGAAGAACAACAAGCAGCAAGCAACAAAGCAACCAAAGGGTAATCCCCCAAAACACACTCCTCTTCATGTAGAAGACGGGAATCCGAACAGGGTTCCCGTTTTCTATTGTATCTTGCAGAAAAAAATAAAAAATGATAGAATATACGCAGTCATTTGCGACAAAAGCGCAGGAGGGGAACGGACTTGATTCACATTAAGGAGCTGTTTCGGCTTCAGAATATTCATCATTTGCGTTTGATTGCCGGGCAGGATGGGCTGGGGCGCACGGTGACGGCGGCCGTTCTGTTTGAATATGATCCGTCCCGCGTGCAGCTTCCGGATTTTTACCGCGGCGATCTGGTGGTGACGACGCTGGCCTATGCGCGCGGCGACGCGCTGCTGGTGGCGCATTCCCTCCAGGCGCTGATGAATCAGGGCATTGCGGGGCTGATGGTGAAGACGGCGTATTTCAGCGAGCTGCCCCAATCGGTACTTGCGCTGGCCAACCGTCTGGGCACGCCTGTGTTTTTGTTTGACGATACCTATATCGAGGAAGTCATTTTGCAGGTGACGGATCTCATCCGAGGAAAGCGCCATTTTGCGGGGTTTGAACAGGACGTGGACGCGCTGATGCGCGGCGACCTCACCGAGGAACAGACGCGGGAACGCGTTCGGCGCATCGATCCCATCGGGCAGAGGGGCTATCGCTTCTATGCCATCGCGCCGAAGGAGCGCATGATTTCGCTGGACGACAAGATTTATGCGCTGCTGGAAAAGGATACGGACACGGCGCACCGCTGCACATTCATCGAGTGGCGGCGCATGATGCTTGCGCTCTGCCGCGAGGAAGAAGGGCTGAATGCCGAGGAAGCGCTGGCGCGGTTTGACGATTTGCTGACGCGCGCGGAAATCGACAGGCAGGCCGTCGCCATCGGACAGAGCGACCTGCGCGAGGATCGCATGCAGATGGGCGCGTCGCTCTGCGAAGCGGTGTATGCCGCGCGTGCGGCGAAGCTCTGCGGCAAGGCGGCGCAGACGGCGCATGAGCTGGGACTGTACGCCTATTTGTTCCCGATGAGCGAAAATCCCTTTGTCTGCGACCGCTGCCGCCGGGTGCTCTCCGCCATTCGCGAATACGACGCGCAGAACCACACCAATCTGGAACAGACGGCGCTGGTCTACGTAAAAGAAAATATGGAGATTGCCGCCGCCGCCAAGGCGCTGTTTCAGCATCCGAACACGGTGCGCTATCGCCTGAGCAAAATCCAGCGCATCATGGGCATGGAGGATGACCCGCTTTTTGCGCCGATGCTCAGCCTGACGGTGAGCTTATCGCGTATTTTGGCCGAGGGACAGGTTTAAACAGGAGAAACGCATGGAAACGAGAATGAAGTCCGGCGACGTGGTGTGCCATTTCAAGGGCAATCGATATCAGATTTTGTATTTTGCCAAGGATTCCGAAACGCAGGAAGACGTGGTGGTGTATCGCGCGCTGTATGGCGAGCGCGGCGTCTGGGTGCGCCCGATGGCGATGTTCTTTTCGCCGGTCGATCACGCAAAATACCCGGATGTGAAGCAGGTCTATCGGTTTGAGCGCGTGGAGGAAGAAGCATGACCCGGACGGAACAGAGAAAACGGGCGGTGAAGCTGACGCTTCCCGTCTTTTGCGGTTATATCGTGCTGGGCATTGCCTTTGGCGCGACGCTGGCGCAGGCGGGTTATGGGCCGATCTGGGCGCTGGCCATCAGTACGCTGGTCTATGCCGGAAGCCTGCAATTCGTGATGGCGCCGTTTCTGGCAGGCGGCACGTCGCTGATTGCCGTCGCGCTGACGGCGTTGATGGTCAACGCGCGCCATCTGTTCTACGGCCTTTCCTGCATCCAGCGGTTTGGGCGGATGGACAAGCGCATCCGCCCGTATATGGTGACCTCGCTGACGGATGAAACCTACTCGGTCTTCTGCGGCCTGCCCGGCGACGAGGAGGACGGCGTGATGTTCCGCATCACGCTGTACGATCAAATCTACTGGGTGGTCGGCTCGATTCTGGGTACGCTGCTTGCGCAGGGGCTTCCGTTCGATTTGACGGGCATCGATTTTTCGATGACGGCGCTGTTTGTCGTCATCTGTGTGGAAAAAGCGCTGGAGATGAAGAACCGCGTGCCGATGGCGATCGGCGCGGTCTGCGCGCTGGCGATGCTGTTTCTGCTGGGGCCGAGCGCGTTCCTCGCGCCCGCGCTGGGGCTGACGGCGATTCTGCTGACCGTGATGGATATCAAGAAGGGGGTGCGCGCATGAGTCATGCGGTTGCCGTTGTTGCGATCTGCGCGGTCGTGACCATTGCTTTGCGCGCGCTGCCGTTTGTCTGCTTCGGTGGCAAAAAAGGTGTGCCGCGTCTGGTCGCGGCGCTGGGCGAGACCTTGCCGCCCGCAATCATGGCGGCGCTGGTCGTCTATTGTCTCAAGAGCGTGCCGTTCGGCACGGTGGGCGACGGCGCGCGTCAGCTGATTGCGGCGGCGGCGGTTGTCGCGCTGCACCTGTGGAAGCGCAACACGCTGCTCAGCATCGGCGCGGGAACGGCGCTGTATATGCTGCTCATTCGCATATAAGGAGAGAAAATCATGAACATCATCGCCCGCGCCGCGCTGTATCTCTATGACGGCAGCAATGCGGCGCCGATTTTTCCCGGCAGGGTGGGTAAGCCCGGCGACGAGGCCGCGGCATATTTATCTACCGTGGCGGATAAGCTGATGGCCTCCGACGGAAGCCGAACGACCTGCGTGGAGCCGGGCAGCGCGCAGGAGGAAATGCTCCGCCGCTTTGTGCTGACTCCGTTTCAGGAGGCGGCGGATGCGCTGATGCGCAGCATGGACGAAACCATGCAGACGCTTGAAATTCCGCGCGAGGGCTTCGACATGGCCATTTTCTCGTTTGAGAAGGACGGCAACCCGCACCTCTGCGTGGCCCAGCTGCCCTATCGCAGCGCGATGGTGCATCAGCTCGATGTGGCCGAGGACGGCACGACGAGCACGCAGGTGATTCCCTACGGCACGGTGCTTCCCCTGCCGGGCAGCAAGGGCTGTTCGGGCTTTGTGGTCAATCTCTCCACGGGCGACATTCGTCTGCGGGATGCGCAGGTGCTGACCAACGTCGGCAACCGCGCGCTGTTTGCGCAGGCGCTTTTTGCGATGGCGGAGACGAAATCCACCAAGGAAGCCGTGCAGGCCGTCGCACAGGTGATTGCCGAAGCCGCGCCCGTGGAGATGGATACGCCGATGCTGACCCCGATAGTCAAGCGTGCGATGAGCAAATCCATCGAGGAAAAGGGCGTGATCGACGTGAAGGACGTTGCGGAGGAGGTTTTCCGCTCCGATCCGGAACGCGAAGCCATCATCGAGCAGGTCTCCCGCCAGATTCAGGAGGAGCAGCTCGAACCCGTCATCCCGGTGGAAAATAAGCGCGTCGTCGCCCAGCTTCAGCGGGTCAAAATCAAGACGGATAACGGCATTTCCATCACCCTGCCGCGCGAATTGGCCGACGACGAAAACAGCTTTGCCGTCGTGGAAAATGGGGACGGCACGATTTCCATCATCATCAATAAGGTGCAGGAGCTTAAGACGGAGTGACTCCTTCCGGTCGCTGCGGCGACCACCTCCCTCAAAGAGGGAGGCAGGGAGCGAGTTAGAAGCAGACTGGCAAAAAGCCGGAGGGTTGTAATGTCCTTGCCATATAATCGCAAGCTTATTCCGCAGGCAAAAGCATTAAGAAATCATGCAACCGAACAGGAAAAACGATTGTGGTATAAGTATTTAAGCCGGTATCCGATTCGATTTCAGCGACAAAAAACAATTGGAAGATATATTGTGGACTTTTACTGTGCAAAGGCTAAACTGGTGATTGAACTGGATGGCAGTCAACATTTTTCGCAAGAAGGAAAAACGTATGATGCTAGCAGAACAGCAGGCTTAGAAGAATATGGAATTACAGTCATCCGCTTTTCCAACGTTGAAGTTGACAGACACTTTGAAGCTGTGTGTGGGTTAATTGGCGAGACAGTGCAAACATTGATAAAGAATTGAAATTTGGAAACAGAATCCCTGCGAGGCTTTTAAGAAAAGTTATAAAGCGCTCAAAAGGGCTCCCTCTTTGAGGGAGCTGTCGAGCGAAGCGAGACTGAAGGAGGAAATCATGAACTGGAACGAATATGGTTCTTTTATCGTGGAGGAAACGAAAAATCTGCTGGCCATTGACAGCCCCAGCGGCATGACGAAAAAGGCGGCCGAACATGTGATGGCGCGCTTTGAAGCGCTGGGCTATGCGCCGCAGATGACCCGCAAGGATGGCGTGCTGGTTTGTCTCGGTGGCCGGGACAAGGAAAACGGCCTGCTGCTGGAGGCGCATATGGATACCCTCGGCGGCATGGTCTGCCAGATTAAGGCCAACGGCCGCCTGAAAATCACACCGATCGGCGGCCTGCGTGCGGAAAACGTGGAAACGGAAAACTGCCGCGTCGTCACGAAGTTCGACGGCGTGATTGAGGGCACGGCCCAGCTCATCAACGCATCCACCCACGTCAACGAGAAATACGCAGACACGCAGCGCACGTTCGACACCATCGAAATTGTGCTCGACGAGCCGGTGGAAAGCGCGGAGGACGTAAAGAAGCTCGGTATTCGCACGGGCGATTACGTCTGCTTTGAGCCGCGTACCCGCGTGACAAAAAGCGGCTACATCAAGAGCCGCTTCCTCGATGACAAGCTGAGCGTCGGCATTCTGCTCGGCTATGCGAAATATTTGAAGGACGAGCAGATCACCCCGGATCGCGCGGTTTATGTGCATGTCACCTCGTTTGAGGAGGTTGGCCACGGCGGCAGCGCGAGCGTTCCGGCGGGCGTGACCGAGGCCATTTCCGTGGATATGGGCTGTGTCGGCGAGGGGCTGACCTGCGACGAACGCATGGTTTCCATCTGCGCCAAGGACAGCGGCGGGCCGTACAATTACGACGTGGTGCGCGACCTGATTGCGGCGGCGGAAAAGATGGGCGCACCCTATGCGGTGGATGTGTATCCGCGCTATGGCAGCGATGTGGAAGCCACCCTGCGCGCAGGCTATGACATCCGCCACGGTCTTATCGGTTCGGGCGTGTATGCGTCCCACGGCTATGAGCGCAGCCATATCGAGGGCGCGCTGGCGACGATGAAGACGCTGGTGGGGTATGTGAAGTAAAAATAAAGCGGCGTTCCATGTTTTGATATGTACCCCCAATACTGGACACCCCGTATTGGGGGTACATATCAGTTCGGAACGCCGCTTTTTGTACGCTTTTTGTTGCTTTTACGCCAAATCCTCTTTGGCTTTCAGTTGCTTCAAAATGCCGTTCACAATCGCGATGCACAGTACGAGCGTGCAGATATCGGCGATGGGCTGGGCAACCTGAATGCCAAACAATCCCCAGACGTTGGGGAAAATCAGCAGGGCGGGAATCAGGAAAATGCCCTGACGTGCGGTGGAAATGATCGTGGAGCGCACGCCGTAGCCGATGGCCTGCGTGAACATGTTGCACATGGTGATGTAGCCCCAGAGCGGGAGGGTCAGCAGCTGGAGACGCAGGGCGAGCGTGCCGATTTCGATGACCTGCGGATCGTCGCGGCGGAATACGGCGACGATCTGGCCGGAAAACAGCAGCGAGATGACGCAGAGCACGACCAGAATGACGGTCACAACCTTCACGCAGAACCAGAAGGCTTCACGCACGCGCTTATACTTGCCTGCGCCGTAGGAGAAGCCGCAGACGGGCTGGAAGCCCTGGCCGAAGCCGATGACGGAGGAATTGATGAACATCGTGTAGCGGCTGACGATGGACATCGCCGCAATCGCCGCGTCGCCATAAAGCCCCGCCGCGTTGTTGAGCAGAATGGTGGAAACGCTCGCGATGCCCTGACGGCCGAGCGAAGGAATGCCGTTGTAGCAGATGCTGCCGTAAACCTGAAGGCTGGGCTTGAAATTGGAGAGCTTGATGGAGAGCGCGTCCTCCTTGGTGTTGCACATCACCAGCAGAATGACAAAGCTGACGACCTGCGAAAGCGCCGTCGCCAGCGCCGCGCCCGCTGTGCCCATGTTCAGCGCAAAGATGAAAATCGGGTCGAGCACCATGTTGAGAATGCCGCCGGTGGTGATGCCGACCATGCCGTACATCGTCAGGCCCTCAAAACGAAGCAGGTTGTTCATAACGAACGAACACATCATAAACGGCATGGCATAGAAGATGTAGGTTGCGTAATCCTTGGCGTAGGGGGCGATGGTCTCCGTCGAGCCGAGGAAGCGGACAATGAAATCGATGTTCGTCAAGCTGAAAAAGGCAAGGATGATGCCTGCGATGAACGCGGTGAAAAACGCCGTGGAAGCGTAGATATCGGCTTTTCGCTTGTTGCCCGCGCCGAGCGCCTGGCTGACGTGCGTGCCAGAACCCATGCCGATCATGAAGGACACGGCCTGAATGATCGCCATGGCGGAGAAGATGACGCCCACCGCGCCGGAAGCGGAGGTGCCGATTTGGCTGACGAAGAACGTGTCGGCCATGTTGTAGATGTTGGTGATGAGCATGGAGATGATCGTCGGCACGGCCATCTTCGGAATGACGCTGCTCACCGGGTCGCAGAGGAGCATGTGGTTGCGCTGCTCGGCAGTCATGGATTTCATAGCTTGATTCTCCTTGGTCAAAATGAAAATATCAAGCAACTCGGAGTCAAAAACTCTTGGTACGCTTTCAAAAATGAAGGGCTGAAAAGCCACATCCGACTGGATTTCGACATGAAGAAAAAATCCCCTGCCGCCGGGCAGAAGATTTCCGCTTTTTATGGCTTTTTCAAGGGAATGCAATGTGAAATTTGGGTAAATTGAGTCAGAGCATATATCCCACAAGCGAGAGCGTCAAGCTTAACGCCAGCGCGGCTAACACATCGCTGATATCGTGCTGGCCGGAGAATACGCGCAGGCTGCCGATGCCCGCGCAGAGCAGCGCCATGCACACGATGACCGCCGGATGCGGGAAGACGTAGGCGATTGCGCAGGCGATGGCAGCGGCGCTGGCCGTGTGGCGGCTGGGCATGCTCTTGCCCTTGCCCGGCTTGTATGCGCCGACGGGCGGCACGCCGTAACGGTCGTAGGGACGCTGCTTGCCGATCAGCGGACGCAGAATCGTCACCACGGCAAAGCAGACCGCAGGGACGATCACCGCGCGGATGATGCGCATGTCGCCCGTGAACATCAAATATAAGAGCGACGCGCAGTAAATCGCCGCACAGAGCAAAGTTGGCGCACGAAGCGCTTTTGCCTTGCCCGGCAGACGGTCGGTGATGCGGCGCGTGGTTTCGGTCATGCGGATGTATTGCTCGCGTGTCATAAAAGGCCTCCTTGACTGGATGCGGGAACATCAGTATAATGAAACAGAATTTTGTTTTTCGAACCCATTTATCGCGCAGCGATAAATGAAAGAGAGAAATCCAAGAACCTCAGGTTCTTGGTGGGGTTTGGGGCAAAGCCCCAACGTCCCCGGAGAAAGGATCAGCATGCTTGAAACAATGAAAGCCGCTATTTTTGATATGGATGGAACGCTGCTTGACTCCATGACTAAGTGGCGCGAACTGAACGGCGCGTTCGTGCGCCAGATGGGCATTACCCCGACGGAAAAGCAGGAAGCGGATATGATGTCCATGTCCGGCACGATGGTCGTCGATTATTTCAAAAAAGAGTTCGATATCGATACCAATTTCGACGCGCTCTGCGTCAAAGCCTGCGAAGCGATGGAACCCGTGTATAGCGCGGGCGTGCCCCATAAGCCCGGCGCGGCCGATTATCTCAAACGCCTTCGCGCGCGCGGCGTGAAATGCGTCATCGCGACAGCCACGCCCGCCAGATTGGCCATGATCGGCCTGAACTGCGCGAATATGGTCAGCGATCTCGACTTCATTTTCAGCACCGATATGCTGAACCTCAATAAGAGCCAGAATGAATTTTTTGAGCGCGTTTCGCAGATTATCGGCGTTCCGAAAGCGGAATGCGTCATGTTCGAAGATTCGCTCTATGCCATGCAGGGCGCACGAAACGCCGGGCTCGGCGTGGTCGGCATCACGGATGCAACCAATATCCGCGACCGCGAAGCCATCCACGCCTGCTGCGACGTGGTGATCGATTCGTTTGACGAGCTGCCCTGACCAAGAGTATAGCATAGACGCATGGCTTTGGTAAACGCAAACCTGATGAAGCCGTCGAATTTCTTTTTATTTTTGAAGCGCCAGCTGCAAAAGCCGGCGCTTTATTTGCGTCAATCCGCTTGACTTAAACCGGGGTTTAAGCGATATACTGAATGAAACCCGGCCCGACGCCGGGAAATCAGGGAGGAAAGAATCATGGAATACCGCAAGCTGCCGCACGGGGGCGAGGCCATCAGCGTCATTGGTATGGGCTCATCCGTCGTTGGTGCGCAAAAGGAAGCAGACATTATCAAGACCGTTCAGCATGCGCTGGATCGCGGCGTGAATTATTTTGATATGGCGGGCGGCCACGCGACGATTTTCCCGGCCTATGGCAAAGCGCTGGAGGGGCGGCGCAAGGACGCGATGCTCCAGGTGCATTTCGGCGCGGATTACACCAGCGGCGAATACGGCTGGAGCACCAAGCTCGACGTTATTAAGCGTTCAATCGACTGGCAGCTCAAAAACCTGAAAACGGATTACATCGATTTCGGCTTCATTCACTGCCTGGATGAGCAGGGCGATTTGGCTGCGTATGAGAAAAACGGCGCGCTCAAATTCATTTTGGAAGATGAACCGGATGAGCGAAATCAAGGCTTATTTTGGCAAATAAAAGCGGTTCGAAGCCGATTGCACTTCCGTCGAAATCCGTAAAATCACAAATTCCGCGTACACAGATCATTTTTATTTGGATTCCTATCTGTAAAAAATGCCGCCAATTCGCATGAAAGCGAACGGCGGCATTTTTCTTTTAGCCTTTCACCGCACCGGCGATTACGCCGTCGATGATGTATTTCTGGCAGATCAGGTACATCACGATAATCGGCAGAACCGTAATCATGATGCAGGCCATCATCGGGCCCATTTCCACGCGGCCGTAACTGCCGCGGAAATACTGAATCGCCATCGGGATGGTGCGGTATTTCTTGATATCCAGCACCAGCGTCGGCAGGAGGTAGTCGTTCCAGACCCACATGGTTTCCAGAATCGCGGTGGAAATCATCGTCGGCTTTAAAATCGGGAAGACGACCTTAAAGAAGATTTGCAGCGGGTTGCAGCCGTCGATCATCGCGGCTTCCTCAATCGCAATCGGGACGGATTTCATAAAGCCGGTGAACATGAAAACCGCCAGGCCCGCGCCGAAGCCGAGGTAAATCACGCAGATGTTGAACGGCGTGTTGAGCCGCAGCGTGTCGGCCGTCTTGGAGAGGGTGAACATCACCATCTGGAACGGAACGACCATCGAGAAGACGCACAGCAGATACATCGCCTTGGAGATCGCGGAGGTCACGCGGGTGATATACCAGCCGCACATGGAGCAGCACAGCAGAATCAGCAGCACGGAGGAAACCGTGATGACCGCCGAGTAGCCGAAGGATTGCAGAAAGTTGAGCTGGGTGATGCCGTAGACGTAGTTGTGCAGCCCCGCGAACGTCGCCTTCGTCGGCAGCTCGAACACGGTCGCGGTGGAAATTGCCAACTCGTCCTTGAGGGAGTTGATGAGGATCAGCAGCACCGGGTAGAGCCACACGACGCACAGCGCCGCGAGCAGCACGGTCAGCGTCACATCCAATACGCGGCGGGAGCCGGAAACAGCGCCGTCATGATATTTGGCCATTACTGCTGCACCTCCTTGCGACGGGTGAAATAGAGCTGAATGAGCGCGATGACGATAACCAGCAGGAAGAAGACCACGGCCTTGGCCTGGCCGATGCCCTTCCACTGCGCGCCGCTGCGCTGGTAGAACGTGTCGTAGATATTGAGCGCGAGCATCTGGCTGGCCTTGGCCGGTTCGCCGCCGGTCAGCGAGAGGTTCTGGTCAAAGAGCTTGAAGGAGTTGGTCAGCGTCAGGAACGAGCAGATCGTGATGGACGGCATGACCATCGGCAGCTTGACCTTGAAAAGCGCCTGCATGCCGGTCGCGCCGTCGATGGCGGCGGCTTCCAGCAGGTCGCCGGGCACGTTCTGCAGGCCCGCGATGTAGATAATCATCATGTAGCCGATCTGCTGCCAGCACATCAGGATGATGAGGCCCCAGAAGCCATAGCGCGCATCCAGCGAGAGCAGCGGCTTGCCCAGGTTGGTCAGAATGCCGTTGAGCAGAATCTGCCAAATATAGCCCAGCACGATGCCGCCGATCAGGTTCGGCAGGAAGAACACCGTGCGGAAGACGTTCGTGCCCTTCAGCCCGCGGGTCAGCGCCAGCGCGATGGCAAAGGCGATGACGTTGATGAGAATGGTGGAAACGACGGTGAATTTCGCCGTGAACCAGAAGGCCGAAACGAACGTGCTGTCCTGAAAGACCTTGAAATAGTTATCCAGCCCGACGAACGTCGTCTTGCTGATGGTGGTGAACTTGTGGAAGGATAGGAAAATGCCCCACAGGAACGGCCACACAAAGCCGATGATAAACGCTGCCAGAGTCGGCAGCAGGAAGAGCGGCCAATATTTTTTGATTGCTTTCTCCATACTTGAAATCCTTTCGGATGAGGGGAGTGGGGCAGCCTGCAAAGAAGCGTGATGCGCACGCCGCTTTGCAGACTGCCCTTGGTGGGCAGTGCATGAATAAAGAAGAAAAAGGGGAGGGCGAAATGCCCGCCCCTCTTTGGCGCAAGGTGATTAGTGGCTCAGCTGATACTCGGTCGCCCAGCCATCCACGAACGCGGTCTTGACAGCGTCCCAATCGCCGGTGCCCGCCGCATAAGCGGTCAGCGCGGAGCCGACGCCATCCTTCCAGGCTTCGGAAGGAATGGTTGCGAAGTTCCAGCTCACCGGGGTCTTGCCCTCGGCGGTGTACTGCGCGTCAATCTGCACGAACGGGTTCGCAGACTGATATTCGCCGGTGAAGGTGTCGAACGGGGTGACGAAGCCCATGTCCTGAGACATGCTCTTGCGGCCCTCGTCAGAGGTGATGACCCAGTTCATGAACGCGAGGGTCGCGTCGATGTCTTCCTGCTTGGCCGTGCCGTTGACGCACCAGTAGTTCTCGGTGCCGGTGCACAGACCCTGATTCTCCTCGCCTTCCGCGCCGATGTAGATCGGCAGCATGGTCAGGTTCTCGGCGCCGAGGGAAGAAACGTCGTTCCAGGCCCAGGTGCCGTTCTGATAGAACACGGCCTTTTCGCCGACGAACTCAGCCACGGCGTCGTTGCCGGTCTTGCTGGCCAGCAGCTTCGGGTCGCAGGTGGAATCGGTGATGTACAGATCCCAGATCGCCTTGTAGTTATCCAGGTAGGTGCCCTTGATGGCCTCGGTGGAGCCGATGCCGTCCGCCTTGTACTCGTAGTAGATCGGCATGTTGGCCAGGTGGGTCTTGAAGCGCCAGTCGGAAGAACCGTCCATACCGGCGGAGGTGAAAGCGCCGTCCACGCCCAGCTCGTCCTTGCGGGCCTGGATGTCGTCGGCGACCTTCTTCAGGGTCTCAAAGTTGGTGATGTCGGAAGCCTTATAGCCGGCCTTCTCCAACAGCTTGGTGTTGGCAATCAGGCCGTAGGTCTCGATGACATAGGCCACGCCGTACACCGTGTCGTCTTCCTTCAGCGAGAAGGAATCGGAGGTCAGGTGCTTGGTGATGTCCGCATCCTTGAGATCGTAGCAGTAATCCTTCCAGTTGGCCAGACCGACCGGGCCGTTGACCTGGAACAGCGTCGGCGGATCGCTCTTTTCGATCTCGCTCATCAGCGTAGTTTCATAGTTGCCGGAAGCGGCCGTCACGACGGTCACCGGCACGCCGGTCTGTTCGGTGTAGAGCTTCGCGAGCTCCTGCCACTGGGCGTCCTGCTCGGGCTTGAAGTTCAGGTAGTACACAGAACCGTCGGCCGAAGCGGTCACAGCCAGCGCGAGGCACAGACAAGCGGCCAGAGCAAAGGCGATGATTTTCTTCATGATAGTTACCCCTTTCGTTTTGTAGAAAAATTTTTATGGTCGAAGCGTCCTCCCGCTCCAAACATACAGGATGAATGGCGTTTGCAAAACTCCGTGCAACGTCGGTGCATTCATTATAGACCAAGCCCATCAGAAAAGCAAGAGCCTTTTTGGCTTTTCTGAACCTTTTTTACAAATTGGGCGGATGAAAAGTCGACATTTTGCGGATTCTGCGCCCGCAGGTGGGCGACACGCTTCGATTTCGTTCGTCAGCTTGCGCAAATTTACGCAAATTTCTTGCGCAAATTGCGCCGCTGCGATTGACAAGGTGCGCATCCTCTTTTACAATAAGAGCAGTAGCGAAAGCGTGCGGTGCATGTGCGCCTTCGCATCATCTTTTGCCAAAGGAGCGGTTTTTTGTGGCCGTAACCATTCGGGAAGTGGCGGCGCTGGCCGGCGTGTCGCCCTCGACCGTATCCCGAACCTGCCGGAATAATCCCTCCATCAGCGAGGAAACCAAGGAGCGCGTGCGCCGCGCTGCCAGACAACTGGGCTATGCGATGGAGGGCGTATCCGCGCCTTCGCCGCGCACCATCGGCGTGATTCTGCCGCCGAGCGCGAAGGAAGTTTACGAAAATCCCTTCTATTTGGAAATGATCCGCGGCATCAACCAGTTCTGCAACGCGCATCAATACGTCAGCACCATCGTCACCGGGCGCGACAACGACGAAATTCTGTCTGCGGTTCGGCTGCTGGTTTCCTCCGGCACGGCGGATGCGTTTATTCTGCTCTATTCCAGGCAGGGCGATACCGTCATTGATTATCTGGTGCAGGCGAAGCTGATGTATGTGCTCATTGGCAAGGCCTATGCCTATGCGAATAAGACGGTCTATATCGACAACGACAACTTTCTGGCCGGGCAGGAGGCGACCGAATACCTCATCCGCAGGGGGCATCGTCGCATCGCCTATCTGGGCAGCGACAACGCCTATCTGTTCACCGCGGACAGAAAGCGCGGCTATCAGTCTGCGCTGGCGCTGGCGGGTCTGCCCCTGCACGAGGATTACTGCGTGGAGATGACCGCGCTGGATATGGAGGACGCCGCGTTGCATGCGCTCATCGAACGGGCGGACAGGCCGACGGCGATTGTCGTCAGCGACGATCTGCTGGGCATGACGCTTGAGCGCGTCTGTCTGACGCACGGACTTTCCATTCCGAGGGATATCTCGATCATTTCCTTTAATAATTCGCTCTTTGCGAAGCTCACCTCGCCCCGGCTTACCTCGGTGGATCTCAATTCCTTTCAGCTCGGCATTGAAGCGGCCAGCCAGCTCATCAGCCACATCGACCACCCGGAATTGATGGCAACCAAGAGCATCATTCCGCACCGCATCGTCGAGCGGGAGAGCTGCGCGCCGTTGACCTGACGCATCCGGAGGGAAAACGCGATGTATTACAAAATCGGCACACTGGCCAAGCGCTTCCGCATTTCGCCACAGACCATCCGCTACTACGAAAAACTCGGCTTTTTGAAAGCGGATCGGCGGGATCAGTCCACCACACGCTATTATCATGCCCGAAATCTCAAATGGCTTTGCAGCATCCGCCAATATCACGGCATGGGCTTCGGTTCGGAGGAAATCTGCGACCTGTTCAAAGCGGAAACGCTTGCGGAATTGAGCGGCAAAATCGACCGGAAACAGCTCCAGCTGACGGAGGAAATCCGCCGGCTCGAACAGAAGCGGCTACTGCGTGGAGGAAAACCGGGCGCAGGCGCTCGGTTTGTCGGACGGGAGCTGGGCAGAGCGGTTTGAAAGCCGGCTCTGCATCCGCACCGTCATTTCGATGTCGCCGGGGGATGAGTCGGTCGCGCATGCGCTTCGCTTTGCGGAGGAAAACGGGCTGGAAATCGTCGGCGACGCGCTGGAATGCTGTCTGGCCAAGGTCGGCGAAATCGAATGTCTGCAAACCGACGTGATTCCCGGCAAAATCTACTATGAATGCTATATTCCTGTCAGAAGGAAGGCTTGACGGCGGCAAAAAAATAAAATATTTTCCGCAATTTGCTTTTTTCCTCTTGAATCTACAACTGTTTGAGATGTTAAAATTCAGATAAATCCGATGTTTGCTATGAGGACGCATCGGGACGAACGGAAACACATCAAGGAGGAAAGAAGATGGACAAGAGGAAGGCATGTCTGGCGGCGGCCGCGGCGCTCTCCCTGTCGCTGAGCACGGGCTTTGCAGCGGGCGACGGCACATACGCGGCGACGGCCAAGGGCTTTGGCGGCGACGTGACCGTGACGCTCTCCATTCAGGATGGCAAGCTGATTGACGTGACGGCGGAAGGCGCGTCGGAGACCGACGGCGTAGGCTCGCGCGCGATTGAGCTGATGCCGGGCGCGATGCTGGCGGGCAACACGGTGGAGACGGACGGCGTTTCCGGCGCGACTGTGACGAGCACCGCCATTCTGGAAGCGGCGAAGGCCGCGCTGGCGGAAAGCGGCGTGACCCTGACCGCCCAGCAGGCGGATATCGAGCAGCACATGACCCCCGGCACGTATACCGGCGAGGCCTACGGCAAGTGGAAAAAGGGCAGCATCGAGGGCGAGCGCTTCGGCTCTCCGGCGATCATCCAGCCGACGCAGGTTGCCGTGACCGTGGATGAAACCAGCATCCTCAAGGTCGAGGTGCTGGATTGCTCGGATACGCCGGGCTTCACCGATCCGTGCATCGAGCGCATTCCGGCGGCCATCGTCGAGCAGCAGTCCATCGCGGTGGATACGGTGACAGGCGCGACGCTGACCAGTCAGGCGATTCTTTCCGGCGTGCAGCAGGCGCTGGAGCAGGCGGGCGCGAACCTCGCCGGCTTCAACAAGCCCGCTGAGAAGGTGAACGCAACCGAGGAATACACCGTCGATCTGGCGATTGTCGGCTCCGGCGCAGCCGGAACGATGGCCGCGATTGAGGCGATGGAAGCGGGCGTAAACACGATCGTGCTGGAAAAGACGGGCAAGGTCGGCGGCACCTCTGTGTGCTCGACGGGCTTTGCGGCGATCAAGTCCCAGCAGCAGATTGACGCTGGCGTGGACAGCTACACTGTAGACAGTGCGTTCCGCGAACTGATGGATTTCTGCAAGTGGCGCGCGGATGCTCCGCTGGTTTACAACGTGCTGGAAAACAGCGGCAGCGTGGCGGATCGCATTCAGGCGTATTGGGCGCAGACGGACGATCCCGGCGTGAAGAAGGCCGGCGTGACGGCGCACGACACGGGCAAGGGCACGCACAAGTTTGACGTGCTTTATGACAACTTCCTCAAGCCCGCAGGCGTGAACCTGATGCTCGAAACGACCGCTAAAGAGCTGATCACCGAGAACGGCGCGGTCGTCGGCGTGAAGGCCACCAAGCAGGACGGCACCGAAGTGATTGTCCACGCGAAGAACGTGCTGGTCTGCACCGGCGGCTTCGGCGGCAACAACGAGATGCTCAAGGAATATTTCGGCCACGATAACTTCTACCTCAACGGCCTTTCCAGCAATGTCGGCGACGGCATCAACATGTGCCTGGATGTGGGCGCAGTGCTCTCCGATGAGGTTTCCCCGCATCTGGCCGAGTTCTGCTCCAACAAGAAGGTCGATTTCTACGCCGGATACATGAAGTTCATGAATCAGGCGGGCTTCCTGGCGCTGGATCCGTCCGGCGAGCGCTTTGTCAACGAGGAATTCTTCGTCACGCAGGCGCTGAGCTATGGCGCTTCCGCGCTGCGCCGCGTGGGCTATGCCTATCTGGTCTTCACGCAGGATCAGCTCGACGCGATGGTGGAAAAGGGCCTGTGGGGCGTGCTCTCCGAGGACACCATCAACAGCCTGAAGCTGCGTTCGCGCATCACCGTTCCTTCCTATTACACGTTGTATGACGAGATGAACGAGGCGCTGGCCGCGGGCGAGGCCTTCAAGGCTGATACGCTGGAGGGACTCGGCGAGGCCATCGGCTTTGCGGATCAGAGCGTCTATCAGAAGGCGATTGCCGATTATCAGACCGTGCTCGCCACGGGCGAAGACCCGCTGTTCGGCAAGCGCGCGGACATGATGCCCAATCTGGACAACGGCCCGTACTACGCTGTGCGCGTCATTTCCGCCATCGACGGCACGTACAACGGCATCCGCGTCAACAAGAACATGCAGGCCATCGGCAGCGACTATCAGCCGATCAAGGGTCTGTACGTCGCGGGTCAGGACAGCGGCGGATACTTCAGCTATCCGTACTACGAGGGCGTCGGCTGGACGCAGGGCTATGCCTGGACTTCCGGCTCCATCGCGGGCAAGAGCATCGTCGAAAGCATGAAGGAATAATTTCTTCAGAAACAACGGCATAAAAACAAACGAGGATGTCGGGCAGAGCGCCTGACATCCTCGTTATTTTGTCATTTTTTGGAAAAGTGCCGTCACCGCGGCGTCCTTCGGCGTGTTTTTGCGGAAGGCGAAGTAGACCACGCGCTTGGGCAGGGTTTCGGCGATGGGCACGCGGGCCAGCGCAAACGGGGCGAGCAGGCTCACATTCAGACAGAGCGATATACCCGCGCCGGAAGCGACCATGCCGCCGATGGCCGTTTCATCATCCAGTTCATAGGCGATGTTCGGCGTGAGCCCTGCGGCGGCGAAAACCTCCATGAGCAGATGATGAACGGGAGAAATTGATTTGTAGGTCAGCAGGGGATAGCGCAGGAGCTCATCCAGCGAAACCGGGCGGTTCAGCTGGGCCAAGGGATGATTCGGCGGTGCGATAAGCACCCACGATTCCGTATAAACCGGCTCGAAGCGCAGCTCGTCAAACCCCGGCATGAACGAGCAAAGCCCGGCGTTCAGCTGGCCGGACTCGATTTGGGTCAGAATGTCTCTGGATGCGCCGACGCTTACGTTCACGGTGATCTGCGGATGTTCCGCGCGGAAATCGACGATCAGCTTTGGGATGCGCTGCGCCATGGCCGTGGCAATCGCGCCGAGCCGGATCACGCCGCCGCGCTGCACGGCCTGAACGCCTTGTTCGATGGATTCCAGCGCGGCCTTGGCATAGCGATAAAACGTCTCTCCGGCGGGCGTGAGGGAAATGCGTCGCCCCTCGCGCGCCACGAGCAGGCAGCCCAGCTCCTTTTCCAGCGTGGAAATGGCATAGCTTAAGCTGGGCTGGGCGATGAAAAGCGCCTGCGCGGCCTGCGTGTAGCTCTGCGTTTGGGCGAGCATGCAGAAATAGGTCAGCTGATTGAGCGTCATGGGCGGCCTCCGAGGTTGGAATTGCTTTCAGTATACCACAATGGATAGAGCGGTTCTATGGATTGATGAATTTTTTATATTTGTTTTTGGCCGCCGGAATTGATAAAATAGTGGCAAGCACCAAGCTCATATCCGACCATGTATTTGAGGAGGAAACACAGATGAACAAAAAGCTCCTTTCCATGCTGCTGTCGATCTCCATGATGATGGGCACGGCGGCGCTGGCCGACGGCTATACCGCCGGTATGTATACGGGTAAGGCCGACGGCCGCAACGGCGAGATCACCGTGGACGTCACCTTCTCCGAGGATGCGATCACCGATATCGTGGTGAAGGATCATCAGGAGACGGCGGGCATTTCGGATGCGGCGATCAACGAGCTGCCGGGCGAGATTGTCGCCAGCCAGAGCCTGGCGGTGGACGCCAAGAGCGGCGCGACCTTCACCTCCGAAGGCCTTGTGAACGCCGTTGCGGACGCCGTGGCGCAGGCCGGCGGCGACGCGGACGCGCTGCGCGCGGTTCCGGTTGAAAAGGAACGCTCCACCGAGACCATCGAAATGACCACTGACGTGGTTGTGGTCGGCGGCGGCGCGGCCGGTATGGCGGCGACGGTTCGCCTGGAGCAGCTGGGCAAGAACGTGATTCTGCTGGAGAAGGCCTCCTTCCTCGGCGGCGCGATCTCCGTCAGCGGCGGCAACCAGGTTGTCATGGGCAGCAAACTCCAGGCCGAAGCGGGCGTGACGGATGACACCGTGGATTCCATGGTGGAGGACTTCATGAAGAACGGCGCGAACCTCAACGTGCCGGAGCTGCTCACCCTCTACGCCGAGAACGTCGGCGCAACGACCGATTGGCTGAATGAGGATTGCGGCATTGCCTTCGATATGGAAGGCGGCCTGCATCAGCTGGGCGAGTACAGCCATAACCGCGAGCTGGCCTATGTCGGCGGCGGCGCGGGCTTTGCCGAGAGCATGCGCGCGGCGGTGGAAAAGAGCGGCGCGACCGTGCTGCTCTCTACCCGTGCGCAGAGTCTGAACGTGGAGGATGGCAAGGTGACCGGCGTGACCGCGCAGGCCAACGAGGGCACCACCTACGTCATCACCGCTGAAAACGTGATTCTGGCGACGGGCGGCTACGGCGCGAGCGACACCCTGCTCAGCGACGAGCTGGCTTCCGCGCTCTACTACGGTCCGTCCACCTCGACCGGCGACGGCGTCATCATGGCGACAGCCGACGGCGTCAACGCCGCGACCCGCCTGATGGAATACGGCAAGCGTTACCCGAACGGCGTGGAAGTCAGCAAGGGCATTGCGAAATCCACCATCGCGGGCAACATCACGGGCTGGACGATGAGCGCGATCCTCGTCAATGCCGAGGGCGAGCGCGTCGTCAACGAAAAGGCGAGCAACCGCACCATTCTGGAAGCCGAGCTTGCGCAGACCGGTTCCGAGCTGTTCCTGCTGATGGACAGCGAGACCTTCAACGTCTGGAAGACCAAGCTGGCCGCGGCTGGCCTGACCGAGGAGAGCATCGACGGCTATGTGGCCGCCAACGGCACGACCACTCCGGTTTTCGCCCACGGCGATACCCTTGAGGAAGTCGCGGCGGCGGCCGGCGTGAACGGCGAGAATCTGGTCAAGACTGTCGAGCGCTACAACGGCTTTGTGGCCGCGGGCAGCGACGAGGATTTCGGCCGCTCTGCGGATTACATGACGATGGCCATCGGCGACGGCCCGTATTACCTCGTCGAGCAGAAGCCGCGCTTCGCGACGACGATGGGCGGCCTTGTGGTGAACACCAGCCTGCAGGTGGAGAACACCGACGGCGACGTGATCCCGGGCCTCTATGCGGCCGGCGAGGTTGTCGGCGGCGTGATGGGCGATGACTCGCCCTCCGGCGCGAACAACGGCTGGGCGCTGACCGCCGGCAAGCTGGCGGCGGAAGCCATAGCGAAATAAGCTTTTCCATTCATCTTTGAATTGAACAGAATCTGATAACACGCCGTCTTGCGAAAGAGCAGGGCGGCGTGTTATCATATATGCAATTCAACAACAAAGGAATGATGGAGATGAAGCATTCTTTTTATCCGACCGATGCGCTGGAAGCCCGTCTGCGCGAGGACGCCAAGCTGTCCCGCCGCTCGATTGGAAAAGTGGTCTGCGATATTTTGGATGCGTATTATGCTCAATTCGATGAGCCGACGGAACCGAAACCCGAAGCGCCGAAAGCAGAAATGCCGAAAACTGAAACGCCAAAATCCGAAACGCCGAGACCGGAAACAGCGAAGGCCGAAGAAATGAACAAAGGCGTTTGTGAGTTGCTGCTGGACGCGGGGCTGAATTATTCGGATAACCGACCGAAGGGCGGGTGCCTGTGGGTCTTGGATCAGCAGGGCGCAAGAGAACGGCTTTTGAGCATTCAGAAGCAGTTGAACTGTAAATTCGTCTGGGTTGCGGACGGAAGCAGAGCGACGAACGGAAAAGCGGCGTGGTATATGGTCAAAGGGTGACGGGGTTCCCATTTGTGGCACTTGGTATCGCTTTAACCCGGCGATAAAAAACGCTTGGTGCTGATGATTGTGCCGCCGCAGGCCAGGCCGCTTGTGACAAACTTGCTGCCGGAGACCGTGGCGAAATACTTCACCCGCGACGTGGTGGATGTGGAGCTGTTGGCCGAGGACGAGGTGCCGGAGATCGAGCAGCGCGCGGAGGAGCTGCGCGCGCGCACGGAGTCCGGCCGGGTTTCCAAGCTGGCGTCGAACCTCGTCTTCGACGTGCAGGAGACTCAAATCTAACGGAATACAAAAAGAAGGGGAACGCTTTCGGGTTTCAGGCTCGGGGGCGTTCCTTTTTGATGTGCTAGGAAAAAGCGTGGTGAAAATCCACAGGCATTTTTGGCAAAAACTTTCTTGCATTTCGGCTTGAAAGCGGGCTTTGAGTTTGATATACTAAACAGTCGAAGTGGTTTTTGAACTATGGCTTGAGGGAGACAGGCACAGCCTGACGGAATGGAGAGAGACAGATGAATCAGGTCGGTTTTGACAGCGAAAAGTATATCCGGTTGCAATCCGAGCACATCCGTGAGCGGATCAACCAGTTCGGCGGCAAGCTCTATCTGGAGTTTGGCGGCAAGCTCTTTGACGATTATCACGCGTCCCGCGTGCTGCCGGGCTTTGCGCCGGATAACAAGATCAAAATGCTGCTGGCCCTGCGCGATCAGGCGGAAATCGTCATCGCCATCAACGCGGGCGATATCGAAAAGAACAAGCGCCGCGGCGACTTGGGCATCACCTATGACACCGACGTGGCGCGTCTGATCGACGTTTTTCGCGGCTTCGGCCTGTATGTCGGCTCCATCGCGCTGACGCAGTACGCAGGTCAGCCGGCCGCCGACGTGTTTGAAAAGCGCATGCAGGCGCTCGGCCTGAAGGTCTATCGCCAGTACCGCATCCCGAATTATCCCGCCGACGTGCGGCTGGTCGTCAGCGACGAGGGCTATGGCCGCAACGACTATATCGAAACCACGCGTTCGCTGGTCGTCGTGACCGCGCCCGGCCCGGGCAGCGGCAAGATGGCGACCTGTCTCTCCCAACTCTATCACGAGCACAAGCGCGGCGTGAAGGCCGGATATGCCAAGTTCGAAACCTTCCCGATCTGGAATCTGCCGCTCAAGCATCCGGTCAACCTCGCCTATGAAGCGGCGACGGCCGACCTGAACGACGTGAATATGATCGACCCGTTCCATCTGGAAGCCTACGGCGTGACGACGGTCAACTACAACCGTGACATCGAGATTTTCCCGGTCCTGCGCACGATTTTCGAGCGCATTTACGGCGAATGCCCGTACAAGAGCCCGACGGATATGGGCGTGAATATGGCGGGCTTCTCCATCGTCGATGACGAAGTCTGCCGCGAAGCCTCTAAACAGGAGGTCATCCGCCGCTATTTCCAGGCCGCCTGCCGCGTCCGTCAGGGGCAGAACGCGCAGAGCGAAGTGGATAAAATCGAGCTGCTGATGCGCACGCTGGATATCGAGCCGGAGCGCCGCGCTGCTGTGCCCGCCGCCATGGCCGTGGCCGAGCGCACGGGCAAGCCCGCCGTCGCCATCGAGCTGGCGGACGGCCAGCTGGTCACGGGCCGCACGACCGAGCTGTTCGGCGCGGCCTCCGCGGCGGTGCTCAACGCGCTCAAGACCATCGCGGGCATTGACGACGCGATCAAGCTCATTGCGCCGGACGTGATCGCCTCCATCCAGACGCTCAAAACCGATTACATGAAGAGCCGCAACCCGCGTCTGCACACTGACGAGATGCTCGTCGCCCTCGCCATCAGCGCGGCCAGCGACCCGAACGCGCAGAAAGCCATGCAGGCGCTCGACAAGCTCAAGGGCTGCGAGGTGCATTCCACGGTCATTCTCTCCTCTGTGGATGACGGCGTGTTCAAGCGGCTGGGCATGCGCCTGACCTGCGAACCCATCTACGAAAAGAACAGCCTGTATCACAAGTAAAGCCTTTCCCGCTCTGCCGCGCGCAGAGCGGGTTTTACTTTAGCGGGGGAATAAAATGAAAAACTTTCAGTTTTGAATCGATTTGACTTGATATTTTGAACATCTTGCAGGAAATTTTGCTTTTCTCCCGGTTTTGTCTTGAAATTCACGCTTTGACTGTTTATAATAGGTCGGTAGTTTTTGATGATCGCATTTGCGCGGACGGAAGGAAGGTTCAGGATGCACACCAAGTTTATTTTTGTGACGGGCGGCGTGGTCTCCTCGCTGGGCAAGGGAATCACGGCGGCTTCGCTGGGGCGGCTGCTCAAGAGCCGCGGGCTCAAGGTTTCCATGCAGAAGTTTGATCCCTACATCAACGTCGATCCCGGCACGATGAACCCGTATCAGCACGGCGAGGTTTTCGTCACCGACGACGGCGCGGAAACCGACCTCGATCTGGGCCACTACGAGCGGTTCATCGACGAAAGCCTGACGCAGGCGGCCAACGTCACCAGCGGCCGCGTGTATTATACCGTCATCACCCGCGAGCGCAAGGGCGAGTATCTGGGCGCGACCATCCAGGTCATCCCGCATATCACCAACGAAATCAAGCGCCGCATGCTGGAGGTCTCCCTCAAGGACGACGCGCCGGATGTGGTCATCACCGAAATCGGCGGCACGGTCGGCGATATCGAATCCCTGCCGTTCCTGGAAGCGGCGCGCCAGCTGAAAAGCGAGGTCGGCCGCGAAAACGTGCTGTATATCCACGTGACGCTCGTGCCGTATCTCTCCGCGGCGGGCGAACTGAAGACCAAGCCGACCCAGCATTCCGTCAAGGAGCTGACCGGGCTGGGCATTCAGCCGGATATCATCGTCTGCCGCAGCGAAAAGCCGATTCCCCGCGACGTGCGCGCCAAGATCGGCCTGTTCTGCAACATCCCGGCGGACTGCGTGTTCGAAAATCTCAACGCGCGCAGCATTTACGAGGTGCCGCTGATGATTCACGAGGAGGGCATGGATGAGCGCGTCTGCCGTCTGCTGGGCATTTCCGCGCCGGAGGCCGACCTCACCGAGTGGCGCGAGATGGTCGAGCGCCTGCTGACCCCACAGAAGGATGTGCGCATCGCCATCGTCGGCAAATACGTCGAGCTGCCGGACGCGTATCTCTCCATCGTCGAGGCGCTGACCCACGGCGGCATTGCCCACCATGCGAAGGTGCGCGTGGAATGGGTCGCGGCGGAGGAGGTCACGCCGGAAAACGTGCGCGAAAAGCTGGCGGGCTGCTCCGGCGTGCTCGTGCCGGGCGGCTTCGGCGAGCGCGGGCTGGAGGGCAAGATTGCCGCCGTGCAGTATGCCCGCGAGAACAACGTGCCGTTTTTGGGCATTTGCCTGGGCATGCAGATGGCCGTGGTGGAATATGCCCGCCATGTGCTCGGCCTGACCGGTGCGCACACCAGTGAGGTCGATCCCAACACGCCGTATCCGGTCATCGACCTGATGCCCGATCAGCAGAATATCGATGAAAAAGGCGGCACGATGCGTCTGGGCAAATATCCCTGCCGCCTGAACCACGAATCCATCGCTTACGCCGCTTACGGCGAGGAGAACATCTTCGAGCGCCATCGCCACCGCTATGAGTTCAACAACCTCTACCGCGACAAGTTTGTGGAGAGCGGCATGCGCATCGGCGGCGTGAACCCGGATCGCGATCTGGTGGAGATTATCGAACTGCCGAATCATCCGTGGTTCGTCGGCGTGCAGTATCATCCGGAGCTCAAGAGCCGTCCGAATCGTCCGCATCCGCTGTTCCGCGAATTCGTCGGCGCGGCGCTCGCTTATCAGGATAAGTAATTACACAAGGCTTCAAGGCCGCCCGTGTGATGCACGGACGGCTTTTGCTTTGAAAAGGATGAAATATTCGAATATAAGGTGAAAAACGTTGAATAATTTATAAAAGTGCAGGATTTGACGTTAAATGTTTCATAAATCTCTTGAAATGCATGGATGGAAACGGTATAATATGTCTATTCCCAAAGGACTTTGAGCATATGGAGGATGAAACAATGGGGGCGTCATTTTCCGACCGCTTTTATATCGCCGCGCCGCAGGGCGTGGCCGCCAAGCTGAGCAGCATGCTTGCATCCGCGCAGATCATTCCCAGCGGCATTGTGCACACGGGGGATGAAGCCGTGCGCGCGGCGAAGGACGGCGCGCTGCTGCTGACGACGTACCGCCTGCCGGATATGACTGGGGAGGAATTGGCGCGCCAGCTGGGCGAAGCCGCCGACGTGGTGATGATCGTGCCGCAGGATTACGCGGGCGAAGATGGGGAGAATGTCATCATGCTGCGCAACCCCATCAGTCAGGATGCGCTGGTGCAGAGCCTCAAGACGCTGGCGCATTGCCGCCTGCGCATGCAGCATCTTCGCGCGCAGGCCGAAAAGCTCGCGCGCACGCTGGAGGAGCGCAAGCTGATCGACCGCGCCAAGGGCAAGCTGATGGATACGCTGCATCTGACCGAATCCGAAGCGCATTACCGCATTCAAAAGGCGAGCATGGATTCCGGAAGACGGATTGCCGACGTTGCGCGCGAAATTCTGGATTCGGCAGAGAATCTGGCAAGTTAAAGCGCCCTCTTTTTGCTTGACAAGCGGCCCTTTCTGTACTGTTGTATGAAGCAACAAATGCGCAGAAAGGGCTTTTGTTATGCCTGAAAAGATCAAAATAAGCTTTTTTCGCGTCGGATGAAACAATTTCCAGCGCTGATTCGTCTATTTGTTGGGAATCCATGAGCAAATGCACGGAGAAATATGGTATACTGGGGGCTGCGGAAATTTCATGATAAATAATCGTACATATTTGTCCACAAACGGACGCATATCGTCGTCTAATTCGTGTGAAACATCAGGCGACCAAGGAGGTTGACCCCATGAATGCAAATCGAAAAGCGGCGCTGGCGCTGGCCGCATGGCTGGCCGTGCTGCCCGGCTTCACAGTGGCGGAAGCCTATACAGAGGAAACCCAAACCGTAGAAAATCAGGAAGAACCGGAGGTTCAGGAGGAACCCGTCGAGGAAGACGCGCAGGTTCAGAACGAAGAACCCGAGGAACCCGTTCAGACCGAAGAACCCGAGGAACCCGTTCAGACCGAAGAACCCGAACAGCCGGACACGTCCGACGAGCAGCAGGAGGTTCAGGAAGAACAGCCCGAAACGCCTGCCGAGCAGCCGGAGGAAACGACCGGTGAGCCGGAAAACACTGAAACCCCGGCGGCGGAAGAACCGGAAACCGCAGAGGATACGCCCGAGCCGGAAGAAACGCCTGTTCAAACGGACACGCCTGCACCGGAGAAAACGCCCGCGCCGGAACAGATGGAAGAGCCCGCGCCGCAGGATGCGGCGGCAACCCTCCTCCTGGAGGAAACGCAGCGGCCTGTGGTGGTCGATATGCCGGAGGACGATTGGAAGCCGTGGGGCGAAGCCTGGACGGAGCTGGACGACGGAAATAAAACCGCCGGTTCGCTTTCCGAAGTGCTGACGTGGCTGGAAAGCAGACTGGATGAGGACGAGAGCGCGACGGTGCTCATTCGAACCTCCGACGAGATTTCGGCGGAGGACGTCTCCCAGCGGCTGCTGGATCGCGTGAGCTTTGACGCGGACGGCGACGTTTTCAACGTGGACGAGCATGATTACGAAGTGCGGATCGATTCGGACGACGTGATGACGCTGGAACTGACTGATGAAGAAAATGACGACGTGCGGCTTTCCATCCGCGTTCAGGTGATTCGCAAGGATGCGCCGGTCAACCCGAACCAGACGACCGCGCCCGACGAAACGAACAAGCCAAGCGAAACAGCCAAGCCAAGCGAGACGACCGAGCCGGGCGGAACGACCGAACCAGGCGAAACGACTGAGCCGGGCGGAACGACCGAACCGGGCGAAACGAACGAGCCGGCTGAAACAACCCAGCCGGGCGGAACCGCCGACCCGAATGCCACGCCGACCCCGACGCCAAGCCCGACTATCGAGCCGACGGCCACGCCGAAGGTGCCGTTTGAGGTCACTGCGGAGAATTATAACCCCGGCGTCTGGACAAGCGAGATTCCGGTCTTCACGCTTTCCGGCATTCCGGAGGGCAGCACCGAATACGTTTACGGCGTGTTCATCTGCGACGAAAAGCTGGTGCTGCTCTCCAACGGCAACAACGTCTATATGCCTACGGATGAGGGACTGACCAGCGTGCGCTTCGCTGTGCTGGATAAGATGGGCGACGTGCAGGCTTTGTCGGATCAATACGACATGATGCTGGATCTTTCCGCGCCGGACGGGCCGTATTTGAGCGGCGACGACGAATGCAAGACCGTCTGCTATGTCACGGCGGACGACTGGCTCAGCGGCGTGGAAGCGATTTCCTTCGATGAGGGCGAAACGTGGGAACCGTATATCGGCTCGGAGCAGGAAATGTCCTTCCTCGGTGAAGTCGGCGACACGGTCGAAGCGGGCACGATCTGGGTGCGCGACGCGGCGGGCAACATTGCCGTCAACGAGGAGGAATTTACCTTCGGCAAAAAGCCGCGCACCGGAACGGGCACGGGAACGGGCAAAAAGCCGATTCGCCATGTCAAGGAGACGATGGATTATTCCAAGGCAAATTACAACGCGCTGGAGCTGAACGTTTCCGATGCGCCGCAGACGGAATTGACCATTGGCGGCACGGCGCTGAACCTGTCGCTGACCAGCGAGGGCCAGACGGAAGCCTTTACCGCCGAGCTGACGACATGGCAGACCGCGGCAGGCGACGAATTGACCGCGCCCAACGCGCTGGTGCTGACGGCGGCGAATGCAGCGCAGACCAACGTCTGGCATTTTGGCGGCGAAGCCTATAAACTGCTCAGCAACAGCGGCGTGGACTATCTGGTGTTTGCGTCGGGCGATTACATCACCGTCATTCCGACGACGGGCTTCACCGGCGGCACGCAGTATGGCAAACTGAAAGCGGGCGGCGTTTCGACCCGAAAGTTTGAATATACGCTCATTCAGGATGAAGCGCTGCGCGAGACGACGCTCAGCGTGCAGGTGGAGGGCGAAACCTATCTGCTGGAGGAGAACACGGAAAGCCCGATGTATCGCTATGATGTGCTCGTCGGTACGAAGAACATGATGAAGAAGCCCTACGAAAGCTATAAGCCCAGCAAGGAGGCCATATAAATGAAAAAGACAGCAACCCTCGGCGCGCTGCTGCTTGCGCTCGCCCTGCCCATCGCGGCGCAGGCGGAAACCGTGTTCGCCGGAGAGGTGACGGCGGAGACGGCGCAGGTCATCGCCGCGCCATACGGCGGTTTGGTGGAGGACGTGCGCGTGCGCGTCGGCGACAGCGTGAAAATCGGCGACCCGATTGCCACGCTGGAAACCACCAAGACCTACGCTTCGACGGATGGCACGGTCAGCGGCGTGTTCGCCCACGAGGGCGACAGCGCGGACGGAGTGAAAACCCAGTACGGCGCGTTGGTTTACATCGAGCCGATCAACCGCTTCACGCTCGATTGCAGCACCGAAAAGGGCTACAATTCCAGCGAAAACCGCTACATCCATATCGGCGAAACCGTGTTCCTCAAGTGTACCAAAGACGGCAGTCATCAGGGACGCGGCGTGGTGACCGGGCTGGATGAAAAGGACGACAGCAAGTTCAGCGTGGAGGTCACGGGCGGTGAATTTTACATGGGCGAGACCGTGGATATCTACCGCAGCAGCGACTATGAAAATGCCAGCCGCATTGGCCGCGGCACGGTCGGCCGGACGCAGACCGTCGCCGTCAACGCGGAGGGCAGCGTGCTGAAAATGCACGTCAAGGCGGGCGACACGGTGGAGCGCGGCGAGCTGCTGTTTGAAACCGTGAAAGGCACGCTCGACGGGCTGTACGCGCCGGATAAGCAGGTGGTCAGCGACGCGGCGGGCGTCATTGCGACGGTGGACGCGGGCAACGGCACGACCGTCGAAAAGGACGCGAAGATCGCAACCATTTATCCCAACGACGCGATGCAGATCAAAATGGTCATTTCCGAAGCGGATTTGATGGATGTGACCGTCGGCGGAAAGGCCGAGATCGAGTTCAACTGGGATGCGGACAGCGGCCGCCGGTTTGAGGGTACGATTTCCTCCATTTCGTATTTGAGCGAAAAGAAGGATGAAACGACCAGCCAGAGCGCGCAGTATGTCGCCTATGTCGATTTCACGCCGGATGAAACCGTGCGCATCGGCATGACCGTGATTGTGTATGTGGAGTAAACTCCTTCCGTTTCGCTTCGCTCAACAACCTTCGGCATTTCTTCCACCTGTTTCCACCGCTGGTGGCGGTGGACTCAATGTCCCTCAAGGAGGGAGGCATTGGAGATAAGATACCTGAAAAGCAAGAATATTATTTCTGCAAAAAACGCTTGATTTGATTAGTTGAATACGTATACCAAAAGGCTCCCTCTTTGAGGGAGCTGTCAGTCGAAGACTGACTGAAGGAGTTAAGACCCAGAAAGGAAATATCATGAAAAAGCTTCTTTCCGTTTTGCTTGCGCTGGCTTTGATGCTGGGCGCGGCTCTGGCGCTGGCGGAGGGCAACGTGACCATCGCCGTGCAGGGCATGAACGATTTCAACGACAACATTCAGAGCATGGTCGTCTACGGCGACAAGCTGCTGCTTTCCAGCTGGAGCACGCTGTACACGTGGGACAACACGACCCGCAAGCTGACCGAGGTGGAGGGGTATAACGAGCTGGAAAGCATGCTGACGGGCGACGACGAGACCCCCGGCGTGCTGGATTTAAGCGACGGCGATTACGCCTATCTGGACGGCAACCTCTATATTGTCGGCGATAAGCTCTATCGCATGGCGACCATCACCGATGCGGACGGCAACGCCAGCAATCAGCTCGTCGAGCTGCTGATTGGCGACGACGGCGCGCTGTCGCTGGGCGAGGTGATCGATCTGGGCGACGCGCTCTGCGTCACCGAAAGCTATGACGATCAGACATATACCTACACCCGCAACCTGAACAACCCGTGTTCTTTCGGCCATACGCTTTACGCGCTCTCTTATGGCGACGAGCTGGAGCTGCTGGCGCTGAACCTCGAGGATGAGACCGTGGAGACGCTGACGCTCGATGTGGACGGCGACGTGCAGAGCATCGCGCCGTATACCGAAGGCAAGCTGCTGATGATCGTCAACAACTACGACAGCGACCCTGTCACGACCAGCCTGTATCTGTATGACGTTGAAAACGAGGAAGCGGATGAGCTGGGCGCGCTCCCGACGGCGGATTATAACACCCCGAACGGCATCGCCTATGACGCGGCGCGCGGCAAGCTGTATTATGTGCTTTCCGGCAGCGTATGGCGCATGGATGTGAGCGAGGACGGCCTCGGCGAGCCGGAGGAATTCGGCGATATGCCGCTGAGCTACGCGAGCGGCAACGGCGTGGTCTACGGCGATTTGTATGTGCTGTCCGATTATGACGCGGTGGTTGGCCGCGACGTGACGCTCGACAAGCTGCCTGCCCAGCGCCTGCGCGTGGCCAACGGCAGCTATGAGGACGCCATCAGCAAGGCCTATTACAGCTTCACCGACAAGCACCCGGAATACATGGTTTCCATCACCAATTCGCTCGATTCGGATAACCTGCTGCAAAGCATGATGAACCGTGATTCTTCCGTGGATATCTACACCCTTTCCAGCACTGACAGCGCATTTTCCGCCCTGATGAACCGCGGCTTTATGGCCGAACTGGACGGCAATGAGACGCTTTCCGGCGCGGTGAACGCGATGTATGACTATCTCAAGGATTACGTCACGAAGGACGGCCACGTCTACGCCCTGCCGATGTCCGGTTATTCGAACATCATGAACATCAACGAAAAGCTGCTGACCGAGAAGCTGGGCTACGACATGCCGGATTCGTGGGCCGGGCTGTTTGGCATTCTGGCCGATATCTCGAATACCGGGAAGCTGGAAGACATGCCGGAAGTCATGATCGTCGATCAGGGCTATGCCAAGGAAGATTTCCGCAGCCAGCTGTTTTATATGATGCTGGCGGATTACTTCACGTGGCTCGACGCGGGCGAGGAGAATCTGACGCGCGGCACGCAGGTGCTGACCGATCTGTGCGCGGCGTTTGAAACCGTCGATTGGGATAACCTCGGCCTGCGCGAGCAGGATGATTCCGAGGATGGCAGCACGATCATGTTTGATTACAGCTATAATAACGTGCTGCTGGAAATGTCGAGCTTGAGCCTGTATAGCTATGTCAGCTCGGACGGAGATCAGGCCACGCCCGTTGCGCTCTCCGTGGTGGAGGGTGAAAAGCCGCTCATCGGGCAGGACGTGACGTTTGCGTTCGTCAACCCGTTCTCCGAGCACAAAGAGGAAGCCTGCGAGTATCTGGCCGACGCCTGGCAGCTGGTGGCCCAGGGGAACAAAATCATGTTCAGCCCGAACGAGAGCGAACCGGTGCTCAATTCGTATTACGAGGAAAACCTCAAGAGCGCCAACAACTCGATTGCCGATTTGCAGAAAACGCTTGACAAGACCGAGGACGAAGAGGCCCGCGAGTCGCTGCAAAACGATCTGGATTCCATGAAGGAATGGCTGACCGAATACGAGGAGCGCGGCAAATACGACGTCAGCCCCGAACAGATTGAGATTTACCGCGCGTTCGGCGACAACATGACCGTGCAGGAGAGCCTCATCTGGAACATGGACGACGGCGTGAACCAGATACAGCAGTATCTCGACGGCGCGATGAACGCGCAGCAGCTGGCCGGCGCGCTGGAAAAGACGCTGCAAATGCAGAAGCTGGAGGGCAACTAAACCCGCATGTTTGAAAAGAAAAAATCCGTCTGGCTGTTTCTGCTGCCGGGGCTTGCGATGCTGATGATCTTCTACATCGTACCCTTTTTCAGCGGCATTGGGTACAGCCTGACGGACGGAAGCTACAAAAACGCGTTTGTCGGTCTGCAAAACTATCGGGATTTGTGGCAAAACAGCATGTTTCTGCTGGGACTGAAAAACACGATGGAGCTGTCGCTGATCTGCGCGCCGCTGCTGTGGGTGCTCTCGTTCCTGCTGGCCAGCGCCTTGAGCGCAATCAAGCCGTTCGGCGGGTTCTTCCGCTCCAGCGTGCTGATGCCGTATCTGACGCCGTCCTCCGCCATTCTGCTGGTGTGGCTGGTGATTTTTGATTACGGCGGGCCGGTGAACCGCATGCTCGAAGCGATGGGCATGGAGCGGGTGATGTGGCTGACCAGCGGCGCGCTGCGCCTGCCGGTCGTGCTGATGTTTCTGTGGAAGAATCTGGGTTTCTGCCTGATCATCTTCCTGGCGGCGCTGCAATCCATTCCCCAGCCGCTTTACGAATACGCGCAGCTGGAAGGCGCGGGCTTTTTCACCCGCGCTTTCCGCATTACGCTGCCGATGATTACGCCGACGGCGTTTCTGGTGTTCGTGCTGGCATGGATCAACGCGTTCAAAATCTTCAAAGAGGTCTATTTCATCGCAGGTTCGTACCCGGATTATTCGGTTTACACCCTGCAGAACTACATGAACAACATGTTCAGCAAGCTGAATTATCAGCTGGTGACGGCCGCGGCCTATTCCTTCGGCCTGATCGTGTTTGCGCTGTTCGGCGCGCTGTTCTTCCTGCAAAGGCGGGCCGCGCGCGGGCTGAATTGAGGTGGGGACGATGGACAAGCAAACGCTTCACCCGATGCACCTTCGGCGCAGACATATCCTTGTGCGGCTGCTGCTGTCGATTGCGGCGGTGATTATTCTGCTGCCGGTGGTGCTGACGGCGCTGTATTCTTTCTTTTCCCCCAGCGAAATCAAGGCGTTTATGCAGACGCGCGGCAGTTTCGACGCGGCGAGTTTGATGGAAATCAAGCTTTCGCCGAACATGTTTTCCTTAAGCCAGTATTACAAAATCCTGATTGAGGATATGACGATTCTGCGCTACTTCGTCAATTCGGCGATGTATACCGCGGCGATTCTTTTCGGGCAGGCGCTGCTGATCCCGGCGATGGCCTACGCGCTCTCCCGATTCAAGTTCCGCGGGCGGGATGCGCTGTTCTTCGTCGTGATTATGCTGATGCTCCTGCCGTTTCAGGTGACGATGGTGCCCAACGTCATCACCTTGCGCGCCATGGGGCTGCTGGATACGATTTGGGCGATCATTCTGCCGATGACGGTCGCGCCGTTTTACATCTTTCTGCTGCGGCAGTACATGGTCGGCCTGCCGGGCGAGATGATTGAAGCGGCGCAGATCGACGGCGCGGGCCCGTTCCGCTGCTTCATTCACGTGGTGCTGCCCGTCTGTCAGCCGATTCTCGGCGCGGCGGTGGCGCTCTCGTTTGCGGATTGCTGGAATCTGGTCGAGCAGCCGCTGACCTATCTGACCACGCACACGGAGCTGTATCCGCTCTCGGTGGTCTTTAACCAGCTGACCCAGCAGAGCACCGGCGTGGAATTTGCGGGCGCGGCGCTGTATACCCTGCCCGCCCTGCTGATCTATTTGTATTTCCAAAACGATATTTTGGAAGGCGTTCAGCTCACGGAACTCAAGTAAAGGAAGAAAACTACCATGAAAAAAATGGCCATCAAGGGACTGGTCGCATTGGCGGCGGTTGTCGCCCTGTGCATGTTCTTTTCCGGCACGATCAAAACCATTTCAACCGCCAAGGTCAAGCTGGTGACCGCCAAGCAGGGCAAGCTGGAGGAAGAAATCAAATTGAGCGGCAGTCTGACCTTCACCAAAACGGAGGACGTGAAGCTGGCGCTCGCTTCCGACCAGAGCGTGACCATCAAGCGCGTGCGCGTGGCGAAAGGGCGCAAGGTGGCCGCTGGCGACGTGCTCTTTGAAGCGGAGGTCTCCGGCTATGACAAGGAGATGGAAAGCCTGCGCAGCGACTACGAAACCGCGCAGAAAGAGCTGATGGAGCTGGAACGCAAAAACGGCGACGTGCGGCTCAAGCGCACCGAGGAAATCTGGGTGGAAGCCTATGACGCGCTCGCGCAGAGCAAGGACAACCTGATGAATGCGCAGACCCAGCTGGAGGTTGCCGCCCAGCTGGCGGGCGTGAAGCTGACGGGCGGCCGCCTGCCGGACGACGAGCAGGATGAAGCGCTGCTGGAAGCCCAAAAGGCTGTGGATGCGGCGCAGACCGCGCAGGATGAGGCGCAGAAGAAATTCAACAGCGCCAATCGGCTGGGCATCAGCGAAAACGTCATCAGCTACATCACTCAAAGCCGCACGCTGAACGAGAAGCTGACGGCGACGCAGGAGAAAATCACCGCGCTGGACGTGCTGGCCCAGCAGGCGAAGCAGGTGACCGCGCCGCACGACGGATACATCGTGGAGATCAACGTCAAGGCGGGCGACAGCTACGACGGCAAGACCGCCGCTGTCGTCATCAGCGCCGAGGACGGCGACGCGGTGCTTCGCGCGGACACGAGCAAGATCGATAAGAAGATTGACAAAGGCACGCAGGTGACGGTCAAGCGCGACAGCGACAAGACGCTCAGCAAAAAGGTGACGGACAGCGGCGTGGACGAGGAGGGCAAACGCTACATCGACGTGAAGCTGACCGACAAGGATATCAGCAACCTCGGCGGCGGCGCGGCGCTGCTTTCCGCCGAGGTGGAGATGACGGCCAGCTATCGCGCGACCAGCTCCACCACGCTGCTCCCGGCCAGCGCCGTTCGCGGCAGCGGGGACAGCCGATATGTTTACATCGTCAACGAGGAAAGCAACGCCCTCGGCCAGCGCGTGCTCAAGGTCAAAAAGCAGGATGTGAAGGTGCTCTCCGAGGTCGGCAGCACGGTCTCCATTCAGGATGATTTGAGCCGCCAGCGCGTGGCCTATATGGAGGATCGCACCATCAGCGACGGTTCCGAGGTCATGGTCTATGGAGAATAAGAAAAAGCGCCGGGGCCTGCTTGCGCTTTTGCTGGGGCTGGCGCTGATGCTCTGCGGCGGCGCGCTGCTGACGCTTTCGGGCGGGCGGCTTGAGTACATCCTGCCTGCGCCGGCGGCAACGCAGGAGGGCGGCGAGCTGAACGCGCTGTACGAAGAAGCGCAGAAGCAGCTGGCCTCCATCGCGGATTCCGTCACGGCGAGCGCAGTCGGCGCAAGGCTTCAGGGGGCGACCCTCGCCACCGAAACGCAGAACGCGCAGACGACGGTTTATGCCGTCGGTTCGGGGTATTTCGATGTGGTGCATGAAACGCTGCTCAACGGGCGGCTCATCAGCGAAGCGGATGTGAAGCGCGCGGAGGATGCGATTGTCATCGACGAAAGCACGGCGCTTTCCTTCTTTGCGGGAGATGAGCCTGTGGGCAAAACCGTGACGCTGGATGGGCAGAACTACGAGGTCGCGGGGGTTATCAAGGCCAGCCGCCGCTTAGGTGAAACGGATGAGCACGTGGCCTATATCCCGATTACGGCGGCGAGCGCCAACGCGCTGGCGATGCAGACGGTCGAGCTGATTGCCCAAACGGCGGATAAGACGACGGGCAGCGCTATTCTGATGGAAAACACGCTGAAAACGTGGCAGAGCGGCGGCAGTTTTTACAACTACAACAAGCTGGCGCTCGGCGCGGTGATGCCGATTCGCTGGGCCATCCTGTTTGCAGGTGCGGCGCTGCTGCTCAGCCTGCTGGCGCGGCTGAACGCGGCGGCGTGGGGGCGGGTCTGTTACTACGCCGACCAGCTCAAGACGCGCTATGCGCGGGACATGCTCGGCGGGATGATTGCAAGCGTGCTGCTGGCGCTGATGGGTTACGCGGCGCTGGCGGGCGCGGCGTTTGCACTGGCGAAGTTTTCCATCGACCCGCTGTATGTATTCACGGAGTGGGTGCCGGAGGTGCTGGTGGAGCTTTCCTCCATCGCGAAACGCTTCTGGTCGCTGAACGACGCGAACGCGGCGGCGGTGCGCTATGTCAGCCGAAGTTACTGCGTGCTGGAAACCGGACGCGGCCTGCTGCGCTGGGGGCTTCTGGCGCTGCTGCTGGGCGCATGGATGAACGGCGTGCCGTTTTTCGCCAAACGCGTGCAGATGCCGGAAATCAACAAAGAGCGATAAAATAAAAGGGAACGAGCCTTTCAAAACGGGTCGTTCCCTTTTTGCTTGTTCATTCGACACAAATCGACTTGCTTGTTTTTGGCAAATCCCGTATAATGGAAGGAGAAAACGAAGGAGGGATCCCGATGAAAAAGACGCTCAAACGAATCCTGCTGGCGCTTGTGCTCCTCATCGTCGCGGCGGCCGCAGGGTTCGGCGGTCTGTATGCGACGCGAATCCAATCCGTAAACAGCATTGAAAAGCTCACGGATTACGCCGACGGCTACAACCTCTACCGGATGGACGTGAAATACGACTACGATCTGGACAGAATGATTGCGTCCGGCATTACGGATAATCAGACGATGATCGACGCGCTGCTCAAAGAAGCGCTTCCGCTTCTGCCAATTTCGATGAAAGCGCCGCAGTTCGGCTGTTCCGCGTTCGCCATTTCGGCCGACGGCGACGCGCTGATGGGCCGCAATTACGATTTCAAGAATGATACCTCCTCCATGCTGGTCTATTGCGCGCCGAAGAACGGGTATCGATCCGTCGCCTTTGCGGCGCTGGATAACGTATCCGCCAACACGCCGGAAGCGAATATGAAGCAGAAACTGGCGACGCTGACTGCGCCGTTCATCTGTCTGGACGGCCTGAACGAGAAGGGCGTTTCCATCGCTGTGCTGACGCTGGACAGCGAACCGACCTACCAGCAGACGGGCAAGCCGATGATCGCCACGACGCTGGCCATCCGTCTGGTGCTCGACCGGGCGGCGACGACGCAGGAAGCCGTCGATCTGCTGCGCGGATACGACATGTTTGCATCCAGCGGACGGGATTACCACTTCTATATCACGGACAGCACGGGCGACGGACGCGTGATTGAATACGACTGCGAAAGCGAGACGCGCGAATTGAAGGATACCCCAATGCGCGCGATCACGAATTTCTACGGACTGTATATCGACCAAGTGCTGCCGAATCAGAAGAACGGCATCTACGGCCACGGGCGGGAGAGATACGACGCGATGGAAGCCATCTTTGACGCGCAGGAAGGCGCGTTTACCGAGGAGACTGCGTGGGATGCGCTCAAAGCCGCGCAGCAGCTGCCGAACCCGGAGGATATCACCAGCAACACGCAGTGGTCCATCGTCTACAACAACACGGATTTGACCGCGAAAATCGTACTTCGGCGCCACTGGGACGATGTGACGGCTTATGCGCTGACGGAGAACAAATTGATCGAGCAGTAAAGAGAACAAGCCATAAAATAAATAAGGGAACGAGCCTGCAAGATGGTTCGTTCCCTTTTGCTTTACGGCATTCAGTTTTCCGGCCGCATCATTTCGGTGGTGTAATACTGGCCGTCGCGCCAGAAATAGACGGTTTGAATATCGCCGGGCGCAAACGACGCGCGGGAGAGACGGAGCGTTCGGTCGCCCAAAATGGTCTGCTCGCCGATGCCGACGATGATATCGCCTTCCTGCAAACCGGCTTCCTGCGCGGGGGAGCCGTCCTCCACGCTGCGCAGATACGCGCCCTGCGGCAGATCATAATAATCCTGATAAATCGGGAGGACATAGCGCGCGACAATGCCCATTTCCCACTTGCGGGCTTCCTCAATTTCGCTGTCGGAAATATCGATGGGCAGGGTGTTCATCAAAAGATCCTCCGTGCCCTTGCCGACGGGGACGAAGACCATTTGATCGTCGTCCACATAGACGTTGTGGCCGCCGGAACGATACCAGCAGACGGCAACCTGCGCCCCGGTGAAATAGGTTTTATAGCTGACCTGGAAATGGTGCGGATAGACGTAGACCTCGCCGATTTCCGGCTCCTCGTAATCCTCCGGATCGTTATACAGCGGCGCTTTGCCGTTGGTTTCAAAATCGGAATAGGAATTGCCTTTGGCTACGGCGATATCGTCAAGGGTATACTCCCGCTCGATTTCCTCCGCAAAGGTTTCGGCCATGTCGGCGGGCTCGCCGTCGCTCATGTTGGGGATGATTTTCAGGCCGAACGCGGTCAGCTTGCCGTTTGTGTTGTTGCGGACGCTGACCTGAACGCTGCCGTAGAAGCTGTAGGACGTGATCTCCGCGCGCTGGATGTAGAGGGGCTGCGCCTTGTTTTGCAGATAGGTGACTTCCTGCGCGCTGCCCTCGCGGGCGAGCATGCGGTCGTCAAAGAGCAGCGCCTGCGTATAGGGATCGGCCACGCCGGTTTCCTCCAGACCGCAGTCCTGCTGGAACAGCTTGATGACGTCGGCGGTCGATTCGGTATACAGCGCGTTTTCGTTGGGCTTGGCATAATAGCCCAGCGCATAGAGCCGCTTGCGCAGCGCCAGCACGTCGGCGTTTCGGTCGCCGACGTTGAGCGTCTGATACTGCGCCAGTTCGTCTTCGGTATAGGTGAAGGGAATTTCGTTTTTGATATCCGCGATGGGGTCTCGGCTGACGACGGGAAACAGTTCGCGCACCTCGGCTTCGGAGATGGAAATCAGCTCGACGGGCTTGACCTGCCGCACCAGTTCGGCGAGCATGTAGCCCTCTTTATTTTCCTTGCTCTTTTCGATGTGCAGCCAAAGCTCGCCGTCCTTTTCGACTTCGCCGATGGCGGTCAGCGCGGTATCGGCGGCGATTTCGCCCAGACGACCGCCGCCCGGCTTTTTGCGTAGATTGGCGCGCTTGAGCGTGCGGACAAGCCGCGGCTCGTCGTAGACGGTTTCATCCTGCGCGGCGCTCCTGGCTGCGGTCGGCGCGGGCGTTTCGCTGCCCGGTTCGGGCGTGGCGGTCGGCTCAGGGGAGGGCGTCGGCGTAGGCGTGGCCGTCGGTTCGGGCGTCGGCGTGGGCACAGGCTCAAGCAGATCGTAGAGAATATAGCCCTCGCGGCCGCTCTTGACGCGGACATAGGCCCAGTTTTCCCCGTTGATTTCGCTGACGGAGAGAATGGTCAAAACGCTTCCTTTTTTGAGCGTTTCAAGCTTGTTGCTCTTTGTGCTGGGCAGTTTGCGCAGGTTGGCCTGCTTGCTGGTTTGCAGGCGGCTGTCTTCGGCCTGCTCGGTTTCGGCGGGCGTATCTTCGGCCAGCGTGACGGCGGGCTGCATCGCAAACAGCGCGCAGAGCGCGCACAGGCACGCGGCGTGTCGAATCGGTTTCATTGCGTCCTTTCCTGCGCGGCGCGCGCCGCGCAATCATGAGAGTGAAATCATTATACCAGTTTCCCGGAAATTGGGCAAGTCAGCGCATGAAGATGTGCATGAGCTGGTTGGCGAGCTTCGAATAGGGCATGTAGCGCACGGGCGTATCGATGCGGGTGGATTTTTGGAGGATGCTCTTTTCATGGCTGAACGTGTCGAAGCTCTTTTTCCCGTGATAACTGCCCATCCCGCTGTGGCCGACGCCGCCGAAGCCCATGCGGCTGGTGGCCAGATGGACGATGGTATCGTTGATGCAGCCGCCGCCGAAGGGGACGGTATTCAGCACGCGCTTTTGGAGCGTTTTGTCCTCGGAAAACAGATACAGCGCCAGCGGATGCTCACGGCTGTTCACGAAAGCCAGCGCTTCGTCGATGGAATCATATGCGAGAACGGGCAGGACGGGGCCGAAGATTTCCTCCTGCATCACCGGGTCGTCCGGCGTGACGCGATCCAGAATCGTCGGCTGGATGCGAAGTGACTGCTCATCCGCCTGCCCGCCGAAAACCACCTTGTCAGGATCGATCAGCGCGCGGACGCGGTCGAAGTGCTTTTGGTTTACCATGTGAACGTAACTGTCGCAGGTCAGCGCGTTTTTGCCGACCATGCGCTCGATTTCCTGTTCCAGCAGGGGAAGAAACGCGTCTTTAACCCTGCGATCGATCAGCAGATAATCCGGCGCGACGCAGGTCTGACCGCAGTTGAGCAGCTTGCCGAAGGCCAGACGGCGCGCGGCGACGCGCAGATTGGCGGTTTGATCGACAATGCAGGGGCTTTTGCCGCCCAGCTCCAGCGTCACGGGGGTGAGATGCTCGCTGGCGGCGCGCATGACCTCGCGGCCGACCGTCACGCCGCCTGTGAAGAAGATGGTATCAAACCGCTGATGCAGCAGCGCCTGATTTTCCGCCCGGCCGCCCTCAACCAGCGCGACGTATTCCGGCGGAAAGCATTCGGCGATGATCCGCCCCATGAGCTTTGATGTGGCCGGGGCATAGGCGGAGGGCTTGAGGATGCAGCAGTTGCCCGCTGCCAGCGCGCCGATCAGCGGCTCCATCAGCAGCATGAAGGGATAATTCCACGGGGCCATGATGAGCGCCACGCCGTAAGGCTCGCGGACGGTGAAACTCCTTGCCGGAAATTGCGCGACGGGGGTGGAGACGCGGCGCTTTTTAGCGAACGATTTGAGATGGCGAAGCATGTAAGAAAGCTCGGAGAGTGTCATGCCGGTTTCGCACATATAGGTTTCGGATGCGCTTTTGCCCAAATCCTGCATGAGCGCGGCGTTGATATCTCCTTCGTGCGCCAGAATGGATTGTTTGAGCGTGAGCAGGCTTTTCCTGCGAAAATTCAGCGCCAGCGTTTGCCCGGATGCAAAAAAGCGGCGCTGGGCGGCGACGAGCTGCGCCATCTGATCGGCGTTCATGCGGATTCCTCCTTTTTTCTCGATGGGATGAAAAACCCCGCGAGGTCATCGCGGGGCAGATAGACAAATCATTCGTTTACTTGCTTGAAGCGGGGATGGAGGAACGATCCTTGTCGTCGAAGACCAGCACCTTGATCTTCTTGTTTTCCTCGGTGATATCCCAAATCCATTCGGCGTTGATGCCGCCGTCGGTGGATTCATCGTGCGCCAGGCAGATGTTGCCGCGGGAAGCCTTCGAGCCGAGCTTATCCTCCATCAGGGAGAAATCCTTGCCGTTTTTCTTGGTGGTCGGGATTTCGCACAGATGGTAGTTGCCGCTGATGCGGATGGTATACTTGCTGTAACCGCCGGCGTTTTCAATCGTGCCGCGGCGGGTGACGGTGATAAATTCGCCGGCCGGCGTTTCGCGGTGCAGATACTTCGAGGTGGCCAAACCCGTGGAGATATCGCAGGAGCCGATGCGCTCGCCGTTTTTATAGACGGTCAGCGTCTGCGCGGCCTTATCCACGACGAGGCCATACAACGTGTTCGGCTCGACGGTGCGCAGGGTCTTGCTGCGAATATAGCCGCGGACGAACGCACCGTCCTCGTTGCGATAGGCTTCCACGAGCGACCAGCCGTTATCCAGCGTCTCGACGACGTTGAGTCCCTGGCTCAGGCCGGACACGGAACCGATTTTCTTGCCTTTGCTGGTGCTGTCGTAAATATAGGCGGATTCGGCTTCGCCCACATCCACGCTGACCATGGTGCGGGTGAGCGCGGCCCAGATTTCCGCATCAGAGGAATCGACGGTCAGCCCCCAATAGCCCGCGTCGGTCTGATCGGCCGTATCGCTCACGCCGACGCCGATTTCATAGCCTTCGTCGCCCATGACGGTTTGGGTGGATTCGACATATTCCACCGCACCGGACGTGGAAGCCGCCGTCTCCTTTTTGCCGGAGGACGTGGAAGAAGTCGAGGAGGCGGAAGCCGTGTCCGTCTTGGCGGAGGTCTGCTTGGAGGACGACGCGGAGGCGGCGGTTTCGTCGGAATCCGCTTCCGTTTCGGTCTCGTCCACGATCTGTGCGTTCGGCACGCCGATGGTCAGCTGACCGCTGACGCTGCCCGCGCTCTGCCCAAACTGATCGATCAATTCGCCGCTGACCGTATAAGCGCCGACGCTCAACGGATCGAGATCGTCATCCGTCGCGACGAAGGTCAGCGTATTATCCGATGTATGCACTTCCTGATGGTCGCAGAGCGTGAGCGTGCCCGAAGGACCGCTGATCGTCAAGGTCAGAAAACCCGGCGTATCCGTGCGGACGGTGATTTGGGCGCGGGAACCGCCCGGCACCGTTTCGGTGGGCAGGGTGAGCTGAACGGACGCGGCCAACGCGCTGCCCGCGCCGCCGAACAAAAGCGCGGAGACGAGGAGAGCGGATACAGTATGCTTGGATTTCATGAACAGGGGCTCCTTTCAAAAATGATCCGCCGAAAACGGCGATCAGCCAGAATAAACCTCATTTTCCATCTCTATCATACTGCAAATTCAAGAAGAACGCAAGAGATAAGCCTTTTTTGTCAGAAACGAAGCGATAAAAACAAGCTGCGCGCGGCGGCGATTGCGTCTGCGGGGTTGTTTGCAGGCGGGGCGCGTGTTACAATGAAGCACGAATGCAAAAGAGGGGGAAAACGGCCATGGAACAGAGCCTTGAACGCGTGACGGCGGCGCTGCGCACCCTGCGGGTCGGCGCGGCGGATTCCGAGGAGCGGCTGCACGAGCAGGCGGCCGAAGCGTTTGTGCGCGCCGGGCTGGAGGCCGTCCACGAGGTTCGCCTTGCGCCCCGGTGCCGAATCGATTTCATGGTCGGCGATATCGGCGTGGAAATCAAGAAGAAAAGGCCGCAGCGCGCGGCGCTGACGGCGCAGCTGACCCGATATGCGAATTGTCCGCAGGTGGCCCAGCTGATTGTGCTCGCGCCGCGCGGCATTGACCTGCCCAAAACCATAGGCGGCAAACCCGTGACGATGATGAGCCTTGAAAAACTTTGGGGGATTATGCTTCCATGACGACGGATGAAAAAAAGCTGCCCGGCTATTTGATGGATGCGCCGCAGGGCGGCCATCTGTATGGCACGCTTTCCTATAACAGGCGGAGCAAATGCTGGACGATCAAGGGCGAGCCCTGCGTGACGGAGATGGCGGCGCGGCTGTTTCCGGGCAGTCAGCGGCGGCGGGGCGAAGCGCGCTTCACGGCGAATCGGCGAATCATCGGCGATGTGAACTGGCTGATGTTGCGCTATCCGCTGGAAATTGCGCCGCGGGATCGAGCACTGTGGGATCACGCGCTGGAACAGGCGCGGGAACATGCGGTTTTGCGCGCACAGGCGGAGAAACTGCCCCGAAGAAGCACGCCGCCGGAGGGAACGTTTGAGGGCGAACTGCGGGAGTTTCAGAAAGAGGGACTTTCCTTTTTGCTGGCCAATCCTCGAACGCTGCTCGCGGATGAAATGGGTCTGGGCAAGACGGTGCAGGCGCTGGCCTGTCTGGCGGCGACGGGAGAATTTCCGGCGCTGGTCGTCGTGCCGCCGCATCTGCTGCGCAACTGGCAGGCGGAGGCCGAACGCTTTCTGCGCATCGACGGCAGGCCGCCGCGCATCTGCATGCTGACGGGCCTCAAGCCCTATCAGCCCCCGGAAGCGGATATCTATCTGATTCACTATCTGCTGCTGCGCGGCTGGAAACAGGCGCTGCCGCAGATGGGTTTCCGCGCGGTGATCTTCGATGAAATTCAGGAGCTTCGTCACGGCGGAACGGAGAAGTATTCCGCGGCCAGCCTGCTGGCGGAGGGATGCGAACGCGTTATCGGCCTTTCCGGTACGCCGATCTATAATAAAGGGTCGGAAATCTGGAATGTGGTCAACATCCTCGATTTTCACTGTCTGGGCGATTGGGAGAGCTTCACGCGCGCGTGGTGCGATGGATACGGCAGTCATCTGGTGCGCGACCCGGCGCTGCTGGGCGATCATCTGCGCCGCGAAGGACTGATTCTGCGTCGAACCAAGCAGGAGGTTTTGACCGAACTGCCGCCCAAGCGGCGGCTGGTGCAGGAAATCGACGCGGACGACAAGGTATATCGAGAGCTGATGCGCCCGGTGATGGAAATGCTGGGCAGCCTGCGCGCGCTGCACCCGGAAGCGAAGGAACGAGCCATGCTGGAGGAACAGGTTGGACGCGGCGAACGGCAGGCCACGGGTGTGGCGAAAGCGCCGTTTGTCGCGGCGTTTGTGCGCGCGCTGCTGGATAACGGCGAGAAGGTGCTGCTGTTTGCACACCACCATGCGGTGATGGACATCTATAAGAAGGAGCTTGCGAGCTATCATCCGGCGTTTATCACGGGACGGGAGACGACCAGACAGAAGGATGACGCGGTGGCGCGCTTTATGGAGGGGAAAACGAACCTGTGCGTGATTTCCCTGCGAGCGGCTTCGGGATTGAATCTGCAAAGGGCGAGCTGCGTCGTCTTCGGAGAACTGGATTGGTCGCCCGCCGTACACAGCCAGGCGGAGGATCGCGCACACCGCATGGGACAGAAAGATTCGATTCTCTGCTATTACCTTGTCGCGCCGCAAGGCTCGGACAGGGATATGCAGGATGCGCTGGGACTCAAGGTGAGCCAATTCGTCGCGCTGATGGGAGACAGAACGCCGGAATTGAGCAGTGTGCAGGATGCGCAGAGCGCGGCGAAAGCCCATATTGCCAGAATGCTGGAACAATATGACGCGGAACAGACCGACGGCAGAAAATAAAAACTTTTTGAAAGGACAGCCAAAACATGAATTTTCCTTGCGGCAGCAGGGAAAAATGAAGGGAAACAGAAGGTAAAATGCGGATTTCAGACACAAAGATTCAAAAAGTGTCAGAAAAAGTTTAAAAAAGGTATTGACAGAGGGCTGAGACTGCGATATAA
>CAKTZR010000015.1 GCA_934636105.1 uncultured Clostridia bacterium
GACTTATAAGGAGATGGATTTCGGACTTATTGGGGAACATTATGCACCGATTCGCGAACAATTGCTGAAGCTTTGGAGCCGGAAGTAGATGGAAAGTTAGTGAAGAAGTAATACAATTATGGTTGGACACCAATATATGGAAACCAGCTATGAAAAGTCAAGCCCTGAAGATAGCAAATAAATAAAAAACAAAGATGAGTCGAAAGTGCATCCGCCCCTCAAGATGAATTGCCAAATCATATCTTAGTAAATCGTGATTGACTAATTTGTAATTCGGCAATATAATATAGAGACGGGAGGTGTTTACGATGTTCATCGGCCGCGAACGCGAATTGCAGGAGCTTAATCGTTTATTTGAATCCGACCGCTTTGAATTTGCCGTCATTTATGGCAGACGCCGGGTTGGAAAAACCGCGCTGATTACGCAGTTTATTCGTGATAAAGACGCCATATATTTTATGGGCGTTGAAAGCAGCTCTAAACAAAATCTGGAAAACCTGAGCAAAAGCATCATCGAATACAGCAGTGGAATTGAAGCGGACACTTCTTTTCTGTCTTTTCAAGCTGCTCTGGAATATGTCTTCAAGCTTGCTGAAACAAAGCGCCTGATTCTGGTTATCGACGAATACCCCTATGTCGCCCGTGCCTCTAAGAGCCTCGCTTCCACACTCCAAATGCTGATTGACAGATACAGAGATTCTTCCAAGCTGATGCTGATTCTCTGCGGTTCTTCCATGTCCTATATGGAAGATCAGGTTTTGGCTTACAAAGCGCCGCTTTATGGCAGACGCAGTGCGCAATTCAAAATTCTGCCCTTCAACTTTTCAGAAACCTGTCGGTATTTTCCGCACTTCTCCCCGGAAGAAAAAGCCCTGATGTATGGCATCGTCGGCGGTACGCCGCAATATCTTCTGCAAATGAATGACCGTCTGAGCATTGAGGAGAACATCAAAAACACATTTTTGAATCCGAACTCGGCGATCTATGAAGAACCGTCCAGTCTGCTGAAGCAGGAAGTGCGCGAACCGTCAATCTACAACGCTATCATCACCGCCGTTGCAACAGGAGCATCCCGGATGGCTGAAATTTCGGCTAAGGTTGGTGAAGATACAAGTATCTGCTCGGTCTACATCAAAAACCTGATTACGCTCGGCATTATCCGCAAGGAATCTCCCTACGGCGAAAAGAGTTCCCGCAGAACCATTTATTCGATTGAGGATAATATGTTCCGTTTCTGGTACCGCTTTGTGCCGGAAAACAATTCGATTATTGCCCGTGGTGCTGTCGATCTGGCCTATAAACGGATTGAACCCAATCTGCCCCGCTATATGGGGCATGTCTTCGAGGATATCTGTACGCAGTATCTTTGGTCACTCCTGCTGCATGGAAAAAGCCCTGTCGATTTTTCCGAAATTGGACGCTGGTGGGGAACAGACCCCCGCACAAAAAGCCAAACCGAAATCGACATTATGGCAGAACAGGACCGACATATCGCGCTCTTTGGCGAATGTAAATGGACAAACGAAAAGGTCGATCTCGATGTGCTGGAAACGCTTGTCGAACGCAGTCACCTTTTCCACTATGAGCAAAATTACCTCTATCTGTTTGCAAAAACCGGCTTCACAAAAGGCTGCATGGAAAAGGCCGCCGTGCTGGGCAATGTCGCACTCATCACCTATGCCGATATTCTAAGCGAATTGCTCTAACGTCTTTCTTTCGTTTCAACTCTACATTAACCGCCCGCTCTCCTCACGGATGAGCGGGTTTGGTACTATTAAAGCACAAACTCTATCAAGCTAGGTAGAGATTGTGCTTGTTTTTATTATAATGAGATGGAGTCGGCCTGACGAGCGGCTTTTTGGGATTTTACACCCGAATAAAAAAGTGTCAGCCGTCCACCTTGTTATAATGATTCGCTTAAGCAGGTTGGAAATGCAGCTGCATCTTCCGTGTAACAAACCAAAATGAATCATAACAAGCTTGTGACGGATGCCGAATCTTTATTGTGGAGGTATACGAATGATTTGTGTAGGTATCGATGTTTCTAAAGGAAAAAGTATGGCAGCAGCTATTGACGAAAACGGCGAAGTATTCATGCGAGCCAGCGAATATGAGCATACGGAAACTGGGATGATCGAACTGATCCAGAAGTTGAAGGCGCTGAAAGAAGAACCTCGGATCGTTGTAGAAAACACAGGGTACTACCACTGGCCGCTGGTCAATAGTTTGATGGATGCCGGATTCTTTTTTACAGCTCGATTTTCTTCTCTCCGCCCAGCTTCACCAAACCACCCATCTCGATCTGCACGGCCTGTCCCGCGCGCATGGCGACGCGGGCTTCCAGTCGTCCGCCCGGCTCATCAAAAGCGAAAGCGTGCATGCCATCCGCAAGGTTTCGCGCCAGATACCACGCCAGCGCGACCGTGCCCGAACCGCAGCTGCTCTCCCACACGCGCGTACCCGTCGCGGCGACATATACCAGCGGGGTCATCTTTCCGCCCTGCACAAATAAAACGCCCTGCGCGTCCTGCTTGGGCCTGGTCGCCAGCACGCGTTCGGCCAGCTTGGGTGACGGCTCGGCATTCAGCACAAGCGCATGATCGATCCCTTCCATGCGCACCAGCGGAATGGTTCTCCCGTCTGCCGTCAGTGCTTCCAGCGCATACGGCAGGGGCATTTGCGCATAAGCGTGATTCTTTGATAAATCAATCTCCACCGATACTGGCTTTTTTGCGCCGCTGATGGCAACGTTCAGCCGCGTCTCGCCCCGCCCGCGCACCTTGGCTGCATAGCAGGCGAACGCGCGCGCCGCATTGCCGCAGAACTCGCCGCCCATCATGCAAAGGCTCGGCAGCTCGCCCGTGAGCGACGCTTCATCCGCAAAGCCGACCTGTTCAAACCCTTCCGGGCATTGTGCCATCATCCGGGCGGCGATTTCCGCACGCGCCTGCGGGGCGACGGGCGTTAAAACAATCGCGGTCAGGTTTCCGGCGGGATCGGCGGGCACATAGCGAATCTGCATGACGGGTTTCCTTCTCTCAAACTTTAGCGTTGTAAAGCATTATAGCGCATTTTCCCCGTTCTGACAAGCCGGTTCACGCGTTCGCCAGCGGCAGATCATAGGCCGCATAGAAATAAATGTGATTTTGATGGGTTTCCGTTGCCAAATGCAGCCCGAAATACGGCTGATCCTCCGCCACGTCGTAACCGGTCCGGCGGCAGATTTCCGTCACCTCGGGCATGGCTTCGTCGTCCCACGGCTGGCACGAAAACCGATGAATCACCCGCACGCAGGGCGCGGAGGAGAGCACATGCGTGTGTTCCAGCGGCAGAGACCACGCCTTGCAGGCCGCATCATCCGCGCACAGGCGGAAAACCTTCTCGCTCCCCGGCGCAGGCTTTCGGGCAAAGCTGATGCGCGTATCCGGCATCGCGGCGATGAACAGTTCCAGCGAACGGCGGCTTTTGAAATCCACCGAATCCAACTCGCTGAGCGACGGGCTGAGCAGGCGCATGGGCGGCCTGTTGCAGCGCGTCGGTTCATCCAGATGCGCCTGCGCGTGCGCCAGCCGCGCTTCAAACGTCTCCAGTGCCTGCGCGCGCCGCCGAAGCAGCTCGCTCTGCTCCAGCAACGCGTCTTTCTGCATCAAAATCTGGCCGCGCAGGGCGGAAAGATCGTCCTCCTTGAAAAAGTGACTGACGATATCCTGCACGGAGAAATCCGCCTGCCGATATTTTTTGAACGACAGCAACAGAATCAGCTGATCCTCGTCATAATACCGCGTGCCGTTTTCGCTCTTTTTCGGCGTGACCACGCCCTCCTGCTCATAAAAGCGGAGCGCCTGCGTGGTCAGCCCCAGCAGCCGCGCCACCTCGCCGATCTTATAATTCGTCATGCCGGATTCTCCTCTTTCAGTCTGCGAAGGCGCAGCGCCGCCGTGCGCAGCAAAAGCGCGATGGATGCGCCGACGGTATCGATCATCACGTCGATGGGGCTGGGGCCGCGCCCATCCGAAAAGCACTGATGAAATTCGTCGCTGGCCGCGTAGAGCGCGCAGACGATCAGCGCCGTCCTCGCCGGATGCCTCGCGCCGCTCACGGAAAGCGCGTGCGCCAACAGCCAGAAAAGCACCGCATATTCTCCCATGTGCGCGCACTTGCGGACGATCAGCTCCAGCGTATCCATCGGGATTTTCCCCGCCGTCTGCGCGCCCAGCACGAGAGCCAGCGCCTTTTCCAGCAGCTCGGTCACAAAACCGCTCTGCTGGCCGGAAACGTCGCCCGGCATCGCGGACATCATAAAAATGACGAGCATCCACGCCGCGCAGAGCGCCCACGCCGCAAATTTTCTCATTTCAGCCAAACTCCTTCTGTCTTTTCCTTTCAAATCATGATAGCACAGGGAAAAGAAAAAAGGAAGCGAACGCGAAAAAATACGCCGCTTTCCTCCCGCGCATCCGCCAAATCTGGTAAAAAATGCTTGAGTTTTCAACGCCTTCTGGTATAATGAAGGGAGAAATGATTCGCTGCGTCCGCCTGGACGCGCAAACTCTGATCATCGGAGGGCTTACCATGAAAAACAAATGGATCGCGGCGCTCGCTCTGGCGGGCCTGCTTTTGACCACCGCCGCCTATGCGGAAAGCACGCCGGAAGCGGCTTCCGTTCAGGCCGAAGCGACAGCGGAGCCGCAGCACAATCTGAAGGTCACGACCAAATACCGCTATTTTATCAGCCAGTATCACTACATCCGCGAGCGCAAGGTCTCGTATTTTGACAATGTCTATGCCTATAACCACGGCGAATACAGCCTGACGCCGTTTGCAAGCACCGTGCCGGAAGAATATTTCGTCACCGACGAGAGCGGCACGCTGGCCATTGCGCCGATCGTGCTGGATATCACCGACGCGATGCGTGAGCGGCTCTACGGCGCGGACGTGGGCGAAACCGCGCTGTATTACGGCCAGTACTGCCAGCGCGAAAAGGATCGCAAGGGCGTTTGGGGCTACACCGGCATTCACGAGGGCATCGACTTTGTGAACGTCAAAGGCGCGCCGCTGTATGCAATTCTGGGCGGCGAAGTGACCCGCGGCGCGGACAAGAACGGCACCGTGGCCATCTACAACGCCGAATACGATATCACGCTGCTCTATCTGCACTGCGAAAACAGCGTCGTCCGCCGCGGCGACACCGTTGAAGCCGGCGACATGATTGCCAAGGAAGGCAAGCAGAACATCAACGGCGGCGCGAACACCCATTACACCCATGTGGAGCTGCGCAACGGCCGCCACACCTCCTCCAGCCCGTACCGCGACACCGTGCTGACCAGCGACTGTCCCTATGCCGTGATGCAGCAGGCGCTCGGCGTGGTGGAATCCGGCCGTCAGCCGGTCACCTCCGCCGCCGTGCAGCAGGCGCAGCGCATGCGCGAGGAAGCCGAAGCCAAGGCTAAGGCCGAAGCGGAAGCCGCGCAGAAAGCCGCCGAGGAAGAAGCCAAAGCGCAGGCCGAAGCCGAGCTGAATTCGGATATCACGCTGGTTGACTCCCTGCCGGGCACGACCGCCGGTTATGGCTTCGGCGGCGCAACGGCCACGCCGGAAGCCACCGCGACCCCCGTGCCGGAAGCGACGCTGCCGCCGACCAACCCCTAAGCGGCCTGAGGCCGCCTGCACCGAAGGTTTCCAAAGAGGTTTTCAGTTGCTGCCGCCAGTGGCGGAAACAAACAGCGGAAAACAAAATCCCCTTGCATCATCAAGGCCCGCAAAGACGCGACAGCGACGAGAGGGCCTTTTTCTGTATCCAAAGGAGGGATGCTGCTTGGTTCGCGTTCTGCGCTATCCCTATCTGACCGGCTTTTCCTGCCTGTGCGCCATTTCGTGCGCCGTAGCCCGCGATCTCTGCGTAGGCGCGGGACTGCTCGGCTGGGCGCGCGTGCTGCTGATCTGCACATTTGTGCTGCTCAGCCTGTGCTTTGCGCTGCTCTCCTGCCGCTTTTTTATGGATGAGCTGGGCGTAGGCGTGGGCTTTCTGCTGCACGTCCGCCGCACGGCGTGGCACGAGCTGGCCTCCGTCGGCGTGCTCAGCTGCAACAGCCGCCGAACCTATGTCTACGGCCTGTATGAAGGCTCGAACGGCTTTCTGGAGCTGCTGCATCGCGCACCCGGCTGCGGGAGCTGGGGCTTCGTCGTGCCGACCAGCAGGCGGCTGGTCAACGCCATGCTGGAGCTTTGCCCGGAAGAAATCGACTTTGCGCCCGCACCGCGCAAGCACCCCGTCAATCCCCTGCGCCCGCTCTGGCATCAGGCGGCGATGTATATGCTGCTGCTCATTCCCGGCGGCGCGCTGGCGCTGTTCACCGGCGCGATGATGCTCATCCGGGCCAGCGGCATGACGGCTGCTTTCTCTGTCGTCGGGCTGACGCTGGCGGCCTGCGGCATGTTTGCGGCGGGGCTTTTCCTGCTCTATCGCGCGCTCGTCGCCGTCACCACCTGCCCGTGGATCAGCGAAGAAGGCGTTCGCGCAGGCGTCGGCGTGTATATGCCGTGGGAGGATGTGCATTTCGGTTATGTCCACCGCCGCGCGCAGGTCAGCGGCATGTTTCTGCTCTCCCAACCGCTTGAAAAGGCAGGAAAACGCGGCGAAATGGCGGTTTACTGCCTTTCCCTGCCGGATACTTCCACCCTGCTGCTGGCATATCTGACCTATTGCCCGTATGCCGAAAAGGGGATCAGCGTTTGAGTTTTTCCCTGCAAAATTGACCGCATTTGTTCCGAAAGCTGGGATGAATGCGGTTTTTCTCTGCAAAAACCCAGAAATTTGGTAAGAAGCCAAATTATAATGTATGTTGTTTCATATTTTTTCTACCTTTTTGTGAAATAACACAGTCTATAAGTGTTTTGTTCCTCAAAAAGCGTCCAAAATGATAAAGAAACACAGCTCTCTTGCATCTTACTTGCTTGAGAGCTGTGTTTAGATATATGGATTATGGATTCTCGCAGAATATCCTTTTAATTGACCTTCGCTTCGATTTCAAAATCAAAATACGTCTCCGGATACGGTTCATCCTTCAGCCGATAATGCCACCATTCCTCGCTGTATGGTTCAAACCCCGCGTCTTCCATTCCGTCTTTGAGCAGGCGGCGGTTTTCTCCCTGCACAGCGGTCAAGCCAGCGTATCCGTGTGCGGAAATCGGAGAGAACCAGTCAAATTCGCCGCCCATATTCAGCGGAACACCCTTTGCATCTGTCAAAGTCAAATCGACGGTCGAGCCGCGCGAATGGCCGGAACGCCGCGCGATATACCCGCGCGGAAAAATCTCCCGCTTTTCGAGTGTCGGATAAAACTCGGCCTTGCCGACGATATCGTTTTCATCCTGCGCCCAGCGGACAAAATCATCCACCGCACGCTGGGGACGATACGCGTCGTAAATCAGCAGGCGCAGACCCTTCTGCGCAAACTGTGCCGCCGCCTTTTTCAACGCCAGCGCCGCGGGCAGGGTCAGCACCGCGCGCGCCGCATGATAGCCATCGGCAGGGCGACCCATAAAATTGTGATTGCCCGCATAGCGGATATCTTCCAGCAGATCCGGGATGATGTCTCGGACGTAAACAAAGCCATCAGGAAGCATATTTTAGAACAACCCCGTAATCTTCCCGTCATCGGTCACGTCGATATTGACGGCGGCGGGCACCTTCGGCAGGCCCGGCATGGTCATGATATCGCCGGAAAGCGCGACCACGAAGCCCGCGCCCGCGCTGACCTTGACGCTGCGGATGGTGAGCGTGAAGCCCTCCGGCGCGCCGAGTTTCTTCGCATCGTCGGAGAAGGAATACTGCGTCTTGGCGATGCACACGGGCATAGGACCGCAGCCTTCGTCGGTCAGCTGCTTGAGCGTCTTGGCCGCGGCGGGAGTAAAAGCCACGTCTTTCGCGCCGTAAATGCGCGTCGCAACGGCACGAATCTTATCCGCCAGCGGCAGTTCGTCGGGATAGGTGAACGCAAACGCAGAAGGATCGGCGTGATTCGCCTCCTCCATCACCAGCTTGGCCAGCTCGCGGCCACCCTCGCCGCCTTTCGCCCAGACCTCGCAGAGCGCGACCTTCGCGCCGGTTTCCGCCGCCGCGCGGCGCACCAGCTCGATCTCCGCATCGGTATCGGTCGTGAAGCGGTTGAGCGCAACGACCGGGTGCAGCCCCCAGACCTCGCGGATATTGCGCAGATGGCGGCGCAGATTCGAAAGGCCGCGCTCCAACGCTTCCAGATTTTCCGTGCCGAGGTCGGCTTTCGCCACGCCGCCGTGGCTCTTGAGTGCGCGAACCGTCGCGACGAGCACCACCGCACTGGGCACGAGGTTCGCCATGCGGCACTTGATGTCAATAAACTTTTCCGCGCCTAGGTCTGCGCCGAAGCCCGCCTCCGTCACCACAACGTCAGCCAGACGAAGCGCCGTCTGCGTGGCGATCACCGTGTTGCAGCCGTGGGCGATGTTCGCGAACGGGCCGCCGTGAACAAACGCGGGCGTGCCGATGAGCGTCTGCACCAGATTCGGGCGGAGCGCATCCTTGAGCAGCGCCGTTGCCGCGCCCTGCGCGTGGATATCCCCCGCGGTCACAGGCTTATCGTCGTAGGTGCGGGCGACAACAATGCGGGCGATGCGCGCCTTGAGATCTGCAATGGAGGAGGCCAGGCAGAGCGTCGCCATGATTTCGCTGGCCGTCGTGATGTCAAAGCCATCCTCGCGCGGCATGCCGTTCGGCTTGCCGCCGAGACCGTCGATGATGCTGCGCAGCTGGCGGTCGTTCATATCCATGCAGCGCTTCCACGTCACGCGGCGCGGATCGATGTTGCAGGGATTCCCCTGCTGAATGCTGTTGTCCACCATCGCCGCAATCAGGTTGTTCGCCGCCGTGATGGCGTGCATGTCGCCCGTGAAATGCAGATTGATATCCTCCATCGGCACGACCTGCGCATAGCCGCCGCCGGCCGCGCCGCCCTTTACGCCGAAGACCGGGCCGAGGGACGGCTCGCGAAGCGCGAGACACGCGTTATAACCCTCCAGCCGCAGCGCGTCGGCCAGACCGATGGAAACGGTCGTCTTGCCCTCGCCCGCCGGGGTCGGGTTGATAGCCGTGACGAGCACCAGTTTGCCTTTCTGCGGGCGATCCTTCAAAGCGAGATAATCCACCTTTGCCTTATAATGGCCGTAAGGCTCCAGCAGATCCGGCGCAAGGCCGAGCGTGTCGGCAATTTTTTCAATGGGCTGCATCGCGCAGGACTGAGCAATTTCGATATCGGTCAACATGGGCATCCTCCTTCAGCAACATGAACATGGGATGATGATTGAATAGATTGATTATACGAGAAAAAGGGATGCAATGCAACGCTTTACGAACGTTCACTTCCAGATTTTTCTGCAAATGAAAAGCCTTAAAAGAACGGGGATATGAAAACAATCTGTCAATTTCAGGTTAAATACGCGCGCTTTTTCTTGATTTTTGTCGATTAACATGATAAGATATTGCAAACGCTTTCCCGTGGTAAAGGCGTAAAGACGCGCCTTGACGAAATGCAAACCGGAAAGCGCCTGCATTTTTATTTTTTCAAGGAGGCTTATCTTATGGAACGCGTATTCAACTTTGCGCCCGGCCCGTCCATGCTGCCGCTGCCCGTGCTTGAGCAGATTCAGAAGGAGCTGCTGTGTTACGGCAGTACCGGCATGTCCGTGATGGAGATGAGCCACCGATCTAAAATGTATCTGGACATCTTTAATCAGACCGTCGCCGACCTGCGCGAGGTTATGGCCATCCCGGCCAATTATAAGGTCATCTTCCCGCAGGGCGGCGCAACGGCCATGTTCGCGGCGGTCGCCATGAACCTGATGGACGGCGGCAAAGCCGATTATATCGATTCCGGCAACTTCGCCCACAACGCGCTGGTAGAGGCGCAGAAATACGGCAAGGTCAACGTCGCCGGTTCCTCCCGCGCGGAAAACTATACCCATATTCCGGATTACACGCTTTCTCCGGATGCGAAATATGTCCATATCACGACGAACAACACGATTTACGGCACGCGCTGGGATCACATCCCCGATACGGGCGACGTGCCGCTGGTCGCGGACATGTCCTCCAACATTTTAAGCGAGGTCTATGACGTGAGCAAATTCGGCGTGATTTACGCCGGCGCGCAGAAAAACGTCGCGCCCGCGGGCGTGGTCATTTTGATTGTGCGCGAGGATTTGCTCGGCCATGAGCTGCCGATTACGCCGAAGGTCATGAACTTCGCCAAACTCGCCGAGGCCGACAGCATGCTCAACACGCCGAACTGCTTCGGCATCTACGTCGCGGGACTGACCTTCAAATGGATCAAGGCGCAGGGCGGCGTGGCGGCGCTGGAAAAAATCAACATCGAAAAAGCCAAGCTGCTGTATGATTATCTTGACGAGAGCAAGCTGTTCATCGGCACGGCGCAGAAGCGCGACCGCAGCCGCATGAACGTCACTTTCGTCACCGGAGACGCGGATTTGGACGCGAAATTCGTCAGGGAAGCCGCCGCGCAGGGCCTTGTGAACCTCAAGGGACACCGCATCGTCGGCGGCATGCGCGCGAGCATCTACAACGCCATGCCGACGGAAGGCGTGAAGAAGCTCGTCGATTTCATGAAGCAATTTGAAACGGAGAATTGAGCCATGCACTATCAAATTCAAACGCTGAACGCGATTTCCCCCGCGATTTATACCCAGCTTGGCGAGCATTACCACGTGAGCGACCACGCCGAGCAGCCGGACGCGATTCTCGTCCGCTCGGCTTCCATGCACGATCTGCCGCTTGCGCCTTCCGTGCTGTGCATCGCGCGCGCGGGCGCCGGCACGAACAATATTCCGATTGATGCCTGCACGCAGGCGGGCGTGTGCGTGTTCAACACACCGGGCGCAAACGCGAACGCCGTCTGCGAAATGGTGCTGGCGGCGATGCTGCTCTCCTGCCGCGATATCGTCGGCGGCATCGAATGGGCGCGCGGCCTGAAGGGACAGGGCGACGGCATTGAAAAGGCCGTTGAAAAGGGCAAAAAGGCATTTGTCGGACCGGAACTGCGCGGCAAGACGCTCGGCGTGATCGGCCTGGGCGCAATCGGCGTGCTGGTCGCCAACGCGGCCGTCGCGCTGGGTCTGAACGTGATCGGCTATGACCCGATGATCTCCGTCGAGCACGCTTGGAGACTCTCTCAAAGCGTCAAGCACGAAAATTCGCTCGACGAGCTGTTCACCGCGTGCGATTTCATCACCGTGCATGTGCCGATGACCGATAAGACCCGCGGCATGATCGGCCGCCGGGCTCTGTCGCTGTGCAAAAAAGGCGTGCGCATTTTGAACTACGCACGCGGCGGTCTGGTTGATGAAGCCGCGCTGCTGGAAGCGCTGGCGGACGGGCGCGTCGCGGCCTATGTCACGGATTTCCCTTCCGACGCACTGCTGGGCGCAAAAGGCGTGATCTGCACGCCGCATCTGGGCGCATCCACGCCGGAAAGCGAAGAAAACTGCGCCGTTATGGCCGCCGCGCAGACGCGGGACTTCCTCGAATCGGGCATCATCCGCAACAGCGTCAATCTGCCCGCCGTGGATGTTGCGCCCGTCAGCAAGCCGCGCCTGTTCTGCATCCACGAAAACGTGCCGAATGTCCTCGGCTCGATCACTTCCGCCGTCGCGAGCTTTGGACTGAATATCTCCGATTTGGTCAATCGTTCGCGCGGCAATATCGCCGTTTCCGTCGTGGATTTGGACGATGTGCCGAAGGAGAAGCAGGGCGCGCTGATTGAAGCGGTCGAAAAGCTCGCGGGGATGAAGCGGGTGAGATTGCTGGGGATCTCTTAAAGCCGCCGCGAAGCAAAAAAATCACAAAAAAGAATCGGGCTATGCGTCGGCGCAGTCCCGATTCTTTCTATATATTCATTTCGCCGGCGAGAGCAGATACCGAATTTCAAAGCCCTTGGACAGGTTGCCGCTGAGCCGAAGCTGGCCGCTCAAGTACAGCTTATCGACGGTCACAAGGCCGCGCGCCATGGCCAGCAGATTATCAAAGCTGCAATGCACATAGGCTTCCGCGTCGCCTGCGGAGGTCGGCTCGACCTGCATGCCGTTTTCGTTAAAGCGAATGGTGAACGTGCCCGCGCCGCGCCCGATGATGGTGATCTGCACCACGCGGTGATAGCCTCTCTCGTGCTTGACACGGTTGGTGCGCTCGTTTTCCATATAGCAGTGGCGAAGCTGGTCGAAGGCTTCCTCAAAGGGAATCGGCTCACCCGCGCCCGCGCCGCCGCAGATATCCTCATACATGCGGTTATAACGCTCGGCGCTCTTATCCCACGAGAAATCCTTTTTCATGCAGCGCACGCGCAGGCGGTCAAACATGTCCTCGTCGCCGAAATACAGCTTGACAGCCTCGGAAATCGCCAGATACAAGTCCTTCGCTTGATAATCCGAAAACGCGAAGCCGTCGCCGATGCCGTCAAAATCCTTATAGGCGCGCACGGAATCCTTGAGGCCGCCCGTCTCATGCACAATCGGCACCGTGCCGTAGCGCATTGCCATCATCTGTGACAGGCCGCACGGCTCAAAGCGCGAGGGCATCAGATACATATCCGCGCCTGCGAACACGGCGCTGGCCATCGGCTCGTTGTAGTCGCTGGAGAAGCCGAGCTGGCCCGGCCACTGCTCCTTTGCCCAGGTGAAGTATTCGATATACTTCGGGTCGCCCTGACCGAAGACGATGAGCTGCACGCCCATATCCATCAGCTGCGGCAGAATCTCGCGGATCAGCTCGATGCCCTTCTGTTCGACCAGGCGGGCAACGCTGGCCAGCAGCGGCCACTCGCTCTCCTGATTCAGCCCGAACAGGCGCTGGATTTCGCGTTTGCAGCGCGCCTTGCCGGTTTGATCCTCGATGGTGAAATGATACGGCACGAGCGGGTCGTTTTCCGGGTTATAATGCGCCACGTCGATGCCGTTGAGAATGCCGTAGAGCTTGTGATCCACCAAATCCACCACGCCCTGCAAGCCGTGGGCGAAATAGGGATAATGCAGCTCGCGCGCGTAGGTTGGGGAAACGGTCGTCACCGCATCCGCCATGAGCATCGCGCCCTTCATCAGATTGATATCCTGCCGGCTCTCGAATTCATAGCTCAGGCCGCCGTGATACCAGCCCTCCGGCAGGGCGAACGTCGCTTCCATTTCGCTTCTGCCAAACTGCCCCTGATAGGCGATGTTGTGAATGGTATACACCGTCTTGATATGGGAAAGCTCCGGGCGCAGCACCGCGTCGTTTTTCAGATAGAGAATCGCCAGCGCGGTTTCCCAGTCGTTGCAGTGCAGAATATCCGGCAGTTCGCCGAATTCCGGCAGGAGGTCGATCACCGCGCGGCAGAAAAACGCAAAGCGCAGGGAATCATCCCCATAGCCATAGAGCCGCGGGCGATGGAACAGATGCTCGTTGCCGATGGCATAAACGGGCACGCCGTTTAATTCCCCGCGGTAGAGCGCGCAGGACAGGCGGCGCTGGCCGAGCGAAATCATGCAGGTCTTCACCAATTCAAACTCATCGCCGTAGTTTTCCTGCGTGACGCGATACATCGGGGTGACGATGGCCATGTCGTCGCCCGTCTTTTGAAGGGCCGGAGGAAGGGAGAACGCCACATCCGCCAGGCCGCCGGATTTGCTAAAAGGTGCGCATTCGCTTGAAACAAACAGAATTTTCATAGGCTGGCTTTCCTTTCGCATGCTGTAACTGTCTCTATTTTACAGATTGCGGAAGAAGAAGTCAACAAGTTTAACAAATTCGTGCAGATTGATTCATCATTTCTGTTGAAAATCATTTTGATACCGTCTTCATTTTCACCAAAGCCTTCAAAATCGATATATAATAGCGCCAGAACATCATTTGCGTCGGCAGCGTTCTGTTCCTGCCGGAAAGGAGCCCGGATGAAGCTGATTTTTCGATACATGAAGCCCTACGAAAAATCGATTCTGCTGGTGATCGTCATGAAGCTGGCGGCGACCGTCAGCGAGCTTTTTCTCCCCTATATTCTGGAGCATCTGATCGACGACATTGTTCCCCGACAGCAGATCGGGCAGGTCTTCCTCTGGGGGCTGCTGATGGTGCTGTGCGCGCTGGCGGCCTTCCGAATCAATGTGCGCACAAACGCCCAGGCCGTCAAAAACTCCAGCCGCATCGCCTATGACGTGCGCAAAGACCTCTTTGAAAGGACCATCAACCTCAGCGGCAGCCAGTTTGACGCGTTCGGCCTGCCCAGCCTGACCAGCCGCATGACAAGCGACAGCTACAACGTGCAGAATTTTGCGCGCTTTGTGCAGACCATGTTCGTCCGCGCACCCATCACGCTGATCGGCGGCATTCTCGTCATGCTGGCCATGGATGCGGCGCTCAGCAGCATTTTAATCGGCATGGTTCCGCTGCTGATTGCGGTGATTATCCTGATTTCCATGAAGGGTATCCCCCTGTATCAGGGCGTACAGAGTGCGCTGGACAAGGTCGTTCGGGTCATGCGGGAAAACATCACGGGCATTCGCGTGGTCAAAGCGCTCTCCAAAACGGAGTACGAGAAAAGGCGTTTTCATGAAGCCAATGCGGATATGGCCGACAAGGATATCGGCGTGGGCGTCTTCATGGCCCTGCCCGCGCCCATCATGCAGTTGAGCCTGAACTGCGGTCTGGTCGCCGTCATCTGGCTCGGCGCAAAGCGGGTGAACAGCGGCACGATGCAGCCGGGCGTGATTCTGGCCTTCCTGACCTACTTCAACATGATTATGCAAAGCGTTCTGGCGGTCAACCGGATGTTTACCATGATTAGCAAGGCCTCCGCTTCCGGCGACCGAATCGAGCGCATTCTGCAAACCGGGGAGAGCCTGCCCGTGCTGGCTCAAGCCGCCGCCGCGCCGACGGACTGCCGCATCTGCTTTGACCACGTGAATTTCACCTACCGCACCGCCCCTCTGGCCGCAGAGGACGGTCAGGCCGCCCGACAGACCGAGCAGCAGCGCCGGGAACAGGAACAGTGTCTTTATGACATCAGCTTCACCCTGAAACCCGGCGAGAGTCTGGGCATCATCGGCCCGATCGGCTGCGGAAAGACCACCATCATCAACCTGCTCATGCGTTTTTACGATCCGGACAGCGGCACAATCTATATCGACGGCAAAGACGTGCGCACCTATGACAAGGACGCGCTGCACCGAAAATTCGGCGTCGTCTTCCAGAACGATCTGGTGTTTCACGAATCCCTGCGGGAAAACATCGATTTTGGCCGCGGGCTGAATGACGAAGCGCTGCAAAGCGCAGCCGAGGACGCACAGGCGGCGGAGTTCATTCATGGGCTGGAAGACGGGCTGGATCACATGGCCGATATCAAAGGCGCAAACCTCTCCGGCGGCCAGCGGCAGCGCATCCTCATCAGCCGGGCTTTGGCGGGAAAGGCGGACATTTTGGTGCTGGACGACGCTTCCAGCGCGCTGGACTACAAAACCGACGCCAGGCTCCGAAAGGCGCTGGAAGCCCATCATCGGCATGCCACGCTCATCCTGATCGCCCAGCGGGTCAGCTCCATCCGAAATCTGGATCATATTCTGGTGATGGATAACGGCCGCGCCATCGGCTATGGCAGCCACGAGGAGCTTTTAGCCGGCTGCCCGGCCTATCGGGAAATCTGTCAGGCCCAGATGGGCGCTATGACCGGAAAGGAGGGAGTCTAATGCCGGGACCGGGAGATCGTGGCGGAAAAAAGGAAAAGCCCAAGGACGCCAAAGGCGCGCTGGCCCGCCTGGTGCGCTACACGCTGCCTTTCCGCCGACAGCTCATCCTTTTCTGCCTCTGCGCGCTGCTCAGCAATCTGGGCAGCCTGATGGGGCCGAAGCTGGCCGGCCATGCCATCAACGCGGCCGCCGCAGGCGCAGGGCAGGTGGATTTTCAGCTTGTGGGGCATTACGTCGTTCAAATGCTGGCGGTTTATGGGGTCAGCGCGCTGCTGTCCTTTGCGGTGAACATCGGCATGGTGCGTTTGAGCCGCCGGGTGGCTGAACAAATGCGAACCGACGTTTTTGACAAGCTGATGCGCCTGCCGGTCAGCTATTTCGACCAGAACCAGACCGGCGACATCATCAGCCGGGTCAGCTACGACGTGGATGTGATCGCCACCAGCCTGGGTACGGACATCGTGCAGATCATGACCAGCGCCGTGACCATCGTCGGTTCGTTCCTGATGATGTGCAGCATCAGCCTTCCCCTCGTCAGCTGCATGCTCGTCACCATCCCGCTGTCGCTGTTCTATACCCGGCGCATGGCGAAAAAGACCCGTCCGCTGTTTGCCCGGCGCAGCGCGGCTTACGGCGAAATGAACGGCTTTGTCGAGGAAAAATTTTCCGGGCAGAAAACCATTCTCTCTTACGCCTATGAGGACGGCGTGGCGCGGGAATTTGACGAAATCAACCGTCAGGCGGCGGACGCTTACAATCAGGCAGACAATATCGGCTCTCAAATGGGTCCAAGCGTCAGCTTCATCAACAATTTCGGTCTGGCCCTCATCGGTCTGGTGGGCGCGCTGCTGTATGCGGGCGGACACGTCAGCCTCGGCAATATTTCCAGCTTCGTGCTTTACTCCCGAAAGTTCTCCGGCCCCATCAACGAGATTGCCAACATTGCCAACGAAATTCTCTCCGCCCTGTCCGCTTCGGAACGCGTCTTCGCCCTGCTGGATGCGCAGGAAGAACCGCCGGACGCGGCTAACGCCTATGCGCTGACGCAGGTTCAGGGCCATGTGGACATGCGCGACGTGGCCTTCGGCTATGTGCCCGGAAAGATCATTCTGAAAGATCTGAATCTGGAAGCGAAGCCGGGGCAGGCGATCGCCATCGTAGGCGCTACCGGCGCGGGCAAAACCACCATCATCAACCTGCTGATGCGCTTTTACGACGTGAACAGCGGCGCAATCTTCGTAGACGGCCATGAAATCCGCGCCCTGACGCGGGACAGCCTGCGCCGGAGTTACGCCATGGTCTTACAGGATACATGGGTTTTCCGGGGCACGATCTACGAAAACATCGCCTACGGCAAAGAGGGCGCGACGCGCGAAGAAGTGGAAGCCGCCGCCAAGGCCGCCCATATCCACAACTACATCATGCGCCTGCCGCAGGGCTATGACACCGTGATTTCCGAGGACGGCGGCAACATTTCCAAGGGGCAGAAGCAGCTTTTAACCATCGCCAGAGCCATGCTCTATGACACCAGCATGCTCATTCTGGACGAAGCCACCAGCAACGTGGACACCAACACGGAAAAGCAGGTACAGAAAGCCATGCGCACCCTGATGCAGGGCCGCACCAGCTTCGTCATCGCCCACCGCCTTTCCACCATCCAGAACGCAGATAACATTCTGGTGCTGGATCACGGCAACGTGGTGGAGCAGGGCACCCACGAGGAGCTGATGGCCCGCAGGGGGCAGTATTATCAGCTCTACGCGAGCCAATTCGAATAACCCCATATGCAGCAAAGTCCGCAGCGCTCCTGTCTGCGGACTTTGTTTTTCATAAAAAAAAGCGGGTCATGCCCGCCGGAATTGTTTAATTTAAGCCCAGATGGTTTTCAATTCTGGCCACACGCAGCGCCAGATCGCTTTCGGAACAGTCGGAAGCCTTCACCGTGCGTTTGACATCCGTGCGCGCCAGCAGATAGTCGCTGGAAACCTCCAGCGTATCCGCCAGAAGGCACAGCGTTTCCAGGCTCGGCTGACGCAGGCCGCGCTCATAAAGTCCCACCGTATTGAGGCTCTTGCCGATCACATCGGCCAGCGCCTGCTGACTCATGTGCTTCGCGGTACGGGCAGCCTTCAGCCGCTCACCAAACTTGACCATCCTTGCACCCCCTTTTAGGCGATCGTTCACCCTGTGTTGTCATTAGTTATAAGTATACCGTTCGTGCGAAAATCGTCTACGGACAAAAAGGATGTTTTTTTCAAAAAACAGGATATTTCTGACTTTTCCCTATTTATCGACAAAATTTTTAGAGATATAACCACCTCGCTTTGTCCCGCGATTTGTCCATCCGCCGCAAGGCCCCTTTGCCTCGGCGGCAAAACATGATATAATGCAGCTAAACGGATTGACTTCAAAATCTTTTCTTGACAACTTCTAAACGCCGGAGGTTTCAGCCCATGCAAAGCAAAACAGAGAACCGCACAATGCGTGTGTTTTATTTACTGGCGATCGTCTTTGTTGTGGATGGACATACCACTCTGGGTAATCTTTTCGACCTGAACGGATTATTTCGGTATTATTCCTTCCACCTGATGATGTTCGCTTTCGGTTCGGGATATTTCTTCAAATTTTATGGCGGTCCGCTGGCCGATTGCGCGCATCGGGCCAAAAAGCTGCTCGTCCCTCTGTATGCGTGGAACCTCGTCTACGGCATGGGCGCGGCGCTGCTGCGCAGGTTCGGCGGGTTTGAATTGGGCGAACCGCTTTCGGCCTACACCCTGCTGCTCGCGCCGCTGACCGACGGCCAGCACTTCGTCTGGAATCTCGGTTCGTGGTTCATCTTCCCGCTGTTCCTCGTGCAGACTTTTTATGCGGGTCTTCGCCGCCTGTCGAAGCTGTGGCACGAAAACGAGGTCATGACGTTCCTGCTCTGCCTGATTCCCGGATGCGCCGCCGTGCAGCTCTGCTTTTCCGGCAGGCAGGAACTTCTGCCGCTGTTCCTGCTGCGGCCGATGATTCTGCTCCCCGGCTTCGCGGGCGGCCAGCTCTACCGCCGCGTGCTGGAAAAGCGCGACAGCCTGCCCACCGTGCCGTATCTGCTGACGATTGTGGTGCTTCGCGTGCTGCTCGCCACAAGATACGAGAATCTCGCTTATCTGCTTTCGGATTGTTCCTATTTTGTCTGCGACTCCTTCGGCGTATATGCCGGCGGCGCGCTGGCCATCGCGTTTTATCTGCGCATCGCCCGGCTGCTCGCGCCCTATATCGGCAAAAGCTGTCTCGCGCTGGCCATCAGCCGCAATACCTTTGGCATCATGATGCACCACTACATGGGCTTTTTCGCGCTCAACTGCGTATTCCTCGCGCTGAACGCGCTGGGTTTTGGCGCGGCGGATTTCAGCGTCCGCGCTTTCCGCACGCAGAGCGCCTATCTGTACGCGCCCGGCGGGAAAACCGAGTGGAACGTCATCTATCTGCTCTGCGGATTGCTTCTGCCGCTGGGGATCGAATGGGCCGTCAAGAAATGCTCAACGCTTTTAAGCCGACGCTGACAGCATCTTTTGCTTGCATTTTTTCGTTTTCTGTGATATACTTATAAAAAAGTTCAAAGGCAAAGAACCGTCTTCATTCGCAAAAGAAGGGCTTTTCGTTTCACAAGGGCGTGAAAGAAAAGCTCTTTTTTTATAACAACGCAAAGAACCGTCATGACAAAGATGAAAGGCTTTGACAAACATCATGAGGTGAATCAACATGTCTGTTACCCTTCGAACCGAAATTCTGCCCACCGACCTGACGGCCATGATGAGGTGGCTCGCCAACCCGCACGTTTCCCACAACCTGAACGAACATGAACAGATTACAGCCCAGCTGCATCAGATTTATGATGCGCGGCTTCCGGTTCTCACGCCGCTTTTCAATCAAAACGGTCGATTCTGGATGATTGACCGGGATTTCGAGCGGCCTGTCGGCTTTCTGCGCGCCGTTTACGGCGCGGAAAACTCGGTCGAAATGGTCATCGCCATCGGCGACGAAGCCCTTTGGGGGCAGGGGCTTGGCAAAAAAGCCCTGCAAGCGGCGCTCAGGGAAATCTTTTTGGAAATGCGCAAATCGCGCATTCTCGTCCACATCAAACACGGCAACACGCGTTCCCATAATCTGTTTATGAACAGCGGCTTTTCCTTTGTGCAGGAACGCACGCACACCACGCAGTATCTTCTCACCTTCGACGATTACCTGCATCCCCGCAAAGAAGAAACGCTGTTCATTGCCTGATTTTTTCGGCTATCCTTCCCCATCCGGGCAAGGATAGCTTTTTTCTTTACGCATCTGGCCCAAGGCTTTCCTTTTGAATTGACCTTTTCGCTGCGATGATGTACAATAGAGCCGTGAATTAGTTTTAACTAACAAGCTTTTAGGAGGGCTTTATGCAGGAAGCATTTTATGGCATTTTGATTCCGTTTCTGGGCACGACGCTCGGCGCGGCCTGCGTCTTTTTCATGAAAAAAACGCTCAGCGACACGGTGCAGCGTTCGCTAACCGGCTTTGCCGCGGGCGTGATGGTCGCCGCTTCGGTCTGGAGTCTGCTGATTCCGGCCATCGACCAATCCGCCGCGATGGGCCGATTCGCGTTCATCCCCGCCGTGACGGGCTTCTTCATCGGCATGCTGTTTCTGCTGCTGCTCGACCACATCATTCCCCACCTGCATCAGAACAGCAATGAAGCGGAAGGCCCGAAAAGCCAGCTGGCGCGCACAACCATGATGGTGCTTGCCGTCACGCTGCACAACATTCCGGAGGGTATGGCCGTCGGCGTGGTCTACGCAGGCTATCTCTCCGGGCAGGCGCAGATCACGGCGGCGGGCGCGCTGGCGCTGTCGCTGGGCATTGCGATTCAAAACTTTCCGGAAGGCGCGATCATCTCCATGCCGCTTCACGCAGAGGGCATGGGCAAGGGCCGCGCGTTTCTCGGCGGCACGCTCTCCGGCGTGGTGGAGCCCATCGGCGCAGTGCTGACGATTCTCGCCGCGCGGCTGATCGTGCCCGCCCTGCCTTATCTGCTCAGCTTCGCCGCGGGCGCGATGCTCTACGTCGTCGTCGAGGAGCTGATTCCCGAAATGTCGCAGGGCAGGCATTCCAACATCGGCACGATCTGCTTCGCGCTGGGTTTCGGGCTGATGATGGTGCTCGACGTGGCGCTGGGATAAAGCCTGCATCCCGATAAAACGCGCCGCAAATTGTTCATCATTTCTTTCATTTCAAAAAATCTTGAATTTTTTCGTGAAAACTATTGACAAATTGATTCCTCCGTGCTTTAATGATTGTAACATTAACGTTAATGGTAACGATAACATTAACGTAAATAGAAAAAGGAGGACTTCGTCATGAAAAAATTCTTGGGAATGCTTCTGGTTGCGGCTCTGCTCGTTTCCCTCGCGCTCGGCGTATCGGCGGAAGGAATCAAGGCCAACAAGGAGTACACCGTCGCTTTCAGCCTGAAGACCGTCACCAACGACGCGTTCCAGCAGGCGATTGCGGACGCGATTGAAAAGGAAGTCACCGAAGCGGGCTGCAAGTTCCAGCTCGTGACCGCCGGTTCCGAAACGGGCGTGGCCACGCAGGTCACCCAGATCGAGGACCTGATTACCGCCGGCGTGGATGCGCTGGTCGTCAACCCGATGGACGCGAACGCCGTCATCCCCGCCCTGCAGAAGGCGAAGGAAAAAGGCATCCCGGTCGTGCTGGTTGACAGCTCCATCGAGGAAGGCCACGAGGATCTCTACGTGACCTACATCGGCACCGACAACTTCGCGGCTGCCAAGCAGGGCGCGGAAGTGCTGAGCGAAGCGCTGGGCAACACCGGCAAGGTGATTCTGGTTCGCGGCGCGAACGGCAACTCCGTCGGCAACGCCCGTGCGGACGGCTTTAAGGCCGGCCTGGCCGAGGGCATCGAGCTGGTCGGCGAGCAGCCGGGCGACTGGAGCAACGACGTGGCCAAGCAGGTCACTGAGAACATGCTTCAGGCGAATCCGGACGTCACCGGTATCATGAGCTGCTCCGACGTGATGGTGGACGGCATCCTTCAGGCGATCGACGACGCGGATCTTTCCGGCGTGAAGATCATGAGCTTTGACGGCGACAGCATCGAGCTGATTAAGCAGGGTCTGGTTCTGGGCACGATGGCGCAGTTCCCGTCCGAAATGGGCAAGCTGGCTGTTGACACGCTCGTGCAGGTGCTCAACGGCGACAAGGCTGCCGACGCTTTTGACAAGTACATCGACTCCGGCACGGCCTGCTACACCGCCGACAATCTGCCGGAATAAACGAACAACGCGTGAAAGAATCGGAGGGGGGACTGTGGAAACGCAGTTTCCCCTTTCCAAATCTAAGGGGCTTCAAAAGGGTTAAGAAGGGCTGGTAGCGTGTGAAAAAGCAGAAATTCAGCAAGGCGCAGCTTGTCGTCGCGGCGCTTGTCATCGCGCTGATCGTCGTGCTGGGCGTCAAAATTCCGAAATTCCTCTCTCTTGAAAACATCCTCAACGTCATTCGTCAAACTTCCATCGTCTCTCTGGTTTCCTACGGCTCGGCGATGGTCATCATCATCAAGGGCATCGATCTTTCCGTCGGCGGCCTGATCGCTTTCTGCGCAATGGTGAGCGGTCTGATGATGAAAGCCGGCGTACCCATGTTTATCGCCATTCTGGCGGGCATTCTCGCCGGCGCGCTGATGGGTCTGTTCAGCGGCGTGATGGTGGAAAAGCTGGAAGTACCCGCGTTCATCACCACGCTGGTCATCGGCCAGGTAGCCAACGGCTTCGCGCTGATGCTCAACGGCGGCAACTCCATCGGCGGTTTCAGCGACGCGTATGTTTTTATCGGCAACGGTGAAATTCTGGGCATTCCGGTTTCCATTTACATCACGCTGGCGTTCGTGCTGCTCTCCTACGTCATCATGAACCGCACGCGCCTGGGCACGTATATCTACGCCTACGGCGGCAACGCGCAGGTGGTGCGCAATCAGGGCATCAGCACCGCCAAGATTAACTATTTCGTCTTCACCTTCTCCGGCATCTGCGCGGCCGTGGCCGGCATTCTGCTCAGCGCGCAGATGAACACGGTGCATCCCGCGCAGGGCGGCAATTATCAGCTCGACGCGGTGGCCGCCTGCGTCATCGGCGGCGTGAATATGGCCGGCGGCGAAGGCAAGGTCTACAACGCCCTGCTGGGCGCGCTGCTCATCGGTTTCCTGCGCAACGCGCTGAACCTGATCGGCCTGCATCCGTATTATCAAAACCTGATCGTCGGTGTGCTGATTATTGCGATTGTCGCTTTCAGCATGTATAAGCGCCACAAGAAAGTGGAGCTGAGCAAGGTCTATTAAGCTGAAAAGGATGATGTGCAATGCAAAAAACGAATCGATCCTCTGGCGAAAACGTCAGAGATTTCATCAAGCAAAACGGCAGCTTCGTCATCTTCGTCCTGATCTGTCTGCTGGCGTCGATTTTCGTCGCGCGGTTTGCTTCCATCAAAAACTTCGCTTTGATTCTCAAACAGGCGGCGATCCCGATCATCGGCTGTCTGGGCATGACCTGCGTGCTGATGACGGGCGGCATCGATCTGTCGCTGGGCTACATGATCGGCCTGTCCTCCATCACCATCGGCCTGCTGATTAAAACCTATGAAGTGCCCATCGCGCTGGCGATCTGCATCACGCTGCTCATCGGCGTGCTCGTCGGTCTGGTCAACGGCCTGTGCGTGCAGAAAATCCACGTTCCGGCGTTCATCACGACGCTGGGCACGGGGTATGTGCTGCTGGGCGTCGCGCAGATCATCAGCAACGGCGCTTCCATCAACCGTCTGCCGGAAGCCTTTCTGGCCATCGGCAAAACCAAGGTGCTCGGCAAGCTGAATACCACCGTGCTCATCTCGCTGGCCTTCTGCATTGTGTTTTATTATGTGCTGCACTGCTCCACCTTCGGGCGCAGGCTCAGCGCCTTCGGCCTGAGCGAGCCGACCAGCCGCCTGAGCGGCGTGAAGACCGCTAAGATCAACATCTCGGCCTACGTCATCTGCGCGGTGCTGGCCAGCGTCTGCGGCATTCTGCTTTCCATCGATGTGAACTGCGCCCAGCCGACCATGGGCGGCGGCGATTATACGTTCACCGTCATCACCGGCTGCGTGCTGGGCGGCGTGAGCCTGTTCGGCGGCGTCGGCTCGGTGCCGGGCGTGATCTTCGGCATGCTGACCCTCAAGGTCATCAACAACTGCATCAACCTGATGAACGCGCCGTATTATCTGGGCAGCGCCATTCAGGGCATCGTGATCCTGCTTGATATTATTCTGGAAAATATCAAGAATCGGAAGCTGTAAGGAAAGCGGGGTGAGCCATATGAATAAGACAATCCTGAACATGGACCACATTGTGAAATATATCTTCGACGCTTACGGCAAGCCGATCAAGGGAACGAACGTCAAAATTCTGAACGACGTGCATTTCGACGTGCGCGAGCAGGAGGTTCACATCCTCATCGGCGAAAACGGCGCGGGCAAATCCACGCTGATGAAGATCATCGGCGGCATCATTCCCCACGACGAGGGCACGTTCGAGCTGTTTGGCAAACAGGTGCATTTCAGCAATCCGCGCCAGTCGCAGGCGATGGGCGTCGGCTTCATCCATCAGGAGCTGGATTTGTGCACCAATCTGGATGTGGCGGAAAACCTGTTCCTCGGCCGGGAAATCGGCGGCCTGATTTCCGACAAAAAAGAAATGTATCGGCGCAGCCACGAGATGATGATGCAGCTGGGCTTCGACATCGATCCGCACACGCTGGTGCGCGATCTTTCCACCGCGCAGCAGCAGATTGTGGAAATCGTGAAAGCGATTTCGTATGATTCCAAAATCATCATCATGGACGAGCCGACGGCCAGCCTGACGCAGAGTGAAATCGACCACCTGTTTGAAATCATCCGCGACCTCAAAAAGCGCGGCGTGAGCATCATCTATATTTCCCACCGCTTTGAAGAACTCAAGCAGATCGGCGACCGCCTGACCGTGCTGCGCGACGGCTGTTACGTCGGCACGATGGATATGGCGGATTTCACCTACGACAAGGCCATCAGCATGATGGTCGGCCGTCAGCTCACGCAGATGTATACCTGCACGCATCAGCCGCAGAATGAAGAAATTCTGCGGGTGGAAGGGCTGAAAATCTCGCCGCGCACCGAACCGATTTCACTGAACGTCCACAAAGGCGAGGTCGTCGGGCTGGGCGGTCTGGTCGGTTCCGGCCGAACCGAACTGGCCAAGAGCATTTTCGGCGTGCATCCGTATTACGGCGGCAAAATCTTCTATAAGGGCCGAGAAATCACGCGGCCCGAACCGCGCGGCCTGATCGACGACGGCCTGATGTATCTGACCGAAGACAGAAAAACCGAGGGCCTGATTCTGCAAAAGGATATCTCCCAGAACGTCACGCTGGCCTCGCTGAGCAAGCTGTTTCCCTCCTCGTGGATTCATCCCAAGGTGGAGGACGAAAAAGCGCAGGCCATGATTGAAAAGCTGAACATCGTCTGCCGCAGCGCGCGCCAGAAAACCGGCACGCTCAGCGGCGGCAACCAGCAAAAGGTTGTGCTGGGCAAATGGCTTTCCACCGGCGCGCAGATGCTCATTCTGGATGAGCCGACGCGCGGCGTTGACGTGGGCGCGAAGGCGGAAATCTACGAAATCATCGACGAGCTGGCCAGTCAGGGCGTGGGCATTTTGATGATCTCCTCCGAACTGCCGGAGCTGATCGGCATGAGCGACCGCATCTACGTCATGCGTCGCGGCACAATCTCTTATGAAATGACGGACAAAGCCGAGTTTACGCAGGAAGAAATCCTCTCCCACACGGTTTAATGGACTTTACAGCTTTCCCCGTTCCCTTGTATAATAAAAGTTAGAAAAAAAGTGCGGGTGATGGATACAGATGAAAACTTTAACGCGTCAGAAAGTCACGCTCAAGGATATCGCTCTGGCCACAGGGTACAGCGTCAACACGGTTTCCCGCGCCCTGCGGGATAAGGACGATATTTCCCCGGAGACCAAGCGGCGGATTCAGCAGGCGCAGCGCGAGATGGGTTATATCAACAACACCATCGCGTCCTCCCTGCGCCGCGGTTACACCAATTCCATCGCGGTCATTCTGGGCGATATCTCCAACCCGCATTTCGGCATCATGATGAGCGAAATCGAGGCCCGCGCCAGAAACTACGGCTATTCTTCCTTTCTGCAAAGCACCAACGAGGATGAACGCCTTGAGCGCGACGCCATCGAGCTGGCACTCAACCGCAGCGTGGACGGCCTGATTCTCTGCCCCAGCCAGCAAAGCGACGCCAACATCCGCTATTTGCAGTCGCTGGGCATTCCGTTCGTGCTCATCGGCAGGCGTTTTCCCGAAATTCCGACGGATTACGTCGTCTGCGACGACGAGCTGGGCGGTTATCAGGCGACGCTGGAGCTGCTGAAAAAGGGCCATCGCCGCATCCTGACCCTTCAGGGCGCGGGGCATATTTCCAGCGCCCGTGAGCGTCTGGCGGGCTATCTCCGCGCCCACCGCGAAATGGGCGTGCCGGTCGATGAATCGCTCATCTGTCAGGGCAGCGTCATCGGCGAGGATAACGAATCGCGTTACGAGCAGCTGGTCGGCGGCTCGCTGAATTTCACGGCGGTTTTCGCTTTCAGCGATCTGATCGCGTGGGATTTCTGGCGGTTTCTGCGCAAAAAGGGGTACAGTGTGCCGGAGGACGTCTCCCTCGTCGGGTTTGACCACATCCAGTCCCGCCTGCCCAGCCCGTTCAACCTCACCTCCATCTGCTCCTACAAGGGAAAAATGTCCACCCAGGCCGTGGATTTGCTGATTCAAAGGCTGAAAAATCAGGAAAGCGAGCCGATGCAGGTCGTCATTGAGACCAGCCTGCACGACGGCGAAACCGTTCGCGAACTTCGCGCGTAACACCTCGGCTTCGTCCGCACCGATTCTTGCAGGGGGCGTTCTTCCCCGGAGGTGCGAATGGAAACTGGTACAATTTTTGATATCAAGGAATTTTCCGTTTTTGACGGGCCGGGCATGCGTCAAACGGTCTTCCTGAAAGGCTGCCCGCTGCGCTGCAACTGGTGCCATAACCCGGAGGGGCTGAGCGTCAAGCCGCAGCTGATGGTCAGTCTCAACAGCTGCACCCACTGCGGCAAATGCCGCGAGGTCTGCCCGCATCCCGAAGGCTGCGTCACCTGCGGGAAATGCGTGGACGCATGCCCTCAAAACATTCGCCGAATCGCGGGGACACGCATGACCAGCGCCGAGCTGGCGCAGGTCGTTTTGAAGGATGCGGCCTACTACGCCCGTTACGGCGGCGGAGTCACGTTTTCCGGCGGCGAGCCGCTGCTTCAGGCGCGCTTTCTGGCCGAAACGCTCGATCAGCTGCCCGGCGTTCATCGCTGCATCGAAACCTCCGGCTATGCGTCGCCGGAAGCGTTTGAAAGCGTCGTCAGCCGGCTGGATTACGTCATCATGGATCTCAAGCTGATGGACGAAACCCTGCACAGAACCTATACCGGCGTATCCAATGCGCCGATTCTGCGCAACGCGGTCACCCTGATGAAAAGCGGAAAGCCCTGCCGGTTCCGCGTGCCGCTGATTCCCGGCGTGAACGATACGACGGAAAACATGCGCGCCACGGCGGAATTTGTCAGCGGCGTCAATCCCCATGTTCCCATCGAGCTGCTGCCCTACCACATCACGGCGGGCGCGAAATACGGCATGATCGGAGAAGATTACAAGCCGATTTTCGATACGCAGCGCAAGGTTCAGGTTCATCTTGAACTGTTGAAATCCTATGGATTGGAGGTCAGTGTGCTATGACGGACAGAATCTCGGCACTTCTAACATTTTTCATTCACGATAAAGCGCATCACGCCTATCGCCAGCCGCCTGTGGATCGCTATGAGCTGGCTCGCTCTTTCAGCGAGGCCCGCACGCCCGCGCTGGAAAGAAGCGTGGAGCGGCTGCTGTATATGCTCGACAACGAGCAGCCCGTCGTCTTCCCGAATGAACGCATCGCGTTCACCCGCACCATTCCCGTTCTGCCGGAACTTTTCACCCCGGAGGAACTGGCCGAACTGAAAAAAACGCACTGGATTCACGAGCAGGGCGAGGTCTGCAACATCAACGTCGATTACGCCAAGCTGATGAACACCGGCTTTGACGCCAAGCGCGAGGAACTGAAACGCCTTGCGCAGGCGCGGCGCGAAAAGGGCGAAACCGAAAAAGCCGACTATCTGCTCACGCAGGAGTGCATTCTCGCGCACGCGCAGCAGCTGGCCGACCGCTATGCCGCCCAGGCCAAGGCCATCGGCAACGAAACCGTCGCCCAAACGCTGGCGCAGGTGCCGGCCAAAGCGCCGCGCAATCTGCTGGAAGCAATGCAGATGTTCCGCATTCTGCATTTCATCATGTGGGCGGGACACAATTACCACAACACCGTCGGGCGGCTGGATCAATACATGTATCCCTATCTGGCGCGCGACATCGCCGACGGCGTATACACGCAGGAAACGGCATTGGAGCTGGTCGAGGAATTTTTCCTGACGTTCAACCGCGACAGCGATCTGTACACCGGCATGCAGCAGGGCGACAACGGCCAGAGCGTCGTACTCGGCGGTCTTAACCCGGATGGCACGGATTCCTATAACCTGCTCTCCGAGCTCTGCCTGAAGGCCAGCCTTGAGCTCAAGCTGATCGACCCGAAAATCAACCTGCGCGTCAACAAAAACACGCCGATTTCGACCTATATTCTGGGTACGCAGCTGACCAAGCAGGGGCTTGGCTTCCCGCAGTATTCCAACGACGACGTAGTGATTCCCGGCCTGATCGCCATGGGCTATGACAAGCAGGACGCTTATAACTACGTCGTCGCCGCCTGCTGGGAATTCATCATCCCCGGCGTGGGCATGGATATTCCCAACATCGAAGCCGTCTCGTTCGCGCGGGCCGTCGCCGAAGCGACGACCGAACACCTCTGCGATTGCCCGGATTATGCAACCTTCACCGATTATGTGCGCCAAAACATCGTTCGCCAAGCGGACGAAATCGAGGAGAAGGTGAAAAACATCTATCTGTTCCCCGCGCCGTTTATCTCGCTGATGATGGAGGGATGCGTGGAAAAGGCGCAGGATATTTCGCTGGGCTGCAAATACAACAATTACGGCCTGCACGGCACCGGCGTTGCCACGGCGGCGGATTCGCTGGAAGTCATCGACCGCTATGTGTTCACCGAAAAAATACTGGACGCCAAGCGGCTTGTCGATGCGCTGAACAACAATTTTGAGGGCGAAGACGAGCTGCTGACCAAGCTGCGCTTCCACACGCCCAAGATGGGCAACAACGAGGATTGCGTCGATCAGCGCGCCGTCTGGCTGCTGGATACCTTCGCCGACGCGCTGGCCGGACGCATCAACGAACGCGGCGGCATTTTCCGCCCCGGCACGGGTTCGGCCATGTACTACGTCTGGCATGCGCAGGAAATGCCCGCCACGCCGGATGGTCGCAGAAAGGGCGAGCCGCTCGGCGCGAATTATTCCCCCAGCCTGTTCATCCGCGCGCGCGGCCCGGTTTCCATTCTGCAATCCTTCGCCAAGCCGCATCTCGCCCGCGTCATCAACGGCGGCCCGCTGACCATCGAATTCCACGACACGGTCTTCCGCAACGACGAAGCCATCGGCAAGGTCGCCATGCTGGTTAAGAGCTTCATGGATTTGGGCGGCCACCAGCTCCAGCTCAACACCGTCAACCGCGAAACGCTGGTGGACGCGCAGAAGCACCCGGAGAACCACAAAAACCTGATCGTGCGCGTCTGGGGATGGAGCGGCTACTTCGTCGAGCTGGATAAATGCTATCAGGATCACATCATGGCGCGCATGGAGCTTGCGGTATAAAGGAGGCTGTCCCCATGAAAACAATCGCCGTTCAGACCATGACGGAAAAGAATTTCGCCCGATACGGCCGCTTTGCCAGCCTGACCGCGCCGGAAGGCGTGGCCATCGGCGACGCGCCAATCCGCTTCTATCGCGACATGCTGCCGCTCGGTTCCGGGCAGAATCTGTTTGCTTCGGTCACAACCGTCGAGCCGATGCCGCTTATCGTAGACGTGATGGAATATCACACCGCGACGTGGGAGGGCTTCCTCTGTCTGGATACGGACGCCTACATTGCCGTCGCGCCCGCCACGCCGGATGGCACGCTCTCGCCGGACGACATTGAAGCGTTCTTCCTGCCGAAAGGAACGATGGTTTATCTGCACGCCGGGGTGTGGCACTATGCGCCCTTCCCCGCGGGAGACACGACGCTGCATTCGCTGGTCATTCTGCCGGAACGCACCTATGCGAATCAGTGTGAAAAGCTCGCGCTGGCCCCGGAAGATCAGGTTGAATTGAGCCGGTAAAAGCAGCCGACTTGCTGCCATTTCCTGTAAACTGAAAGAAGAAGCCGAACCTCCTCGTTTTTGAGGAAGCTCGGCTTCTTTTATACGCTTATGAAATCCGTTTCCGGCTGTTACGGCTGCTTGCCGATGTAAGCCAAAATGCCGCCGTCCACATAGAGGATGTGGCCGTTGACGAAGTTGGACGCGTCGGAAGCGAGGAACACGGCCGGGCCCTGCAGGTCTTCGGTCTTGCCCCAGCGCGCGGCCGGCGTCTTGGAGATGATGAACTGGTCAAACGGATGACGGCTGCCGTCCGGCTGACGCTCGCGCAGCGGCGCGGTCTGCGGGGTCTCGATGTAGCCCGGGCCGATGCCGTTGCACTGGATGTTGGCCTCGCCATACTCGGAGCAGATGTTGCGGGTCAGCATCTTCAGGCCGCCCTTGGCCGCCGCATACGCGGAAACCGTCTCGCGGCCCAGCTCGCTCATCATGGAGCAGATGTTGATAATCTTGCCGTGGCCCTTCTCGATCATGCCCGGAATGCAGGCCTTGGAGACGATGAACGGCGCGTTCAGGTCAACGTCGATGACCTTGCGGAAATCGGCCGCGCTCATCTCCAGCATCGGGATGCGCTTGATGATGCCGGCGTTGTTGACCAGAATATCGATGATGCCGACTTCCTCGCGGATCTTGGCGACGGTCTTCTGCACCGCTTCCTCATCGGTCACGTCGCAGACATAGCCGTGGGCCTTGATGCCCTTCTCCTCATAAGCGGCCAGACCCTTGTTGACCAGCTCCTGATTGATATCGTTGAAGACGATGGTCGCGCCCGCCGCCGCATACGCGCTGGCGATGGCGAAGCCGATGCCGTAAGACGCGCCGGTGACAAAAGCAATCTTGCCTTCCAGGCTGAAATTCTTCATAAATTCGTTCATGGGAAAGAAGCCTCCTTCTTGATGATTCCTGTATCTCACAATTCCGCCGCAAGGCGGAATCCAAGATCAACGCAGATCCATCGGATCGATGTTGTCCATGTCGTCAAATTCCTGGTTCTCGCCGCACATGCCCCAGATGAAGGTGTAGTTGCTCGTGCCCACGCCGGTGTGGATGGACCAGGACGGAGAGATGACGGCCTGCTCGTTGTGCATGAGCAGATGGCGGGTCTCGGTCGGCTCGCCCATCATGTGGAAGACGACGTTGTTATCCTTGAGATCGAAGTAGAAATAGACCTCCATGCGGCGCTCGTGCGTGTGGCAGGGCATGGAATTCCAGTTGCTGCCCGGCGCGAGCTGGGTCATGCCCATGCAAAGCTGGCAGCTCTGCATGACGGCCGGATGGATATACTGGTTGATGACGCGCTTGTTGCAGGTTTCCACGCTGCCCAGCGGGCGCTTGTTGGCCTTGTCGATGTCGATTTTCACGGTCGGATAGGTCTTGTGCGCGGGGCAGGTGTTGATGTAGAACTTGGCCGGATCGGCGGGATCGTCGCTGGTGAAGCTCAATTCCTTCGCGCCCATGCCGACATACAGGCCGTCGTACTGCTTGAGGTCGTAAACCGTGCCGTCCACGGTGATCTTACCCTTGCCGCCGATGTTGATGACGCCCATCTCGCGGCGCTGGAGGAACGTGTCGGAAGCCAGCTCCTTGCAGCCGACCAGCTCCACGCTCTTGGTCACCGGCATCACGCCGCCGGCGATGATGCGGTCAAAGTGGGAATAAGTCAAAATCGCGTCGTCCGGCGCGAACACGGTCTCGATGAGGTATTCGCTGCGCAGGCGGTCTGTCGTATAGTGCTTCGCATCTTCCGAAGCGGAAGGCTGACGAACGGTGAGTTGCATGGGCATGTCCTCCTTTTAAACGGGTCAAAACTTCCCTGATAGCTTTAGTATAACACAGCTTTCGGGCAAAGGCCATAGCCGACGCTCAAAAATGTGTGTTTTTTTGTTATCGTATCGGTCAATTTAGACAAATCGTCCGATGAATTGCGTTCTGCATGACGCGCGCGCGTTTCGGATATCCTATCCGCAAAACAGGCGGGGAGGTACAGTCATGGAGGACGATCCCATTTCGCTTTGCAGCGAGCTTTCGCGCAATCTCGCCACGCTGCGCGGCCGCTTCTGCGCGGGCAGCAACGCGGACGTGATTCTTCGCCGCTTCCGCAGCGGCGCGTTTGATTCCGCGCTGCTGACCATCGACGGCATGACTGACACGCGCGAAATCGATGAAAATATCCTCAAGCCCTGCATGGCGCTGCCGCCGGAAGCCGGGGAAGACGCGCCGCCGGAGGGCCGCGTCGATTATCTGATGGAGCACGTCGTTTCCGTCCTGCCGACGGAAATGAAATCGAATTTTGACGACCTGATTGCCGACGCGCTTTCCGGGCAGAGCGTGCTGCTGTGCGACGGATGCGCGGTTGCCTGCGTGATGGATACGCGCGGGTTTGAAAAGCGCGCCGTCGGCAGGCCGGAAGCGGAACAGGTTGTGCTCGGCCCGCACGAGAGCTTCGGCGAATCCATTCGAACGAACATCACCCTGCTTCGGCGCATCGTGCAGCGCGAGGAACTGATGACGGAATTCCTTTCCATCGGCGGCGCGATGAAAACCCGCTGCGCGCTGCTGTATCTGCGCGGCACGGCGGATGAAGCGATGCTCACGCGCATCAAAAAGCGGCTGCTGGCCTGTTCGAGCGACTTCGCGCTGTCGGCGGGCGAGGTCGAGCAGCTGATCGAAGATCATCCGATGGCGCTGATTCCGCAGTGCGTCTCCACCGAACGACCGGACAGAGCCGCGTCGTTTCTGGCGGAAGGACAGATCGTCGTGCTGACGGATGGATCGCCGCTGGCGCTGGGCGCGCCCTCGACCTTCTGGCACCAGCTCCACACGCCGGACGACGCTTCCATGCGCTGGCAGTACGGCACGTTTCTGCGCGTCGTTCGGTTCATCGGCATGCTGATTCATCTGTTTCTGCCGGGCGCATATATCGCCGTGCTCCGTTTTCACACCGAGTTGATTTCGCCGATTCTGCTGGCCAGCGTCTATGAGACCAGCTCCCGCGTGCCCACGCCAATTTTTCTGGAAGCGCTGCTGATGACGCTGGCTTTCGATCTCATCAGCGAAGCGGGGCTGCGCGCGCCGGGCGCGATGGGCAACGCGCTGGGCATCGTCTCCGGCCTGATTCTGGGGCAGAGCGCCGTCAGCGCGGATATCGTCAGTCCGCTGCTGCTGATTATCGTCGCGGCCAGCGGGCTGGGCGGCTTCTGTATTCCCAATTACGCGTTGAGCGTGGGCATGAAAATCATTCAGCTGCTTTTTCTGACGGCGGGCACGCTCGGCGGATTGTATCTGATGGCGCTGCTGGGGCTTGCGCTGCTCTGCGCCGCGTGCGCGATGCGCTCGATCGGTTCGCCGCTGACCGCGCCGCTCACGCCGAAGCGCCCCGGCAACCCGGATCTGCTGATTCGTTTCCCGCTGTGGCGGCAGAAAGCGAGGGCTTTTTTTGCAAGACAGGAGGATTGAGCAGCGCGCCCGCGCCGCCTACCGTGCGCGCGCCTGCGCGGCGGGGATAGCCTGCGGCGCGCAGATTTTCGCCGTCGGAACGGGGCTGACCGTGCCGCTTGCCCTCAACGCCGCGTATTTGGCCGCTGTGCCCGCGCTGCTGACGGGCGGAATCATCGGCCTTGCCGCGTCCAAAAAGCGCTCCACGCCGCCGGGAAAGGCTTTCTGTGCGGCGCTGGCCGTTTCGCTGCTGGTTTGCAGCGCGCTGCTGCTCGGCGCGTGCGCAACGCTCACCCAGCAGACGCTCCTGCCAAACGGCCGCCTGCTGACCTGCCTGATGCTGACGCTGGCCTTTGCGCTCCTCTGCGCACTGCCCTCCGGCGCAGGCGTGTGCCGGGTGGCGTTCGCGCTTCGGCTGCTGCTGCCCGCCGCGCTGGTCATTTTCACGGGGCTTTCGCTTTCCTCCAGCTCGACGGCGGGGCTTTTTCCGCTGCTGGGCGCAGGCGTTCAACCGCTCGGCTGGAGCGCGCTTGTCGGTCTTTCCGCCTGTTCGCCCGCGCTGATGCTCCTTCTGCCGCCGCAGGAATTGGAGGATACGCCCGTGCCTGTGCCGAATGCCGGATTTTTCGCGCTCCGCCTTCTGATCGGCGGTCTGCTCGGCGTGCTGATGCTGGCGGCGCTTGCCCTGTGCAACCCCTATGAAATCATTCGAGGTCAGCACGTCTGGGGCGCGCGGATGACGATTCTTTCCAGTGCGCGCCCGCGCGAAGGGCTGATGCAGACGCTGCTGGTACTCGCCCAGCTCTTTTCGATGCTCATCGGCGCGGTTTCCACCCTCTGCGCGGCGGTGCAGGCGCTTGAAACAGCTTTCCCGAAGATGCGCTTTTTCAGCCTGTGGCTCTGCGCGGCGCTGCTGCTGGGCGCCATGCTGGCGGCCGCCTTTTTCGGCATGGACGTTTTGCTGTATGCGTCGCCGTTTCTGCTGATTCCGGAAGGGGTTTTGATTGCAGCATCCCTGATCCGAAAATAAACGGATTGCGATGCGCGCCCCTACATCGGTTTTCCGTATTTGCCGCATGGAGGTGATGGTGCTTTGAAAAAAATCGCGCCGATGCTGCTTCTGCTTTTGCTGCTGACCGGCTGCACCGGCGGGCAGGAGATTGAAAGCAGCTTATTCGTCATCGCGATGGCGGTGGACGCCGCGCCGGAAGGCAACCTGACCATCACCGTCAAAGCGCTTTCCGGTTCGCAGGAGAGCGCCGCTTCCGACGCTTCGGGCGGCGGAGACGAAGCATCCAACCAATCCGATCAAGCCGAAAACCTGGAACAGACCGAAGCGGGCTACATCGTTTTGAGCGCCACCGCGCCAAGCTGTCTGCGCGCGCTGGGGCTGCTGGGCGCAACCACGCCGCGCACCGTCAACCTCTCCCAGCTTCGGGAGATCGTCGTCAGCCAAACGCTGGCCGAGACGGACGCGACACTCTCCATCCTCAAACAGATCCATTCCATCTACCGCGCCAACGATGAGGCTGTCGTCGTCGTTACGCCGGATCATGCGGGCGATTTCATCCGCAGACAGCGCGCCGTGCTCGGCCTGCGTCTGTCCAAATACCTCGAAGTGCTCTTTGAACACTATGAACAGCTCGACGTGATTCCGCCCAGCCCGAACCTCTCCGCCGTCATCGCCGCCATGGAATCCTCCGCAACGGACGCGGCCGCCGTCTACGCCGCGGGCAACGACTTTAACAACACCCTGCTGCTGAACGGCGAATCCGACCTCGACCGCCTGCCCGGCCATCTGCCCCGAACCGCGCCCGCCCCGAATGAATACATGGGCGCGGCGCTGTTTTCCGGCCCGCGCATGACCGGCACGCTCACCGGAAGCGAGGTCAGCCTGCTCTGCCTAATGATGGGCAAAGCCAGCACCCGCGTTTCCGTCATGGATGGCACGCAGTATAAAACTCGCCTGCAAACCCGCGTCAAGCGCAGCATCCAGCCGGATGGCACGCTCTTTGTCTCCCTCCGCCTGACGCTCACCCTTTCCGCCGGGGAGCAGCAGCGCACCGGGGAGGAAATCGCCGCCGAAATTGCGCAGGACTGCGTGGGCGTGCTGCAAAAACTCCAGACCGCTTCCTGCGACGCCGTCGGCTTCGGCAAAATCCACATCCGGGATTTTCCCGATATTCCCGCCTGGGAAAGCCTGAATTGGCCCGCGCAGTACGAAACCCTGCCCGTCTGCGTAACCGCCGACGTGAAAATCCTGCAATAACATCAGGTTGAAAAGGATTTTGCGCTTTTTTTGAAGAACCTTTCCTATATCTTTTCCCTCCTGATTGCGAAAACTCCTTCCGTCTGCCTTCGGCAGCCACCTCCCTCATGGAGGGAGGCTTTATTCTCACGCTGCCGTAGCTTAATCAAAAGGCTCCCTCTTTGAGGGAGCTGGCACGCCGAAAGGCGTGACTGAAGGAGTTTACCATGTACGAAAAAGAAAGCGTGAGTGCCATGAATTTTTTGAATGAAGCCAAAGCGTATGAAGGCGAAATGCGCGCCTTCTTCGAGGATCTCCATCGTCATCCCGAACCGTCCCATTTCGAAATCCGCACCAATCAGCGCGTGCGCGAGCAGCTCAAGGCCCACGGCATTGACATGCTCTGCCCGAAGGACAACATCACCATCGCCGTCATCCATGGCGCAAAGCCGGGTAAAACCATCGGCCTGCGCTTCGATACCGACGCGCTGCAAATGCAGGAGCTTTGCGACGTGCCTTATAAATCCGAACAGGACGGCCTGATGCACGGCTGCGGCCACGACGCGCATACCACCTGCGGCGTATACGTCTCCCGCCTGCTCAAGGCGCATGCCGACGAGCTTTGCGGCACGTATAAGGTCATCTTCCAGCCTGCCGAGGAGGGCGAGCACGGCGCGGACGAGGTCATCGCCACCGGGCTGGTCAACGACGTGGACGCGTTCTTCGGCCTGCACGTCTGGAGCCTGTACCCGACCGGCACGCTGCATGCCACGCCCGGCGGCATCTGGGCCGAACCGGATATGTTCAAAGTCACCATCCACGGCAAGGGCGGCCACGGCGCAACGCCGGAGCAGTGCGTGGACGCAATCACCGCGGGCGCGGCGGTCGTGCAGTCGCTGCAAACCATCGTCTCCCGCTTCACCTCGCCGATGGACAGCGTGGTGGTCACCGTCGGTTCGTTCCACGCAGGTACGCGCTGCAACATCATCGCGCAGGATGCTGTGCTGGAAGGCACGCTCCGCGCATTCGACGACGACGTGCATCGCCGTCTGATCGAGCATTTCAAGCGCATCATCACCGACGTCAGCGCCGCCTACGGCTGTACCGCCGAAATCGACATCAACGAGGTCACGGGCGTGGTCGTCAACGACGAAGCCCTCTGCCAGATCGCCCGCGAAACCGCCGCCGAACTCGTTCCGCCGGAAAAAATTCAGAAGCAGGAACCCTGCATGCTCGGCGACGACTTTGCCGCCTACCGCGCCATCGCGCCCAGCTGCTTTGTGCAGGTCGGCATGCTCGCGCCGGAAAAGCAATGCTGCCATGCCCATCATCACGGCATGTTCAAGGTGGATGAAGACGTGCTGCCGCTGTGCGTCGCGTGGATGACCGCCAACGCCGAGCGCGCTGCGAGGAGCTGATTTCTCCACAGCTTTGTGGATAAAACAGCCGATTTCCCCGACTGACCCTGCGTCCATTTTGATTTCTTAACACGTTTTTAAAAGGGAATTTTCATTTTTCGGCGAAAACATTTTGTATCAGCGTCATTGTCGGGAGGAACGTATGAACTCAAAACCATCGAAGCGCCAGCGCTTTAAAAATTTCATTCTGCGCCGCAAGCTCAACACGCTGGGTCTGCTCGTCATCACCGTGATGAGCGCCCTGATTACGCTAATCTGCGCGCTGCGCGGCTTTCTCTACACGGATATTCTGTTTATCGTCACCCTGCTGCTGGTTGCGCTCTGCTTTGTGCAGTCCATCAAGCTCAAAAAGAGCTTCCGCACCATTCCGCAGCATTTCAAGGCATCTTCCCACCGCCGTCATGCCCATGTCCGCGAGAACATGGAAACGCCGGAGGCGTGATTATCCACAGTTTTCTCCGTTTTTGTGGACAAATCGCATCGCAACTCAAGCAAAAAGCGCCCGGTTTTTCGCTGGGCGCTTTTCTTGATGTCTTTTTTCTCCGACAAAGCGATAACAACTCTCCGTTTCAAATCGCCGATTCTTTCTTGGGAATGGTCAGCCGCCCCACATCCACGCCCTCCAGCGCCAGCAGTCGAATTTTTCTGTCGAGGCCCCCGGCATAGCCCGTCAGACTGCCGTTTGCGCCCACCACGCGGTGACACGGCACGATGATCGAAATCGGATTATGCCCAACCGCGCCGCCGACGGCCTGCGCACTCACGCTGCCGCCCAGCAGCGCGCCGTAGGTCGTCGTCTGTCCATAGGGAATTGCAAGTAGACGCTCCCACACATGCTGCCTGAAAGCCGAACCGACAAGGTGCAGCGGCGGGGTGAAATCCGGCTGTCTGCCCGCAAAATAGAGATCCAGCCAGCGCGCCGTTTCATCCAGAATCGGCGTGCTTTTTTCTTCGCGCTCCTCCGGCAGATTCGCCGCGAAATACTTCGCGCCGTCAAACCAAAGCCCCGTCAGGCCCTGCTCGTCCGCGGCAAGCAGGATGCTGCCGAGGGGCGAGGCGTAACGCCGAGTGAACGTCATTTCCGCGCTTCCTCCTCTTGCCTTCGTTTTGTTTGAATGCGACGATTTTATCATAAAAATCCGATTTTAAGCAAAAAGCCGTCCCTTTCTTCCCGAAAAGGATGGCTCGATTCATTCCAGCGCCTTGGGCAGATTCCATTTGAACACCGTCGCCAGGATGCGCACCGCCGTGGTGATGAGCATGCCCAGCCCATAGGCCGCAACCTCGCCCACGCCTGCGCGAAGCAGCAGCGCATACCCCAGCGCGCCGAGAATCGCCGCAACGGCGTACACGCGTTTTTTGAGCACGAACGGCATTTCGCGCAGGAGCACATCGCGGATCATACCGCCGCCGATGGCTGTGGTCGTGCCGAGAAAGGTGGTCAAAAACACATTATCCGCGAAGCCCGCCTCCATGCCGATACGCGCGCCGGAGACAGCGAACACGCCCAAACCGATCGCATCGAACACGTTATTGATCTGCTCGATCATCTTTTCACGGGCGACATAGCGCTCCTTAAACGTTCTGGCGATGACAAACACGATGAGCGCGCACAGGCAGGCCATCAGCACATAATGGAAATTGGTAAACATGCGCGGCGGGAAATAGCCGATGAGCATATCGCGCAGCGTGCCGCCGCCGAGCGCGGTGAACACGGCCATCAGCAGCACGCCGAAAATATCCGTGCCCTTATCCACGGCGACCATCGCGCCGGACACGGCAAAGGCTGCCGTTCCGACAGCCTCGCAGATATTGAAAATTCCGTTGATATCGGTCATATTGTTTTTCTTAACTCCTTCCGTCACGCCTACGGCGTGCCACCTCCCTCAAAGAGGGAGGCTTTTCGTATAAGCTTCTCAACTAAATATTTTTATCTTTTGGGGAAAAAGGACTTTTTTTACTGGACAGATCACGTATAGCTTAAGGCTCCCTCCTTGAGGGAGCTGTCAGCGAAGCTGACTGAAGGAGTTGAATGGCGCAAATCATTTTCTGCTTTTCTGCTTCAAAACCGCTTTTACGGCTTCTTCCGCGCTTTCGCCCAGCAATGTGCGCCGTCTGGCTTCGCCGAGCGCTTTCGCCATCTCCGGCCCCGGCTCCATGCCGCCCGCAAGCAGCATATCGCCGTCCGGCATGCCCTTTGCGACCGTTTCTTCATAGGTCTGCACGCGTCCCAGCAGAAACGCTTCTTCGTTGGGCGCATCGCCGCCCGCCGTACCCTTGCCCATCGTATCGCAGGCCGCCAGCAGGGCAAGGTCATGTGGGCAGACGGATTCGTCAAACAGCAGATTCGTCCGGCCTGCTTCCACCTGACCGTAATGGCAGACATGCGCGCGCATATGCAGGCGGCACATGTTTTCGCAATACGCGATGATCTCTTTGGGCACGCCGAGCCGCCCCAGCATGGCGCGCGCCAGCGGCACGCCAGTGTTTTCGTGGCCATAAGTGTGCCACTCGCCATCCTCGCCCCGCGTGGTGGAGACGGCCTTGCCCAGATCGTGAACCAGCGCCGCATAAACGAAGGCCTCCGGGTGTTTGGTCTGCGCCTTTTTCTGCGTGGCGGCATGCAGCACCAGCATGCTGTGGATATACGCGTCGCCCTCCGGGTGATAACGCGGAGGCTGCGGCACATCGATCAGCGCCGCCAATTCGCTGAACCACGGCTCCAGCGCGTCCGCCTGACGAAGCACATCGAAAAACACATCCGGCGCGCCGCTGGCCATCGCCTTTTGCATTTCGCCCCGCACGCGTGCGGGCGACAGGTCGTCCGTCTTCATCGTCCGCATCTTCGCCAGCGTTTCTTCATCCGGCGCAAGATGAAACCGGGCCGCGAACTGCGCGCCCCGCAGCACGCGGAGCGGATCTTCGCAAAAGCCTTCGCCCGGCACGGCGCGCAGCACGCCGCGCTGCAAATCCGCCTGCCCGCCGAAGGGATCGACGATCTCCCCGGTCAGCGCATCCTGCAAAATCGCGTTGACGGTGAAATCCCGCCGCGCCGCCGCGCGCTCAAAGGAAAGCGCCGGGTCGGGCGTCACGTCAAAATCGCCGTGCTTCGGGCCGATCCGGCGTTCCATGCGCGGCACGGCCAAATCGATGCCCGCATCTTTGAGGGTGAAAATGCCATATCGCGCGCCGCTTTCATCCACTGCGCCGAACTGCGCCGCCAGCCCTTGCAGCTGCTTCGGCGTAAGGCCGTATACCTCGCAGTCGATATCCGCGCTTTCCCGTCCAAGCAGCGCGTCGCGCACACAGCCGCCGACCAACATCGCCCGGCCGCCCAGCGCCTTCGCCTGCGCTGCAATCCGCCGAATCGTCTCCCGTTGAACCTCTTTTGTCATAGCACCCTCTCCGTCATTCCAGCGCGCCCTGATCGCCCCGCGCATAGGCGGCGGTCAGCACATCCTCCATGCGGATATGCACGGGCTTTTTTCGGCCGGAGGGCACCGCGTCAAACCCGTTTTCGCCGATGGCCGTCACGCGCAGGTTGACCTTTTTCATCTGCCCTGCCTGCATCAGCACGACGCAGATTTTGCAATTCCGCTCCAGCGAATACTTCAAAAACCGTTCCGTCACGGCGCTTCTCTCCATCCCGTGTCATAAATGCGCACGTCGTCGTTTTCGTAAACCAGCTCGTAATCCGCATCCAGCGCATCCAAATCCACGTCAAATTCCGCGCGCTCGTAATCGCTCACGTAGATGTAATGCACGTCGTAGGTCGTCAGCACGTCGGCGTTGGCCCGCGGGTCTTCATAAAAGCGCCTGCAATCCGCAGACTGCTGGTTGTAATCCAGGCCGTGAAAGAAGACATACAGATCGCTTCCGCAGATGATCTGCCGTCCGGCAAGCGAACAGACCGGGTTGATGTGCTGCTGTCCGGTCAGGAACACGTCGTCATGATCGGTGTTTTCTCGAATCCAATCGCCCGCCGCCACCGCGTTGGCAGAAAAGAGCTGATAGCCCGAAACCGCTTCCCGCCCCAGCGACAGCGCGCCGGAAAACAGGCTCGCCCACAGAAACAGCCCGCACAGCAGCGCGCGCCCCGGCAGGCCCGCCAGCCGCTGCATGAGCATCGAGCCATAATCCGCCGCGAGGATCATCGCGAACATGAACCAGATGTAAAACAGCTTGTTGTTGTCGTATTCGTTCGGCTGAAAGAGAATCGTTTCGGCCACGACGTAAACCGCCGTCATGCCCAGCACAATATCCAGATAGCCCCGCTTGCGGGCGCACAGGCACGCGCAGATCACGAGGATGAACGGCAGGCCCGCGTTCTTCACCCAGAACCAGAAATAGCCGTCCTTGAAGCCACGCCCACCGCTGTTGTTGACCCAGTTGAACTGGAAGCGGAGCGAACCGCCCTCCAGCGTCTGCTTGACGGCGTTGCCCATCAGCTGCGGCAGGGCCAGCGCCAGCACCACGCCCAGGTACAGCCCCGCGCGAATCAGAATCCCGCGCCGCTCCTCCTTCTGCTCGATCAGGCTGCCCAGCAGATAGCCGCCGGAAAACAGGCCGAGCGCCAAAAACGTATGCGTATGCACCAGCGGCAGCGCAGAAGCCCAGAGCGCCAGCATCGCCGTCTGCCGAACCGATTTCTCCCGCACGGATGAAATCAGCAGGTACAGCGCCGGAAGGCCCATCGCCCAGCCGCCCAGCAGCGCGCGCTGGGGCAGCATCAAATCCGCAATGACGTTGGAAAAGCGCAGGTTCAAATCGGGCTGGTTCGCCGGGGTCTTGTAGTATCCGGTGAATATTTCGCGGACACGGGCGAAATTGTCCGTGAACGCCAGATCAAAGTCATACAAAAAGCCGAGACCGCCGTTGAAAAAGAACAGCAGCGCCGCCACTGCGACCGCCTTGTGCCGCCCGCCCAGAATCTGCTGGGCCAGCAGCATATAGCCCGCATAGGTCAGCGCCATGAGCAGCGTGCCCGGCACGACGAGCGACAGGTTCAGCGGCATGCCGAGCATGTAAAACGTCGTGCTCAGCGCGTCGGTCAGATACGGATAGGAAAGCCCCGTCCCGGCGAGCAGATTGTAACTCGGCGGAAAGGACATGTTTTCCAGCGACGTGATGAACGACAGGTGCATGCACAGGTCGCCGTAGGTCGCCTGACCGCACCAGAGCGATCCATCCGACGCGGGCATGATGCAGTGGGTATATTGCAGATAGGCCGAAAACGCCGTCAGCGGAATACCCACGGCGGCCATCACGGCCAGCTGCCGCCGATCCGCCTCGCGCATTTGTGCAAGCGGCGCTTTTTCCCGCGCGGCATAACAAAGCGCCGCCAGCAGCAGCGCCGCGGCGACGGCCGCGAGATGCGCGGCAATCGTGAAATCCAGCAGATTGGCGCACAGCGCCGGGAGCCCCATCTCCATCAGCACGCCCAGCGAAACGCCCAGCCAGGCCCGAACGAGCGGGCTTTTCTGCGGCATCAGCCAGCGGAGCATCAGCACGCCCAATCCGCAGAACAAAAGGGTATATGCGATTGCGATCATGGTTCCTCACTGCACCTGTTTGGTGGAATCGTCCATAATGACGGTGAAGCCGGCCTGCCTGCGCCGACGATGGCCGCCCGCCTGCGGCTCCTTCGGCGCGGGAGCGGGCTTGACAGCGGGCATGCGGCGCGTCTGCCCCAGCGCATCGGCAAAAAGCGCCGGGGAAGCCGGTTCGGCCTGACGCTGCGCGTCCTGCTGCATCGCCACCAGGTCATCGACGGCCTGACGGCGGCGCGCCTTTTCGTTTTTCTCCTCGCGCATCTGCCGGGCGGCGGCCTCCGTGCAGATGGCCTGCCCGACCAGCTGCACATACAGCCGCTGTGCCGTCAGGGCCAGCAGCGCATCCATCGCCACCGCCGCCGCAATCAGCAGCGGCACGGCGGGCAGCCACTGCATGCCCCAATAGACCGCCAGCGCCAGCAGCGCCAATGTGCCGACTCCGCCGACGGTGAAACAGGCGTTTCTCGTCTTTTTCGCGTTTTTTCGAAGCGCAATGGCCGTCTTGTTGGTCAGGCGAATCGCTTTGCTCTCCATAATCCGCCTCCGTCACGCGCCGAGGATGGACAGAATGAGCTTGCTGTCAAACAAAGGCGCAAGCCGCGACGCGGTGAACACGTCGGTCAGCTGCTGCACCGGCACGACAGCCTGAATGATCGGCACGAGCGCAAAGAAGATGAACAGCAGCAGCACGCCGCGCGCCAGCCCGAACACGCCGCCCATCAGCGCATCCAGATGGCGCAGCACCGGCAGTTCAAACACATAGCAGATCAGATGGATGACGAATGTCGCGACGATGTAGCAGCCCAAAAAGCAGATCAGAAAGCTCAGAATCGACAGCGACACGTTGACAATCGTCTGGCTGAGCAGGGTGGACATCGTGGTGGCGCCCGGCGCGGTATTCACCGCGTTGATAAACGCCGCCTGAAACTGCTGGGGCAGCTGCGCGCCGCTGATGATCTGCGCAATCGCACTCTGGCTGACCTGCGACACGGTGAGCAGCGACAAATCCAGATCCTTGATGCGGCTGCCCGCGTCGGTGTAATACATCAGGGTGTTGACCAGCGTTTCGTTGCCCTGCAGCCACGCCGCCAGCGACGGGCTGATGGCAAAAGCCGCCGCCGCCGCGCCGATCAGCGCGGCCACGCTGAGCACGCCGCTGATGAAGCCGCGGTACATGCCGAAGATCACGCTGACCGCCAGCACCGCCAGAATCAGAATATCGATGATGTTCATGTCTTTCCTCCCTTACGTCGGCAGCTCGACCACGTAGATTTCCGAACCGGAAGCCACCACCGCGCGGTTGTCGTTCATCATGCCGAGCACAGCCGTGACATTGATGGGCATGGCGTATGTGCGGAAGGTCGTATCGCCGAAGCTGCACACATAAACTGCATTTTGAGAGAAGCCATAGACCGATTTCGTGCCCAGCTTGGCCGCAATGCACGTGCTGGGCAGGTGGATCACGCGATCGACGCTGCCATACATCAGGCGCACGTTGGCGATGCTGATGCCTTCGTTCTGCTCCTGCGCGGGCACGAGCAGCTGATAGAGCACACTGCCGCTCCGGCTGACGTCCTCGACGGTATAGCCGTAGATCAGCGTCGGGTTGCTGGCCTCCAGCGCTCGGTAATTATAATGCAGAATCTGCCGGGTGGTCACGACGTTCAGCGTGCCGTTTTCGTCATAAATCGAGTAGGCGATATGCTCGCCCAGCGAGCTTTTGCCCGTGGAGAGCTTGCCGGGCTGGAAGGTCTGCAGCTCAGTGGAAATCACCGTGCCGGTGGTATTCAGCCCCAGCATCCACATCAGCTCGATGGCCTGCGCGTTGGATGTGGTGGAGGCCATGAAGAAGCCGATATCCAGCAGGGTTTGATTGGAGACGGTGATATTATCGACGATCTGGCCGCTGCTGTTGATGACGGAAACCACGCCGTTATCCGTGTCGCCGACGAACACGGCCACATACTCGTCGCCCGCGCTGGCGAACTGAATCGTATCGCTCATCTTATTGTTATAGATGAGGCGGCCGTTATGGTTGAGGATATACAGATCGTTGCCCGACCATGCGACGATGCGCTTTTCGGTCGCGTCATAGTCGGCGTTGGTGCCGATCTGATAGCTCCACTCGTTGCCGCCGGACGCGGCGACGCAGTGCAGCGTCGTTCCGTCATAGAAGATGACGCTGTCGCCGAAAGGCGAAACATTTTGACTGAGCGTCGCGCCGATGCGCGTCACGCGGCCGATCCCCTCGCGGGTTGAGCCGGTCAGCGCATAACCGACGCACACGGCGAGCAGGCCGACGAGCGCGACGATCAGAATCACGGTTCGAATCCTGCCCTGAATCGAATTTTTCTTTTTATTGTTCTTCTTTTTTCGTTCGTCATTCATCCCATAGGCGTTAAACGTAGCGTTTGCGCCGGTGAGATAGGTGACGCGTCTATTTTTACGATCCATGTCAGCATCCTTTCGCTTTAAGGGAAACGCTTTTTGGGCTGCCGCCCAAACCTGCCTGAGGGATTCATCCCTCAGACTCCCTTCTTCGCTTCGCGCTTATAGCTCGATTCTTTTTATCTTACCCATTTATCGCTGTGCGATAAATGGGTATAGAGGGGGGAAGTCCAGAAACCTCAGGTTTCTGGCAGGGGTTGGGACAGCGTCCCAACGTATCCCCTCGTTTTTCCCACTCCCAAAAGCAGCTTTTCCACTTTTGGAGATTCCACAGAAATGCAGGGCTTTTCTTTTGGGGATTGAAAGCCCCAAAAGCCAAAACACAAAAGGCTTTTGGGCGGTTTTGGGCGCCGCGCGCCTGCATGTCCGATTTTGGGGTTGTCCTCGGCTTCTCCGCAAGTTTTCCACAGAGTTCTCCACAGTTTTGTGGGTTTTGTGGATAAATTGTGGATTGTTGTGGATAACTTGAGGATAAGTGTTCTTTTTCCTGTTTTTACAGGATTTTTTCGTTTTTCCCAAAAGTCGCTCATAGCCGCGTCAGCTCGCCTTTTTCCACGCGATAAACCGCGCCCTGCCTTGCGCCTGCCAGATCGGACAGGTCTGTGCAGGTCACAAACGTCTGCACGCGGTCAATCCGCTCGATGAGCTGCCGCCTGCGGTTCGGGTCCAGCTCGCTCATTACATCGTCCAGCATCAGAATCGGCGCTTCGCCGCTTTCCTGTCCGGCCAATTCCAGCTGCGCCAGCTTGAGGGAGAGCACCGCGCTGCGCTGCTGCCCCTGCGAAGCGAATGTACGCGCTTCCCTGCCGTCAATCGTAATGGCAATATCGTCCCGATGCACGCCGACCGTGGTCGTCATCCGCCGCAAATCCTCATTTCTGGCCCGCGAAAGCCGCTCCAAAAGCGCTTCGTAGACATTTGACGCGTCCGCGACCTGCGAAACATAGCGCAGATTCAGCTCCTCGCGCCCGCCTGTCAGCGACAGATGCGCCGAACGCGCCAGTTCGCCGAGCTTGCCGACGGCTTCCCGGCGGTTTTCGCAGATGACCGCGCCGACGCGCGCAAGCTGCTCGTCCCACATGTCCAGCGTCGGCAGCAAAGACGGATTGCGCGCAATCTCCTTGAGCAGCGCGTTGCGCTGGTTGAGCGTACGCACGGCGCGCTGGAGGGCGTAAAAATACGTCGGCCGCAGCTGCGAAAGCTGCATATCCATAAAACGCCGTCTCTCCGCCGGGCCTTCCTTGACGATTTGCAGGTCCTCCGGCGAAAACAGCACGCCGCAGACATGACCGAGCAGCTCGCCGATGCGTTCCGCCTGCCGAAGCCCAATGCGCACGGTTTTTTTCTTCTTCTGCGTGCGGCTGAGAATGACCGCAACCTCATGCGTGCCGTCGCGCTGGGCGGTTTTGACCGTCACACGCGCGCTGTCCTGCCCCCATTCAATGAGTTCCTCATCGCGGGATGTTCGGTGGCTCTTGCCTAGGCAGCACAGGTGCAGCGCCTCCAGAATATTCGTTTTTCCCTGCGCGTTTGGCCCGGTAAACACGGTAACGCCCGCATCCGGCTCGATGAGCGCCTTTTTGTAATTCCTGAAATGGCTCAGGCTGAGCGACGTAACCTGCATAGCAACATACGGGGAGACGTTGGGGGCGCCGCCCCCAACCCCCCGGCAGGGAACTGAGTTCCCTGCACCCTCCACTTGCCATCTGCTGCGCAGATGGTTGATTATATAAGATATTCTCTCTTTTCACCCTCGTTTATCGCGCAGCGATAAACAAAGCGGGAAATCCAAGAACCTCAGGTTCTTGACGGGGGATTGAAGCCATGCGCCCGCTGTGCGGGAAAAAGCATGGCGGAAATCGGAAATCGCAAGGAGCGCTTGCGCGCTCGTGAAACGGACGCGTCTGCCGTAGGCAGAGGACAGCGCCCCTATGCGAGTTTCCCGGACTGGGGCAGAGCCCCATCGTAACCTTACGCGTTGAAGACGCGAACCGGGAGCACCAGATAGAGATAACTGTCGCCTTCCACCGGACAGACCACGCACGGGCTGACGTTGGAATTGAAGCGCATCACGATCTGATCGTCGGAAAGCGCCTTGAGCACATCGGTGATGTAGCGCACATTGAAGGCGATCGTCAAATCCTTGCCCTCGGTGAGCACCTGCATCTTTTCTTCCATGTCGCCCGTCTCGGAATTGGACGTGACCTCCAGCGTCTCGCCGTCGATCTTGAAGCAGACCAGATTCGTCTTGCCTTCGCGGGCGATCAGGCTTGCGCGGTCGATGGCGCTGCCCAGTTCGGCGCGATCCACCGTCACGCGGGTCTGCCATTCCTCCGGCAGAATCTGGCGATAGCGGATAAATTCGCCCTCCAGCAGGCGCGCCACCACGCGGGTCTGACCAATGTTCATGCGCACATGGCTCTTGGTGAAGCACAGGGAGACGTTTTCCTCTGTATCCGCCAAAATCTTGGCGATGTCGCCCAAAACACGGCCGCCGACCACCGCGCTGATCGGGCTGGCCGGGCCGACGATGTTCTCCTTGCGCATCGCAAGGCGGAAACCGTCCAGCGCGACGACGCGCATCTCGGTCTGGCTGATTTCCAGCAGACAGCCGGTCAGAATCGGGCGGCTCTCGTCCTGCGCGATGGCAAACAGCGTCCGTCCGACCATATCCTTGAGCGTGTTTTGGGGAAGATCAAAGCTCTCGCCCTCGACCTGCGGCAGTTCGGGGTATTCCACCGGATCAAAGCCGTTGATCGTCGTGCGGATGCTCGCGCAGCGGATCGTCGCCTGCATTCTGTCGCCAACGGTGATGTCGCACGGACCGCCCGGCAGCTTGCGGATGATTTCGCAGAGCAGCTTGCCCGGCAGAACGGCACGCCCCTCCTCGCTGAAGGTGGCGGGAAGCAGGGTTTCAATGCCCAGCGCCAGATCGGTGCAGGTCAGACGAAGCCCCTCGTCGCAGGATTCAAACAGGATGCCTTCCAAAATCGGCTTGGCAGAGCGCACAGCCAGCGCGCGGCTGACGATGGAAAGAGCGGTGTTCAGTTCGTTGGTATCACAAGTGAAGCGCATTTTGATAACCTCCATGGGGTAGTAGCAGTATATACGTTCAGCAGAAGGAGTCGTAGAGCGGTGGAAAACCGGGATAAGTGCCAAAAACCCAAAGCAGAGCGGACTTTTGGCCTGTGGAAAACACTGGATAAAACCCAAAACAACCGACCGGTTTATCCACACCGCTGTGCATAACTTCGTCCCAAAGCTCCCAAAGGACGCTGAAACGGTATAAAAGGGCAAATTCATACTTATTCAGTATTCGCGCTCACGGGGCAAAATCCTTCTGATAAAGACGCAAGACTTTGCGGCGCGCGCAAAAATCGAACGCCGAGCCGAAAGGGTTGAGAAAAATGGTCGGATGTGATAGACTAATAAAGAAAAGAAAGCGTGAAAGGACGAGCCATGGAAACAGTCAGAAAAACACGGAAGCTCCCGGAACAGGTGGCCGATAAGCTGCGGGAGATGATTATACAGGAATCGCTCAAGACCGGCGCCAAACTGCCCGCCGAAGCGGAACTGATGGAGCGCTTCGGGGTCAGCCGCTCGACGGTGCGCGAGGCGGTCAAGATTTTGCAGACGGAGCATATCGTCGATATCCGACAGGGACAGGGCACGTTTCTGTGCGCCATGCCGGGGCTGGCGAGCGATCCGCTGGGCCTGCGTTTCGCCGATCAGGAAGAACTCATCGCGCAGCTGCTGGAAACGCGCCTGCTGATCGAGCCCAGCGTCGCCGCGCTGGCCGCCATGCGTCGGCAGGATAAGCAGCTGGTCGCCATGAAAAACCTGCTGGATAAGATGGATAACGCCTACCTGCACGGCGAGGATTACACGCCTTACGACTTTGAATTTCATTCCCTGATTGCCCAGTGTACGGGCAACGACGTGATGAAGCGGCTTCTGCCGACGATCCACGAATCCATTCAGGCGGGCTATCATCACACGCGCCGGGTGGAGGGCAGCTATCAGCGCGCGAGCCAGTGCCATTTGGAGATGTACCGCGGCATTCTGGAGCACGACAGTGAGCGCGCGCGGCAGGCGGCCCAGCGCCACATGATGCAGACGATGCACGACTCCGGCGTTGAAGTGCCGTCGGTGCTGGTGAAGTGAGGGGGAACGTTGGGGCAAAGCCCCAACGTCTCCCGGTGATAAGCATGGAGAAAATGAAAGTCGTTGCCAGAATCCAAAGCGATTTTCCGCAGAAGTTCGGTATTCCGCGCCAAAGCGGCGTTGTGCCGGAAACGCGCGCGAAAATCGTCTTTGAAAAACCCTATCAAAACCCGGACGCCCTGCGCGGCCTTGAGGGCTTTTCGCATCTGTGGCTGATTTGGGGCTTTTCCGCCTGCGAGCGCGCGGATTGGTCGCCGACGGTGCGCCCGCCGAGGCTGGGCGGCAATACGCGCATGGGCGTGTTCGCCACGAGGTCGCCGTTCCGCCCCAATCCCATCGGGCTGTCTTCCGTGACGCTGGAGGATGTGCAGCTGCACACCCCGGAGGGACCGATATTGATCGTCGGCGGCGCAGATTTAATGGATGGCACGCCGATTTATGACATTAAGCCCTATCTGCCGTATGCCGACTGCCACCCGGAAGCGACGGGTGGGTTTGCGGAGGAAAAGAAGAATTATGCGCTGGCGGTCGATTTTCCGCCGGAGCTGGAAGCGCAGATTGAGCCGGAGCACCGCTCGGCGCTGCGCGGCGTGCTGGCACACGATCCAAGGCCGTCGTATCAAAGCGACCCGGAGCGGGTATACGGCGTGGCGTTCGCGGGGAAGAATGTCAAATTTACCGTCGAAGACGGTGTGCTGACGGTGCGGAAAATCGAAACGTTAGGGAAATAAGAAAAAGCTCAGGCTTTCCGATTATTGAGGAAACGCTTGAGCTTTTTATGCGGTTGTAGGGGCGCGCATTGCGCGTCCGTGAGTTTGAGGCGGAGCCTCAATCGTTCCCTTCGTCCTTCAGCAAATCTTTGAGTTTCTGATCCGGCGCGGAGGTTTCATCCTCGGGCAGATGCAGGTCGATATGGTCGCCGGGCTGTTCGAGCGCGACGACGCGGGTCTGCGGCGTTTCTCCGGTGACGGCAAAGCGCAGCGCGACGTCCGGCCGGCCCTGAAAATGCATCGGGATGAAGAACTTGGGCTTGACGGTCATGATGAAATAGCCCGCGCCTGCATCGTACATACTGCCCTGTCGGGGATCGACGGGGAAAAACGCCACGTCGATTTTCTGCTTGGGGATCGGCGCGACGCAGTCATAAAACGCACGCTCGGCCGCTTCGATCTCCGTCACGGAGGATTCGTCGCGCCAATGCCATAAGTTCAGATCGCCCGCATGGAACAGGGTGATCCCCGCAAAGTTGACATAGAACGAAACGCCCTCGTCCGTCGAGCCATAGGCGTGCACCTTCAGCGCGCCGAAGGTGCGCTCATCGCCGGGGGACATGCGCACGCCGCGATAGGGCTGCGGCACATCGAAGCCGAGCACATAGGTCGCCGTCTCGCCGCACAGCTCGTAGATCGTCGGGGAAAAGTGGTCATCGTGATGATGGCTGACGAACACATACAGCTTTTCAAATGCCGAAAGCGTCTCTTTGCCCGGCAGGGCGCGGCGGTCCGGGCCGGTCTCGCTGGCGTCAAAGAGCAGACCGGTATCGCCCAGCGATACGAGGAATCCGCTTCCCCCTAAATATTCAATGGCGATATCCTTCATATCGATGCGCTCCCTTCTGATGTTTCACTCCTTCCATTGTATCCAATTTTTTCCACTTGTCAATCTTTTTTGCCTTTCTTTCTCCACTGATACTCCATTAAACCGATGAAAATGATTGAAAACGGGAATTTACGCACCACTTTCTGTCAAAATCCGTCATAAAACGTCCGAAATTGAGGTTTCGCGCACCCCTTCGCGATCCAGGCGGACGACGTGGGTGCAGACGGTCTCCACAAAGCGCCTGTCGTGCGACACGGCGATGATGCAGCCGGGATAATCGGCCAGCAAATCCCGAACAACCGGGCCGGAGAGCGGAGAGAGGTTTCGAGTCGGTTCGTCGAGCAGCAGCACGTCTGCGCCGCTTTCGGCCATCATCAAAAACATTAGCTTGATCTTTTGACCGCCGGAGAGCGCCGCGCACGGGTGATTCATTTCGTCGGCCGTGAATTTCATGCTGCCCAGAAGGATACCGGCGCGGCTGAGCGCATCCTTTTCACCCGACGGGGAGAGCAGCTCGACGGGCGAGAGACGCAGATCAAGCAGGTCGCAGGGGTCCTGCGGCATGTAAAAGACGCGCAGATCGGTTCGCTTTTTGAGTGTATCGCGGATGAGACGCAGGAGGGTCGATTTGCCCACGCCGTTCTGGCCGCAGATGCACAGCTTTTCCTTTGCGCGGACGGTCAGGCGGATATCCCGGCAAAGCGTTCGATCGCCGACGTTCAATTCGGGGCAGGAAAGATCAAGCACGGTCTTGTTGGCGGGCAGAGGGGCGCAGGTCAGTTTGGCAAAAATGGCTTCTTCCTGTTCGGGCAGGGCGGTCAGGCTGTCTTGCTCGCGCTCAAAGCGTCTGCCCATGGTTTGAACGGCGTGCATTTTCTTTTTGAGCAGCCGGCCGCCGTGCGGGTCGCTGCGGGAGACGGCGTTCTGGTCGTGTTCCACCTTGCGGCGTATGGTTTCATAGCGCGCCATTTTTGCCTGAAAGTCTTCTCGCTCTTTGCGCGCAATCTGGGTCTGCTTGTCAAAGGCCGCGCCGCGCTCCTCATAAAACCGGTCATAGCCCATGGCGTACAGCGTCGCGCGGGGAACCTGCCTGCGGCGCAGACGCTCCAGCAGAAGAATACTTGTCGCCACGCGCGAGAGCAGGGCTTCGTCGTGGGAAACGAAGAGCACGGTCAGCTTGCAGGTCAGCAGAAAATCCTCCAGCCAGCGGACGGAATCGCCGTCCAGATCGTTGGTCGGCTCGTCGAGCAGCAGCACGTCGGGCGAGGCCATCAGCAATCGCGCCAGCTGCAATTTGACGCGTTCGCCGCCGGAAAAATCGGCCATGCGCTGCGGGCTGTAAAACACATCAGCGGACAGGGCGAGCCGCGCGGCCAGCTGCCCGAGGGCTTTCGGCGGCTGATCGAAAAACACGGGCGACGCGCAGAAAAAATCGTAAGCGCTTTTTTCGCACTCGTCCTTCGGCAGTTCCTGCGGCAGATAGCCCGCGCGGCCGCGGCAGGAAAACGAGCCGGATATTTCAATAAAATTGTTTACGGAGGAATCGCCCGCCAGCACGCGGAGCAGGGTGGATTTGCCGTTGCCCTCCTCGCCGATGAGCGCAAGGCGTTCGCCGTCGTTGACGGTGAGGGAAAGGGAATCGACCAGAAGGGTCAGGTCTTTGCGATGGGTGAGGGTCAGGTTATGAATCGTTAACATAAAACTCCTATTTTACAAAAAAATCCGCCTTCGGCTGCTGCGGCCAAAGACGGAAACCCTACGCAAACAACGCACACAGAAAAAGCGTGCAAAAAATCGAAACCGCGCGTCTTGATTTCCGTTCAGCCGGACAGCCGAACCAAGCCCGCGAAACCGCGCGCTTGGGTTGTCTTTCAAAACAGAAATCACTTGCGCATGCTCCGATGCTCACCCCTTTCAAAAATCCTTTTCAGCATAGCACCAAGCTTGAAATTTGTCAAGCAAATTGTGCCCTTTGCCAAGCTGACCGCGCCGAGATTTGGCGCATTTAACGTTGACACCTTTTTGTATTCCTCGTATAATAGCTCACAGTGTTAGCAAAAGGAGGGATTCTGTGACGGAAAACGCTGCGCTGACGGAGGAAACGGTTCATACCCTGGCGGAGGAAATGGCCCGTCTGCTGGATGAGCATCCGCGTGAAGCGCGGGACAACCGCTTCAGCGCGAGCATGTGCGGCGAAATGGCCGTCATGCGACTTCTGCACAGCGGCACAAGCAAAAAGATGACGGCGGGGGAGCTGAGCAGCAGGCTGAGCATGACCACCTCGCGCATCGCCGCCGTGCTGGGCAGTCTGGAAAGAAAAGGGCTGCTGGAGCGCGAAAACGACGAAATCGACCGCCGCCGCGTGCTTGTGTCGCTGACGCAGGCGGGCGACGCGCTCTGCGAAAAGCGGAGACAGCATTTTATGAAAAAAATCGAGGTCATGCTGAATATGATGGGCAGCGACGCGCAGGAATTTGTGCGCCTGCTCGGGCGGACGTTCGAGATTACGGCGTCCGACGCGTTCAGACAGTGTGACGATATCATCGATGAAGATAAGGAGGACTTCCATGGCTGAAACCAAACAAACCGGCGGGAAAAAGCACATCACCGGCGCGCGTCTGGCGAAAGAATTGAAACAGTATAAAAAAGACACGTTCCTCTCGCCGATGTACACGATGTTTTGCGTCGTGCTCGAAATTCTGATTCCGTATCTCACCGCGTCCATCATCGACAAGGGCATCGCCGTGGGCAACATGGCGCATGTGGCGAAAATCGGTTCGCTGATGGCCGTGATGGCGATTCTGGCGATGTTCTGCGGCGTTCGCGCGGGCGTGCACAGCGCGCGTGCGAGCACGGGCCTGGCCGCCAACCTGCGCGAGGCGATGTTCGGGCGCATTCAGGAATATTCCTTCTCCAACATCGACAAGTTCTCCACCGCGGGCCTTGTCACGCGCCTGACCACCGACGTCACCAACATCCAGAACGCGTTCCAGATGCTGCTGATGATCTGCACGCGTTCCCCCGTGACGCTGATCGTCGCGCTGTTTATGGCGTTTTCCATCAACGCGAAGCTTTCGCTCGTGTTTCTGGTTGCGATTGCGTTCCTGGGCGCGGTGATTGTGTTCCTCATCCCCAAGGCGATGAAGTATTTCAGGCAGATGTTCCGCAAATACGACGCGGTGAACGGCGTGGTCAAGGAAAACGTCGGCGCGATCCGCGTGGTGAAGGCGTTTGTCCGCGAGGATTATGAGGATGAAAAGTTCTCCGGCGCGGCGAACGACCTGTTCAAAAACTCCATCTCCGCCGAGCGTATCATCTCCTTCTCCATGCCGGGCATGCAGCTGACCGTGTACGCCTGTATTCTGCTCATCAGCTGGTTCGGCGCGAAGATGATCGTTAATCAGACCGGCCTGACCACGGGCGAGCTGACCAGCCTGCTCTCCTACGTCATGAACATTCTGATGAGCCTGATGATGCTCTCCATGGTCTTCGTCATGGTTACGCAGTCCGCCGCGGCGGCGCAGCGCATCGAGGAAGTGCTGGAGGAGCAGCCGGATATCACCAGCCCGGAAAACGCGGTCAAGACCGTGAAGGACGGCTCCATCGATTTCAATCATGTGACGTTCGCTTATCAGCAGCGCAGCGGCAAGCCGGTGCTCAGCGATGTCGATCTGCACATCCATTCCGGCGAGACCATCGGCATCATGGGCGGCACCGGTTCGTCCAAGTCGAGCCTCGTCAACCTGATTTCCCGCCTGTACGATGTGACGGCGGGCGAGGTGCGCGTCGGCGGCGTGGACGTTCGCCAATATGACGTGGAAAGCCTGCGCGACGCGGTTTCCGTCGTGCTGCAAAACAACGTGCTGTTCTCCGGCACGATTTACGATAACCTCCGCTGGGGCGACAAAAACGCGACCGACGAACAGTGCCGGGAGGCCTGCCGTCTGGCCTGCGCGGATGAATTTATCGAGCGCTTCCCGGAAAAATACGACACTCGCATCGAGCGCGGCGGCACGAATGTTTCCGGCGGCCAGAAACAGCGCCTGTGCATTGCCCGCGCGCTGCTCAAGAAGCCGAAGGTACTCATTCTGGATGACTCCACCAGCGCCGTCGATACCGCGACGGACGCCAAGATTCGCGAAGCCATGCGCACCCACATCCCCGGCACGACCAAGATCATCATCGCCCAGCGCATTTCCTCCATTCAGGATGCGGACCGCGTGCTCGTGCTGGACAATGGCCGCGTGAATGCGTTTGATACCCCGGAGAACCTGCTGAAGACCAACGCGATCTATCAGGAGGTCTACAACAGCCAGATCGGCAACGGCGGCGGCGACTTCGACGAGGCCGCCATGAAGGGAGGCGACTGACTATGATGGGACGCAACAGAAACGCCGGAAAGCCCGGCGCAAAGAACCCCGGCAAGACGTTTAAGCGCATCTTCGCCGAGATCATGAGCCAGTATAAGATTCACTGCATCGCGGTCGTCATCTGCCTGCTGGTCAGCGCCGTAGCCAACGTCTACGGCACGATGTTCATGCAGCGCCTGATCGACGATTACATCACCCCGATGATGGGCCAGCCGAATCCGGATTTCGGTCCGATGGGGCGGGCGGTGCTCACCGTGGCGGCGGTTTACATCCTCGGCGCGTTCAGCGCGTGGCTGTATAATTACCTGATGATCTTCGTTTCGCAGGGCACACTGAAAAATCTGCGCATCAAGCTCTTTTCCAAGATGGAGCGCCTGCCGATCAAGTATTTCGACACGCATGCCCACGGCGATATCATGAGCGTCTATACCAACGATATCGACACCATGCGCCAGATGATCTCCCAGTCCATGCCGCAGCTCATTTCCAGCGTCATCACGATTGTGAGCATCGTCGTCTCGATGGTGATCCTCAACGTGCCGCTGCTGATTATCACGCTGTTCATGGTCGCCACGACGATGACGATTTCCATGAAGCGCGTCAAGAACGCGGGCCGCTTCTTCGTGCAGCAGCAGATCGACCTGGGCAAGGTCAACGGCTACATCGAGGAAATGATGGACGGCCAGAAGGTCGTCAAGGTCTTCTGCCACGAGGAAGAAAACTTTGAGGGATTCAAGAAGCTGAACAACGCGCTGCGCGACAGCGCATACAGCGCCAACCGCATCGCCAACACCATCATGCCGCTGACGATGGCGATGGGCAATTTGAGCTATGTGCTCTGCGCGGTGGTCGGCGGCCTGCTGGCCACGAGCGGCTATCTGGGATTGACCATCGGCACGCTGGTTTCCTTCCTGACCCTCAACAAGAGCTTTAACCAGCCGATCAATCAGGTCTCCCAGCAGAGCAACTCCATCATCATGGCGCTGGCGGGCGCGGAGCGCGTCTTTGAGCTGCTGGATGAAACGCCCGAGGTGGACGACGGCTATGTGAACCTCGTCAACGCGAAGAAGGACGAAAACGGCGCGCTCACCGAGTGCAAAGAACGCACCGGCCTGTGGGCGTGGAAATACACCCACAAGGACACGGGCGAAACCGAGTATCGCGAGCTGAAGGGCGATATCGTGATGGATAACGTCGATTTCGGCTACAACGACGATAAGATGGTCCTCCACGATATCAAGCTCTACGCCACGCCGGGCCAGAAGATCGCCTTCGTCGGCTCCACAGGCGCGGGCAAGACGACCATCACCAACCTGATTAATCGTTTCTACGACATTCAGGATGGCAAAATCCGCTACGACGGCATCAATATCAACAAGATCAAGAAATCCGACCTGCGCCGCTCGCTGGGCGTCGTGCTTCAGGATACGCATCTGTTCACCGGAACGGTCATGGAAAATATCCGTTACGGCCGACTGGACGCGACGGATGAGGAGTGCATCGAGGCCGCGAAGCTCGCCAACGCGGACGGCTTCATCACTCGCCTGCCGGACGGCTACAACACCATGCTCAAGGGCGACGGCGGTAACCTTTCGCAGGGCCAGCGCCAGCTGCTCGCCATTGCGCGCGCGGCGGTTGCCGATCCGCCCGTGCTGATTCTCGACGAAGCGACCAGCTCCATCGATACCCGCACCGAAGCCCTCGTGCAGGCCGGCATGGATTCCCTGATGAAGGGCCGCACCACGTTTGTCATCGCGCACCGCCTTTCCACCGTGCGCAACAGCGACTGCATCATGGTGCTTGAACAGGGCCGCATCATCGAGCGCGGCACGCACGACGAGCTGATTGCCCAGCACGGCAAGTATTATCAGCTCTATACCGGCGATTTCGAGGAGAACGACTGATTTCATCCCTCGTGTGAAAACACGGGGGATTTTTTTCGTCATCCGGGATAAATTTGACAGCTTCATGCGTTTCTATGGTATAATCGGAGGGAAGATTTTTCCGCCGAGGCCCCCTGCCCGGCGGCAGGCAGGAGGCTGGCACGGGTGAATCAGGCATGGTATCAGGTGGCGTCCATGGGCTTCGGTTATATCAGCGCGGCGATCATCGCGCTGATTGTGCTGCTGGCCTTCAAAAAATATGTCAGGGACCGCGCACTCTGGCGGCGGGTGAAAAAGAATCTGCCGCAGGCAGGCGCGGCGGGGCGCTTTATCGTGCTTTCGGCGGGCAGCAGACGGCTTCCGGCCGGGACGGAACTTCGCGTGCCGTTTGAAGGGACGCTCGGCGGCTCGATGAGCTGCGACGTGTGCGTGCCGTATAAAAGGGTGCATATGCGTTCGGCCTTCTTCTGGGTCGAGGGCGAGGAGCTGCACCTTGTGCCGCTGCATAAGGACGGATTTCTGGCCGATGAAACGCCGATTGAGCCGGGCGACGAAGCCGTGATGCGCGACGGCGCGATTCTGCGCGTCGGCGAATTGAAGCTGGTGCTGCGGATGTATGACCGCGGCGAGCTGGCGGACGGCGCGGACGAGCCGTATGTCACCCGCGCCCGCCGAAGCAAGGCCGGGCAGGGACGCGGCGACGGTTTGGGCGCGCCCACGCGCGGGGCAATCCGCAGGGAAAAGAAAAAATGGAATCGGGGCGAAGCGGACGAGAAAAAGAGAGTGTCCGCCGCACAGAAGAAGGAAAAGAAGGACAAGCGGAGGTGACGGCATGGCCCGCGGCAAAATCGATACGGATAAGCGGGAGGACGAAACGGCCGTTTACAAGCCCGCAAAAAAGCCCAAGGCCGTTGTGAAAGAGGAGCCGGAGACGGAAAAGCCGGTTCGGCTCAAGCCTGAACGGACCAAGACAAGCCGATTGAAGCCCGAAGACAAAAAGCCGGAGCGCAAAGCGCCCAAGCGCTATGAGCCGGAGAGCAGCGACCGGGCGAAAAAAGAACGGGCGCGCATCGCCAAGGACAGGCGGCGCGCCATCAGCCGCGCGGGCGACGCAACCGTGACGCTCATCGCGCTGCTGACGATGGCGTTTGAGGTGCTGGGGCTGCTGCTCTGCGCGGTTCGAACGGAGGGCACGCTGGACATACAGGCGGTAAAGCTCTGCGCGATGATGGCGTCGCTGGGGCTTTTGAGCACGCTGGTGCTGCCGCGCTTTCTGCCGATGGATGCGCTGGTGATGGCGCTGACCAATTTTCTCTGCGGCGTGGGCGTCGTGGTGCTTTACACCGTTTCGCCGGATCGCGGCGCCAGACAGGCCGTGTTTTATGCGCTGGGGCTGGCCGTGATGCTGGTGATGAGCGAAATCGTCTTTCACGTACATCATTTCCGGGGGCTGACGCTGCTGGGCATGGTGCTGGGTATCGGCGCGCTGATTTTACCGCTGGCTTTCGGTCAGTGGAACAACGGCGCGAAAAACTGGGTGGAAGTGCCGCTGCTCGGCTCGTTTCAGCCCAGCGAAATTGTGAAGCTTTCGGTGGTGCTGGCGCTGGCGTATTTTTTCAGCGCGCACCGCACCGTTTGGCAGATGATGCCTGCGCTGGTGTTCGCGGCGGCGTGCCTGCTGTTGCTGATGATGCAGCGCGATCTCGGCACGGCGCTGATTTATTATTTGACGACGCTGGTTCTGTTTTATGTCGCCTGCGGCAACGTACCGCTGACGATTGTCGGCCTGGGCGGCGGCGTGGGCGCGGCGGTGCTGGGCTACCAAATGTTTGCGCATGTAAAGGTGCGCGTGGCGATGTGGCGCAACCCGTGGAGCGATCCGACGGACAAGGGTTATCAGATCATTCAGGCGCTGCTGGCCATTGGTTCCGGCGGGTTGTTCGGCGTGGGGCTTGGACAGGGCACGCCGGAGAAGATTCCCGCTTATTACAACGATTTCATCTTTGCCGTGGTCTGCGAGCAGCTGGGGCAGGTGTTCGGCGTGCTGCTGCTGGCGGTCTATGTGCTGCTGATTCTGCGCGGGGTGACGGTGGTTGCCCGCGCGCGGCGCTCGTTTGAGATGCTGCTGGGCTGCGGCGTGCTGACCATGCTGGGCATTCAGACGTTCATGATCGTCGCGGGCGTCATCAAGATGATCCCGCTGACGGGCGTGACCATGCCGTTCCTCAGCTACGGCGGTTCGTCGCTGCTCTCGTGCATGGCGATGATCGGCATTCTGCACGGGGCGAGCGCGAGGGCGCAGGAGAATCTGGAAGAAGATATTCTGTGCGTGAAGGGGTGATCTTATCAAAGTTATCAAGCGGCGCATGCACTTGCTGACGCTGCTGCTGGTGCTGCTGTTTGCGCTGGTGATTGCGTATTTCTGCTACTCCGTTTATTTCTACGGCGGGCGCTGGGTCGCCAATCCGTATAACCCGCGCATCAGCAGCCAGAAGCAGCATGTCGTTATGGGCACGCTGACCGACCGGGACGGCACGGTGCTGGCCTATACGGATGAAAACGGCCGGCGGCGCTACAACAGCAGCGCGGACACGCGCAAGGCGGTCTGTCAGGTGGTCGGCGACAGCAGCGGCAAGGTTTCCACCGGCGCGGATACGTTCCACGCGCAGTTTCTGCTGGGTTTCCGCTCCAGCATCTTTGAGCGGCTGGCCGACGCGTTCACGGGCACGACCCAGCGCGGCGACGACGTGCGGCTGACGATCTCCGAGCGGCTCTCGCGCTACATCAGCGAGCAGTTTCCAACGGGCAAGCGCGGCGCGGTCGTCGTGCTCAATTACAAGACGAACGAAATTCTGGCGATGGTTTCCATGCCGCAGTTCGATCCGACGGATATGGATGCGGCGCTGGCGGATGAATCGGCGGGCGCGCTGGTCAACCGCGCGACGCAGGGACTCTATCCGCCCGGCTCGACGTTCAAAATCGTGACGCTGGCTTCCGCGCTTGAAAACCTGCCGGATCTCAACGATTTTGCGTTTGACTGCACGGGGTATTATCCCGTCGGCAACTATGCCGTCACAGACGGCAGCGCGCACGGCGTGCAGAGCCTGTCCGATGCGTTCGCGCATTCGTGCAACACGACCTTTGCCGCGCTTTCGCAGGACCTCGGTTATGAGATGCTGGGGCAGACGGCGGAGGAGATGGGCTTCAACGAGAATTTCATGTTCAGCGATTTGATCGTTTATAATTCCAGCTATCCCATTGACGATTTGAGCGCGGAGGATTTGGCGTGGTCGGCTATCGGCCAGGGCCGCGTGCTCGCTACGCCGCTGCACATGGCGCTGATCGCTTCGACGATCGCTAACCACGGCGTGATGAACGAGCCGCGTCTTGTTGCGCAGGTCACGACCGCGCAGGGTGGAAACCGCGCGCTGCTCAGCCATGCAAGCGGCAAGCGCGTGCTCAGCGAAGCGGTCGCGGACAGGCTGGAGAGCGAAATGATCCGCGTGGTCAAATCCGGCACGGGCAAGCGCGCCGCGCTGGATAACGGCTACACCGTTGCAGGCAAGACCGGCTCGGCGGAAGCCAGCAACGACAAGAGCATCGAATCACACGCGTGGTTCGTGGGCTATATCACCAATGACAACGCGCCCTATGCCGTCTGCGTGCTCGTGGAAAACGGCGGAAGCGGCGGCGGCGTGGCCGCGCCCCTGGCACGGAAAACGCTGCAAAAAGCGATCAATTTGGGCTTATAATGGAGGAGGTTTTTGACGATGCGCAAGATGGTTTGTTGTTGGATGGTTCTGGTGAGCCTGCTGGCGGTTTCGCTTTCGGCGCTGGCGGCCGGCACGACGGTGACGACGTTCACTCCGTTTGCGGATATGGATTTCGCCGCGCAGGGCTACATGGATTTGATTACCGCGTGGGAAGACGAGACGGGCAACATCGTCGAGGATTATTCCGGTCTGGAGGACGACGTGTTCATGCAGCAGATGCAGGAAATGGTGTCTTCCGGCCAGGCGGATCTCGTCGTCGTGCCGCTGGGCAGCGGATTGACGGCCAATCAGCTGGTCAGCGTGGATGAGCTGCTCGCCGCCGCGCCGGACTGCGGCGCCAAGAAGCTGGCCGCGATGGCGGAGGGCGACGGAAGCGTGCTGCTTGCGCCGATCCGCCTGAATTGGGAAAGCCTGTATGTCAACACCGACGTGCTGGAGGCGAACGGCGTCGCCGTGCCGACGAGCTACGACGAGCTGATTGTCGCCTGTTCGGCGCTGGCACAGAAGGGCGTTCTGCCGGTGGCCAACGCCATGTGCGAATGGCCGGAGATCGCGCTGGACTGCGCGGCGATGATCGGCGCGCCTGCCGATCAATACGGCCAGCAGACCTCGCTGGACGGCGCGAAAAGCGTGCTGACGGCGCTGACGCAGGTCGGCGCGTTCGGCGTCGATCCGTGGAACCTGACGGACGAGCAGGCCCAGCAGGCGTTTGCAGAGGGTGTGGCGGCGATGCGCTTTGACGGCAGCGATCTGGCCGAGGCGCTTGCCGAGGACCGGCAGGAAAAGACGGTGGTCGTTTCGCTCTCCGGCGTGGACGGGCAGGCGCGAACCGCGCTGGTCGGCACGCCGAGCTATGGGTTGGCAATCACCCGCGCCTGCTGGCAGGACAGCGCCCGCCGCGAGGCTGCGCTCTCGCTGGCCGCGAAGATGCTGACGGGCGACGGTTTTGCCGTGCTGACCGCGCCCGCATCCACGACCGCGCTGGGGCAGAGCATCGCGCGGATGACCGCGTCGGCGACCGCCTGCGCAGGGCTGCTGTATGATTTGAACCCCGACCATTTTGACACGTGGTCGGAGAGCGTGGTTTCCGCACTGATGGCGATGTAAACCATACAGACTGAACGCATGACCGAAAAGGTTGTGCGTTCTTTTTCTGTTGTGTTGTAATTTGCGCGCGGATGCCGTATAATGAAAAACTATAAAGCGAAAGGCAGAAATCGCTTCGCGGCGGCTTCAAAAAGATGGCATTCAAAAAGGGGAAAACGAATGAAAAGCGCATGGCACAGTCTCAAAAAACTGCTCTTTTACGGCGGATTGGAAAAGGACGCATACCGTCTGATTGCCGATGAAATCAATGAATCAAATCGAAAAAGCATCGTCATCATTTCGACGGCCTGCGCGCTGGTCTATCTGGCACGGCTGTGCATCTTTTTTGACCGCATTCCGCGGACAAACCAGGTTGTCTTTTCGCTGTCCGTCGTGCTGTTCGGTACGCTGGCGCTGGTCAACTGGCGGGTGCGCGGCAGCAACAGGACTGTGCATACTTCGGCGCACCTGTTTTTGATGATTTATCTGGGCATAGGCATTGCCGCAGCCGTCAATCCGGACATCGTGCAGGAGCGCACGACGCTTTATCTGGTTTTTGTCGGCGCTGCGCCGATGCTTTTTGCGCTCAACGCCGTGGAGCTGGCGAGCATCTGCTGCTGCTCATCAACGACGTGCTGGATATGAGCCGCATCGAGAGCGGCAAAATTGAAATCGAAGATAAGCCGATGAACCTGCTGACGCTGATTGACGAGCTGAAAACCATCGTTCAGCCATCCGCCGCGCAGAAGCAGCTCAAGGGCTCGACCTTCGTCGTGCGCCTGCGCCTGCCCGTGTGCGAATCTGCGCCGGAGGAGAACCCTGCGCAGCGGACGCAGAAGCGCGTGTTGACCGCCAAGCACATTCTGCTGGTGGAGGACAACGAGCTGAACCGCGAAATTGCACAGACCATTCTGGAGGAAGCCGGGTTCTCCGTCGAGACGGCGGGCGACGGCGCGGAAGCTGTGGCGCGAATGGAAGAAGCGGCTTCCGACGAGTTTGACCTGATTCTGATGGATGTGCAGATGCCGCGCCTGAACGGCTATGAAGCGACCAAGCGAATCCGCTCGATGATCGATCCGCATAAGGCGAAAATTCCGATTGTCGCCATGACCGCCAACGCCTTTGAGGAGGACAAGCGGCAGGCGTTGGAAACGGGCATGAACGCGCACATCGCCAAGCCGATTGAAATTTCCAAGCCGATGGAGACGCTGAACGGGGTATTCAAGGGATAAAAAAGCGCTGTAAGAGGAAAGAAAAATTCCAACTTACAGCGCTTTTTTGATGCGTTCGAATATAAAATTTGCGCCCCGTGAACTCCTTCCGTCACGCCTGCGGCGTGACGGAAGGAGTTACACCCGCGCCGCGACGAGATTGCCCATCTCGGTGCAGCCGACTTTCGTGCAGCCTTCGGAGAAGATGTCGCCCGTGCGATAGCCCTCGTCAAGTACCTGCGAAACCGCCTTTTCAATCGCCGCGGCTTCCTGCTCGAGGCCGAGGCTGTGGCGCAGAAGCAGCGCGCCGGAGAGAATCGTGCCCAGCGGGTTGGCAATGTCGCGGCCCGCGATATCCGGGGCGCTGCCGTGAATCGGCTCATACAGGCCGCGCGTCGTGCTGCCCAGGCTGGCGGAAGGCATCATGCCCAGACTGCCCGCAATCGCGGCGCTTTCGTCAGAGAGGATGTCGCCGAACAGGTTGCCGGTAATCATCACGTCAAACTGCGCCGGGTTAAGAATCAGCTGCATGGCGGCGTTGTCTACGTACATATAGCTGACCTCGACCTCCGGATATTCATGGCTTAACCGCTCGACCGTTTCGCGCCACAGGCGGCTGCATTCCAGCACGTTGGCCTTGTCCACCGAGCAGAGCTTGCCGCGGCGCTTCTTTGCCATTTCAAAGCCGATGCGTGCCAGACGCTCGACCTCCGGCACGGAATAGGCCATCTCGTCCGTCGCCGCCGCGCGATCCTCGCTGCGCCAGCGCTTGCCGAAGTAGATGTCGCCGGTCAGCTCGCGCAGAATCATGATGTCAATCGGCTTGGCGATGATGTCTGCGCGGAGCGGGCACGCGCCGGAGAGCTGCGGGTGAATCGTGCATGGGCGCAGGTTAGCGAACACCTGCATGCCCTTGCGCAGGGCGAGCAGGCCCTTTTCCGGGCGGCGGGCAGGCTCGACCGCGTCCCACTTCGGGCCGCCGACGCTGCCCATCAGCACCGCGTCCGCCGCGTTGCAGGCCGCCAGCGTTTCGTCCGTCAGCGGCACGCCGAAAGCGTCGATGGATGCGCCGCCGAGCTTGCGCTCGTCAAACGTAAATTCATGGCCGTATTTGGCAGCGACGGCTTTGAGCACCTTGACCGCCTGCGCGATGATCTCCGGGCCGATGTAGTCGCCCGGCAGAGTGACGATATTCGCTTTCATGGCTTACGCCTTTCCCGCGATCTTTTCGCGAACGAAGTTTTCAATGCCGCCGACGGAAATGATCTTCTGGATGAACGGCGGGAACGGCGCGGCGGTGAAGCGCTCGCCGGTGGTCTTGTCCTCAATCACGCCGGTATCCAGATTGACGGCCACTTCGTCGCCGTCGCGGATGGCTTTCGCCGCCGCCGGACATTCGATGATCGGCAGGCCGATGTCGATGGAATTGCGGTAGAAAATGCGGGCGAAGCTGTCCGCGATGACGAGCTGAATGCCGCTGGCCTTGATGGCGATCGGCGCATGCTCGCGGGAGGAACCGCAGCCGAAGTTGCGGCCCGCGACGATGATGCGGCTCGTTTCGCTCTTTTTCTTGAAATCACTGTCCAGATCCTCCATGCAGTGGGAGGCCAGCTCGGCGTGATCGGTGGTGTTGAGGTAGCGGGCGGGGATAATTACGTCCGTATCGACGTGATCGCCGTATTTGATGACGGTAGACTGAACGAACATCTTAGAGCACCTCCTCAGGCGTGGCGACGCGGCCCATGATGGCGGAAGCAGCGGCGACCGCCGGGCTGGCCAGAATGATTTCGCTGCCGGTGTGGCCCATGCGGCCGACAAAGTTGCGGTTGGTGGTGGAAACGGCGCGCTCGCCGTCGGCCAGAACGCCGCAGAAGCCGCCCAGGCACGGGCCGCAGGTCGGCATGGTGAAAATTGCGCCCGCGTCGATGAAGATATCGACCAGGCCTTCCTTCAGACAGTCCTTGACGACCTGCTGCGTGCCGGGAATGACAATGCAGCGCACATGATCGTTGACCTTGTGGCCCTTGAGTATCTGCGCGGCAACGCGCATGTCGCTGATGCGGCCGTTGGTGCAGCTGCCGATGACAACCTGATCGATTTCCTGCTTGCAGTCGCGCGCCAGCTGGGTGTTTTCCGGCAGGTGCGGCAGGGAGACGGTCATATCCAGCTCGTCGAGGTTGATGGTCACGGTGCGGCTGTATTCCGCATCCGGATCGGCCTCAAACGCCGTCCATTCGCGGTTCACGCGGCCCTTGAGGTATTCGCGGCAGACTTCGTCCACCGGGAAGATGCCGTTCTTCGCGCCCGCTTCAATCGCCATGTTCGCGATGGTCAGGCGGCCGTCCATCGGGATTTCCTTCACGCCGTCGCCCGTAAATTCAAGGGACTGATACAGCGCGCCGTCCACGCCGATTTCACCGATGAGGTGCAGAATCACGTCCTTGCCGCTGACCCACGGCTTCATCTTGCCCGTCAGCACGACCTTGACGGCCTCCGGCACTTTGAACCAGCATTCGCCCGTCGCCATGCCCACGGCCATATCCGTCGAGCCGACGCCCGTGGAGAACGCGCCCACCGCGCCATACGTGCAGGTGTGGCTGTCCGCGCCGATGATGACCTCGCCCGGCGCGACGATGCCTTGCTCCGGCAGCAGCGCGTGCTCGATGCCCACGCGGCCGACTTCATAATAGTGGACGATGTGCTGTGCGCGCGCAAACTCACGCATCTGCTTGGCCAGCGTCGCGGCCTTGATATCCTTGTTCGGCACGAAGTGATCCGGGATCAGCGCGATCTTCGCGGGATCAAACACCTTCGTCGCGCCCATCCGGTTGAACTCGTTGATGGCCACGGGGGCGGTGATGTCGTTGCCCAGCACAAGGTTCAGCTTGCACATGAGCAGTTCGCCTGCGCGGCAGCTGTCAACGCCCGCAGCGCGCGCGAGGATTTTTTGTGTCATGGTCATGCCCATAGCTTCAATTCCTCCCTGAAAAAGAAATGGTACTCCTTCGCATTCAAACCTGTTTTAAATGCGAAATAGGATGAAAAAAGCCTCGCACACCTGCTTTTCGCAGGGGCGAGGCGAAATTGCCACACGGTACCACCCTGATTCGGCTTTCGCTTGAGCGCGCAAGCCCTCTTTCGCCTTAACGCGGCGGGTTCGGCCCCTGCTTGCCACAGGGACGGCTCCGGAGTGAGTTATCCCGCTCTCCCGCCATCGGCTTGCACCGAGCGCCGACTCTCTGAAGGTCAAGGGGAGCGTCTTTGTTCCATCATCGCTTTTACGGCTTAAAGATGCCTATCGTTTAAAAAAGTGATGTGCGATTTGCATACTATTGTAGCCCGAATGTGACAGGTTGTCAAGCGGGGAAATTTCAATCCCCCGCCATCGCGCAATGCCCCGGATACACGGATTCAAACGAATCCAGGACTTTACCGGCCATCACGCCGGTTGCTCTGCCGTTTTCGGCGGCAACTTCGCCGGAGACGATGACAAAACGAATGCCCTCCGGCGCGGCGTCCGGGCAGCCGAGGCCGGGAAAATCTGCGCGGTCGCAGATCGTTTCGGGATCAAAGACGACCAAATCCGCGTCCAGACCTGCGCGGATGCGGCCCTTGCGGGTCAAGCCCATCGTCTGCGCGGGGAGCAGCGTCGTGTGATAAATTGCCTGCTCCCAGCTCAATTCTTTGCGTTCGACGACCATCTTGCGCAGGTAGCGCGGGAAGCTGCCCGCAATCTGCGGATGGCCCTCGCCCAGCGCATAACTGCCTGTGTCGGTGGAAACCATCGTCAGCGGATAGCGCTGGATGGTGTAGACGGCTTCTTCGCTGCCCGTGTTGACGACGACGGCATCGCATGGATGCGCTTCGCGCAGATGCTCGTAGAGCGCCTGATCCGGCACAAGGCCGATGTGTTCGCCCGTGATGACGCGCAGATGGCGCAGCTCGATGCCGTTGTCGCGCATGGTGACCGGCTCAAAGAGCGCCGAACCGACGGAGGAGCACCAGTCCTTGTACATGCCGCTGTCCAGCCGCATATCCACGCCGCGGCTGCGCGCCAGCTCCAGCATTTCCAGCGCTTCGTATTCAATGCCCACGCCGTATTGATATTCAAAATGGGAAATAATCATCCGGCAGCCCGTAACCTCGGCCAGCTCGATAGCCTCCTGCAAGGAGTTGAGGTCAGTCATGGCGTACATGCGCGTGTCGATGGCGGCGGGGCGGCCGTACCGGCGCGCCATGGCGCAGAGGGCCTCCATTTCCTCCAGCGACGTGCCCGGCGCATAGCCCGGCCCCAGAGAAACGCCCGCCGCGCCGCCTTGCAGCGCGCGTTCGCAGAGGGTTTCCATGGTGCGCACCTGCGCGCGTCTGGCCGGGGCGAACAGATCCGTCACGCCTGCCGCTTCGCGAAGCGCGCACAGACCGACCAGCTCCGCCTGATGAATCGGGAATTCCGTTTGGCTGCGCAGAAACGCGCCCGTATCCAGCGGGGAGAAGCCGCAGTTGCCGCCCACCGTCGTCGTGATGCCCTGCAAAAGCGAGAGCGTGCCCGTGCGCTTGCAGCCGTCGATATGGCCGTGCGGATCGACGAAGCCGGGGCAGACGAAGCAGCCGGAAGCGTCGAGCACCTGCGCGTCCTTCGGTGCGTTTTCAGGCTCTTTATAGACAGCGGCGATGCGCCCGTCTTCGCAGAGCACATCCGCTTTAAACCGCGTCAGGGTTTCCGGATCGATGACCGTTCCACCGGAAATGAACAGCTTTGACATGTTTTTTCCTCCATACTTCATCTTACGAACAGGAAAATATGGCGGTTCATCCGTCTTAAAAAACCCGCCCGAAATCGGACGGGCTTTTCAAGACGGGGCGGCGAAGCCGCCCCGCTACTCCTTCAGTCAGCTTCGCTGACAGACCTTCGGCATTCCGCTTGCCTGCCTCCCGCACAGCGGGCAGCAAGCTACACGCCCTCAAGGAGGGAGCCTTTTGACATGAGTCGCATTTACGTGAGAATCAAGCCTCCCTCTTTGAGGGAGGTGGTCGCGGTAGCGACCGGAAGGAGTCATTGCATGCTCAGCTTGAACTTCGTCCAGATATCCTGGAACTTCTGCTCGTCTTCGCTGGACAGATTACGCACATACTCCGCGTCGTCGAAGCGGTCATAAATGCCGTTGAACACCGGGTTGTTCAGGTAATCCTCGGAGAGATATGCTTTGGCGGCTTCGTTCGGGCAGCAGTAATACTGCCACTCGGCGCAGGTCGCGGCGACTTCCGGGCGGAGCAGGTACTGGAGGAAGATGTTCGCGTTCTTGGCGTGCGGCGCGTTCACCGGGATGAAGCAGCCGTCAATGCCGAAGCCCAGACCTTCTTCCGGCCAGACGACCTTCAAATCCGGGTTGGCTTCCAGCGCCAGCGCGACGAACGGCGTGAAGGTGTAGGCCACGGAGATGTCGCCGGAAACCAGATAGTTGTGCAGGTTCTCATACTCGAGCACATGGATGTTGCTGCGCAGGGAATCGAGCTTCTCCGCCGCTTCCGCAAGCACCGCCTCGTCGGTGGTGTTCATGCTCTCGTGCATGGAGAGCAGAACCATGCCGATGGTCACGCGCGCGTCGTCAATCAGGCCGAGACTGTCTTCCAGGGACGGATCCCACAGGTCGTTGAAGCCCTTGATGTCGATATCCACCACGGACGGATCATAGACGATCAGCGGAATGCCGCTCACATACGGCACAACGTACTGGTCGTCCGGATCGAAGAACTGATGGGTGAAGCCCTCGTTCAGGTTGGCGTAGTTATCCACGATGGAGGTGTCAAACGGCTGCATCAGCCCGGCTTCGCGGGTGGTGTTGAGCATGTAGTCGCTCGCCAGCACCACGTCGTAATCGCCGCCGTTCACGGCGGAGAGCTTTTCATACATTTCCTCGTTGCTGGAGAAGGTCGCGTAGTTGACCTTGATGCCAGTCTCCTGCTCAAACGGCTTGATGACGGTCTCGTAGTCGATGTAGCCTTCCCAGGAGAAGATGTTGAGCACGGCTTCGTCGGCCTGATTCCCCGTCTCCGCAAGGGCGCAGCTGCCGATGGCCAGCAGCGCAAGCAGCATGCAAAGAAGTTTCTTCATGTCCATGTTCCTCCTTGATTAAGGAATGGTTGATTTATCTCAAACGCAGGACGCGTTTGATGCAGTGTCCTGGGGCTCCGCCCCTTAACTCCTTCCGTCACGCCTACGGCGTGCCACCTCCCTCAAAGAGGGAGGCTATTGGTATAAGTTACTTACAGTTATTCGCTGAACAACGTATACCTTAAGGCTCCCTCTTAGAGGGAGCTGTCAGCGAAGCTGACTGAAGGAGTCGAATAACGCAAGGCGGCTTATTTATTTTAATTTCGCATTGCTTCTGGCCGTCAACAGCTGGCTGACAGCCACACAGATGAAGATCACGCCGAGCATCAGCGTGGACAGGGCGTTAATCTCCGGCGTGCCGCCCGAACGCAGGCCGGTATAGACCTTGAGCGGCAGGGTGGTCGTTTCGGCGCTGGTGACAAAGAAGGAGATCACCACGTCGTCTAGGCTCATCGCGGCGGAAAGCATCATGCCGGAGAGCACCGCCGGAAAGACCAGCGGCAGGGTGATATCCTTGAGCACCTGCATCGGGCTTGCGCCGAGATCGCGCGCGGCTTCCGACAGCGCGGGATCCATGCCGATCAGGCGGGATTTGACGTTGATGAACACATACGGAATGCAGAAAGTCGTATGCGTCAGAATCAGCGCGCCCATGCCGAGTTTGAAGCCCACGGCGGTGAACACGGAGAGATAGGCCATGCCCAGCACCAGTTCGGGAATCATCATCGGCAGCGTGGCGAGGGTTTCGACCGCGCCGCCGAGCTTCAGATGGGAGCGCGCCAGACCGATTGCGCCCAGCGTGCCCACGCCGCCCGCCAGCAGGCTGGAAACGACTGCCAGAATCAGCGAATTTTTGAGCGCGTCGGCCATCAGGGCGTTGGAGAACAGGCGGCTGTACCAGCTCGTCGTGAAGCCCTGCCAGCTGCCGATGGTGCGCCCGCTGTTGAAGGAATAGATGACAACCATCAAAATCGGCAGATAGAGGATGATGAGCACCAGCGTCAGATAAATCGGGGAAAAGAGCTTGCGCTTTCTGCGTCGCTTGGCCTGTGCCATCACATCACCCCCAGATCATCGCCGCCGACCTTGCGATACAGCAGATAGATACCGGCGGAAAGCACGATCAGAATCATGCTCATCGCCGAACCCACGTTCCAGTCGCGCACCTTGAGCAGCTGGTCGCGGATGAGGTTGCCCACCAGCACCAGACCGCCGCCCATGATATCCGACAGATAGAACAGGCCGACGCTCGGCACGAACACCAGCACGCAGCCGGCGAGAATGCCCGGCATGGTCATCGGCAGGGTGACGGTGAAAAACGCCCGGACGGGGCTTGCGCCCAGATCGCGCGCGGCCTCCACCAGCGTGAAATCCATCTTATCCACCGCGTTATGGCACGGCAGAATCATGAAAGAAATCAGGCAGTAGACCATCGCCAGCAGCACCGAGCCATACGAGCCGAGAAACTTGATGTTTTTCTGAATCAGCCCCAGCGAGCGGAGCACGCCGTTGATCGGGCCGTTGGCCTGCAGGAGAATCTTCCAGCCGTAAATACGCACCAGCGCGCTCGTCCAGAACGGGATGATGACCAGCATCATCAGCAGGGCTTTCCATTTGCGCGGCGCGCGCGCCATGCAGTAGCCGAAAGGATAGCCTACCAGCAGGGAAATGACCGTCGTCCAGAACGCGAGCTGCAGGCTGTTGGCGAAGACCTTGAGATAATCCTCGCGCAGCAGGGCTTTATAGTTGGAGAGCGTCAGCGGCATGCCCCATTCGAATTTGCCGCCCGTGACCAGCGACGTGCAGAGCACGTAGATCAGCGGCAGGGCGACCAGCAGCACGCCGAACGCCGCCATCGGCGCGGTCATCAGCGCGTGCGTGCGCCGCTCATGCGCTTTGAGGGAGTTTTTACGCGCCATGGGAAGTCCCCCCAATGACGGCGGCCTGCGCCGGATTCCAATACAGATACGCCGTGCTGCCGGGCTTGAGCGCGTCGCTCAAACGGCCCTCGCTCGTGGCGACGGCTTCCGCGCCGTTTGCCAGCGTGACATAGGTCAGCACGCTGCCGCCCGCGTACCGCGCTTCGCGCACCGTTGCGGGCAGATCGAATCCCTCGATCGGCACGGACGAAGCGCGCATGCGCTCCGTGCGGATGCAGACCTCGCAGCATTCCTCCGCAATCAGCAGCGCGCGGGAAGCATCCACCGTGAAGCGGCCGCATGCGCCGCGGATGACTGCGGTATTCCGGCCGACGGATTCCACCTTACCCTCCAGAATGGTGGAGCGGCCGATGAACTGCGCGACATAGTGCGTCTTCGGCTCGTCGTAGATTTCCTCCGGCGTGCCGATCTGCTCAAAGCGGCCGCCGCGCATGACGGCGATGCGGTCGGACATGTTGATGGCTTCTTCCTGATCGTGGGTGATATAGACGAAGGTGATGCCCAGTTTCTTTTGCAGGCGCTTGAGTTCCAGCTGCATCTGGCGGCGCAGCTGCAAATCCAGCGCGCCCAGCGGCTCATCCAGCAGCAGCAGCTCCGGTTCGGGCGCGAGCGCGCGGGCGATGGCGATGCGCTGGCGCTGGCCGCCGGAAAGCTGACTGGGCATGCGCTTGGCATAATCCTCCATCTGCACCAGCTCAAGCATTTCGTGAACCCGCTTTTCGATGGAGGCCTTATCCATCTTGCGCACGCGCAGGCCGTAGGCCACGTTCTTTTCCACGTTCATGTGCGGAAAGAGGGCGTAGCTCTGGAACACCGTGTTGACGGGGCGGCGTTCCGGCGGCAGCGCGGTGACGTCCCGGTCATCCAGTAATACCGTGCCCTCGTCCGGCGTTTCCAGGCCGGAGATGATGCGCAGGGTCGTCGTCTTGCCGCAGCCGGAAGCGCCCAGCAGCGTGACAAATTCGCCGCGGGCCACATCCAGCGAGATATCGCGCAGAACGTCGCCCTCGCCGAAATTCTTGGTGATGTGTTGTAACGAAAGAAGGGTATCCTGCATGGTTTCCTCCCTGAGTAATTGAACCTGTTTGGACTGCGGATGGAACCACAACCCATAAAAACAGCATGATTATATGCTAGAAGGGGCGCAATGTCAACCAAAAAGTTCAGCGGGAAAAATGTGCGGGTTTAATGGAGCTAAACTTCAGAGGAGAAAAAGACCCTCTTTGCGCAAAAACGCGCAAGAGGGCAGGGGCTGCTCAATAATCGCTTTCTCCCGCGAACGCGCGGATGGCTTCGCTTCGATCACTGCCAAGCACCTGTTTGGCCGGGCCGTCCTCCACGACAAGGCCGTTGGCCATATAGATGACACGGTCGGCCACGTCGCGGGCAAAGTTCATCTCATGGGTGACGACGATCATCGTGCGCTTTTCGTCGGCCAGCTGGCGGATGACGCTCAAAACCTCCTGCGTCAGCTGGGGATCGAGCGCACTGGTCGGCTCGTCAAAGCAGAGAATTTCCGGATCCATCGCCAAGGCTCTGGCGATGGCGACACGCTGACATTGGCCGCCGGAAAGATTGCAGGGATAGGCGCTCGCCTTGTCCGCAAGGCCGACTTTTTCCAGCAGAAACATGGCCTTCTGCTCGGCTTCCTGACGGCTGCGATGGAGCACAAACTGCTGCGGCGCGACGAGGTTGCGCAGAACGGTGTAATGCGGAAAGAGGTTGTAATCCTGAAAGACCAGCCCCATCTTGAGACAGAGACCGCGCAGGTCTTTTTCCTTTTGATAGTGCGCCGTGCCGTTTGAGTCGGTCGTGACCATCGGCTGGCCGTCGATGCGGATTTCGCCGCTGTCGATGGTTTCCAGATGGTTCAGGCAGCGCAGGAGCGTGCTCTTGCCCGAACCGCTGCGGCCGATGATGGCGACGACTTCGCCCTTATCCACGCGCACGGTTACGCCTTTTAAAACCTCGTTGTCGCCGAATTTTTTCTTGATATCAATCGCCTGAAGCATACACAAACTCCTTTATATCTCCCTCTATGCGTGGCTCCCCTTTTAAGGGGGAGCTGGCGCGAAGCGCCTGAGAGGCGTTCAGTCCTTGTAATACGCCATGCGGCGGTTGAGATAGCTGAAAACGAGAGAAACCACGCCGTTCATCAGCAGATAGAAAAGACCCGCGACAAACAGCGGCTCGACCGACGCGGTGCGGCTGGCTTCGTTTTTCGCCGCACGGAACAGCTCGGCGACGGCGATCACGTTCGCAAGGGACGTGTCCTTGACCAGCGTGATGACCTCGTTGCTCACCGGCAGCAGCACGCGCTTCATTACCTGTGGCAGCACGATGTGGAAAAATGTCTGCCCGCGCGTCAGGCCCAGCACCTGACTGGCCTCGTGCTGGCCGACGGGGATAGACTGAATGCCGCCGCGGAAAATTTCGGCGAAATAGGCGGCATAGTTGATGGAAAAGGCAAGGATGGTGGCATTCATGCGGTCAAGGTTCATGCCCGTCAGCGTCGGGATGGCAAAATAAATCGCGAAGATTTGCAGCATCAGCGGCGTGCCGCGCATCACCAGAATATACAGCGACGTCGGCACGCTGATGATCTTCCGCTTGCTCATGCGCAGCAGCGCCACACCCAGCCCCAGCGGCAGGGAGAACAGCAGCGTGAAGAAGAAAATCATCAGCGTGTTGCCAAAGCCGTCCTTCATGGAGAGCACGAGCTTCATAAACGCGTCGAAATTGTTGAAATACCTCATGAAAGCCTCCGGGAAAGTGAATTTTGGAAAGAAGCAACTGCACGAAGAAGCTGTCAAGCTTAACCTCAACCTTTCAAGAAGCAAGAATCTGAGCATTTCGGAATATGGGGCTTTGCCCCATCGCCCCACCAAAGGGCTTTCCGATCGCCCTTTGGAAACCTTCGGGCGAAAAAACTTAGTTTGTTTGCTTGAAAGAATTTGATTTCAGCCTGACAGCCTTTTGAATTTTAGTAGGTCTTACTGCGCGTACTTGGCAACGAGGGTGATGTCGTTAGCGAACCACTTGGCGCGGATGGTGTCCAGCGTTCCGTCGTTTGCCATGTCGATGAGCTGCTGGCTCACCGCGTCGGCCAGCGTCTGCTCACCCTTGCGGAAGGCAATGCCGTATTCTTCGGCTTCCAGCACCTCCGGCAGTACGGTGAACATCGTCGGATCGTCCTGCTGCGCGATGTAGTAGTTGCCGACCACGGAGTCAATCAGCAGCACGTCGATGCCGCCGAGCTTGAGATCCATCAGCGCGGTGACGAAATCGTCATACAGCTGCGGCTCGCCGACGGCGGAAAGCAGATCGGGGTTGGCGTTCAGCACGTCCACCGAGCTGGAACCCGCCTGCGTGCCGAGCACCTTGCCGGCGAGGTCCGCTTCGGAAGCAATGCCGGAATCCGTGCGAACAACGAGAATCTGCTCGTTGGCCAGATACGGGATGGAGAAGGTCATCTGCTCGATGCGCTCCGGGGTCATCGTCAGGCCGGACCAGATGCAGTCGATGTTCTTGCCGGAAAGCTCCAGCTCCTTGGAGTCCCATGCAATCGGCTGGAGGACAAGCTCCACGCCCAGGCGGCTGGTGACTTCCTTTGCCAGATCGATATCGAAGCCGACGTATTCGCCGTTTTCATCGACAAAGCCCATCGGCGGGTATTCCTCGTCAAAGCCCATCACGAACGTGCCCTTCGCCTTGAGGTCTTCAAGGCCGGTATCTTCCGCCAGCGCGGCGGCGAAGCAGAGGGTCATGACGGCGGCCAGCAGAGCGGCAAGCATTTTTTTCATAGGGGGTTGCTCCTTTCCTGATATCCGGCGGATTTTTGATGCCGGGGGTTTGCTTTAATGCACTATCGCTTTAACGTGATAAAGCATACCATAGGAACGGCGGTTTGTCAACAGGGTTTTTGAAATTTTTTTGTTTTCCACAGCGACGGATAAACTGTTGATAAAAAAGCCGACGCTGTGAAACAGCGTCGGAGGTGGAAAGTGCAGAAAACTCAGTTTTCTGCCGGGGTTTGGGGCAGCGCCCCAACGTCCTTATTTTTCCGTAATCATCTTTTTCAGATCGGCAATCGTGCTTTTCATTTCGGAAGACGTATCCAGCAGCTTGGTCACTTTGTCGCAGGAGTTGATGATTGTCGAGTGGTCGCGGCCGAAGGCGTCGCCGATGCGCGGCAGGCTCAACCCGGTCATTTCGCGGGTCAGGTAGACGGCGACGTGGCGCGCCTGCGCGATCTCCTTTTTGCGGGAATCGCCGCGCAGCAGATCGGCGCTCAGGCTGTAATAATCGGCCACGCAGTCGATAATCAATTCCGGCGTGATGCGCTTGGGATCGCGGACGACGACAATATCGTGCAGCGCGTGAGAGATGACTTCCTCATTGATTTCGCAGTGGTTCAGTTTGGCATAGGCGTTTACGCGGGTCAGCGAGCCTTCCAGCTCACGGATGTTGCTTTCAATGCGGCTGGCGATCAGCTCCAGCATCTCATCGCTGATTTCAATACCCTCGTTTTCAGCCTTCTTGCGGAGAATGGCGATTCGGGTATCGAAATCCGGCTTTTGAATGTCGGCGATGAGGCCCCACTCGAAGCGGCTGCGCAGCCGCTCCTCCAGACGGGCGATTTCACGCGGCGGCTTATCGGAAGAAATGATGATCTGCTTGCCCGCGCTGTGCAGCGCGTTGAAGGTGTGGAAAAACTCCTCCTGCGTGGAGTCGCGCCCCGCGATGAACTGAATATCATCCAGCATCAGCACATCGACGTTGCGGAAACGGTTGCGGAATTCCACGTTTTTGTTGTTCTTGATGGCCGCGACCAGCTCGTTGGTGAACATCTCGCTGGGCAGATAGAGCATCCGCATATTCGGGAAATGATCCTGAATGAAATGACCGATGGCGTGCATCAGGTGCGTTTTGCCCAGACCGACGCCGCCGTAGAGGAACAGCGGGTTATAGGCCATGCCCGGCTGCTCGGCGACCGCCAGCGCGGCGGCATGCGCAAACCGATTCGACGAGCCGACGACGAACGTGTCGAACGTCGATTTCGGGTTGAACATGTTGATGCCCTGCATCGCGGGCGCGTCTTCCTTCTTCTGGCGCTCCTGCCACTCGATGCGCTCCTTGACGCTCATCAGCTCGATGGTCATTTCGCGCCCGGCGGCCTGGCTGACCGCGGCGGTAATCATGGGCAGATAGCGCGCGCGAATGGTCTTTTCATTGAAATCGCTGATGACTTCCAGCGCGAGCTTGTCGTCCACCACATAGACGGGTTTGAGCGGCTGCTCAATCCACGTTGTATAGGAAACATTGGCCAGCTCCTCGCGCATCAGCGCTTTGGCCTTGTCCCATAGTTCGACATGATCCATGGCGGAAACCTCCGTATCTTTGGCGGCGATTGACGGCCGCTTTCCAACAATCTGTACACATATCCCTGTGGATATACTGTGGATATCCACAGGACTTTCCACAGCCTGTGGAAAGATAGACCCCGCCTGTGGATAACTTTTCATTCAAGCTTTCCTATCATATCAAAAAAAAGCCCTGTTTTCAAGGCTTTTTTGGCAAGCTGTCAAATGAAGAAAAATGCAGTTTTCCGCAGGCCCCTCTGCCGGGCTTTTTCGGGTTATCCACAATATGATGTGGTCGCTGTCGATAACTGACCACAAGATTCGCGCGCGAATGGGCGAATTCCGTCATTTTCGTGTGAAAAACTGTCGGGAAATGTTTTTTAACAATTTGTTAAATGTATCCGCCGTCCACCCCTAAAACCTGCCCGGTGACGAAGGAGGCCGCGTCCGACAGCAGGAACGCGCAGGCATTCGCCACGTCTTGCGGTGTGCCCAGGCGGCCGAGCGGCGTTTCCTCTGCGAGCGCGGCCTTGGTTTCGGCGCTGTGCTCATCCATCATGCGGGTGTCGATCACGCCGGGGGCGATGCAGTTGACGCGCACGCCGCTGGGGCCAAGCTCCTTGGCCAGCGCGCGGGTCAGGCCGATGACGGCGGCCTTGCTGGCGGAATAGGCGACCTCGCACGACGCGCCGACGCGCCCCCACATGCTTGAAACGGTGACGATTGCGCCCTCGTTTCGGGAGACCATGCCCGGCGCCAGCGCGCGGATGAGGTAAAACATGCCGGAGACGTTCACATCCATCACCGTGTGCCACTGCTCGTCCGTCATGTCGCAGAAAAGCCCGGTGTGCGAAACGCCCGCACACAGCACCAGCGCGTCCACATGGTGATACAGCGAAAGGATGTTGCGGCACATGGCCTGCACACCCGCGCTGTCCGACAGATCACAGCTGACCGCGTGCGCGTCGCAGCCCTCGGCGCAGAGACGATCTGCCAGCGCCCGGGCTTGCTCAAGGCCGTGGCAGCCGTGGAGCAGCACCGTGTAGCCCGCATGCGCCAGCGCTTCGGCGCACGCGCCGCCAATGCCGCCGGATGCGCCGGTGACGAGCGCGATTTTTTTCTTCATAAAAAAAACCTCCGATGTTTTCCGTAAGTCACAGAGCGAAAAACCGGACGCGCAAGGCTCTGTGCTGGTAAGACAGTAAAATCAAATTTCTTGGAACAGGCATGATTGCGGTCATGCTTGTTCCGCTTTTAGCAGCTCATCCACGGGAATGTAGCCCACAAGATCGTACTCAATATGTACCTTCTGTCTGCGCTTGCCGCTGGACTTGTCAGGCGCTTCCACATAGACCGCCTTGACAAGCTCTCTGAGGGCATAGGGCGTCAGCTCCGTGAGGGTGCTATTTCTCTTTAACCGCTGAACAAACTGCTCTTGGCAAGCAATGTTCGTGTTTATACACCCGCGCAATCTTGTTGGGGAAAAGCCCCAAACCCCTGAACGATTTTAGAGAAATCGGCTGCGCTCCTGCGGAGCTGAACATCACTCCATCCTGAAAAGTGAGTCAAGGATTTTTCGGTTCACGGAGTTCAGGCAAATCCGGTTTTTCCTCATATCCGTCGATCGCCATCTTACGAAGGTAAGCGCTCATATTCTCTATACCAAGCTGCGCCATCCTCGCCTTTATCAAGCCGAGTTCTTTTTCATCTACGAAGAATTTGACTTGTATGGGACGTTGACGGATTGCAGGTTTTCGCTTTTCTATCATTATGATGATGCTCCTAAAATCGTCTTCCATGTTTCGAAGATTACGACATTTCCCAAATCATTTCGCTTAAGCGATATAGCATTTCTTGGCGCTCTTCTATAGACTGCTTGTTCCAATCAGACCAAGCCGATAGCAGAGAGTTGGTTCGGTTAATTGCGGTATCGAGTCCTTGATTTACCAGTTCAGAAAGCGAAGATGTGAGATAAAACTTCGATTGCTTATATGCTTTAGATTTGTTTGCATAAACATCATTATGGATAGATTTGTTGATACTGTTTTCAAGCAA
>CAKTZR010000016.1 GCA_934636105.1 uncultured Clostridia bacterium
CATTGTACTTGGTTAGGATTTGGCCTGCCGCCCGCTGTGCGGGATTCAGGCAGGCCAAATCACCCGGGAGAGTAGGATGTTGCCGCGGGGTTTTCGCAAAGCCTGCGGGCGCGCGATGCGCGCCCCTACATGTTATATCTGTACCTTGAAAAGACATGATAACGAGAAGAACCTAAAATTACTTTGATTGTTTGCAATAAGGATACGATTCAAAAACTGCATGAAAGCTTTTTGAAAAATGCAGAAACACAAAATAAACTCATAAAAAACACAGAAGTTGATTGATTTTTAAATTACACCGTGCTATAATCCGTCACAGAGGGTTTTCCTAAAGAAAAAAAGAGGAAGGTGTTTCGACGATGAAAACATTCCACGCAGTCGCGAAAAAGTACAATGGCATTAGCCTGATTGTGCGTATCCTGATTGGCTTGATCCTTGGCGCGGTACTTGCGCTGGTCGCGCCGGGCGTGATGTGGATCACGGAACTGGGCAATCTTTTCGTTGGCGCGCTCAAGGGCATTGCGCCGGTGCTGGTGTTTGTGATTGTGACCAGCGCGCTGGCGCAGGGCTCCTCGAAACTCGACCGCCGCTTTGGCACGGTCATCTGGCTGTATATGCTGACCACGTTCCTCGCAGCGGGCATTGCGGCGATTGCGAGTTTTGCATTTCCGCAGAACATCGTGTTGGCCGAAGCGGCTGAAGGCTCGGCTGCGCCGCAGGGCTTGAGCGAGGTGCTCAACACGCTGATTTCCAACTTCGTTGCGAATCCGGTGTCCTCGCTGATGAGCGGCAATTACATCGGTATTCTGTTCTGGGCGTGCCTGTTTGGCGTAGCGCTCAAGCGCATCGCATCGGAGAATACGAAAGTGATGCTTTCCAACATTGCGGATGCGGTTTCGCAGATCGTTCGTTGGATCATCAATCTTGCGCCATTTGGCATCCTCGGCCTGGTGTATACCAACGTTTCGACCAACGGTCTGTCTATCTTCACGCAGTATGGCAAGCTGCTGTTGCTGTTGGTGGGTACGATGCTCTTTATGGCGCTGATTGTTTCGCCGCTGATTATCTTCCTGTATCTGCACTGCAATCCGTATCCGCTGGTTTTCCGCTGCCTGAAGGAATCCGGCCTGACTGCGTTTTTCACCCGCAGCTCGGCGGCTAACATTCCGGTCAACATGGCGCTGTGTGAGAAACTCGGCCTGGATAAGGATATGTACTCCGTCTCGATTCCGCTGGGTGCGACCATCAATATGGATGGCGCGGCGATCACCATCACCATCATGACGTTGGCGGCAGCGAACACGTTGGGCATTCAGGTGTCCCTGCCCGCGGCGATTGTGCTTTCCATCATGTCCGCGCTGGGTGCGTGCGGCGCTTCCGGCGTGGCGGGCGGTTCGCTGCTGTTGATCCCGATGGCCTGCTCGCTATTCGGCATTTCCAGCGACATTGCGATGCAAGTGGTCGGCGTCGGCTTCATCATCGGCGTGGTGCAGGATTCTGTGGAAACCGCACTCAATTCTGCCGGCGATGTGGAATTTGCCGCAACCGCTGAATATCATCAGTGGCTCAAGGAAGGCAAGCAGCTTCCGGAGTTTTTGAGAAAGTAATCGATATATCATAAAATCCCCTTTAGGGCGCTTGGCTCTAAAGGGGGTTTTGCTGTCTATACAATTCAGCCTTCGATGGCGGTGACTTTGTAATCCTTATCTTCGACAGCCTTCTTGAGCGTGTCGTTTTCAACCGGCTTGGAAAGGGTCACGACAGCGGTGCCGCTGGTGTGGCTGACCTCGGCGGACGCAACGCCGTCAACCGCTTCCAGCGCCTTCTTGACGGTCGCTTCGCAGTGTCCGCACATCATGCCTTCAATCTTCATCGTCTTTTCCATGGATGGTTCCTCCTTGTGATGTTTCTTTTTGATTTTTTTATCTTTCCCTGCATCATGCAGTTTGAAAAGATTCAGTCTCAGCGCGTTGGAGACCACGCAGAAGCTCGAAAGGCTCATCGCGGCCGCGCCGAACATGGGGTTGAGCGTCCACCCGAAAATCGGAATCCACACGCCTGCGGCCAACGGAATGCCGATCACATTGTAGAAGAACGCCCAGAACAGATTTTCGTGGATATTGCGCAGCGTGGCGCGGCTCAAACGGATGGCTGCGGGTACATCGCTGAGCTGGCTCTTCATCAGCACAACGTCGGCCGCGTCGATGGCCACGTCCGTGCCTGCGCCGATGGCGATGCCGATATCCGCGCGGGTCAGCGCGGGCGCATCGTTGATGCCGTCGCCGACCATCGCAACCTTGCCCTGCTTTTGCAGCTTGCGGATGACGCTTTCCTTGCCTTCCGGCAGAACGCCCGCGATGACCTCGTCCACACCGGCCTGACGGCCAATGGCGCGCGCGGTCTTTTCATTATCGCCGGTGAGCATCACGACGTGAATGCCCATGTTGCGCAGCGCGGCGATGGCGGCAGGGCTGTCCTCCTTGATGACGTCGGCCACGGCGATGACACCCGCCAGCTTTCCGCCCTTGGCAAAGAGCAGCGGCGTTTTGCCTTCCTCGGCAAGCGCTTCGGCCTTTTCGCGGAGAGACTGCGGCACGTCGGCCTTGGTGGAGATGAAGGAGAGACTGCCGCCCAACAGCTCGTCGCCGCCCAGCGTTGCGGTCAGACCATTGCCAGGCAGGGCGCGGAAGTCGCTGACCTCCGAAACGACCAGCTTGTCTTCTTCGGCGCGCAGCATGACGGCGCGGGCGAGTGGATGCTCGCTGCGCTGTTCGAGCGCGGCGGCGAGGGAGAGGAGCGCAGTTTCAGTCAGGCCCTCGGCGGGGAGCACGTCGGTCACGCGCGGTTCGCCCTTGGTGATGGTGCCGGTCTTATCCAGCGCAACGATTTCGGTTTTGCCGGTTTCTTCCAGTGAAACGGCGGTCTTAAAGAGGATGCCGTTCTTTGCGCCGAGACCGTTGCCAACCATGATGGCGACCGGAGTCGCCAGACCGAGCGCACACGGGCAGCTGATGACCAGCACAGAGATGCCGCGCGCCAGCGCGAAACCAATGGGCTTGCCGCAGAGCAGCCACACGGCAGTGGTGATGACGGCAAGGGTGATGACCGTCGGCACAAACACGCCGGAAACCTTGTCGGCGACTTTTGCAATAGGCGCTTTTGTCGCCGCAGCATCGGAAACCATCTTGATGATCTGGGAGAGGGTGGTATCCTCGCCGACACGCGTCGCTTCGCAGCGCAGGAAGCCGGATTGATTCGTCGTCGCGGCGGAAACACTGTCGCCGACAGCCTTATCGACCGGGATGCTTTCGCCCGTCAGCGCGGATTCGTTCACGGCGCTTTCTCCTTCCAGAATCACGCCGTCCACGGGAATGTTTTCGCCCGGGCGCACCACAAAAACATCGCCGCGCTTCACCTGCGCAATCGGCACGGTGACTTCCTGACCATTGAGGATGAGCGTTGCGGTCTGCGGGGCGAGCTTCATCAGGCTCTTGAGCGCGTCGGTGGTCTTGCCCTTGGAGCGGGCCTCGAGCATCTTGCCGACGGTAATCAGCGCCAGAATCATGGCTGCGGATTCAAAATAGAATTCGTGCATGTAACTCATGACCGCCGCTGCGTCGCCGCGCACCTGCGCGCCCGTCATGGCAAAGAGGGCGTAGGTGCTGTATCCAAAGGAAGCGGTTGCGCCCAGCGCGACGAGCGTATCCATATTCGGCGCGCCGTGGAACAGCGATTTGAAGCCGTTGATGAAGAATTTCTGGTTGATGACCATGACGGCGATGGTGAGCAGCATTTGGATCAGGCCCATCGCAACGTGGTTGCCCTCAAAGAACGACGGCAGCGGCCAGCCCCACATCATGTGGCCCATCGAGAAATACATCAGCACGATGAGGAAGCCCAGCGACGCGATCAGGCGGCGCTTGAGCACCGGGGTTTCATGATCGGCCAGTGCGTCCTCCTGCTCGGCGATGCTGGGGGCGGACTGGGCCGCGCCCTTGAGCGACGCGCCATAGCCTGCAGCCTGAACGGCGGAGATGACCGCGTCCGGCGTGGCGGTGCCTTCCACACCCATGGAGTTGGTCAGCAGGCTGACCGAGCAGCTTGTCACGCCCGGCACGGCGGAAACGGCTTTTTCCACGCGGGCGCTGCAAGCCGCGCAGCTCATGCCCGTTACGGTATATTGTTCCATAGATGACTCCTTTCATGGGGGGAGAGACGATTGGGACTCTGTCCCAAACCCTGCCAGAAACCTGGAACTTCACTCACTGTTTCCCACACAGTGGGCATTCGTTCAGTTCCTGGACTTCTCGCCTTCCACATTGCTTCGCGGCATGCCGCGAAGCAATGTGGAAGGCGCAGGGAACTCAGTTCCCTGCTGGGGTTTGGGGCAACGCCCCATCGTTTCCCTCGTACTTACCGCATCAGCTTTTGAAGCGTGGTCAAAAGCTCGTCGATGGTTTCGTCTTTGCCGTCGCGGATATCCTGCGCGACACAGGTTTTGATGTGGTTCGCCAGCAGCACCTTCGAGAAACTGTTCAGCGCCGCGCTTGCCGCCGCAACCTGCGTCAGAATATCGGGACAGTAGGCGTCTTTTTCGACCATGCCGCGGATGCCGCGAATCTGCCCTTCGATTCGGCTGAGCCGATTGAGCAGGTCGCGCTCCTCCTTGTCATCCCGATGCTTGGTTCGGCAATGACAGCAGCAGGTCTTTTCTTCATCACTCATGCTTTTCACCTCGCTTGCGACGGTATTATATACCCCTTGGGGGTATCTGTCAAGAGCTTTTTTTACTCCTTCCGTCACGGCTACGCCGTGCCAACCTTCGGCGTTTTCCATCGTCTGATTCCGCCGCAGGCGGCGACGATTTCAAACGTCCCTCAAAGAGGGAGGCATTGTGTATGAGTAGCTGTGAAAATAGAATGTGCCGTTTCTGTAAGAAGATTCTTTTCATTTGAGTGGCATCGTATACCAAAGGCTCCCTCTTTGAGGGAGCTGGCGCGCGTCAGCGCGACTGAAGGAGTTATCCGACAAAGTCGTGACGGAAGGAGTTGATAAAAAATGAAGTTCAAATACAAAATGGTTTAATTATCATCAGAATAAACGATGTAATTCAAAAGAATTGCAGGAAGTGAAGAAATGCGCGTCAAAAATATTGACGGAAGGCAAAAAACGCGCTATACTGACGCACGTTAATTGCAAGCGGCGAACACAAAAGCCGATTGCCAGAGCAACGCCGCGCACGCGACGCAGATGGGAGAGATTAGAATGAAGAAAGTTCCCGAGCTGTTTGGCAGCATGGTCTTCAACGAGGCCGTCATGAAGGAAAGACTGCCCAAGGATGTTTATAAAGCGCTGAAGCAGACGGTGCGCCAGGGAACGGCGCTCGATCCGCAGGTGGCGGGCGTTGTGGCCAATGCAATGAAGGATTGGGCTATCGAAAAAGGTGCGACCCATTTCACCCACTGGTTCCAGCCGATGACCGGCATCACCGCCGAGAAACATGATTCGTTCATCTCGCCCTGCCCGGATGGCACGGTGATTATGGAGTTTTCCGGCAAGGAGCTGATTAAAGGTGAGCCGGATGCGTCGTCCTTCCCCTCCGGCGGCCTGCGCGCGACGTTCGAGGCGCGCGGTTATACCGCGTGGGATCCGACCAGCTACGCGTTCATCAAGGATGATACGCTGTGCATCCCGACGGCGTTCTGCTCCTACACAGGCGAGATTCTGGATAAGAAAACGCCGCTGCTGCGCTCGATGGAAGCCATCAGCAAGGAAGCCTGCCGCGTGCTCAAGCTCTTTGGCAAGACGGTTTCCCGCGTGACGACGACCGTCGGCCCGGAGCAGGAGTATTTCCTGATCGATAAAGAGGATTACAAGAAGCGCCCCGACCTGATTCTGACCGGACGCACGCTGTTCGGCGCGATGAGCCCGAAGGGGCAGGAGATGGAGGATCACTACTTCGGTTCGATCCGCCCGCGCGTCAAGGCGTTCATGGCCGATCTCGATGAGGAGCTTTGGAAGCTGGGCATCAACGCCAAGACCGAACACAACGAGGTTGCGCCCTGCCAGCATGAAATGGCGCCGATTTTCGCCACCGCGAACATCGCGACCGACCACAATCAGCTGACCATGGAGATCATGAAGAAGGTTGCCGAGCGTCATGGGCTGGTCTGCCTGCTGCATGAGAAGCCGTTTGACGGCGTGAATGGTTCTGGCAAGCACAACAACTGGTCGATTTCCACCGACAAGGGCGAGAACCTGCTCGATCCCGGCTCCACGCCGATGGAAAACGCGCAGTTCCTGCTGTTCCTGACGGCGGTCATCAAGGCCGTGGACGAGTATCAGGATTTGCTGCGCATCAGCGTGGCCAGCGCGGGCAACGATCACCGTCTGGGCGCGAACGAGGCGCCGCCCGCCATCGTCTCCATGTATGTCGGCGACGAGTTGGCCGCGGTCATCCATTCCTTGGTAGATGGCACGGATTACAAGGCAGCCGGCCGCAAGAGCATGGATATCGGCGTGACCAGCCTGCCGCATATTCCGCAGGATAACTCCGACCGCAACCGCACGTCTCCGTTTGCTTTCACGGGCAACAAATTTGAATTCCGCATGCCGGGTTCTTCCTTCAACATCGCCTGCACAAACATCATGCTCAACACCGCCGTTGCGGATGAACTGATGGCCTTTGCGGACGAGCTGGAGAAGGCCGACGACTTTGAAGCGGCGCTCTCCAAGTTGATCCGCCGCGAGCTGGCCGCCCACAAGCGTATTTTGTTCAACGGCAACGGTTACAGTGCGGAGTGGCCGATTGAAGCCGAAAAGCGCGGCCTGCTCAACCTGCGCTCCACGCCGGAAGCGCTCATCCATTACACGGACAAGAAAAACATCGAGCTGTTTGCCCGCCACGGCATTTACACCGAGACGGAGGTCAAGTCCCGTCAGGATATCAACATGGAGGAATACGCCAAGATCATTCATATCGAAGCGCTGACCTCGCTGGATATGCTCGGCAAGATGATCGTTCCGGCCTGCGCGGCGTATTCCAAGATGCTGGCCGAGGGCGTAGCAGTGAAAAAGAGCATCGGCGTGGATGCGCCTGCCGAAGCGGCCGCCGTGCGCGAATTGACGGAGAAGACCGCCGAACTGATCGCGCTGGAGGAGAAGCTGAAGGCCGCCGTAGCCGCCGAGCCGGAGGAGCTGAACGACCGCGCGATGTATGAGCACGAGACCGTTATCCCGGCGATGGAAGCCGCGCGCAAGGTTGCCGATGAGCTGGAGGGCAAGGTCGGCAAGAGCTATTGGCCGATGCCGACGTATGCGGACCTGCTGTTCTACGTTTAAAAGAAGAATAAGTTGAAAAAGGCTCGAAGCAGCGCGCTTCGGGTCTTTTTTCATGTGAAATTGCAGCCAGTCAGCCGCGTGCGCGGAATATCGACTTCAAAAGGCGAAAGAAGCGATAAAGGGGAATTTTATGCAGTTTATGGGCATCTTGATCGGCGTGGTTTCGTTTCTGTCGATCGGTCTGTTTCATCCGATTGTGGTGAAAGCGGAAGATCATTTTTCCAAGGCATGCTGGCCGGTGTTTGCGGTGGTTGGCTGTCTGCTGCTGGTTGCATCCGCGTTTGTAAAGGCCCTGCCGCTTTCGTCCATTTTGGCGGTGGCGGGCATGAGCTGCCTGTGGAGCATTCTGGAGCTGTTTGAACAGGAAGAACGCGTGAAAAAAGGGTGGTTTCCGGCCAACCCGAAGCGAAAGAAAGATCATCAATGATTTCATGGGCGGATCGCATTGAAATAAACCGCATCCGAAAATGCGCGGCGGCGCTGAAAACGGAAAGCGACGATGCGCTGGCGATGGCGCGCGGATGCGTCGCGCAGATGAACACCGGCGAGAGGAAGACCGTCACGGCGGTGTTTCCCTCATGTTTGTATGCTTTGGCGGGCGGCGGAGCGCATATCGCGACCGTCAACCCCTATCTGGCGCGCAGGTGCAGCGCGCGCCCTCGTTCATGCTGGTGGATGAGGCGGACAGCATTCTGCTGGATGAAGCGGTTACGCCGATGATCCTTTCCGGACAGGGCGGCACGCTCAACCCCATGCTGATGGCGGTGGATCGCTTTGTCGGCTGGCTGAAAAAGGCGGAGGTTCAGGCGCTTTCGGATGAGGACGAATATCTGCGGCTGGACGGCGAGGTGGATTATATCGGCATGCCGCTTCGCGAAGCGGCGGCTTTCAGCAAAAGCTGGGAGCTGGAGGAAGCGAGCGTCGGCGTGGCGGCGATTAACGCGTGGCACAACCGCGCGGCGTGGCTGCCCGTTCGGGAAAATGCGGACGCGTTTTTGCGATACAGAAGCCGCGCGGAGGGAAAGCGGGTCGGCGTTATCGGGCGGTTCGCCTATCTGGAAAAGCGGCTCGAACCGATCTGCGATTTATATGTGATCGAGCGTCAGCCGGGCGCGAAGGATTATCCCGACGCGGCCTGCGAATACCTGCTCCCGGAGATGGATGCGGTGTTTATCACCGGAAGCACGGCGGCGAACAAAACCCTGCCGCGGCTGCTGGAGTTGTCAAGATATGCGTTTACGGCGGTCTGCGGCCCGTCCATGCGGTCGAGTTCTCGCTGGATGGCGGCGAAACGTGGACGGCTTACGAGACGAAGAACGCGACGGCCGACAAGTGGGTGTACTGGCACTTCGGTTTCATGCCGCGAATGGAGGGCAGCTATCAGTTGAGCGTGCGTGCGCGCACGGCTTCCGGCAAGGTTTCCCCGCTGGCGGCGAGCGTCACCTTTGACGTGGCTCAGCAGCAGGAAAGCCAGAAAATCTAAGACGGGAAAGAGAACGTTTCCTGAAAGTCCGACAATAAAGTCAGAAACCTCCTGTTGCAGCATGGAGAAAAGCTGCGACAGGAGGTTTTGCTATCTGGTTTTCTTTTCGCTTGCGGCAGGAGAGAAACGACCCCGCTTTGCAAGGGTTAAAACTCCTTATTTTCGTACCGCCTGCACCACGTATACTTGCTCACGGCGCTGCGCTGGGCGGTCACGCCGCTGAGCACCGCCTGCATGTACGTCGGCAGAAACTCGTCGTATTTGACCTCCAGCACTTCAACCGGGTCGTCAAACACCGGATAGGTCGGGATGGACGGATCAAACATGTTCGTCTGATACAGGCCTGTGCGAATCTGCTTGTCAAACGTGATGCGCACTTCCTCGGCGGGGTGGATATAGGCTTCGCGCACGTAATCCACAATCACCGCCGGGCGCAGCAGCCGCGTTTTCATCTCGCGGTATACGTCGTGCAGCAGGGGATGGCGCATGCGCTGCAAGCCCTCCGGGTCGCCCGCAATCAGCTGGTCGGCCAATTCGCGGGGGATGGAGACGGATTGCTTGGAAATCAAATCGCCGTACTTGCTCTTGCATTCCAGTTTGATGACGCGGTCGTTGAAGTTGTAGATGCGGATGCGGTATTTTTTGCGGTTGCCGACGCCCGCAATCTTTTCTTCCAGCGCGTCGTCGTTGATCGTGTCGAAATACAGCGAACGGATCAGATATTCGTGGCCCTGATCCAGCTGCATCATCGGCGCGAGCGCGTTGCGCAGAACGGTCAGCTCCGCCGGGGTAATCAGATATTTCAGCTCATGCCGCAGCGGAATGTTGCGAATGATCATATCTTCTCCTTAGTTGCCCGCTTCGGACTGGCAGGCAATCAGCGTCGCGTTATGTACGCCCTCGGTATCCATCAGCTTGTTCACGATGTCAAAACGCTCACGCAGCTGTACCTCGACGGTCAGCTCCACGCCGCCGGGGGTGACGGTCTTGCTGCGCAGACGCTGCACCTTGATACGGCGGATGAAGTCCATGACCTCCGGCTCAGCGTCCTGATCGTAGTGGGTGACGAGCAGGAAGGTGTTCGGCGTGCGCAGGCGAAAGAACGCCAGCGCCAGCATCGCGATGGAAATGCCCGCGACGACGACCAGCGCGATGGTGTACAGCTCCGCGCCGAGCAGAATGCCCATCGTCAGGCTCCAGAACATGTAAGCCGTGTCCAGCGGGTCCTTGATGGCCGTGCGGAAACGCACGATGGAGAGCGCGCCGACCATGCCCATCGACAGCGCGATGTTCGATTTGATGCACATGACGACCGGGGTCGTAATCATGCACAGCATAATCAGCGTGTTGGCGAACGACGGGGAAAAGAGCACGCCGCGGAACGCCTTGCGATAGACCAGTGCGATGATGAGACCGACGATAAAGCCCATCAGCAGCGCCAGCACCATTTTCATCGGTGTGAGGCTGGCCATCTGTTGTGCGAACCATTCGGTTACGCTTACGTCGTTGATGATGTTCTTCATGGGATTGTTTCCTCCTAAATATAATACTCCCTCAGTCACAACTTCGTTGTGCCAGCTCCCTCTAAGAGGGAGCCTTTTGGTTTTAAGAAGCAAGGATAAAGGATTGAATGGAATATTTGCAGTCAGAAGCTTTGGCAGAAAAACAACTTAAAAAGCACTTGAAAACTCATATCATAAGGCTCCCTCTTTGAGGGAGCTGTCAGCGAAGCTGACTGAAGGAGTTTTACTGATACTCCGCCGCGATTTCCGGACACGGGCCGAAATAGGATTCCATTTCCGCGTCGCTCAGGCCGAAGTAGGATTGAATATCCAGCCAGACGAAGTGCGGCCTGCGGTTCATGACGCGCACGGCGCGTTCGCAGCGGGTGATCCAGTAGTTGTAAGCGCCCGTCGCGTTCTTCGGCACGTCGAAGCTGACCTGCGCGGGCATTTCCGCCGCCCAGCGCTCGTGGTGCATCTGCATTTCCGGCTTGATCTGCGCCGTCATCTGATAGAACAGCGAGACCATGTTTTCCGTCGTCAGCACGCTGTTGAACAGCTCGGCATAACGGCGGAGGAACTTTTCGCGATACTGCGGCACCTGCACCAGCTTGCGCACGAACAGGTTGGATTTGATCTTCTGGCTGCCCGCACCGTTCTCGTTCATGTAATAGGTGACGCATCCGGTGGCATATTCCACGCCCTTGCTCTTGTAGGTGGCGTTGAACAGACCCCAGTCCATATCGAACACCAGATAGCGCCACTTGCCGTCGCCGGATTTCGTGTTGCGGTAGAAGCGAATGTTGCCCGGATCGGTGTTGCCGTAGAACGATTCGAAGATGTAGTAATCGAACATGTTGTCGATGTCGAAATTCGCTTCAACTTCGGCCAACAGCTCGGGATCGCTGTTCAAATCGGCGTCCTTGACCTTGTTGTAAAGCGCCTTGTAATCCGCATTCGATCCCTGCTTAATCTGCGAGGAGGAAAGACCGTCGGATTGCAGCAGGTCGATGTCGTCTGCATTGTCCCATCCCTCGTGCTGGGCGACCATGTCCACGCCTGCGCGTTCGCGCATGTTGTAATGGCCCCAGTATTGGCCGTTGATGTAGACGATGACGGGTTTCCAGGCCTGCGTAGCCAGCGAGCTTCCGGCCTGATCGATCAGCCGGGCTTCCAGACCGTCGAGCACACGGGTGTACAGGCCGTCCTGTCCGCCGTTGCGCAGAACGAAACTCTTGTAGGTCGTGAATGGGCGATCTTCAAACAACGCGTAGTCAAATTCGCTCTTGCCGAATTGGCCGTCCGCCTTGATGTACAGGCTCTTTTGCGGCATATCCAGCGAGTATTGACCCATCACGCGGAAGCGGATGCCCTGCGAGAATTGCAGCTGACCGTTTTCATCGGTGTATTCCACCCAGCCGTTGAACCAGTTCTTCTGGCCGTAGGTTGCAATCTTGATCCACGGCGTCGGCTGCGAGGTATCCACGTTCGGGCCGTAGGCGAACGCGCCGTATTCCTCGTTGGTCAGGTTATCCGGGTCGGTCGTCAGGCAGATGACCGGCATCGTGTGATAGACAGAAATCAAATACGTTTCGGAGATGATCTGCGAGGCCTCCACGCCGTCGCGGTAGGCGCGCGCGCGGATGACCGTGTTGTTTTCAACCTCGATCGGCCCGGTGTAGACGGGGGAGGATTCGTTCGGGTCGGTGCTGTCGAGCGTATAGCGCACGGTGCTGTTTGCCGGAACGTTGATCGTCACCGCGTTTTCGCCTCTCAGCGGCCGCTCATACAGGCCGCCCGCCACATTGAACGTCGGCGCTTCGGCGTATCCGATGAAGCCCTGCCCGTTCGCTGCACCCGGCGTGGGGGTGGAATAATAGAAAAGGCCGGCCTGCCCGAGCGTGCGCCCGTAGGAGGTGTCGTCGTAGAGCTGGGGAACGACCACCTTGTCCAGAATCTGCCCGCCGGGGGTGGACAGGCAGACGGTTTCGCCCGACTTTTTCAGGTTGAAATTGGTGAAATAATAAACGCCGTCCTTGGTCGTCTGCGTCTTGTCGCAGTAGATGACCAGATAGCTGTTGTTTTCGATGGTGATGTCAGGAAACTGCCATTTGCGCGGTTTCTTAATGTTATCGGACAGGCCGTAACCCTTGAGGTTTACGGCCTGCCCGCTCATGTTGTAAATTTCGATGTAGTCGTAGTAGTAATTGACGTTGGGCCCGTGCGTGCTTTTGTTGCCGGTCATGACCTCGGTGATATACAGCCCGGAGGTGTTGGCCAGGCACAGCGCCGTATCCATCGCCGTCACGCTTTCGCGCGTGTTGGCCAGACCCGGCGTGGGATTGGTGAAGACCTTGAAACTGCCGTCGCCCTCCTCGTCGCGGCCCCAGGAGGTATCCGCGGCAAGCAGGTCGTAGGTGACCATGTCGATCATTCGACCCTGAATATCCGAGAGGATGACGGTTTCGCCGTTGGAACGCAGCTTGAAGTTGGCGTGCGGCCAGCTTCCTTCCGCCGCGGCGCGATCCTTCTTGGAAGCGAAGACGACGAAATACCCGTTCGCTTCGATGACGCTGCCCTGCGGGAAACGCCATTTGACGAGCTTATCCGTGCTGTCGCTCAAGGCGTAATTGGAAAGATCGATGGCCTGATTGGTCGTGTTGTGAATCTCGATCCAGTCGGGATAATCGCCGTCCTCGTCCTTGAGCGTGGTGATGGAGGACGCGCAGATTTCGTTGATGACCAGCGCGCCGCTTTGCAGCACCGTGCTCGCGCGGAAGGCTGCGTAGCCCTCCTGCGTGTTGTCGTATCCCGGCGTGTATTGGTCGGTGATGATGTAATCATTGCCGCTGATCCACGTGTAGCTCATGTTGTAATCCATCGCGGGGATATCCAGCTCCTGGAAAGCGATGCCGTCGCTGCCAAAGAGAAAGAGCTTGTCGCCCGCGGAGGAGAGCTTGAACTTGGCGTGCAGCGTCTTTCCGGCTTCGTTCTGCGTGCTGTCCGATGCGAAAACGATGACGTGTTCGCCCGCGGAGAGCGTCATATCCGGAAAGACGAAAGTGATTTTGTCCGCGCGGTCGGAAAGGCCGTAGCCCTTGATATTGATGGGGCTGTCGCCCGTGTTGGTGATTTCCACCCAATCCGGGAACGCGCCGGTTTCGTCCGGGAACGCGCTTCGGTTGGAGGACATCGCTTCCGTGATGCGCAGATTCGTGTCGCCGCTGGAAACGGCGGCTTCGTCCACCTCCGTGCCGGAGACGTTGGCGGCGGGGGTCTGCGCAATTTTCGGCGCGAAAAGAATCATCAGCACGACGAACACGCTCAACGCGATCAGCAGCGGCAGCGTGCCGCGCTGGGGCTTGACGCGTTTGATGGCGCTGCGCTTTCTGCGCGGCGGACTGGTATTTTTCATCCGGTTGGAACGCATGATTGACTTCCTTTCAAGATTCGACAAAATTGCCTTGTTCAGTATAACATAAATCGCGCGGAAACGGAAGACCAAGAAAAACTTTCTAAGCGGTTCTTGCGTTCGTGCGCACAATTTTCTGACTTTGCCGCTCGAAGCGCGCATAGATTATCCCTGTGAATGAAGGGGAGAGGGGCGAAAACATGCGGCTTGGCGTGGTGCTTACGGGGATTGGCGCGAGCGCGGCGGCGAGCGCGGGCGCACTGACATGGCTGCTGGATGCGGGCGTCGCGCCGTATGCCGTCTGCGGCATGCAGGCGGCGGCGTGGCCTGCGGCGCTCTATCTGGTGGGGTATGATACGGACAGGCTCCGCGGCGCGGCGGTTCAGGCTGCGCGCATGGGCAAGCGCCTGCTCACCCGGGACGCGTCCTTTTCGGCGCTGCTGCGCATGCAAAAAAGCGCGCTCTGTCAGGGCAGGCGGCTTGAAAAGCTGCTCTCGGCGCAGACAGGAGAGCGCGCGTTGGGGCTTTGCGACAGGCAGGGTGTTTTTCTCTGCCGCGCGGCGAGAAGCGGGCATGTCGTCGCCTTTTGCACGCAGAGCGTGACGCAGGAGGGCGCGATGGTGACGCTGCAAGCTTCGGCGGGCTTTGCCGCCCGCGCCGTGCTGGCCAGACCGCCGTTTCTCTCCGCAAAAGAGTGGATGGGTTCGCCGCTTCTGCCGCTGGATGACGTGCCGACGGCCTGCCGCATGCTGCAGGCGATGGGCGCGCAGCGCGTGCTGGTCGTCGCGCCGCAAAGCGCGATTCATCATGAGCCGGACGCGTTGGAACAGACGAGCGGCTTCTTTGTGCCGTGCGCGCGGGAACTGGGGGAGAATGTCGGCGTTTTCCGCATCCCTCTGCCGGATTCCTTCGGCGCGCTTTCTCTCGATCGCCTGCTTGTCGGCGCGAATGCGGGACGGGAAGCCGCCGCAAAGGAGATGGAAGCGGCGCTTGGCCGACTCGGCCTGCCGATGTGCCGCGTGCTCCCGTTCAGGCGGCGGCTTACTGCACCGTGAGATCGACGGTCGCTTTTTGACGATTGCCGCTGATGATGGTTTCCAGCGCGGCGGTGTATGCGCCTGCGGGAACGAGACGGCCCGCGTCGTCGCGTCCGTCCCAATAGAGCAGGGTCACGTCGCCGGGCGCGGGGCGCGTCAGCTGGGCGCTGGCCAGACGGCGCACGGGCTGCCCCTCCGCGTCGTAAAGGGTGACGGTGATTTCTGCCGGAACGTTGATGCGCGCCTCAAGCGCCAGCTCGCGCAGGCTTGCCGTGTCCAGCGTCGGGTTTTCGCTGCTGAGCGTCACGGTCGGCTCAACGAAAGCGGGGCGCACGGCCAGCAGCCGCTCGGAGCAGAGGATCACCTCGTCGCCCGTCACAGCGAAGACTTGCAGCATCAGGTAGCCGCTTTCGCCGTCCAGAATGCCGTCGAGCATCAGTTCGCGCGTCTTGCGGCCGGGGGCGAGCAGGCCGTCGCCGTCGTCGCCCTCATCCAGAAACGTGGTTGCGTTCTGCCAATCCCAGCTGCCGCCGACCTGCCGCACCACGCGGTACTGCACGGCGGTTTCCGCCGTCACGGTATAGGAAAATTCAAGCGTCGGGTCGTCGTCCTCCAGCAGGCTGTCGCCATAGCTGAACCCGGAGAGCGCACGGGAGAGCGATGCGCCCGTCGCCACCGGGAGCGTCAGCGTGTTGGCCTGCGCGGAGAGCAGCTGCACAGAGGAGGAGGGCACCGCCGCACTCAAATAGCGCCGCAGTTCTTCGAGCGTGACTTTGCCGTTGTTGTTGATATCCGCTTCCGGCTTGCCGTACAGTCCCAGCCCGCTGGAAAGCGCGCTGGCAAAGTAGGAAACCGCGCCCGTGGTCAACCCGTCGCTGTCGTAATACCAGCTGGATTCAAACCCGCTCGCGGAGGTCAGCACGTGGATGCTCGAATCCGAGAGGAACGGCGTTTCCATCGAAATCGGCGACTGCGCGCGGCTGCCCGGCAGAAGGCTCTGCCCGGATATGCCGCGGCCGATCAGCGCGCCGGAGTGGCACGCGTCCACAATCAGCAGCTTTTCACCCTGAATAGAGGAAAGAATCCGCTGCAAATCCGCCGCACCCAGCGGGGCCTCGCTTTCGCCGTCGCCCAGCATCAGATAAACCTGCCCGTCGTCCGCGGAGGAAAGCACGCCGTGCGTACACAGGTAGAGGATGGAAAGGTCGGTTTCGTCTGCACCGTCAAATGCGTCGTTTACCGCGTCCCGAAGGTGTTCGATGGTGCCGATGGTGCCGTCTTCGATGGACAGGCTGCCGACGTTCAGCCCCGCGCCGACGAGCGCAGAACCGACGATGTGCAGATTGCCGGAGACGGAATTGCCCAGGCCCGGCAGGGAAAGAAAGTCGTGGCAGGCGACCAGCAGCGCGCGCGTCTGCCCCAGCGCAAGCGCAGGCAGGGCGAGCAGCAGAAAAAGAATGAGCGCAAAGCATTTTCGCATACCGACGACCTCCTTTCTTGTGTAGCGGAAAGACTCCATCCAATCCCCTTGAATGTCTCTCTACTTGTATAGACGTAAAAACCCGTCGAAAATTTCACTCTTTTTCAAATTTTTTCAAAAAATTTTTTAAACTGTCGAAATACAGGCAGGATAAGCGGCGGCAGACTGCCGGAAATCACTTTATTCTATCCGAGTTTTGCGGGAGAAGCAAGATGAATGTTACGAAATTCCTGAAAATACCATCGCAATGTCACAATTTCGTCACAAATTTTCGAAACCTTGCAAAATCATCCGTTCGGTGATATGCTGAAAGCAGCATCAGAGAGAGGAAATACAGAAAGATGAAGGTCAAGCGACAAAAAAAGCACAGCCGCCTACGCGTTGTGCTTGTGATTCTGCTGACGCTGGCCGTCCTCGCGGCGGCAGGCTATGCGGCGTACCGGATTTGGGATGCATCGCAGGGCGGATTGGCCGTGTATTTTGTGGATGTCGGTCAGGGGGATGGCGCGGTTGTCGTCTGCGACGGCAAGACGCTTGTCATCGACGGCGGCCCGCCGGAAAGCGGCGTGAAGATGGTGGATATTCTGCAAAACACGCTGCATGTTTCGACGGTGGATGTGATGATTGGCACGCACCCGCACGCGGATCATATCGGCGGCCTGCCGGACGTCATCGGCGCGTTCAAGGTCAAAAAGCTGTATTCGCCCGTGGATGAATTTGAAGCCAAGCCGTTTGAAGCCATGAAGCGCGCGGCGGATGCGAAAAAGCTCAAAATCACTGTGCCGCAGGCGGGTCAGCGCTTCTCGCTGGGCAGTGCGAAGGTCGAGTTCCTCGCGCCGCTGGGCATTTACGACAATGTGAACGATATTTCGCTCGTCGTCAAGATCACCTATGGCCAGACGACGTTCCTGTTCACCGGCGATGCGGAAAGGCCGTCCGAATATGACATGGCCGACAGCGACGAAAAGCTGTCGGCAACCGTACTCAAGGTCGGCCACCATGGCAGCAATACGTCCAGCACCTACGTCTTTTTGCGGAAGGTGATGCCGACTTACGCGGTCATCAGCTGCGGCAGGGACAACAGCTATGGTCACCCTCACGCGGAGGTGCTTTCGCGCCTTGCGGATGTCGGCGCGACGGTCTACCGAACGGATGAACGGGGGACAATCACCTGCCGCTCCAACGGGGAAAAAGTCACGTTCAAGACCGAAAAGCGGAAGAAGTGGACGTGGCCGTTTACGCGGCGTACATCGCAAAATACGGCCTTTCTGCCGCTGGCGGCATGAAAAAGGAGCGGCTCTCCTGCGAGAGCCGCTCCTCATTTTATGCTGTTCCAGCTTTCAGGCTTAGTACATGCCGCCCATGCCCGGGTCAGCCGCCGGGGCGGGAGCCGGATTCTTCTCCGGAATATCCGCCACGAGGGATTCGGTGGTCAGCACGGTGGCTGCGACGGAAGCCGCGTTCTGCAGCGCGCTGCGGGTGACCTTGGTCGGGTCGATGATGCCCGCTTCGACCATATCCACATACTTGTCGTTCAGCGCGTCATAGCCGTAGCCCGGCTTCTTGGTGCGCTTGATCTTTTCGACGATGACAGAGCCTTCCACGCCCGCGTTGGCCGCGATCTGGCGAACCGGCTCCTCCAGCGCGCGCAGAACGATCTGCACGCCGGTCTTCGCGTCGCCGGTGTACTTCGGCAGGATGGCCTGCACGTCCGGCAGCACGCTCAGCAGCGCCGTTCCGCCGCCCGGAACAATGCCTTCCTCAACGGCGGCGCGAGTCGCGGAGAGCGCATCCTCGATGCGCATCTTGCGCTCCTTCATTTCGATTTCGGTAGCCGCGCCGACCTGAATCACCGCAACGCCGCCGGCCAGCTTGGCCAGACGCTCCTGCAGCTTCTCACGGTCGTAATCGGACGTGGTCTCGCCGATCTGGGTACGGATGGAGGCCACGCGCGCCGCGATCTCCTGCGGGTTGCCCGCGCCCTCGACGATGGTGGTGTTGTCCTTGTCTACCTTGACCTGACGCGCAGAGCCGAGCATGTCAACCGTCGCGCTCTTGAGCTCGTAGCCCAGCTCCTCGGAGATGACCTGGCCGCCGGTCAGGATAGCGATATCCTGCAGCATGGCCTTGCGGCGGTCGCCGAAGCCCGGGGCCTTGACGGCCACGCAGGTGAACGTGCCGCGCAGCTTGTTGACGACCAGCGTCGCCATCGCTTCGCCTTCGATATCCTCGGCGATAATCAGCATCTTGCGGCCGGCCTGCACAACCTGCTCCAGCAGCGGCAGAATCTCCTGAATGTTGCTGATCTTCTTGTCGGTGATGAGGATGTACGGGTTATCCAGAACGGCCTCCATCTTGTCGGTGTCGGTCGCCATGTAAGCGGAAACGTAGCCGCGGTCGAACTGCATGCCTTCCACCAGAGAGAGGTTGGTCTGCAGGGTCTTGCTTTCCTCAACGGTGATGACGCCGTCCTTGCCGACCTTCTCCATCGCTTCGGAAATCAGCTTGCCGATGGTCGGATCGGCGGCGGAGTTCGCAGCGACGTTCTCGATGGACTGCTTGCCGCTGACCGGCACGCTCAGGGTCTTCAGGCTCTCGACAGCCGCGCTCGTCGCGGCCTCGATGCCGCTGCGCAGCACCATCGGGTTCGCGCCCGCGGCCAGATTCTTCAGGCCCTCGCGGATGATCGCCTGCGCCAGCAGAGTGGCGGTGGTGGTGCCGTCGCCCGCGACGTCGTTGGTCTTGGTGGCGACTTCCTTCACCAGCTGAGCGCCCATGTTCTCAAACGGGTTCTCCAGCTCGATTTCCTTGGCGATGGTCACACCGTCGTTGGTGATGAGCGGCGCGCCGTACTTCTTATCGAGCACCACGTTGCGGCCCTTCGGGCCGAGGGTGATCTTGACGGTATCCGCCAGAGCGTTGATGCCCTTTTCCAGGGAACGGCGGGCTTCCTCGCCGAAAATAATCTGCTTAGCCATAATCATGACCTCCTACAAATTCAGGTTCTTTTTGAATGTCCGCACGCTTCGCTCACGTGCGCCGAGCATTCGGCCTTGCGCAATCAAGCGGCGGAAGTAAGTGAAGGCTTAGCCTTCAACGATCGCGAGAATGTCGTTCTGGCGGACGATCTTGTATTCCTCGCCGTCAATCTTGATTTCCGTGCCGGCGTACTTGGAATAGACGACCTTCTGGCCTTCCTTCACCTGCATGGTGACTTCCTTGCCATCCACAACGCCGCCCGGGCCGACGGCCACGATGTAGGCGTACTGCGGCTTCTCCTGCGCGGCGGACGTGAGGATAATGCCGCTCTTGGTGGTTTCTTCAATTTCCGCGTCCTTGAGAACAACGCGGTCAAAAAGGGGTTTCAAGCTCATTTTGATAGACCTCCTTAGATTGCCTTTCGACTTTGTTAGCACTCTTTATGAATGAGTGCTAAAGCAAGATATAATATACGCGAGTCAAGCCAATTCGGCAACATGGGATGATAACTGGATTTTGTGGTTTGAACCGATTTAAAGCGATTTTTCAAAAATATCGCACTCAAATAATTCGAAACTCGAAATTTCTCCGCTTTTCAAATAAATCGCCTGATTCGGTGGCCGAAACCCGTCTTTTATGGTAGAATAAGCGCCATTGGAGGGCCAAATATGGATCAAAACTTTACGCGGTCAGTCCTTTCGTGGTATGACGCGGGCCACCGCGACTTGCCGTGGCGGCGCACGAAGGACGCTTATCGAATCTGGATTTCCGAGATCATGCTCCAGCAGACGCGCGCGGAGACGGTCGTTTCTTATTATGAACGTTTTCTGGCGCGTTACCCCGACGTGTACGCGCTTTCTGGCGCGCCGGAGGAGGAGCTGCTTAAGGCGTGGGAGGGGCTGGGCTATTACAGCCGCGCGCGTTCGCTGCAAAAGGCGGCGAACGCGATCGTTTCGCAGTATGGCGGCGAACTGCCCGCCGATTTGGAAAAGCTGCGCGCCCTGCCCGGCATCGGGGATTACACCAGCGGCGCGATTGCCTCCATCGCGTTCGGCATTCCCGCCGCGGCGGTGGACGGCAATGTGGAGCGTGTGATCTGCCGCTATTTCGCCATAAAAGACGAGATGGGCAGCCCGAAAAGCCGCCGCATGATCCATGACTTGACGCAGGAACTCGTGCCGACGGATCGCCCCGGCGCGTTCGCCAACGCCATGATGGAGATGGGCGCGACGATGTGTACGCCGAAAAGCCCCGCTTGTTTGCTCTGCCCGGTGCGGGAAAGCTGCAAGGGCCATGCGCAGGGGATTGCGGCGAATCTGCCCGTCAAGCCCAAGAAAAAAGCGCAGCGCGTCGAAACGCACTGCGTGATGCTGGTGTTCTGCCAAAACCGGGTGCTGACCGTTCTGCGGAAAGAGCGCCTGCTCGGCGGCTTGTCCGTCTTCCCCGATGCGGTGGGGGAGCTCACGCCCTCGCAGATGTGCGCGGCGCTTGAGCAGCTGGGCGTGTCCGCTGCCTATGATGCGCGGCTTGGCCACGCGAAGCATGTCTTCACCCATCTGATCTGGGAGATGGAGATTCACGCCTTTGAGGCGGATGAGTTGGCCGATGTGCCGGATGGCCGCTGGGTGAACGCCGACGAGCTGGCCGCCCTGCCCATGCCCACGGCGGTCAAGGCCGCGCGCGGATTTGCGGCGGATAGGCTCATGCGCGCCAACGCTTGAGCGTTGGCAGATAGTGCGAAAGCGCGTCTCTGGCGGCCTTTTCGTCGGGAAATAGACCAAGTTTGACTTCCAGCGGCGCGCAGAAATCGATCATTTCGTCCAGCGTGCCGCGCATGTTTTCCTCGCCGCTGGGGCAGCAGTAGACGCAGTAATCGGCGTTTGTCGTGCCGTCGGCATTTTTGCCGAATTGCTCCGGCGCAGTCATCGGCATGCCGCAGCTCTGACAGATGGGGGTGTTCGCGAAATCGATGTTCTTTTCCATGAGAAACATCCTCCTTTTGATTGATGGAGGGATTATCGCACGGAAAAGCTGACAACAGGCTGTCAGGTTTTATACTGTGCCGACATTTTTTCAAGCTCGCAGGAAACCGCGTCCGCGAGCGCTTTCGGCTCGATCACCCTTGCATGCGCGCCATAGCTCAAGATGAAGGAAATCAGCCATTCGCCGGGCATGAACGCGGCGCGCACGAGAAAATCGCCCTCTGCGGTCTGCGCAATCTGTTCTTCCTCAAAGTCGTCGTAGACGCGGAACGCCAGGCCTGCGTCAATGCGCAGCGTGAACCGGATGGGCGGCGTATCCGGCTCAATGTTCGGCGGCTCGATGGCCGCGCACGTCATCGCTTTGTCGGGAAACGCGCCGTCTATCGCGCGCAGGCGTTTGATGCGCGTGAGCTTGAAGGTGCGCATGGCGCGCTTTTGCATGCAGTAGGCCAGCAGATACCACGCGCTGCTCTTGAACCACAGGCGGACGGGGCAGACCTCGCGCGGCGCGCAGACGCCGCCGCTGTTGTAATAATCGAAAGCCAGCATCCGTCGATTCAGGATGGCGGCTTTCAACACGGGAATCAGGCCGTCGCGCGTGCCGCTCCAATCCGCAAAATCGATGCGCACCCAGTCCGCCTGCCTGCCGCCGAAAAACGCGCTTAATTTGCCCAGCGTCTCCCGGTCGGATGCGCCGGTGGAGGAGAACGCCTGCAGGGCGGCCAGCATATCCTGTTTTTCCGCGGCGCTGACCATCGATTTGTTCAGCCGGAACGTCGGCAGAATGGCCACGCCGCCGTCCCGCCCGCGCTCGGCATAGACGGGGATGCCCGCTTCGCTCAAGGTCTGCACGTCGCGGTAAATCGTCCGAACGGAAACCTCGAGCGTCTGCGCCAATTCGGGCGCGGGTACGCGCTCCCGCTCAAGCAGGATATAGAGCAGGCGGAAAAGGCGGCTGATCTGCATCGTGTTCACTTCCTTTGCCGCTTATCGTATCACAGCGGAAGAACACTTGCAAGAAAAATAGGTTCGTGTTATCATGTCAGGCACAGAAAGGGGGAGATCGCCGTGCCGTTTTGCCAGGTGATTGTGGATATCAACCACACGGATGTGGATCATGTGTTCACCTATCGCGTGCCGAAGGGGCTGGATATCTGCCCCGGCATGCGTGTGCATGTGCCGTTCGGGCCGAGAAAACTGGAGGGCGTGGTCGTCGAGATGACGGAGGACTGCGATCTGCCGCCTGAACGCGTGAAGGACGTCTGCGACACGCTGGAGGATTATCCCGCCGTGCTGCCGCCGCTGCTGTCCTTGGCGAAGGACATTCAAAGGTCGTCGTTCTGCACATTGGCGGTGGCGCTTCGGCTGATGTTTCCCGCGCAGATGCGCGGCCAGCGCATCCATGAAAAGCAGCAGGAGATCGCCGTGCTGACCGTTGCGCCGGATGTGCTGGGTCAGGTGATCGCGGCGCAGGGTCGCGCGCCCAAGCGGGCGAAGGTGCTTCGCACATTGGCCGATGCGCCGGAGATGGAGCTGACGACCGCCGCCCTGCGCGAAGCCGTCGGCGATTGCCGCGACGCGCTGAATGCGCTGTGCAAAATGGGCTTTGTGAAGCTGGAAAAGCGGGAAACCCTGCGCAGGCCTTACGGCGCGATGGAGCGCCTTTCGGGACAGGATCCCAGGCTCACCCGCCAGCAGGAGGATGTGCTCGCCGAGCTTCTGCCCGCCGTGGAGAAGGGAAAAGGCGAGTTTTTGCTCTACGGCGTGACGGGCAGCGGCAAAACGGAGGTGTTTATCCGCGCCGTCCGCCATGCCGCCCAACTGGGCAAGACGGCGATTGTGCTCGTGCCGGAAATCGCGCTCACCCCGCAGATGGTTTCGTGGTTCCGCTCCCGCTTCGGCGAGGACGCGGCGGTGCTGCATTCGCGCCTGTCGCCGGGTGAGCGATACGACGAGTGGCGGCGCATTCGGCGCGGCGATGTGCGCGTGGTCATCGGCGCGCGGTCGGCGATCTTTGCGCCGCTTGAAAACGTCGGCCTGATTATCATCGACGAGGAGCACGAGCAGAGCTATATCGCCGATAACAACCCGCATTATGACGCGCGACAGCTGGCGCATGAGCGCTGTCAAAGGGAGGGGGCGGCGCTGCTGCTGGCCAGCGCGACGCCGAGCATGCGCTCCTTTGCGATGGCCGGGCGCGGCGATTTGACGCTGCTGGAAATGCCGCGCCGCGTCAACAACCGGCCGATGCCGGCGGTGCATGTCGTCGATATGCGCGAGGAGCTGAAAAAGGGCAACCGCAGCGTGTTCTCCGGCGCGCTGGTCAACGGGCTGGATCGGTGCATCAAGAGCGGCAGACAGGCGATTCTGTTCATCAACAGGCGCGGCTTTTCCACGTTCGTTTCCTGCCGAAGCTGCGGCTATGTCGTCACCTGCACCCAGTGCGACGTTTCCATGACGTATCACAGCGCGGAGAACGTGCTTCGCTGCCACTACTGCGGGCAGGAAGCGCCCGTGCCGAAGGTCTGCCCGGAATGCGGCAGTCCGTATATCAAGTATTTCGGCGTGGGCACTCAGCGCGTGGAGGAGGAAGTGCATCGGCTTTTTCCCGATGTGCCGACCCTGCGCATGGATAATGACACGACCCGAACCAAGGACGCGCACGCGACGTTGATCGAGCGCTTCCGCCGGGGTGAAGCGCGCGTGCTCATCGGCACGCAGATGATCGCCAAAGGGCTGGATTTTCCGAACGTGACGATGGTCGGCATCGTCGCGGCGGATGCGATGCTCAAACTGCCGGATTATCGTTCGGCGGAGCGCACCTTCCAGCTGCTCACGCAGGTGGCCGGGCGCGCGGGCCGCGCGGATGCGCCGGGCGAGGTTTTTTTGCAGACCTATGACCCGGAAAATTACGCCGTGGAAGCCGCAAGTCGGCAGGATTACCGCGCCTTTTTCGAGGAGGAGATGCGCCGCCGCCGCCGCGCGCTTTATCCGCCGTATACGCTGATTGCGCGCCTGCTCTTTGAATCGGACAGCGAACAGGCCGCCCGGCAGGCCGCGGAAGCCGCCATGCGGCTGATGGAAGCGTTTTTTGAGCGGCGGACGTATCTCAAGAAGTACGTGATTGCCCTGCGCGTGATGGCCTGCCCGATCAAGAAAATCAAGGGCAAAAGCCGCTGGCAGGTGACGCTGAAAATTGTCGATCAGCCAATCTGTCAGGAAGCCGTAGGCAAGATGAGCGAGATCGCCGCCGCGCCGACGGCAGGCTGTCTGTGCGTCTGCCAGATCAACCCTTCGAGCATGATGTGACGTACCTTGGCACGCCGAACGAAAAGAAAACATGGCTCAAATCCTCGCGCCGCGCGGCCTCAAAAACGCGCGGCGTGAGCTGCTTGGCAAGCGTTTGGCACAGAAGCCGCGCGTCGGCGCGGTTGGGGATAAGCATCTGCGCCAGAGGAATGGCGGCGCGGTCAAACAGGCGCGCCAATTCGCCCTGCGTCCTGCCCGCAAACGTCGCCAGCAGCGCCGAATGGTCGTCGCCGGAGACATGCAGCCTGCGCGGCGGCTTGCCCAGCAGCGTGAGCGCCATCGCGTTTTCCAGCACAGGGGTCAGCAGATTGCAGACCAGCGCGCGCCAGCGGGCGCTTACGCCGTCCAGCAACGCCAGCACGCGGTGAACGGGGAAGCAGCTCAGCAGCTCACCCTCCAGCTCCAGCCTTTGCAGGTAGCAGAGCGCGTAGTCCACGCCCATCAGCGATTCCGAAACGGGCAGGCAGAGCTGGTAGTCGATGTCGCCGGGGACGCGATGCGCGAAGAAAACCGCGTCATACCGTTTCAGCCCTTCGAGCAGGGAAGAAAGCGTCGTGCGCAGGGCGATGCAGCCGAAGTCATCCGTGTGCAGGCAGCGGGAGGAAGCCAGCGAAAGCGCCGCGTCGCGCTTTTGCAGCAGCCGGGCCTGCGCCTGCGCGTAACAGGCGAAGAGATCCCGGCCGACAAGCGGAGAAAAGGTTTCGGGCCGGGTTGGATCGACGGCAAGCGTGTAGAGGATGGAGACGAGCAGCTCATCCATCGTCTCCTTGGGCAGGCTGCCGCTTGAGCCCTGCGTATAGCGTCCGGCCTGCTCGGCCAGCAGCGCCATCAGGCTGTCATAAAGCGCGTCGCTTTGCGCGGCCGAGAGCGTGGACATGGGTTTATTCATGATGATCCTCCTTGGTGAGCAGAGCGAAAAAGTCCCTGGCGCGGCAGTTGGCCAGCGCGTCCAGCGAGCCGCCGCATGGGCCGTCAAGCATTCTGCGCATGGAAACAAGCAGCGCGTCGTCTGCTATCGCGTCGCGCGTTTCGAATTTGAACGCGTAAAACAGCTCGGTCAGCCGGGCCAGCGCCTCCGCCCAATCTTCGGCGAGGATATAGGGAGAATCGGCGAACGCGGCAATCAGCTTGGGCAGAATGCCGCCGGCAAAATCGACGCGTCCCAGATCGAGGAGCGTCTGCTCCTGATGCACAAGCAGCAGTTCGGCCTGCGCGCTTGTGAGCGGAAGTCCCGCGCGGCGGGAGAGGGCTGCGAGTGTCTGCGGCGCGGCGGCGTGAAAAACGGGGGTTAAATCCGGCATGAAAATCACCTCGTTTGTTTCTTACACCCGCGCGGAAAAAAGAACCAGACTTGACTTTTTGACCGTTTTGTGGTAATATAACAATCACAAAAGCAAAAGATTTTCGCCCCGGCGCGCGCCGAGGGCGTTTTTTTACGCGCGCAGCCCTTCCATTTTGCGTGAATTTGCTTTATAATGAAAAGGATGATGGGTTAATGTGTCCATTCCTGCTTAACCGGGCGGGAGGGACGGAGACGAATCAAAGGAGAGACGATTTTCCATGGCGCTTCGCAAGATTATCTGCATTGAGGACGAGCTGCTTCGCAAAAAGAGCCGTCCGGTTGAAAAGTTTGACGAGAAGCTGCACAAGCTGCTTGACGATATGGCCGAAACCATGTACAACGCCAACGGCGTGGGTCTGGCCGCGCCGCAGGTGGCGGTGCTGCGCCGCGTGGTCGTGATGGATTGCGGCGACGGGCTGATCGAGATGGTCAACCCGGAAATTTTGGAAACCGAGGGCGAGCAGGACGGGCCGGAGGGCTGTCTTTCCGTGCCGGGCCGCCGTGGCATGGTCAAGCGCCCGATGAAGGTGCGCGCCAAATTTCAGGATCGCAACGGCGAATGGTACGAGATCGAGGCCGAGGAGCTGCTGGCCCGCTGCATCATGCACGAGACGGATCACCTCAACGGCCAGCTGTATGTGGATATCATGTCCCGCGAGCTGTTTGACGAGGACGACGGAGAGGATACGGAGGAATAACGCGTGAGAATCGTGTTCATGGGCACGCCGGATTTTGCCGTGCCGTCCCTGCGTGCGCTGATCGACAACGGCTATGACGTGGTCGGCGTGTTCTGCCAGCCGGACAGACCGAAGGGACGCGGGCACAAGCTCGCCGCCTGCCCGGTGAAGGAAACGGCCATTGCGGCGGGGATTCCCGTCTTTCAGCCGGAACGCATCAAGCGCGCGGAGGGCGTGGAAGCGCTTCGCGGCCTTGCGCCCGACCTGTGCGTGACGGCGGCGTTCGGCCAGCTGCTCTCGCAGGAGATTCTGGATATTCCCAAGCTGGGAACGATCAACGTCCATGCGTCGCTGCTGCCGCGCCACCGGGGCAGCGCGCCGATCAACTGGTGCGTGATGATGGGCGAAACCGTCACGGGCATCACGACGATGTACACCGACATCGGCATGGATACGGGCGACATGCTTTTAAAGGCGGAAACGCCCATCGGCGAAACCGAGACGGCGGGCGAATTGAGCGACAGGCTCTCCGAATTGGGCGCAGAGCTGCTCATCAAAACCCTGCGCGAACTGGAAGCGGGGGCGCTCAAGCGCATTCCGCAGAATCCGGACGAGGCCACCTACGAGCCGAAGCTCGACAAGGAAACCGGCCGCATCGACTGGAGCAGGACCGCGCGCGAAATCGACTGTCTGGTGCGCGGGGCAACGCCGTGGCCGGGCGCGTTCACCACGGCGGCGGACGGAAACATCAAAATTTTCAGCGTGAAACCGCTTCACAAGGGCCCTAGCGGCGCGCCCGGCGAAATCATTGCCGCCGACGCGAAAGGCGGGCTGGTCGTCGCCTGCGGGGATGACGACGTGGAGCTTGAAACCATCCAGATGCCCGGCGCAAAGCGCATGAATGCGAAGGATTATCTGCGCGGGCACGACATGCAGACAGGAACCTGTCTGGGAAAGGCGTAATCAATGGCAGACAACAGAGGGCGCGACGGCGGTTTCCGCGGCGCAAATCGAAATACGGATAGAAAGCCGCGCGGCGACAGACCCGTGTCCGGCGAAAAGAAATTCGGCGAGCGCAAGTTCGGCGAGAAGAAGCCCTACGGCGCGCGGGGGGATAAGCCGTCCTTCGGCGAAAAGAAGTTCGGGGACAAGAAGCCCTACGGCGAGCGTAAGTTTGGAGACAAGCCTGCGTTTGGCGGCGAACGCAAATTCGGCGATAAAAAGCCTTACGGTGAGCGCAGATTTGGGGATAAGCCCGCGTTCGGCGAGAAGCGCGGCGACAAGCCGTCTTTCGGCAATCGCAGGCCCGGCTTCGGCGCGCCGCATGCGGAGCGCAAGCCGCGCCCGGTGAACCTCGCGCCGCGCCGCGTGGCGCTGGAAACGCTGCTGGACGTGAGCCGCTCGGATGCGTATGCGTCGCTGGCGCTGGACAAGCGGCTGGCGCAGGCCAATCTGCCGCGCCGCGACCGCGCGTTTGTGACCCAGCTGGTTTACGGCACGCTGGAAAACCGCATGACGCTCGACTGGCGCATCGATCAGTTCCTCGAGGGCAATAAGGAAATCGATCAGACCGTGCGCGAGATTCTGCGCATGGGCGCATATCAGCTGTTCTACCTCGACCGCGTGCCGGATATGGCGGCGGTGGATGAATCCGTCAGCCTGACCCGCGCAATGGGGCTGGAGGCGCTGACCGGGCTGGTCAACGGCGTGCTGCGCAACATGATCCGCGGCAAGAACGACGTGGTCTGGCCAAAACCGCAGGAGGACGCGGTGAAGTACCTTTCCGTCATGTTCAGCGCGCCGGAGACGCTCTGCCGGATGCTGGTGGACGCTTACGGCGAGCACGACGCGATGGAAATCCTGCGCTACCGCCCGAAGGACCGCAGCGTGACGGTTCGCGTGAACTATCTGCGCTGCGATGACGCGCGCCTGCGCAGCCTCTTTGCCGACGACGAGTTGGAGTTTGACCCGGGCATTCTGCCGGGCGTGTATAAGGTGCACAGCGCGGGCGACATGACCCGCATGCGCGCTTTCCAGAACGGCCTGTTCACGATTCAGGGCGAAAGCTCCGTGCTGGCCGCGCGCATGGTCGGCGCGAAGCCGGGTCAGACCGTGCTGGATGCGTGCGCCGCGCCGGGCGGCAAGACGGCCGTGATGAGCGAAATGATGGGCGACACGGGCCGCGTTTACGCGTGGGATACGCACGCGCACCGCGTCGAGCTGATTCGCGGCACGATGAACCGCCTGAAGCTGGAAAACGTGCGCCCGGCGGTCAAGGACGCTTCCGTTCCGCGCGAGGACATGGCCATGACGCTGGATGCGGCGCTGGTGGACGCGCCCTGCTCCGGCACGGGCGTGATGAACGAAAAGCCGGACGTGAAATACCGCGTGACGGAGGAGGGCGTGCAGGCGCTCTGCCGCACGCAGAAGGATATCCTCGACGCGGTGGCCCCGATGGTGAAGGTGGGCGGCACGCTGGTGTATTCCACCTGCTCCATTCTGCCGCAGGAGAACGAGGAGCAGATCAGGGCGTTCCTGGAGCGCCATCCCGAATATGAAATTCAGCCGATGGGCGCGGAACTGCCGGAGAAGCTGGCGGCGCATGAAAACGTCTACGGCCTGCAAATGTTCGCGCACAGGGACGGCACGGACGGCTTCTACGTCTGCCGCATGCGCAGGGTGAAGGCGTGATGATCGGGATGGACAAGACGCAGCTGCTGGGCATGACCCCGGACGAGCTGGCGGCGTATTTCAAGCAGCTGGGCCAGCCCGCGTTCCGCGCGAAGCAGGTGTTTTCGTGGCTGCATCAGGGCGCAGACTTCGAGCAGATGAGCAATCTGCCCAAGGCGCTTCGCGAAACGCTTGCGGAAACCTGCGTGGCGAACCCGGTCGCGGTGCTGGAAACGATTGAATCCAAACTCGACGGCACGATCAAGCTGCTGTATCGCCTGCCGGACGGCAACGTCATCGAGGGCGTGCTGATGCGCTATAAATACGGCAACACGCTCTGCCTGTCCACGCAGGTGGGCTGCCGGATGGGCTGCGCGTTCTGCGCGTCCACGCTGGACGGCTGCGCGCGAAGCCTGACCCCGGCGGAGATGCTGGGGCAGATCGTCTGTGCAAACGGCGTGCTTGCGCCGCAGGGGCAGAAAGTCGGCAACATCGTGCTGATGGGCAGCGGCGAACCGCTGGATAATTATGACAACGTGGTGAAGTTCCTGCGGATTCTGCGGATGGAGGGCGGTTTGTGCATCGGCATGCGCAGCGTGTCCCTTTCGACCTGCGGGCTGGTGGAAAACATGCGCCGCTTTGCGGAGGAGGATCTGCCGGTGACGCTGTCGCTGTCGCTGCACGCGCCCAACGACGAGGTGCGCAGAAAGCTGATGCCCGTCGCACGCAAATACAGCATGGACGACGTGCTTTCCGCCTGCCGCAACTACATTGAAAAGACGGGACGGCGCGTGATTTTTGAATACGCGCTGGTTCACGGCGTGAACGCCGACCCGGCGCAGGCCGTCGAGCTGGCGGGCAGGCTGCGCGGCATGCAGTGCCACGTCAACCTGATCCCGCTCAACAGCGTGCCGGAGCGCGGCTTGACGGGCGTGACCGAGCGCGAGGTGGATGCGTTCAAGCATGCGCTGGAGCAGAAAGGCATTTCCGTGACCCGCCGCCGCGAGATGGGCGACGACATCGAGGGCGCATGCGGCCAGCTCCGCCGGCGCTATATCCAGGACAACAATTTGAACACCGAAAACTGACAGCGGGGAGTGAAGCGGCGTGGCGGCGACGATGCGCACCGATATCGGCAAAAAACGCAAACAGAATGAGGATGCGGCCTGGTTTGACGAGAAGCGCGGCGTTTTTGTCGTTGCGGACGGCATGGGCGGCCATCTGGCGGGCGAAGTGGCCAGCGGAATGGCGATTGACGCGGTGCGCAAAATGGCGGCGCGGCACAAAAAGCCCTCGATCGACCTGCTGAAAAAGACGGTGCTCGGCGCGCACGAGCGGATTTATCTGCATGCGCAGGGGCATGCCGAATGCGCGGGCATGGGCACGACGCTTTCGATGATGTGGCGCGGCGGCGGCTATATGTATATCGCGCACGTCGGCGACAGCCGGATTTACCGACTGCGGGATGGGCGCATGCAGCAGATCACGCAGGATCACTCGCTGGTGGGCGAATTGGTCCGCGCGGGCATTCTGACCCCGGAGGAGGCCAGAACCCATCCGCGGCGCAACATCATTACCCGCGCGCTCGGCACGGAGGGGGACAACACCCCGGATCTGCTTGCGGCGGATATCAAGCCCGGCGACCGTTTCCTGCTCTGCACGGACGGGCTGACGGGCATGGTGCGCGACGACGACATCGAAAAAACGCTCCTTGACAGCAAAACTATCGACCAGGCGGCCAATCGCTTAATCGAGATGGCGCTGGACGCGGGCGGCAGCGACAATGTGACGCTGATTCTCTGCACCGGCGAGGAGGGCAAACCGTGGAGACGAGACTGATCGGCAAAATCATCAGCCGCCGTTTCCGCGTGGAGGATATCATCGGCCGGGGCGGCATGGCGATTGTGTATCGCGCGTTTGACCTCAAGACGCATCAGACCGTTGCGATCAAGGTGCTGCGCGAGGAATACGCGGAGGATCCCGAATACAAAGAGCGGTTCAGGCGGGAGGGCGAGGTCTGCCGAAAGCTGAGCCACCCGAACGTCGTGAATCTGATCGACGCGGGCGAGGTCGGCGACGTATCGTATCTGGCGATGGAATACGTGGACGGACAGACGCTCAAGGAACTGATTCACCAGACCGGCGGCATTGCGCAGGAAGACGCGGTGCGCTTCACGCTGCAAATTCTCGCGGCGCTTGGGCATGCGCATCAGCGCGGCATCGTCCACAGGGATGTGAAGCCGCAGAACGTGATGGTTTCCCGCGCGGGCCAGGTGAAGGTCGGCGATTTCGGCATCGCGGGCATGGCGGATACCAAAACCCTGACGACCGACGGCAACGTGATGGGCTCGGTGCATTATTTTTCCCCGGAACAGGCCAAGGGCATGAAAGCGACGGCGGCCAGCGACCTGTATTCCGTCGGCGTGATTCTCTACGAAATGCTCTGCGGCCATGTGCCATTTGAGGGGGAGACGGCGGTTTCGGTCGCGATGATGCACCTGATGGAACCGCCCAAGCCCATCGAGGAACAGGCGAAAGTCAGTCCCGCCGTGGCGATGATCGTGAATAAGGCGCTGAAAAAGCTGCCGCAGGAGCGATACCAGAGCGCGGACGCGATGGCACGCGATCTGCGGCGGGCGCTCCGCCATCCGGACGGCGAGTTCATGGAGCAGCATCATCCGGCGATTCTGGAGGAATCCCGCGAGGTGGCCGAAAAAATCCGCAGAAAGAAAGAATCCCGCAGCATGCCCGCCCGGCTGCTGACGCTGTTTGTGCTGCTGGTGCTGATTGCGCTGATCGGCGTGGCGGGTATCCGGCTGTATCGAACGATGTTCGTCACCGTTCGAACGCCCGATTTGACGGGGCTGGACGAAGCGACGGCCCAGCGCATGATTGCCAACGCGGGGCTGACGCTGGAACTGGAATATGCGTACAGCGACGCGACCGAAGGCTATATTTTCGACCAGAATCCCAAGGCAAACGAGGAAGTCGGCCGAGGCGGCGCCGTGACGGCGATGATTTCCAAGGGCACCGGGCTTTTGCTCGTGCCGAGGCTGGCGGGCATGACGCAGACGGACGCGGAAAGTGTGCTGGCGACGCAGGGGCTGTCGCTGGGCTATGTGGAAATCGTGCCGAGCGAAAAGCTGCGCGGCGTGGTGCTCTCGCAAAACCCGGAAGCGGGGACGAACGCCGAACCGGGCGCGGCGGTTTCGCTGACGGTTTCTGGCGGGCGGGTCGTCGTGCCGGAACTGGTTGGCCAGCGCGAGGAGGAAGCCGTTGAGCGCATGACCTCCGTCGGGCTGACCTGCGGCGAAATCGGCTATCAAAACGTCGATACCGCCAGACAGGACGGCGTGGTGCTGACGCAGTCCATCGACAAATTCACCGAGGTGCTGCCCGGCAGCGTGGTGAACATGACCGTCGGCCGATACGACAGGCGGCGCTATACAGCCAACGTCACCGTTTCGGTGGAGGTGCCGGAGGAGGGCGTGACCGTCCGCGTGACGCTGGTGGATGAAAACGGGCAGGAAAACGACATGTATGCCGCCAAGCACACCGAAGTCGGGCCGCTTGAGCTGCATGTGACGCTGCGAAGCGAAACCAGTGGCGTGCGCACCTGGCGGCTCTATCTGGATGGAAACTTCAAGAGCGAAGCGACGGCTGTTTTGCAGTAAAGGAGAACTATGACGGGAAGCATCCTGCGGGGAATCGGCAGTTTTTACACCGTGCTCTGCGACGAGGACGGACAGGAATACACCCTGCGCGCACAGAAAAAACTGCGCCATCAGAAAATGACGCCGATGGTCGGCGATCATGTCCGCTTCACGCCGGGACAGGGCGGGGAGGACGGCTGGCTGGAGGAAATTCTGCCGCGCAGGAGCATGATGGAGCGGCCGAGCGTCGCCAACGTCGATATGCTGATGCTGGTGGTTGCCAGCGTGCCGCAGCCGGATATGCTGCTGTGCGACAAGCTGATTCTGCGCGCGGAAAAGGGCGGCATGATTCCGGCGATCTGCGTCAATAAAATCGATCTGGGCGACGATCTGGCCGAACAGATTCGGCGCGAATATGTCGGTACGCAGCTGCGCGTGTTCAGCGTCAGCGCGCACGAGGGCACGGGCATTCCCGAACTGCGGGAAGCCATGCGCGGCAGGGTTACGTGTCTGGCCGGGCAGTCCGCCGTGGGCAAAAGCTCGCTGCTCAACGCGCTGTTTGATCTGGGGCTGGAAACCGGCGGATTGAGCCGCAAAACCGAACGCGGGCGGCATACGACGCGGCGCGCGGAAATGATGGTCGTGGACGGCATGTTTGTGCTGGATACGCCGGGCTTCAGCCTGCTGGAGCTGGAAAACGGCATCAATCCGCAGGACTTTGCCCAGCTGTATCCCGAATACAATGCGCTGGCGGGCCAATGCCGCTTTCAGCCGTGTCTGCATGACCGCGAACCGGGCTGCGCCGTACACGCCGCCGTGGATGCGGGCGAGCTGGGCGCGGCGCGGTGGCAGCGATACAGAGAGCTGCTGGCGCAGGTTCGTGAAAATTGGAAGGGGCGTTACGAATGAGCAACAGGAAAATCGAAATTTCGCCGTCCGTGCTGGGCGCGGATTTGATGCGCTTGGGCGAAGAAATCAAGATGGTGGAAGCGCTGGGCGTTCGCTGGCTGCATCTGGACAACATGGACGGGCATTTCGCGCCGAACATCAGCTTCGGGCCGGATTTTGTGCGCGCCATCCGCAAACAGACGAAGCTGTTTCTGGATACGCATCTGATGCTCTCCGAGCCGATGAAGTATATCGAAGCCTACGCCAAAGCGGGCGCGGATTTGATCACCGTGCATGTGGAAGCGGACGGCAACTGCGCCGAGACGCTGGAAGCCATCCACGCGCTGGGCGTGAAAGCTGGCGTGAGCATCAACCCGGAAACGCCGGCCAGCGCGCTTGAACCGCTTCTGCCGCTGTGCGACCTCGTGCTGGTGATGACGGTGAAGCCCGGTTTCGGCGGGCAGACGCTCCGCGAGGACTGCGTGGCGAAAATTCCGGAAATTCGGGAAATGATTGCAAAGACGGGCCGTGATATCCTCATTGAGGTGGACGGCGGCGTGAAGCAGAGCAACGCGGCGCAGATCATCGACGCGGGCGCGGATGTGCTGGTCATGGGTACGGGGCTTTTCCGTGCGGAAGATCCGAAGGCCGTTGTCAAGGCCGTGCTGGGAGAATGACATGAAGGTTTTGATTGTGCTCGGCGGGGATGCGCCGGGCGTGGAGCTGCTGAAAAGCTGCGTGCAGGAAGCGGATTTTTCCATCGCGGCAGACAGGGGGCTGGAAGCCTTTGACGCGGCGGGGCTGGAGCCGGATATGCTCATCGGCGACATGGATTCCGTCTCGCCCGACGTGCTGGCGCGGTACGAAAGCCGACTGTCGGAGGACAGGCTGAACTGCATCAAAAACGATACGGACTGCGAATATGCGATGAATCTTGCCATCAGCAAGGGCGCGACGGAAATCATTCTGCTCGGCGCGCTGGGCGGGCGGCTCGATCACGCGCTGGCGAACCTGATGATGATTGTGCGGGCGGCGCGCCACGGCGTTTGGGCTGAAATCCGCGCGGAGGGCGTGCGCATCGTCCGCATCAACGGAAGCTATACGCTGACGGGCGCGAAGAACGGCACGATTTCGCTGCTGCCGCTGGGCACGGCGCGCGGCGTGACGATTCGGGGCTGCTATTATACGATTGAAGATTTTACGCTGGAAAATGACACGTCGCGCGGCATGAGCAACGTAGTTACGGAGGATGAAGCCGTGTTTACGGTTTGCGAGGGCGATTTGCTGCTCTTTCATTACAGCGATATTCACGGACATGGGGAAAGCGCATGAACCCGATTTTACTGGATGAACGCTTGAGCGCGGCGGCCGGGCTGGCGCGGGAAGCGCTGGCAGGCGGGGAACGACCCGTCGCGGCGGATATCGGCTGCGACCACGGCTTTCTGACGGCCAAGCTGCTGGAAACCGTGCCCGATTTGACGATGCTGGCCAGCGACGTGAGCGCGCCGTCGCTGGAAAAGGCGCGGCGGCTGCTGGCCGCGCGCGGCTTGAGCGAACGCGCGAAGCTGACGGTCGCGGACGGCTTGAGCGCCATCGACAGACCTGTGAACGCGGTGATGATTCTCGGCATGGGCGCGGGCACGATTCTCAAAATCGTTTCCGAGGGCAGAAACAAAATCGGCGGCGCGGCGCTGATTGTGCAGGCAAACGTCGATCTGCCGCTTTTGCGCGGCGGACTGGCCGAACTGGGTTTCACGATTCAAAACGAAATCTATTGCCGCGCGGCGGGACGACACTATGTCACCATGCTGGCCAGAGCGGGCGAAGCGGAAGCGCCGGATGAGCGTCATCTGATGCTGGGCGCGTGCGCGGACGGTGCGCAGAACGACGAACAATATGATTATCTGGCGTGGCAGCGCGGCGTCCGCGTGCGGGAGATGCTTTCGCAGGCAGGAACGGATACGCCGCGCGCCAAAGAGCGGCTGTTTGCGGGCGGCCATGAGCTAAGCATTATTGCGGAGGCGATTGGGATGAACAAATGCACGGTTTCGGATGTTGAAAAGATGGTCGGCGAAATCGCGCCGTTTGAGCTGGCCGAAGAGTGGGACAATGTGGGTCTGCTCTTTGGCCGCAGAGACGCGGAAGTGACGCGCATCGTCGTCGCGCTCGACCTGACGCAGAAGGCGGTGGACAAGGCAAAGGCGCTGGGCGCGCAGCTGATTGTGACCCATCACCCGATCATGTTCAGCGCAATCAAGCGAGTGACGGATGAGACGCGCGAGGGCAGGCTCATGCTCGACATGGCGCAGGCCGGAATCAGCCACATTGCGGCGCACACGAACCTTGACGCGGCCAAGGGCGGCGTGAACGATACGCTGATGCGCGTGATGGGCGCGGAAAACGTGCGCGGCGAAGGTTTTGTGCGCGCGGGCGACGTGCCGGAGGGGACGACTTTCGGCCAGCTCTGTGCCAGGGCGCAGAAGAAGCTGCACGCCGCCGTCCGCGCGTTCGGCAGCGCGGACACGCCCGTTCATGTGCTGGGCTGCTGTTCCGGCGCGGGCGGAAGCGAAATTGCGGATGCGCTCGCGCTGGGTGCGGACTGCTTCATCACGGGCGAAATGCGCCATCATGAAGCGCTCGACGCGCTGGACAAGGGATGCTGCGTCATCGAAGCGGGGCATTTTGAAACGGAAAACCCGGTCTGCGAAGTGCTCGCCGACGCTTTACAAAACGCGGCGGATGCGTTACAATATAACGTGACGGTTTTCTGCCTGAAGGATGACCCCTTTGGGCGTTAAAGGATTGAGGAGGGCCATATTTTGGAACAGTACGAACTTTTGTGGCAGTATCAGCAGGTGGACATGGAGCTGGACCAGTATGAAAAGGAGATGCGCAGCAACAGCAACCGCAAGGAGCTGATTAAGCATCGCGATTTTCTGAAGGATCAGCAGGAAGTGCTCAAGAAGATCGAGGCCGATGTGGAAATCATGAGCGACCGCATGGAAGCGCTGGCCGACGAGATTGAGCGCCTGAACGGCTCCGTGGCCGAGGCGACCGCCAATTTTGAGGCGCACCGCCCCGAAGACCTGGAGGAAGCGAAGAAGCAGATCGCCGCGCTCCAGAAGCTGATTACGACCATTTCCCGATATGAGAGCGAACTTGCCAAGATGCGCAAGGATTCCGAGGCCCGCGACCGCCAGCAGCGCGAAGTCCGCGTGCGCGCCGCGAAGGCCCGCGCGGAGTTTGACCGCATCAAGGTGATCTACGACGAGGAATACAAGCAGGCGAGCGTGAAGCTCGAAGCGCTCAAAAAGAAGGTCGCCGAGGAAGCCAAGGGAATCGAGCCGGAGCTGCTTGAAAAATACAAGGCCATCAAGCGCCACTCCACGCCGCCGATCACCAAGATTCACGACGACCGCTGCGGCGGCTGCAACATGCAGCTCCCGGCGGCGGACATGAACAAAATCCGCACCGGCGCGCCGTATGTGGAGTGCGAAAACTGCGGTCGAATCATCCTCATCAAGTAAAAAAGTTTGACATTGGATGGCATTTGTGCTATAATATCGTCCGTTTGTGAGGCTGCCGGGCGGCCGCGCGCCGAAAGGTGTGAGGAAAGTCCGAGCTCCATAGGGCAGAGTGCCGGGCAACACCCGGCGGGGGCGACCCCAGGGAAAGTGCAACAGAGAGATACCGCACGCTTGACGTGTAAGGGTGGAAAGGTGAGGTAAGAGCTCACCCGCGGCCTGGCGACTCGTCCGCGATGTAAACCCCGCTCGGAGCAAGAAACGAAAGAGCGCTTGAGACGGCCCGTCGATGCTCTCAGGATTTCGCTTGAACCCATCGGTAACGTTGGGTCTAGATAGATGACCGCCGATTACAGAACTCGGCTTACAGGCAACGCTCACAACATTTTGACTTTTTCCGGCGTAAAACTTCGGTTTTGCGCCGTTTTTTTGTAAAAACCTATTGATTCAAAGAAAAAGACGTGATATAATCATGCGGAAAACGCACCTGCGCCTGTTTTTGTGCGCCCTGCCGCGGCTTGCCTGCGGTCTGCACAAGCGAGAGGGCGCAGGGAGGGTTTAATAAAAGGAGGAAAACACACATGGCAGTTATCTCTATGAAGCAGCTGCTGGAGGCCGGCGTTCACTTCGGCCATCAGACCCGCCGCTGGAACCCGAAAATGGCGCCGTACATCTTCACCGAGCGCAACGGCATCTACATCATCGACCTGCAGAAGACCGTCCGCAAGATCGATGAGGCTTACGCTTTCGTCCGCTCCGTCGCGATGGAGGGCAAGAGTGTGCTGTTCGTCGGCACCAAGAAGCAGGCGCAGGAGTCCATCGAGACCGAGGCCAAGCGCTGCAACATGTATTATGTCAACAACCGCTGGCTGGGCGGCATGATGACCAACTTCCGCACCATCAAGACCCGTATCGCCCGTCTGAACGCCATCGACGCGATGGAGGAGCGCGGCGAGTTCGAAGTGCTGCCGAAGAAGGAAGTCATCAAGCTGATGGCCGAGCGCGAGAAGCTCCTGGAGAACCTGGGCGGCATCCGCGAGATGAAGAACCTGCCGGGCTGCCTGTTCGTGGTTGACCCGCGCAAGGAGCACATCGCTGTGTCCGAGGCGCGCGCGCTGGGCATTCCGGTTGTCGCGATCGTGGACACCAACTGCGATCCGGACGAGATCGATTATGTCATCCCGGGCAACGACGACGCGATCCGCGCGGTGAAGCTCATCGCGGGCAAGATGGCGGACGCCGTGCTGGAAGGCAAGCAGGGCGAGCAGGCTGAGCCGGCCGCCGAAGCGAAGTAATCGACCGAAGCTGGAGGAAGATATTATGGCTAATATTACTGCTGCCCTGGTTAAGGAACTGCGCGAGCGCACCGGCGCCGGCATGATGGACTGCAAGAAGGCGCTCGTCGAGTGCGACGGCGACATGGACAAGGCCATCGACTTCCTGCGCGAGAAGGGTCTCGCCGCCGCCGCCAAGAAGGCTGGCCGCATCGCCGCCGAAGGCATGGTCGATTCTTTTGTGGATGAGAACGGCGTGGGCGTGACCGTCGAGGTCAACTGCGAGACCGACTTCGTGGCCAACACCGACCGCTTCAAGAATCTGTGCCGCGATTTCGCTAAGCACATCGCTGCCGCCGCTCCGGCGACCGTCGAGGAAATGCTCGCGCAGCCGTTCTATGCGGACGCCAGCAAGACCGTCAACGATCTGATCGGCGAGGCAACCGCCTCCATCGGTGAGAAGATTTCCGTGCGCCGCTTTGCTCGCTTTGTGGCTGAGCACGGCATGGTGGATACCTACAACCACATGGGCGGCCGCATCGGTGTCATGGTTGAGCTGTCCTGCCCGGAAGTCACCGATGAGGTGAAGGCGATCAGCCATGATCTCGTCATGCACATCGCTGCCGCGAACCCGCAGTTCGTGCGCCGCGACGAAGTGCCGACCGACAACCTCGAGAAGGAGCGCGAGGTTCTGACCCAGCAGGCTCTCAACGAGGGCAAGCCGGCGAAGATCGTCGAGCGCATGGTCGAGGGCCGCATCGAGAAGTACTACAAGGAAGTCTGCCTGCTGGAGCAGCCGTTCGTCAAGGATCCGGATATCAACGTGTCCAAGATGCTCGGCGGCAAGGCCGACGTCGTTCGCTTTGTGCGCTTTGAGCGCGGCGAGGGTCTTGAGAAGCGTCAGGATAACCTCGCGGCGGACATCGCGGCTGAGCAGGCCAAGATGAAGAAGTAATTTCTTCCCACACAGGGGCATGCGCAAGCATCGCCCCTTTTTTGAAGCAATTTGAGCGTTTAGGGCAGGAGAGGAGAAACTTATGGCAAAGTATAAGCGCGTTCTCATCAAGCTCAGCGGCGAAGCGCTGGGCGACCATGGCCGTCTGTTTGATTTTGACCAGATCGACCGCGTGGCCGACGTGATTCGCCAGCTGCACGAGACGGGCGCGGAAATCGCAATCGTCATCGGCGCGGGCAACATCTGGCGCGGCCGTCAGGGCCCGGCGGCGAAGATGACCGCCGTCAACGCGGATCACATGGGCATGCTCGGCACGGCGATCAACTCCATTGCCATGCAGGACGCCGTGGAGCGTCAGGGCATTCCGAGCCGCGTGATGAGCGCGGTGGAGATGACGCGCTTCTGCGAGCCGTACACCTATCGCCGCGCCGTGCGCCATCTGGAAAAGGGCCGCGTGGTCATTTTCGCCTGCGGCACGGGCAACCCGTTCTTCTCCACCGATACGGCGGCGGCACTGCGCGCGGTTGAAATCGGCGCGGACGCCATCCTGCTGGCCAAGAACGTGGACGGCGTATACGACAGCGATCCGCGCATCAACCCGGATGCGAAACTGCTGCGCGATATCACCTATCAGGAGGTGCAGGAGCGCGACCTGAAGGTGATGGATGCTTCCGCCATCACGATCTGCCGCGAAAACAAGGTGCCCTGCATCCGCGTGTTCGGCCTGGAAGACCCGCAGAACATTCTGCGCGTCATCGAAGGCGACATGATGGGCACGGTCGTTCATCCGTAAAACATAAAACCGTCTTTTCGGACAGCCGGAGGAATTCCTCCGGCTGTTTTGATCTGTTTATGCAAAAGGGCTTGCCAAACAGTGGGGTTGTGGGGTAAAATATAGAAAAAGAAATTCGAGGAGGTATCTCCCATGACGATTACCGAAATCCAGAATAACGCGAAAACCAAGATGGAAAAGACCAAGGACGTGCTCCGCAGCGACCTGATGGCCATCCGCGCCGGCCGCGCGAACCCGCAGCTGCTCGACCGCATCACCGTGGATTATTATGGCACGCCGACCCCGCTCAAGAACGTGGCCAACATTTCCGCGCCGGAACCGCGCGTGCTCCAGATCAATCCGTGGGACGCGAAGATGGTGAAGGATATCAGCAAGGCGATTCAGGCCAGCGATCTGGGCCTTACGCCCTCCAATGACGGCAAGGTGATCCGCCTGATGCTGCCGGAACTGACCGAGGAGCGCCGCAAGGAGCTGACCAAGCTCGTGCGCAAGACCTCCGAGGAGAGCAAGGTGGCCATCCGCTCGATCCGCCGCGACGCGGTCGATCAGGTGAAGAAGCTCAAGAAGAACAGCGAAATCACCGAGGACGACCAGAAGAAGGCCGAGGAGGACATCCAGAAGCTGACCGACGCGGCGATCAAGGATATCGATAAGATTGACGCCGAGAAGGAAAAGGAGATCATGGAAGTCAAATGAGAACGCAGCTGCTTGGACTTCCTTTAAAGCAGGCTGAAGCGATTCTGAGCGAAGAAGGCATTCATCCGCAGGTGAGCGAAACATGCGCGCCGCGCCGCGAAAAGCGGGATGGGGGCACGCTGCGCGTCGTTTATGCTTCGGATGACGGCAGACAGCTCGTGGCCGCGCGGTTTCTCGACCCGATTTCTGATCCGCAACCGTAAACAGACAGACACGGCGGGTTTCGTCGGAGCGGCGCTCTGCGATGCCCGCCTTTTTGGATTCGGACAAAAAAGAACGGCTGCTTTGCGTGAAAGTGCGCGGCGGCAGGGGGATAGATATGGTAGTTCTTGGCCAAAATGAAAGCAAAGCGCCCGTCGCCTCGGCGAAGGAGCTGGACAGGGAGTTTCTGCCGCGCCATGTGGCGATCATCATGGACGGCAACGGCCGCTGGGCGCAGAAGCGGGGTATGCCGCGCACGTTCGGCCACAAGGCGGGCGTGGAAGCGCTGCGCGAAATCATCAAATATTCCGACGAACTGGGCATCGAGGCGCTGACGATCTACGCGTTTTCGGCTGAAAACTGGAAGCGCTCGGCGGAGGAAGTCGGCGCGCTGATGCGGCTTTTGCTGCAATACTTCACCAGTGAAATCGACGAGCTGAATGAAAAGAACGTGCGCATCCGCATTCTGGGCGACATCGACGGTATGCCCAAGGGGCTGGAAAAGCAGCAGGACGCGCTGCACGCCGCCATCCGCCGCACACACGAAAACACGGGTTTGCAGCTCAATATCGCGCTGAATTACGGCGGTCAGCAGGAAATCATCCGCGCGGCGCAGAAACTGGCGGAACATGTGGCAAACGGAGACATGAAGCCGGAAGACATCGACCGCAAAGCGTTTGAAAACGAGCTGTACACCGCCGGACTGCCGGATGTGGATTTTCTGATTCGAACGAGCGGCGAGATGCGCTTGAGCAACTTTTTGCTCTATCAGCTGGCGTATGCGGAGTTTTACCAGACCGATACGCTCTGGCCGGATTTCGACCGTCATGCCTATGATGAAGCGCTGCTGGCGTATGCGAAAAGAAATCGCCGGTTCGGCGGCGTATAAGAAAGAAGGATTTTATGAAGACTCGCCTGATTACCGCGGCTATCGGCGTGCCGTTTCTCATCTTTGTGCTGGTCGTGCGCGGCTGGTTCGCCGAGTTGGTGATCGCCCTGCTGACGATTATCGCGATGCGGGAATGTTACCGCGCGCTGGGCAAAGCGGGCTACAATGTCTGCACGTGGGGCGGCTATGCTGCTGCTGCTGCGATGTGGCCGCTCAGCCGCGTGATGGGCGTGCTTGATCCGCTGCTGCTGGTTGTGGCGGCGATGGGCATTTCGATGACGGGCGTGATGCTGCGCGAAAAGCCGACGTTCCCGGACGCTGCGGCCTCGGTCTATCCGCTGTTCACCTGCTTTCTGCCGATGTCCATGTTCATGATGATGATGAACAGCGTTTACGGCGTGGTGCCGGGCATTGCGCTCATCACGATGGCGTTTGCGATTGCTTATGCCGGCGACGGCGCGGCATATTTCGGCGGCCGGGCGCTGGGCAAGCACAAGCTCTGCCCGAACGTCAGCCCGAAAAAGACGGTGGAAGGCGCGATTTTCGGCGTGGTCGGCGGCACAATCGCGGGGCTGATCTGCCGCGCGGTGTTTGTGTACGCATTTTGCATGCCGATGCCGGGCGTTCCGGCGACGATTGCGCTGGGCTTAATCGGCTCGGTGGCGGGCGAAATCGGCGACCTTGCCGCGTCGCTGCTCAAGCGCCACAGCGGAATCAAGGATTACGGCAAGATTTTTCCCGGCCACGGCGGCGTAATGGACAGATTCGACAGCGTGATTTTCACCCTGATTGTGATGTACTGCTACACGCTCGTGCTGCATTAAGCAGCAGGCGTGCGAGACTTCATGAGAAAAACGGAGGTCAATATGCGAAAGTTGGCGATACTGGGTTCCACGGGTTCCATCGGCACGCAGGCGCTCGATGTTGCGGCGCGCCACAGCGACCGCTTTGCCGTCACCGCATTGGTGGCGCACAGCTCCAGTGAAAAGCTTTTTGAGCAGGTGCGTCAGTTCCATCCGAAGATTGCGGCGCTTTCCGTCGAGCCGAAGGAGATTCCGGCGGATATCAAAAACAGCTGCCAGTGGATGTTCGGCGAGAATGTGCTGCTGGATGTGGTGCGCGCGTGCGACGCGGACGATGTGCTGGTTTCGGTCGTGGGCGTGGTCGGTCTGGCCGCGGTGATGGAGACGCTGGCCTGCGGCAAGCGCGTGCTGCTGGCGAACAAGGAACCGCTCGTCGCGGGCGGCGAACTGGTGACGGAGGCGGCGAGAGAAGCGGGCCATCCGCTGCTGCCGGTGGACAGCGAACACAGCGCGATTTTCCAGTGTTTGCAGGGCGCGCAGGGCAACACGCCGACCCGCCTGATTCTGACGGCGAGCGGCGGCCCATTCCGCACATGGAAAAAGGAAGACATCTACAACGCACGGCCGGAGCAGGCGCTCAAGCATCCGAATTGGAGCATGGGCCGCAAGATCACCATCGATTCCGCTTCGATGATGAACAAGGCGCTGGAGGTCATCGAGGCGCGCTGGCTGTTCGACATGCCCGCCGAGAAAATCGATGTGCTGATTCATCCGCAGAGCGTCATACATTCTATGGTCGAATATGCGGACGGCGCGGTGATGGCGCAGCTGGGCACGCCGGATATGCGCCTGCCGATTCTGTATGCGATGAGCTGGCCGGAGAGACTGCCGACCGGCGGCAAGCGGCTGGATTTCACGCAGATGAACGCGCTGACGTTTGAACAGCCGGATTACGACCGATTCCCGGGACTCAAGCTGGCGTATGACGCGCTGGCCGTCGGCGGCTCGATGAGCGCGGTGCTCAACGGTGCGAACGAAATCGCGGTGGATGCGTTCCTGCACGAGAAAATTCCCTTCGGCGCGATTGCGCGGCTGGTGGAGGAGACGATGCAGGCCGTGCCGGTGATCGCCCATCCGACGCTTGAACAGGTGTTTGAATGCGACCGCGCCGCGCGGCAGAAGGCCACGGCGCTGCTGAGACGGTTTGGCGCGTAACGCGGGAGGTGCTTTCTTTTCATGTATGTGATTCTGGCGCTGCTGCTGCTGGGCGTGCTGATTATCGCGCACGAGGCGGGCCACTTCTGGGCGGCCCGCGCCTGCGGCATCAGCGTGCAGGAATTTTCGATGGGCATGGGGCCGCTGATCGCCAAGTGGAAAAGCAAAAAGGACACGCAGTTTTCAATCCGCCTGCTGCCCATCGGCGGCTACTGCCAGTTTTACGGTGAGGACGAGGAAAATGCCGATGCACGCGCGTTCAATAATCAGAAGGTCTGGAAGCGCGCGGTCACGATTGTCAGCGGCCCGCTGATGAATTTTGTGATTGCGTTTCTGGTGATTGCGCTGTTTATGAGCCTGTGCGGCGTGAGCGTCGTCGTGCCGAAGGTGGCCGAGCTGGAGGAAAACGCGCAGGTGGCCGGGCTGCAAATCGGCGATGAAATTCTGGCCGTGAACGGCACGCAGACGGCGGATTCCAACGCGATTGCGCAGGCGATTGCGGATTCGAACGGCGGCGCGGTGACGCTGACCGTGAAGCGGGACGGCGAAACGCTGGATTTGACGCTGACGCCGTTTTATGATGCGGACGCCGGGCGCTACCGCGTGGGCTTCTCTTTCGGGCGGGAGACCATGCGCATGCCGATTTGGCGCAGCATTCCGTTCTCCGTGCAATACAACATCGAGAGCGTCAAGGTGATTCTGGATGCGCTCAAGAACATGGTGTTCAAGGGGCAGGGCGTGGACGACGTGACCGGCCCGGTCGGCACGATTTACGTCATTCAGGAGGTCACCCAGCAGGGCGGCTTTGAAGTCTATCTGGAAATGCTGGCGCTCATCAGCGTCAACCTCGGCGTGATGAACCTGCTTCCGATTCCGGGTCTGGACGGAAGCCGCCTGCTGTTTCTGCTGGTGGAAGCGATTCGCCGCAAACCCGTCAAGCGCGAGCTGGAAGGCGCCATTCATCTGGCCGGCTTTGCGTTGCTGATGGGGCTGATGGTGCTGCTGACGTACAAGGATATTATGCGATTCTTTGTGAAGGGCTGAGGGAGAAAAACATGAGAAAAAAAACAAGGCAGGTCAAGGCCGGAAACGTTCTCATCGGCGGGGGCGCGCCGGTCAGCGTGCAGTCGATGACCAATACCGATACGGCGGATGTGGAAGCGACGCTCTCCCAAATCCGCGCGCTGACGGTTGCGGGCGCAGATATCGTGCGCGTATCCGTCTACAATGAAGCATGCGCCGACGCGGTGCGGGCGCTGGTGGACGGAAGCCCCGTGCCGCTGGTTGCGGACATTCATTTTGATTACAAGCTTGCCATCAAGGCGGTGGAAAACGGCATTCACAAACTGCGCATCAACCCCGGCAACATCGGCGGGGAAAAGAACGTGCGCATTCTGGCCGACTGCGTGAAGGCGCATCACATCCCGGTGCGCATCGGCGTGAATTCCGGCTCGGTGGAGAAGGATATTCTCGCCAAATACGGCGGGCCGACCCCGCAAGGCATGGTGGAAAGCGCGCTGGCACATGCGAAAATGTTGGAAAACTGCGGCTTCTACGACATGGTGCTCTCGATGAAGGCGAGCAACGTGCCGGATACCGTCGCGGCCTATCGGCTGGCGAGCGCGCAGTGCGACTATCCGCTGCATCTGGGCGTGACCGAAGCGGGTTTGCCGGAACAGGGTAAAATCAAGAGCGCCATCGGCATTGGTTCGCTGCTGCTGGATGGCATCGGCGACACGATCCGCGTTTCGCTGACGGGCGATCCGTGCCTTGAGCCGCCGGCGGGCATTGAGATTTTGCAGGATGTGGGCCTGCGCAAGAACTTTGTGCAGTATGTCTCCTGCCCGACCTGCGGGCGCACCTGCATCGATGTGGGCGGCATCATGCGCCGCGTGCAGGAGGAACTCAAGGGCGTGAACGTGCCGTTTAAGGTGGCCGTCATGGGCTGCGTCGTCAACGGGCCGGGCGAAGGCCGCGAAGCGGATATCGGCATCTGCGGCGGCGGAAACGGCGCGGGCCTGCTCATCAAAAAGGGTCAGCAGCCGCAGAAGGTGACCGGCGATCTGGCGCAGATTTTGATCGACGAGATTCATAAGATGCTGTAACTCCTTCCGTCACGACTTCGTCGTGCCAACCTTCGGCATTTCACGGGCCTGTTTCTGCCACAGGCAGCGGCCCGCGAAATGTCCCTCATAGAGGGAGGAGCAAAACAAAAATCCAACCTCCCCTGTAAGGGGGAGGTTTTAGTGAGCTTTCTTTAAGCAGCGCGAAGCAAAATGGGAGGTGCAGGAACCTCAGGTTCCTGCCGGGGTACGGGGCAGAGCCCCAACGTAAGAGGTGACGTACAGTGGCACAGCAGTGGGAAGGCCTGCTCGAGGGCGCGGCGCAGGAATTGAGGGGACATTTGACCCTTGAGCGCGTGACAGCCAGCAAGGCGGGCGACGAGATATCGGTCTTTTTTTCCTCAGATATGCTGGTGGAGGAAAGGCCGTTTCTGGCGGCCCAGCGCGCCATGCGGCGCAATTTCGCGCCGACGCGGGTCAAGCTCATCATCCGTTCGCCCCAGCTGGCGCAGGATTTTTTGAGCGATCCGCAGAAGTACGCGCCGTTTATCCTGCGCTGCGTCAAGCGCCGCCATCCTTCCGGCGCGCCGTTTATGAACGATGCGGCGCTGGAATGCAAGGGCGACGTGCTCAGCGTGCTCGTGCCGCAGGATATCGCGCCGAAATTCCTCGCGCAGTCCGGCGTGGATAAGTACATCGAGCAGCTGGTCGAAAATGTGTTTGTGACCAAGGTTCACGTCGTTTTTCAGGCGGTCAAACTGCGTGAGGAGCAGCTGGAGGAAATCCGCCGCCGCCGCAAGGCGGAGGACGAGCAGGCCGTCGCCGAGATGATTAAAACCCAGACCGAGCAGGCCGCGGCACAGGAAGCCAAGGCTGCCAAGGAAAAGCCCAAGGCGATTTTCGGCAGGCCGATTACCGCCGAGCCGCTGCCCATCAGCGAATTGACCGAGGAAGCCAGCAAGCTGACCATCTGCGGCGAGGTGCTGACGGTGGAGACGCGCGAACTGCGCGGCGGCGAAATGCAGCTGCTTTCCTTTGCACTGACGGATTATACGAACACCATCAAATGCAAGGCGTTTCTGCGCTATAAGCCCAGAAAGGGACGCTATGGCGCATCGCAGGAGGACGACGACCGCCCGCCGACGGAGGAGGAAAAGAAGGCCGTTGACGACGTGATTGCCGCCGTCAAGGAGGGCAAGTGGCTGGCCGTGCGCGGCGACGTGAAGATGGACAGTTTCGAACACGGACTGGTTGTGATGGTCAACGACATCGACGAGCGCGAAAAGCCCATGCGGCAGGACACCGCCGAGCGCAAGCGCATCGAGCTGCACATGCACACCAACATGAGCGAGATGGACGCGGTTTCCTCCGCCAGCGATTTGATTAAGCGCGCGGCACAGTGGGGACATCCGGCCGTCGCCATTACGGATCACGGCGTGGTGCAGGCGTTCCCGGAAGCCTTCGGCGCGGCGAAAAAGAACAAAATCAAGCTCATTCCGGGCATGGAGGGCTATTTGACGGACGTGACCGTTGTCGTCAAGGACGGCGACGACAGGCCGCTGACGGATGACATCGTCGTGGTGGACTTCGAGACGACGGGCCTGAACCCGCGCAAGTGCCGCATCATGGAGATCGGCGCGGTGCGCATCCGCAACGGGCAGGTCGTCGAGGAATACAGCAAATTCGTCAACCCGATGGAGCCGATTCCGCAGGAGGTTTCCGACCTGACGCACATCACGGACGCGATGGTGGCCGACGCGAATCCGGCGGAAATTGAAATCCCGAAGCTGCTGGAATTTATCGGCGGCGCGGCGTTCGCGGCGCACAACGCGAAGTTCGATTATTCCTTCCTGACGGAGGAATGCAATCGGCTGGGCATTGAAATCCACATGCCTGTCATCGATACGCTGGAATTTTCCCGCCGGATGTATCCCAGCCTCAAGAGCCACAGGCTCGGCGCGGTCTGCAAATCGCTGGGCATCAGCCTGAAAAACGCGCACAGAGCCGTGCATGACGCGCGCGCGACGGCGCACATGCTCAACCGCATGCTCGACACGGCGAAGGAAAAGGGCGTTACCCGCCTGAACGAGATCAATTCCGCGCTGACGGGCGGCGCCATCGGCGATTCCTATCATATCATTCTGCTGGCCGCCGAACAGGACGGCATCACCAACCTGAACAAGATTGTTTCGGAGGGCCACCTCAACTATTTCAGCCGCAAGCCGCATACCCCGCGCGAAATTTTGCAGAAATACCGCAAGGGCATTATCGTCGGTTCGGCCTGCGAGGCGGGCGAGTTGTTCCGCGCGGTGGTGGACGGCAAAAACGACACGGAGCTCAAGCGGATTGCGAGGTTCTATGACTATCTCGAAATTCAGCCCATCGGCAACAACGCGTTCATGATTCGCGAGGGTCTGGCGGAGGACGAGGAGCAGCTGCGCGACTTCAACCGCAAGATCGTCTGGCTCGGCGAGGAGCTGGGCATTCCGGTCTGCGCGACGGGCGACGTCCACTTCCTCGATCCGAAGGACGGCAAATTCCGCGCGATCATTCAGGCGGCGCACGGTTTCAAGGACGCGGACAATCAGCCGCCGCTGTATTTCAAAACGACGCAGGAGATGCTCGACGAGTTCAGCTATCTGGGCAAGGCCAAGGCGGAGGAGGTCGTCATCGACAATCCGGCGAAAATCGCGGCGCGCATTGGCGAGGTCGGGTTGTATCCGAAGCACCCGGAGGGCAAGGAGACGTTCCAGCCGTATTGGCCGGATGCGGCGGACAACATCCGCAACCTGTGCGAAGAACAGATTCGCGAGTGGTTCGGCGACAATCCGCCGGAAATCGTCGTGGCGCGCAAGGAAAAAGAGCTTTCCTCCATCCTCGGCTACGGCTACGGCACGCTGTACAACATCGCGGAAAAGCTGGTCAAAAAATCCAACGCGGACGGCTATCTGGTCGGCTCGCGCGGCAGCGTCGGCTCCTCCTACGTGGCGCATCTGGTCGGTATTTCGGAGGTCAACGCCCTGCCGCCGCACTACCGCTGTCCGAAATGCAAATGGTACACATTTGACGTGGACAGGAGCAAATACAAGGTCGGCGTGGACTTGCCGCCGATGAAGTGTCCGCAGTGCGGCGCAGACCTTTTCCGCGACGGTTTTGATATTCCGTTTGAAGTCTTCCTGGGCTTCAAGGGCGACAAGGTGCCGGATATCGACCTGAACTTTTCCGGCGTATATCAGCCGCGCGCCCACGCGTACATCGAGGAATTGTTCGGCAAGGGCTACTGTTACCGTGCCGGAACCATCGGCACGCTGGCGGATAAGACGGCCTACGGCTACGTGAAGAAATACTGCGAGGAGCGGAACCTGACGCTGTCGGAAGCGGAAATGAACCGGCTGGCGCTGGGGTGCGTCGGCGTGAAGCGCACGACGGGCCAGCATCCGGCGGGCATGGTCGTTCTGCCGAAGGAATATGAGATTCAGCAGTTCGTTGCGATTCAGCATCCGGCCAACGACATGACCAGCCCTGTCATCACGACGCACTACGATTTCGGTTCGATGCACGACGTGCTGGTCAAGCTGGACGTTCTGGGCCACGACGACCCGACAATGATCCGCATGCTGATGGATTTGACGGGCATCGACGCGCGCACCCTGCCGCTGACCGACCCGGATGTGATTTCACTGTTCTCCGGCACGGAAGCGCTGGGCGTGACCCCGGAGCAGATCGGCTCGAAGACGGGCACATACGGCGTGCCGGAATTCGGCACGAAGTTCGTCCGGCAGATGCTGGAGGAGACGCACCCGACGACGATGGAGGAATTGATTCGTATTTCCGGTCTGTCCCACGGCACGGACGTGTGGATCGGCAACGCGCAGGAGATCATCAAGGCGGGCATTGCGCCGCTGGCTTCGTGCATCTGCTGCCGCGACGATATCATGAACGCGCTGATCGATTACGGCGTTGCGCCGAAGATGTCGTTTGACACGATGGAATCCGTTCGAAAAGGACGCGGACTCAAGCCGGAGATGGAGCAGGCCATGATCGAGCACAACGTGCCGTCGTGGTTCATCGATTCCTGCAAAAAGATCAAATACATGTTCCCGAAGGGACACGCGGTCGCTTACGTGACGATGGCGCTGCGCATCGCATGGTACAAGGTGCATCGCCCGGCGGCGTATTACTGCGCGTATTACACCGTTCGCGCGGACTGCTTCGACGCGAGCATCCTCGGCGGGTCGCTGGAATCCATCCGCGGCCGTTACAAGGAGATGGAGGAAAACAGCAAGGACCTCACGCAGAAGGACAAGGATTTGATGATTATCATGGAGCTGGTCATCGAAATGCTCTGCCGCGGGATCAAGCTTGCGCCGGTCGATCTTTACAAGAGCGACGCGACGAAATTTCAGGTGGTGGATGACAAGACGATCCGCATGCCCTTCAACGCTCTGCCGGGTCTGGGCGAAGCCGCCGCGCAGAGCATTGTGGATGCGCGCGAGCAGTCGCCGTTCATTTCCATTGAGGATCTGCGCAACCGCACGAAGATTTCCGCGTCGCTGATCGATCTGCTGCGCGAGGGCGGATGCCTGGGCAATCTGCCGGAGAGCAACCAGACGACGCTGTTTTCATTCTGATCGGGCTTCAAAATGGAAGAAATCTTCTGTTATAAATGCGAATTTCGACGGAATAGCTGACAAACCATGTATAGAGGGTTGTTTTTTTGAAAAAGCGGTGATATAATAACCGCATAAGATGGCGGCGCAGGGAGTTTTGTACCCTGCGGGTGGATGCGAAAGAGTGGGAGAAGCGCCCACTCTTTCTATCTGCCGCGGCCGTTTGAGCGAATTTTTGAAGGACTTTGGGAGTGTGTGAATGGCACAAAGCGATTTGACCCGTGTGATTGAGCCGGCCTGCCAGAAACTTGCGCAGCAGTTTGGCTTTGAGCTGGTGGATGTGGAGCTTGCGCGCGAAGGCGCGAGCCGCTATCTGCGGATTTATATTGACAAACCCGACGGTATTACCTTGAGCGACTGCGAAACGTATCACCGCGCTGTGGCCCCGCTGGTCGAGCGCGTGGATTACGATTTCCTTGAGGTATGCTCGCCGGGTCTTGATCGTCCGCTGAAAAAGCAGAAGGATTTTGACAAGCACGCGGGCGAGATGGTGGAAATCCATCTGTTCCGTCCGATTGAGCGCCGCAAGCAGTTTGAAGGCGAGCTGGTCGGGCTTGTGGACGGCGAGATCGTCATCCGTGACGGCGAAAACGAGCTGCGCTTTGCGCAGAAGGACGTTTCGCTGTGCAAACCGCTGGTGATCATCACCGAGGAAGATATCGCAATGGACGAGGAGATGAGCGACGATGAGGAAAACGACTCAGAAGGAAGATAAGCGTCAGGGCATAGACAAGAACGAGAATCGTGAGATGATCGAGGCGGTCGCCGCGCTGGCCAAAGAGAAAAACATCAGCAAGGAGCTGCTCTTTTCCGCGATTGAAGAAGCGCTGAAGAGCGCCTATAAAAATAATTTCAGCAAGGAATATGGCATGCCGCCCTCCAACGCGAACGTGCGCGTGGAGCTGAACCGGGAGACCGGCGCGGTTCGCCTGTATGCCCGCAAGACGGTTGAGCGCTGGCCCACCGACGAAGCGACCGAGATTTCCATCGAGGAAGCGCAGGCGATTCAGCCCAGCTATCAGCAGGATGACATCGTCGAAGTCGAGGTTACGCCGGATAATTTCCGCCGCGTCGCCGCGCAGACGGCCAAGCAGGTTATCGTGCAGAAGATTCGCGAAGCCGAGCGCGGCAAGGTCTACGACGACTTCATCGAGAAGGAAAACGAAATCCTGACCGCGATCGTCCACAGCGTCGATCCGGAGACGAAGGATGTTTACGTTGAGCTGGGCAAGACCGAGGGCGTGCTTGAGCCGAGCCAGCAGATGGCGACCGACGTGTATGCGCCGGGCGAGCGTTTCAAGGTTTACGTGCTGGAGGTCGTCGCGGATCGCCGTCTGGCGCGTCCGGGCGCGAAGCACGGCCCGCAGGTCAGCGTGTCCCGCATCCATCCGGGCCTGGTCAAGCGTCTGTTCGAGCTGGAAGTGCCGGAAATTCAGAGCGGCATTGTGCAGATTAAGTCCATCTCCCGCGAGGCGGGCAGCCGCACGAAGATGGCCGTGCATTCCACCGACCCGATGATCGATCCGGTCGGCTCCTGCGTCGGTCCGCGCGGCCAGCGCGTGGATCGCGTGGTGACCGAGCTGCGCGACGAAAAGATCGACATCATCAAGTGGTCGGCTGACCCGGCGGAGTTCGTTGCCAACGCGCTGAACCCGGCGCACGTGGTGAACGTGTTCGTCAACGAGCAGGAGAAGGCCTGCCGCGTGGTCGTGCCGGACAATCAGCTCTCTCTGGCCATCGGCAAGGAAGGCCAGAATGCGCGTCTGGCCGCGCGCCTGACGGGCTGGAAGATTGACATCAAGAGCCAGAGCCAGATCGACGAGCAGGTTGAAGCCGAAAGCGCCGAGGCGGCTGCGGCTGAAGGCGACGCCGAGTAAAAGCGGGGTACGCGGATGAAGACACGCAAAGTTCCCATGCGCATGTGCGTGGGCTGCCGCGAGATGAAGGAAAAGAAGGAGCTGCTGCGCATTGTCCGCAACGCGCAGGGCGAAATCAGCTTTGATCGAATCGGCAAGGCGCCGGGGCGCGGCGCATATATTTGCAAATCGAAGGAATGCCTGACGAAGGCCGTCCGCCAGCGGCAGCTTGACCGCGCGCTGGAAACGAAGATTGACGAAGCCGTGCTGAATCAGCTGATGGAGGAAGTCGATGCAACTTGAGCACGACGCGTTTTACGCGATGCTGGGCATTGCCATGCGCGCCGGACAGCTGAGCCTTGGCGAAAGCGGCGTGCTCAAGGCAATTTCATCAGGAACGGCATTGTTTATGATTCTGGATGCGGGTGCATCCGACAATACGAAGAAGAAATTCCGGGATTCCTGCGCGTTTTACAAGGTTCCGCTTTATGAAACGTCGCCGGACAGACTGGGGCAGGCCATCGGCAAGCCCGGCCGTATGAGCGCCGCGATTGCGCGGGGCCCGCTGGGCGAAAAGCTGCTGGCTTTGGCCAGGGAAGAAGAAGCGGGCAACGCGCCGCTTCAGGGAAGATAACCACACGACAGTGACGCAAATTTGCGGGGGTGCAAGGGCAGAATGTCCAAAATGAAGGTTCAAGACGCAACAAAGGAACTCAGCCGCCGGGCGGCGAAACTGCTGGGAGACGTGACGGGAGTCCGTACCGCGGCGGAAAAGACGCTCGACGAGCTGCGCAAGATTGAAAACGGCTTTACGCAGCAGCAGGAGGCCGAGCGCGAGGAAAAGCGCCGCGAGGAACAGCAGAAGGCGCTCAACTCGCAGAGCAAGGCATGGACGATGCCCGACGATGTGCCTGTGGAGAAGACCGAGGAGAAGAAGGAAGCGCCGAAGCCTGCCGCCAGGCAGTCGGAAGCGAAGCCTGCTGCTCCCGCGGCTCGTCCCCAGCAAAGCGGCAGCGCGCCGCGCGCGCAGGGCGGCAATTTTGCCCCGCGCGGCCAGCAGGGAGCGCCGCGTCCGCAGAATGGCAATTTTGCCCCGCGCGGCGACCGTCCGCAGGGCGGCAATTTTGCCCCGCGCGGCGACCGTGCGCAGGGCGGCAACTTTGCCCCGCGCGGCGACCGTCCGCAGGGCGGCTTTGGCGCGCGCAACGGCCAGCAGGGCGGCGCACGTCCGGTCGGCGGCATGGGCGGGGCGCGCCCGATGGGCGGACGCCCGCAGCGCGCGCCGAAGGGCCCGGAGCTGATGCCCACGGTCGAGAAGGAGCGCGTTTCCAACTACGACCCGAACAAGAAGATGCGCCAGCGTCAGCATGACCCGGAGCATCAGCCGGTGAAGAACCGCAAGCAGCTTGCGCGCGACACGGGCTACGGCATGGACGACGATGTGGTGCGCGGCCGCCGCAAGAAGGGCCGTCAGCTCTCTGTGCAGCAGATGATGGCCCCGATCAAGATCGAGACGGCCTACATGACCGCCGAGACCATCACCGTCCGCGATTTGACCGAGCGCATCGGCAAGCCGGCAGGCGAAATCATCAAGAAGCTGATGCTGCTGGGCATTATGGCGACGATCAACCAGGAGCTGGATTTCGATACCGCGTCGCTGGTCGCTTCTGAATTCGGCGTGACGCTGGAAATGAAGCTCGACAAGACCGCCGAGGACGCGCTCTCCGCTGAAAACGTGGAGGACAGCGAGGAAGAACTGGTCACGCGTCCCCCGGTCGTTACGATCATGGGCCACGTTGACCACGGCAAAACGTCCCTGCTGGATTACATCCGCAAGGCGAAGGTGGCCGCGGGCGAGGCCGGCGGCATTACCCAGCACATCGGCGCGTATATCGCCAAGGTGGACGATCGCCAGATCACCTTCCTGGATACGCCGGGCCACGAGGCATTTACGGCGATGCGCGCCCGCGGCACGCAGGCGACCGATATCGCGATTCTGGTCGTCGCGGCGGACGACGGCGTGATGCCGCAGACCATCGAATCCATCAACCATGCGAAGGCGGCGAAGTGCCCGATCATCGTGGCGATCAACAAGATCGACAAGCCGGGCGCCGATCCAGACGCGGTGAAGCAGGAGCTGACCCGTTACGAGCTGGTGCCGGAAGAATGGGGCGGCGACACCATCATGGTGAACGTCTCCGCCAAGACCGGCGAGGGCGTGGACGATCTGCTTGAAAACGTGCTGCTGCTGGCAGATATGTTGGAGCTGAAGGCCAATCCGAACCGCAAGGCGCGCGGCGTTATCATCGAAGCGAAGCTGGATCATTCCCGCGGCGCTGTCGCGACGGCGCTGGTGCAGAACGGCACGCTGCATGTGGGCGACATGGTGGTGGCCGGCAATGCGTATGGCCGCATCCGCGCGATGGTTTCCAGCCGCGGCGAGCGCGTGAAGCACGCTGCCCCGTCCACGCCGGTGGAGATTATCGGTTTCGGCGGCGTGCCGGAGGCGGGCGACGAGTTCATGGCGGTGGCCGACGAGAAGCTGGCCCGTCAGGTTGTCGAGGAGCGCGCCGCGAAGGCCCGCGCGTCGATGGTCAAGAACAGCTCCGCGTCCACGCTGGAAGAACTGTACAGCAAGCTGGAGCAGGGCGAGGTCAAGGATCTCAACATCATCATCAAGGCCGACGTGCAGGGCTCCGTCGAGGCGGTCAAGCAGTCGCTTGAAAAGCTCTCCAACGCGGAAGTCCGTGTGCGCACAATTCACAGCGGCGTTGGCGCGATCACCGAGAACGACGTGATGCTCGCCGGTATCGACGGCGCGATCATCATTGGCTTCAACGTCCGCCCGGATGCGAAGGCGCGCGAGGCCGCGAACCGCGACGGCATCGATATCCGCTATTACCGCGTGATTTATCAGGCCATCGAGGATATCGAAAAGGCCATGAAGGGTCTGCTTTCGCCGGAATTCCGCGAGAATGTGCTCGGCCACGCCGAGGTGCGCAACGTGTTCAAAATCACGGGCGTGGGCATCGTCGCCGGTTCGTATGTCACCGACGGCAAGCTCCAGCGCAACGCACAGGTTCGCCTGCTGCGCGACAACGTGGTGGTTTACGAGGGCAAGCTTTCCTCGCTCCAGCGCTTCAAGGACGCAGTCAAGGAAGTGGCCGACGGCTACGAGTGCGGCGTGTGCTTGGAAAACTACACGGATATCAAGGAAGGCGACGTCATCGAGTGCTTCGTGATGGAAGAAATCCCGAGGTAATCGAGTTTCAGGATCAACAGGCGCGGCCCGGTTGCATGCTTTGCCGCCGGGCCGCCTTTTTTGCAGATAAGGTAAAGGATTATGGCCAATCAACAATTTGAACGCACAGACCGCATTGCAAGCGAAATCATGCGCGAAACGGAAAAGATCATCCGCGAGGATGTTTCCGACCCGCGGACGGACTGCATGTTTTCCATCACGCATGTGGATGTGACGCGCGATCTTCGGTATGCGAAGATTTTTGTGAGCATCTATGAAGAAGAAAAACGCGCGCCGATGATGAAGGCGCTCAAGACAGCGGCGGGCTTTATCCGCCACAATCTGGGGCGGCGCGTGCAGCTTCGCTATACGCCGGAGCTGATTTTTGAACTGGACACGACGATTGAATACGGTGTGCATATCGCAAGCCTCATCAATCAGGTGAGAAAGACGGAGGAGAGTCGATCCGATGACGCAGGAGAAGCGGGAATTTGAGGATTGGCTGCGCCGGGCCCATCAGGCGAAGCGCGTCGCGCTGCTGGCCCATGTTTCCCCGGATGGGGACACCATGGGCTCTACGCTGGCGCTCCGCCTTGCTTTTTTGGCGCTGGGCAAGCAGGTCAATGTGATTTGTGACGGCGATGTGCCGGACAATTTGAAGTATCTGCCGGGCAGCGAAACCGTGCTGCGCCCGGAAAATGTGAACGGCGCGGATTACGACACGGTTATCGCCGTGGACGTGAGCGACCGCTCGCTGCTGGGCAAGAGCGAAGCCGTGTTCGATGCGGCGGGCTACCGCATGGTGATCGATCACCACGCGACGAACCCGGCTTACGGACAGTCGAACTTCATACGCAGGGGCGAATCTGCCTGCTGCCTGCTGGCCTATGAAGCGATTCTCGGCCTGGGCGTGGAGATGACGAAGGACATGGGCACGTGCCTGCTGACGGGCATGAGCACGGATACCGGGCATTTCCAGTATCCGGCAACCTCTCCGGCGACGCTGATTGCGGCGGGCGAACTGCTCAAGCTGGGCGTGGATATCTCCGCGATGACGCGCAGGCTGTATCGCACTCAGCCGATGAACCGCGTGAAGCTGACCCGCATTGCCTACAACAAGCTGCGGTTCATGTTCGACGGTCAGGTGGGCGTGATCGACTTCGACAAGCACGATTTCGAGGAGACCGGCTGCACCTTCGGGCAGGCGGACGGGCTGGTGAACAAGGCGCTGGAAGTGGAAGGCGTTCGCATGGCGGTGCTGGCTTCCGAGCGCGAAGACGGCATCAAGATGTCCCTGCGCGCTGTCGAGCCGGACACGGTGAACGATATTGCCGTGCTCTTTGGCGGCGGCGGTCATGCGCAGGCGGCAGGCTGCACGATTCACGCGCCGCTGTATGAAGCGCTGGATCAGGTGCTGGCCGCGATGAAGGACAAGCTGGATAAGACCCCGCGCCCGGAGAGCCGCGCATGAATGGCTTTCTCTGCGTACTTAAGCCGCCGGGGATGACCTCGAGCGACGTGGTGGTTCGCGTTCGGCGCAAGCTGGGCCGGGGCGCGAAGGTCGGCCATGCGGGCACGCTCGATCCGGAGGCCTCCGGCGTGCTGCCGCTGATGATCGGACGCGCGGCGCGGCTGTTTGACTATCTGGTGGAGAAGGAAAAAACCTACGTCGCCCAGCTTAAGCCGGGCTATGCCACCGATACGCAGGATGCGCACGGGGCGATCCTCGCGGGCGAGGGCGCGCGTGCGACGCAGGCACAGCTCGATGCGGTTTTGCCGCAGTTTATCGGCGACATCGCGCAGATTCCGCCGATGTATTCCGCGCTCAAGCGGGACGGGCAGAAACTCTGCGATCTGGCGCGGCAGGGAATCGACGTGAAGGTTGAACCGAGACCGACGCAGGTGTATGCAATCGATGTGCTGCACGAAAACGCGGATGGGAGCTTCATGCTGCAAATCCGCTGCGGGCGGGGCACGTACATCCGAACTCTGTGCAACGACATCGGCGAAGCGCTGGGCACAAAGGCCCATATGGGCGTGCTTCTGCGCACGCAGACGGGCATGTTCACGCTGGACGAGGCGCACACGATTGAAGAAATCGACGCGGCGGAGGATTTGGAGCCGCTGCTCGTGGCGATGGACAAGCCGCTCGGCCACCTGCCCAAACTGGATGTGCAGCCGAAGGCAGAACGATTTGTGCGCAACGGCAACCAGCTGACGCGGCGCGAACTGATCGGCGACATTCAGCTGGGAAAGCCGACACGGCTGTATCTGAACGGACAATTCTGCGGAATTGGCCGCTTTGAAGGGGAAAAACTGAAATTTGACGCGATGCTCCTTGAATGAGGGCGCGCGATCAATCGTTTGTGGAGCTTATAGAAACATGATACTCTTGACACATGAGCGTCAGTGGCGCGGCGGGGAGACGGTTGTCGCCTTCGGCATGTTTGACGGCGTGCATGAAGGGCATGCGCAGCTGATGCGCAAGGCCAACGAGCTGGCGGCTCTGTATGATTTGAAAAGCGTGGTTTACACGTTCTCGTCGCATCCGATGGCGACGTATGCGCCGGACAGAGTGCCGCCGCAGCTGGAAACCCGCTCGGAAAAGATTCGTTCGATTGCCCAGCTGGGCCTTGATGTGGCGGTGCTTCGCCCGTTTGACAAGGCGTATGCCGCGCAGTCGCCGGAGGAATTTGTGCAGGCGTTTGTGAGCGCGCTGCACCCGAAGCATGTGGTCATCGGCTTCAATTATTCCTTTGGCAAAATGGGCGCGGGTAAGGCAGAGGATATGCGCCGCTTCGGCGAGCAATACGGCTTTGAGACGCACGTTGTGGACGAGGTGCAGATCGACGGTCTGCCGGTTTCCTCCACGCGCGTGCGCGCGGCCGTGACGGCGGGGCAGATGGAGGAAGCCACGAAGCTGCTTGGCCGCCCATATGCGATTTGCGGCGTGATTCAGCGCGGCAAACAGCTGGGGAGCAAGCTGGATTTTCCGACGGCGAACCTGCTTTGGCCCAAGGGCAAGGCGATTCCGCCGAAGGGCGTTTACGCCGCGCGCGCCTATGTCGATGAAGCATGGTACATTGCGGCGGTGAACGTCGGCACGCATCCGACCGCGCCGGGCGGCCCGCCGACCATCGAAGCCAATCTGCTGGATTACGAGGGCGGCGCGCTCTATGACCATCACATGCGGCTTCTGCTGTGCAGCTTTGTGCGCGCGGAAAAAAAGTTCGATTCGCTGGAACAGCTTCGCGCCGAGGTGATGAAGAATCGCGAGCAGGTGCGGGCGTATTTTGAAAGCGATCGATAAAACGACGAAAATTTCATAAAAAACACGGAAGTTCTGTTTACAAAGCGGGGCTTCCGTGTTACAATATCCTTCGGTCTGAACCGCACGCGCAGATGATCGCGTTCTCCAAACGTTTTTCTATGCGGGCGGCGATTGGCACAACATATTTATTTGGAGGGTTTTTATCATGGATAAGGCGACGAAGGAAGCAATCATCAAGGAATATGCCCGTCACGAGGGCGACACCGGTTCCCCCGAGGTGCAGGTCGCTCTGCTGACCGCGCGCATCAACCACCTGAACGACCACCTCAAGACCCACGCGAAGGATCATCACTCCCATCGTGGTCTGCTGCTGATGGTTGGTCAGCGCCGCAGCATGCTTGAGTACCTCAAGCGCATCGACATCGAGCGCTATCGTGCGCTGGTTGCGAAGCTGGGTCTGCGCAAGTAATTCCTCCGCTTCGTTCACGAAAAGGGCTTTGTCCCAGATGACCGTCGTTTGGGAGACAGTTTCTGTCGCCCAAGCGGCGGTTTTTTCGTACTTTTAAAACGAAACCGAATGCTGATGTCGGTTTTGTATATCAGGCGACGAGGGTTCGCGTCTGAAAAGAAGTGTTGGCAGGCAGGTATTTTGAAAGGAGATTCCACCCGATGGTCAAGACGTATACCACAGAGCTGGCGGGCCGCCCGCTGGTCATGGAATTTGGCAAGTACTGCGGTCAGGCTAACGGATCGGTGATCGTTCGACTGGGCGATACGGTGGTCATGGTCAATGCGACGGCGAGCGACACGCCGCGCGAGGGTCAGGACTTTTTCCCGCTGAGCGTTGACTTTGAAGAAAAGATGTACTCCGTGGGCAAAATCCCCGGCGGTTTCATCAAGCGCGAAGGCCGTCCGTCCGAAAAGGCGACGCTGACCTCCCGTCTGATCGACCGTCCGCTGCGCCCGCTGTTCAACAAGGGCATGCGCAACGACGTGCAGGTTGTGGCGACGGTGCTTTCCGTCGAGCAGGATGTGCCGCCGGATATCCCCGCAATGCTGGGCGCTTCCGCCGCGATTGCGGTCAGCGATATCCCGTGGGCCGGCCCGATTGGCGGCGTTTCCGTCGGTCTGGTCGATGGCGAAATCGTCATCAACCCGAATCTGGAGCAGCGCGCGGTTTCCAAGCTGAGCTTGACGGTTGCCGGCACGGATGAAGCCGTGCTGATGGTCGAAGCGGGCGCGAAGGAGATCAGCGAGACGGACATGCTTCGCGCGATTCTCACCGGCCACGAGGAGATCAAGAAGCTGGTTGCGTTCCAGAAGCAGATCGTCGCCGAAATCGGCAAGGAGAAGCGCGTCTTCCCGGTCGCCGAGACGGGTGAGGACGTGAAAGCCGCCGTCCGCGCGGACTTCTTCGATCGCTGCGCGTGGGCGTTTGAGGCGTTTGACCGCCACGAGCGCAGCGCGCGCGAGGAGCAGGTGAAGCAGGAGGCGCACGAGCTGTATGCCGAGCGCTTTGAAGGCCGCCTGAACGAGGTGGACGACGCGCTCTATTATCTGAACAAGGAAATCATGCGCACGAAGATTCTGGAGAAGGGCGTTCGTCCGGATGGCCGCAGCCTGACCCAGATTCGCCCGATTTGGTGCGAAACCGGCGTTCTGCCGCGCGTGCATGGTTCCGGCGTGTTCACCCGCGGCGAAACGCAGGTGCTCTCCATCGCGACGCTCGCGCCTGTGAGCGAAGCGCAGGTGATCGAGGGCCTCGGCACGGAGACCAGCGAGCGCTACATGCACAACTACAACATGCCGCCGTATTCCACCGGCGAGGCCGGTCGTCTCAAGAGCCCGGGCCGCCGCGAAATCGGTCACGGTGCGCTGGCCAAGCGCGCGCTTGAGCCGGTGATTCCGTCTGTGGAAGAGTTCCCGTATGCGATCCGCGTGGTCAGCGAGGTGCTGTCCTCCAACGGCTCCACGTCTCAGGCCTCCGTCTGCGGCTCTACGCTGGCGCTGATGGATGCGGGCGTGCCGATCAAGGCGCCGGTTGCGGGCGTGGCCATGGGCCTGATTAAGGATACGCACAGCGACAAGGTGGCCGTGCTGACCGATATTCAGGGCCTTGAGGACTTCCTCGGCGACATGGATTTCAAGGTTGCGGGCACGATGAACGGCATCACCGCCATCCAGATGGATATCAAGATCAAGGGCATTGACGAAGCGATTCTGCGTCAGGCGCTGTCCCAGGCGCTGGACGGCCGCCTGTTCATCCTCGGCAAGATGCTTGAGGTGCTGCCGCAGCCGCGCGAGCATTTGAGCGCTTATGCGCCGAAGATCGTCCGCTTCACCATCAATCCGGACAAGATCCGCGAGGTCATTGGACCGGGCGGAAAGATGATTAACAAGATCATCGACGAGACGGGCGTGAAGATCGACATCGACGACGACGGCAGCGTGTATATCGCCACGCCGGACGAAGCTGCCGCCGCAAAGGCGCGCCGCATCATCGAAGGCATTGCCAAGGATATTGAGGTCGGCGAGGTTTACACAGGCAAGGTCGTCCGCATGATGAACTTCGGCGTGTTTGTCGAGCTGCTGCCGGGCAAGGACGGCATGGTGCATATCTCCAAGCTGGCGAAGGGCCGCGTGGAGAAGTGCGAGGACGTTGTGAAGATCGGCGACGAGCTTGAGGTCAAGGTCGCGGAGATCGATTCTCAGGGCCGCATCAACCTCATTCGCAACGACATTGAGTATGACAACACGGAGATGCCGCGCCGCAGCGCCCCGGGTCAGCGCCCGCCGCGCCGCGATGCGAACCGCCGCTAAGCAACAAAAGGGCGCGCAGGCTGTGAGGTTTGCGCGCCCTTTCCTTTGAGAGAGACGTTTGGGGCTTTGCCCCAAGCCCCACCAGAAACCTGAGGTTTCTGGACTTCCCATATCAAGAATTTTGAGGAGGGAAATCCAAGAACCTCAGGTTCTTGGCAGGATGTGGGACAGCGTCCCACACGTTCCCCTTAGAATAATCTCTGCCAAAAAGAGAAGAATAGGAGAAACTATGATCGGAGGGACAAAGCGCATGTGCGAAGAATTTGTGCTGTCCAACGGCCTGCGGGTCGTGGCCGAGCCCATTGAGAATTATCCGTCCGTCAGTGTCGGTTTGTGGATCGGCGCGGGATCGATGTATGAAAGCGCGGAGGAGAACGGCCTGTCGCACTTCGTGGAGCACATTCTCTTTAAGAGCACGGCGAACCGCACGACCAAGCAGATTGCCGTGGAGATGGACGCGCTGGGCGGACAGGTGAACGCTTTCACGGCGAAGGAATGCACCTGTTACTATGCGAAGGTCATCGCCGAGCATCTGCCGCGCGCGATGGATTTGCTCTGCGACATGCTGCTCAACGCGCGCGTGGACGAAGCGGAATTTGAAAAGGAGCGCGGCGTCATTCTGGAAGAAATCGCCATGTGCGAGGATACGCCGGAGGATTTGGTTTACGATCTGCTGGCGGAAGCCTATTTCGGGGAGCATCCGCTGGCGCGCCCGATTCTCGGCTCGCACGACCAGATTGCATCCATCAGCCGCGAAGCGCTGCTCGCGTTCAAGAAGAAGCACTACCGGCCGGATAACACCGTGCTGGCGATTGCCGGGCAGTTTGACATGGAGCAGTTCCGCGAGATGGCCGAACGTCTGCTGGGCGGCTGGCATGCGGAAGGGGAGATGCACATTCCCGCGCCGGTCGAGGGCACGACGCCGCGCATGCTGACGCGCAAAAAGGATATCGAGCAGGTTCACATGTGTCTGGCGTTCCCCGGCGTGGAGCAGGATGACGACGCGCTGTATCCCATCAGCGTGATGAACAACCTGTTCGGCGGCGGCATGTCCTCCCGCCTGTTCCAGCGCATCCGCGAGGAGATGGGCGCGGCGTATTCCGTGTACAGCTTCCCAAGTACGTATACCAACTGCGGCACGTTCACCGTTTACGCGGGCACATCGCCGGAGACGGCGCAGAAGGTCGCCGACGAGCTGCACAACCAGATTCGTCTGCTTCGCGACGGCGGCGTGACGCAGGAGGAATTTGACATGGCGAAGGAACAGCTCAAGGTCAGCTATGTGCTGGGGCTGGAAAGCAGCTCCTCCCGCATGAGCGCCATTGGCCGGAGCAAGCTGCTTCGCGGCCGGGCGATCGATCCGCAGGACGTGATCCGCAAGATTGAAGCCGTGACGAAGGAGGACGTGGAGCGCGTTGCGCACGAGATGCTCAGCAAGCCGTTCTCCGCGTCCGCCGTCGGCCGAAATGTCGAAGGCTTGAAGCTGCTGTAACTTCTTCCATATCCGCCAAATCTGATAAATGGAAGTTGGTCAAAATAAATAAATTGCATTTTTCCGTGATCTCGTGTACAATAAAAGAAGCGTGCGTAAGAAAACCATCCGAGAGGAGTTTATACAGATCATGGAAGAAATCAAAGAGGTTAAATTTGCGCCGGGACTTACGGCGGATATTTTATTTGCGGAATTGCAGTCGCAGGGGCATGAATATCTGCGGCTGATGAGCTATTATTCCAGCGCGATGCTCGAAGTGGAAACGAAATTCAAGGTGCTGAACATCGAATTTTCCAACAAATTCGACCGCAATCCGATTGAAAGCATCGAAACGCGGCTCAAAAAACCCAGAAGCATCTATGAAAAGATGAATCGCCTCGGTCTGCCGATTTCGGTGGACGCGATTGAAAAGAATCTGAACGACATCGCGGGCGTTCGCGTCATCTGCTCGTTTGTGGACGACATCTACAAGCTGGCGGATATGCTGGCCGTGCAGGATGATATCTACGTCGTGCGGACGAAGGACTACATCAAAAACCCGAAGGAAAGCGGCTATCGAAGCCTGCACATGATTGTCGAAGTGCCAATTTTCCTCTCCAACGAGAAGCGGTATATGCGCGTGGAGGTGCAGCTGCGGACGATTGCGATGGATTTCTGGGCGAGTTTGGAGCACAAACTGCGGTATAAGAAGGATATCCCCGCCGAGACGGCGGACGCGATTGCCAAGCAGCTTCAGGAATGCGCGGAGGTCGTCGCGCGGACGGACAAGCAGATGTTTGACATCCGCAAGCAGATTGAAGCATCCGGCGTGAAGGCGGGTGTGGAATAAACACACAAAAGCGCTGCATGAAACCCTGAATGGGTGTGGCAGCGCTTTTTTTGTTGCAAAAAATAACAAAAAAGCGAATTGTAAATGAAAAAAGAATGTGATATAATCAAAATATATCGGTTATAGATCCGGCTTCGGGAGGAACGAACATGCGCGGAAAGATGCTGTTTATTTCAATGCTTTTGCTGATAATGTCGCTTTTTGTCGAAACGGCATCGGCGCAGGCCAACGTCGCTACGCTTGATGCTCTGATCGACGCGCTGAAGGGCAGCGAAGCGGATATCACAGTGACCAAGACCATTACGATTGATAAGAATGTTGCAATCGACGGGCAGGGAAAGACGGTCAAGCTCGAAGCCGATGCGTACATAAAGCTCATCGATTCGGCAGCATTTGAGCATATCACGATTGACGGCGGCAACCAGAAGCGGAGCACGCCGCTGGTCCTTGTTGGCGGCAACGGGGGTGTTACGCTGACGCTGGGAGACGGGGCGATCATACAGAATGCCCGGACGAGCGAAAATGGCGGCGCTATCGAACTGTCCAGCGCCAAACTTCAGATGAATGGCGGCAGGATTTTGAATTGCACGGCTCAAAACGGCGGAGGCATATATCTCGGCAGCGACTCGGTCGTTCAAAGGGATGACGGAATTATTTCCGGATGCAAGGCGGATGAAAATGGCGGCGCTATTTTTTCCTATGTTGACGGCGGCAGCAACGAGGTCAATCTGACAGGCGGAACGATTGAGGGGAACAGCGCGAAGATCGGCGGAGGCGTGTATATCAGTCGTTATACGCATGTCGAGCCGACGATTGCCCCCTCCTCGTTCAGGGCAGCGAAGCGCGCTTCTTCAGGGGCTGAATTCAACCGCACCGGCGGCACGCTCTGCGGCAATACGGCGACGGAGGGCGGCGCGGATTTGGCGTTCATGAACGGCGTGCTGGTCAGTTTGGGCGACGCACCGGAAGCGTACAATGGCTATGTGGTGGACGGCTGGTATTGGGACAGCCCCGGCCAGCGTTACTCGGATACAAACAAGAAGGCTTATCAAAATGAAACAGACAATCTCTATTTGATTGCGGCGGTCAGCAACGTGCCTGTGCCTACGCCGACTGACGTGCCAGCGCCTACGCCGACGTCCACGTCTACGCAGACTCCTGTGCTGACACCCACGCCGACCCCTGTGCCAACGTCTGCGCCGACACTCCAGCCGACTCCTCTGCCGGATCCATCGCACCTGCCGAAAACCGGAGATGAGGAACAGCCGCTGCTCTGGCTGGCGGCGCTGGGCGGATGCACGGTGTTGTTGACGGCGCTTCGCAGAAAGAGATAAAGAACTTATGGAATCAGAACGCGGTTTGATGACTGCGTTCTTTTTTTGATTACTAATTTGTTAGTATTGACTAATTGTCCTTCTATCTATTACACTATACGCAGATATATTTGTGTGTCTTTCACGAAGAAACATGGAGGCGTGATATGAGCAGACTGAAAATTGCGATCGAAAACGAGGCGGTTCAGACCGTAGAGCGTCTGTATAAGGATCTGGAACGCCGCATCGTGGCCAGCCCGCCCGGCATTTGCCCGGTGGATTTGGCGCTGAACTTCCTGCGGCTCTGCCATGCGCAGACCTGCGGCAAATGCGTGCCATGCCGCATCGGATTGGGGCAGCTGGCGACATATTTGGAGGATGTGCTCGACGGGCGGGCGACGATGGCGACGCTCGGCGAAATCGAGCGGCTGGCGAAGGATATCGAGCTTTCCGCAGACTGCGCCATCGGCACGGAGGCGGCGCGGATGGTGCTGCGCGGCCTGGACGGCTTCAAGGACGAATACATCGCCCATATTCAGACGGGTAACTGCACCTATCACATCAATCAGCCGGTGCCCTGCGTGGCGCTGTGCCCGGCAGGCGTCGATATCCCGGGCTACATCGCGCTCATCCGCGAGGGACGCTGCGCCGATGCGGTGCGCCTGATCCGCAAGGATAACCCGTTCCCGACGGCCTGCGCGCTGATTTGCGAGCATCCGTGCGAGGCGCGCTGCCGCCGCAACATGCTGGATTCCTCCGTCAACATCCGCGGGCTCAAGCGCTATGCGGTGGATAACGCGGGCGTTGTGCCTGCGCCTGTCTGCGGCCCGAGCACGGGCAAGCGCGTCGCCATCGTCGGCGGCGGGCCGAGCGGCTTGAGCGCGGCGTATTATCTCCAGCTGATGGGCCACAGCTGCACCGTGTTCGAGCTGCGGCCGAAGCTGGGCGGCATGCTGCGCTATGGCATTCCGAATTATCGCTTTCCACGCGAACGCTTGCAGGAGGATATTGACTGCATCCTTTCCACAGGCGTGGAGATCAAATACAACACGAAGATCGGCGAGGGCATCACGATTGACGACCTGCGCAAGGAATACGACGCGGTGTATGTCTCCATCGGCGCGCAGAGCGACAAGAAGGTGGGCGTTGAGGGCGAGGAGAGCAAAAACGTCTATTCAGCGGTCGATCTGCTCGGCTCCATCGGCAGCGATAACCCGCCGGATTTCACGGGCAGGCGCGTGGTCGTCATCGGCGGCGGCAACGTGGCGATGGACTGTGTGCGCTCGTCGCTGCGGCTGGGCGCAAGCGAGGCGAAGATCGTTTATCGCCGCCGCAAGGAGGACATGACCGCTCTGCCGGAGGAGGTGGACGGCGCGCTGGAGGAGGGCTGCGGCCTGCTTCAACTGCACGCGCCGCTCCGCATCGAGGCGGATGCAGACGGCAACGCCTGTGCGCTGTGGGCGCAGCCGCAGATCATCGGCAAAATCGATGCGTGGGGACGCGCGAAGGTCTCCCCGGCGGCGAAGGATCCGGTGCGCATTCCGGCAGATGTAGTGATTGTCGCCATCGGTCAGGGCATTGAAACGCGGCACTTTGAGCAGGCAGGCATCCCCGTCAAGCGCGGCAACCTTGCGGCTCTGCCGGACGGCATGGTGTCCGACCTGCCCGGCGTATTCGCGGGCGGCGACTGCGTAACCGGCCCGGCGACCGTCATCCGCGCGATTGCGGCGGGCAAGGTCGCGGCGGCGAATATCGACAATTATCTCGGCTTCAACCATCTGATTTCCGTGGATGTGGATATCCCTGCGGCCATTTCGGAGGACAAACACCACTGCGCGCGCGTCAACCTCAGCGAAAAGGACGCGCAGGAGCGCAAGGATAACTTTGACCACATCGAATGCGGCATGACCGCGCAGGAGGCGGCGCAGGAGTGCGGGCGCTGTCTGCGCTGCGATCACTACGGCTACGGCATTTTCAAAGGAGGCAGGGCGGCGATATGGTAAACGTGACAATCGACGGCGTGCGCGTGAGCGTAGAAGAAAATACCACCATCATGGACGCGGCGGCGGCGGTCGGCGTGCGCATCCCGCGGCTGTGCTATTTGAAGGATATCAACGAAATTGCGGCCTGCCGCGTGTGCCTGGTGGAGGTGGACGGCCACGAGCGCCTGCTGACCTCCTGCAACAACACGGTGACGGAGGGCATGGTCATCCACACGAACTCGCCCCGCGTGCGGCAGGCGCGCAGAACGAACGTGCAGCTGATTCTCTCCCAGCACGACTGCCGCTGCGCGGTCTGCGTGCGGAGCGGAAACTGTTCGCTTCAGCAGCTGGCCAACGACATGGGCTGCATCGGCAATCCCTACGGCGAAAAGCCTGAAACCACTGGCTGGAACATGGATTTCCCGCTCATCCGCGACAACGCGAAGTGCATCAAGTGCATGCGCTGCATTCAGGTCTGCGACAAGGTGCAGAACCTCGGCGTGTGGGATGTGATGGGCACGGGCAGCCGCACGACGGTCAACGTCGCCAATGGGCGCAAAATCGAAGCGGCGGATTGCTCGCTGTGCGGCCAGTGCATCACGCATTGTCCGGTGGCGGCGCTCCGTGAGCGCGACGACACGGACAAGGTGCTTGAAGCGCTGCATGACCCGGACACGGTGACGGTGGTGCAGATTGCGCCCGCCGTGCGCGCGGCGTGGGGCGAGCAATTCGGGCTGCCGCCCGAAATTGCGACGGAAAAGCGGCTGGCAACGATTCTGCGGCATATGGGCGTGGAATATGTCTTCGACACGAACTTTGCGGCCGACCTGACCATCATGGAGGAGGGCACGGAGTTTATCGAGCGCTTCACCCATCCGGGCAGCGCGCCGATGCCGATGTTCACCAGCTGCTGTCCCGGTTGGATGCGTTTTGTGAAGACACAGGCGCCCGAACTGCTGGGCAATATTTCCACCTGCAAGTCGCCGCAGCAGATGTTCGGCGCGATCACCAAGACCTATTTTGCGGAAAAGATGGGCATTGATCCGGCGAAAATCTGCTGTGTGTCGATCATGCCGTGCGTGGCCAAGAAGGATGAATGCACGTGGCCGGGCATGGACAGCGCGGGCACGGGGCGGGACGTGGATTATGTGCTGACCACGCGCGAATTGGCGCGCATGATTCGCGCAGAAGCCATCGATCCGCGCGTCGTGCCGGAGAGCGCGTATGATTCCCCGCTGGGCGAATACACGGGCGCGGGCGTGATTTTCGGTGCGACCGGCGGCGTGATGGAAGCGGCGCTGCGCACGGCCTTTAAGCTGGTGACGGGCAAGAATCCCGGCCCGGACGTGTTCCGCGAGGTGCGCGGCATGAAGCCGTGGAAGGAAGTGGAATTCAACATCGGCGGCGCTGTGGTGCATACAGCGGTCGTTCATGGGCTGGGCAACGTGCGCAGGCTGATTGCGGCGGTTGAGCGCGGCGAAGTGCATTATGACTTCGTGGAGGTCATGGCCTGTCCGGGCGGCTGTGTCGGCGGCGGCGGACAGCCGATTCACGACGGAGAGGAGTTCGCCGAAAGGCGCGCGCCCGTGCTGTATGACATCGACAAGAAGAAGCCGATTCGTTTCAGCCATGAAAACCCAGAGGTTAATCGGCTGTACGAAACCTATCTGGAAAAGCCGTGTTCCGAAAAATCGCATCATCTGCTGCATGTGGAGCATAAAATCTAATTAAAAAATCGCCCGTGGTTGGATGAAATCCAATCATGGGCGATTTGTTATATGCAAATCAGACGGATTGTAAGCGTGAAGCGAAGGAAGGAGTCTGAGGAACTGAGTTCCTCAGGCGGGTTTGGGCGGCAGCTCAACGTTTACTCAAACGCGGAAAACTCGATCTCCTGAACACGCAGAAGCTCGTGTTCGCCCTCAAGCCCGTTAAACACATAGACCAGCGCATAGCTCGGCTGCATGTCCGGCACGACGACGGTCGTTTCGCACAGGAAGCAGTAATTTGTGCCCGCGACGACCTGCGTGCCCAGCAGCGCAATCGGCTTGTAGACGCAGCCTTCAAGGCCCTCAAGCGCCGCGTTCAGCGCGTCCAGCGCTTCGGCGGGAATCTCGGTCGGGTTGTCGGTGTAAGCGCTCCAGCCGCCCAGAATCGGTTCTTCCGCCAGCACGGGGAGGGCCAGCGCGGTCAGCAGCAGCGTGGCAAGGGTCAGAAACGCAAAAAGCTTTTTCATGATGAATCATCCTTTCAATCGTTGTGTTTGAAGCGTTGAGTTTGCTTTGTACGTTCGTTTTCGCTTCGTACACCCTTTAGACGACCGAAAAGAAGAAAAGGTTCCGTCATTTGGAAAGTTTTTTTCGCGGCTTGGGCATAGGCAGTTCGCTGCATGTCGCTTCGGCCAGCGCGCAGAGCAGGTCGCGGTCATCCACAGACTCGATGAGCAGGCAGTCCTTCGCCCCGGGATAGGGCGGGGCCAGCGGGCAGTCGGGCACGAGCGCGCGCCCTGCCGTCGTCGGCTTCACAAAGAGCATGTCGTCGCAGACGGAGGCGAACATCTTTCCGTTCAAATACAAGCCGTATTCGCCGAACATCTTTTTGTAGGCAACCGCACCACAGGGGGCGAGCTGGTCGGCGATATGCTGCACCAGTTCAAGACTTGAGGCCATAACCGAGCCTCCTTTGTTTTTTTAGAATGAGTATACCAGAAGATAAGCAAAAAGAAAAGAGCGCCCAAACGACGCTCTCGGGGAAATGCGTTTACATATCGAATACGCCCATGATGACGATGCCGATGAACACCATCAAGATGGAAATATAGTGCTTGGCGCTCAGCTTTTCCTTGAGGAAAATGCGGCTCCACAGCACGGATGCGGCGCAATAGGAGGAGATAATCGGGGCGCTCATGGCGACATGTGCGCTGTCCGCCAGGGCGTAGATGTAGAAGAACTGGCCAATGGTCTCGCAGACCGCGCCGACGTACTTCGGCGCTTCCGTGCGCGGGGTCAGCTTCTCGTGCTTGACAAAGAGCACATACGCGCCGCAGAGCAGGCCCGCGACGAGGAAGGTCAGCTCGTAAGCGACGTTGGCGGAATCTTCGCTCAGGGTTTCGAGCACAAGGCTGTCCGCAAACGTGCCCGCCGCATCGAGAATGCAGTACGCAATCGGAAGCAGCAGCGCCAGCAGAGACTTAGCATATTTGTGGTTGCTCGCCTGCTGACGGGCCGCGCGCAGCTCGTCGTCCTCGGTCGCCTCGGTCACGCCCAGCGCGACCACGCCGACGGCAACCAGTGCGATGGCGACCAACTGCCACGCATTCATGTCGCCGATGCCGCTCATGGCGATCGTCGCGATGGCCACCAGCGCACCGGAGGAATTGCAGATCGGGGAGGAGATGGACAGCTCGATGTAGCGCAGGCCGATGTAGCCCATCGCCATCGAAACGATGTAGAGCAGGGAAACCGGCAGATACGTCATGATGATCTGCATGTTGATTTCCACGCCGTTCACGAAAATTTCAAAACAGGCGTGCAGACCCATCACAATGCCGACCGCCATGACCATTTTCAGGTGCGCGGTTTTGTCGTTGGCCTCGCGGCAGCCAATCTTGGAAAACAGGTCAGAACCGCTCCAGCAGAGCAGCGCAATCACGGAAAACCAGAACCACATATGTTTGCATCCTTTCGAGTGTGTATAGATAATATGGAAGGTGCAGGGAACTCAGTTCCCTGCTGGGATTTGGGGCAAAGCTCCATCGTTTTTTAATCGCAAAACGAAAAATCGGGAGTCAGGGAGCGCAGCGTAACCTGACTCTGGAAGGGGGGTTTTGAAATTTAAAAAATTACAAATTAACCAACCCGGCTTCAACCATCTTTTGCAGGCTCATCAGAATGCCGAGTTTGGCGTGAACCCACGTCAGGCCGCCCTGAAAATAGACGGCATATGGCGGACGGATCGGGCCGTCGGCGGAAAGTTCGATGGAAGAACCCTGCACGAACGCGCCGGCCGCCATAATCACCTTGCTATCATAGCCCGGCATGTCCCCGGGAATCGGGGCGACATAGCTGTCCACCGGCGCGGCGGCCTGAATGCCGCGGCAGAAGGCGACCATTGCTTCCTCACTGCCCAGCTCGACCGCCTGAATGATGTCGTGGCGGGATTCGGTGGAATTGGGCACGACGCGGTAGCCGAGCTTTTCATAGATATTCGCGGCGAAAATCGCGCCCTTGAGCGCGCCGGAAACGACGATCGGGGAAAGAAAGAAGCCCTGATACAGCGCGGTCATGAGACCCAGATTCGCGCCGACCTCCTGGCCCAGACCGGGCGCGGAAAGGCGGTAGGCACAGCGCTCGACGCAGGTCTTCGTGCCGCAGATGTAGCCGCCGATGGGGGCGAGTCCGCCGCCCGGATTCTTAATCAGAGAGCCGACGATCATATCCGCGCCGACGTCGCTCGGCTCGATGGTCTCCACAAACTCGCCGTAGCAGTTGTCGACCATGCAGATGATGTTCGAGCGGATGGACTTGACGAACGCGATCAGCTCGCCGATCTGCCTGACGGAGAGCGTCGGGCGGGTGGCATAGCCCTTGCTGCGCTGGATGGTGACCAGCTTGGTGCGCTCGTTGATGGCGGCACGAATGCCGTCGTAATCAATCGAGCCGTCGGACTTGAGCGGCACTTCCGCATAGCTTACGCCGTATTCCTTGAGGGAGCAGGCGCTTTCACGGATGCCGATGACTTCTTCGAGCGTGTCATACGGGCGGCCGACGGGGGAGAGCAGCTCGTCGCCGGGCAGAAGATTGGCGCTCAGCGCGACGGCCAGCGCATGCGTGCCGCAGGTGATCTGCGGACGAACGAGCGCGGCTTCCGTGTGGAAACAGTCGGCGTAGACGCGTTCGAGCGTATCGCGGCCGACGTCGTTATAGCCATAGCCCGTCGTGCCCGCAAAACAGGCCACGTCCACGCGGTTTTTCTGCATGGCCGCGATGACCTTGGCCTGATTATACTCCGCCACGCGGTCGATTTCATCAAAACGCGGGCGCAGTGCGGCAAGCACGTCCTCGCCGAAACGATAAACCGCGTCGAAGACGCCGTTTTGCGCAAAAACATTCTGATTCATGGATTTGCCCCTTCTTCTTTTCCAATTTGATCGAGTATTTTGTCGGCGAGACTGCTGAGCACTTCGGGCTTGGTGACGATTATGCCGTTTTCTTCATCGCCCAGAATCAGCAGCGTATCGCCGGGGTGGATGCCGTAAAATTCACGCGCATCTTTGGGAATGACGATCTGCCCGCGGTCGCCGACTTTCGCCGTTCCAAAGATATGGCGGGCTTTTTTCATCCCCAGCACATGTTTGCCGGATGGCAGACAAACCCCTCCAATCACACTTTTCATACTTTTCACACAGTAGGATAGAATAGCAGACAAGGCGCATAATGTCAAGGACGAATTGTAAAAAAGACGTTCTTTCCATTTATAAAAGCCGAAAAGATGCAGAATGGGATGCGCAAAGAATGAAAAAAGTGCAAAAAAATGCAAAAAAACGGTTGACAAGCGCACAGCATTCCTGTATAATACATCTCGTGCTTGAGATCAGCTTACGGAGTGTAGCGCAGCTTGGTAGCGCACGTGCTTTGGGAGCATGGGGTCGGGGGTTCAAATCCCTTCACTCCGACCATTTTTTCAGGCAAAGCCATTTATGGCCCCGTGGTCAAGAGGTCAAGACACCGCCCTTTCACGGCGATAACAGGGGTTCGATTCCCCTCGGGGTCACCATTTTTTTCTTCTTTGGTATGGTTCTTCAGGGGCCTTTAGCTCAGTGGTCAGAGCAGGCGGCTCATAACCGCTCGGTCCGGGGTTCGAAACCCTGAAGGCCCACCAATTTTATGGCGCGGTAGTTCAGTCGGTTAGAATGCCAGCCTGTCACGCTGGAGGTCGAGGGTTCGAGCCCCTTCCGCGTCGCCATTTTTCTCTTTTGCTCATCACCAATGAGACGTGCTGGTGTAGCTCAATTGGCAGAGCAGCTGATTTGTAATCAGCAGGTTGCAGGTTCGATTCCCGTCACCAGCTCCAACTTCATATGGGCGGGTTCCCGAGTGGCCAAAGGGAGCAGACTGTAAATCTGCCGTCACAGACTTCGATGGTTCGAATCCATCCCCGCCCACCATTTTCTTTTTCGCGGGAATGGCGGAATTGGCAGACGCGCTAGATTCAGGTTCTAGTGAAAGCAATTTCATGCAGGTTCAAGTCCTGTT
>CAKTZR010000017.1 GCA_934636105.1 uncultured Clostridia bacterium
GCGCGTGCTGCGGAAGAAGCGAGAGCCGCCGAAGAAGCTGCGCGTGCTGCGGAAGAAGCGAGAGCCGCCGAAGAAGCCGCGCGTGCTGCGGAAGAAGCGAGAGCCGCCGAAGAAGCTGCGCGGGCCGCGGAAGAAGCGGCGAGAGCTGCTGAAGAAGCTGCACGGGCTGCGGAAGAAGCGCGTGCCGCCGAGGAAGCTGCGAAAGCTGCGGAGGAAGCGCGTGCCGCCGAGGAAGCTGCGAAAGCTGCGAAAGCTGCGGAGGAGGCCGCGAAGGCCGCGAAGGCCGCCGAGGAGACGCAGGATTCGGAAGAAGATGCAGAGCCGGAAGCCACGCAGGCCCCGGAGGAGAGCGAAGAACCGGAACATACGGCAGTTCCCGAAGCAACCGCAATCTCGGAAGCGATCGCAACGCCGGTCGCAGCGACAGATACGCCTGCGCCGACGGATACGCCTGTACCGACGGACACGCCCGCGCCGACAGACACGCCGGCCCCGGCAGAGGAGCAGGAGCGCGAACTGCCCGCGATTATCGCGGAGATTGAGCACAACGGCTTTGCTTATGTGAAGACGGCGGGCGACGGCGCGAAGCTGTACAGCGGCGCGTGGCTGGATCGCCGTCTGGGCACGTTTGACAACGGCCAGAGCGTGCTGCTCGCGCTGGGCTACGAGGAAATTGAGGAGAATCGATTCTCCGTATACGTTGTCTTTGCGCATGACGGCGAAGTGATGGACGGCTACATCCGCTTGAGCGAGCTGGATGGAAACATGCTCGACGGCGACGCGTTCATCCGCGACCACGAGCAGAGCGCGGAGAAATGCGACGACTATCCGCTGGTGAACGTGGCTTTCACGCCGAAGCAGACGGAAAAGCCGAGCAATCAGCCCGCCCAGAATGAGGACGAGCCGGAAGTAACCGCGAAGCCCGAAGCATCCCCAAAGGATAACACGCCTGAACCGACGACTGCACCGGAAACCACGGAACGGCCCGAAGCGACAGAACAACCCGAAGCATCCGCTACGCCGGAAGCCACGGTGACGCCGGAGCCGACGGCCACGCCGACTGCTATCCCGGAGGTTACGCCCGAACCGACCGAAGAACCGCTCGATCTGCCGCCGATTCCGGAACGCATCGAGCGCAACGGTTACGCTTACGTGCGCACGGCTGCGCTGGAAGTCAATCTCTATACGGATGACAACCTCGACGAGCAATTTGCTTATATTTATGCCCCGCATGTGGTGCTGCTGGCCGACGGCTACACCGAACGCCCGTCCGCCAAGAGTTACGCGCTGCATGTGTATATCGCCGATGGAGACACGGTGGTGGACGGCTATGTGAGCATGAAGAAGCTCGAAAAAGCGCCGCTCGATCAGGATTTGTCCGATAGTGCGGCCAGCGTGTACGGCCTGCCCGTCGCGCAGACCGAGCTGCATTGGAAGAAGGACACGGCGTACACCCCGAAGCCCACAGACACGCCCAAACCCACGGATACCCCGAAACCGACCGAGACTCCGAAACCTACGGATACCCCGCGGCCGACGGACACGCCAAAACCGACCGAAGTCTCGATTGCAACATACGAGCAAAACCCCAATGTAGATCAGGAAAATTCGATTGATTTGCAGATCAGCCGCATGACGGATCGCCCCGTGGTCGTCGATATCGCGACGGCAGACGAAGCCACCGCAGACGAAGCCGATCACGACGATGAGGTTGCGGTTCTGCCGCTTCCGATGGACAAGCCCGTGGCGGGAATCGATCTGCTGACGGAAGACCTCAAGCCCACGCCTGTTATAATCTATTCGGAAGCGACGGCAGATGAAGCCGACCCGGCCACGCCGGACGAGGCCGGGAAGGATCAGCCGAAGCAGGATGATGCGACGAAGGGCGAGGCCACGCCGGACGAGGCCACGCCGGACGAGGCCGGGAAGGATGATGAGCCGATTTCCGTGATGGTGATGGTGGATATGCCGGAAGACGGCGTAGTGCCGGAAGGGACGTCGGTTTGGATGACTGCGGTTGTCACGGGCATTGAACCGGATAAACTGCTGTATCAATGGCAGTATTCAAGCGACAACGAAAGCTGGACGGACATTGAAGGCGCTAACGAGCAAAACTACGAAGCCGTGATGACGGCTGCGAATGCAGGCGGCTATTGGCGAGTGACGGTCAGCACCATCGAAAACGAGCAAGGGGATGAAGAAGCGTGAAGAATATGAAGCGAATCGTCAGTCTGCTGATGACCCTCATGCTGATTTTCTCAAGCGCGGTTTCCAGCGCGACTGTGATTTCCAGCTCTGCGGCGATTCAGGTGCAGACGACGGCCAGTGCGGATAATGCCAACCTGAACAACTTCCTCATCGGCGTGAAAATCATCGATAAAACGACCAATCAGGAAGTGACGGGCAAGCTCGAAACCGGAAAACGCTATAAAATCCGACTGGATTTTAAAGAAGGCAACCGTGAAAAGCAATTCCAAATCGACAGCAAGGGGAAGATGGTCTATACCTTCCCGGATGGATTGAACGTTTCAGATTTAGATGGCGAATACGCGCTGCTGGTGGGAAGCATGCAGATTGGCACGTATACCATCAAAAACAATCAGCTGATTTTCACCCCGTGGTATTCCAGCGACAAGAGCAATTATCACAAGGAATGCAAAGACGCTGCGAATGAAAAAACGTATGCCGACTGGGCGGTTAACGCCGAATTTTGGTTTGACGTGACGGGCGTATTTACGAAGGAAAAGACGGACTTCAAATTCAGCGATTCGCTCGAAAAAAAGTGGGAAATCATCTCGCCGGATAAAGCGCCGCAGACGAATCTGGAAAAGATCGCGACGTATGACGAAACGAACAAGACGCTGCATTACACGCTGAAGGCGAAGGTCACCAATTCCAATGCGGACGAGCTGAAGCTGACGGATATTCTGAAAGACACGAACTATGTGTTGGGCATTGACAAGGATTCGCTGACCATTAAGAAAAACAACCAACCCTACACGCTGGCGGAAAACGAGACGCTCAACTGGACAGAATGGGCGCAGATGAACGGGCAATACAGGCAGGGGTTCGACCTGATGTTCAAAAACATCAGCGAAAATGACTGCTACCAAATCGAATATGACGTGCCGATTGACGAAGAAAAAATCAATGCGGCGCAGTTGGGAACCACCGGCAGCGTGACGGTTGGCAACAACAAGTTCTCCGGCCAAGCGGACGGCGGTGACAGGCGCGACGTGGAATGGAACGGCACGTATTTCTCCGGCAAAAAGCCTGTCGATAAGTCAAGCGGCACGGCGGATAAATTCGATCCGACCATCCTGAACTGGCAGTTGACTGTTGGTTCGCCCAATGAGACGGACGAGACGAAAAAAATCAACGGTAAGACGCTTACGGATACGTGGAGATATGACAACAACACCATCACTGGGGTGACGTTGCTGGATGACAGCATCACCGTCACGCTCTACGATTTCAACGGCCAGAACCAAATCCTTACAGGGGCAGACGCAAAAGCATATTTCACGGCTAACACAGCGGGAACGGGCTTCACCTTTAAGGTGCCTGATCTGCCCGGCTTCAATGTGAAATATTGCAAGGTCGATTACAAGACGCAGTGCACGATGACCGAGGACGCGACGAACAACAAACAGACCGGCAAGGTATATAACGACGCCGAGTTTGACGGCAGTCATGCGGGCGGCGAAGGTACGGCGGGCGGCCAAGGCGAAGTTTATCTGCCTGATATGAACTTGGACAAAGCTGTTGATGATTTGGGCGGCGTGTTACATTATACAATTACCGTGCAGGTGCCAAAGGAGTACATCGATAACCAAGGATTCTATCTGGAAGACAAGCTGAATTGGACGGGTTCCAATGGCCATTTCGATTACTGGATTTATAACGACCCTGACAATTTGAAAGTGACGGCTCGGGATGAATCTGGTAATGAAAAGACGTTTGAAAGAGGTGCGGACGATTATCATTACTGCTTTGTGAAGGGTACAGGAGGAAATGAAGGCAATGCTAAGTTCTGGCTGTATTTTAACGCAACAGATGAAAGCAACCCGTCAAGCACGTATGGTCCGTGGAAATGGGTCAAAAAAGATGAAAACGTTACTTTGACAATCGAATATGACATTTCCAAGGATGAGCGTGTTGCGGATGAAAACTATAATGGATGGAATTATCCGGATGGGTATTCCAAGACCATTGCTGATCTAACGGATGGCGTAGTTCACAACTATTGTAAACTGACGGCCAAGAAAACCTATGAGGCCACGGCAGATGTGGATATCACCAGAAATGTGCTTAAGTCCGCGACGGTTCTCGGCTCGGATGGAACAAGAATCCGTTATCAGGTTGATTTGAATAAGACGGGCTTGACCCCGATTCCTGCAGGTGCAACGTTTACAGATGTATATGATGAGCACATGGAGCTGGAAAGTTTTGGCGTGTTTATTGCATGGGATAACAATGGCGGCACCGAGGATGTTACGAAACTAGAGCATCCGGCTCAGAGTGCGGCAGATGCAGCAAATCACACGCTTAGCTTTACGTTTGGCTCATTTGGATCGACGACGGGCTGGGGTCCCGGCGAAGTAAAAAATGATTGGTGGCTGAGCTTTATATGGCCTGCTACAGGAAATGAAAGTTCGGAAAGTCAATATCGAAATGCGTCCGACTGGTATCGTCATCCATACTCAATCGATGGCGTGACGAAGTATCCGTGGATTCGCATTGAGTATACGCTCAAGGTGAAAAAGGAATACATGAACGGTGAGAGCTTCTGGGTCAAGAATACGGCGAAGCTCTCCGGTTGGAACGACGCGTCGACTACGACTTTCCTTGAACCGAAGTTCCTCGACAAAACCATGACGCCGGATACAGCAAACAAAATGCTGCTGTTTACGATTAGCGTGAACCCCGGCGCGCAGCAGCTCAACGAAGGTCAGAAGTTGACGCTGGACGACGCGATGACCAACCTCATTCCGATTTTGGATGACGCGCTGACTGTGACGGATATTACAGATAACAAAAACATCAAAAAGCTGACGCGCGACAAGGATTGGAGTGTGATTTATGACGCGACGAACCGAAAACTGACGTTCACCCTGCCGGATGGCAAAGCGTTGAAGATTCAATATCATGCGGTTGTCGAAAACGCGAACAACAACGGCAATGGCACGGCAACCTTCAACAACACGGCGGAACTGCTGGGGCAGCGTATTGATTACAGAGATAACAAGTTCGACGTGTCGGATACGTTCGGAGGCGCTTCTTCTTACGCATACAGCATTTATATCAACAAAGTGGATGCGGGCACGTATGAAGCGTTGCAGGATGCGAAATTCCACGTAACGTATTATCACACGACGAATAAAGGCCAGACGTTTACAGAGTATGACTTCGGCGACTATGTGACGGATAAAAACGGCCAGATTCTCCTTTATGAGGGTAATCACGAGCATGTGGCAGAGGATAAACTGCTGTATCCCAATACGGTTTATTGCATTCAGGAAACCCAAGCGCCAACGGGTTATCAGACGGCGAACCGAAAGTGGTATTTCTATATTGAGGATACGGCTCAGCATTCAAACCACATCACCGAGGCTCTTGCGTGGTTCCAGAAACGCGGCATCACGGTCGAGAAAAAGCTGAACAACAGCATGCTTGTCATCGAGAATGAACCCGGTCAACAGAAAGTCGACTTCTCCTTCATGAAGACGGGCGAGGGCGGTGCGCCCCTCTCCGGTGCGTCCTTCACCCTGACGGAGAACGGAACGACGAACGTCAAGACGGTGACAAGCGAGGCGAACGGCAGCGTTTCGTTCAGCGGCCTTGAGCCGAATAAGAGCTATACGCTCGAGGAAACCCAAGCCCCGAACGGCTACATGCGCTCCACCCGGACGTGGACGATTACGGTCAACACGGATGGCAGAATTGCCGTGACGGACGAAAACGGCGATCCGGTTTCCTTGAACAACGATGTGTATGTGTTCATCAACGAACAACTGCCCGACCTCCCCTCTGTCGGCGGAAGCGGCACGCTCGCTTACAGCCTGTTCGGCCTTGCGCTGATGGCGATGGCGGCGGCTGCGGCTTATGCGCTGGCGGAGAAAAGGAGGCGGATCGAGCGCTGAAAAAACGCGGGTTTCCTCTACATGATACGAATCCAAAAAGAAAAAAAGAAAGGGAGAAAGAACATGAAGAAATTGTTGAGTGTGCTGCTGGCCGCGGTTATGCTGCTGGCGATGGCGGGGGTCGCGATGGCGGCGATGCCGACAGGACAGATTGTAATCAAAAACGTTGAAAGCGGTGTGACGGCTACGGCCTATAAAATCATCGGCTGGACGCTGGATGATGCAAGTGGTGAACCCGTTGCGCCCGGCAATGAGTGGGCGGATACCCAAGTTGGAGATTGGATGACCAGCAAAAGCAAGTCCCTCGCAACTTTGGAACAAATGAGTTCGCGCGAAAAGAGCGAACTCTTTAATGAGATGTATAATGCCATCGGCGCGAAGCTGACCTCTGCCGGCTCTGCGACTGCTTCAAGCACCGAAGTAACAATCGGCGGTCTTGAAATTGGTACGTACCTGATTATTATTTCGGGTGAGAACGCTCACAAGACGTATAGCGCAATCGTCGCGAATGTCGGCTATGTGTATGATAGCGAGAAGGAAGCGTGGACTCCTGTTAACGGAGAGGCTGAGGCTAAGTCTGTTGATATTCCGGACATTGACAAAAAGATCAATCAAGCTGTTAAGGACGGACACGACGCCGATAAGTCGGATACCGTTTCAATCGGCGACATTGTGACCTTTGATATCTATGCGCCTGTTCCGAATTATCCGGACGATGCGACTTATACCAAATTCGAAATTTACGATGTGATGTGCGATGGCTTGACGTTCCTCACTGACGAAGCTCACAAGTTGAAGGTCATGGTTGAAACGGCAAATGGAGAAGTTGAGTTCAATGGTTATACTCCAAAGACTACGGCTGGCAAGATTTTTGACCTTGATTTCATCTATGACGACTTAAAGAAAGCTGGCGCGACGAAGGTACACATTCAGTATCAGGCTCAGGTCAATCAAAACATTCAGCTGGGCGTGGATACCAACACGAACGATGTGTATTTGGACTATCAGAAGAATCCGTATGTTGAGACGGACTATGATACGAAACAAGACGAAGTGAAGGTTTATACCTTTGCTTTGAAAGTGGTCAAGTATGGCGATGGCAATGAGAGCAATCTGCTCGGCGGCGCGCAGTTCAAGCTCTATAAAAAGAACGGGACTACTCCGCTGAAGTTTAAACTCGTAGATGGCGTGTATGTGGTGAGCGAAGATGGAAACATTGAAATCCTGGAAACGTCTTCTGCTGATGACGATACGAAGGGCTTGATTGTGGTTAAGGGCCTGAAGGATGGGAACTACGAAATCGAGGAAGTTAAAGCGCCTGCTACCTATAACAAGATGAACGGCAAGCAGGGAATCCATCTTAAGCAGGATAAGGGCGAAGGAAAGTTCCTTGAAAACGGCGAAACGGAAGTGAAGTATCGCCGTGAAGAGAAGATCAACAACGAAAAGGGCCCGGGTCTGCCGGCGACCGGCGGCATGGGCACCACGATCTTCATGGTGGCGGGCATTGCCGTGATGGCGTGCGCGGTTGTCGCGCTGATGGTCGTGCTCAAGCGCCAGAAGAAGCAGAACGAGGGCTAAAAACAAACGTGCGTCGATTGACGAAATCGAAAGACGCAAGGAGAGAACATGAAAAAAGTTTTACCTGTGCTGGCGGTTGTGCTGATTTTTGTGCTCGGCTTGGGCATCATGCTCTATCCGACCATCGCCAACTATGTCAATGCCCGAACCCAAACCAGCCTGATTGATAATTATGAGGAGGCGGCCAAGGCGAACGCGGCCTATTATCAGGGGCTGCTCGAGCAGGCGCAGGCGTTCAACGAAAAGATAGGTCAAAACGGCGGCCTGACCGTGCTGGATGAGGAAGAAAAAGCGGAATATGAATCGCTGCTCAACCTCAACGGCGACGGCGTGATGGGCTATATCGAAATCCCAAGGCTGGAACTGAAACTCTCCATCGGCCACGGCACGGAGGAAGACGTGCTGCAAAAGATGGTCGGGCATATCGAAGGTTCCTCCCTTCCTGTCGGCGGCGAGAGCACCCACGCGGTGCTCTCCGCCCACAGGGGGCTGCCGACGGCAAAGTTGTTCAGCGATCTGGATTTGATGCAGATCGGCGACCGGTTCATGATTCATACGCTGAACCAGACGCTGACCTATCAGGTGGATCAGATCACGGTGATTCTGCCGGAGGAGATTGAAGCGCTGGCCATCGAGCCGGGGCAGGATTACGTGACGCTGATGACCTGCACGCCGTATGCGGTCAACACCCATCGGCTGCTGGTGCGCGGCGTTCGCGTGGAAAATGCGGAAGAAACACCGGAACCGGAAACCGAAGAACAACCGCTGGATACCCGCAGGCTGCTGCAAAACGTGGTGCTGCCTGTGACGGCGGGCGCGCTTTTTGTAACCATGACTGTGCTGCTGCTCAAGGTGATTCGAGGCGGCAAGCGGAAGAAATAAGGGGTGGACATGATGACGAAACGGGTTTTCGCAATCGGCGTGGCTTTGCTGCTTAGCCTGCTTTGCGCATGCGCATCGGCGGCGGGCGCCCAGCTCACCCTGACGCTTGCTTATGGCACCAAACCCGTGCAGGGAGCGGAATTTGCGGTGTATCGCGTCGGCGAGATGCAGACGCAGAGCGGCGCGGCGAGTTTTGTCCCGCTGTCCGCATATGCGGGGGTATGCGCGACGTTTGACGGCATGACCGCGGCGCAGAATCAGGCGTATGCCGCGAAGTTGGCCGCGCTGGTGCCGAAAAACGGCTATGACGCGCGCAGACGGACGGATTCGAACGGAAACGCGGCATACAGCAACCTTTCTTACGGCATGTATCTGGTGATGCAGATCGGCGCGTCCGGACAGGCGGCGGGCTTTGAAACCTGCCAGCCGTTCCTGGTTTCGCTTCCGGCGGCCGATCCGGAGACGGGGGAGTGGAGCGAGTCGCTTTCCATCCACGCGAAGGCCGAGCCGCTGCCCACGCCTACGCCTACTCCGGTGCCTACGCCGACCCCGACTCCGACCGTAACGCCGACGCCTACGCCTACGGAAGAACCGACTCCGACGCCCACGCCGACGGAGGAAGGAACGCCTACGCCGACGCCGACGATTACGCCGAACACGCAAACCACGCCGACCCCGACTCCGACCGTCACGCCGGAGCCGACGGCCACGCCCACGCCTACGCCGGTACCCACCGAGGAGCCGACGCCCACGCCGACCGTGAGACCGACCCCGGTGCCGACCACCGTGCCCGAAACGGAGATCGAAGTGGAGGTTCACAAGGTCTGGGCGGATGACGCGAACGCCGCGGGCATTCGTCCGCAGGCGATCACGCTGTCGCTCTATCGCAAGTATGTCGATGAAGCGGATTATCCGGAAAGCCCGATGGTTTCCGTTGCGATTTCCGGCGAGGGCGACGAGTGGCATTTCACCTTCCGGGGCATGCCGCATTTCGATGCAAACGGCAGAATGTATGAATACGATGTGCGCGAGGAAGCCGTGACGGGTTACGCCGCATCCTATCAGGGCGGAACGATCATCAACACGCGCGAAACGCCTGTGCCCGGCTCAACGCCGTCGCCTGCGCCGCGCGTCACGCCGATTCCGAACGTAACGCCGCGTCCGGATAATCCGACCGCGCTGATGTATGTCGATGGCGAGTGGATTTATCTGGATGACTACGGCGTGCCGCTTGGCATTTTGCCGCAGACGGGTGACGAAAGCGACCTGCTGCTGTATGCGGGCGTTGGTTTGCTGATGCTGTTCTGCGCCGGGGCAATGGTTGCTGCGATTTATCGCCGCCGCAAGCACGCGTAGTCCATCAAAAAAACAAGGGCAATCTTCGGATTGCCCTTTTCTGGTTGAGAGGTGACGGCATGAAGGAGAAACGACCGTTTACGGCAGGGGAAAAGCTGATGCTGCTGGGCGTTGTGCTGTGTCTGGCGGCGGCGGGCGTGATGGGAACGCTCTTTTTCCGCGTGACGAAGGAGAACAGTGAAGCTGAAAAAGAGCAGGCGTTTGTTGAACAGGCTGCGCTGCATACCGCCGAGCCGCAGGCTTCAAATGCGCCCGGCGCACAGACTGCCGCGCCTGTTGAGGGGACGGAACAGCCGCAGGCCTCGGCCGACGAGAGCGAAGCCGAAAGCATCGAGGAAGAAAACGTCGATGAGGAAGACCCGCTGCTGATTTCCATTTTATATGCGGAACAGCAGGCCAGGCTGGAAGCGACGGGCAGGCCGTTTGTGACGAGCGTACCGGCAACGACGCGCGTTCCGGATGCGACGAATGCGCCTGCGGCGACAACCGAACCGGAGACGACAGAAAATCCGACGACAGCGCCGGAAACGACGAGTGCGCCGAGCGTCACAGAGAAGCCGAATGCAACGGATGCGCCAAGTGCTGCGGCGCTTTCGATTGAAACAGAACAGCCGACGGTCAGCCCGGAAGCGACGAGCACGCCCGTCCGCACCGCCGCGCCGCGCGTAACCGATACGCCCGCCCCGACGGCCACGCCCGAACCGACCATGCCGCTGAAAGTGACGCTCAGGCCGCCGACTACGCCGACGCCCGAACCGACGGCCACGCCTACGCCTGAACCCACGCCCGTTCCGACGGTCACGCCGACGGCTGAACCGCCCAAGGTGGGCACGGCGCTGGAACGCGAGGTGCGATACAGCGTGGACTTCGACCGCCTGCGCAGCATCAATGAAGACGTGATCGGCTGGATCATGCAGGATGGCACGGAAATCAATTTCCCGATTGTGCAGGGGGAGGATAATACCTATTATCTGACACATCTGTACACGGGATCGACCAATCGAACCGGGTCGATTTTCGCCGACGCCGGCAATTCGCCGTATTTCACCGACATGTGTACCTATCTCTACGGCCACAACCGCAAAAACGGCACCATGTTCGCGTCGCTTCCGAATTATCTGGATCACGCGTATTACGAGGAGCATCCCACGCTGACCATCGTCACGCCCTATGAGGATTATGTCGCGGAGATTTTCGCCTGCGTGCGCGAATCCTCCGAACAGGAGCAGACGTGGCGCATCAAGCAGTTCAGCCGACGCGCGGAATACGAGGAATTTGTGCAGAGCATTTTGGATCGCTCCCAGCTCGACACGGGCATCGTGCCCCAGTGGGGCGAGCAGCTGCTGGCGCTGTGTACCTGCACCAACGAGGTTCATGAGGAGCGCTACATCGTCTTTGCACGCATGCGTCCGATTGTCTATGCCAGCGACGAGAGCGTTTCCGTCATGAAAATGGAGATGGACGCGATTCAGGGCACGAGCCACACGGTCAACGTGCCGGGGCGCGGCGAGATGCAGTATTACGCGCAGAACGACCCGGTTTGGGCGCGCATGCGCTATGAAGCGCGCGGATCGAATCAGGCGCGTATCTTTGGGCAGGGCGGCTGCGGCCCCACGAGCATGGCAATGGCGATTGCCAACCTTGTGCCGGAGCAGAGTTTGGGCGGCATTTCGGCCTACGCCAAGCTGGAAAACGGATTTACGTTCTGCACCTGCTCGGTGAACCAGTATTTCTGCAACCATACGCACGCGCAGTATAAACTGGAAGCCCCGTCGGAATTTAAGCGATATCTTCCGGTTGCAATGGCCAGTTTCGCCACGGGCAACAACATCTGGGGCGAAAGCTCGCGCACGGACAGCGGCGGCACGAGCGCGGCGTTCATGAAGCGCGTGGCCGAAGCCTATGGCCTGTATTTCACGCTGACTAAGGATCGCGAATTGGCGCTTTCCGCTTTGGAGGATGGCGCGATGGTCGTCGCTTCAACCGGCGGCTCGTCCAGCCCGTTCACTGGCGGCGGCCACTACCTGACCCTTGCCAGCGTCTACGAGGGCAAGCTGTATATCCTCGACCCGTATCTCAAGGAGGATTACAGCAAAACCGATCGGAAGCACCTGCTCACCCAGATTGAACCGGGGCTGCTGGAAGCCGATCTGGCGGATATTGACGATTTACTGCTGTATACGTTCTATATTGTGGATACGAAGGAGCACTAACTCCTTCCGTCACGACTTCGTCGTGCCACCTCCCTCACAGAGGGAGGCTCAGGTTATAAGAAACCAAGTATATAAAAAAACAGAGTTTTCCGCATGAAATGTGTAGAAAGACTCTGTTTTTGTTTTCAATAATGGGCAATAATCGATTTCCTATGGATTGCGCAGCAATCCATGAAGTGGGAAATCCAAGAACCTCAGGTTCTTGGTGGGGTTTGGGGCAACGCCCCAACCGTTTTCCCAATCGCGCCGTGCAGCCGCAGCAGACCCACCGCGTCCGCAATGAACCAGCCGATCGGAATCGCCAGCCAGATGGCCGTTACGCCGAAGTGCGGCGCAAACGCGTAGGCCAGCACGACGCGCAGACCCAGCGAAATCACCGTCAGAACGACTGACATGCCCGCCTGCTCCAAGCCGCGGTAGATGGCGTAAAGCAGGAACAGCATGCCGATGCCGACGTAAAACACGCCCTCCGCGTGCAGATAGTGCACGCCGATATCCAGAATTTCGGTCTCGCTCGGGTCGATAAACAGCGTGAGCAAAGGCCGCGCGAAGACGAAAACCAGCGCGGAAACAAAGGCGCAGAAGGAAAGCGAAAGCAGCGTTGCCTCGCGAATGCCCCGCTTCACGCGGTCGGGCTGGCCCGCGCCCGTGTTCTGCGCAACGAAGGTCGCAAAGCCGTTCGCGAAATCCTGCGCGGGGGAATAGGCAAACGAGTCGATTTTCACGCCCGCTGCGAACGCTGCCATCGTCGCAATGCCGAAGCTGTTGACCAGACTCTGCACAAGCAGAATGCCGAAATTCATGATCGATTGCTGAACGCTCGTCAGCACGCTGACGCTGGCGATGCGGCCAAGCAGCGGACGATCCAGCCGGAGGTTTTCGCGGCTGGGCCGAAGCGCGGGCAGACGAAGCACAAAATAGAGCACGATACCCGCGGCGGAAAGTCCCTGTGCGATGACCGTCGCCAGCGCCGCGCCGGAAACGCCCCAGTGGAAGACGATGACAAACAGCAGGTCGAGCGCGATGTTCACCACCGTGGAGAGCAGCAGGAACAGCAGCGGCGCAAGCGAATTGCCGACGCTGCGCAGCACCGCCGCGAAGAAATTATACAGGAAGGTAAAGAAAATGCCCGCGAAGATCACCAGCAGGTAGCTTGTGATATCCGGCACGGCCTCCTGCGGCACGCGCAAAAGCGCGATGAACGCATCCAGCAGCGCATAGCCGAGGGCCGTCAGCAGAAGGGAGAGCGCCGCGATGAGACAGAAGGCGTTGGTCATGGCGATTTTGAGCTTCTCCGTGCTGCCCTCGCCATAGAGCTGGCTGAACACCACGCCGCTGCCCATGCACAGGCCGAGCACAAGGCTGGTGAGCAGAATCATCAGCGAAAACGCGCTGCCGACGGCCGCGAGGGCGACGTTGCCCAGAAAACGGCCGACGATCAGCGTATCCGCGACGTTATAGAGCTGCTGAAGCAGGTTGCCCACAATCAGCGGCAGGCTGAAGCGAATCAGCCCGGCGCGAATCGAGCCTTGCGTTAAATCTTGCTGCAAAGGAAAGACCTCCTATTTTTTGTCTGAGACCCTATTATACCGCAAAAAGAAAAAAAGGGAAGAGAATATTTGACGAAAGCGGCTGTATGCTGTACAATAAGGCGCGAAAACGGAAAGGAATGAAGCACATGAACATCAAGGCGGCGATTTGGGATTTGGATGGGACGCTGCTCAATACGCTGGACGATCTGGCGGCGAGCACAAACGCGGCGCTGGCGGCCAATGCTCTGCCGACGCATACGACGGACGAGGTGCGCCTGTTTGTTGGCAACGGCATCGGCAAGCTGATTGAGCGCGCTGTGCCGAACGGGCGGGAAAATCCGAAGTTTCAGGCGGTCTACGACGCGTTTGTTGCGCATTACGGCGCGCACAGCCGCGATCATACCCAGCCTTATGACGGCATTCGGCCGATGCTGGACGCGCTGGCGGCGCAGGGCGTGAAGCTGGCGATTGTCTCCAACAAGATTGATTTTGCGGTGAAGGAACTGAGCCGCGATTATTTCGGCAATCGGATGCAGGCGGCGATTGGCGACGATCCCAGCCGCAGGAGAAAGCCCGCGCCGGACAGCGTGCTGGAAGCCATGCGCCAGATGGGCGTGACGAAGGCGGAAACCGTCTACATCGGCGATTCGGATGTGGATGTGGAGACGGCGCGCAACGCGGGCGTGGCCTGCTGCGCGGTGAGCTGGGGATTTCGCTCGGTGCAGAGCCTGAAAGATGCGGGCGCGGAGCGCATTGCGGCGAATCCGCAGGAGCTGCTGGCCATGCTGGAGGCGCTGTGAAGCCGCCGTATGACGCCGCGCTGGTGCTCGGCGTGGAGCTGGGCGCAGACGACGCGCCGACAGACGAGCTGGCGCGTCGGGCGCTTGCGGCGGCGGGAGCCTATCGCCGGGACGTGTGCGAAAGGCTGGTGCTCTGCGGCGGGAAACTGCCCGGTCATCAGCTATCAGAAGCGGACGTGATGGCGCGGATGCTGACGGCGCTCGGCGTGCCGAAGGAAGCGCTGATTCTTGAAAATCAGTCGCAGGACACGATGGAAAACTGCCGCAACGCCGCCAAACTGCTTGACGCGAAAAAACGCGTGCTGGTGGTGACGAGCGACTATCATCTGCGCCGCGCGGTGATGACGGCCAAACGCGTGGGCTTTGACGCGGATGGTCTGGCCGCGCCCATGCCGGACAGGAGCATGAAGCGGCGGCTGACGGAGGCCTGCTACATCCTCGATCTGCTGATGGGCTGGCAGGACGAGGGCCGGGGGAGGCCTGCGTGGACCTATCGCCTGTTCGCGCGGGTGTTTGGCGAAAATAAGCATTGACAGCCGCGGGGGACGCGGATATAATAAAGGCAACTGAACAGCGAGACCTTTGAGAGATCTTCAGGGCAGGGTGCAAGTCCCTACCGGCGGTACAGCCCGCGAGCCGTTTTGGCCGATTCGGTGAGATTCCGAAGCCGACAGTATAGTCTGGATGGAAGAAGCGACATCTCTTTTGACGTTGAAAGAATCAGCCCCTGATCGCTCTGCTTTCAGGGGCTTGTTTTTCAGAATATGAAAAAAGAGGTTTTGTTTATGTCTCAAAGAAAGTCGAGCAGCAGCGCGGTGTTTGTCATGACCCGCTGCGGCATCCTCGCGGCGATGGCCGTCATCCTGTATTACATCGAAATTCCGATCGTCGCGTTTTACAAGCTGGATTTGTCCACGCTTCCGGCGATTCTGGCGGGCTTTGCGATGGGGCCGCTGCCGGGCGTGGCGGTGGTCGTCATCAAAAATCTGGTTCACATGCTCGGCACGAGTACGGCCTGCGTCGGCGAACTGGCGGATATCATCATGTCCAGCTGCTTCGTCATCCCGGCCAGCCTGATGTATCGCCGCCATAAGGACAGAAAGAGCGCGGTGCTTTCGATGCTCGTCGGAACGGTGCTGATGACGATTGCGGGCGTGCTGGTCAACTATTTCATCCTCATTCCGGCGTATCAGACGCTGATGAATCTGCCGCTTGAGGTCATCGTCGGCATGGGCACGAAGGTTTGGAGCTATATCGATAACACGGTGAAGCTGGTGGTGTTTATCACCGCGCCGTTCAACATCCTCAAGGGCGCGGTGCTCAGCGTGGTGACGTATCTGCTGTATAAGCGCGTGTCGCCGCTGCTCCACCAAAAGAGCGGACGTTAAAAAATATAAGTCGGGAAATCCAAGAACCTCAGGTTCTTGGCGGGGGGCAGAGCCCCATCGTTCTCCCGTTCTCTGGTAGTAGGTGAGTCATTTGCTGGAAATCCTTTGTCAAACCGAAAAAGACATGCAGCGCCTTGGCCGAAGCCTGGGCGCTTGTATGCGCGCGGGCGACGTAGTGCTGCTGACGGGTGAAATGGGCGCGGGCAAAAGCGTGCTGACCCGCGCGGCGGCGCGCGCGATGGGCGTGGATGGGCCTGTGCCCAGCCCGACGTTCACCATCCTCAACATCCACGAGGGGCGGACGATCAAGCTGTATCATTTTGATTTATACCGCCTGTCCGACGCGGACGAATTATACGGCATGGGGTTGGATGAATACATCCCGGCGGAGGATGGCGCGAGCTTTATCGAATGGCCGCAGATGGCGCAGGAAGCCATGCCGGAGGACGCGCTGCATGTGGAGATTGCCTACGCCGAGGACGGCGCGGCGCGCGTGGCGAAATTGACGGCGGGCGGCGCGTTTGACGACGCGAGAATCGAAGAAATCAGGCAGAGGTTGGAGGCAGACGATGAACATTCTGATGATTGATACATCCGGTCCGGCGTGCGGCGTGGCCATCATGGCGGATGGACGGCTGGTTTACGAAGCGGAGCTGACGCACAAGCAGACGCACAGCCAGCGCGTCATGCCGATGGTGGATACGGCGCTTTCCATGAGCGACATGACGCTCGCGGACATGGATGTGCTCGGCGCGGTAGTCGGCCCCGGCTCGTTCACGGGCGTGCGCATCGGCGTTTCCACGGTAAAGGCGCTTGCGCATGCGGCAGGCAAGCCCTGCGTGGCGGTGGATGCGCTGGAAGCGCTGGCCGCGAATGTGACGGCGTTTGACGGCGTGGTCTGTCCGATTCTCGACGCGCGCGCCCAGCAGGTCTACGGCGCGATGTTCAAAAACGGCGAGCGCGTGCTGGAGGACGTGGTGGAGAAGCTGGCGATCTTCCTTGACCGCGTGGAAGCGACGGGTGAGGACGCGCTGTTCCTCGGCGACGGCGCGCCGGGCTTTGAAGCGGCGATCCGCGAGCGGCTGGGGGAGAAAGCGCACTTCGTGCAGCCCCAGCACAATGGCCTGCGCGCGGGGAGCGCCTGCGCGGCGGCGGCGCAAAAGCTGGCGAAAGGCGAAGCGGCGCTTGACTACATCACGCTGCTGCCGCTGTATCTGCGCGCGCCGCAGGCCGAACGCGAGCGCGCCGCGCGGGAAGGAGCGAAGCATGGCTGAGCCGTTTATCCGGCCGATCCGCGAGGAGGACGTGAAGCAGATTCACGAAATCGAAAAGGCGTGTTTTGCGATGCCGTGGTCGGAGGAATCCATCCTGCACGACGTGAAGGAAAACGTCGTGGCGCGCTGGCTGGTGCTGGACGACGGAAACGGCGGAGTGCTGGCCTACGCGGGCATGTGGTTCGTGCTCGACGAAGCGCACGTATGCAACGTGGCCGTTCGCCCGGACAGCCGCGGAAAGGGTTACGGCAAACGGATTTTCACCGCGCTTGTTGATCTGGCGATGGAAAACAGCATGGCGATGATGACGCTGGAGGTGCGCCGCTCCAACACGGTCGCGCAGAACCTGTATCACGCCTGCGGCATGCTGGACGTGGGGTATCGCAAGCGCTATTACGAGGATAATAAAGAGGACGCGCTGATTATGTATCGCGACTTTGTTTATCCCGGGCAGGATGAAACCGAAGCCTGACGCGGATGAAAACGTAAAAACAGCATACAATTCGGGGGCATCGGCGGAGTCAATCGGCGTTGCCCCCTTTTCTTTTGGCGAAAAATGGAGTACAATATTAGAATCCGAAATAATGGGGATGACTAGGATAAGGAATAGGGGCGAAGGCATGCAGCTTGAAATTCGCGGGGCGACGGTCGATGTGACGGTGAGCGGGGACTCCGGGCGCGGCGTGCTGCTGCTGCACGGGTTCATGTGCTCGGCGCAGATGATGAGCAGCGTGCAGGAAGCGCTTTGCGGCCAAATGCGCGTGGCGGCGATCGATTTTCCGGGTCACGGCAAAAACGGCAGGAGCGCGCCGCCGCCAAAGCCCTGGGGCGTGCCGGATTATGTGGAGATGACCGCCGAGGTGATTCGGCGGCTGAATCTCGCGCCCTGCGACATCGTGGCGCATTCCTTCGGCGCGCGGGTGGCGATTCTGCTGGCGGCGACATACCCTGAATTGGTGGGGCGGATGATTCTGACCGGGGCGGCGGGCATCAAAAAGCCGCAGACCGGCGGGGCGACGATGAAGCAGCGGGTCTACAAGGGACTGCGCGGCGCGGTGAACCTGATGGATAAAATGCACCTGTTCGGCAATCTGCCGGAGCGGGGGCGGGAAGCGCTGGTGCAGAAATTCGGCTCGGCGGATTACAAAGCGCTGACCCCGGAGATGCGCAAGACGTTCGTAAAGATCATTTCGCTGGATTTAACCGACGAATTGCCGCGGGTGAAAGCGCCGACGCTTTTATACTGGGGCGCGGAGGACACGGAGACCCCGCTTTGGATGGGCAAACTGATGGAGGAAAAAATCCCCGACGCGGGGCTGGTCGTGCAGGAAGGGGCGGGACATTTCGCCTACCTGGAGCACAATCAGGCATTCCTGCGCATTGCGAAAAATTTCCTGCTGGAGGGTAGAGCGTGAATTTTCTTTTGACGTTGATACAGGCGGTCGGGCTGGGCTGCGCAAGCGCGGCGGCCGGGCGGCGGGTGATGCACTATTTGCAGCTGGAAAGCTATCAGCTTCCGGGTTATATCAAGAGCGTGAAGCGCAACGCCATGCGCGCGCTGATTCCGACGATTGCGATGGCGGCTGTCGGCGTGGCGGCGCTGAAAGTGAGCGGGCTTTTCGGTCTGGCGCTGCTGCTGGAAGCGTTGACCGCGGCGCTGCTGACGTGGCAGGCGACGAAGGAGAAGGCCAAGAAGCCCTTTGTCGTGACCGAGCGCGTGAAGCGGCTGATTGCGGTGCATGCCGCGGTCAACACGGTGGTGGCGTTGGCGCTGCTGCTGATTTCTCCGACGCTGGCGTATCTGATGCCCGCGTTTGAGCCTGCGCTGCTGATGCTGGCGGCGATTGCCGCCGCACCGATGGAAAAGCACATCGCGGGGCAGTTCGTGAAGGACGCGCAGGCGCGACTGGCCGCCCAGCCGAAGCTGATTAAAATCGGCATCACCGGCAGCTACGGCAAGACGAGCACGAAGTTTCTGCTGCGCGACATCCTCTCCGTGAAATACAACGTGCTGGCTACGCCGTCGAGCTTCAACACGACGATGGGCGTGACCCGCGTCATCCGCGAACAGCTTACGCCCGCGCATCAGGTGTTCATCGCCGAAATGGGCGCGCGCCATGTGGGCGACATCAAGGAGCTGGTGGAGCTGGTGCATCCGCAGATGGGCCTGATTACTTCCGTCGGTCCGCAGCATCTGGATACCTTCGGCACGATCGAGCGCGTGCGGGACACGAAATACGAATTGATCGACGGCCTGCCCAAGGATGGCACGGCGATTTTCGCGCGGGACGGCGCGATCTGCGAGGAGCTGTTTAACCGCTGCACGCTTGAAAAGAAGTATAAGCCGGGCATGCTGGTGGACGCAAAAGATATGGCCTGCGGCCCGTGGGGTACGCGGTTCACGCTGGTGGATGTGCAGACCGGGGAAGAAGCGAGCTGCCAGACGCGGCTGCTCGGCGAGCATTCCATTTCCAACCTGCTGCTGTGCTGCACGGCGGCGCGCGCGCTGGGCATGACGCTCCCGGAAATCGCGCTGGGCGTGTCGCGCTGCCAGCCCGTCGAGCATCGGCTGGAGCTGCTGGACGGCGGCGCGGGCGTGAGCATCATCGACGACGCGTTCAACGCGAATCCGGTCGGCGCGCAGTGCGCCCTGCGGGTCATCAAGGCTTTCCCCGGACGGCGGATCATCATCACGCCGGGCATGGTGGAGTTGGGCGGCAAAGAGGACGAATTTAACCGCACCTTCGGCCAGCAGATGGCGGGAAGCGTGGATATTGCGATTCTGGTCGGCAAAAAACATACGCAGCCCATCGTCGAAGGGCTTACAAAAGCGGGCTTCCCGCAGGAGAACATACATGTGGTCGGCAGCCTGGAGGAAAGCACGACCCTGCTGCACAGCATGATGCGCGCGGGCGACGTGGTGCTCTATGAAAACGATCTGCCGGATAATTACAGCGAGTGAGGAGCGTGTTGAGCATGAGTAAAATGAATATTGCGGTTTTCTTTGGTTCCCGCAGCTGCGAACATGACGTGTCGATCGTTTCGGCGCTGCAATGTATCGAGGCGACGAAGGCGGCGGGCTTTGAGGTGACGCCGGTCTATATCTCCCGCGACGGCCTGTGGTACACGGGCGCGCCGCTGGAAAACATTGAAACTTTCCGCGAGTTTAACCCGATGACCAAGGGCATCACCCGCGTGACGCTGGATGTGACGGCGAACGCGGGCGATCTGTGGGCGTGGCCGCCGCAGCGCGCGGGGCTGTTTGCCAAGGTGCCTGCACCGCTGTGCCACATCGACTGTGCGATTCCCGTGTTCCACGGCTGGCACGGCGAGGACGGCACGATTCAGGGTCTGCTGGAAATGGCGAATATTCCGTATGCGTCCTCCGGCGTGCTGGGCTCAGCCATCGGCATGGATAAGATCGCGATGAAGCAGATTCTGCGCGGCGCGGGCTTCCCGGTGCTGGACTTTGTGTGGTTCACCCGCGAGCAGCTCAAAAACGACCGAAAGGCCGTCATCGAGCGCGTCGAAAAGGAAATCAAGTATCCGGCGTTCATCAAGCCGGCGGCGCTGGGGTCTTCCATCGGCGTTTCCCGCGCGAAGAACCGCGACGAGCTGGAGCGCGCGCTGGATGTGGCGGCTTCCTATGACCGCCGCATTCTCGTCGAGGTCGGCGTGGTGCGTCCGGTGGAAATCAACTGCGCGGCGCTGGGCTATGGCGAGGACGTTCGCGCCTCTGTCTGCGAAATGCCCGTGCCGAGCAGCAGCGATACGTTCCTGGATTTCTGGCAGAAGTATCTGCGCAATGCGGGCACCAAGGGCGAGGACAGCCGGGGCATGAAGTCCCTGAGCCGCGTCGTGCCTGCGCCGATCGGCGAAGAACTGACCAAGCGTATCCAGACGATGACCTGCGACATCTTTAAGCTGCTCGACTGCCGCGGCACGGTGCGCGTGGATTTCATCCTCGATCAGAACGACATGCTCTTTGTCAACGAGCCGAACACGATTCCGGGTTCGCTGGCGTTTTATCTGTGGAAGGCGTGCGGTTTGGACTTCCCCAAGCTCATCGAGAAGATGGTCGAAGACGCGCTGCGCGCCCATGCGGATAAGAACAGCAGCGTGTTTGCCTATGATTCCAGCATCCTCAAGAAGGTTGCGGCGGGCACGAAGGGCGCGAAGCGCTGATAAAACAAACCCCCCCCCGCGGTGCAGAACCGAAGGGGGGTGTTTGGGGAAAATCAGTACCCTAAATCCTCGTTGATGAGGACGACCTGCGTGCGCTTGCCGCCGGGAGCGCGGTCAAACGCCACCGTGATGTGGCACATGGATTCCTCGCACTGGGCGGGATTGCAGTGCCCGGTTTCGGCGCACGGGGAATGAAGATGCTGACGGCGCGCATTCTGCGGGCAGGCCACCTCCTTGATGCGCTTGACCGCCTGCGCATAGCCGCCGGAGACGATTTTGTTGCGGCCAATCAGCACATATACCGTGCCGGGGCCGTAGCACATCGCGCCGACGCGGTTGCCGTTGCCGTCGATCTGCACCATCAGGCCGTCTTCGGTGACAGCGTTGGCGGAACAGACGTAGAGCGGTGCGTTCATCGCTTCGTGCAGCAGCGCCGGGCGTTCGGGCTTCGGCGTTTCCCAATGCCAGAGCACCTTGTGGCCGTTTGCGCGAAGCAGCGTTTCAAGCCCCATCTGTTTGGCGGTCATGCAGCCGCCGAAGCCGACGGTCTCCCCGGCCGGCATATCCGCGAGCAGATAATCCGCCGCTTCTTTCGCAGTTTCAAAAATCACCACGTCGAATCCGCGCCTGCGCAGGGCAAGGGCGGTTTTCTCAAGTTTTTCCATGACGCAAATTCCTCCCTGTTGCTTGGATGGTTTCATTATACCAGCTCGGCGGGAAAGAGAAAAGGGCATATCGGAAAAAGAAACGGAACGGGAGGGAGTACCTTGCTGGATGAATGGATGGAACAAAAGGTGGACGAGGCCTGCGAGGTGGTGCCCGCCTATGTCAATCCGCGAAAAATCCGGCTGGCCAGTTCGCATGTCGGCTGGCGGCTGTATCTCTACGGAAGCAGCCTGAAACGCGCGGTCAGCGGCTTTTTTGTGCATATCCGTTCCGAACAGGATATGGATATCTTTCTGCGGGAGACGGCGGAAAGAAGCGACACGGCGATTGCCCGCGTCAAACAGTTTTTAAAGGAAAAGGCGCGGCTGCTGGCTGTGCTCGACGACGCGGGCATGCGGCTTCGCTTTGCGGCGACGCTGTTTCTGTTCGGCCTTGCGTCGCTGGGTACGCTGGCCGTCGGCGGGCGGGAAATGGCGCTCTGTGCGCTGACGGCCTGCCTGCTGCTGCTCTCCGCGGCGATGGAGCTGGGGTATGAGCCGATCTGCGCGGGCATTCGGCAACGGTATCTGTTTTCTGTGACGCTGCGCACGCTGGGGCTGACCGCGCCGCTGGCGGATTATTTTTTGAAATATCGGATGAACGGCGTGGCGAGCAACGTGGTGCTGCAATGCACGATGATCGTGATGCTGGGTATACATTTAGCGCTGTTTTTTGCGCTGATCTGCTTTAACCGAAGGCAGAACCTGCTTCTGCGCGTGCTCAGCGGCGTGCTCGGCGCGCTTCCGGCGCTGACGGCTGCGGCTGCGGCGGCGCTGGCCGTGGCCAATCTCGCGCAGCCGATGGGCCTTGCGGCGGCGGCCATCCTGCGGGCGGCGGGCGCGGCCGGGGCGTTTCTGGGCGACCGATTGATCGCCGTGAGCGCGCTGGGGGGTATCCGGCTGAAATATGAAAGCGTGTGGGAAGGGCTGCTGCTGTGCGGCGGACTGACCCTGATGATTGTCGGCGCATGGCTGACGGCTTCGCCGATTTGAACCGAAACGGAGGATAAACGACTTTGGAACGCTTGGACAAAATTCGCAATTTCTGCATCATTGCCCATATCGACCACGGCAAATCCACGCTGGCGGACAGACTGCTGGAAAAGACCGGCGTGTTTGAAAAGCGCGAGATGGTGGAGCAGGTGCTCGACTCGATGGAGCTGGAGCGTGAGCGCGGCATCACCATCAAGAGCAAGGCTGTCCACATGCACTACAAGGCGCAGGATGGCGAAACCTACACGCTCAACCTGATCGATACCCCCGGCCATGTGGACTTTACCTACGAGGTTTCCCGCGCGCTGGCGGCGTGCGAGGGTGCGCTGCTGGTGGTGGATGCGACGCAGGGCGTGGAGGCGCAGACGCTGGCGAACGTCTACATGGCGCTCGACCACGACCTTGAAATCGTGCCGGTCATCAATAAAATCGATCTGCCCAGCGCCCGCCCGGACGAGGTGCGCGCGGAGATTGAGGATGTGATCGGTCTGGACGCGTCCGAAGCGCCGCTCATCAGCGCGAAGGTCGGTCTCGGCATTGACGAGGTGCTTGAAAGCGTGGTCAAGCTGATGCCCGCACCGACGGGCGACGAAAATGCCCCGCTGCAAGCGCTGATTTTCGATTCCTTCTATGATAATTACCGCGGCGCAATCTGCTTTGTGCGCATCGTCTCCGGCACGGTGCGCGCGGGCATGACCATCCGCATGATGAACACGGGCGCGAAATTCGACGTGGTGGAGGTTGGTGTGCGCAGCCCCGGTTATGAGCCGGTGGACGCGCTGCGCGCGGGCGACGTCGGTTATATTGCCGCGTCGATCAAGGACCTGCACGACACGCGCGTGGGCGACACGATCACCGACGACGCGAACCCCGCATCCGAAATGCTGCCGGGCTATCGGCAGGTGAACCCGATGGTCTTCTGCGGCATTTATCCGGCGGACGGCGCGGATTACGAGAGCCTGAAAGACGCACTGGAAAAGCTCCAGCTCAACGACGCGTCGCTGACTTACGACCCGGAGACGAGCCAGGCGCTGGGTTTCGGCTTCCGCTGCGGCTTCCTGGGTCTGCTGCACATGGAAATCATTCAGGAGCGGCTGGAACGCGAGTTTGACCTCGATTTGATTACGACCGCGCCGAGCGTCATTTTCAAAGTCTATAAGACGGACGGCACGGAGGTGGACGTGGACAACCCGTCGAACCTGCCGCCCATCAGCGTCATTGAGCATATGGAAGAACCGTTCGTCAAGGCGAGCATCCATACGCCGCAGGAATATGTCGGCGCGCTGATGGAGGTCTGCCAGAACAAGCGCGGCGTGTTTAAGGACATGGTTTATGAGGGACAGCGCGTCTGCCTGCATTATGAAATGCCGCTGGCCGAAATCATTTTTGATTTCTTCGATCAGATTAAGAGCCGAAGCCGCGGGTACGCGAGCTATGACTATGAGCTGTGCGGCTATCAGGAGAGCGATCTGGTGAAGCTGGATATTCTACTCAACGGCGACCCGTGCGACGCGCTTTCCATGATCGTTCACCGCGACCGGGCATATGCGCGGGGACGCTCCATTGCGGAGAAGCTCAAGGACGTGATCCCGCGCCAGATGTTTGAAATCCCGATTCAGGCGGCGATCGGCGGCAAGGTGATCGCGCGAGAGACGGTCAAGGCGATGCGCAAGGATGTGCTGGCCAAGTGTTACGGCGGCGATATCAGCCGCAAGCGCAAGCTGCTGGAAAAGCAGAAGGAAGGCAAAAAGCGCATGCGCCAGCTGGGCAGCGTACAGGTGCCGAGCGAGGCGTTCATGGCTGTGCTCAAGATGGACGAATAACTCCTTCCGTCACGACTTCGTCGTGCCACCTCCCTCTGTGAGGGAGGCTTGATTCTTTTGATTCGTTACATATACCAAAAGGCTCCCTCTTAGAGGGCGTGCAGCTTGCCGCCCGCTGTGCGGGAGACAGGCAAGCGGAATGCCGAAGGTCTGTCAGCGAAGCTGACTGAAGGAGTTCATAAGAAGGGGTGGACGGATGCAGGATTATATCGAGCAAAGCACGCAGATCCGCAGTCTGTCCATGCCGCCGGAAAACAGCGAGCATTTCTATGACGACTTCGAAACGCGCTTTTTGCAGATTCGAACGCTGTTTGCGCAGAACAAGAAATATCTGGATGAACAGGTTTTTGCGCCGCTGATGATGGGGCCGGGCGCGCTTGACAGCGAAAAGGCGGAGGAGCTGCTGGAAATATCCGACCATCTGGCGTATACGGAAACGCTGGAAATGGTCGATGTGCGGCTGGCGTTCTTCATCGTGGATGCGCTTGTGCCGTATTACGAGCGGCGCGGCGACAAGGTGAAATACATCCACTGCCTGTTCCGACGGGAGATGCTGGCCTACAACGTCGGGCAGATTTTCGACCGGGGACGGCTGACGGACGCGCTTGCCGGACGATATCGCGACTACATTCTTTCCTGCGTGGAAAAGGCGGACGGCTTTCTGGATGATATCGACGGCTTTGCCGCCCTGCCCGTCAAAACGCAGGAGGAGCTGCTGACCATCGGGTTATTTCGGGCGACGGGCTACGAGCGGCCGTATTACGACGAGCAGATGATCCTCAAGCAGATCGATTCCTATCGGCGGTATATTCATCGGCTGCTGAGCCCCGCGCTGCGCAGGGCCGCGCCCGATATCAAATGGGACAAGCAGCTTTATTCCGCCTACACCTATCTGATGGATGTCCAGGAATTTCTGGATTGGCACGAAACGCCGGATTACATTCTGCGGATGCTCGACGACGCGGGCGATCAGGCGCTGGCGCTGATGCAGAAAAACGGCACGACCAGCCAGCGCGACCCCAGCGCCGTGCTTTCCGGCAAAAAGGCCATCGGATTTTATCGCGGGACGACCAGCTTTGAAGAAATGGTTCAGAAATATGTCGATTGGGAAAAGGAAGCCGACCCGAACGAATACGACCAGCTGAACATGAGCGGCAACGTGATGCCCATCGTCTTTGTGCAGGGGCTTTGCCGCGAGCATCCGGAGAAAATCGAAAGCTGCCGGGGCTATCTGAACGCGGCGCAGCAGCGGACGTTTGACTATATCCGGCGGTCGCGGGACAAGGGCGCATACAACACGATGCAGCGATTCATCGGCTACACGCTGGATTATTACATCGAGCTGGATCACGGCATTCCGTTCAAGACGTATTTCGAAAACCTGATGATCGCGACCCAGCCGACGCTGATGATTCACTGCTCGATGGTTGCGGAAATTTCGCTTGCCATCTTTGACAAGCTGATGGAAAAGCGGCCGGAGCTGCTGGGCGGCGTGTGCGGCTGCGCATCTGCGGAGAAAGTACAGGAAAAAGCGGAGGAAATTCGGGAATTTTTGAAGGAGTGCTGCTTTCTGCATGACGCGGGCAAGCTGTTCTTTCTGGATACGATCAATCAGTTTGGGCGCATGCTGATGGACGACGAATTTGCGCTAATCCGCCTGCATGCGCAGATGGGCTATGAGGTGCTGAACAAGCGCGCTTCGACGCGGCCGTATGCGAAAGCGGCGCTGTATCATCATCGGTGGTACAACGAGCAGGGCGGCTACCCGGCGGACGTGTTCTATCGGGATGAGCCGAACGCGATACTCTATCAGATTCTGACATGCGCGGACTGCATCGATGCGGCGACGGATTCCGTGGGCCGCGCATACAGCCGGGGCAAGACGTTTGCGGAGATGCTGGAGGATTTGCACCGCAACAGCGGGCGGATGTTCAATCCGAATCTGGTCGCGCTGTTTGACGACGCGGCGCTCTGCGAAAGCGTGGAAAAGCTGCTCTGCTTCGAGCGGGAGCGGCTGTACAACCAAGTGTTTGGACATTAAGGAAGCCATATGGAGCCGATTTCGATTTATGTGCATATTCCGATGTGCGTGAAAAAGTGCGCGTACTGCGATTTTACGTCCTATTGCGGACGAATGAATCAGCGGGACGCGTATACCGAGGCCGTCTGCCGCGAAATGCGCGAGCAGGCGGCCTTTTTCGGCGCGCGGCGGGTGAATACCGTGTTCTTTGGCGGTGGAACGCCCACGCTGATGACGGGCGCGCAGATCGGGCGCATGATGGACACCCTGCGCGCATGCTTTGACCTTGCGGCGGACGCGGAGGTGACGATGGAAGGCAATCCCGGCACGCTGACGATGGAGAATCTGGAAGCCTATCGCAGGGTGGGGGTGAACCGGCTGTCGCTGGGCGTGCAGAGCCTTGACGACGCGCTGCTGCAAGGCATTGGGCGCATTCACACGAGCGGGCAGGCGCGGCAGGCCGTGCGGATGGCGCGGGACGCGGGCTTCGACAACCTGAATCTCGATTTGATGCTGGGGCTGCCGGGGCAGAAGCCCGGCCAATGGGAACGGACGCTTGGCGAAGCGATTGCGCTTGAACCGGAACATTTGAGCTGTTACAGCCTGATCCTGGAGGAAGGCACGCCGCTTTTCCGGCAGGCGGAGGAAGGCACGTGCGCACCGCTGCCGGACGAGGACGCGCTCTGCGAGATGGACGACATCACCGAGCGGCTGACGCAGGCGGGCGGCTATGCGCGTTACGAGGTATCCAACTACGCCAAGGTGGGGAAAATGTGTCGGCACAACCTCGTTTATTGGGAATGCCTGCCGTATCTGGGCATAGGCTGTGCGGCGCACAGCGACATGGACGGAAAGCGCTTCTATCATACGGAGGATTTCGACGCGTATCTGAACCATGCGCCCATCCAAAGCGAGGACGCGGGCGGACGGGCGTTTGAGCGGATGATGATGGGCCTGCGGATGATGCGTGGGGTGGACGAAGCGCGCTTTACCCGCGACTTTGGCCGCGCGCCGGAGGCAATATGGAAGGAAAGCCTGCCCCGGCTGATGCGCGAGGGGATGCTGATGCGGGAAGACGGGCGGCTGCGGCTGACGGCGCGGGGCATGCAGGTGATGAACGCCGTGCTGGTGGAGATGATGGAGGAGGGATAACCCAAAGATACATTTCTTTGCTCCAAACCTGCATGGAGAAGCCCAAATGTCGCGGGTGCTGCTCAAGCGTTCGAACAAAGGACAGGAAAAGTCAAATTTCCCGAAAAAAGTTATGAGAAGGGTGTTGACAAATCCGCCTAAGCGTGGTATCTTTATCACGCTGATTAGCACTCGAACAGCTTGAGTGCTAACAACAGCGAACAGCCGAAAGGAGGAAAGCGGGCATGGATCTCATTGATCGTAAGTATCGCATTTTGCAGGCGATCATTGACGACTACATCATGACCGCGCTGCCGGTCGGCTCCCGAACGATTTCCCGAAAATATGAACAGAAGCTCTCCTCGGCCACCATCCGCAACGAGATGAGCGACCTGGAGGAGCTTGGCTATCTCGATTCCCCGCATACCTCGGCCGGACGAATCCCCTCCTATAAAGCCTATCGGCTGTATGTGGACAGGATGATTCACCCGATGCCGCTCAGCGAGGAAGAAACCGCGTTTATCAAGAGCTGCTTCGATCACCGGATCAATCAGGTGGAGGAGTTGAGCGCGAGAATCGCGAAAGCGCTTTCGAGCATGACGCATTACACCACCGCCGTGATGACCCGCACGCCGCGCGAAGAACAGGTTTTCAGCCATTTGCAGCTGGTGCCCGTTTCGGACAGACGGCTGCTGCTGGTGATCGTGACGCAAAACGGCGCGGTGCGGCAGACGGTGATCGATACCGAAAAGCCGATTGCGCCGGATGCGCTCTACACCGTATCGCAGATCATCTCCAAGGAATTGGAGGGATGCGCGATGAGTCAGCTGCCCGCGGAGCTTACCCGACTGGCTGGCGGCCAGGACGGCGAGATGCGCGAGCTGCTGGGGCTGCTGGCCGCTCAACCGCCCGAAAAGGACGGCGGAGTTGGTTCGCTGGTGGTCGGCGGGCGCTCGAATCTGCTGAACTTCCCGGAATATTCCGATGTGGACAAGGCAAAAGAGCTGCTCAGCGTGCTTGAAACGCGGGAAAAGGTCGTGTCCCTGCTCTCCCATCAGGGAGAGATGGAAATCTCCGTTCGTATCGGCCCGGAAACGGGACTGGAAGAAACGAAGGACTGCTCCATCGTCACGGCGAGCTATCGCTTGAGCGACGGAACGGTCAATACGATCGGCCTGATCGGCCCGACCCGAATGCAATACGGCAAGGTGCTTTCGGTGCTCGGCGAGGTCGGACGGTCGATCACGGAGCTGCTGGACGGGCAGAATGAAAGCCATGAAAAAGAAGAACAGGAAAAATAAGAACCAGAAGGCGCAGCAGTCGTTCACCGAACGCATTGCCAAGGCCGCCGGAGGTTTTAAGGAAAGGGCGAAGAACATGAACAGCGAAGAAAAGGCTGAACAGGCGCAGCAGCCTGAACAGCCCGAAGCGCAGACCCAGCCGGAGGGCGGCGAAGCGGAGATCGACGTGAAGGCGCTGCAGGCCGAGCTTGAAAAGGCGAAGGCGCAGAGCGACGAATACCTCGATCTGGCCCAGCGCAAGCAGGCCGAATTCGCCAACTACCGCCGCCGCACCGAGGGCATTCGCGCGGAAGCTTTCGACGACGGACGGCGCGAGGCCATCGGCCAGCTGCTCCCGATTGTCGATAACCTCGAACGGGCGCTGGCTGCGGCGGGCGAAGAAGAGAACGCCCTCAAGAGCGGCGTTGAAATGGTGCTTCGCCAGACGCGCGACGCGCTGACCAAGATGGGCGTCGAGGAGATCGACCCGCAGGGCAAGCCGTTCGACGCGGAACTGATGAACGCCGTGATGCAGGGCACCGCCGACGAGGGCGAGCCGGGCACGGTGTGCATGGTTTTGCAGAAGGGCTACAAGCTCGGCGAACGCGTGATTCGTCACGCAATGGTAAAGGTGGTTGCGGGCTAAACCCGTTTCCCAATATATAAAATTGAATTTCTTTCCCAACTTTTTCTCTATCGAGACAGGAGGACACATATATGAGCAAGATTATTGGTATTGACCTTGGTACGACGAACAGCTGCGTGGCCGTGATGGAAGGCGGCGAGCCGGTTGTTATCCCGAACGCTGAAGGCGCGCGCACCACGCCGTCCGTCGTGGCTTTCACGAAGAACGGCGAACGCCTGGTCGGTCAGGTCGCAAAGCGTCAGGCCGTGACCAACCCGGATCGCACCATCATTTCCATCAAGCGCGACATGGGCACCGATCGTCACATCAACATCGACGGCAAGGACTATACGCCGCAGGATATCAGCGCCATGATCCTGATGAAGCTGAAGGCGGACGCGGAAGCGTACCTCGGCGAGACCGTGACGCAGGCCGTCATCACCGTTCCGGCGTACTTCTCCGACAGCCAGCGTCAGGCGACCAAGGATGCGGGCCGCATCGCGGGTCTGGAAGTGCTGCGTATCATCAACGAGCCGACCGCTGCTGCGCTGGCTTACGGCCTTGACAAGGATGATTCCCACAAGATTCTGGTTTACGACCTCGGCGGCGGCACGTTCGACGTCAGCCTGCTGGAGATCGGCGACGGCGTGTTTGAGGTTCTGGCCACCAACGGCAACACCCGCCTGGGCGGCGACGACTTCGACCAGCGTATCATCGATTACCTCGCGGCCGAGTTCAAGAAGGAAAACAACATCGACCTGAAGGCCGACCGCATGGCGCTTCAGCGCTTGAAGGAAGCGGCCGAGAAGGCGAAGATCGAGCTTTCCGGCGTGATGAGCACCAACATCAACCTGCCGTTCATCACGGCGGACGCGACCGGCCCGAAGCATCTGGATATCACCCTGACCCGCGCGAAGTTCGACGAACTGACCCGCGACCTCGTGGATGCGACCGTCGCCCCGATGCAGAACGCGCTGCGTGACGCCGGCCTGACGGCGAACGAGATCGACCGCGTGATTCTGGTCGGCGGTTCCACCCGTATTCCGGCGGTGCAGGAGGCTGTCCGCAAAATGACCGGCAAGGAGCCGTACCGCAACATCAACCCGGACGAGTGCGTGGCTATCGGCGCTGCGATTCAGGGCGGCGTGCTTGGCGGTGAAGTCAAGGACGTGCTGCTGCTGGACGTCACCCCGCTGTCTCTGGGCATTGAGACGATGGGCGGCGTGTTCACCCGTCTGATCGACCGCAACACCACCATTCCGTGCACCAAGAGCCAGATCTTCTCCACCGCGGCGGACGGCCAGACCTCCGTTGAGGTGCATGTGCTCCAGGGCGAGCGCGAGATGGCCGCGGGCAACAAGACCCTTGGCCGCTTCCAGCTGACCGGCATTGCGCCGGCGCCGCGCGGCGTGCCGCAGATCGAGGTTACCTTCAACATCGACCGCAACGGCATCGTGAACGTCTCCGCGAAGGACCTTGGCACGGGCAACGAGCAGAAGGTGACCATCACCTCCAGCACCAACCTGACCGAGGACGAGATTAACCAGCGCGTCAAGGAAGCTGAGCAGTATGCCGCCGAGGACAAGAAGCGCAAGGAGGAGGTCGAAACCCTCAACCGTGCGGACAGCATGATCTTCGAGGTGGATAAGCAGCTCAAGGAGCTGGGCGACAAGCTGAGCGCCGAGGACAAGGCGACCGTTGAAAACGAGCTGGCCGAGTTCAAGAAGGTTCGCGAGACCAACGACGCGGAGCAGATCAAGAACGCGATGGAAGCCTTCACGCAGAAGGTGTACGCGGTGTTCGGCAAGATTTATCAGCAGCAGCAGGGCGCGGGCGATCCGAACGCGCAGGCGGGCGGCGCGCAGAACGCGAATAACGCTTCTGCCGACGGCGCGAGCGACGCGGATTACGACGTTCACTAAATCATAAACTAAATCCTTTTGAGTAAGCGCGCGGCCGCCGTCACTTTGTGGCGGCGGCATCGCGCGGTTAAGGGTTTGATGGAAGATAGGCGGTGACTGCTGTGGCAGACAAAAGAGATTACTACGAGGTGCTCGGCGTAGCCAAGGGCGCTTCGGATGACGAAATCAAAAAGGCTTACCGCAAGGCGGCCAAGGCCTGCCATCCGGACCTGCATCCGGACGACAAGGAGGCCGAGGCGCGCTTCAAAGAGGTCAACGAAGCCTACGAAGTGCTCAGCGATCCGCAGAAGCGCGCGCGCTATGACCAGTTCGGCTTCAACGATCCCTCCATGGGCGGCGGCGCAGGCGGCGGAAGCGGATTTGGCGGCTTCGGCGGGTTCGAAGATATCTTCGATATGTTCACCGGCGGCGGCTTTGGCACAAGCAGCCGCGGCAGAAGCCAGAACGCGCCCCAGCGCGGCAGCGATTTGCAGTATAACCTGACGCTGACGTTTGAGGAAGCGGCTTTCGGCTGCCGCAAGGAATTCAAATTCCAGCGCAGCGCGGTCTGCGACGCATGCGGCGGCACGGGCGCAAAGCCCGGCACCCAGCCGCAGACCTGCCCGACCTGCCACGGTTCCGGTCAGCAGCGCGTGACGATGAATTCCCCGTTTGGCCAGGTGCAGACGATGCGCACCTGCCCGACCTGCGGCGGCAAGGGCAAGACGATCAAGGACAAGTGCAGCAAGTGCTCCGGCACGGGCTTCACTCGCGTGACGCGCACCGTGACGCTGAACGTTCCGGCGGGCGTGGACGACGGGCAGAACTTCAAGACCATTCCGGGCGAGGGCGAACCCGGCCGCAACGGCGGCCCGGCGGGCGACCTGTACATCACCTGCACGGTGCGGCCGCACAAGATTTTCAAGCGCGACCGTTACGACCTGTATTGCGATGTGCCGGTTTCCTTCACGCAGGCGGCTTTGGGCGGCGAAATCGATGTGCCGACGCTGGGCGGAACGACGAAATACAACATTCCGGCGGGCACGCAGGAGGGCACGTCCTTCCGCATTCGCGGCGAGGGCATTCAGCAGCTGCGCGGTACGAGCCGGGGCGACCTGTTCTTCACCGTGCATGTCGAGGTGCCGAAACATTTGGGCGAGAAGCAGAAAGAGCTGCTGCGCCAGTTTGAGGATTCCCTCAACGGGCGCGAATATGAGCGGCGCAAGAGCTTCGGCGATCAGGTGAAGAATTATATCCGCGACAACGCCGAGCGTTTCAAGGAAAAATTCGAGAAGAAATAAGTCATTCAGGAAAGCGGGACGCGCGAAAAAGCACGGCCTCGCTTTTCTGTGTCTAAGAAAGGAAAATACGATGGATTGGTTGGAAGCTGTGGTGCATACCACGACAATGGGCGCGGATATCGTCAGCGAAGTGCTGATGAACGCGGGCGCGGTCGGCACGGCCATCGAGGATCGCTATGACGTGACCTCGAGCAAAAAATCCGACGGCATGTGGGATATGATCGACGAGGATGTGCTCAAGCACATGAGCGAAGACGTGCTCGTCAAGGCCTATTTCAAGAGCGACGCAAGCGCGCCGGAGACGCTGCATCTGGTCAAGCAGAAGCTGAGCGAAATCGCCAAGATGGACATGGGCTTCGATATGGGCAGTCTGGAACTGGATACGCAGGGCGTTCGTGAGCAGGATTGGGCCGAAAACTGGAAGAAGTATTATAAGCCCTTCCGCGCGGGCGAACACCTCGTCATCAAGCCGAGCTGGGAGACCTACGAGCCGAAGGAGGGTGATCTCGTGCTGGAGCTTGACCCGGGCATGGCGTTCGGCACGGGCACGCACGAGACGACGTTCATGTGCATGGAACAGCTGGAAAAATACATCACGCCCGGCTGCCGCGCCATCGACGTGGGCTGCGGAAGCGGTATTCTCGGTCTGGCGGCGGCGAAGCTTGGCGCAAGCGACGTGCTGGCTATCGATCTGGACGAGCTGGCCGTGAAGGTCGCGGCGGAAAACACCGAAAAGAACGGCCTGTCCGATATCGTCCGCGTGGCGCACGGCGATCTGCTTGAAAAGCGGGACGAAAAGGCGGACGTGATTGTCGCGAACATCATCGCAGACGTGATCTGCTATCTCTGCGGCCCGGTGAAAAAGCATCTGCTCGAGGGCGGCACGTTCATCTGCTCCGGCATCATCAAGGAGCGCGAGGACGACGTGCAGCATGCGCTGGCGGCGGCGGGCTACACCGTCTGCAACCGATTGGCGAAGGGCGAGTGGGTGTGCCTGGCAGCGAAACTCGCCTGACGCAAAAAAGGAGAAGCTATGCACCGATTTTTTGCGGATGACCGCGGAATTGTCGAAAACGTCGCCTATCTGAACGCGGAGGACGCGGGGCATGCCTTGCGTGTGCTGCGGCTGGAAAGCGGCGACGAGGTGGAGCTGGTCTGCGCCCCGGCGCGCTATCTGGCGAAGATCGATTCGACGGAGGGCGGCGAGGTTCGCCTGCGTGTGACCGAAAAACTGCGCGATACTGAAGCGAAAACGCGCGTGACGCTCTATCAGGGCCTGCCTAAGGCGGATAAGATGGAATGGATCGTGCAGAAAAGCACCGAACTTGGCGCGGCAGCGATTGCCCCGGTGGCGATGATTCGCAGCGTGGTCAAGCTGGAGGGCAAGGACGCGGCGAAAAAGACCGAACGCTGGCAGAAGATCGCCCGCGAAGCGGTCAAACAGTGCGCCCGCGTGAGCGCGCCGGAGGTCAAACTGCCGCGCAGGCTTGCCGCGATGAAGGATGAGTTGCAGGCGCTTGACGTGCTGATTGTGCCGTGGGAAGATGCGAGGGACGGAAGCATTGCCGACTGCCTTGCGCCGCTCAAGGAAAAGGAGAGCGTCAGCATCGGCATTCTCATCGGCCCGGAGGGCGGCATTGCGCCGGAAGAAGCCGAGTGGCTGAAGAGCGAAGCAGGCGCAAAGCTCGTCACCCTCGGCCCGCGCATCCTGCGCACGGAAACCGCGGCGATTGCCAGCCAAACCATTGTGATGGCCCTTCGCGGTGAAATGGAATAAGGAGCTAAAACATTGTCAGAACAGAAAACCGTCGCCTTTCATACCCTTGGGTGTAAGGTGAACCAATATGATACGCAGGCCATGCGCGAGCGATTTGAACAGGCGGGCTACCGCACGACAGAGTTTGACGAGCAGGCCGATATCTACGTTGTCAATACCTGCACTGTGACGGGGACAGGCGACAAAAAAAGCATGCAGATCATCCGTCGGTGCCACCGCCAAAACCCGCTGGCGCAGATCGTCGTCACCGGCTGTCTGGCCCAGCGCGCAGCCGATGAACTCACCCTGCCCGGCGTGCGGCTCGTGCTCGGCACACAGCGGCGCGGCGAGGTCGTCGAGCTGCTTGAACAGGCGATGGCGCAGGACTGCGCGCTTGTCGCGGTTGAAACCCTGCGCAAAGCGCCGTTTGAACACCTGATGGTGCATGCGCACGAGGGTCATACCCGCGCGACGATGAAGATTCAGGAGGGCTGCGACCGCTGGTGTACGTATTGCATCATTCCGTCGGTGCGCGGGCCGATCCGCTCCCGCCCGGTGGATGAAATCGCGGCGGAGGCGCAGAGCCTTGCGGAAGCGGGCTTTAAGGAGGTTGTGCTGACAGGCATTCACCTGACCAGCTACGGCCGCGATGTGAAGGATGGCACAACGCTGCTCGACGCGATTCGCGCGGCGCACGATGTGCCGGGCCTTGCGCGTGTGCGGCTTGGCTCGCTGGAGCCGGTCGTCGTCACGCCGGAGTTTGTCGAGGGGATCAAGGCCATGCCGAAGGTCTGCCACCAGTTCCACCTTGCGCTGCAAAGCGGGAGCGATACGGTGCTGGCCCGCATGCGCAGGCGCTATACCAGCGGCGAGTTTTTGAACGCCTGCGCCATGCTGCGTGAAGCGTTTGAGGATTGCGCGCTGACCACCGACGTGATGACCGGCTTCCCCGGCGAGACAGAGGAGGAGTTCGCGCAGACCAAGGAGACCTGTACCAAGGCGGGCTTCGCGCGCATGCACGTGTTCCCGTATTCCGAACGCGAGGGCACGAAGGCCGCGCTCATGCCGGACAGCGTGCCGAGACATATCCGCGAGGAGCGCGCCCGCGAGTTGATCGCGCTGGGCCGCGTGCTGGAAAAGAACGCGCTTGCGGCGAGAATCGGCAAGGAAGAAGACGTGCTCGTGGAGGAAATCGACGAGCAGGGTAACGGTGTGGGCTATACCGGCGGGTATATGCGCGTGTCCGTGCCGAACGGAAAGCCCGGCGAAATCGTGCGGGTGAAGATTACGGGCGCGGACGACGAAGAACTGACGGGTGAAATGAAGGAATAACCGAAACACGGACGCGCAATGCGCGCCCCTACATATGGAGGAGGAATCTACATGAACGATTGTCTTTTCTGCAAGATTGCTGCGGGCGAAATCCCCAGCACGAAGGTTTATGAGGATGAAACGACGCTGGCCTTCCGCGATATCGCGCCGCAGGCTCCCGTGCATGTGCTGGTCATCCCCAAAAAGCACGTCAGCGGCTGGTATGACGCGCAGAACGAGAGCGACGCGACGCTGGCGCACCTGATGCGCGTGGCGGCGCAGGTCGCCAAGAGTGAGGGCGTTGTGGAGAGCGGCTTCCGCGTCGTTTCCAACTGCGGCGACGACGCCCAGCAGACCGTCAAGCATCTGCATCTGCACGTGCTCGGCGGCAGAAAGATGGAAGGCCAGATGGCCTGATTTGCTTTTGCAAACAAATTTTTGGCGAAAAGCAAAAATACAGTTGACGAAATCGAATTGTTGCGCTATAATTAGCTGTACGGTACTCCATTGACGGCTGATTTGACGCAATGGATCGTCGAATGTTGAGCCGAGGGGAGGGATACTAGATGTCTGAGATCCGTGTTCGTGAGAATGAATCCCTGGAAAGTGCTCTGAGGAGATTCAAGAGGCAGTGCGCGCGTTCTGGCGTTATTGCTGAGGTCCGTAAGAGAGAGCATTACGAGAAGCCCAGCGTGAAGCGCAAGAAGAAGGCCGAGGCGGCCCGTAAGCGCAAGTACTGATTCACAAAATCGCCCTATCGGCTAACGATAGGGCTTTTTTTCTGCCCATTGTTTTAGCACGAATGGATACGAAACATAAAAGCGGCTGTTTCAGAGTCAGGTGACGCTTTGCTCCCTGACTCCCGATGAGTTTCGCTTTGCGATGAGGGGCGTTGGGCTGCCGCCCAAACCCGCTTGGGGATTTCATCCCCAAACCTCATCTTCGCTTCGCGACGGTTATAACAAAGAGAGGAGAAACCATGACCTACGCATTTTTACTCTATCCGCATGCCAACATCCGCTACCGCCAATCCCTGCTGCAGCTGGCGGTGCAGGAGCTGGCTATGACGCTTTCTGCCTTGGGGCGAGAAGCCGAGGTCATCCCCAAAGAGATGGGCGGCGCGATGTTTTTGACGTTTGAAGCGGCGAAGCTCACCGAGCGGGACATGCGCATGCTCAGCCAGCTGGCGAGCGTCTACATGCTCTTTGCGATGGAGGATGGCAGGCTGCTCCCGCTGGAGCGCACGCATCCGAACTATGTCGGCGAGGATTTGCCCGCGCTGCTCAAGTATAAGGGCAAAACGAACGAGATGTTTACCGACACAATGCTGACAATGGCGCTGGCGGCAAGCGCATTCATGCCCGTGCATGACAGCCAGCTCGTCGTCTGCGATCCGATGGCCGGGCGCGGCACGACGCTGATGCTGGCGCTTCGGCGCGGCTATCACGGCGTAGGCCTTGAAATCGGCAAGGCGGATGTGAAGGAAGCGGCGGATTACATGACGCGCTATCTGGAATTTCACCGCATCAAATACAAGCGGACGGACAGCGCGCTCACGGTGCGCGGCCAGGTCGGCGGGCGGGAAAACAAGTTTGTGTTTTCCGATTCGGCGGAGCATTTCAAGGATGGCGACACGCGGACGCTGCGCCTGATCTGCGGCGACACGCGCGAAGCGGCGGCGCTGCTCAAGCCAAACAGCGTTCACCTGATGGTGACGGACGCGCCCTACGGCGTGCAGAAGGGCACGGCGGGCAGGCAGGATTCCATCGGCGGCACGATTGCGGCGGCTCTGCCGGGGTGGTTTGACGTGCTGAAATCTGGCGGCGTGCTGGCGATGAGCTTCAACACGCACGTCACCAAGCGCGACGGGCTGGTTCGGTTATTTGAAAAGGCCGGGTTTGAGATTGTGCAGACGGCGAATCTGGAACACTGGGTTGAGCAGGCGATCAGCCGCGACGTGATTCTGGCGCGGAAGCCGTGAGGGAGGGGAGACGTTGGGGCGCTGCCCCAAGCTACGCTGAGGGACGCAGCTTCTTAGACTCCCTTCTTCGCTTCGCGGCTGTGTGAACAGATGATTGCAATCAATAAGCATAAGGTATAATTCAAAGGATTTCGGCATATCCTTCAGCATGAAGCACATCCGCGGAACGCCGCGGCAAAACATGTTGGCCCATTGGGAGGAGCTGAAATCAAATTGGAATCCGCAAGAGCGTATCAAAACATGACGGTGGTGCAGCTGCGGGAGCTGGCGCGCGCAAACAAGGTGCGTCTGCCCTATGGCGTGAACAAGGCGCAGATGGTTGAAATGCTGTTTCGCCAGCTTGGCGGCGGGGCAGTGGAAGAACCCGCGAAACCGCCGGAAATCGGGCTGTACAAGCCCAAGCCGTTCGGCTTTTATGACGAAGAATACGGCACGAGCAACCCGGTTGTGCCGCAGATGCTCAAGGCGGGGCTGCTGGGGAGCGGCCACGGCCTGCTGGAAGTGCAGCCCGGCGGATACGGCTTTCTGCGCACGCAGAACGGCACGCCGGGGCCGGACGACATCTATGTTTCCATCGCGCAGATCCGCCGCTTCAACCTGCACAGCGGCGACGAAATCATCGGCAAAACGCGGCCGAAGCGGCTGGGCGACCGATACAACGCGCTGATGTACATCGAATCCGTCAACGGGGACAACCCCGAAATCGCGCGTGTGCGCAGGCCGTTTGACTCGCTGACGCCGATTCATCCGAACAGGCGGCTGACGCTGGAAAATGCGGAAGGAGCGAGCGATCCCTCCATGCGTCTGCTGGATTTCATTGCCCCCATTGGGCTGGGCCAGCGCGCGCTGATCGTCGCGCCGCCGAAAGCGGGCAAGACGATCCTCCTGCAAAAAATCGCCCGCGCCATCGAGCAGAATCACCCGGATATCGAGCTGATGATTCTGCTGATCGACGAGCGGCCGGAGGAGGTCACGGACATCCGGCGTTCCGTGCATGCGGACGTGTTCCATTCGACGTTTGATTCGCCGCAGGAAAATCACATCCGCGTATCGGACATGGTCTACGAGCGTGCGCAGCGGCTGGTGGAGCAGGGCAAGAACGTCGTCGTGCTGATGGACAGCCTGACCCGGCTGGCGCGCGCCTGCAACGCGATGAGCCCCGGCGGGCGCGCGATGAGCGGCGGCCTTGCGCCCGGCGCGCTGGACAGGCCAAAGCGCTTTTTCGGCGCAGCGCGCAACATTGAGGAGGGCGGCAGTCTGACGATCATCGCGACGGTGCTTGTGGAGACGGGCAGCCGGATGGACGATATCATTTTTGAGGAATTTAAAGGGACGGGCAACGCGGAAATCAAGCTCGACCGGGCGCTCTCCGAGGCGCGCATCTTTCCGGCCATCGATCTGGCGAAATCCGGCACGCGCCACGAGGAGCTGCTGCTCTCCCCGCAGGAAAGCGAGGGCGTGGCGATGGTTCGGCGCATGCTGGGGCAGGGACACACCCGCGAAGCGACCGGCCAGCTGATCGGAATGCTGCTCAAAACCGAAAAAAACGAAGAATTTTTCAAAAGATTGAAAGAATGGCTTGCAATTTGGGAGAAAGAAGGGTATACTATACGCAGTCTCCGCTCAGGCGTATGAGAAGGTACGGTTTGGCGTGTCTTTCATACGATAGTATCGCGGCGAAAGAGGTGAAAATCATGAAGGAAGGCATCCATCCGAAGTATCAGAAGGCGACCGTGACCTGCGTTTGCGGCAACACTTTCGTAACGGGTTCCACCAAGCCGGAGCTGCGCGTTGAAATCTGCTCCAAGTGCCACCCGTTCTTCACCGGCAAGCAGAAGCTCGTTGACGCGGGCGGCCGTGTTGATCGCTTCAAGAAGCGTTACGGCATCTAATCTTACCCATTCGGAGGCAGCGAAAGCTGTCTCCTTTTGTTTTGCGCCGAAAAAAGAAGCATGTCATCTGATGAAGCCAAAACGACAAATATAGTTGACGAAATGACGGATCAGGCGTATAATGCAGCTATCCGGAATCCGCATAAAAGGAGGCGGCGAAGCGCTTGAAAAACCTTCGGATGAAGGCGGCGCGGGTCGGCTGCGACCTGTCGCAGGAGGAATTGGCCGCAAAGGTCGGCGTGACGCGGCAGACCATCGGCATGATCGAGGCCGGGCGGTTTAATCCGTCGCTGGCGCTGTGCGTGGCCATCTGTCGGGCGTTGGGCAAGACGCTCAACGATTTATTCTGGGATGAGGAGGGCGGCGCATGAAGCTCTATCTCAAAACCAAAAACGTGCTGGATGAGCGCGAAACGCAGGAAATGTACCGCATCGAGCACCGAGGGCTGTGGGGAATGTATGCGCTGCTGTGCGCCGCCGTCGTGGTGCAGATGCTCTTTGGCGCGGGTTTTGCGCAGATTGCGGGCGAAGCGTTTGTCATCGCCGTGGTCAGCGTCGGCATGATTATCGCCTATGCAAGGCGCGGCATTTGGGACGCGGACGCGCGGCCGAGTACGCGCGGAAACGCGGTCTATGCGCTGTTCTGCGCGCTGGGCGTGACGGCGGTCACGTTTGGGCTGCATGAAAGCATCGGAAAGGCGCTGATCTTCGGCGCGACGGCGTTTATTTCATGCTTTGCCCTTCTGTCGCTGCTGATGGCTTATGTCAAAAAGCGCCAGAAGCAGCAGAGCGACGAGCTGGACGACGAGTGACGGGGAACGTTGGGGCGTTGCCCCAAGCCCCAGCAGGGAACTGAGTTCCCTGCACCTTCCGAATGTTATTGCTGTGCAATAAAAAACGAATCATATGTTTTATCCATTTATCACGAAGTGATAAATGAAAGTGGGAAATCCAAGAACCTCAGGTTCTTGGCGGGGTTTGGGGCAGAGCCCCAAGAAAAGGAGCTTGTACAATGAGCAATCAGAAGCATCAGTATAAGGATATCGGCGGCCAGGCCGTCATGGAAGGCGTGATGATGCAGAGCCCGTCCGATGAATCCATTGCGATTGCGGTGCGCCGCCCGAACGGCAAAATCATGGTAACGTGTAAGCATAATACGCCGCTTTCCAAGAAGCATAAGTGGATGGGCCTGCCGTTCATCCGCGGCTGCATCAACATGGTCATGATGCTCAAAATGGGCATGGAAACCCTCGATAAGAGCACGCAGATGCTCGGCGTGATGGAGGAAGAACCCAGCAAGTTTGAAAAATGGCTCGCCCAAAAGCTTGGCGCGAGCATCGATAAGGTCGTGATGGCCGTTGCGATGGTGCTTGCCGTCGTCTTGAGCCTGTTCCTGTTTGTCGCGCTCCCCTCCGGCATGGCGACGCTCGTCGGCAAGGGGACGGACAGCCGCTTCATCATCAACCTCTCTGCCGGTTTGACGCGCATCGCGATTCTGGTCGGCTACATGATCGCGATTTCCTTTGTGCCGGATATCAAACGCGTGTTCATGTATCACGGCGCAGAACATAAGACCGTGTATTGCAACGAAGCCGGGCTGGAACTCACGCCGGAAAACGCGCGCCAGTTCTCCCGCCTGCATCCGCGCTGCGGCACGGCGTTCCTGTTCCTCGTCATGTTCATTTCGATTCTCATCGGCGCGGTGGCGGATCAGATTCTCTTTGCCCTGTTCGGCATTGAAAAGCTGACCTTCCTCGGCCGCATCCTGCGCAGCCTGCTGACCCTGCCGATCGTCACGGGCGTTTCCTACGAAGTGCTCAAGGGACTGGCGCATGCGGGCGATAGCCTGATTGTGCGTATCCTCCGCTGGCCGGGGCTGATGCTGCAATATCTGACGACCCGCGAGCCGGATGACTCCATGCTGGAGGTCGCGATTGCGTCGATGAAGGCCGCGAAGGCCGGCCCGGCGCACTATCGCGAGAATCTCGACCCGAATGTGTACGTCTACGGCGCGAAGGAGAAGAAGCCGGAAGCCAAGTCCGAGCCTTTGGACGAAACCCCGGCGGATGAAGCGAAGGGCGAAGAAGAACAGAAGGACGGTGCTTCCGCGTGACCATTCGCGAAGCGCTGCGCGAGGCGACAGCCCGCCTTGAACGGGCGGGCGTGCCTGACGCGGATGTGGATGCCTCCTATTTGCTGGCCAGCGTATTGAAAGAAGATACGCTGGCTATGCGTATAAATGGACATCGCGCACTAACGGAGGAGCAGCAGGCGGCATTCGACACGCTCTGCGGCAGGCGAATGGCGCGCGAGCCGCTGCAATATATCCTTGGCGAAACGGAGTTCATGGGGCTGACGTTCCATGTGGAGCCGGGCGTGCTGATTCCGCGCGCGGACACGGAGATTCTCGTCGAAAAGGCGCTTGAGCTGATGCAGCCGGGCGCGCGTGTGCTGGATATCGGCACGGGAAGCGGCGCGATTGCCGTCAGCCTGGCCAAACTGGGCAAAAACGCACGGGTGACGGCGGTTGATGTGAGCGGCAAAGCGCTTGAAATTGCGCGGAAAAACGCCGAAAGCAACGGTGCGGACGTAGAATTTGTAAAAAGTAACTGCTTTTCTGCGCTGCAAGGCCGAAAATATGATATGATTGTATCGAACCCGCCGTATATATCGGATGAGGAAATGCGGGGGCTGATGCCGGAGGTTCGGCAGGAACCGGAATTGGCGCTGTTCGGCGGAGAAGACGGGCTGGATTTTTACAGACGCATCAGCCGTGAAGTGCCGGGATACCTGAATGCGGGCGGCTTTCTGCTCTTTGAAATCGGCTGGCTGCAAAAGGACGCGGTGAGCAAATTGGTTCAAGCATCTGTCGGCGAGCCGTTTGCCCTGCGGGATTACGGCCAGAATTGGCGCGTTGTCGGCGCGCAGTTGAAGCCGATAAGAGATCGGCAATAGCGATAGGATTATCGCGAAGAGAAGTGGGAAATCCAAGAACCTTAGGTTCTTGAAGGGGAATCGAAACCATGCGCCCGCTGTGCGGGAAACAGCATGGTGGAGATTGGAAACTACAAGGAGCCAAAGGCGACTATGTATGTTTCCCGGACTTGGGGCGGCACTCCCCAAAAAGGAAAAATATGCTGAAAAAACTCGATTGGGTCCACCCGCGCATGGAGGAGCTGGGCATGCTGCTTTCCGATCCGGCGGTGGTGCAGGATCAGGAAAAATGGCGGGCGTTGATGCGTGAGCACAGCCAGCTTGAGCCGCTGGATCAGGCCGTGCGCCGATATGCCGAGCTGGAGGACGCGCGAAAGCAGGCACAGGCGCTGCTCGATGATCCGGATATGGCCCAGATGGCGAAGGAAGAACTCGATGAAATCGCTTCCCGGCTGGAAACGACCGAGCGCGAAATTCAGCTGCTGCTTCTGCCCAAAGACCCGAACGCGGAAAAGAACGTCGTGATGGAAATCCGCGGCGGCGCGGGCGGCGAAGAAGCCGCGCTGTTTGGCGCGATGCTGATGCGGATGTATATGCGATACGCCGAGCGCCACGGCTGGAAGACCGAGATGCTCGAAGCCAATATGACCGAACTGGGCGGCGTGAAGGAAGCGGTTTTCGCCATCACGGGGGAAAATGCGTTCAGCCGCCTGAAATACGAAAGCGGCGTGCATCGCGTGCAGCGCATCCCGGTGACGGAGAGCAACGGCAAACGGCAGACCTCCACCGCGACGGTCGCCGTGCTGCCCGAAGCGCAGGAGGTTGACGTGAAGATCAACCCCGACGATTTGCGCATCGACGTTTACCGCGCGTCCGGCCACGGCGGGCAGTATATCAACAAGACGGACAGCGCCGTCCGCATCACGCACATGCCCAGCGGCATTGTCGTGACCTGTCAGGATGAAAAGAGCCAGCTTAAAAACAAGGAAAAGGCGATGCGTGTTCTCCGCGCGCGGCTTTATGAGAAATTGCAGGAGGAAAAGGACGCGGCCTACGCCAGCGACCGCCGCGCGCAGGTAGGCACGGGCGACCGAAGCGAGCGCATCCGCACCTATAATTTCAACGAGGGACGCGTCACCGATCACCGCATCGGCAAGACGATTTACACCATCGACGCGTTTGTGGATGGCGATATGGATGATATCATCGACCCGCTCATTTACGCCGACCAGCAGGAGCAGCTGCGCGCGTTGGGGCAGGGCGAACAGCAAAGAGGATAAAGCGATGAAAACACAGCTGCTCAAGGTGAATGAGGAATCCGTCGCGCTGGGCGCAAGGCTCATCCGCGAGGGAGAATTGGTCGGTTTTCCGACGGAGACGGTCTACGGGCTGGGCGCAAACGCGCTGGACGCGCAGGCCGTCATGAAGATTTTTGAAGCGAAGGGCCGCCCGCAGGATAACCCGCTGATTACGCACGTTTCCTGCGTGGAGGAAATCCTGCCGCTTGTGCGCGCGATTCCCGCCGCTGCGCGGAAGCTGATGGACGCGTTCTGGCCCGGCCCGATGACGCTGATTCTGCCCAAGGCGGACTGCATCCCGAACGCGGTCAGCGCGGGGCTGGATACGGTGGGCATTCGCCTGCCCTCCAACGCGGACGCGCGGGCGCTGATTCGCGCGGCGGGCCGCCCGATTGCCGCACCGAGCGCCAACCGAAGCGGCCGTCCCAGCCCGACGACGGCGCTGCATGTGCTGGAGGATATGGATGGGCGCATTCCGCTGATTCTGGATGGCGGCGCATGTCAGGTGGGCGTGGAATCCAGCGTCATCGATGCGACGGGCGAGGTGCCGGTCATTCTGCGTCCGGGCGGAATCACGCCGGAGATGGTGGAGCGCGTGCTGGGGCATGTCCGCGTGGATGAGCACGTGATGAGCCCGCTCAAGGAGGGCGACGTGGCGCGTTCGCCGGGCATGAAATATAAGCATTACGCGCCGAAAGCGAAGGCAGTCATTTTCAGCGGCGCGCCGGAACATGTCGTCGCGGCGATTTGCAGGCGCTATGACGAGCAGACGGAAAAGGGCGAGCGCGTGGCGATTCTGGGGCTGGATGAACACGATTATCAGGGCCGCACGTTTATCAGCCTGGGCAGCGAAAAGCGTCCGCAGGAAGCGGCGGCGAGGCTGTTTGCCGCCCTACGCGAGCTGGATGAGCGCGGGGACACGGTGGCGCTCTGCGAGGCGGTGGATACGGCGGGCATCGGTCTGGCCGTGATGAACCGCATGGGGCGCGCGGCGGCGTTTGATATTGAGCAGGTATGATTTGTCAGTCATTTGAACCGATATGGGCAGAAAACGCGCGCGTGCTGATCGTCGGCTCGATGCCCAGCGTCAAATCCTTAGAGGACGCGCAATATTACGCGCATCCGAGAAACGCGTTTTGGCCGATGATGTTTGACATTTTCGGCGAAGCGCCGAGTCGGGATTATGAGCGGAAAAAGGCGCTGATTCGTGAGCATGGGCTGGCGCTCTGGGACGCGGCGGCCATGTGCGAGCGCGAGGGCAGTCTGGACAGCGATATGCGCGACGTGGTTTATAACGATTTCGGCAGGCTGTATGCTGTGTGCCCGGATATTGAGACTGTGCTGTGTAACGGCGCGACGGCGCATAAACTGTTTGTTCAATCCGGCTGGGCAGGGGAAAGACGGGTCATTCGTATGCCCAGCACCAGCCCGGCGTATACCTTGCCTTACGCAAAGAAGCTCGAAGTATGGAAAACGACGCTTTTGAGCGCTGTCAATATTTCCCATCTATGAAGAATGTATAAGGAGGGAAGTCCAGAAACCTCAGGTTTCTGGCGGGGTTTGGGGCAGAGCCCCAAACGTTCTCTTCGGCGCAACAAACCGAACCGAAGGAGGAACGGCTATGAATATGGTGGATATCATTCTCAAAAAGAAAGCGGGCGGGGAGCTGAACGAGGAGGAGATTCGCTTCTTTGCGCAGGGCGCGGCGAACGGCTCAATCCCGGATTATCAGCTTTCGGCGCTGCTGATGGCGATCTGCTGGCAGGGCATGAACGCGAAGGAGACGACCTGCCTGACGATGGAAATGATGCACTCCGGCGGCGTGGTGGATTTGTCCGCCATCGACGGCGTGTGCGTGGATAAGCATTCCACCGGCGGCGTGGGCGATACGACGACGCTCGTGCTCGTTCCGCTGGCGGCGGCCTGCGGCGCAAAGGTCGCGAAGATTTCCGGCCGCGGGCTGGGTCACACCGGCGGCACGCTGGATAAGCTGGAGAGCATCCCCGGCTGCTCGGTGGAAGAGACGGAGGAGCGCTTTGTGAAGCAGGTGCAGGAGATCGGCTGCGCGGTCATCGGCCAGACGCACGACCTCTGCCCGGCGGATAAGGCGCTTTACGCCCTGCGCGACGTGACCGGCACGGTGAACTGCATCCCGCTGATCGCGTCGAGCATCGTCTCCAAAAAGCTTGCCAGCGGCGCGGGCGCGATTGTGCTGGATGTAAAGACCGGAAGCGGCGCATTGATGCACACGGTCGATGATTCCATCGCGCTTGCCAAGGCGATGGTGGATATCGGCGCGCAGGCGGGCAAGCCGATTCTCGCGCTGGTGACGGGCATGGAGCAGCCGCTCGGCACGCATGTCGGCAACGCGCTGGAGGTCAAGGAGGCTATCGACATCCTTGCCGGACGCGCGGGCGGCGATCTGCTGGCCGTGTCGCTGGAACTGGGAAGCCGCATGCTCGTCGCGGCGGGCATCGCGAAGGATGTGGAGGACGGCAAGGCGCGCATGAAGCAAGCGCTGGAAAGCGGCGCTGGCCTTGCCAAGCTGAAAGCGATGATTGCGGCGCAGGGCGGCGATGCGAGCGTCTGCGACGATGTGACGCGCCTGCCGCAGGCGAAGCATCTTGTGCCCGTGCCCGCGCCGAAGGATGGCTATGTCGCGGATATGGATACGACGGCCATCGGCTACTGTGCGCAGGATCTCGGCGCAGGCCGCAAGCAGAAGACCGACGTGATCGATCCGGCAGTCGGTTTGGTCATGAACGTGCGCATCGGCGATTTTGTGAAGCAGGGCGACACGCTGGCCACGCTGCATCTGAACAAGCCGGAGCAGGCGGAAAACGCGATTGCGCGCATGCAGCAGGCCGTCAAGCTGACGAACGAGAAACCTGTGATTCCGCCGCTGGTTTACGCGTCGGTTTCGCCGGAAGAGGTCACGCGCTGAAAACTCCTTCCGTCTGCCTTCGGCAGCCACCTCCCTCAAAGAGGGAGGCTTTGTTCTGCCGCTAATGAAGCTTAAAAAAGAGCTTTCGCAATGAAGCGAATATTTTGCCTGCAAAATGAACTGTTTCTTGAAACGAAAGGGAAACAGTTTGTTTTTCGAGTGGATTATACCACAGGCCTCCCTCTTGGAGGGAGGTGGCACGCCGCAGGCGTGACGGAAGGAGTTAAGAGGAGAAGCATGGAAGAAAAACATCAAAAGGAGAGCTTTCGCAAAAAAGCGGGACTGCTGCTGCATCATTTGAAGCCGGCGGCTTCTGCGTTTGCGCTGGGCATTGGCGCGTCGCTGGCGGCTACGCTGCTGCGAACGCTTTTTACGCAGATCATTCGTTTTACCGTCGATCACGCGCTGCTGGGGGAGACGGAGGGGCTGCCCGCGTTTTTGCTGAACGCGCCCGCGGGACAGATTCTCGTCTGGTGCGCGGCGGCTGCGGCGGCGGTTGCGCTGCTGGAATTCGGCGCGGGCTTTGTGCAGGATTCCAACCTGCCGAAGGGATCGGAGCGGTTCGTCAAGTCGCTGCGCGACGCGCTTTACGGCCATATTCAGCGCCTGCCGTACAGCTGGCATGTGCAGAATCCGACCGGCGATATCATCCAGCGCTGCACTTCCGACGTGGAGGTGGTGCGCACGTTCATTGCGGAACAGATGATCGAGCTGCTCAGCACGACGTTCCTCATCATCGTCTATATGGTTGCGATGTTCACGATGAACGTCAAAATTTCGCTGTTCGTGTTCGCGTTCATCCCGGTCATCGTTGGCTATTCGCTGGTCTTCTATAAGCGCATTTCAAAGGGCTATCAGAAAGCGGACGAAGCCGAGGGCGAACTTTCCAGCACCGTGCAGGAGAACATCACCGGCGTGCGCGTGGTGCGCGCGTTTGGCCGTGAGCGCGACGAGTTGGAAAAATTCCGAAAAAAGAACAATAATTATGCGAATATCTGGATGAAACTCGGCGATATGATGACCGTGTTCTGGTCGCTGGGCGACGTGATGAGCATGGCGCAGGTCTTCGGCGTGGTCGCTATCGGCGTGCATCTGTGCGTGAAGGGCGAAATCACGCTGGGTACGTATCTGGCCTTTGTCAGCTATACGCGCCAGCTCACGTGGCCCGTCCGCGCGCTGGGACGCACGCTGTCGGAGATGAGCAAGGCGGGCGTTTCCATCGACCGTCTGCTGTATATCCTGGGCGCCGAGCAGGAGAAAAGCCCGGAAAAGCCGCTCTCGGCGAATCTTTCCGGCGATATCCGGTTCGATCATGTCAGCTTTGCGTATGAGCAGAAGAAGGTGCTCCGCGACGTGAGCTTCACCGTCAAGGGCGGCACGACGCTCGGCGTGCTCGGCGAAACGGGCAGCGGCAAGAGCACCATTGCGCTGCTGCTCTCACGGCTCTACGATCCCGGCGAGGGAATCATCACCATCGGCGGCGTGAACGTGCGGGATATGGAGCAGAGCGAATTGCGCCGCAGCGTGGGCGTCGTGCTGCAAGAGCCGTTCCTGTTTTCCAGAACGGTGGCGCAGAACATCGCGATCACCCGCGAAAACGTCAGTCAGGCCGAAATTGAGCAGGCCGCGAAGGAAGCCTGCCTGCATGAGTCGATCGAGGGTTTCCAATCGGGTTATGAAACGGTGGTCGGCGAGCGCGGCGTGACCCTCTCCGGCGGTCAGAAACAGCGAACCGCCATTGCGCGGACGCTGCTGGAACATGCGCCGATCATGGTTTTTGACGACGCGCTTTCCGCCGTGGACGCGAAAACGGACGAGGCCATCCGCGAACGGCTGCGCGAAGCGGCGGGCGGCTCGACGATGATCCTCATCGCGCATCGCGTCGCCACGCTGATGCAGGCCGATCAGATCATCGTGCTCAAGGATGGGCAGATCATCGAGCGCGGCACGCCGCAGGAGCTGCTTGAGCAGAACGGCGTGTTTGCGCACACGGCGCGGATGCAGTCCGCCGAGGGAGAGGAGGAAGCCGAATGAGCATGAAAAAAGAAGAAAAGCGCGCGGCTTTCTCGCTTGCGCCGTGGAAGCGGCTCTGGCAGAGCATCCGTCAGCACCGCGTGCGGCTGACCGTGGCCATCGTCAGCAACCTTTTGCTCGCCGTGGCGGATTTTTACATCCCGCTGCTGCAAAGCAAAGTGGTCGATCAATTCATTCTGGCAGGCACGACGGCGGGCTTTAGCGGATACGCGGCGAAGTACATCGGCGTGTGCGCGTTTGAAATCATCATGTTGTTCATCTATTTCAAGGCGTGCATGGGGCTTGAAATGCTCTCCGGCCGCGACATGAAGGAAGCCTGCTTTGTCAATCTGCAAAGGCTGAGCCTGGATTATTACAACGTGACCAGCGCGGGACACATGCTCTCGCGCGTGATGAGCGACACCGACCGCATCGCGTCGTGTCTGGCGTGGGTTTTTCCGGATATCCTCTGGGGCTTTGCGTATATCTTCGGCGTGCTGGGCGTGATGCTCTCGCTGTCGCCGAGTCTGGCGATGACGATCATCGTGATTGCGCCGATTGTCACCGCGCTGACGGTGTATTTCCAGAAAAAGCTGATCGTGCTCAACCGCGAGGTGCGCGCTCAGCACTCGAAAATCACCAGCAGCTACAACGAAGGCATCATGGGCGCGAAGACCAGCAAAACCCTTGCGCTGGAAAGCCGCCTGACCGATGAATTTGAACAGACGACCGCCAACGCGGCGCGGGCAGGCATTCTGCACGGGCGTATGCGCGCGATCTACGTGCCGCTGATTGTGCTCTGCGGCACGCTGGCGGCCGGCGCCACGCTGCTGCGCGGCGGCAGCATGGTGTTTAAGGGAACGCTGAGCATCGGCGTGCTGAGCGCGTTCATGACGTATGCGCTGAGCCTGTTCCAGACCTTCCGCCAGCAGGCGGCGCGCATCTCTCAGCTGATTTCGCTTCAGGCGAACGTGGAGCGCGTGGCCGATTTGATTGACGAAAAGCCCACCGTGCAGGACAGCCCGGAGGTCGAAGCGAAATACGGCGACTGCTTCCATCCCAAGATGGAAAACTGGGAGGAAATGCGCGGCGAAATCGACTTTGACGACGTATCCTTCACCTACCCGGACGGCGGAGAGGAGGTGCTGACGCACTTTTCGCTGCACGTGCCTGCGGGCAGCACGGTGGCCATCGTCGGCGAGACGGGCGCGGGCAAGAGCACGCTGGTCAACCTCGTCTGCCGCTTTTTTGAGCCGACGGCCGGCCGTGTGCTGATCGACGGGCGCGACGCGCGCGAGCGCAGCCAGCTTTGGCTGCACAGCCACGTGGGCTATGTGCTGCAATCGCCGCACCTGTTCTCCGGCACGATTCGCGAGAATATCCGATACGGCAAGCCGGATGCGACGGACGAAGAAGTTTATGCGGCGGCGAAGGCGGTCAGCGCGGACCGCGTCGCGGCCAAGCTCGAACAGGGCTATGACACGGACGTGGGCGAGTGCGGCGACAAGCTCTCCACGGGCGAAAAGCAGCTCATTTCCTTCGCCCGCGCGGTGATTGCCAAGCCGAAGATTTTCGTGCTCGACGAGGCGACCAGCTCCGTGGACACGGAAACCGAGATGCTGATTCAAAGGGCGACGCACACGCTGATGCAGGGGACGACCTCGTTCGTCATCGCGCACAGGCTTTCAACCATCCGCCAGGCCGACGTGATTCTGGTCATCGACCACGGCAAAATCGTCGAACAGGGCACGCACGAGAGCCTGCTCAAGGCGAACGGCGCATACGCCGCGCTGTATCGCACGCAGCTGAGTCGGCAGGAATAAGCATTTTTCATCTTGACTTTTCCCGCCGTGTGATTTATACTAGGCTCACTTGAGATGACAAAGACGAGTAACCCCATCGCAGAGCCTCAAGAGAGACGCGCCACAGGCTGGAAGCGCGTCGGCGGAGCGCGGGGCGAAAACCAACTTTGGATTGAGTCGCGCGGCGCGCGATACAGCGCTAAAGAGAACCAATCAGGGTGGAACCACGGGCTAGATTTTTTATCGCTCGTCCCTCAGCAAAAACGCGAGGGACGGGCGTTTTTTAATTCGTCCCAATCGCTCCAAATTTCAAAAAAGGGGAGAAGATCATCATGAAGGTTATTTACAACGACGGCCATGTGGCCGAATGCCCGGAGGACGAGGAGCTGCACGTCATCCGTCACACGGCGGCGCACATTCTCGCGCAGGCGGTCAAGCGCTTGTACCCGGACGCGCATTTCGCCTACGGCCCGGCAACCGAGAAGGGCTTCTATTATGACGTCGATCTGGGCGACAAGAAGCTCTCCGACGAGGATCTGCCTGCGATTGAGGCGGAGATGGCGAAGATCGTCAAGGAGAACCTGCCGATCAAGCCGTTCGTGCTCAGCCGCGAGGAGGCCGTCAAGCTCATGGAGGAGCGCGGCGAAAAGTATAAGGTCGAGCATATCGGCGACCTGCCGGAGGACGCGGTGCTCAGCTTCTATCAGCAGGGCGAATATGTCGATATGTGCGTCGGCCCGCACCTGACCTACACCAAGGCGCTCAAGGCGTTCAAGCTGACCCAGCTTTCCGGCGCATATTGGAAGAACGACAAGAACAACATCATGCTCACCCGCATCGGCGGCACGGCGTTCCGCACCCGCGAGGAGCTGGATGAATACAACAAGCTGATGGAGGAGGCCGCCCGCCGCGACCATCGCCGCATCGGCAAGGAAATGAACCTGTTCATGCTCTGCGACGAAGGCCCGGGCTTTCCGTTCTTCCTCCCGAAGGGCATGGCGCTCAAGAACGCGCTGATCGATTACTGGCGCGAGATTCACTATAAGGCGAACTATGTCGAGGTTTCCACGCCGCTGATTATGAACCGCCACCTGTGGGAGACGAGCGGTCACTGGGATCACTACAAGGATAACATGTACGCCACCAAGATTGACGGCGAGGATTACTGCATCAAGCCGATGAACTGCCCGGGCGGCGTGATGGTCTACCGCAGCCAGCCGCACTCCTATCGTGAGCTGCCGCTGCGCGTGGGCGAGCTGGGCCTTGTCCATCGCCACGAGCTGAAGGGCGCGCTGCATGGCCTGTTCCGCGTGCGCTGCTTCACGCAGGATGATGCGCATATCTTCATGCGCCCCGACCAGATCACAGACGAAATCATCGGCGTGGTCGGCCTCATCAATCAGGTGTACAGCAAGTTCGGCTTTGATTACTTCGTCGAGCTTTCCACCCGCCCGGAGAACAGCATGGGCAGCGATGAGGATTGGGAGGCCGCGACCAACGGCCTGATTAAGGCGCTGGAGAAGCTGAACATGCCGTATATCGTCAACGAGGGCGACGGCGCGTTCTACGGCCCGAAGATCGACTTCCATCTGCGCGACAGCCTTGGACGCACCTGGCAGTGCGGCACGATTCAGCTGGACTTCCAGATGCCGCTCAACTTCGGCTTGGAGTACATCGCCGAGGACGGCAGCCGCCAGCGCCCGATCATGATTCACCGCGTGTGCTTCGGCTCCATCGAGCGCTTCATCGGCATTCTGACCGAGCACTTTGCGGGCAAGTTCCCGACGTGGCTCGCGCCGACGCAGGTCAAGGTTCTGCCGGTTTCCGACAAGAGCATGGACTATGCGAAGGAGGTCTACGAGGCCCTGCGCGAAAAGATGATCCGCTGCGAGCTGGACACCCGCAACGAGAAGATCGGTTACAAGATTCGCGAGGCGCGTCAGGTGGACCGCGTGCCGTACATGCTGATTATCGGCGCGAAGGAGGTCGAGACGAACACCGTTTCCGTCCGCGACCGCGACACCGACCAGACCGTGACCATGCCGCTTGACGCGTTCCTCGATAAGCTCTGCAAGGAGATCAAGGAGCGGGCGTAAGCGCCATATCAAAGTATAAAGAAAGAACCGTCGTACTGGCGGTTCTTTTTGTATGATGTTTTCTTGCACTGTATCATACGGCTCTTAACATTTTTTCGGCGTAAAAAGTGTATTTGGTTTGCTGAAATTCGTTGCATATTTTGCGGCGCTTGCGGGAGAACGTTAATTCCCGTAACTCTCAATACCCCTGAGCATCTCCAATTCGCGCACGTCGCGCACATCGGTGAACGTCTCGCGGGAGAGCAGCACAGCCGAGCGCCAATACAGGCAGATATACGGCTGATCTTGTTCGAACTGATCCTGAATGAGGTTCATCACGTTTTTGTAGCTGTCGGCGGTGTAGCTCTTGCGCAGCTGGGTGATGAGGTCGTTCATGTCGTTGGAGCGGTAACGCGTATAGTTGCAGCTGGCAGTGGAGGTCAGCGTGAAGCCGGGATCGGGGCAGATGTCGAAATTCAGGCCGCACAGGGCGATGGAATAGTCGCCGCTGACGAGTTTGGTCTGCACATCTTCGCGCGACCACGTGGCGACGTAGGCCGGAATGCCGACGGCAGCCAGCTGATCGACAATCTTGTTGGCGGCGTTGGTGCGCGCGGTCGAACCCGGCTCGTCATAGACGAGGAGGCGCAGGCTTTCCATCTTTTTGCCGTCCTTGTAGCGGTTGCCGTCGTCGGCCAGCTTGTAGCCCGCGCTGTCCAGCAGGGACGCGGCCATCAGCGGATCATAGATATCGCGGATGGTGGATTCGTTGGAAAGCCATGTGCCGGAGGGAATCGGGGTATAGGCGACGGTTGCCATGTTCTGATACGCGGAGGAAATCAGCTCACTTCGATTGATGGCGTAGGAGATGGCCTGACGCAGGAGGTTCTGGCCGTTGTCGTCGCTCTTGAAATCCTTGTAGGCGCGGTTGACGAGCAGCACCTCAAGCTGGCGGGTGCGCGCGCTGATGGAAAAGGTGTTGAGCGAGCCGCTGTAACGGGAAGCGTTGATGGAGCGGGTCATGGCGATGTCCACGCTCTGGGTATCGAACGCATTGAGCGCCTGTTCCGCTGTGTCGTAGATGCTGGCACGGATATAGCGCACCTGCGGCGGGCGGTTCCACCATGCGTCGTTGGCCGTCAGCCAGATGGCGCTGCCCTGTTCATAACCGTCGTATTTATACGGGCCTGTGCCGGCGGGCATATCGCTGGCGACCTGCGAAACCGGGAGGATGGGGAAGGTCAGCGCATAAAGCGAGCCATAGCTGGCGCGGCGAAGCGTGAAGACGACGGTATAATCGTCCGTGGCTTCCCAGGAACGGATGGAATAGAACGTGGAATAATACAGGCCGCGGTCGGCAACGGGCACGTCGGAATCCAGATTATCGTCAAAGCCCGCCAGCTCGAACATGTAATCCAGCGTCGCAATCACGTCTGCACTGGTCAGGGCTTCGCCGTTGTGGAAGGTAACGTCCTGCCGAAGCGTGACCTGCAATTTGCGTCCGTCGTTGGAAAAGCTGTAAGCATAAGCCAGCTTGGGCTGGGGCTGGGCGTTGTCGTCCACTTCGAACAGCCCTTCGTAAACCAGACTCATCAGGCTCACCACGTCGCGCTGGTTGATTTCCAGCGGGCGAAGCGCAAGATGATCGTCCGCCACGACGGCAACGGAAAGGGACGTGGACGCGGCCAGACCGGCGGCGGGAAGAACCAGCAGCACGCAGGCCAAAAGCAGCGCGGCAAAATGGGAGATGCGCATGTCAAAGCTCCTTATGATTCGGTCGGTTCGGGGGGTTCCACGGGGAAATAATATTTGCGGTATACGTCGCGGGCGCGAAGCACGCGGGAAGCGTAGGTCGCGGTATCCTGCGTCGGGATGACGTCGAGCGTCACGCCGTCGGCGCTGTATTGCGGGTTCTTCAGCCAGCTGTCCACATTGCCCTGTCCGGCGTGATAGGCGCAGACGATCTTGGTCGCGTCGCCGCCGAAGCGCCGGGACAGATAGCCCAGATACCATGTGCCGTACCGGATGTTCGTTTCCGGGTCATAGAGGTTATCGAACGAGTAGCCCGCGCCGTCCTCGTTGTATTTGTGGGCGACCCACTCGGCAGTATCGGGCATCAGCTGCATCAGACCGCGCGCCCCCAGACGGCTTTCGGCTTTCGGATCGAAGCTCGATTCGCAGAGGATGACGGCGGAGACAAGCGCCGGGTCGAGATTCTGTTCGCTGGCATACAGGGTGATCAGGTCGCCGTAATACAGCGGATGCTGCGCGCGTTCGGCGGCTTCGGCCTCCAGGCGGCGGCGCTCCTCCTGTTTGGCGAGATAGGTTTTGGTGATGGATACAGCGCCCGTGACCAGCAGAATCAGCGCCAGCGCGAGAGCAAGAAAGCGAATTGGCGCAGGCAACCCGTCAAACGGCGAGCCCTTGCGGGCGGAATGCGTGCGGCGGGGGGAATCCTCCGTCTCGATCGGCACAACGCGGACGGCGCGGCGCGGCACGGACGGTCTTTCCGGCGGCACATCGTCGGAGAGATCGAGCGTCTGCGGGGGACGGCGGCGGCGCGCGGGCTTAAGCGCGAAAAGCAGCGCGTCCACCTGCTGCCGCGTCTGTTCGAGGGTTCCGCTTGTGTCGATGACGGCGTCTGCACGGCGGATTTTTTCATCCAGCGGCATCTGCGAATCGATGCGGCGCTCAGCCTGCTCACGGCTCAAGCCGTCGCGCTCAAAAAGACGCTGAATCTGCGTCTCGCGATCCGCCCGGACGACCCAGACGGTATCGAACAGCGCTTCCATGCCGCATTCATACAGCAGCGGAATATCGCCGATGACAATCTGTCCCGGCGCGTCGAGCTGGTCAAGCTGGCGCTTGATTTCCGCGAGAATCATCGGATGCAGAATGGCGTTGAGCGCTTCGCGCTTCTGCGCGTTGGCAAAGACAAGCTGGCCGAGCTTGGCGCGGTCAAGCGACGCGCCGGAAAACACGTCGTCGCCGAACGCTTGGCGAATTTCCGGCAGAGCCGCGCCGCCGTCCGCCGTCAGCGCGCGGGAAATCGCGTCCGCATCGACGATCAGGCAGCCTTTTTGCTTGAGATACTGGCTGACGGTGCTTTTACCGCAGGCAATGGAACCGGTTAAACCGATTTTCATAGATGTCCTCCGAGGGGCGAGGGGGGGACGTTGGGGCTTTGCCCCAAACCCCACCAGAAACCTGAGGTTTCTGGACTTCCCAATATTAAAATGAATCAATTTAATAAACGAATGAAAGGCATGCTTTCATGCAAGTCATGAAGCATATAAATAATCCCGAATGGATTGCGCAGCAATCCATCAAGCGGGAAATCCAAGAACCTCAGGTTCTTGGCGGGGTATGGGGCAGCGCCCCATCGTCCTTATTTCGTATCATACCACGAGCGGCCGGAATGAACGTCCGCAATCAGCGGCACGCGCAGGGAAGCGGCGTTCTCCATGCAGCGGCGAAGCAGCGCTTCGACCTGCTCACGCTCGTTTTCCGGCGCTTCGACAATCAGCTCGTCGTGTACCTGCAAAATCAGCTTCGCGGCCAGACCGGAAGCTTTCAGCTCGTCGTGGACGGCGTTCATCGCAATCTTGATGATGTCCGCGGCCGCGCCCTGCACGGGTGTGTTCATCGCTGCGCGTTCGCCGAACTGGCGGCGGTTGTAATTGGGGCTGGTCAGCTCCGGCAGAGGACGACGGCGGCCATACATCGTGACGGAGTAGCCCTCCGCCTTGCCCTGGCTGACGCAGGACTCCATGAACCGATGAATCGCCGGGTAGCGGGCAAAGTAGCGCGCGATGAACTCGGCGGCCTCCTTGCGGGAAATGTGCAGGTTGGAGGCCAGACCGAAATCGCTGATGCCGTAGACGATGCCGAAATTGACGGCCTTCGCGCTGGAGCGCATCTGCGGCGTGACGGCCTCCAGCGGCACGCCGTAGACCTCCGCCGCCGTTCGGGCGTGGATATCCTGCCCCAGCGTAAAGGCTTCGCACATGGCTTCGTCGCCGGAAAGGTGGGCAAGCAGACGAAGCTCGATCTGCGAGTAATCCGCATCGACGAGCACGCTGCCCGCCGGGGCGATGAACGCGCGGCGGATTTCGCGTCCCATCGGCGTGCGCACGGGGATGTTTTGCAGGTTCGGCTCGCTGGAGGAGATGCGCCCCGTCGCGGCGATGGTTTGATCGAACCACGTGTGAATGCGCCCGTCGTGCCCCGTCAGCCGGAGCAGGCCGTCGATATACGTGCTCTTGAGCTTGGCAACCTGCCGATAGAGCAGAATTTTTTCCACGGCCGGGTGCAGCTCGGCCAGCTCGTTTAGGGTGTCCGCGTCGGTGGAATAGCCGCGCGCGGTTTTCTTTTTGGCAGGCAGGCCGAGTTTGTCAAAGAGGACGCTGCCCAGCTGCTGCGGGCTGTTCAGGTTGAACGGCGCAACGCCGCACAGCGTGAAGATTTCATTTTTCAATTCGGCAATCTGCTGATCGTACTGCGCGCCCAGCCGGGTCAGCTCGTCGCGATCGACGAGGAAGCCGTCGCGCTCCATGTCATACAGCGTGGTGAGCAGCGGCAGTTCGATTTCGCGGTAGAGCTTGGTCATCTCCTGCTCGTCGAGCGCGCGCTCATCCGCAAGCGTTTGCTGCAAGAGTGAGGCGGCGTTTTCCGGCGCTTCGTATTTGCCGCTCTGCGGGGCGAGAAGATACTGCATGATCTGGTCGTCGTCAAACGGTGCGGTGACGGCCAGATTCCACGGGGCCAGCTCGGTTTTCAGCCGCTTGGCATTCCAGAGGATGAGCGGCCGTGCGCCCGTCAGCAGAGGAGACAGCGCTTTGGCTGCATTCAAGGGATCGAGCCCGCCGCCGAGAAGCCCCTGCGCATAGGGAACAAGCGCCTGAACGCCGTTTTCCGCCGCGAGTGAAACGCCGTCTTCCCGTATGAGCATAGCGACGCGCGCATCGTCGGGCAGATTGGCAATCAGCGCGGCGATGGCCGCTTCATCGGAAAGCGTCTGCTCGTCCTGCCAGACCATCTGCGGCGCGGCGGGAGCGTCTTCCTCCGCGCGCTGGCCGGAAAGCTGCAAAAGGCGGCTGGTCAGCGTCTTGAGACCAAGCTGCTCAAACAGCGGCAGCACGCCTGTCATATCGCCCAGACGGCAGTCTTCCAGCGTCACGTCGTCCAGCGGTACATAACGCGTGATGGTCGCGATCTTCTTGCTCATCAGGCCGGACATGCGCCCGTCGATCATTTTTTCGCGCTGCTTGCCCTTGAGGTCGGTTTCTGCATGATCGAGCGCGTTTTCCAGCGTGCCGTAAGCGGTCAGCAGCTTGACCGCCGTCTTTTCGCCAATGCCGGGAATGCCAGGGATGTTGTCGCTTGCGTCGCCCATCAGCCCCTTGAGATCGGGAATCTGGGCCGGGGTCACGCCGAAATCCTCCAGCACCTTTTCCGGCGTGTAGCGCACCACGTCGCTCACGCCGCGCTTGGTGTAAAGGACGTTGCTTGTCTCGGTGACCAGCTGCATGGAATCGCGGTCGCCCGTGACCAGCAGCGCGGGAATGCCCGCTTCCTCGCAGCGGCGGGCGAATGTGCCGAGGATGTCGTCCGCCTCGAAGGTCGGGCAGGTCAGAATCTTTACGCCCATTTTTTCCAGGCATTCGCGCACAAGGTCAAACTGCGGGCGCAGTTCCGGCGCGGTCGGCTTGCGGCCCGCCTTATACTCGCTGTAATCCTTGTGGCGGAAGGTCGGCCCGTGCAGATCGAACGCCACCGCCAGATAGCGCGGATGCTCGTCGCCGACCACCTTGAAAAGCATGGAAAGAAAGCCGAAAACGGCATTGGTGAACACGCCGTCCGCGTTGGAAAGCGGGGGAAGGGCGTGGAAAGCGCGGTGCATGAGGCTGTTGCCATCGACGATGACAAAGGTATCCGGCTGTGACATGGCGTTCTCCTTTTTCAAGTCATAAAATCGTGTATGATTATGATACCACAAAGAGGGGGAAAATACAAACGGCGCGATAACAAAAAGAAGGGCGCAAAGCCCCTCTTGAAAGGATGGAATCGTTCCGTTTATGTCGGAAAAACGGGTCAGTACCGCTCAATCTCCATCCGCGCTTCCTCAAATCCGGCGAGAAGCTCCAGAAAGACGGCCTGCGCCTGCGGGAGATTTTCGCTTTTGCCGCCGCGGAGCAGATCGCACAAAACGGCGGCCGGGCGGCTGACGGAAACGACGGCCAGCTGGGAGGAAAGCCCCTTGAGCGTGTGCGCCAGCAGGAAAGCCTGCTCCACGTCGCCCTGCATCAGCGCGTCGCTGAGCGGAACGAGCGATGTGTTTTGCGCAAAACGACGCAGATGCCCCAAATAAAAGGAGAGGTTGTTGCCGTTGCAGGCCAGACCTGCGTCAAAATCGATTGCAGAAGCTGCGTAAGCCATTGAAAAAACCTCCTTGTAAGGGAGAATATACAGAAAGTATACCATACGGCAGGGCAATATACAAGATGATAACAGCCGGATCTGCGCCTGCAGGGCGAGGGAAAGCGGCGGAAAGAATTTTCTGCCTTTTTGAGGCGGCAGGCAGGAAAAACGAAAAGCTGCGCGAAAAGAAAATTTGTGTTTATATGCCTATACGGCATTTTTGACCCATGGAAAGGACGATTCCCGATGAAAAAGAAACATGCTTTGGCGCTGATTCTGGCGCTTTTGACCCTGCTTGCGACGGGATGCGCCGCACAGACGGACGGGCAGACCACGATTGTAACGAGCTTTTACCCGATGTATGTGCTGACGCTGAATGTGACGGACGGCATCGACGGCGTGACCGTGCAGAACATGGCGGAGCAGAACGTCGGCTGTCTGCATGATTATCAGCTGCAAACCCGCGACATGGTGGCGCTGGAGGGCGCGGATGCGCTGGTCATCAACGGCGGCGGGATGGAGCAGTTTATGGATAAGGTACTTACGCTGCGCGAGGATCTGCCCGTGATTGACGCAAGCGAGGGGATTGAGATGTTCCCCAGCGACGAGGAGCACGACCACGATGCGCATGAGCACGACGATCACGACGAGCTGTATAACGCGCACGTGTGGCTCGATCCGAACCGCGCCATTCAGCAGGTGAAGAACATTGCGGAAGGTCTGGCGAAGGCTGACCCAGAGCACGCGGAAGCCTATCAAAAGAATGCGGAAAGCTATATCGCACGGCTGACGGTGCTGGACGACGAATTGTCCGCGCAGCTTGCGCCGTTTGCGGGCGCGGATATCATCACGTTCCACGAAGCGTTTGCCTATTTCGCCGACGCGTACAATCTGCATGTGGCGGGCGTGATCGCCAACGAGCCGGGCGAGGAGCCGAGTACGCGCGACATCGCCGATACCTGTGATCTGGTGACGAAGCTGGGCATCAAGACGCTGTTCGTGGAGCCGCAGTATCCGCAGAAGGCCGCAGAGACCATCGCGCGGGAGACGGGCGCTTCCATTTATACGCTCGACCCGTGCGTATCCGGCGACGGCACGAAAGAAAGCTATGAAACCATCATGCGCGAAAACGCGAAGGTACTCACGGAGGCGCTTTCCAAATGACGCAAAAAAAGACGATTCAACCCCAGATTACCCATGACCACGAAGGGCATGCGCATGTGAACTGCCCCGGCCTTGCGCCGTGCAGGCTCTGCCGCATCGAGGTCGATCATTTGAGTGTGGCGGCGGGGCATCAGCAGCTGCTGCACGACGTGAATCTGCACATCCATTGCGGCGAGTTGACCGCGCTGATCGGCGCAAACGGCGCGGGCAAGACGACGCTGATCCGCGCGCTGCTCGGCCAGGTGGAATATAAGGGCGTTATCCGCCATCTGACGACGGATGGCCGACCGGCGGCGGATGTGCGCACCGGTTATGTGCCCCAGCAGCTGGAATTTGACCGTTCCTCCCCGGTGACGGTCACGGATTTTATGGCTGCGTCGCTTTCCAGAAGACCGGTTTTCCTCGGCGTGAGCAAAAAGACGCGGGAAAAGGTGATGAGCGCGCTGGCCCGAACGCACTGCGAAAAGCTCTGCAAGCGGCCGTTGGGCGCGCTGTCCGGCGGCGAGCTGCAGCGCGTGCTGCTGGCGCTGGCGCTGACCCCGCAGCCCGATCTGCTGATTCTGGATGAACCGGTTTCCGGCGTGGACCAGAACGGGCTGGAATCGTTTTATCAGACGGTGGACGAGCTGAAACGCACCAATCACATGGCGATTCTGCTCGTTTCGCACGATCTGGACGTGGTGCGCCGCTATGCCGACCGCGTTGTGCTGATGCAGGGCACGGTCGTGCGGCAGGGCGACCCGGAAACCGTGTTTGACAGCGACGAGTTCGCGCAGGTGTTTTATACGAGAGGAGGGCGCGCATGAGCGGTATTTACGCCCTGATGGACACGCTTCTGCCCTTTGAGTGGCTGCATTATACGTTTATGAAGAATGCGCTGATTGCGATTCTTCTGCTGACCCCGCTGTTTGGCATGCTGGGCACGATGGCGGTGGATAATAAGATGGCGTTCTTTTCCGATGCGCTGGGGCACAGCGCGCTGACGGGCATTGCCATCGGCGTGGTGCTCGGCTGGCAGAGCCAGATGAGCGCGATGCTTCTGTTCGGCATTCTCTGGGCGGTGCTCATCACGTTTGTGAAGCACCATTCCAAGATGAGCGCGGACACGATCATCAGCGTGTTTTCCTCGACCTCGATTGCGCTGGGCCTTGTGGTGCTCTCGCGCGGCGGCGCGTTTGCCAAGTATTCCTCCGTACTGGTGGGCGACGTGCTCTCCGTGGCGCAGGGCGATCTGCTTGCGCTGCTGCTGGCGCTGGTCGGAACGGTCGTCTGCTGGATTTTCCTGTTCAACCCGCTGCTCATTACCAGCGTCAATGCGCCGCTGGCGCAGAGCCGCGGCATTCGCTCCCGCATGACGGAATACGCGTTCACGATGCTCGTCGCTGTCGCGGTGATGGTTTCGATCCGCTGGGTCGGCGTGATGCTGATTAACTCGCTGCTGATTCTTCCGGCGGCGGCTTCCCGCAACGTGGCCAGAAGCGCGGCGGGGTATATGCGCACGAGCGTTATCATCGCGCTTTGCTGCGGTGTGGTCGGGCTGGCGCTGTCGTATTATCTCAATACCAGCGCGGGCGCGGCGATTGTGCTTTGCTGCGCGGCGGTGTACTTCGTGACCCTGCCGATGCGTAGAAAATAACCCTCAAAACCGACATTTCAGCCCGCAACGCTTGTCTGTGCCGGGCTGCTATGCTATAATTCTGCACGTCATAAAAAGAGGAAAATCCAAGAACCTCAGGTTCTTGGCAGGGTATGGGACGGAGTCCCAGCGTTCCCCATCGAAAGGAGGCGCGGCCGTGCTCGGCGTGATGACCGTCCGAAAGGATGAACTCAAGTTTCGCGAATTTGACCGATATCGCGGATTTTACTGCGGGCTCTGCCGCGCAATCGGCCAGCGGTGCGGCAAGGCCTGCCGCATGGCGCTCAGCTTTGAAATGACCTTCCTTTCCATGCTGCTGACCTCGCTGTATGAGCCGAAAACGAAAGGCGAAATGCGCCGATGCGCCTTTCATCCCATCGAAAAAAGGCTGATGCTGGGAAATGAAGCCATCGATTACTGCGCGGATTTGAGCGCGCTGATTTCCTATTACGACCTGCGCGACGGCTGGGAAGATGAAAAACGTGTCGATAAGCTCGCGGAAAGCGCGCTGCTCAAGACGGCAGCCAGGCGTGCAGGCGAAGCCCTTCCCCGGCAGAGGAAAGCGGTGGAGCGATACGTTGAGAAGCTGCACGAGGTTGAGCAGAAAAACGATATGAACCTCGACGCGGCGGCGAATCTCTCCGGCGAGCTGCTTGGCGAATTGTACGTTTGGAAAAAGGATGTTTACGAGCGGGATTTGCGCGAACTGGGCTTCTATCTCGGCAAATTCATCTATTTGTGCGACAGCTTTGAGGACGTCGAACAGGATATCAAAAAGAACAATTACAATCCCCTTGCCGGGCGGTTTAAACGGCCGGAATTTGAGGACGAAAGCCGCATGATGCTGGAGGATATGATGGCCCGCGCGTGCAGGGCGTTTGAATGCCTGCCGCTGATCGAGGACGCGCCGATTATGCGCAACATCCTCTATTCGGGCATATGGCTGCGCTTTGAAAGCGCGTGTGAGCGAAGAAAGGCGAAAAGCAAGCAATGACAGATCCGTATCAGGTTTTAGGCGTATCCCCGACGGCCAGCGACGACGAGGTGAAGAAGGCCTATCGAACGCTCTGCAAAAAATACCACCCGGACGCGAACGTGGGCAAGCCGGACGCCGCGCAGGCCGAAAAGAAATTTATGGAAGTGCAGCAGGCGTATGAGGAAATCATGCACAGGCGGCAGGGCGGCGGCCAGCGCGCGGGCAGCGGCTATAACGGCGGCGCGCAGCAGCAGCGGCAGCCGCAGTATGACGACCCGTTTGCTTCGTTCTGGGGCGCTTACGGCGGCAATGCTTATGGCAATTCCGGTTATGGCGGCTATGGAAACGCCGGATACGGCCAGACCCAGCCGGATGATTCCATCGAGATGCGCGCGGCGAAAAATTATATCGACACGGGCCACTATGCCGAGGCGCTCAACGCGCTGGGCAGCGTGCCCGCCGGAAAGCGCAACGCCCGCTGGTATTTCCTCAGCGCGCTGGCCCAGAGCGGTCTGCACAACAACGCGCAGGCGATGGAATACGCCCGGCAGGCTGCGAGCATGGAGCCGGGCAACATGCAGTATCAGCAGCTGCTCAGCCAGCTTCAGGGCGGCGGAAGCTGGTACAGCCAGCAGGGGCAGGAATATGGCCGTAAAACCGGCGGCATGAACAGCGTCTGCACAACCATTTTGATGCTGAATCTGTGCTGCGCCTGCTGCGGCGGCGGGCGGATGATGTATTATCCGATGTTCTGCTGCATCTGACATGATGAAAAAAACTCATCGATAACGTGAATCGCAAGCTATTCTTTCCGCACGGAGGGGATAGCTTTTTCTTGCATTGCGGCGCGATTTGCTGTAAAATGCGGGTATACGTCCACAGGGAGGAAAAACATGAAGGAAATCACAAGCGTGCATAACGCCACCGTTCAGCTGCTGCGCGAACTGCAAAAGCCGAGAGCGCGGCGGGAAAACGGCCTTTTTGTCTGCGAAAGCGCCAAACTGGTGGGCGAAGCGGCTGCGCTGCATCTGGGGCAGGCGCTCTTTGTCGAAAAGGGACGCGAGGAGGAGTACGCGCAGATTGTGCGGCAGGCGGAGGACGCAGGCTGCGAAATCTACGTCGTTTCTCCGGCAGTGATGCAGGCGGTCAGTACGGCCAAAACGCCGCAGGGCATTGTCTGCACGGCGCGGATTCCACAGCCGCCGAGGACGCTGACCGGAAAGCGCATTGTGGCGCTCGACGGCGTGCAGGACCCCGGCAACGTCGGTACGATTCTGCGCACGGCGGATGCGGCGGGCTTTGACGGCGCGATTTTCGGCCCCGGATGTGCGGATCTATATGGAGCGAAGACACTCCGGGCAACCATGGGCAGCGTGTTTCGCGTGCCGGTGATGCCGACGGACGATCTGCCGGGCACGCTGGAAGCGATGAAGCGCGAAGGCTATGCCGTTGCGGCTACCGAGCTTGGCGGGCAGGATTTCTACGCGCACTGCCCGCGCGGCAAGGCAATTCTGGTCATCGGCAGCGAGGGACAGGGAATCAGCAGACCTGTCCGCGACGCGGCGACGCACCATCTGGCCCTGCCCATGCGCGGCGGCGCGGAATCGCTCAACGCGGCGGTTGCAGCCGGCATCATGATCTATGAAATGGCAAGAGAATACCCGTAAGGAGGAAAGCACATGCTTGAATATCGTTATGACACTCAGCTGCTCATCGATGGCCATGATCTCGATGAGGATAAGATTTACGATTATTTCGTCGATAACTTTGAGGGCGACTGCCTGATTGCCGTCGGCGACGAGGAAATGATTAAGATTCATTATCATACCAACCAGCCGTGGAAGGTGCTGGAATACTGCGCGTCCCTCGGCGAAATCTATGACATCGTCGTGGAGGACATGGACAGACAGTCCAGAGGTTTGAAGGGCTGAAAATCATAAAAATGGGAAATCCAAGAACCTCAGGTTCTTGGCGGGGTTCGGGGCAGTGCCCCGATCGTTCCCGGCCTGTAAACAAGGGGAGAAAAACGATGGCATTTACGCTGGGTATGATTCTGGAAGCGCGTGAGCGCCTCAAGGGCGTGGCTCAACGGACGGGCCTTGTGCAGTTCAAGGCGCTTTCCGACGAGCACAGCCAAATCTATTTGAAAACCGAGGATTTGCAGAATACCGGCTCGTTCAAGGTGCGCGGCGCATATATCAAAATCGCCAGCCTGACCGAGGAAGAACGCACCTGCGGCGTGATTGCGTCGTCGGCGGGCAACCACGCGCAGGGCGTGGCGCTGGCGGCGAAAGCTTTCGGCGTGCCGGCAACCATCGTCATGCCTGCGGGCGCGCCGCTTTCCAAGGTGAAGGCCACGCGCGAACTGGGTGCGAACGTTGTGCTCCACGGCAGCGTTTATGACGACGCGTATGCCGAGGCCTGCCGCATTCAGCAGGAGACCGGCGCGACGTTCATTCACCCGTTTGATGACCCGATGGTCATCGCGGGCCAGGGCACCATCGGCCTTGAAATCATGGACGATCTGCCCGATGTGGATACCATCGTCGTGCCGATCGGCGGCGGCGGACTGGCTTCCGGCGTGGCGGCGGCGGTGAAAATGCTCCACCCGAACGTGAAGGTTATCGGCGTGCAGGCCGCGGGCGCGGCGGGCATGAAGGCTTCCATTGACGCGGGGCACGTCGTTTCGCTTGACACGGCGAAGACCATCGCGGACGGCATTGCCGTGAAGAAGCCGGGCGAACTGACTTTTGAGCTGTGCAGCAAGTATCTCGACGAGATCGTGACGGTTGACGACGACGAAATCGCGCAGGCAATTCTGTTCCTGATGGAGCGCGGTAAGATGGTTGCCGAAGGCGCGGGCGCGGCGCCGGTGGCCGCGATCATGAATCGCAAATTTGATGTGAGCGGCAAAGTGGCGGCGGTCATCTCCGGTGGCAACATCGATGTGACGATGATTTCCCGCATCATCGAAAAGGGCCTGCTTCGCGCGGGCCGCATGACCAAGCTCCGCATTCTCATGCAGGACAGGCCGGGCCAGCTGGAAATGGCCAGCCACATCATCGCCGCCGAGGGCGCGAACGTCATGGTCGTGCATCACGACAGAACGGACGTGGATTTGGATATCCGCGACGCGATTCTGGAAATCACGATGGAGACGCAGGATCGCGAGCATGCGCAGAGAGTCATCAACGCTTTGCGTGAGGGCGGCTTCAAGGTATCCTGACAATCACCTCCCCTGAAACGGGGAGGTTTTTGCAATTTTGCCCGTAAAAAAGGACGGATGCGTCTAAATCGGTTACATTTTGGCAAAGAAGAAGCGACAGAACCGGTAAAATAACGACGGACGTTACGTGACTGGAATGAATGGAGAATCAAAATAAACAAAAAATGGAGAAAGAAATTGATTCAGAATTAAAAAGCAAAGAATACATAGAAAACATGACGAGAATTATGCGGAAAAAATCAGAAAAGAAAGAGACAGAACGAGATATCATCATAATCACACGCGCAGGAAAAAAGGCAAAATAAAACGGCAGGTTTGAAGCGGATATTCTCTTGACAGGGAATGGCTTATCCGATATAATAAAACATCGACGAAATCAAATGTTATCAATGTGCGAAGGACGGCAAAACCCCGTTTTTTGGAGCAGGTGGGGGAAAAACCGAAAAGGGAGCAGACAAATGATGGAGCAGAAATACATTCGACCGACGGCAATGCGCGGAGAGCATGCCGTGGCGGAACTGGTGGATAAAAAGCCCGGCATTCCTGTGCCGATTCTCACGCGGGAGCAGGCGGCAAGCCATAAAGTTGTGCTCAATGAAAAAGAGGTGCTCCATTCCAAACGCCTGTATTGGATCGGGCGGCGCACGCAGGATATCGTTTTTTCGATGCTGGCGCTGATTGTGCTTTCCCCGCTGATGCTGCTCATCATGGCCGCGATATACATCGACGATCCGCATGCAAGCCCCGTGTTTTCCCAAGTACGCGTGGGGCGGGGCGGCAGATTATTCAAATTTTATAAGTTTCGCTCCATGAAGGCGAACGCCGAGAACATGCTTGATGACCTGCTCAAGGACAACGAGATGGACGGCCCGGTGTTCAAAATCGCCAAAGACCCGCGCATCACGCGCGTGGGGCACTTTATCCGCAAGACGAGTCTGGACGAGTTGGCCCAGCTGGTCAACGTACTCAAGGGAGACATGAGCATCGTGGGGCCGCGTCCGCCGCTGCCGCGCGAGGTGGAGCAATACGACGCATATACCTTCCAAAGGTTGTATGTCACGCCGGGGCTCTCCTGCTATTGGCAGATTCAGCCGCACCGCAACGACCTTTCCTTCGAGGAGTGGGTCGATTTGGACATCAAATACATTCAGGAGCGTTCGTTCATCACAGACTGGAAGATTATTTTCAAGACAGTTGCGGTGATGCTGACCAGACAGGGCGAATAAATCCATGCGACGAAGCGTCGGAGAGCGATCTCCGGCGTTTTTTTTGCGAAAAACCGGCTGCATGTGCGAAACTTTGTGATTGTACAAGCTATGGCGGATGTGCAGGCGACCTCAGGCCGCCTGTTGCCTGATTGGTTGAAATTGGGCTTGAAATTAGGTAGAAATTGCGATATAATGCAGATGAAATCATCCGAACGGCGACAAAAAGGAGGGGCGGGCGGTGAGCGAACGGGCCTATATCGCGATTGATCTCAAATCGTTTTACGCGTCGGTGGAGTGCGTGGCGCGGGGGCTTGACCCATTGAAAACCAACCTTGTGGTTGCCGATCCGAACCGGACGGAAAAGACCATCTGTCTGGCAGTTTCGCCGTCGCTCAAGGCCTACGGCATACCGGGGCGTGCGAGGCTGTTTGAGGTCGTAGAGACGGTGAAGCAGGTGAACGCGCGTCGGCTGATGCGCGCGCCGAACCGCACGTTTACCGGGAAATCCAGCGATGCGGACGCGCTCAAGGCTTCGTCGGAACTGGCGCTGGATTACATCGTCGCGCCGCCGCAGATGGCGCACTATATGGCGGTCAGCGCGGCGGTTTACCAGATTTATCTGCGGTTTGTGGCGCCGGAAGATATCTGCGTGTATTCGGTGGACGAGGTTTTCATCGATGTGACGGGGTATCTGGCGACGTACCGCGTCACGCCGCGGCAGATGGCGCAGAGAATGATTGAAGCGGTGCTGCGGGAAACGGGGATCACCGCAACGGCGGGCATCGGAACCAATCTGTATTTGAGCAAAATTGCGATGGATATTGTGGCCAAGCATATGGAGCCGGACAAAAATGGTGCGCGCATCGCGGAGCTGGATGAAATGAGCTATCGGGAAAAGCTATGGAACCATCGGCCGATTACGGATTTCTGGCGCGTTGGGCGCGGTACAGCCAAACGGCTGGCGGACAAGGGGATGTTTACGATGGGGGACATTGCAAGATGCTCCATCGGAAAACCGGGAGAATATCTGAACGAAGCGCTGCTCTATCAGCTTTTCGGCGTGAACGCGGAATTGCTGATCGACCACGCATGGGGCTATGAGCCTTGTACGATGGCGGATATTCATGCGTATCGGCCGTCGTCCAGCAGCATCAGCTCCGGACAGGTGCTGCAATGCCCGTATCCGTTTGACAAGGCGCGGCTGGTCGTGCAGGAAATGACGGATCTGCTCGTGCTGGATTTGGTGGAAAAGCGGCTGATGACGGATCAGATGGTACTGACGGTCGGCTATGACATTGAAAATGCGGGCTATCGCGGAGAAATGGAGCTGGATCGATACGGCCGCCGCGTGCCCAAGCAGGCGCACGGCTCCATCAACTTGAGCGGATACACATCCTCCACGAAGGAAATCATGCAGGCCGTCGGCGAGTTGTTTGACCGCATTGTGAAGCCCGATTTGCAGGTGCGGCGCATGTATGTCGTGGCGAACCGCGTGATGCGGGAAGAAGATGTGCAGACGAAGCCGCAGCGGGAACAGCTCGATTTCTTTACGGATTACGAAGCGGAACGCGCCGCGCAGGAAAATGAAAAAGCGGCGCGCGACCGGGAACGGCGCGTGCAGGAAGCGCTGATTGGCATTAAGCACAGATTTGGCAAAAACGCGATTCTCAAGGGGATGAATCTGGAGGAGGGGGCGACCGCGCGGCAGCGCAACGCCCAGATCGGAGGACACAAGGCATGACGAACGACGAAATGATGCGCATGTCCTATCCCTATCCGTCAGACAGACTGCGGATGAGCCGCGTGGAGCGCGCGGCGCAGTTTTCTCCCTTTGCGGCGCTCACGGGTTTTGACGGCGTGGTGCAGGAAACGGCGCGGCTGACCGAGGAAAGGCCGGAGATGAGCGAGGAGCAGAAAGCGGCGATTGACAAAGCACTGGCCGAATTGCTGCGCAGAATCGAGGAAAAGCCGGAAGCGGAAATCGTCTTCTTTCAGCCGGATGCGCGCAAGGCGGGCGGCGAATACGCAAAAAAGCGCGGCACGGTACGGCGCATCGACGAGGTGAATCGAGTCATCTGCTTTACCGATGGGGAGCGGATAGAAATCGGCGCGATTGTGCGGCTTCAAATCGCCCGGAAAAGCGGTTGACAGCGCATATTTTCCAGATTATAATACAGCTATCAATGAAAAAACAGATTTTGCACAAAGAACGGACGCGTAATGCGCGCCCCTACAAGGAGATTTTGCTTTCGTAAAATGTAGGAGTGACGATAATGCCGTCCGTTTTTGATAACCAGTAGTTAGAAAAAACTAACGATAGATAGGAAAGAAGGATGCGCTATGTCGAAAAAAGCAACTGAATTCCAGAAAAAGGAAATGAGCAAAATGTATCGCGGCAAGGAGATTTTCAAGCCGCTGAACACGGGCTGGATTGACGAACACGTGGCCTGCGTGCGCGAATGGGTGGCGAATATCTTCTTTTACCGCAAGGGCAGCACGACGATCATGATCGACGCAGGCTACAATTATGAACGGCTGGAGGAGAAGATGGGTTGGCTGGGTATCGACCCGGCTTCGATCCGCGATATTCTCATCACCCATCAGGATACCGACCATGTGGGCGCGGTGGAGGCGGACAGCCCCGGTCTGTTCAAAAAGGCGAAGCTGTACGTCGGTGAAATCGAGAACCGCTATTTGACCGGGGAGGTGCGCCGCAAGGTCATCTATCATCTCTATAAGCTGCCGCAGGTGACGATCAACAACGAAAAGGTACTGCTCAAGGACGAACAGATTTTTCATATCGGGGATATCGAAATCCGCTGCTTCCTCGTGCCCGGACACACGTGGGGCCACATGGTCTATCTGATCGACGGAAAATATCTGTTTACGGGCGACACAATCTGGTTTGGCGCGGACGGCGGATACAGCTTTATTTCCGCGCTGGCGGAGGACAACAAGCTGGCGGTGAAATCGCTTGCCGAGCTGGAAATAAGGCTGAAAAAGCTGGGCGTGAAGCCGCTGTTCATCACCGGGCATACCGGCTGGACGGACAATTTTGAATTTGCCTTTGCCCACAAGGATAAGCTGTGCTCGCCGTTTGGCAAGCGCGTACACGACCCGAATGCGCCCTATGACGCGTATGACGAGTCGGACGATACGCCGGAGAAGGCGAAAGCGGGGCTGCTTCCGGGCGTCGGACGATAAGAGACGGAGTACATGCTGAAAAAAGGGGCAGAGAGATGAAGGAGAACTATATCATTGCTGAATTTCGGCAGACGGCCGCAAAGCGCTTTCCGGCGCAGGCTGAAACGTTGAACGCCGCGCTGGACAGAAGGCTGGATGAACTGCGCAGGGAGCATTCGGGCGATACGAAGGAGAAAAAGGAGCATCTGGAATCGCAGATTCTGCCGGGAATTGCGGCTTATGAGGTTCTGCAAACCGTGATGCCCAAAGAGGAAGCACGGCAAACCGTTCATGATTATGTGGAGCGGCGCGCATGGAAGCTGAAAGCCATGATTCAGAAGCTGATGCGGCTTCCGGGCTTTTATCGCCTTGTGCCGGGCATTTTTGTGAAGGGGACGCGCAAGATGTTCGGCGAAACGGCAGGCTTTGCGGCGGTGGAGCACGAGACGAACAAAAATGTTTGGCGGATTGATATGGTGAAATGCCCGTATCACGACACATGCGTAGAATATGACTGCCCGGAGCTTTGCCCCTGCTTTTGCGACAGCGACGATATTACCTATGACGGCCTGCATCCCAAGCTGATCTGGCATAGAACCAAGACACTGGGACGCGGAAATGATTGCTGCGATTTTGATCTGCACGTGAAAAAATCATAAAAAGAGAGGCCATAGGAAATGATACTTGTTCTTCAGTTGATTCTATACTGCTTGATTTTTACGCTGATGGTGAAATTGTCTGTTCTGGGCGGCGCGGTCAATGGTTTGTTTTTTTACCCAAAGGCGGTGCAGGAACGGGCGATTGAGCTTGGGCTGAGCAACTGCGCGACCATAGACCGAAAATTCAAGCGCTTTATGACGCTGTTTTAACTGGTGATGACGGTGACGCTGCTGATGATTATCGGCATGTGGAACCGAGTGTCGGATTTTAAAACGGCATATATACAGGCGTTGATTTTTCTGGAAGTGATGAACATCTATGACGGCGTTGTGATTGACAAACTCTGGGTTGGACACAGTAGATTCTGGGTGATTCCGGGACTGGAGGATATGCAGTTTGTGCAGACATGGGGCTAGGTGCTGCGCAAAAGGATCAAGCTGGCGCTGGTTTGGGTGGCAGGCGCGGCGCTTGCAGACGGGCTGGTTGTGTTGCTCTTTTAAGCAAAGCAGAATTGCAGGATGAAGAATGCAGACGACGGAATCGTATACAAAAGCGTAGAAAAAGTGAAAGCCGAAAATCAAACAATATCTGGATTTTTTGAAAGAAAATGCAAAAAGATTCAAAAAGTGTCAGAAAAAGTTTAAAAAGCTATTGACAGGGGGCTGAAACTGCGATATAATAAACGAGCTGTCAGCGCGAGCCGCTAAGGCG
>CAKTZR010000018.1 GCA_934636105.1 uncultured Clostridia bacterium
ATTGAAATGTGAGCAAGGTTATGGAAGTTATATTCCGAAGGTGTCTCCCCTCATGCGAGGGGAGTGGATTGAAATGATAAATATATAGAAGATGCAGCAGAAAAATTAAGTCTCCCCTCATGCGAGGGGAGTGGATTGAAATTCCTATCGCGGTATGTGTCTATCTCTTGTATGATGTCTCCCCTCATGCGAGGGGAGTGGATTGAAATCAACAACATATGAATTAACGTATAGTAAAGATTGTCTCCCCTCATGCGAGGGGAGTGGATTGAAATAAATCCCTAACTCTCCGCCATAACTTGAGCCAAGTCTCCCCTCATGCGAGGGGAGTGGATTGAAATCTGTGCGTCCTCACGGCGCGCCCGCGGCTCGCCTCGTCTCCCCTCATGCGAGGGGAGTGGATTGAAATGTGCGGCATGCTGAAAGGCGTTGACTATTCCGACGGTCTCCCCTCATGCGAGGGGAGTGGATTGAAATACAAACGCCGTCGATCTCGCCCGCGCAGCCCATGGTCTCCCCTCATGCGAGGGGAGTGGATTGAAATTCTCTGGTGTGCTCCGAGAGCTTGTAACGGTCATGTCTCCCCTCATGCGAGGGGAGTGGATTGAAATACAATAATTATACCAGCCGTCTTTGCCATTCTCGTCTCCCCTCATGCGAGGGGAGTGGATTGAAATTGTTGATTTTACCTACATGGAAGCTGCTGGAACAGTCTCCCCTCATGCGAGGGGAGTGGATTGAAATGTCAAAAGGGGATAACTGCCCACCACCGGCCGCGTCTCCCCTCATGCGAGGGGAGTGGATTGAAATACCTTGTACCTGTCCACCTACAAGCGGGATATCGTCTCCCCTCATGCGAGGGGAGTGGATTGAAATGGTGAAAAATCACCGCACAATTTCGCGCCGACGTCTCCCCTCATGCGAGGGGAGTGGATTGAAATCCGCCCAGCTTTGCGCTGTCACGCGCTTGCGCGTGTCTCCCCTCATGCGAGGGGAGTGGATTGAAATAAGATGCAGATCGCGGGCATTGATACCTACACGCGTCTCCCCTCATGCGAGGGGAGTGGATTGAAATTGACGCTGGGCGTGCAGACGCTCGGCGATAATGGTCTCCCCTCATGCGAGGGGAGTGGATTGAAATGCCTTGACACGCCATCCGGCAAAGGTAAAATGCCGTCTCCCCTCATGCGAGGGGAGTGGATTGAAATCAGCTTGGTCAGCGTTTCCGGGCGGTTGATCCGGTGTCTCCCCTCATGCGAGGGGAGTGGATTGAAATGTCCATCGCGCGGCGGATGATTTCGCGCTGTTCGTCTCCCCTCATGCGAGGGGAGTGGATTGAAATACGAACCCTGTCACCCAAAGAGGAAAGCGCAGCGTGTCTCCCCTCATGCGAGGGGAGTGGATTGAAATCCTGCAAGCATCTGCAGCGCGGCTTCGATGAGCGCGGAGGCGGTGGAGCGAAGATTCATGAACGACACCCTCCTTTTCTTAATTCTCATTTTGTTTGGCTCACCTCATCACCCTGCGCTGGGCCTCCTTTTGAACGGCGCGGCAGACATCGAGCGGGAGGGCATTTTCATCGACAAGGGGCAGTACCTGCTTGAAAAGCATCTGAGGCATCTGACGGAGCGCATCGTTGTCACGCAGAATGTTGACGAAAAGATCAAACTCGTCCTCGGTCGGCGTATCGTCGCTGGGCGCATAGAATTGATCCAGATAGCCGTCCAGCGCGTCGCAGAGCGGCATTCAGGCTCTCCTGCATATAACGCTGGTCAGCTTCGTCGTCGATATACCACGGGATGAAATGCGGCCGATAGCGGTCGAACTGCGGATAGGCATGCGCGCCGCGCGGCTGAATGCCGTTGGCTTTACAATACGCGGTGATTTCCGCAAGCTCGCGGTCGCGAAGCTCCGGCTTGTTGACGAAGGAAACGGACACGCAGTCCTGCGAGCAGAACAGCTCGTGCCGCTCGTGGAGCGGGAGCGCCTGCTCGGCCTCGCGGTTCATGTGGTCCATACCGGCCAGACCGCTGTCGCCGAGAAAAAAGGCGAGCCCATATTCCATGCCCGCGTTGCCCATGACGCAGCAATAGCTGACGTTGGAATCGAAGTGACGGACGGCAAAGAACTGGTTATCAGAAAGCTTTTTCCAGAGCTTCGCCTTTTTGATGGCAAAGGCGGAAGCATAGAGCGAATTGGAAAGCATAGGAGCGGCTTCCTTCGGAAGTGATACAGATAGTGTATCACAAAATAGGCAAACTGACCAGAACAGAAAAAGACCGGGCGAAGCCCTCTGGATTGGAGCGCTTCGCCCGGCTTTTTGCAGTTGGGATTACTTCACGTATTCAGCCAGAATCGGGCCGGCAACATACGCGCTGGTGAGCGCCCAGCCGTTGTTCGCACCGCCGAAGGTGACATACGGTTTCTTTTCGGAGAACAGCACGCCCGCGCTGTCGCTGCCCACACAGAACAGGCCTTCCATGACGTTGCCGTTGGTGTCGAGCACCTGCATCTTCTCGTTCACGTCCAGACCCGCGCAGGTGTTGTAGCTGTAGCTGGCCATCGCGATGGCGTAGTACGGGCCTTCGCCGATCTTGGTCAGCAGCGCCGCGTCCTTGCCGAATTCAGCGTCCACGCCGGATTCGCAGTAGCCGTTGTACGCGGAGACGGTCTCGGTCAGCGCGGAAGCATCCAGACCGATCATGGCCGCCAGTTCTTCGATGGTATCCGCCTTGTAGACGAAGCCGCGCTCGATGGCGTCGTTCATCACGTCGAAGGCTTCCGGCAGCGGCGTGCCGGACGGGATGGAGCCGCGATGGCCGAGGAAGCCGACAGCCGGGCCGACCACATCGGTCTTGAGGCCTTCGGAGACAATGCTGTTCAGCTGCTCAGTGGACCAGATGCTGAAGTAGCGCGGGCCCGCAATCCACGGGTCGAGCATCGCGATGCCGGTCTCGGAGGTGAAGCGCTTGCCGTTCATGCCGACGGCCAGGCTGTCCGCAGAGACGCCCATCATCAGCGGCAGATCCGCGACTGTCCAGCGGCACTCGCGGCCGGTGTTGAAGTCCAGCGTATCCGGGATGGTGTTGATGGCGTAGCCGTATTCGTGCGCCGGGAGGAAGTCAATCGTGCCGGAGAGGTGAACCTCGGGCGGCATGCCGATGTTGTAGGTCGCAGCACCGTCGTCAATCGCGGCCTGGAGCATCTTGCCGTCGTTGCCGTAGGTGCCGTAAATCTTCCAGGTGCCCTTGAGCGGGTAATATTCGTCGGAAAGGTATTTTTCGGTCATTTCGCCGGAGCCGAGGAAGCCGCCCGTCGCGATCACCACAGCGTCCGCATGGATGGTGTATTCGGTGCCGTCCACCAGGTTCTTGGCCTTCGCGCCGACGATCTTGCCGTCTTCGGTAATCAGGTCATAGGCCTCGGTTTCCAGCATGTACTGACCGCCGAGGTCGGTGAAATCGCTGACCAGGCGATCAAAATAGGTTGCGATTTCGGCTTTGTTGTAGCCGTAGGTCGGGGCCTGCGGGTTGCGCTCGTCGTAGTTCGGCAGCCACTGGAACTTGACCTTGTACACGTCTACATCGGTGAAACCGGCCTGCGGCTTCATGTCGAACTGCGCGCCGTGGTCCAGAGCCAGCCAGTCGAGCGCCGGGCCGCAGTTCTCAAAGAACAGGTCGATCAGCTCCGGCTTCGCGTCGCCGTCCACATAATCCAGCCAAGCCTGGTGCATCGCGTCCGCATCGCAGAAGTCCTCGCCGTTGTTGTAAAGCTCCTTGATGCGCGGCGGGTTGATGGCTTCGATTTCAGAGGTCAGCGCGGTCGTGCCGCCGTAGCGAGCCTGCTTTTCGATGGCGAGCACCTGCGCGCCGCTCTCCTGCGCGCGCAACGCGGTATACGTGCCGGAACCGCCCATGCCGATGACGAGCACCTGCGTGGTCAGTTCTTCGCTGCCGCCGTTCTTCTCCGGCACGGTCTTGAATGCGGAGATGGCGGAAGCGTCGCAGCCCGCGGCGACGAGCGCCTGCGTGAGACAATCCGCGACGGCCGTCTTCACGGCGTTGCTGGTCACGGTCGCGCCGCTGGCAGCGTCAACGCCGACGGACTGCGCCTCGATGATGCGCGGGAACAGCGCCTTTTCGACGGCGTCGAGCATCGGCTGGGTGTCGCCGCAATCCTCGCCATAGGCGATGGAGGCGATTTTGCCGTTTTCGATGGCCACGATCAGCTTGTCGCTGACGGCCATTTCAAAGCCGTAGGCCTCGGCAGTGTAGGTGCCGTCCGCCAGCTTGACTTCGACGGCCGCGCCGCCATTGGCCTGCGCCAGCGCGGCGGCAGCCGCTTCCTTTGCGGCGGTGGAGGTCACGGTCGCGCCCGCAACGCCGTCAATGTCGGCGCTCTGCGCGGCGAGCAGCTGCTCGGCCAGCGGGGCCAGTGCGGCCGCGCCGATGCCGGCGGTTTCGTTTTCGCCTTCGACCACCGCGTCGGTGATCTTGTCGCCCTCAAGCGTCAGGGTGACGGTCACAGGGCCGCCGAAGCCTGCGCTCTGCGCGCTGAACGTGCCATCCGCGGCAAAAGCAGCCGCCGGAAGGATGAACAGGCAGGCGAGAAGCACGAGAAAGAGCTTTTTCATGGTGGATTCTCCCTTCCAAAATACATGAGAGTGAGCGCTCACTCACTCTTTGCTAATTCGGATTTTATCACAAACTTTTTGCTTGTCAAGAGAAAAATCACATTTCTGCCACAAAAAATTCACAATATTCGGCAAAAGAAAAACGCTTTCCTTGAAAACCTTTAGGAAAGCGTTTGCAGCTTACATTCTTCGGATGCTGTTCCAGATGGAATCGGCGGAAGCGTGCATGAAGGATTCGAACTCCGGGCTGTCCGCCTGAAAGCCCATGTGGGCGATGTAACGGCTGTACAGCGAGCAGTTGATGGAAATCACACGGTTGATAAAGGCTTCCGGCAGGTCGGGGCGCACGTCGTTTTTCAGCCGCGGCCAGAGATTGTGCTCGCGGACAATGCCGACGTAAAGTTCCTCGGAAAAGCGGTCGGAAAAGCAGTCGTAGCACACGCTGTCTTCATATTTACGCATGTATTCCAGCTCCTGCGGGCAGAGCGCCGACCACTTCATGATGGTATAGATGATGGATTTGACCGTCTGCTCGGAATTGAGATTGGTGATATCCGCCTGCGGCGCAAGGCGCAGCGTGTGTTCGTGCGCGGCGACATAGGCGGCGTGGAGCAGCGCTTCCTTGGTAGGAAAATAGCGGAAGGGCGTTCCCGCGGCGACCCCGGCGCGCTCGCTGATTTTGGCCATTGGCACCATCGGCCCGTATTCGTTGAAAAGCTCAATGGTGGCGCGGAGGATTGCCTCGCGTGTCTGTGTGGGCATAGAGAACCTGCTTTCGTGAAAAGAATAGAAACAGTTTAGAGCGGAACGGGGGAAAAGTCAAGCGGAAAAGAAAAGTCCGTTGACTATGCAAAAAACGAATAAGCAAAGACGGCGATTGAGAAACGATATTTCCATTTTGAACTTGATATTGATATAATGTTATCAGAAACGCGGAGAGAAGAGTTTCCGCATATATGAAACAAGAAAGGAAGAATCAACATGAAAAAACGTTTTGCAGTGCTTCTGACGGTTTTGATGTGTCTGACGTGTTTGGGTGCAATGGCGGAATCGTTTGAGCAGACGGTGGAATGGAACGCCGAATACGACGTCGTGGTTGTGGGCTACGGCAACGCGGGAGCGACGGCAGCCGTTACGGCGGCAGATGCGGGCGCAAAGGTCCTGCTGATCGAAAAGGCGCCGAAAGGACATGAAGGCGGCAACTCTGCGATTTGCGCGCAGATTGTTGGTTTCTCCTATGATGCGGATGAAACGCTCAAATATCTCAAGGCGATGCGCGGCGAATTCGATACGACAAGCGATGAAATTCTTGAAGTTTATGCAAAAGGATTGGCGGAAAATATCGATTGGGTGAAGTCCATGGGCGGCGATCCGGTGGATATGAAAGCGCATCGCGAATTCGAAATGCTGGAAGGCAATGAGAGCTTCTCGTATTTCACGATTTCGGGTACGATGATGGACGGTTCCATGTATAAATGGGATCAGAGCTTGGTTGAAGCCCGTGCGGATCAGATTGATGTCTGGTTTGAAACGCGTGGAACACGTTTGATTCAGGATCCGGACACCCGAATTATTCATGGCGTGGTCGCGGAGAATGATGGGAAAGAAATTCACATTCGGGCGAAGAACGGCGTAGTGCTTTGCACCGGCGGCTTTGAAAATGATCCCAAGATGCTTCAGGATTATTTCAGCAGCACGACGATTAAATCCTTGGGCAACGCCTATTACAATACCGGCGACGGCATTCGCATGGCGATGCGTGTGGGCGCGAACCTTTGGCACATGAATAACATGGCGGGACCGGAATTGAATTACTACGATGAAACGAACGGCGTCATGTACCAGTATTTGTCTAACCGCCTGGCCAATAAAGGCGCGATTTATGTCAGCGGCACAGGCGAGCGTTTCTTTGACGAATCCGAAAAAATTGGTCATGGCAAAAAATATTTTTACGGCACGTATATGCAGCATCCAATCCCGCATACGATGTATGCCATTTTCAATGATACCGCGATGATGGACGGCTCGGTTTATTCCGCGTGGAGCCTGAACAACCAGGAAGAACTGGAAAAAGGCTGGATTGTCAAGGCGGATACGGTTGAAGAACTGGCTCAGAAAGTTGGCATAGATGCAGCGGGACTGGCCGCCCAGATTGAGAAGTGGAATGCTTCCTGCGCGGCGGGTGTGGATGAAGTTTTCGGACGCAGTGCGGAAACGTTGATTCCGCTGGATAAAGGACCGTATTATGCCATGAAACTGACCCCGGCCGTGGTCAACACGCAGGGCGGCCCGGAAAAGAACGAAAAGGGCGAGGTTTTGGATGTGGACGGTCAGCCGATCCCGCACTTGTATGAGGCTGGCGAGCTGGGCGACATTTGGGCGAATCTGTATCAGGCTTCCTGCAATATGGGCGGCGGTCTGATTTTCGGACGGATTTCCGGTGCGAATGCTGCGGCCGTGAAGGATGACGTGATTCAGGACGATATTATGACGGGCGAAGCTTATGTGCCGGTTTATACGACGGCGGATGCGTTCGAAGTGGGAGAAAACCAGTACATCGGCCAGGGATATGGCAAGTCCAGCAGTCCGATCGTCGTTCGTGTGACGGAAGTGGACGGCAGAATTGAGCAGGTTGAGGTGCTGGCGCATGAAGAAACGCCGACAATTTCGGATCGTGCGATTGAGCAGATTCCGGCGGCTATCGTCGCGGCAAACAGCGCAGATGTGGACGTTGTGGCCGGCGCGACGCTGACCAGCAACGGCATCAAAGACGCCGTAAAAGATGCGCTCGAAAATCGATGAGCTTTTGAAACAAATTTTAAGGGAGAGCAGAGACAAATCTGCTCTCCTTGTGTATAATTAAGTAAAAACGAAAGCTCGGTGCGGCGGGGAGAAAAACGCATGAATTTCACAAGCTTAGTTTATTTTGTGGCAGTTGCGCAGGAAAACAGCTTTTCACGGGCTTCAGAAAAATTGTTTGTGGCGCAGCCTACGCTCAGTCGGCATATCCTCAATCTGGAGGAGGAATTGGGGTATAAATTATTCATTCGAGATACGCATTCCGTTCGATTGACGGAGGAAGGGCGTTCCTGCTTGCAGTATGCGCAGAATATTCTTCAAAACGTAGAGCGAATGAAGCAAATCCATACCGTAGGAAAAGAAGCGGATGGGATTGTTCAAGTCGGCTTTGTTGAATCTGTGGAAAATTTTCTGGTGCTTGAATTGGTACGGGAAGTCAGAAAGCGGTATCCCCGGATTAACGTTGTTGCAGTGCCGGGAAATCCGGCGGAAATACGAAAAAAATTTAATGAGAATAAGCTGGATATTTTATATATCCCCAAACCGGAAGCGGACACGATTCCAGAAATCGGGAAAAAGACAGTCGTGCGTCAGGGACTTCGGGTTTTCATGGCGAAGGATCATCCGCTGGCTGGAAAAAAAGAAATCCGAATGACCGATTTAAGCCGTGAGCGTCTGATTATGTTCAGGCCGGAAAGCGCGCCGGAAATTTATCATGCGATTCAGAACCGGATCAATCGGTTGGGTGTGCATTTTCGGGAGATTGTTTTTGCAGATACGCCTTCCGAAATCTGCATGATGGTCAGCATCGGCGCGGGAATTGGACTCAATGCAAGCATTGGCACGCTGAACGCATACGACGTCATCATCAAACAGATCGAAGACTGCCGGGACGGATTCGACGTGATGGCCTGCTGGAAAAAGAAAAATGCAAACCCCGTTTTGGAACTTGTGACCACGCTGATCCATGAATTGAACAACAACCGGATAGCCGATATGGCAGATTGACCGCAAAATTTTTTTGTCAATTTTTGGACGCTTTCGGAAAGAATGGCATTGATTTTTTCCCAGCGTTGCGGTATGATATAGGTGCTATCATGTGGGTAGTAGGGCTTGTGTATGGGCAGGCTCTCAATGCGGCTTTCTGTCATAGCCGACAGTATACAAAAAGGAGTTGCATCAAAGATGGCTAACATCGATCTTACGCAGTATGGGATCACCGGGACGACCGAAATCGTCTACAATCCGTCCTACGAAATGCTCTTCGAGGAGGAGACCAAGCCGGGTCTGGAGGGCTATGAAAAGGGACAGGTCAGCGAGCTGGGCGCGGTCAACGTCATGACCGGCATCTACACCGGCCGCTCCCCGAAAGACAAGTTCATCGTCATGGACGACACCTCCAAGGACACCGTGTGGTGGACCTCCGACGAGTACAAGAACGACAACCATCCGGCTTCCAAGGAAGCATGGGCGGCGCTCAAGGAGATCGCCAAGAAGGAGCTTTCCAACAAGCGCCTGTTCGTCGTGGACGCGTTCTGCGGCGCGAACAAGGATACCCGTATGGCTATCCGCTTCATCGTGGAGGTTGCCTGGCAGGCTCACTTCGTGACCAACATGTTCATCAAGCCGACTGAGGAAGAACTCAAGGACTTCAAGCCGGACTTCGTCGTTTACAACGCCTCCAAGGCGAAGGTGGAGAATTATAAGGAGCTGGGCCTCAACTCCGAGACCGCCGTGGCTTTCAACCTCACCACCCGCGAGCAGGTCATCGTCAACACCTGGTACGGCGGCGAGATGAAGAAGGGCATGTTCTCCATGATGAACTACTTCCTGCCGCTCAAGGGCATGGCTTCCATGCACTGCTCCGCCAACACGGACATGAACGGTGAGAACACCGCTATCTTCTTCGGCCTCTCCGGCACCGGCAAGACCACCCTCTCCACCGATCCGAAGCGCCTGCTCATCGGCGACGACGAGCACGGCTGGGACGACAACGGCGTGTTCAACTTTGAGGGCGGCTGCTATGCGAAGGTCATCAACCTCGATAAGGATTCCGAACCGGATATCTACAACGCCATCAAGCGCAACGCTCTGCTCGAAAACGTGACCCTCGACGAGAACGGCAAGATCGATTTTGCCGATAAGTCCGTCACCGAGAACACCCGCGTTTCCTACCCGATCGATCACATCCAGAACATCGTGCGCCCGATTTCCTCCGCTCCGGCTGCGAAGAACGTCATCTTCCTGTCTGCGGATGCGTTCGGCGTGCTGCCGCCGGTTTCCGTGCTGACCCCGGAGCAGACCAAGTATTACTTCCTCTCCGGCTTCACCGCCAAGCTGGCCGGCACCGAGCGCGGCATCACCGAGCCGACCCCGACCTTCTCCGCGTGCTTCGGCCAGGCGTTCCTGGAGCTGCATCCGACCAAGTACGCCGAGGAACTGGTCAAGAAGATGGAAAAGAGCGGCGCGAAGGCCTATCTGGTCAACACCGGTTGGAACGGCACCGGCAAGCGCATCTCCATCAAGGATACCCGCGGCATCATCGACGCGATCCTCGACGGCTCCATCCTCAAGGCGCCGACCAAGAAGATCCCGCACTTTGATTTCGAAGTGCCGACCGAGCTGCCGGGCGTCGATCCCAAGATTCTCGACCCGCGCGACACCTACGCCGATCCTTCCGAATGGGAGAAGAAGGCGCAGGATCTGGCTTCCCGCTTCATCAAGAACTTCGCCAAGTACGAGGGCAATGAGGCTGGCAAGAAGCTGGTTGAGGCTGGCCCGAAGCTGTAAGTCAAAACCGCATACCCACAGGGATATTCCGCAGGGAATATCCCTTTTCAGTATCCAAACACTGGTTATTTCAATTATCAAAACATAAAGAAAATAAAACTGAAAAAATATTTCAAAGCCCCCTTGACAGCAGCGCAAAACGGACTATAATAAGGGCGCCGTTCGGGAACGGACGACGAAAACACGACCCGTAAAAAGGTTCAACGTGCGACCTTACATGACTGGCAATGTTACCAGCGGTGCAAGGCTAATGATTGGAGGTCTGCATGATGAGCACTTATCTTCCTACTGTTTTCGGTGAAAACCTGATGGACGCTTTTGATGATTTCGACCTGTTCCGCGGCTTTGGCAACGTGGATCGCGCTTTGTACGGCAAACACGCGCAGAACGTGATGAAGACGGATGTCAAGGAGACGGATGACGGCTATGAGGTGGACGTTGATCTGCCGGGCTTCAAGAAGGACGAAATTCATCTGGAGCTGAACCACGGTTATCTGACCATCTCTGCGGAGAAATCTTTGGAGAAGGACAAGGAAAACAAACAGGGCAAGATGCTCCGTCAGGAGCGCTATTCGGGCGTGATGCAGCGCAGTTTCTATGTCGGTGAGCATTTGACGGAGGAGGACGTGAAAGCCTCGTATGAGAGCGGTGTCCTGCACATCAAATTCCCGAAGAAGGACGCGCTGAAAGCCCCCGAAAAGAAGAACATTCTGATTGAGGGCTAACCACCAGCACCCTGTCGGCACACCCGACAGGGTGTTTTTCTTTTTGGAAAGATCAAGGTTTATTTGCGCGAACGACGTTTTTTCTGCACGAATGACGGGGAAAGAGGCTATAAATCGGATGGGTGAATCTGTTACAATATAGACAAAGAAAAAACAGATGCAAGGAGGATCACCCATGAAAAAATCCCTGTCGGCTTTGCTGTCCGCCCTGCTGCTTGCCGCGGCGCTTCCGGCTGCGCTGGCGGAAAACACGATCATCATGGGTAACCCGGCAACAGAGGCCACGCAGAGCGCCAACGCGGAGGTCTATCAGCTGCTGGATTTTGCCGATGAGCGCGAAAAGGAGTTCGCCACGCGCGGGCTGATAGCCGCGCCGGAAAGTCTCGTCATCACGGATGACAGCGGCACGGTCATTTTCAGCCAGCAGGCTTACGATTTCGTGCGCGATCAGGAAGCGCCCGCGTCGGCCAACCCGAGCCTGTGGCGCAACACCCAGCTCAACGCCTATTACGGCCTGTTCAAGGTGACGGATGACATCTATCAGGTGCGCGGCTACGACATCTCCAACATGACCTTTGTGCGCAGCGAGCACGGCTGGATCATCATGGACTGCATGTCCAGCGGCGTGACGGCCAAAGCTGCGCTGGAGCTGTTTGAAAGCGAGATGGGCGAGGCGAATATCGTCGCCGTCATCATCAGCCACGCGCATGTGGATCATTACGGCGGCATTGAGGGCGTGATTTCCGCCGAGGATGCGGCTGACCCGACCCTGCCGCTGGCGGAGCAGATTGCCTCCGGTAAGACGGCAATCATTGTGCCGGAAGGCTTTGAAGACGCGGTGATGAAGGAGAATGTATTCGTCGGCACGGCGATGAAGCGCCGCTCGATGTATCAGTACGGCTCGGCGCTGCGCAAGGGCGAAACGGGCAGTCTCTCCGTCGGTATCGGTCTGGCGGTGGCGCAGGGCGGCGTGGGTTACATCAACCCGACGCTGGAAATCAAGGAGGACGGCGAGGTGAACATTGACGGCGTGCGCGCGGTGTTCCAGCTCACGCCGGATACGGAATCCCCCGCCGAAATGAACACCTATTTCCCGGATTACAAGGCGCTCTGGATGGCCGAAAACTGCACCGGCACACTGCATAACCTCTACACCCTGCGCGGCGCGCAGGTGCGCGATGCGAACGGCTGGGCGCGCTACATCACCAAGGCGCAGACGCTGTTCGGCGGCGAAGCCGAGGTCGTGTTCCAATCCCACAACTGGCCGCATTGGGGTAACGACGTGATCGAAGAATACATGACCAACACGGCGGCGATTTACAAGTTCATTCATGATCAGACCGTGCTCTATATCAATCAGGGCTACACCGAAACCGAGATTGCGGATATGATTAAGCTGCCGGAAGCGCTGGAAAAGGTCTGGTATACCCGGCAGTATTATGGCACGCTCAAGCATAACGCCAAGGCCGTCTATCAGCGCTATATGGGCTGGTATGACGCGAACCCGGTGCATCTGGACGAGCTGACGCCCAGCGACTACGCGGCCAAGCTGGTGGAGTATCTGGGCGACACGGATAAGGTGCTGGAGATGGCACAGGCGGATTACGACGAGGGCGAATACCAGTGGGTGGCGCAGATCACCAACACGCTGGTCTATGCCGACCCGGAGAACACGAAGGCCCGCCTGCTGTGCGCCGATGCGCTCGAGCAGCTGGGCTATCAGGCAGAATCCGGCGCGTGGCGCAACGCGTACCTTGTCGCGGCGTTTGAGCTGCGCAACGGCACGAAGTTCTACCCGGCGACCACGACCCTCGGCGTGGGCTCGACCGCGCAGAACATGGACGCGCAGACGATGCTCGATTACATGGGCATTATGATGGATGCCGACAAACTGGCGGATAAGACCTTCACCGTCAACCTCGTGCTGAGCGATGCGGAAAACTATCTGCTCAAGATTCAAAACGGCGTGTTGCTTTACTATGAGGGCGAACAGGCCGAGCATGCGGATATCACGATCCGCGCTAAGCGGCTGGGCATTTTGGCGATTGCCAACCGCAGCGCCGACGCGATGAGCCGGACGATTGATGCGGTCGAGGGCGATGCGGCGCTGTATGACGCGCTCTGCAAGAGCATGACCCAGCTCTCACTGTATTTCAATATCATTGAGCCGTAAACGCGGGCACCGCTGACTGTGACGGCGAGTTTATCTTAACAGTATAAAAGCACAAGCTCTATCAAACAAATCGGATAGAGCTTGTGCTTGTTTTATAACGAAGAAACGCCTCCCTCTTCGAGGGAGGTGTCGAACGGAGTGAGACGGAAGGAGTTTATACTCTTGCACAGGCTACAAAGTGACCCGGCTTCACCTCGCGAAGCGGCGGCACGGCCATTTCGCATTCCGGCGTACACTGGTTGCAGCGCGTGCAGAAGCGGCAGTTATCCGGCAGGTTGATCGGGCTTTTCACGCTGCCCTGAAGCACGATGCGCTCGCGCTGGCGCTCCACCTTCGGATCCGGAATCGGGATGGCGGAAAGCAGCGCCTGCGTGTAGGGATGCAGCGGATTGGCAAACAGCTCGTCGCTGGTGGCCAGCTCGACCAGATTGCCCAGATACATCACGCCGATACGGTCGCTGATGTGCTTGACCATGGAAAGATCGTGCGCAATGAACAGGTAGGTTAGGTTGCGCGACTTTTGCAGCGACTTGAGCAGGTTGATGACCTGCGCCTGAATGGAAACATCCAGCGCGGAAATCGGCTCATCCGCAATGATGAAATCCGGATTGACGGATAGGGCGCGGGCAATACCGACGCGCTGGCGCTGGCCGCCGGAAAACTCATGCGGATAGCGGTTAGCGTGCTCTTCATCCAGACCGACGCTTTGCAGCAGCTCGACGACCATGCGGGTGCGCTCGGCGTTGTTTTTGGCGAGGTGGTGGTTGTCAATGCCCTCGGCGACGATATCCATCACCTTCATGCGCGGGTTGAGGGAGGTGTAGGGGTCCTGAAAGATCATCTGCATCCGGCGGGAGAGCGTCGCGGCCTCCTTCGCGCTGTGATGCGCGGAAACTTCGATACCGTCAAAGAGCACGCGGCCCTGCGTCGGGGGATAGAGGCCGATGATCGTGCGGCCGAGCGTGCTCTTGCCGCAGCCGGATTCGCCGACCAGGCCGAACGTCTCGCCGCGATGGATGGAGAAGGATACGCCGTCCACCGCCTTGAGCAGCTGGTTTTTGCCCACGGAAAAATGGCGGGCGAGGTTTTCAATGCGAACCAGTTCCTCCGCCATTAGATCGCCCCCTTTGCGCGCTGGTCATACAGCCAGCAGTAAGCCTTGTGCGTGTCGCTGAAATCAAATTCCGGCGCGGGATATTCGTGGCAGACCTTCAGGCACTTGCCGCAGCGCGCCGCGAACGGGCAGCCGCGCGGCGGCAGCAGCAGGTCGGGCGGCGTGCCGGGGATGGAATACAATTCCTGTTCGTTTTTGCCGAGGTTCGGGATGGAATCCATCAGGCCCTTGGTGTACGGATGCTTCATGGAATAGAAGATTTCATCCAGCGAGCCGGTTTCGCAGAACTTGCCGCCGTACATGACCGCCACGCGGTCGGCCACGGAGGCGACGACGCCCATGTTGTGCGTGATGATGATGATGGAAGTGTTGATCTTCTTCTGCAAATCCTTCATCAGGTCGAGAATCTGCGCCTGAATGGTCACGTCCAGCGCGGTGGTCGGCTCATCCGCAATCAGAATCTGCGGTTCGCAGGCCAGCGCGATGGAAATCATCACGCGCTGACGCATGCCGCCGGAGAACTGGTGCGGATACTGATCGAAGCGCTCGGCCGGGTTCGGAATGCCGACCATGCCCAGCAGATCGATGGCGCGCTCGCGGCGCTGCTCCTTCGTCATGCCCGGCTTGTGCAGCAGCAGCATCTCGGTGATCTGCTTGCCGACGGTCATCGTCGGGTTGAGGGAAGTCAGCGGGTCCTGGAAGATCATGGAGATTTCCGCGCCGCGAATCTTCATCAGCTCTTTTTCCGGCAGGTTGGCGATGTTGCGCCCGTTGAGGATGACCTCGCCGGAATCGATTTTGCCGCCCGGCGGCAGCAGGCCCATGATGGCCTTGTTGGTCACGGATTTGCCCGAACCGGATTCGCCGACGATGGCCAGCGTTTCGCCCTCGTGCAATTCGAAGCTCACGCCGCGCACGGCCTTGACCACGCCGCTGTCGGTGTGGATGGAAACGTGCATATCCTTGACTTCAAGCAGTGTCTTGCTCATGATTGCCGTCTCCTTTCTTATCGCTTCATGCGCGGGTCAAACGCGTCGCGCAGGCCGTCGCCCAGAATGCTGAAGCAAACCATAATCAGCACGATGGCGATAGCGGGGTAAATGAGCAGATACGGCGCGGCGCGCAGGGCGGAGTAGCCGTTGTTGATGAGTACGCCCAGGCTGGCTTTCGGCTCGGAAAGACCCACGCCGATGAAGCTGAGGAACGCCTCGGTGAAGATGGCGGACGGGATGGCGAACATCACCTGGATGACGATGACGCTGATCGTATTGGGGATCAGGTGCTTGGTGATGATCTTGCGGGTGCTCGTGCCCAGCAGGCGCGCGGCCAGCACAAATTCCTGATTCTTGAGCTTGAGAATCTGGGCGCGCACAAGGCGGGCCATGTTCACCCAGCCGGTGATGCACAGGGAGAGGATGATCGTGCCCACGCCGGAGGGCAGCACCATCATGAACAGGATGACGATAATCAGGTGCGGAATGCCGACCAGCACCTCGATGATGCGCTGCATCACCGCGTCCACCTGGCCGCCCATGATGGCGGAAATCGCGCCGTAGAACACGCCGATGACGAGGTTAATCAGCGCGGCGGCCAGACCGATGAGCAGCGAAATGCGCGTGCCATACCAGATGCGCACCCACTGGTCGCGGCCGAACAAATCCGTGCCGAAGGGATGCTCCCACGACGGGCTCTGCAGCTTGGCCTTGTAGTTGGTTTCGTAATACGTATACGGGGAGAGGATCGGCGCGAAGATGGCCAGCAGCGTGATGATGACGATGATGGCGAAGCAGAGCACCGCCGCCTTGTTCTTGCGCAGGCGAATCCAGCCGTCGTGCATGGCGGAGGAATGCTCGCGGGCGATGTGTTCCTGCGAAGCTTTATCCACATCCGCGGGGGTAAACAGTTCCACCGGGATGTCGTCCTTTCTGATTTCGGCCATGGTTATTCGCCTCCTTTGCCCGCGGAAATGCGGATTCGCGGATCAATCATGCTGTATGCAACGTCCACCACGAGGATGGCGATCATGTAGAACGCGCTGTAAAACATGGTCAGGCCCATGATGACGTTGTAATCGTTGTTTTTGACGGACTCGGTGAACAGGCCGCCGATGCCGGGGATGGAGAAGATGCTTTCCACCGCCAACGAGCCGGTCAGCAGGCTGACGACCATCGAACCCATGATCGTGATGACCGGGATGATGGAGTTGCGCAGCGTGTGCTTGATGAGCAGGCGCGCCTGCGTCATGCCCTTCGAGCGCGCGGTGACGATGTAATCCTGCTGGAGCACGTCGAGCGTCTCCGCACGGATGAAACGCGCCGCCGTCGCCATCGGTTGGAAGCAGAGGGCGATGGAAGGCAGCACCGAGCACGACCAGCTTTTCCAGAAGCCGACGGGCAGCCAGCCCAGTTTCAGGCCGACGTAGTATTGCAGCAGGGCGGCCGCGACGAAGTTCGGCACGGAAATGCCCAGTACCGCGATGACCATGGAGATGCTGTCGATCACGCCGTTGTGACGACACGCGGCCACAATGCCCAGAATCAGGCCGATGGTCAGGCCGAGGATGATCGCCTGCGCGCCGATGAGCATCGACGGCCCAAGGCGGGACGCGATGACCGTCGTCACCGGCATGTTGGTGTAATAGAACGACGTGCCCAAATCGCCCTTGAGGATGTTGCCGAGATAGATGAAGAACTGTTCATAAATCGGCTTATCCAGTCCGTAGCGGGCCAGCGTGGTGGCCTGCTGATCGGGGGTGAGCTTTTCAAAGCGCTCGGCGTCAAAGGGCGAGCCGGGCAGAATTTTCATCAGGGTAAAGGTCAGCACAATGATGACTAGCAGCGTGAACGCCATATACAGCAAACGCTTGCCGATGTACTTGGCCATAGCCCCACTCCTCTCTTGTTATAAGATGTTGTTTATGAACTCCTTCAGTCACGCCTTCGGCGTGCCAGCTCCCTCTGGGAGGGAGCCTTATTGTATAAGCATCCGATTCAAACAAAAAATCGTTGATGTCAAAGTGGCTTTTTGCACTGCTTGGATAATTATACCCAAAGCCTCCCTCTTTGAGGGAGGTGTCACAACGAAGTTGTGACGGAAGGAGTTGAAACGGCATAAGCAGCAAAGAACGGGGCGGCATGAAAGCTGCACGCTTACCTGCCGCCCCGAAAGAAATTGCGGTGTAAGAGATTACTTTTCGATGGAAACGTACTTGAACTCGTTCTTCTGGCCGACCGGATGGACGATGAAGCCCTTCACATAGTCGCGCTGGAGGTAAGAGTAGCCGCGGTCGTAAATGCCGGTCACGACGCAGTCGTCCGCGACGAGCATCTTTTCGGCCTCAACCATCAGCTCAAGGCGCTTGGCGCTGTCGGTCTCCGTGCGCACCTGATCGATCAGGGCGACGTATTCAGGCTTCGCGTAGTAGCCGCGGTAGCCGCTGTCGCTGGTCCACAGGTCGAGGAAGGTCATCGCGTCGTCGTAGTCCGCGCCCCAGGCGGAGAGCGCCATGTCGAAGTGGTCGGTCTTCATGACTTCGTTGCGGGCCTTCTGGGTCATGGACTTGATCGTCACGTCAAGGCCCAGCACGGTGCGCAGCTGATCCTGAATGAACACGCTCATGTCGTCAAAGTCGGTGCCCTCGGCGGTCAGCAGGGTCAGGGAAGAAGGCGCCTTGCCCAGCTCGGCCACGCCCTCATCCCAGAGCGCCTTGGCCTGATCCGGATCATAGTAGGAGAAGTCGCCCGCGACCTCGCGGAAGGTCTGCTCGTCCGTGCCGTGGATGCCCTGGGAGACAACGCCGCCCGCGGTCACAGCGCCGGTCATGAGAATGTCGTTCACCAGCGTCTCACGGTCGATCGCCATGCTGATGGCCTGACGCATCTTGGCGTTGATGTTCTCGTTGGTGTAGTCAAACTGCATGTAGTAGTTGCGGAAGTCGGAATAGGAGCCGAACTCCGGATCGGCCTGATAGAGCAGCACGTCGGTGGAAGCCAGGTTCACGCGGTCGATTTCGCCCGCCTCATACGCGTTGAGCGCAGCAGAGGAATCGGTGATGACCTTGTAATCGATGCCGTCGAGCTTCACGTTCTCGGCGTCCCAATACTTGTCGTTCTTCACGAGGGTCGCGCCCACGCCCACATCCAGGCTGGTCGCGACGAACGGGCCGCAGTAGAGCAGGTGATCCGCGCTCGTGGCGAAGGCGTCGCCCTGCTCGGTGTAGAATTCCTCGTTGAGCGGGAACAGGCAGCACAGCGTCAGCAGGCGGTCAAAGAAGGAAGTCGGGGAGGAAAGCGTGACGACGAAGGTCTTGTCGTCCACGGCCTTGATGCCCACCTCGCTCGCGTCCACTTCGCCGTTCAGATACGCAACGCCGTTCTTGATGAACGGGGCGATGATGTTGGCGTAGCCGTTGTTGTCCGCGTCGCTGATTTCCAGCAGCCAGCTGAACTCGAAGTCCTTCGCGGTCAGCGGCGTGCCGTTGCTCCAAACCAGACCGTCGCGAAGCGTGAAGGTGTAGGTCAGGCCGTCTTCAGAGATGGTGTAGCTCTCGGCCAGCGCCGGCTGCGGGTTGTGGTTCTCATCCAGACGGACAAGACCCTCGGAAACCGAACCGATTACGTCCATCAGGTTGGTGTCGGAACCCGTCACCTGGTTGAAGGAGCGGAAAACGCGGTCGGTGTAGACATGAAGCACGTTGTCGCCGTCGGCGAAAGCGGCCGCGCATCCAAGAAGCATGAGCGCCGCAAGAGCAAGCGCCAGGATAGACTTTTTCATAATCTTCCTCCCTGCAATGGATTTGTTCGCAAATTATGCACGATTGCCATGCACAAAATGCAAGTTTAATTATACGGCTTTTGAGATGGAATGTCAACGCGCTGACCGATTGACTGAAAATATAATGCAAAGAATAAAACAAAAAACGCGTCTCCTTCAAGCAAAAAGGACGCGCGGTGAATTTCATTCAACTTGATTACTGTTGAAACGTCGCGGCTTCAAGCCCTGCGAACGGATGGCCGTCCTCAAAACGGCCGCCGAGGGCGAGCATGTAGCGCCCGGCGTATTCGATGACGGAGGACAGGCGAACCGCGTCAAACTCCGCGGCGTAGCCATTATCGCCGATGCTTTGCAGCGTGCCGGGGATGATCGGGGCAAAGGCCAGCTTGGTGTTGGTGTGCACCACGCCGAGAATCATCGCGTTTTCCACAGGCGTGCGATCCGTGTGGAAAACTGCACGCACGCGTTCGCCCTCCTGCGGATGCACGGCGAGCGTCGTCGGCAGGGAGAGCCGCACCGCCGCGAACTCCGCGCGGGCATAATCGGTAAGCGTGTGCAGCGCGGAGAGCAGCGCGCTGTCGTCCGCCTGCTCGGCCAGCTCGCGGGCTTCCGCTTCCCGGCCCTCGCGCAGCAGCGCGGCAAGCTTTTCGCAGAGCTGCGCGTCGCTTTCAAGCCCCTGCGCCAGCATGCGCCCCAGCAGCGCGCGCAGGCCGTCGGTTGTGTCGCTGAACAGCAGTTCGGCCTGCGTCTCAAACGCGCGCAGTTTCCACCACGGGGTATCCTGCCAGCAGCTTGCGCCCTCCTCCGGGCGGAGATGGCCCTTCATCTTCTCGCCTGCGTCCGTCATCGGATCGAGTGCTTCCGGCTGGGCGAGGAGCGGATGCAGCGCGATATACGGCAGCTGGCACGGGCGGCCAAAGCTGCTCATCACGGTGGTCAGCTTCGGCTCGTCGCGGAGGATGAACAGGTCGCTTTCCAGCGTCGTGCCGGTGCAGATGTAGCGGATGGAGGAAGCGTCGTGCGGGGACAGGCCGGGGCCGAAGTGCGCGCAGCAATCGCGCGTCCCCTCATAATGCGTGCTGAGGATATCGGCCATCATCTGCGCGGTTACGGGACGGTTCGCCTTGACGCAGAAGGGCATGCCTTCCTTTTCGACGCTCCACGGGCGATCCAGCGCGATGCGCAGGCCGTTCTTCTGGCGCATGACGTTGCGCGGGCCGAAAAACTCATCCTCTGCCTGATAGGCCTTGGCAAAATCGAAATCGGAGAAATCGCCGTTCTTCGCGGGCTTGTACCAGCCGCGGGAGATGGCGTAGGTCACGATATCCGCCGGATAGAACTGTTCGGCGTAATCGGAAAGGCCGTGCAGGTTGAAATGGTTGGGCATGACGGCGATCGCGTCATCCGGCACGCGCGCGCCCATGTAGTGACGGCCGCGCGCCAGCTGGAACATGAAGGCCTCGTCCTTGTCCGCGATGGTGTAGGCGCGGCCGGAGGGCGCGTAGCCCCACTCGTCGATCAGCTCCATCAGGATGCGCGCGCCGTCGCGGGCGGTTTGGGCGCGCTCGGCCAGCGCACGGCGCAGGTTGTAGGCGATGCCGCCGTCCTTGACGCACTCGGTGTTTTCCACGCCCTCGCGGGAGGTGCCCATGCTGTTGGAAGTGATGACCACGCCGCATTCGTTGACGAAGCCATCCGCATTGGAAAGCCCCATCACATCCTTGCGGTATTCCACCCAGTAATAACCCAGCGTGTGCGCGACCTGCGGGATGGCCGCGCAGCCCTCCTCGGCGGGCATAGCCGCGCCCTCCGGCCAATCGCGCGGGGCGACCCAGCCGTGGCGCACAACGATGTGGCCGCCGTCATCCTCGTTGTGGCCGACCAGCACATGCCCCGTCGCGCTGGCGGTTTTGCCCGCGATGAGGGTCATGCAGTTCATGGGGTTGTTTCCGAAAGCGTCCAGATCGAACGCGGGCGTATTCGCCATAGCTTTATCCTCCGAAAATGCGTAAATTCGCAAACCTCGCCTATTGTAGCATCGAGACAGGCGGCTGTCAATGAGAACTCAACTCCTTCAGTCACGCCTTTGGCGTGCCAGCTCCCTCAAAGAGGGAGCCTTGATGCGCGCCTGTGCTGCGTCTGCTTACAAATAAAGATTTTTTCGCAAAAACGGAATACACGCAGACAGACCTCCCTCCTTGAGGGACGTTCCTGCATCGTCGCCGCCTGCGGCGGATTCAGACGATGCTGAACGCCGAAGGTTGTCAGCGAAGCTGACGGAAGGAGTAAATCCACGAATACAAAAGGAAGTGATTGATTTTTCCCCCCTATAATGTTAAAATTCAAGATAACATGGGTGACTAGGCAAAAAGGAGAATGAACGCATGGCATCGCTTTGGCAGGAGAGAGAGAATCAGCTGCTTGCGCTTCGGCAGCAGGCCAGGCAGGGCGGCGGCGCGGCGCGCATGGAGAAGCAGCGCGCAAGCGGCAAGCTGACCGCGCGGGAGCGGCTGAATCTGCTGTTTGATCCCGGCACATTTGTGGAAATTGGGGAGCTGGTGGAATCCCGCATCGATGATTTCGGCATGGATAAGCGGCGCGTGCCGGGCGACGGCGTGGTGATCGGCTATGGCCGGGTAAACGGGCGGACGGTCTGCGCGTCCTCCGAGGATTTCACCGTCATCGGCGGCACGCTGGGCGAGTATCATTCCCAGAAAATCTGTCACATCATGGATATGGCCATCGATATGAAATGCCCGTTCGTGGTAATTAACGACAGCGGCGGCGCGCGCATCGAGGAGGGCGTGGCTTCGCTGAGCGGATATGCGGATATTTTCCGGCGGCATACGCGCGCTTCAGGTCTGATTCCGCAGATCGCGGTGATCGTCGGCCCGTGCGCGGGCGGTGCGTGCTATGCCCCGGCGCTGTGCGATTTCATCTTTATGGTGAAAAACATCGGCAAGATGTTCATCACCGGGCCGAAGGTGGTCAAATCCGTCATCGGGGAGGAGAGCACGCCGGAGGAGCTGGGCGGCGCGCAGATTCATGCGGAAAAGAGCGGCGTGACCCATTTCACCTTCGACGATGAAGCAAGCTGTTTTGCCGACGTGCGCCGCCTGCTGACCTATCTGCCCCAAAACAGCTTTGAAGCGCCGCCCGCCGCCGCGCCGCGCCCGGTGGACAGGTCGAGCGAAATCGAGCGCATTGTGCCGGATAATCTGCGCCGCGCCTACGATGTGCGCGCGGTGATCGAAGCGCTGTTCGACGAGGAGAGCTTTCTGGAAATTCAGCCGGATTTCGCGAAAAACGGCGTCATCGGTCTGGCCCGGATGGACGGCGAGGTGGTCGGCCTTGTCGCCAACCAGCCGACCTACATCGGCGGTTCGCTGGATTGCGACTGCTCGGATAAAATGGCGCGGTTCATCCGCTTCTGCGACTGTTTCTCCATCCCGCTGCTGACGCTGGTGGATGTGCCTGCGTTCTTCCCCGGCCGGGATCAGGAGCATCGGGGCATCATCCGCCACGGCGCGAAGCTGCTCTACGCTTATTCGGAAGCGACCGTCCCCAAAATCACGCTGATTATGCGCAAAGCCTACGGCGGCGCATATATCGCGATGAACAGCAAAAACATCGGCGCGGACATCGTATACGCATGGCCGATTGCCGAAATCGCCGTCATGGGCGCGGAGGGCGCGGTCAACATCCTCCACAGACACGACATCGAAGCGGCGGAAGACCCGCAGGCACGCACCCGCGAGCTGATGGAGGATTACAGCGAGAAGTTCTGCAACCCGTTTATTGCGGCGCGGCTGGGCTTCATCGACGACGTCATTTTGCCCACCGAAACGCGGGAGAGAATCCGCTGCGCGCTGGACATGCTGCGGGCGAAGGTCACGCCCTGCGGCAAAAAGCACGGAAATATCCCCATGTGATCGATCAAAAGGGAAGGAAAACGAAAGCGCATGAAAAAATATGGGCTGTTGGGCTTGCTTTTGCTGCTGCTTGCGCTGGGCGCGTCGGCGCTCGCAATGGAGGGAAACACCATCATCATCGGCTGCGACATGTATGCGCCGTATACCTATAAGGACAGCACGGGCGAGTTTGTCGGCGTGGATGTGGATTTTGCCAGGGCGGCGTTCGGCAGGCTGGGCTATGACGTGCAGTTCCGCGAAATCGTCTGGGAAAACAAGCAGAGCTATCTGGACAGCGGCGAAATCGACTGCCTGTGGAGCTGCTTCACGATGACCGGGCGCGGGGAGGCCTACACGTGGGCCGGGCCGTATCTGTACAGCCGGCAGGTGGCGATGGTGCGGGCGGACAGCGATTATACCGAATTGAGCCAGCTGAGCGGCAAGCGCGCGGCGGTGCAGGCTTCCACCACGGCGGAAAGCGTGCTGCTCCGCCACGAAAGCGCGAATGTGCCGGTGATGGAGCAGGTACTCTGCTTCTCCACGCTCGGCGAAGCGGCGGCCGCTTTGCGCAAAAATTATGTGGATGTGGTCGTGGCACACGAATACGCCATTCATAATCTGGTGGAAAACTCGCCGGATATTTACCGCGAAATGGAACGGTCACTGTATGTCAACGAGCTGGGCGTGGCCTTCCAAAAAGGAAAGTATGAGGAACTGGCCGCGCAGCTGCAAGGGGCGATTGACGACCTGCGCGCGGATGGAACGGCTAGGGAGATTGTGGAGAAATACGGCCTGAATGCCGAAAAATCGCTGGGGGGGATAACTGATGCTTCGCGTCCCTAAAAAGCTGGTTGATTTTTACCGCAGGCGCACGGAGGGTAAATATGCGGGGCTGCGTTTCGTGGCAACGCTGCTGCTGATTGGAAGCGTGCTGGCCTTTTCCCTGCATCATGCGCTGACGGCGAGAGATACGCGCGAATTGCAGGCCACCTTTTCGGAATCCTTTGATTTTGTCAAGATGCAGCTGGTCAAATACGACAATCATGTTTTCGGCGACAAGGCCAAGAGCCTGGTTCGGCTGCTGGATAAGGCGGACGAAGCCGCCCGCGTGCTGCGCGACGAGCCGGACTTTGGCGTGGACGGATTGGAAGCCTATGTGCAGGAGCAGCGGCTGGACGGCATTCTCGTGTTGGATGAGAGCCTGAACACGACGATGGAAACCGCGTCGGACGGCGATACCCGCCGGATGTGGCAGTCGCTGATTGAAAGCGAAAACATTGCGGACATCGTGAATTATCCCGCCAAAAGCTACATGGCCCGCGTGTGGGTGAACGACAGAAATTACGATATCGCGGCGGTCGCCCGGAAGGATGCGAGGGGCGTCGTGCTGGCCTACACCAGCAAGCAGGATTTAATCGGCGTCACCGGGGACGTGACGCTGGCGAACCTGTTTCAGGGCTTTCAATTTAACATGGACGGCGTGGTGGTCGTCGTCCGCGACGACAAGGTGGTGGTGACCAACTCCGCCGTGCTGGACGGCCTTTCCAACGAGGAGGCGCTGGACCTGAGCACGAAGGATTATCAGCGCGACGGAAACGGACTGTACACTGTTTCGCGAAACGGCAAAACGTGGTATGGCGACCAGACCCAGTCCGGCGAATACACGATTTACATCTTTTTCCCGGCCGCGGCGGTGTATGCCACGCGCACGGCGGTTATGGGCGTGGCGATGGCATTGTTCCTGTTCATATGGATGGGCTTCGTCGTGCTTCGCTCCTTCTCCGAGCGCGCCATTTTGGAGCAGAGCCAGCGGCGGCTGAACACCATCAATGCGCTCAGCAAGGCGTATACCTCCATGTATGTGGTGAAGGTTCCTTCCGGCGAGATGGAGTGCATCGTCAACCCGGACGGCAACCGCGATTTGAGCTGCAAAAACGTTTCGGAAAACACTCGAAACGATCTGGAACACTATATCGAGCCGAAAGATCACGACGCGCTGGAGGCGTTCCTCGATGTGCGCACGATGGAGCAGCGGCTCAAGGATCAGCGCTACATCGGCCATACCTATCGTTCGCAGTCCGGACGGTGGTATTACTCGATTATCGTCGCGCAGAGCTATGATAAGAAGGGGCGCCTGACGGCGTTCCTCACCGCCACGCGCGACTGCACGGCTGAAAAAGAGCGGGAGCTGGAGCATCAGCGCCAGCTTCGCGAGGCCGTTGTGCAGGCCAGGCGCGCGGACGCGGCCAAGACGGATTTCCTGCGCCGCATGAGCCACGATATCCGCACGCCGATCAACGGCATCCGCGGCATGGTCGAAATTGCCCGCCACTATCGCGGAAACGAGGAAAAGCAGGAAGAATGTCTGGATAAAATCATGTCCGCTTCCGGTTTCCTGCTCGATCTGGTGAACAACGTGCTGGATATGAACAAGCTTGAATCCGGCGAGGTGAAGCTGGAGCGCCGCCCCTTCGACGTGTGCGCGCTGATCGAGGAAACCGCCGTTATCATCGAAGCGCAAACGGCGGAAAAAGCGCTTACCCTGCACACGGATATCCGCTGCGACGGCCATTGCCGCGTGATCGGCAGTCCGCTGCATGTGCGGCAGGTGCTGCAAAACCTGCTGGGCAACGCGATCCGCTACAATAAGGCGGGCGGCGAAATCTTTTTGTCCTCCCGTGAAATCGCGCTGACCGAGGAGAATGTGACCTATGAATTTACCGTGCGCGACACGGGCATCGGCATGAGCGAAGCCTTCCAGCGGCACGCTTTCGAGCCTTTCGCGCAGGAAAATGCGGACGCGCGATCCTCGTATACGGGCACGGGACTTGGACTGGCGATTGTCAAAGAGCTGGTTGAGAAAATGGGCGGCGAAATCACGCTGCAAAGCACCAAAAACGTCGGCACGACGTTCACCGTGCGGCTTACCTTCGCACAGGATGCGAATGCGCAGCAGAGCGGAGACGCGGCGCAGGAAGCGGGCGTTTCCATCGCGGGCATGCGCGTGCTGCTGGTGGAGGACAACGACCTGAACATGGAAATCGCGCAGTTTATGCTGGAAAACGAGGGCGTGCAGGTCGTCAAGGCGGAAAACGGGCGGAGGGCGGTGGAAATCTTCGACGCATCCAAGCCGGGCGAAATCGAAATCATCCTGATGGATGTGATGATGCCGGTGATGGGCGGTCTGGAGGCCACGCGGCGCATCCGCAGCCTGAACCGACCGGACGCGAGGACCGTTCCGATTTTCGCGATGACCGCCAACGCGTTTGCCGACGATGTGGAGCGCAGCCGACAGGCCGGCATGAACGAGCATCTCACCAAGCCGCTCGACGCGGACGCGCTCAAAAAGATGATTGGAAAGTACAGGAAGTAACGCATGAAAAAGATCTTCCTTGCGGCGCTTATGCTGCTCGCCCTGTTCTTCCCCGCGGCGAAAGCCGAGCCGCGGGTGCTTCGGGTGGGCTACTTTGCCTATCCGGGCTTCCACGAGCAGAGCGAGGACGGCCATCGAAGCGGCTATGGCTATGAGCTGTATCAGCGGCTGGCGCGCTATGCCGACGTGACCTATGAATACGTCGGCTATGACTGCGACTGGAACGGCGTGCAGCAGATGCTTGAACGCGGGGAGATCGACGTGATTGCAGGCGCGCATAAAACGCCCATGCGCGAAGCCGTGCTCGATTTTTCGAGCCGGGATATCGGGCAGAGCTTCGCCGTGCTGACCGTCTCCGCCGGAAACGAGGAGATTGTGCCCGGCGATTATGCGACCTACAACGGCATGACCGTCGGCGCGCTGCGGGGCAGCGAAAGCGCCGCGCGGCTGATGCAGTTCGCGATGGAAAAGGGCTTTTCTTACACCCTTAAGCAATACGGCACGACGGGCGAGGTGCAGCAGGCGCTTGAAAGCGGGGCGGTGCAGGCTGCGCTCAACACCCGCATGCGCAAGATGGACAGCGAATGGACGCTGGAAAGCTTTGAAGCCGAGCCGATTTATTTCGTCACCCGCAAAGGCGATACCGAAACCAAGGCGCTGCTGGAAGACGCGCTGGAGGAGCTGGATCGAAACGAGGTCGGCTGGCGGCAGGAGCTTCGGCATAAGTATTTCACCGAAACCGAGGGCCGGGAGCTTGCGCTCACGCAGGAACAGGAGCAGTATTTGCAGGCGCAGGCTCAGCGCGTGTACACCGTTTCCGTCCAGAAGGATCGCTATCCTTACGCCTATCGGGACGACAGCGGCAACCCGACGGGCATTCTGATCGAGCTGTTTGATGAAATCGCGTCCCGTGCGGGCATTCGCTTCGTGTTTTCCGGCGCGGAGGGGGCGGATATCGTTCTGGATATGCTGAACGATTTTTCGCGCGCCGAGCAGGCGGGCTATAAACTCACGGAAGCCTATGCAAACGTCGCCTATGCGTGGGTGATGCGCAAAGGTGACATGGGTTATCCTCAAACGGCGGCGAAGGTTTCGGAAATCGACGTGTCGGGCGTGGCGCAAAGCGTGCTCTGCGAAAGCACGCAGGCGGCGCTTTACAAGGTGCGCACGGGCGAGGCGGATGGGTTTTACACCAACATCTATCAGGCGGAAAAGCTGGTGCGCGATAACATCTATAACGACCTCAAGACCACGTCCAGCGCGGGCAGCGCCGGGTTATGCTTCGGCGTGAAGGAGACGGAGGATGTGCGCCTTGTGCAGATTTTGAACAAGGCGATCGACAGCCTGCCGGATGCTTTCGGGCAGGATATCGCCAACAGCTATGCGGTGCTCGGCGACGATCAGGCGTTTTCGCTGATGCGCTTTGTGCGCGAATATCCGCAGATTTCGCTGCTGGTCATCATCTGCCTGGCGCTCGTTATTTGGGCGATGGCGCTCAACGCGCATTCGCACATGCTGCAAAAAAAGCTGCGCGCCGCGCTTCGCGACGCACAGCAGGCCAGCCGGGCCAAAACCGAGTTCCTTTCCAACATGAGCCACGATATCCGCACGCCGATCAACGGCATCATGGGCATGATCGACGTTGCGCAGGCGCATTTGGACGACCGCGCGCGGGTGGAAAACAGCCTGAAAAAGATGAAAGGCGCGGCGAGGCACCTCAATTCGCTGATTAACGACGTGCTGGATATGAGCAAAATCGAATCCGGCAAGATGAATCTGGAAAGCCGCCCAGTGATGCTCCCGCAGCTGCTTGAAACCTGCTGCACCATCGCCGAAGGGCAGATGATGGGGCGGAAGCTGACGTTCATCCGCGCGTTTGAGCCGTTGGCGCATCCCTGCGTGATGGGCAGCGAGCTGCACCTGCGGCAGATTCTCATCAACCTGCTTTCCAATGCCGTCAAATATACGAAGGACGGCGGCATAATCACCTTTTCCGCCAAGGAAACCGGGGAAAAGGACGGACGCGTTTCGCTTCGCTTTGCCGTGCAGGATACGGGCGTGGGCATGAGTGAAGAATTTATGCGCCACATCTTTGAGCCGTTCACGCAGGAGGGGCATTCCAGCCGGACGACTTATCAGGGAACGGGACTGGGCATGGCGATCACCAAGCGGCTCGTCGATCAGATGGGCGGCACGATTGACGTGCAGAGTAAGCAGGGCGAGGGCAGCCTGTTTGTCGTCGAGCTGTCCCTGCCTATCGGTCGGCAGGATGCGCAGGCCGACGGCGGCGCGACGCAGGATGGCCTGACGGGCATTCGCGTGCTGCTGGCGGAAGATAACGCGCTCAACCGGGAAATCGCCGTCGAATTGCTGACCGAAGCCGGGGCAGAAATCACCTGCGCCGAAAACGGTCAAAAGGCGCTGGAGCTGCTGGCGGATGAAAGCCGCTTCGACGTGGTGCTGATGGATGTGATGATGCCGGAAATGGACGGCCTGGCCGCCACGCGTACCATCCGACGCGCGGAAAACGGCGAGCGCCGCATCCCCATCATCGCGATGACAGCCAACGTCTTTGAGGAGGATATTCGGCGCTGCCGGGAAGCGGGCATGGACAGCCATGTGGGCAAGCCCGTGGATATCGGCGTGCTCACAAAGGAAATTCTGCGTCTGGTCCGCCGGGGTTAAAACAGCTTCCTTGCGCCCGGCAGATGCGCAGCATAGAAATCCTCAAATGCCTGCGGATCGCAGCTGTTCAGCCAGTCGGTGCGGGGGACGAAGTAGCGCGGCCCCTCCTGCCTGCTGTGCGTTTCGGCGCAGGCGGGGAACAGAATCAAATCGCCGTTTTGGGCGTAAAATTCGCAGAGTTCGCGGCAGAGGATGCGCGTGGCCAGCTTCTGCGCCAGATCGCGGGCAATCGATGTGCGCGCGGCCAAATAACTGGGAATCAGCACCGGGCCTTCCTGCGGCACACGCAGGAAGGTCTGTTTTTCGTCGGCACGGAGGGCGTAGAGCGACGGAACGAGCGCCGTTTTCTGCGCGCCCATGCGAACCTGATTATACGCGCCGATGGGCATATCCGACACATTTGCGTGCGCCAAAAAGCGCTCGGTCTGCGTCTCACCGCAACGGCTGAGCAGCGTTTTGGCGACGGTTTTGATGGCGGAATTGTTCACGCCGCCGATGCACAGGCCGTCCAACTCGCAAAGCGGCGTGTTCTCGGCGCGTTCCGGCTCACGGGTGAAATACACCAGCGGAATGGCCAGAATCGGCAAAAGATACGCGCCGCGCTCACAGCAGGAGAGCGCCGGGCTGTCGCTAAGCGGCACAAAATCGCGCGCCTGATGCAGCGTGGGGCGCAGTTTTTCCATCAGCCGCGCATCCTCAAACACCTCAAGGTCGGCCGAAACAATCAGGTCGGGCAGAATGGCGTCTTCGCGGGCGAGGTATTCGCTCATGTGTTCGGGATACCCAAGGCCGAAATAGCGCACGGTCAGCGAGATATCCTCGGCTTTCAGCGATTCGGCCAGCCGCGCAAGAAAGGCTTTTTCCTGATTATGCAGCACGCAGATGTGGTTCCAATAGAGCAAAACGTTTGTCATGCGAGCATTTCTCCTTTTCTGAGCAGCGTTTGCAGGCGCTGGCTGCGGGCATATTCGACGCTGAGCTGATCGTACAGCGCCGCCTCCTGTTCGTTGCGGGTGACGACGGCCTTGACCGCGCCGCCGGACATGACCAGCCGCCGCTCCGCCATCAGCGCGGTATGCGGGTCATGCGTGACGACAAGCACGAGCTTTTCCCGGCTTTGCAGCAGGGAAAGCGCGCGCTGCTTGTCGATGCCTGCGTTTTCAATTTCATCGACGAGCACGATGGGGCTGTCGCAGATCAGCGCGATATCTGCAATCATCAGCGCGCGGGTCTGGCCGCCGCTGAGCAGGTTCAGACTTTCCTCCATCGCAATCGGTTCGGGCGTGATGTCGTTAGCGACGGCGAGCACGTCTGCTTCGCGGATATCCTTTTGGCGGCAGGCCGCGTGCAGGCGGAGAAACGCGCCGACGGAGGTATCCAGCACGAAGCGCATGTTCTGTCCCAGGTGCGCGACCAGCGACATGGAAACCGCCTGCCGCCGCTCAAGCGGCACGAGCGCGCCGTCGAGCAGCACGCGCCGCCCGGTTATGCCCGTACCGTCTGACAACTGCTCAATATCCTTGATGAGCCGGCTCTTGCCGCTGCCCGTGTTGCCGACGATGCTGCACAGTTCGCCGCGCCGCAGGCAGATTTGCTCAAACGGTTCGGCTTTTCCGGCCTTATCGCGGCCGGGGAGAAGGGTGAGGGTTTGCATAGGCTCTCCTTTAAAAATCAATTTTGCCCACAACGCCCTGCTGATAGGCGCTGCCCACGCGGGTTTCGCCGACACAATAGGAGCAAACGCCGCTGGGCATGGTGCCGCGCAGGCTGTCTTCGGTCAAATCCCGCTGTTCAGGCCGGGCCAGCAGCCAACGGGCGAGCAGGTCCACGCCGTATCCGGCCAGACCATCGACGGGGAAAATCGCCGCGCGTGGATTGAGCGCGCCGATCTGCCAGCGGATGATTTCCAGTTCAGCCTGCGAAACCATGTCGATTTTGGTCAGCACGACAAAATCCGCCTGTGTCAGCATGGGGCCGAGCTGCTCCGGCGCGCGGCAGCTGACCGTGCAATCCAGCACGCACCCGGCGATCATCTCCCTTGTGGCGGGGGAGCAGCGGTGGCAGAGACCCGCGGTTTCCAAAATGAGCGTCGAGCGGCCTTGATTGTCCGCCCACTGCCAGAGCTCCGGCAGGTTGGAAACCAGAAAATGATCCGGGCAGATATCGCGGCTCAAGCCCGCGACGCACGGCACGCCCATGCGGCGGTAGGCTTCGTCGTCCTGCGTGCGAAGGCAGTCGATTTTGCAGACGCAGCATTGGGAGACATCCAAAAGGGGAAGAAGCGCTTTGACGGCGGCGGTTTTGCCCACGGCGGAAGCGCCGGAAAAGAGAATGACGCGGCTTGGCATGGCAGACAGTCCTTTAAAAGTTAGTTTAAACTAATTATAGCAAACGCCGCGCGGCCTGTCCGTATCAAATGAGACGGTGCGCAGAAAAATCGGGGGTTGACCGCAACAAGCGTCATCTTGTATAATCATCTCAAGTTAGCGAAAGCTAACATGAAAGGACGAAGCCATGAACGAGCGCGAGGTACAGGCGTTCCTAAGCGGTTTGCCGAAGGACGTGCCGCAGAGAACGGCGAAATTCCATGCCGGACAGATCATCAGCGACAGCATGCGCGGGCTATCCGGCGTGGGCGTGGTGGAAAGCGGCCGCGTGGATATCTACGCCGTGGCGCTGGATGGGCGCGACGTGCAGCTCAATTCCATCGGCGCGGGGGAATGCTTCGGCATCTGCAACCTGCTGGTGGCCGAGCCGCTGCAAACCGTTCTGCGCTGCGCGGAGGAGACGACCGTCCGTTTTTGGGAAAAGGAAGCGTTGGTCGCGGCGATGCGAAACGACGCGGCGCTGGCGATGCGTTATGCGGCGCTGTGCAATGCGAAAATCCAGTTTCTGCTTTCGCGGATCGAGATGCTGACGATGCAGAGCTGCCGGGGCAAAGTGCTGGCGTTTCTGCTTGCCGAAAAGCGGGAGGACGGCGTGATTATGCTGCATGGCACGCGCGACGAGCTGGCCAGCCGCCTGTCCGTCAGCCGCGCGGCGCTTTACCGCGAGCTTTCAGCGCTGCAAGGCAAAGGGGTTCTGGAGGTTGGCGAAAGCAGTTTGCGGGTTCTGGATACGCTGACGCTTGAAAAACTGCTCTACAGCGTGTAAAATAGGAAAAAACGATGTTTCCGATCTAAAAGATCGAAATCATACAATCGAAACCCAACGAAGAAAGGATGATTTTCATGATGAAGAAGATTTGTGCGGCGGTCTGCGCGGCGGCCATGCTGCTGACCGGCGCGGCGCTGGCGGAAACCGACGTGCGCGTGACGGCGCTCAAGGGCCCGACGGCGATGGGCATGGTGGAGCTGATGAACGAGGCCGAGAGCGGCGCGGTGAACGGCAACGCCTATGATTTCACCATCGCATCCGCGGTGGACGAGGTTTCCCCGAAGCTGGTCAAGGGCGAGACGGATATTGCCGCCGTGCCTGCGAATCTGGCTGCCGTGCTCTATAACAACACCGAGGGACAGGTTGAGGTGCTGGCCGTCAACACGCTGGGCGTGCTCTACATTGTGGAGAGCGGCGACAGCGTAAACAGCGTGGAGGACCTGCGCGGCAAGACGATCTACGCCAGCGGCAAAGGCGCGACCCCGGAATATGCGCTGAACTACATCCTCATGCAGAACGGCATTGATCCGGAGAAGGACGTGACCATCGAGTGGAAGAGCGAGCACGCCGAGTGCCTGGCTTCCCTGATGGCCGAGGACAACGCTATCGCGATGCTGCCGCAGCCGTTTGTGACCACCGCGCAGACCAAGAGCGATAAGATTCAGGTTCGCCTTGATCTGACCGCAGAGTGGGATGCGATTCAGAAGGACAGCGACGCGCCGTCCCAGCTGATTACCGGCGTGGTGGTTGCGCGCAGGGCGTTTGTCGAGGAGAATCCGGAAGCCGTCGCCGCATTCATGGACAGCTATGCCGCGTCCGTGGAATTTGTGAACGCGAACATCGACGAGGCCGCCGAGCTGGTCGGCAAGTATGAGATCGTGCCCGCCGCCGTCGCGCAGAAGGCGATTCCGGCCTGCAACATTACCTTCATCGCGGGCGACGAGATGAAGCAGGCGCTTTCCGGCTACCTGAACGTGCTGTTTGAGCAGAACCCGAAGGCCGTCGGCGGCGCGCTGCCGGGCGACGACTTCTACTACGCGAAATAATGGAAAAGCGAAATCTTTCGCTGTGGGCCGTGCTGTTCTGGCTGCTGGTTTGGCAGGCGGGCAGCATGGCCCTTCACAGTGATATCCTGCTGGTGTCGCCGCTGCATGTGCTTGCGACGCTCTTTGAGCTGCTGCCGACGGCGCGCTTCTGGTCGTCGCTGATGGGGTCGATGGTGCGCATCCTCGGCGGTTTTCTGCTGGCAGCGGCGCTGGGCACGCTTTTCGCGGCGCTGGCCGCACGGTTCAAGCGTGTGGAGGAGCTGCTCGCGCCGCTTGTGCTGGCGATGAAAACCGTTCCGGTTGCGTCGTTCATCATCCTGGCGCTGATCTGGTTCGGCTCGCGCAACCTGTCCGTGTTCATCGCGCTGGTGATGGTGCTCCCGGTGATGTATACCAACGTGCTCTCCGGCATCCGCGCGCGGGACGAGAGCCTGCTGGAAATGGCGCGGGTGTTCAAAATCCCGACGCTTCGGCGCATCCGTTGCATCGATCTGCCGCAGGTCATGCCGTATTTCCGCGCAGGCTGCACGCTGGGACTCGGGCTATGCTGGAAGGCGGGCGTGGCGGCGGAGGTCATCGGCATGCCCGTGCCCTCCATCGGCGAGCGCTTGCAGCAGGCGAAGGTCTACCTCGACACGCCGGAGCTGTTCGCGTGGACGCTGGTGATCGTGCTGATGAGCGTTGGTTTTGAAAAGCTGTTCATGGCGGCGCTCGGCGCGCTGGAAAGGAGGCTGACGCGGCTGTGATTGCGATTCATAAGCTGTGCAAGGCCTTCGACGGCAAGCGTGTTTTGCGCGATTTTTCCTGCGAGCTGGAGGATGGTCGCATGACCGCGCTGATGGCGCCCTCCGGCGCGGGCAAAACGACGCTGCTTCGCATCCTGATGGGGTTGGAAAAAGCGGACAGCGGCGAAATTGCCGGGCTTTCTGGCAGGCGGCTTGCGGCGGTTTTCCAGGAAGACCGCCTGCTGGATTTCATGAATCCGGTCGAAAATATCCGTCTGACCGCGCCGAAGCTGGATCGCGCCGTGATCCTGCGGGAGATGGCCGCGATGGGGCTGACCGATTGCGCCGATCAGCCTGCGCGGGAGCTTTCCGGAGGCATGCGGCGGCGTGTGGCGATTCTGCGGGCACTGCTGTGCGACGCAGACATGATTGTGCTGGATGAGCCGTTCAAGGGGCTGGATGAAGCGACGAAAGCGCGTGTGATGGCCGAAACGAAGCGGCTCTGCCGGGGCAAAACCGTGCTGATAGTGACGCACGAAGCGGACGAGGCGGAAAGCATGGGCGCAAAGATCATCGGACTGCTTGACAGCGAAAGCTAAAAATGTTATGCTATGCCTTACAAAACCAAGCAGAAAGAGGTGCGTCCCATGGAGGATATGAATATGGAAATCACGACGAGCGAGCATCGCGCCATCGTCTTTAAGATGAACCGCAAGCAGGCCGCTGCCGTCGCGCGTTATCTCAAGGAGCATTCCGCGTCGCCGGAGACGATTTTCGCCGTGGATGTGGATACGATGGAGCTGATCGTGCAGGCCAAGAATGCCGGCGAGGAGGATATCATCGTGCTCGACGGCGAGGAGGACGTGTTCGACGTGGAGGAAGAAGTCGTCGAGGAGAACGAGGAAGTCTGGGAAGCCATCGACGAAGCGCTCAGCAGCGACGAAGAAGAATAATTGAAAGCCCAAAGACAGACGGACGCGCGCTGCGCGTCCGTTTTTGCATATCAAAAAGCGCGAAGAATCCCTTCCGGCGCGGTATAGCTGACGGCCATTTTGGCCAAAGTAAGCCACGCAAGGAGGTTGATCCCAGTGAAAAAGTGGTGTATGATGATTTTGGCCGCGCTTTGCCTGATGATTCCGGTCGTCGGTTCGGCGCAGGGCCTGCCTGATTTTTTGCAGGCGGTGCAGAGCGGCTTGAGCGAAGGACTTGCCTCAGGTTCGGCGGCGATGGAGAAGGATTTGGCGCTTTCCGTGACGCTGTCGGACAGCCGCGTGGAGGAGGGCAGAGACGTGACCCTCGTCATCCGCGCGGAGAACCCGCGCCCGACGGAGACGAACGTTTCTTTGACGCTGAACCTGCCGGAACGGCTGGCGGCGCAGGCCGGGGAGGAGACGGCATGGGAAGCGGCGCTTCCGGCGGCTGAAATGGATGAAACAGGCGCGTTTGTGCCGTCCGTGACAACATTCACGCGCACGCTGACGCTGATGCCCGGCGGGGAGAGCGAGCAGGGCGTGGTGACGGCGGAAATGAAAGTCGGTTCGCGCTTCTATCGCGAGAGTCTGCCGATTGCGCTCTGCGTGGCGGATGTTTCGGCCAAAGCGAGCGTGAAAGGCGCAGAGGATGGCCGCCTGACGGTTGGCGAGACGCTGACCTATGTGGTGGAGATTGCCAATGCGGGCACGGCGGAAAAGACGGTGCCGGTCGAACTGATTCTGCCCGCGGATGTGACGCTTGAGGGCGATCTGCCGGAAGGATTTGCGCTCAATCAGCGCCAGATTCGCGGCGAAGTGAATGCGGCGGCCGCGACGGAGAACGGCGCGTCCGTAGCGACGCTCACGTTCCCGATGCGCATTGACGAAAATGCGCTGGCGGAGGATGAAGACGCGATGCGCCTGCTGACGGGCGCGCTTCGGGTGGATGGCAGGCGCGTCGCCCTGCCGCGCGTGCAGCTCTGCGGCGCGAAGATCAGTGCGAAGCTGCTGCCGCAGGCGGACAGTCTGAAAGCAGGCGAGGAGATGGCGCTGCGCGTGGTGCTGGTCAACAGCGGATTGGCGGCGGCGGACGTGCAGGTTTCCTGCGTGCTGCCGGAGGGGCTTTCCCTTGTGAAAGCCGAGCCGGAGGAAGCGACGGCAGATGAAGCGGCCAAGGCGCTACCGCCGGATGACCATGACGACACGCATGCGGATGCGGAAGCCGTACTGGCGGATGAAGCCGCTTTGGCCGAACCGGAGATTCGACAGGAGAACGGCGCGATTGTTTTTGCCATGCACATGGACGCAGCGGGGGAAGAAGCGAACACGCGCGTGGTGACGCTGCATGTGCGCGCGGACGAACCGCAGGAGAGCATCAAAGAGCGCCTCCTGGGTGCGGCGCTGGCCTGGCAGATTGATTCTGGCGAAACGCAGCTGGGCGAAGCGGCCTGCGTGCGCGTGTATCGGCCGATGATGCTTGGGCTGACGAAGGACGAGTGGATGGGTATTTTCTGGGCAGGGCTGCTGCTGGTAGTGACGGTCAGCTGTCTGTTCGCAGCGTTCAATTCGGACAATAAGCGGGAAAGATATTGCGAATAAAGCGGCCTGAGGCCGCCTGCACCTCCGCCAAAGGCTGCAAAATCTCAAAGCTTTGCACACGCGGATGATTTTTGAATAGTTTCTATGCGTCAAAAAAGCGGACGGTCGATGGCTCGGCTGTCCGCTTTTTCTATGGCTCGAATGATGGGGATACAAGATTAGATTACTTCGCGGCGGTTTCCTGATTGGCCAGATCGACGAAGCGGCGCACCTGCACCAGCACGCTCTCCACAGCGCTGCGCCAGAAATCCGGCGTGGTCACATCAATGCCGACGCTGGCGGTGACATTGGCGATGGTATCGCTGCCGAAGCGGGAGAGCAGATCGCAATAGACCGGCACAAACGCTTCGCCCTCCTGCTCATAGCGCGCATACAGGCCGCGCGCGAACAGGCCGCCAAAGGCATACGGGAAGTTGTAGAAGTGGACGCCGGTGGAGTAGTAATGGCTCTTGCACGCCCACATATACGGGTGGCGGAACTCGGGATCAAGGCCGTCGCCGTAGCTCTGATCCTGCGCCCAGAGCATGGTTTCCTTCAATTCATCCACGTCGAGCGCATGGTCGGCCTGCGCGGCGACAACCTTCTGCTCGAACAGGAAGCGGGAATAGATGTCCACCATCGTCTGCGTCTGCTCGGTCAGGCAGGAATCCAGCAGCGTCAGCTCTTCCTCCGGCGTCGCGGTCTTGAGCAGCTGGGAGATGAGCAGCGTCTCGTTGAAGGTGGAAGCGGTTTCCGCCAGCGGCATCGGCGTTTCGGTCATCATCAGCGGCTTATGGCGCAGCATGCGGTTGTTGAACGCGTGGCCCAGCTCGTGCGCCAGCGTGCTGACGTCGGAGGCGCTGCCCGCAAAGTTGGTCATCACGCGGCTGATGTTCTTGGCGTAATAGCCGGAACAGAATGCGCCGCCGCTCTTGCCCTCGCGCGGGTACATGTCGATCCAGCCCTCGTCGAACGCGGTGCGCATCATCTCGCCCATCTCCGGGCAGAATTTGCCGAACAGGTCGAGCAGCAGCGCACGCGCTTCCTCAACGGTATAGGTGCGGGTGCTTTGACCGACGGGCGCGAACAGATCGTAGAACGGCAGACCGTTTTCATGACCGAGCAGGCGTCCCTTCGCCTTGAAATACTCGCGCAGTTCCGGCAAGGCTTCGCGAATCGCCGTCCACATGGCTTCAAGCGTCTTTTCATCCATGCGGGAATGAGCAAGCGCCATATCCAGCACGCCCTTGTAGCCCTTGAGCGCCGCCATGGTTTCGCCCTCGGCCTTGAGGTTGTTCAGGCAGAAGCTCATCGGCAGTTCGATCTTCTTGTAGGAAGCCAGCTCGGCTTCGTAGGCGCGGCGGCGCGTATCGGCATCGCCGTCGTAAGCCAGCGCACGGACGGCGGACAGCGGAATCTGCTTGCCGTCGTAATCGACCAGCAGGGTCGCATCCAGCTTATCGCGCAGCTGGGAGAAGGCTTCGCCGCCGGAGAGCTGCATCTTCAAGACCGGCTTTTCCAGCGCCTCCGGAAGCTGATGCTTGGCATCCTCCGCCGCTTCGCGCAGGGCAAAAGCACGCGCCTTCAATTCGTCGTCGGCGTCGATGATCGCGTCGAGGTTCTCAAGAGAAACCAGATAGCGGGAAAAGGCGTTGGATGCCAGCGAAGAACCCATGACAGCACGCATCAGCGGCGCCATCGCGGCGTTGGCAGCCTTGTTGTTCGCGTCCACGGCGAGCGTCAGCCCAATCATCAGGCTCAGACGCTCGAAAAGGTTGGACAGCGCTTCCTCCTGATGAACCAGCGAAACGAGCTTCTTGACCTCGTCCTCAGCGGGCGCGGCGATAGCGGCGGTGAAGGCGTCGATCTCCTTCGGCAGACGAGCGAGGTCATCCTTGAACTCCGGGTCGTCAAAATCCTTGTAAAAAACGGTCAAATCCCAATTCGTTTTCATGGTGTTCCTCCGTCATGTTTTCGGGCTTCGTCGCCCGCTTTTCGGTTCTTGCTTTCATTATAAACGGTTTAAAGCCGAAGAACAAGAAAGAAAACACAAAAACTGCACAAAAATCAAGCAGAATGGCAAAATTCCTCTTTTAAAATCGTGTATCCTGCATTATAATTGAGACGAAGGCTTTTGATCCCCACCAGTGCGGGGAAAAAGGGCATTACAGACGAGACGGAGGATGAAAACCATGACGTATCGTGAAGCATACGAAACCTGGCTCAAGGAATTTGCAGACGACCAGGCGACCGTTGATGAACTCAAGGCCATCGCGGGCGATGAAAAGGAAATTGAGGATCGTTTCTATACCGAGCTGTCCTTTGGCACGGCGGGCATGCGCGGCGTGCTCGGCGCGGGCACGAACCGCATGAACCTGTATAACGTTCGCCGCGCGACCAAGGGCTTTGCCGATTATATCAACAGCCAAAATCCGGAATACCGCAAGCGCGGCGTGGTCATTGCGTATGACTCCCGCCGGATGAGCCCGGAGTTCGCGAAGGCTTCCGCGCTCGTGCTCTGCCACGAGGGCATTCACGCGTATCTGTTCGACGAACTGCGTCCGGTGCCGATTCTCTCTTACGCGGTGCGCCATCTGCACGCCATCGCGGGCATTGTCATCACCGCCAGCCACAACCCGCCGCAGTATAACGGCTACAAGGTCTATTGGGAGGACGGCGCGCAGATGCCGCCGGAATACGCCGATCAGGTGCTCGCGCGCATCCGCGCCAACCGCTACGAGGACGCGGTGGAGATGGATGAGGCCGAGGCGAAGGCCAAGGGTCTGCTGCAAATCATCGGCAACAAGGAAGTTGACGACGATTACATCGCGCAGGTCAAGACGCTCTCCGTGCAGCCCGAACTGATGAAGACCGCGGGCAAAGAGCTCAAGATCGTCTATACGCCGCTCCACGGCTCCGGCAACAAGCCCGTCCGCCGCATCCTCAAGGAAATCGGCATTGAAAACGTCTACGTCGTCAAGGAGCAGGAACTGCCCGATCCGAACTTCTCCACCGTCAAGGTGCCGAATCCGGAAGACCCGGCGGCGTTCACGCTGGCCATGAAGCTGGCGGACGAAGTCGGCGCGGACTGCATTTTCGGCACCGATCCGGACTGCGACCGCGTGGGCATTGCCGTCAAGGATGACGCGGGCCAGTATTACCTGATGACCGGCAACCAGATCGGCTGCGTGCTGCTGTATTACATCCTCAAGAGCCGCAAGGCGCTGGGCAACCTCCCGGCGGATGGCGCGGTGGTCAAGTCCGTCGTCTCCACCGAGCTGGCGCGTAAGATCGCCGAGAGCTTCGGTCTCGTCTGCTTCAATACGCTGACGGGCTTCAAGTGGATTGCCGAGAAGATTCAGCAGTTCCAGGATAAGGGCGACCATACCTTTGTCTTCGGCTTTGAGGAGAGCTACGGCTTCCTGTCCTCCACCTTCGTGCGAGACAAGGACGGCGTGAACGCGTCGCTGCTGATTGCCGAAGCCGCCGCGTGGGCGAAGACGCAGGGCAAGACGCTCTACGATATCCTCCAGGAAATCTACAAGACCTACGGCTATTATGTTGAAAAGGTCGTTTCCGTCACCCTGCCGGGCAAGGACGGCGTGGTGAAGATGAAGGAAATCATGAAGAACCTGCGCGAGAATCCGCCGAAGAAGCTTGCAGGCAAGAAGGTGCTGGCGGTTCGCGATTATCTGGCCGATACTCGCACCGATTGCGAGGGACATGTGACCGCCGCGGGCCTGCCCAAGAGCGATGTGCTTTACTTTGAGCTGGTGGATGACGCGTGGGTCTGCATCCGTCCGTCCGGCACCGAGCCGAAGATCAAGCTCTATGTCAACACGAACGCCAAGAATCCGGAGGATTCCGCCAAGGAGAACGCCGAGTTGGTTGAAGCGTGCAAGGCACTGATGGCCTGACGCCTTCCGTCAGCTTCGCTGTGCCAACCTTCGGCATCTCATCTGTTTGTTTCCGCCACCGGCGGCAACAGATTCGATGTCCCTCAAAGAGGGAGGCTTAGGTGCGAAAAAAGATTCCTTTTGTTGTGAAAAGTAAAATCGGACGCGCAATGCGCGCCCCTGCATGGCCGATTCGGCGTGTGGGGACGGGCGGTGCGCGTCCGGTTTTTCATTTTGGACAGATAAGCGCAAAACCCGAACGTTCAACAAAAGAACCTTGATGAAAATTCGGAAAAAGATTGAAAATGCCCACTCAAGTGTGCTAAAATACAGTCTCTCCCGGAAGCAAGCGTGGGGGAACGAAAGAAGAAAAGAGAAGGGAATGAAAACTGTGTTTGAAAAGGTTTTTCAGCTGAGCAAACACAAAACCACCGCCAAGACTGAAATCATGGCGGGTATCACCACATTCATGACGATGGCCTACATTCTGGCCGTCAACCCGAGCATCCTGTCCGCCGCGGGCATGGACTCCACCGCCGTTCTGCTGGCAACGGCGCTGTCTTCCTTCATCGGCACGGCGTGCATGGGCCTGATGGCGAACCTGCCGTTCGCGCTGTCCGCAGGCATGGGCCTCAACGCGTTTCTGGCCTACACCGTCGTGCTGGGCATGGGCTACACCTGGCAGGTCGCGCTGCTGGCCGTCTTCGTCGAGGGCCTGATCTTCATTGTGCTGAGCCTGACGAATGTGCGCGAGGCCATCTTCAACGCCATCCCGCTGACGCTCAAGCGCGGCGTTTCCGTCGGTATCGGCCTGTTCATCTGCTTCATCGGCCTGCAGAACGCCGGTCTGGCGGTCGATTCCTCCACGCTGGTGACGATTACGAGCTTCACCGAAAACTTCAACACGCACGGTATCTGCGCGCTGCTGGCGCTGGTCGGCCTGTTCATCATGGCAGCGCTGTACATCCATCATGTGCGCGGCGCGATCCTGCTGGGCATTCTGGCGACCTGGATCATCGGCATGCTCTGCCAGGTGGTGGGCATTTATGTGCCGGATCCGGCGAACGGCTTCTACACGCTGTTCCCGACGATGGCGCTGACGGATTTCTCCAAGCTGGGTCTGACCTTCGGCCAGTGCTTCAACGTGGATTTCAGCAACGTCGGCATTGTCAATTTCATCATCGTCGTCTTCTCCTTCCTGTTCGTGGATATCTTTGATACCCTCGGCACCCTCATCGGCGTGGCTACCAAGGCCGATATGCTCGACGAGGAAGGCCGCCTGCCGGGCATCAAGCCTGCGCTCATGGCGGACGCCATCGGCACCACCGTCGGCGCTGTGATGGGCACTTCGACCATCACCACCTTCGTCGAGTCCGCTTCCGGCGTAGCTGTCGGCGGCCGCACGGGTCTGACTGCGCTGACCACCGGCCTGCTGTTCCTGGCTTCCATGTTCTTTGCGCCGATCTTCACGGCGATCCCGTCTTTCGCGACTGCTCCGGCGCTGATGATGGTCGGCTACCTGATGGTCTCCACCGTCACCGAAATCCGCTTCGACGAGGATAACATGGCCGAAGCCATCCCGGCGTATCTGGCCATCGTCGCCATGCCGCTGTTCTACAGCATCTCCGAAGGCATTTCCATGGGCATCATCTCCTATGTGGTGCTGCATGTGGTCTCCGGCAAGGGCAAGCAGGTCAAGCCGCTGATGTATGTGCTGGCCGTGCTGTTCGTGCTCAAGTACATTTTCCTCTAAGAAAACTCCTTCCGTCACGACTTCGTCGTGCCAACCTTCGGCATCTCATCTATTTGTTTCCGTCACCGACGGCAACAGATTCGATGTCCCTCATGGAGGGAGGCGTTATCCTCTTGCTATCGTGACTTATACCAAAAGGCTCCCTCCCCGAGGGAGCTGTCAGCGAAGCTGACTGAGGGAGTTGCGGACTGCAAGTGATATGAGGAAAATCAATTTTAACTCCGCTCTTTGCTTCGGCAAGGGGCGGAGTTTTTTGCTGTCTTCACCCCCTTGTAAAAAGCCGTAAAAAACAGTATAATACTATATTAGGGAGCGTGTCTGCGGACACGCAGGAATCAAAAGAAGCGCAAGCGCTTAGAAAGGTGGATGGCCATGCCCTGCACATATATCAGCTGCGTCGCAGAGCGCCATATGGGTCGGGAGAGCATGGGCACGCTCATCCAGGCAAAAATGCCGGAGGAAGGAGAGACCCTGCTATCCCGCTTCGGCGGACAGGTGCAGACCATCTATCTCGATCCGCCGTTCAACACGGGCAAGCAGTTCGATATGAAGGCGCGCATTGGCGAACGCGGCTATAAAAACGGGTCGCCCAGCCTGAATCTGCCCGCCTATGACGACCGCTGGCCGGATCGCGCGGAATATCTGGCGATGATGAAAAAGACGCTGCTGCTCTCCCGCGATCTGCTCAAGAAGGAAGGCACGATCTTTCTGCATATCGACAGCCGGATGTATGCGCATCTGCGGCTGCTGATGGACGACGTTTTCGGCGAGAGCAGCTTTCTCAACGAGATCATCTGGAGCTATCAGACGGGCGGCCGCGCGCGCAGTTATTTTCCGCGCAAGCATGACGTGATTCTGTTTTATGCGCGGTCGAGGTCGTATTATTTCAACCTCAAGGCCGTGCCGGTTGCGCGAAATGAGTCGCGCAGCAACCACATGCGCCGCGCCGTTGATGAAAACGGGCGCAGCTATCGCGCGATTATGTCCGGCGGCAAGGAATACCGCTATTATGACGACGAGCCGGCTTATCCCGGCGACGTATGGGACGATATCAGCCATTTGCAGCAGAAGGATCCCCAGCGCACCGGATACGAGACGCAAAAGCCGCTCAAGCTGCTCGAACGCATCGTCAGCTGTTCTTCGCAGGAGGGCGATCTCATCTGCGACCTGTTCGCGGGCAGCGGCACGTCGGCCGTCGCGGCGGCTGGACTGAACCGACGCTTTTTGTGCGTCGATCAAAGCCCGCTGGCGATTGCGACGACGGGCAAACGGCTGGCGCAGAGCACGGCGGGCAAGCCGCTGGATTTCACGTTCGATGTGGAAGCGCCGTGCGGCGCGGACGACTGCGTGGTGGAAGCGGAGGTCTTCCCGGCGATCAGCTCGTACACGGTGCGGCTCATCAGCTTTGAAAACGAGGCCGCGCAGGCTATTGGCATCAACGGTTTGGACGCGGTGGATCAATGGAGCTGCGGCTTTGTGCAGGGCGATACCTATCGGCCGTATGCGTCGAGCGTGCGCAGCGTGGCGACACCGGCACTGGCCGCAACGCTGGAAATGCCCGTCTGCGCGGGCGAGCCGTGCATCATGGTTGTGGATATTTGGGGCAAGCGGCGGTTCTATCTGCCCAAGAGAAGGTATTAACTCCTTCCGGTCGCTAACGCGACCACCTCCCTCAAAGAGGGAGGTTTTGTTCTTCCGCAATGATGCTTATACCAAAAGGCTCCCTCTGGGAGGGAGCTGTCAGCGAAGCTGACTGAGGGAGTAAAAGAAGCTATGACCAACGGATATATGGTTTATCTGCTCAGGATTCTGGCGGCGCAGGGCGCGCTGGCGTCCGTGTACACCGACCCGGACGACCCGGAGGGATTCTCCGCGGGGTTCGTCGAAGCGGTGGACGGGCAGCATGTGCTCATGTGCGATTTAAGCCCGTGGGGGCAGATTGACGGCTGGCGCGTGCGGCGCAATCAGGACGTTATTCAGGTGCTCGCGGGGGAGGAATATGAACAGCGGCTGGCGATGCTGCTCGCTTATCATAAGCAGCACCATCGCTGCTTTTTTACGGAAGCGCCCGCGGAGGACACCGACCTGCTGCTCAGCGTGCTGATCGCGTGCAAGGAGCGCGGGGAGATCGTCTCGGTCATCATGGGCGACGACATGATTACGGGCCGCGTGCTGGAGGCCAACGGCCTGCGGCTCAAGCTGCGGCTGCTGGATTTCTTCGGCCGCGAGGCGGAGGAGGAAACCGTCACCCTGCGCGAAATTGAGATTCTGGAAATCGCCACGCAGGAGGAGCAGATGTACGCCGTGCTTGAAGACATGGCGAAGCAGGAAATGACGCTGCTTTCGTCCGAGCCTACGGAGGATCAATGAAAATCACGATTTTGACCACCTTCCCGGAGATGTTCACCCCGCTGCACACGAGTATGCTTGGCCGCGCGGAAAAAGCGGGCATTTTGGATATCCGCGAGGTGGATATCCGTGCCTATTCAAAAAACAAGCACCATAACACCGACGACGCGCCCTTCGGCGGCGGCGCAGGCATGGTGATGCTGGCGCAGCCGATTGTGGACGCGATCCGCGATGTGCAGGGAGATCGAAAGGTGCGGCGCATTTATCTGTCCCCGCGCGGCGAGACGCTGACGCAGAAGAAGGCCGAGCAGCTCGCCAAGGAGGACGAGCTGATTTTGCTTTGCGGGCATTATGAGGGCGTGGATCAGCGCGCGCTGGATCTGTGCATCGACGAGGAACTTTCCATCGGCGATTATATTTTGACCGGCGGTGAGCTGGGCGCCATGGTGCTGGTGGACTGCGTGGCGCGGCTCGTGCCGGGCGTGCTTGGCTGCGAGGAGAGCGCGCAGACGGAGAGTTTTTCCTCCGGCCTGCTGGAATATCCGCAGTATACCCGCCCGCGCGAGTTTGAGGGGCTGACCGTACCCGAGCCGCTGCTCAACGGCAACCATGCGCATATCGTCGATTGGCAGATCAGCGAATCGCTGTATATCACGCTCCGCCGCCGGCCGGAGATGGCGCAGGCTTATCTTGCGGGACGCAAATTCACGCGACATCAGCAGAAGGTCGTGGACGCGGTGTTTGAACGCATCCGCGAGGAGGATGAAGCGGCAAAAGCGGCTGACGTGCAGCCGGAGGAACGGCCATGAATCTGACGCTGGGGGTTGCGGCGCATGTTGACGCGGGCAAGACGACGCTCTGCGAACAGCTGCTTCGGCGCGCGGGCGTGATTCGCGCCTGCGGCCGCGTGGATCACGGCGACGCGTTCATGGATGACGATCCGATGGAGCGGGCACGCGGCATTACGATTTTCACCGAACAGGCGACGCTTTCGTGGCCGATTCCGGAGGAGGAACCGCTGTTCGTTACGTTGATGGATACGCCGGGGCACGTCGATTTTTCCGGCGAGATGGAGCGCGCGCTTTCCGTGCTGGATGCGGCGCTGCTCGTCGTCTCCTGCGCGGAGGGCGTGCAGAGCCACACAGTGACGCTTTTTAAGCTGCTGCAAAAGCGGAAAATCCCGACGTTCATCTTTCTGAATAAGACGGACAGAGAGGGCGCGGATATTTCGCGCGTCATGGCGCAGATGCGCAGGCTGCTTTCCGGCGACTGTGTGCTGATGACGGGCGACGTGCGCGAAGCGCTGGCCGAGCGCGACGAGCTTCTGTTGGAACAGCATGTGGAAGAAACTGCGGGGAAGGAAGACTATCTTTCGGGCGCGCGGCGCGCGTTTGCGGCCTGCGCGCTTTATCCGGTTTTGGCGGGCAGCGCGCTGAACGATGTCGGCGTGGATGCGCTGATGGAAGCTGTCGGGGCGCTTGGCCGCACGGATTATGCGCAGAAGGAGTCGGCACCGTTTTCCGCGAAGGCGTATCGGGTGCGGCGCGTCGGCGGCGTTCGGTATACCTATGTGAAGGTGACGAGCGGCGTTTTGCGCGCGCGCGACGAGGTGCAGACGCTCGCAGGGGCGTGCAAGGTCGCGGCGATTCTCGCGCCGCAGGGCGGAAAACTGCTGCCGATGGGCGAAGCACACGCGGGGCAGACCGCTGCGCTGGCGGGGCTTTCGGCCAAGCCGGGGGAGCGCATCGGCGAGAATTGCGGCCTTGAAATGCCCGAAACCGTTCCGCTGATGAGCGTGCAGGTGGAGCCGATCGAGCCGCTGACGCAGAGCGCGCTGCTGATGCACCTGCGCGAGCTGGAGGAGGAAGACCCGCTGCTTTCCGTTCGCCCGGAAGCGGACGGCGTATCCGTCGGCGTGATGGGCGCGGTGCAGGTGGAGGTGCTGCAAGGCGTTTTGGAGGCGCGCTTTGGCGATCATGTGCGCATGCTGCCGCCGCATGTGCTCTACAAGGAGACGATTGCCGCGCCCGTCGTGGGCATCGGGCATTATGAGCCGCTGCGGCACTATGCCGAGGTTTGGCTGAAACTTGAACCCGGCGCGCCGGAAAGCGGAATTACGTTCACGGCGGATTGTCCGCCCAATTCGCTGGATGAAAACTGGAAGCGGCTGATCCGCACGCATGTCTTTGAGCGGGAGCATCCCGGCGTGCTGACGGGCAGTCCGCTGACGGATGTGCAGATTCATCTGATTGCAGGGCGCGCGCACCTCAAGCATACGGAGGGCGGCGACTTCCGCGAAGCGACCTGCCGCGCGATTCGCAATGCGCTGATGCAGGCGGAAAATGTGCTGCTTGAGCCGGTCGTTCGGTTCGAATTGGCGATGCCGAGCGAGACGCTGGCGCGGGTGACGGGCGAGCTTCTGCGCATCGGCGCACAGCTGGACGCATCTGAAACGGACGGAGGGGAAACGACGCTGACAGGCGTCTGCACGGCTGCGATGTTTTGGGATTATCCAACAAAGTTCGCCGCATCTACGCGCGGCCACGGGCGCATTGCGTCGCGGTTTTATCGGTACGAACCCTGCAAAAATCAGGCGGAATTGGTGCAGAAGCTCGGCTATGACGCACTTGCGGATGTACAAAACCCGCCCGGAAGCATTTTTTGCAGCCACGGTGCGGGCTTCTATGTCGCGTGGGATCACGTCCGCGATTGGGCGCACTGCGAGGTGGAATAAGCATGTTTACATGTACATTGGAACCGACGAGCAGAACGCCCCTCTGCGAGCAGCTTTATACCGCGCTCAAGCGCGAAATGGAGCAAGGCGGCATTCGACCGGGAGAGCGCATGCCCTCCAAGCGCGAGCTGGCGGCGCATTTGAGCGTCAGCACGGCGACGGTCGAAGCGGCCTATGCGCGGCTCATCAGCGAGGGGCTTTGCGAAAGCCGCCCGCGAAGCGGCATTTACGCGCTGGAGCAGGATAAAAGCGTTGGATTGACAGCCGGCGAAAAGCCGCCCGTTCGCTGGAATTTCGGCACGGGCGCGGCGGATGCGGCGCATTTTCCCTATGCCATGTGGGCGCGGCTGATGCGCGAGGTGCTCAGCGAGCAGAGCGCAACGCTGCTGCTTTCCGGCGATCCGCAGGGCGAACCCGCGCTTCGGCGGGAGATTGCGGGTTATCTGCACCGCATGCGCGGCATCGACGTGCCGCCGGATGCGATTGTCCTCGGCGCGGGCACGGAGGTGCTCGTCTCTGCGCTCGTTGCGCTGATCGGTCGGGAGCGGCTTTTCGCGGTGGAAGATCCCGGCTATTCGCGTGTGCGGCGCATTCTGGTGGTCAGCGGCGCACGGATTGCGCCGACGCCGCTTTCCGGCGGGGCGATCGATGTGCGCGAATTATATCGAAGCGGCGCGGGCGCGGCGTATGTGACCCCGACGCATCAATTCCCGACGGGCGAGGAAATGCAGCCCGGCCAACGGGAAGCGCTGCTGCACTGGGCGCGCGAGACGGGCGGCTATATTTTGGAGGACGATTACGACAGCGAATTCCGCTTTTCCGGCGCGGGTGCACCCGCTCTGCGCGCGATGGACGGCGGGCGGCAGGTTGTCTATATGAACACGTTTTCGCGGACGCTCGCGCCCGGTCTGCGCCTGAGCTTCATGGTGCTGCCGGAGGAACTGGCGGCGCGCTATCGAACGATGCACGCGGCCTGCACCGTGCCGGGCTTTGAACAGGAGACGCTTCGAAAATTCATCGCGGGCGGTTTTTTGGAGCGGCATATCGCACGGATGCGCGTGATCTATCGCGCGCGTCTCGCGGCGCTGACGGAAGCTGTGCAGGCGCTGAATCTCGGCGACATTGCGCCCTGCGGCGCGGGACTGTACGCCCTGCTTTGCGTCGGCGGCAAAGCGCCCGCGCGCGAGCTGGCGCCTCTGGCCGAGCAGGCGGGCGTGCATCTCACAAGATTGTCCGATTATGCGGTGATGCAGAACGACGAAAGCCGCGTTGTGCTGCTGGGCTTTTCCGGCATGGATGAAGAACAGATTCGGCAGGGGCTTTCCGCGCTGAAAAAGGCGTGGGGATAAGGAGAATGACCATGAAGAAAATGCTGCTGGCGGCGGCGCTCTGCGCGCTGCTCGTCTCCCTTTCCGGCTGTACGGGCATTGAAAATGCGCTGCACGAGGCGGGGGAGAAGATTCAGAGCAGTCAGGTGGAAACGCCGCAGAACAACGGCGGGGACATCGATTGGAGCTTTGTGCCCGTTGTGCGGGAAAAGGCGGTCAGCCTGTTCACCGAAGCGTTTCCGGATGCGACGGTTAAGGAAACGGGCGTGGCCTGCAAGAATACGAAAGCCGACCGCGTGATCGTGACCATCAGCTATGAATTGAACGGCAAGAACGGCGACTACGGCTTTGATTATGAAAAGGACGAGAACGGGGAATACGTGCTCAAGCGCTATGGCGGCGGCGTGAGTTCGGACGATCTGTAAGGGGAACGTTGGGACGCTGTCCCAAGCCCTGCCAAGAACCTGAGGTTCTTGGATTTCCCGAATAAAAAAACTTCGAGATTGTGCGTGTGTCTCGAAGTTTTTTATATACCGTTATTTTTGCTTATATGGGAAGCTTTGAAAAGAGCCTCCCTCTTTGAGGGAGGTGGCACGACGAAGTCGTGACGGAAGGCGTAAAACTTACGGCAAATTCAGTTTCTTGGTGAGAATCGTCTGCGTAATCAGCCAGAGCGCCGCGTCGATGACGGCTTCAACCGCCGAAACGCCGACCAGCGAACCATAAATCGCTTTCAATTCGCCGTTCGGGCTGCTGAGCAGGTTAAGGGCAAAGCGGCTGAGAGCGTCAATGAAGGTCTGCATGTGCATTGCGGCGAAGTAAATGACCAGCATGAACAGAATCTGCGCGAGGAATTGCAGCGCGAAGAATGCAATGATGCTCGCCAGCTTGCGGTGCGGGGTGAACAGACTGCCGATGGCGCTGGAAAGATACGTGTGCAGATAGGCCATCGCGATGCCCAGCACGGTAAACAGCAGAATCAGCAGGCACGCGAACAAGCCGAGACTGCGAACCACGCTGCATACCTCGCGAATGGAAACGACAACCGCGTTTACGCTGGTCGGCAGGGACATCAGGAAGACGCATGCGGCCAGAAAAACGAAGGTCAGCAGCGTCGTTGCGACGGCGGCAATCAGCTTGGCCGCGATGTGCTGCCCCATCGTCACAGGCAGGGTCAGCTGGATGTAGCCTCGCTCACCAAGCATGCGGAAAAAGCGGCTGACGTTTTCGGCAAAGCAGACCACCAGCACCGCGATGAAGCAAATGCCCGTCGCGAACGCCAGCAAGGCATTCAACCAGTCGAAACGGCCGGAATTGAGGCCGAGCCGCCCGGTGAGCGCGGAGGTCAGCGCCATCAGCGCGCTCAAAACGACCAGGCCCGCGCCAACGGGGAGCATGGAGGAAAGCGCCTCCCGAAATTCAACTTTGAGCAGTTTGCGAATCATGCCCGAAACACCTCCCTGAAATATTCATCCACGCTGCATCCGTGTTCCTCGCGCAGCTCATCCACACTCTGATGCAGGAAAACCGTGTTATCCTTGAGCATCAGCACCTCGTCCAGCACGCGTTCAATATCCCCAATCAGATGGGTGGAGAGCACGACGGACGCGTTTTCGCTGTAATTGCGCAGAATGGTGTTCAAAATGTAATCCCGCGCCGCCGGATCGACGCCGCCCAGCGGCTCGTCGAGCAGATACAGCCGCGCGGCGCGCGCCATGACCAGACAGAGCTGCATCTTTTCCTGCATGCCCTTGCTCATCGCGCCGATGCGCTGGCTGTCGCCAAGCTTCAAATCCAGCAGCATGTCGCGGGCCTTCGTGCGGTCGAAATCCGTGAAGAAATCCGCGTACATCGCGACCGCGTCGCGCACGCGCATGCTCGTGGAGAGCGCCATGCGGTCGGGCAGATAGGATGTGATCGCCTTGCTGGCCGGGCCGGGTTTTACGCCGCCGATGGTGATTTCGCCGGAAGTCGGCGCGAGCAGCCCCATCGAGCATTTAATCAGCGTGGATTTGCCCGCGCCGTTCGGGCCGAGTAGGCCGACCAGCTTCCCCGGCTCAATCGAAAAGCTTACGTCGCGCAGGGCGACATGCTTTCCATATCGTTTTTCAAGATGATTTGCGGTGTAAATAGCCGCCATGATTACCCCTCCTCCTGCTCAAGCAGCGCGGCGATTTCGGCCTTTGTAAGCCCAAGCGCCGCCGCCTGATGATAAAAATCGTGAACCAGCTTTTGCGCGAGCGCCTGCCGCGCCTGCGCCAGTTTTTCCGTGTCGGATGTGACGGTTCGCCCCGCCGTCCGCTGGGTTTCCAGCAGGCCGCGCGTCTCCAGTTCGGCCAGCGCGCGCTGCATCGTATTCGGGTTGACCTGCGCCTGCGCGGCAAGGTCGCGCACACCGGGAATTTTTCCTCCCGGCGGGTATTCGCCGGTGATGATGGCAAGCTCCAGCTGTTCAATCAGCTGGAGATAGACAGGCCGCCCGGCGGCGATTGTCCAATCCATATGTCAAGCTCCTTTCATGTATTGCTGTGCTAAGCACTTAATACAATGATACGACGAAGACGGGAAATTGTCAAGGGGAAAATTAAAAAAACCTGCCGCGAAAAACGGCAGGCAGTTAAAATCAGGTTTTGGAATCGGAAAACAGCGTGAGCAGCAGCAGCGGCGGCACGGCGGCCATGATCGGATAAGCATATCGAACGAATATGCCTGCCGAAAAAAGCAGCGTTGCGAAAAGTCCCCAGAGCGGCCACATCGTCCGCGCGAAATGCCGACGTCGCTTGCAGCGTGCATAGAGTACGGTAAAAAGCAGGCCGTATACATAGATCGAGGGACGGAAAAGCTCGGCAAGGAGGGGATAATGCTCCTGAACCGATTGATGCGTAAAGGCGAAAAGCAGCTTGTGCAGCCGCGGCAGCTTGCTTTGCACTTCGATGGGATAAACGCCCTCGTAATTATAGACGGTGTTCATGTAGACGTAATCCCACATTTCGCCGCCGAGTGCGTGCGCATGGCTTACGTCATCCGGGTTCCAAAGTCCGGCGCAGTTTTCGAGGAAGGCCTCCAGATAGACGCGCGGATACTTCTTCGCGTATTTCAGATAGAGCGACCAGAAGTCTCCCGGATTGGCCTGATAGCGGTCAAAGGCAAAGTTGCCGCCCTTGGCCGGGTCGGCGTTGTGCGGTTGATAGCGATGGGTCGCGTTCGAGAACCAGCCGTTGATTTCGGCGTATTCCTCCTCGCTCACGTCTGCGCGCTCGGCGGTGCGCATCAGCTGCTGGCAGGGAATCGCCATCATCTCGCTGGAAGGCGTTTTGGCTGCATGGACGGAGGCTTCCAGCGCGCGCGGGAACACCAGGGACGGGATCAGCGCCACGGCGCACAGCACGACGGCGGCGCGTCTGCCCAGCGCCAGCACAGCCAGACAGCCCAGCGCGACGGCCGCGATGGCGTTGTGGCGAAGCAGACACATCAGCGTGCAGACGACGGCAAAACGCGCGCAGAGTTTTCGATTGTGCAGATTCTCGTTTGGGTTTTCGGCGATTTCCCAAAGGGAGAGACAGAGCACCACGCACAGGCCGGAAAAAAGCGGGTCTTTCGCGGTGGAAACCGCCATCACGCTGTGAAAGGGAAGCAGCGCAAAGCCAAAGGCCAGCAGCGGCGCAACCCATTTGGCCGTTCGGCGCTGCACAAAGGCGCAGGCCCAAGCATAAAGCCCCGCGAGCAGAAGCAGCTGAACGACGCTGTACGTCGCCGCGCCCGCCGTCATCGAGCCGAACAGCTTTTCGCCCAGCGTATACAGCGTGCCAAGGAAAAGCGTGTGGAAGACGGGGTGCGCCGCTTCAAATTCGCCGATCGTGAACTGGCGGATTTCGTGTTCAAAATCATAAGCGATAACGCCGGGATAAAACGCGAGGAACACCAGCAGATAGCAGGCAGCTAACAGCAGAAAGAACGCCCAGCCGGACATTTTTCCTCTTTTTTCCGTTTGGGGCGCTGAAAAGGAAAACGCGTAGGAAAACAGCGCGCCAAGCGTCGGCGCGGTCAGAATGGGAACGGCCAAGCGGCGCAAAAGCGCACCTTTGCCGGAAAGCAGGCCGTCATAAACGATAAGCTCGCTGCCCAAGCTCAGGCAGACGGCGAAAATCAGGCCGAACGCCAGCGCAAAGCCCCATTCGCGGAGACCATGTGTTTGCAGCGCGTGACAAACGGGGAAAAACGTCGCGAGAATCAGAATCAGCGGCAGAACGGCCGAACGGAAAACCGCGCTGTCTGGATTGATGGGAACCAGATACGGCGCGGCAACCGCCAGCATCAGCGCGAAAAGGACGGTCCAAAGCGATGCGTATTTTTGAAAAAGCTTCATAGAATGTGACCTCAATTCCATGATGAAAAAGTGGGAAATCCAAGAACCTCAGGTTCTTGGCGGGGTGTGGGGCAGCGCCCCATCGCTGCCCCGTTGGCTGAATGCCGCCGCCAGCAGCGCGGGCGCGAGACAGAACAGCGGGAGCGCATAGCGCGGCAGGGTGCAGGGGCCGAACAGATAGCCCAGCCAAATGCCCAGCACACCCAGCGCACAGGGGAGCAGGCGTGCGCGCCTGTCGCTGATGAGCTTGACGCAGGCCAGAAGAATCAGCCAGAAGGGCGTAGCGACGGCAAAGAGCACGGAGATAACCGGATCGCTTTGATAGCTGTTGCGGCGGCAGATTTTTTCCATCAGATCGCGGACGGCAGGCAGATAGCATGTCGTTTCAATGCTGTATTCGGTCATATCGACTTCCTGCAGCTGCAAATAGCCCTTGTCGTTGTAGGAGACATCCGGGTAGATGGTCGAATGGCTCAAGTCGTCGGGATACCACGAACCGAGGTTCAGCATCAGGAAAGCTTCAAGATATTCGTGCGCGTAGGCTTTGGCGTGTTTTCGCCACAGGGCGAGGAACGCGTCCCCTTCGCGTTCAATGCGGTCGCGATCCAGATAGCCCTTGGCCGGGTCGGCCAGATGCGGATGAACGACCAGGCCCTCATCCGAAACATACCACGAGCGGATTTCGGCCTTGTCCTCCTCGCTCATTCGGCCGCTGTTATAGGCGCGGACAAGCTGCTGGGCGGGGATGCTGTACAGCTGGAAGGATGTGTTTTCGCTGCTGGGGTGCAGCAGGAGCGTCAGGCCGCCGTTCACCAGCCCCGCCGCGCACAGGCAGGCGGCGAATAACAGCGCCGTCTGTCTGCGAAATCCCTTTGCGGCGATGAGCATCGAAGGAATCAGCAGCGCAAAAGCGAAAAGCCCATTGTTGCGCAGCAGCGTCGTGCCAACGCCGCAAAGCGCATAGAGAAAGAGATTCGCTTTCTTTCGGAAGAAGGCTTCGGAATCCTCCAAAAGCGCGAAGGATTGCAGCGAGAGCACCAGCAGCGCGGCGGAAAAAAGCGTGTCCTTACAGGTGGAAAGTGCCATCGTTGAAAAGATGGGGAGCAGCGCGTAAGCGGCGGTCATCAGCAGGAGCATCCACGTGGGCGCGCCGCGCTTTTGGACGAATGCGCAGGTATATGCCAGCGCAAACGCAAAGACGAGCATCTGCAAAACGGTGTTGAGCAGCAGGCCGGACGTGGGGGAGGAGAACGCTTCACCCAACGCCATCAGGCCGTTGCTCAAAGCGCTGTGCAGCAGCGGATGCAGCGTGGAATAGGCGTGATCAATATGCTGCTGATACTGCGCGGGAAAATCGTAGTTGACCATTCCGGGGAAAAACGCGAGCCAAACCGGAAGCCAGCCCAGCAGAATCACCAGCGCATAGCCCCACAGGGGAATATGCAGCGCCTTTTTTTCGGCAGGCTTTGCGTTAAACAGCCGCGTGGTTACTGCGCCCAGCGCTGGCGCGGCCATCAACGGCACGGCGGCGCGCCGAAGCAGGCTGCCCAGACCGGTAAGCAGGCCGTTATAGACGAACAGCTCCGAGCCAAGCCCCAGCGCGGCGGCAAAGAGCAGCGCAAAGCCCCAGCCGCAGACAAGCTGCCGCTGACTGGCCTGCCGAAAGGCCTGGCAGACAGGATACAGGCAGGCGAGAACGAGCAGCAGCCCCAGCGTGCCGGAACGAAAAACGGCGCTGTCCGGATTGATGGGGATCAGATAAGGCGCGGCAAAGGCCAGCAGCAGGCAGCAGAAGCCCGCCAGCGGCGCGGCATATTTTCGAAGGATGGTCATGCGCGTACTCCCTTAGTTTTAAGATCAATCTCATTGTCAATCTATTGTAGCCGAATTGCACAAAAGAATCAATAGCGGCAAACAAAAACCCCGATGCAGGGGTGATGCTGCATCGGGGAAAACGATGGATTATTCAGCCTTGGGGGCTTCTTCGGCAGGCGCTTCGACCTTCGGTTCGGCCTTCTTGCGCGGGGCGCGCTTGGCTTTAGGCTTTTCCTCGGCCTTGGGTTCTTCCTTGACCTCGGCGGCGGCTTCAACCTTGGGCTTGCGGCCACGCTTGGCCTTGGGCTTTTCCTCGGCTTTGGGTTCCTCCTTCACCTCGGCGGGCGCTTCGGCTTTTTTACGGGGAGCGCGCTTGGCCTTGGGCTTCTCCTCGGCCTTGGGTTCTTCCTCCACCTCGGCGGGCGCTTCGGCTTTTTTGCGGGGAGTGCGCTTGGCCTTGGGCTTCTCCTCGGCCTTGGGTTCTTCCTTCACCTCAGCGACGGCTTCGGCCTTGGGCTTGCGGCCGCGCTTGGCCTTGGGCTTCTCCTCGGCCTTCGGCGCTTCTTCCTTCACATCCCCGGCTTCTGCCTGTGGAGCCGGGGCAGGCTTAGGGTTTTCGGGCTTCTCCTCGGCGAGCGAGAACGCCGTCGCGGGCTTGGTCAGCTCCTCATACAGCGCCAGATACTTGCTGGCGGAGGAATACCAGCTGTAATCGCCGGTCATGCCGCGCACGATCAGGCGATACCACACCTCGCGGTTGTTCTGATAATAATGCACGGCGCGGCGCACGGTGTGCAGCATGTCATGCGCATTATAGTTGAAGAAGGTGAAGCCGTTGCCCTCGTCGGTGAACTTGTTGTAAGAGAGCACGGTATCGCGCAGGCCGCCCGTCTCGCGCGCGACCGGCACGGAGCCATAGCGCATCGCGATCATCTGGGACAGGCCGCACGGCTCGAACTGGCTGGGCATGAGGAACATATCGCTGCCCGCGTAGATGCGGTGCGCCAGCTGGTGATTCATCGCAAAGCGCGCGGCCAGACGGCCCGGATATTCGCTCTCCGCCCAGGAGAACAGGTTGGTGTATTTCGCTTCGCCCATGCCGAGCACGACGAGCTGAATGCCGGTTGCCATCAGTTCGCGGATGACGCACTCGATGAGGTCGAAGCCTTTCTGATTGGACAGGCGGGAGATGATGCCCACCAGCGGCACGGTCGGATCGACGGTCAGGCCGAGTTCCTTTTGCAGCTCCGCCTTACAGGTTTCCTTGCCGCCGAGGTGATACGGATCATAATTCGCGTAAATCTGCGGGTCCTTCGACGGATCGTAGTCGTTCACGTCGATGCCGTTGAGAATACCCACCAGCTGATCCTTGCGCGCGCGGAGGAGACCGTCCAGACGCTCGCCGTAGAACGCAGTCTGAATCTCATCCGCATAGCTCGGCGAAACGGTGGTCAGCTCGTCGGCGTAAACCAGACCGGCCTTCATGTAGTTCGCACAGCCGTAGCATTCCAGCTTGTCCGAGGTGAACAGGCTGTCGCCCAGGCCGAGCGTATCCTGAACCGCCTTGATCGGGAAAACGCCCTGATACTGGAGGTTGTGGATGGTGTAGACCGTCTTCATATCCTGATAGAACGGGAACTGCGCATACTGAATCTTGAGCAGCGCCGGAATCATGCCGGTCTGCCAGTCGTGGCAGTGGATGACGTCGGGCTTGAAATCCAGATGCACCAGCGCGTCGATCACTGCGCGGTCGAAGAAGCCGAAGCGCTCGTATTCGTCGCCGCCCAGACCGTAGATATAGGAGCGGCCGAAGTAATACTGGTTATCCACGAAATAGAAGGTCACGCCCTGATATTCAAGGCTCTTGATGCCGCAGTATTGGCGGCGCCAGCAAAGCTCAACCTCAAACTCGCATTCGAGCTTCATCTGGCTGACATACTGCTCCGGGATGGCGGCGTACAGCGGCAGAATGACGCGCACGTCGTGGCCCTGCGCCTTGAGCACGGGGGAAAGCGCGCCCACCACGTCGGCCAGACCGCCGGTCTTGATAAACGGTACGCATTCGGATGCCGCAAAGAGAATCTTCATGTGGATTCCTCCTCGTTTATTGGGTCAAATTGGAAAAAGGCGGGAACCGTCCACGCATGAACAGCCCCCGCTTTGACTTAAATCACAACGTTCTTGGCGATGACAATCGGATAAGCGGCGGGCGCGATCAGGCGGCCGTTGCGGCGGATGACGCTCTGCTTGTCGAGAATGCAGTGGTCGATCTCCGCACCTTCCTGAATCTGCGCATCCTGCATGACGATGGAGTTCTTGACAACCGCGCCCTTGGCGACCTTCACGCCGCGGAAGAGGACGGAGTTGATGACTGTGCCCTCGATGATGCAGCCGTTGGCAATCAGGGAGTTGGAGCATTCGCACTCGTCCACATAGCGGGCGGGCAGGTCGTCACGAACCTTGGTATACACCGGACGATCCTTCGGGAACAGCTGGCGGCGCACGTCGCTGTTCAGGAGCGACATGTTGAAATTGAAATAGGACTGGATGGAGTCGATCTGGCAGGCCAGCCCCTTGTATTCATAGCCGTAAACCTTCAGGTTGCCGTCGTTGATGTTGCGCTGGAGGATGTCGCGGTCAAAGTCGTGCATGCCGTTGGCGGCCGCCTGCTCAACCAGCTGGCGCAGCAGCTCGCGCTTGGTGATGTAGACCTTGAGGGACGCACAGTCGCGCGTCGGCACGGAAGAACCGATCTCCATGCCCGTGACCTTGCCCTCCTCATCGACGGAGAGGAACGTATCGTTTTCGCCCTCTGTGCCGACGGCCTTTGCGCCGTGGGCATAGAGCACGGTCACATCCGCGCCCTTTTCCATGTGATACTTGAGCGCGTCGGTGTAATCCATATTATAGATCGTGTGGCTGTTGGTCAGCACGATGTATTCCTGACGGGAGAGGCGCAGGTAGGTGCTGTTGGACTTGAGCGCATCCAGCAGACCGGAATAAACGCCCATGTTCTCGCGGGTCAGGAACGGCGGCAGCATCACAAGGCCCTGCTTGCCGTGCAGGTCCCACTCGCGGCCGGAACCGATGTGATCCATCAGCGAAGAATAATTCTTCTGGGTAATCACGCCGACGTTCTTGATGCCGCTGTGAACCATCGAGGAAAGCTGGAAGTCGATCACGCGGTAACGGCCCGCGATCGGAAGGGCGGCAACCGCGCGCAGGCTGGTCAGCTCGCCGAGATGAATATCGTTTTCACCGGTAAAAATCAAACCCATGACATCTTTCATTGTGGGTGCCCTCCTTACTGCTGCGCGTCGGCGTCAACCTGCGCGCCAGCGGCAACCTTTTCCCCCGCAGGGATGACGGCGTTGTGGCCGACGACGGCGATCTTGCCGGTCTCCTCGCCGACGACCGCGCCCGCGCAGATGTGCGCGTTTTCCGCGACGATCGCACGGCGGACGACCGCGCCGCGCTCGATGACCGCGCCCGGCATGATGACCGCGTCGGTGATCTCCGCGCCGGTTTCAACCGTCACGCCCGCAAAGAGCACGGAGTGATTGATGACGCCCTTGACCTCGCAGCCCTCGGTAATCAGGCAGTTGACGACCTTCGCGCCGTCGGCGATGTAGTGCGGCGGCATGCCCGGGTTACGGGCATAGATGCGCCAGCGCTTGTCGTACAGATCGATCGGCATGGGCATTTCGAGCAGGTCCATGTTCGCTTCCCAGAGGGATTCAATGGTGCCCACGTCCTTCCAGTAGCCGTCAAACGTGTAGGTATACAGGTTCTCCCCGGCTTCGAGCATCGCCGGGATGATGTTTTTGCCGAAGTCGTTGTCGCTGTTCGGGTTGGCCTCGTCCAGCTCCAGATATTTGCGCATCTTGCTCCAGGAGAAGATGTAAACGCCCATGGAGGCCTTGTTGCTCTTGGGCTGGGCAGGCTTCTCCTCGAACTCGGTGATGCGGTTGTTCTCGTCCGTGTTGAGGATGCCGAAGCGCGGCGCTTCCTCCCACGGCACTTCGCGCACGGCGATGGTCAAATCTGCGCCGTTTTTGATGTGCTCGCGCAGCATCGCGTTGTAATCCATTTTATAGATATGGTCGCCGGAGAGCACCAGCACGTATTCCGGGTCCCACTGGGCGATGAAGGGGATGTTCTGATAGATGGCGTTGGCCGTGCCCTTGTACCATTCGCCGGTCTTGCCGGTCTGATACGGCGGCAGAACGTAAACGCCGCCGTTAGAAAGGTCAAGGTCCCACGGCGAACCGGAGCCGATGTAGGCGTTCAGCTCCAGCGGACGATACTGCGTCAAAACGCCGACCACGTCGATGCCCGAATTGGTGCAGTTGGAGAGCGGAAAATCGATGATGCGATATTTTCCGCCGTAGGGAACTGCCGGCTTGGCGACATCCTTGGTCAGGATGCCCAGACGGCTGCCTTGGCCGCCCGCGAGCAGCATGGCAACGCATTGCTTCTTCCTCATTGTGAACACACTCCTGTGATATTGGGTTAATCTTGCCGATGGCGCATTGGAAAGGGCGCGTTCTTCATCCCCGCGCGCATTTCCGCTTAGCTGCATTATATCATAATCTGTGCAAAAGGAAAAGCAAATTCATGTGATGTTTCCATGACGCACCCCGGAAACCGGACAGTTTTTGAACACATCACGTCCATCCGGGCGGATTGTGTCCCGCATGCGCGGACGCAAGACAAGGCTCGACCCAATACGGGCGTTGACAAAAATTCGCCAAGCGCGCTGCAAGATTGCAAAACCGCCTGCCGTGCTGTATAATGGAAAGCACATGAAACGAGAAGGCTTTGGAGGACGAAAATTTGAGCGAAAAGATACGGCTTGACAAACTGCTTGCGCTGCTCGGCGAGGGTACGAGGAGCGAAATCAAAGCGATGGTGCGCGCCGGGCGCGTGAGCGTGGATGGGCAGACCGCGAAGGACGCGGGGCTGCAGGTCTGCGGCGAAACGAGCGATATTCGTCTGGATGGGCGCGCGCTGCATTATCAGGCCGTCCGCCACGTGATGCTCAATAAGCCCTCCGGCGTGCTGACCGCCGCGCGGGACAAAAAGCAGAAAACCGTGATGGATTTGCTGCCGCCGATGTATGCCGCGATGGGCGCGATGCCCGCCGGGCGGCTGGATAAGGATACCGAGGGCCTGCTGATTATCACCTCCGACGGTCAGCTCGCGCACCGCATCATTTCGCCCAAGCATGAGGTCGGCAAGGTCTATTATGCGCGGCTCGACGGCGAGCTGACCGATGCAGACGTTGCCGCGCTCGAAGCGGGCCTTCATATCCGCGACGCAGACGGTGAGTTCGACGCGCGGCCCGCCAAAATCGAACGGGATGGAGCCGATGCGGCTTATATCCGCGTGACCGAGGGCAAATACCATCAGGTTAAGCGCATGTTCGCCGCAAGAGGAAAGCACGTCGTCTACCTCAAACGCATGGCCATCGGCGCGCTGGCGCTCGATCCCGCTTTGCAGCCCGGCGAGTGGAGGGAGCTGACACAGGAAGAAGTTGCCAGACTTGAGATGGAATAGGACGTTATCAAATGACGGACGCGCTCCTGCAACGGTTTTAAGCAGTAAAATATTTTAATTAAATTTGATTGCGAAGCAATCAAAAGGAGGGAAATCCAAGAACCTCAGGTTCTTGGTGGGGTTTGGGGCAAAGCCCCAAGCCGTCCCCCGAAAGGAGCTTTTTATGCCTGAATATTATTATACCAATGCCCCGACCAGCGAGCATGAGGATCGCCATTTCACCAGCGTGTTCATGGGAAAAACGCTGGCGTTTGAAACCGACGCGGGCGTGTTCTCCAAGCAGCATGTTGATCCCGGCAGCGAAATCCTCTGTAAGAGCCTGCCCGAACTGCATGGGCGCGTGCTCGATATGGGCTGCGGCTGGGGCGCAATGACCGTCATGACGCTTGCCCGCTTCCCGGCGCTGGAGGTGACCATGGCCGACGTGAACGAGCGTGCGCTCGACCTCGCCATCCGTAACGTGCAGAAAAACGGCATGCAGGCAAAGGCCGTCCTCTCCGACGGCTTTGCGAATATCGAAGGAACGTTTGACGCGGTCATCACCAACCCGCCGATTCGCGCGGGCAAGGCCGTCATTTATCAGATGTTCGCCGACGCCAAGGCCCATCTGGCCCCCGGCGGCAGATTGATTCTCGTCATCCGTAAGCAGCAGGGCGCGCCGAGTGCGCTCAAGTATCTCAAGGAATTATACGCAAGCGCCGAAACGATTGAGCGCGACGGCGGCTATTGGGTGATCGAATGCAGAGTGTGAAGGAGAGCTGGGGCAGGAGACGAGCCGTGCTGATCGTCGGCGCGCTGGGCTATGTGCTGCTGACCGCGCTTTGTTCGCAGATCGAGCAGACCGGCGCGACGGCATGGAGCACGACGCTCGTGCGCTTTGGCCTTGCGTTTCCGGTCGCGCTGGTTGTGCTGGCGCTTCTGCTGGAAAAGCTCATGCCCAAAATGGTCTGCGTCCCGCGCGGGGAGAAAAAGCCCTTTTGTACGCTTGGCGCGTTTGCACTGTTTTTGGCCTGCTATACGCCGATGCTGCTGATCGAATATCCCGGTTCGTTCCAATACGACGTGACCTATCAGGTGTACCAGATTGCAACAGGGCGGTATACGCAGTTTCATCCGTTGGCGCATACGCTGTTTCTCAAACTGTGTCTGGATGCGTATGCCGTGCTGCAATCGTTTGAAAAGTGCGCGCTGCTGCTCAGTGGGATTCAGATGCTGGTCGTTTCGATGTGCTTTGCGCTGACTGCCGCTTCGATTTCGCGCGCCTGCTCCCGCCGCGCCGCGCGTCTGGCGACGGCGTTCTTCGCGCTCTGCCCGTATCATTGGATTTTCGCCAGCAGCTTTGTCAAAGATGTGATGTTTGGCGCGTTTTTCGCGCTGTTTGCGGCGTATATGCTGGAGTTTATCCATTCCGGCGGTCTGACGCGCGGACGTGCCGTGATGGCGGTTTTCGCGGGCCTGATGGCCTGTCTGCTGCGCAACAACATGATTTATGCAATGGCGGCTTGGGTCGCGCTGCTGCTGTTTTTCGGACGCAGAACGCGCCGCGCGGCCTGTCTGGCGCTGCTGGCGGCGGTGCTGGGCGTGGGCGTGAATCAGGGCTTGGCGGCGCTGATGCAGGCCGAAGGCGGCGACGCGAAGGAGATGCTCAGCGTGCCGATTCAGCAGCTCTGCCGCGCCTATCAGCTCGCGCCAGAGTGCTTCACCGAGTCGGACAGGGTGGAAATGGATGTTTTTTTCGAGGATCAGGCGTATACGCGCTATGATCCGACGCTTTCCGATCCGGCGAAGAACAAGTTTGCGACGGATGTTTTTCTGGAGGACAAAGCGGCGTTTTTTGCGCTCTGGAAGCGGATCGGCGCGCAGTGCCCGCAGATTTATCTGGACGCGTTTTTGAACACTGCGCTGCCGTTTTTGTATCCCTATCAGCGCTATCAGGGCACCGCGCCGTATATCGAAACCGGGGTGCAGAAAGGCGCGCTGACCATGCCTTTCGGCGCGCCGGACATTGTGCAGCCGGGGCGCTTTGAAGCCCTTCGGACGTGGCTGGACGCAAACGTTTGGGCGACCGGCGCGCGGGATATTCCGGTGCTTCGCTGGGTGTTCAATGCGGGCGTTGTCATATGGCTGATGCTGCTGTCGGTGCTTTTTGCGATGCGCCGGGGCGATTGGGCGCGCTTTGCGGTGCTGCTTCTGCCGGTTTTGCTTTGGGGAACGTATCTGCTCGGCCCGGTGATGCAGGGGCGCTATCTCTATCCGTTTGTGTGCCTGCTGCCGCTGCTTTTGGCTGTGCCTGCAAATACGAAAAGATGAGAAAAAGAGAGGTCAGCGCATGACGGACATGCCGAAAAAAGAGAGAATAAGAAGGCTGCTTGTGCTGACGCTCGGCGCGGCGGTCTATGCGCTGCTGTTTGCGCTGGGGACGCAGATGGAGCGATACGGTGCGACGCAGCCCGGCCGGACGCTGGCGCGTTTTCTGCCTGCCTTTTGCGTGGCGTTTGCCGTGCTGGCGGCGCTGATGCGCTGCGCTCTGCCCAAGCGTTTAAGCCAAGCGGAGGAGCAGGCGAAGCCCTTTCGGACGTGGCTTGCGTTTCTGCTGATTTTTGCCTGCTATGTGCCGATTTTTCTGATTTATTATCCGGGAACGTTCGCGTATGATACGCAGGTGCAGGCGGAACAGGTGGTGAATCACGCCTATACGCAGTTTCATCCACTGGCGCACACGCTGTTTTTGGGCGCGTGCCTGTCGCTGTTCGGCAAACTGCAAACGCTGGAGCAGTGCGCGGCGGTATACAGTGTGCTTCAAATGGCGGTGATGGCCGGGTGCTTTGCGCTGGCCTGCGCGTCGCTGGCCCGAAGCTGTTCCCGCCGCGCGGCGCGGATTTGCACAGCGGCGTTCGCCATCTGGCCGTATCACATGATTTTTGCGAGCACCTGCACAAAGGACGTGTTGTTTTCCGGATTCCTGACGGTGTTTTTCGCGCTGACGCTGGAGTTTCAGCGCGCGGGAACGCTGACCCGGCCGCGACTGCTGGCGCTCATTGTCAGCGGCACGCTGGCCTGCCTGCTGCGCAACAACATGATTTACGCGATGCTGGTTTGGGCGGCGCTGCTGCTGATTTTCGGGAAGGGCGTTCGCAGAATCGCCTGCTATGCGCTGCTGGCCGCCGCGGTGAGCGTGGCCGCCAATCAGGGCTTGGCGATGGCGATGCAGGCCGAAAAGGGCAACATCCGCGAGATGTTTTCCGTGCCGATGCAGCAGCTTTCCCGTGCGCATCAACTTGCGCCGGAGGTTTTCACCGAGGAGGAGCAGCAGACGCTGGATGTGTATTTTCGCGACCGCGGCTATGAACGCTATGATCCGACGCTGGCCGACCCGGTGAAGTGGTGCTTCAACAACGATGCGTTTGAAGCCGATCCCGCCGGGGCGGCGAAGCTGTGGCTTTCCATCGGGAAAAAGTGCCCGAACATTTATCTGGATGCGTTTCTGGATTTGATGCTTCCGTTTTTATATCCGACGACGACCTACCGGGTCACGCCGGAATACATCGATTCCGGCTCGTATGGCGGGGTGCTGACCGCACTGTATACCCAGCCGCCGATTGTGCATCCCTCGCGCTTTGATTCGATCCGCGCATGGCTGGACGAGCACATCTGGAAAACGGGCGCGGCGGAAATTCCGGCGCTTCGCTGGGTGTTGAACGCCGGGCTGGTCGTCTGGCTGATGGGGCTGTGCGTGCTTCGCACGATGTATGCGGGCGACTGGAAGCGCTTTGCGGCGCTGCTGCTGCCCGTCCTGCTTTGGGGAACGTATCTGCTCGGCCCGGTGGTGCAGGGGCGATACGTCTATCCGTTTGTGTGCCTTTTACCGCTGATGCTGGCGGTTTCGAAGGATAAAGGAGGAATCAACCATGGAGTTTGACAAGGCTTTTTTTGACGCCGGACTGGAGCGCCGTCACACGGACTGCGTGAAATGGGACGGCATGCTGGAGGAGCACCACGATCCGGATATGGTGCCCATGTGGGTGGCGGATATGGATTTCCGCTCTGCGCCTGCCATTCGCGAGGCCGTTCAAAAGGTCGTCGATCAGCAGACGTGGGGCTACACAATGGCCGGCGAGCAGGATGCGCGTCCGCTCTGCGACTACTGGAAGCGTCACCACGGGGTCAGCTTTGAACCGAAGGATGTGCTGATGGGGCCTTGCGTCGTTTCCGAGCTGCGCATCTGCGTGCGCGCGCTGACCGAACCGGGCGACGGCGTGCTGATTTTTACGCCGGTTTACGGCCCGTTCTACGCGTCCATTCAGGAGGGCGGCCGCAAAATTGTGGAAAGCCCGATGATCCGCGACGCGCAGGGCCATTACACGCTGAACCTTGCCGACGCGGAAGGCAAGCTGGCTTCCCGCGAAGCGAAGCTGGTCATGTTCTGCTCGCCGCACAACCCCTGCGGGCGCGCGTGGACAAAGGAAGAACTTGCGGGCGTGGTCAACTTGTGCTATAAATATGGTGTGCCGCTGGTCTGCGACGAAATTCACGCGGATTTTGTCTTCGCGCCGAACGCACATCACAGCGTTCTGACGATGGAGCATGCGGACGAGCTGGCAGTGATGCTCTGCGCGGCGAGCAAGACGTTCAACGTTGCGGGTTTGCAGCAGGCTTCTCTGGTCTGCAAAAACGAGAAGATGCGCGAAGCGATTGCAAAGGAATCCGTGGCCTGCGGCGTGACGAGCGGCAACGTGTTTGCCCTGGCGGCGACGCGCGCGGCCTACACGGACTGCGACGCGTGGCTTTCCGGCTTGAAGGCTTATCTGATGGAGAACCGCGATTTCGTCATGGCCTATGCGAAGGACAACTTCCCGAAGGTTGTCGTCACGCCGCTGGAGGCGACCTATCTGATGTGGCTGGACTGCCGCGCGCTGGGGCTTGAGCAGGAGGAGCTGATGCGCCGCATTTTTGAAGCGCATGTGAAGGTGAACGACGGTCTGTTCTTCGGCGAGAGCGGGCGCGGCTTCATTCGGCTGAACATCGGCTGTCCGCGCGCGCAGCTGGAAGCGGCGCTGGAGCACCTGAAAACCGTTTTAAATTAAAGTGCTTTGTATAAAATCGGCGGACGCGCAATGCGCGTCCCTACAAGGGGATAGCACCCGTAAAAATGTAGGGGCGACCATTGGTCGTCCGAAAGAGATTTTACAAAATATGTTCGATAAGATGATATTGAAAGGAGATATACAAACATGCAATACAATGAGAAACTGGACGCTGAGCTGAAAGCCCTTGAGGGCGACATGATCGAAACGCTTCAGCGCTGGATCCGTGTGCCGAGCGTGCGCGCGGAGCGCAGCGCCGATAACGCGCCCTTCGGCGCGGACGTGCGCCGCGCGCTGGATACCGCGATGGCGGATTTGAAGCGCCTGGGCATGGAGCCGCGCGACGTGGACGGCTATTGCTGCGACACGGAAATCGGCGAGGGGGACGAGGTGATCGCCGTGCTGAGCCATCTGGACGTTGTGCCGGAGGGCGAGGGCTGGGATTACGATCCTTACGGCGCGGAAATCGTCAATGGCCGCATGATTGGCCGCGGCACGAGCGACGATAAGGGCCCGGGCGTGGCCGCCGTGTTCGCGATGAAAGCGATTCTGAACGCGGGCATCCCGCTCCGCCGCCGCTGCCGCCTGATTCTCGGCTGCGATGAGGAATGCGGCATGCAGGACCTCAACTATTACGAGCAGAAGATCGGCTTGCCGGATATGGGCTTCTCCCCGGATGCAAATTTCCCGCTCATCAATACCGAAAAGGGCAGCGTCAAGCTGGCGCTGCATGCCGCGTTTGACGACGCACGGCTGATTGAAATCGCTTCCGGCACGCGCGTCAACGTCGTGCCGAATCAGGCCGTCGCCGTGATCGCGGGCGACTGGCGCGAAGCCGCGGCGGAGGCGTTTGACGTGGAGGACGAGGACTGCGCGCTGGAGAGCGAGCTGGTGGACGGCAACACCCGTCTGACCGTGAGCGGCGTTTCCGCGCACGCGTCCTTCCCGGAGAAGGGCAAGAACGCCGCGAAGATGCTCGTGCATGTGCTGGCCAAGCTGGGCATCGGCGGCGCGCCGATTGCGCTGCTGGATGAAGCGGCGGGCCGCGAGTCCGCGGGCGAGGATCTGGGCATTGCGGGCAGCGACAAGGTTTCCGGCGCGCTGACCATCAACCTCGGCCTGCTCTTTGCCAAGGCGGGCAAGATCGATGTGACCTTCGACTGCCGCTACCCGGTGTTCTTCAACCCGGAGACCATCGGCGAGACCGTGCAGCGCCGCCTTGCGCCCGCCGGTTATACGCTTGAGCCGATTCACCCGAGCAAGCCGCACCATGTGCCGGAATCCAGCGAGCTGGTCACCAAGCTGATGGATGTGTATAACACCATCACCGGCGAGCAGGCGAAGCCGTATGCCATCGGCGGCGGCACGTATGCGCGCCATCTCAAGGAAGGCGTGGCCTACGGCATGCTGTTCCCGGGCGAGTTGGAGCTGGAGCATCAGGCGAACGAGAGCATCGACGTGGCGAACTTCGTCAAGGCCGCGCGCATCTATGCGTATGCCATCCTCGCCCTGTGCGCCTAAGCGGGAGGAAAAGACATGTTGTCGCATCATGAAGCGCTGACGCAGATCAAGGCGGCGAAGCTCATCGCCATCCTGCGCCATGTGCCGATGGAAAAACTCGACGGCGTGGTGGAGGCGCTGATCGCGGGCGGCGTGCGCGCGCTGGAATTTACGTTCGACCACGACGGCGCGGACTGCGTGAAGGAAAACGCCGAAAAAATCCGCCATACGGTGGAAAAATACGGTGATCGCGTGCTCGTCGGCTGCGGAACGGCGCTGACCGTGCAGGAGGTTGAAGCAGCCTGCGACGCGGGCGCTTGTCTCGTCATCTCCCCGAACGTCGATTACGGTGTGATCCGCCGCACCCGCCAGCTCGGCATGGTTTCCATGCCCGGCGCGCTGACTCCGACGGAGATCGTCGCGGCGCACGGCGCGGGCGCGGATATCGTGAAACTGTTCCCGGCGGGCACGCTCGGCGTGAGCTATATCAAGGCTGTCCGCGGGCCGCTTTCGTATATCGATATGTCCGCCGTCGGCGGCGTGAAACCCGAAAACGTTGCGGAGTTTCTCGACGCGGGCGTCTGCGGCTTCGGCGTGGGCGGCCAGCTCGTGCTTGCCGACGCTGTGAAATCCGGCGATTTCGCCGCGATTCAGGCGCGCGCACAGCAGTTTGCCGACGCGATTGCGGATTGGAGCGCAAAGCACGCGTAAATCCGCCGCGCGGGAATATGTGCGGACGCGCTGTGCGCGCCCTTGCAACGCATTTTGAAATCTGTTTGCTTTATCCGTCGCGAAGCGAAATGGGAGGTGCAGGAACCTCAGGTTCCTGCCGGGGTTTGGGGCAGCGCCCCAAGAAAGGAAGCCTATGTTTCTGGTGATTGACGGCGGCACGACCAACCTGCGCGTGACGCTGCTGGATGAAAAGCAAAAACCCGTTGACGCAGTGAAGGAGGACGGCGGCGTTCGCCATACGGCGGTTGACGGAAATAACGATTATCTGAAAACGACGCTCAAGACCTGCATCGACCGGCTGCTCACCCGAAATGGCTTGAGCGCGGGCGACGTGAAGAAATGCGTCGCTTACGGCATGATTACCAGCGATATGGGGCTGCTCGAAATCCCGCATGTGCCTGCGCCCGCGTCGGTGGGCGACCTGCATGACGCGATGCGCACGCAGACCTTCCCGGAAATCGCGCCGTTCCCGATTCATTTCATCCCCGGCGTGCGCAACTTTGCCGGTCCGGTCGATCTGGATAATTTCGGCATGATGGATATGATGCGCGGCGAGGAGACGGAGGCCGTCGGTCTGTTCACGCTGCTTGAACCGGATACCAGCGCGATGTTCATCCTGCCGGGATCGCATAATAAATTCGTCGCCATGAGCGAGGAGGGCAAAATCCTCGGCTGCATGACCTCGATCTCCGGCGAACTGCTCGACGCGATGACCCACCACACCATTTTGGCCGATGCGGTTGAACGGGCGTTCGTCTCCCCGGAGGCGTATGACAGCAGGATGGCGATGGAGGGCGCGTGGGCCTGCTCCCAAAACGGGCTGGGCCGCGCGGCGTTCTCCGGGCGCATTCTGAAAACGCTTGGCAAGCGCACGCCTGCGGAGGTGCAGAGCTATCTGCTCGGCGCAGCGCTGGCGCTCGACGTGCAGGCGATGGAAGTGTTTCTGCCGGATCAGCCGGAGGAAATCCCGATGCCGGATAACGTCATCCCGCTGCACAAAAATCTCGGCGCGGCGCTCGGCGTTGCCCCGGATCTGGACAGGCCGAAGGAGATTGTCGAGCCGCGCATCTATGTCGCGGGCAAAGCGCCCGTGCAGCAGGCGATGATCGACGTGCTGGAAGCGCTGGGGCATGAAGGCGCGATTGCCGTTCCGCGCGAGTTGTCCGCAAGGATGGGCGTTATCGGCGCGGCGGAAATCGGACTATAAGCCAACGGAATATCGTAAAAGAGGAGGGCATAGCGCCCTCCTCTCAGCCTGTCGACAAAAGTATGCAAACACCCCGGATACATGATATAATAAGAATCATGATTCCGGGGTGATTCTATGT
>CAKTZR010000019.1 GCA_934636105.1 uncultured Clostridia bacterium
CCAGCCGCAGGCTGTTGGCTTTTGCCGTTTCCATCAGCGAATAGATGATTGCACTCGCCTCCGCCCCTAGGGCGTATCGGCAAAGAGCCATCCCTTCCGGCCAATGACAAAAGGGCGGATGGCGTTTTTAACCTGGTTGTTGCTGATTTCAATCTCACCATGCTCAAGAAACGCGCAGAGGTGCGCTTTCTGATTTTGAGCATATGGTCTAATAGAACAAGCTTTTGAATCATCTGGAAAAGAAGATCCTGCAATCGACGATTGGACATTGGAGTTTGAGAGTATTCTATAGCAATCCAATAAATTATCGCGAATACCCACAAAAGCGAAACCATCCAGAACAATCTGCTGGACAAATCGTTTTGAAAGCCGCATTGACAGCATTTAACAGCTTCTCCAACTGTCGAACTTTCGCTTTTCTTAAAAAGGCTTTGTTTTTTGTCGATGACTAAAGCTGCAGGTGTTTTTCCTTAGTCACCAATTACATTACCGAACTCCATGCCGGAGCCGAAGCACCAAACCAGGTATTCCGCATAGGCGCCGTCGATGTTGCCGACGACCTCGCCAGCCGCATACAGGCCGGGCACTGGCTGCTCATTCACGTCCAGCACCTCGAAGCGATCCGAGATGTTGACGCCGCCCAGAGACGTCGCAAAGCGCGCGACGGTCTGCAGGATATAGAATGGGCCATCCGTGGACATCTCCGGCGTGTTCGCACGCTTGAACTGATCGGGATTGCCCGCAGCCGCGTTCGCATTGTACGCGGCAACCGTCTCTTCAAGCTTCGCACCGTCCAGACCCATCGCCGCCGCAGCATCCGCAAGCGTGTCACCCTTGACAAACTTGGTCACGCCCGCGCCGTTCTCCTCGAGCAGCTGCGCCACCTTGTCCTTTTTGAGGAAGGTGTACTGATCCAGAATGTCCGTGCACAAATCGAAGCCGGCCTGATCCATCACGATGTAGAGGCGGCCATCCTCTGACTTGTACATGGAAGCGCACGCAATATCCAGTTCATCGCCGTCCTCGTTGACCACGCGCTGGCAGTCCTTGTTGACCGCGATGGAGCCGGTCTTCTTGAACAGCTGTGCAACGACGAAATGGATGTGGATGCCGTAGCCCGGCTCGGTCTCCACGCCGAAGTGCTTGGTGGCCACCTTGTCCATATTGAACATGGGCACGCCAATTTCCTTCATCATGATATGGCCGTCTCCCGTTGCGCCCACCGGTCCGTAATAAATCACGCGATCCAGAATAGAGGGATCCGTAATCAGATCCGTATTGTTGCCGTAGCCGCCGGTTGCCATCAGCACCTTGCTGGCATGGATGGTAATCTTCTGTCCATTCTCGCCGATCGCCTCCACGCCCACCACGGCGTTTCCGTCCGTGATTAGATGCGTCGCGCGCGTGTTCAGCATCACCGGCACGCCCTCCTCGAGCACCTGCTGATACACCGTATTGATTGCGGTCGCGGCACGACCCTCACAGCCGTAATCCACAATCGCTTCGTCCTCGACAGGCTCACCCGTGATGCCCACACCCTCGTTCTTCAGCCATTCGATGGTCGGCGTGGACAGACGCGCCTGCATCATCGTCAGGCGGGCATTGCTGCTGAACTTGCCGATCTTGCACAGGTGCAGGAATAGCTCCTCAATGTTCGCCTCCGTCTCGTCCGCATCCTCAGATACTGCATAGCCGGGCATGCCGCCGCCAGCCGTGGCTGTCGCGCCGCCGATGGCAGGCATCTTCTCAATCACGAGAATGTCCTCGACGCCGTTTTCATGTGCGGACAGCGCAGCAGACAGGCCCGCTGCACCTGCGCCGACGATCACAAGATTGCAGTCGATTTCCTCCTCCTGCGCAGCGTCCACAGCGTCCGCCGGGGCAGAGAAGATTACCGTATTCTCAGCGCCAGCCTGACGGAGTGCATCCTCCGCGGCAGCCAGTACAGCCTTTGAAGTGACTGTGCACCCTGCGACGGCATCTACCGCAAGCGTCTGCTTCTCGACGATTGTACCGGGCAGCTTTTCGATGGCCGTGGAGCCGATACCGGCGGTTTCGTTCGAGCCCTCCGCTCGGACAGAGAGGATCGAATCACCGCTGACCTCGACCGTCACCGTGACCTCGCCGCCAAAGCCTGCAGCCGTCGCGGTATACTCACCCGGTGTAAATACGTCCTGTGCAAGCGAAACGCCCGCGACAAGCACGAGGCTCAGTGCCAGCACCAGCACGGCAGCCCATCTCGTTCTTCCCATACCCATAGACAATCCTCCTTTAGTGTCGTAATGATTGACATCCGATTCACATTATACTATACTGCTCACAACATATTCGTTCGAATTCGAACAATAGGAGAAAGAAATTATCAATGATAGCGACTACCCTGCGTCAATCTCCGCTGTTTCGTGATTTGTCAGACAGTGAAATCCAATCTCTGATTGAGACGATGAATGGACGAATGCTTGCTGTGAGCAAGCACCAGACGATCTATCGGCCCAGCGATCCTGCCCGAGGGATTTTCATCGTGCTCACCGGATCAGTCCTCGCATTCCACGATGACCTGTGGGGGAATCGGCACACCGTCGCCGACTTCCCTCCAGAAGCGATCTTTGGCCTTCCCTATGCTATACTACCCGGCGCAACGATGAACCTGACGGCCACCGCCAGCGAGGAGAGCACCATTTTGTTCCTGGATGTGCTGCGAATCCTATACAATCCCGGGTTGTCGCCCCTTTGCCCGGCGCTGTCGCAGAATCTGACGCTCATCCTCGCCGAAAAGCTTGCTGACGGGGTCGAGCATCTGGCGCACATGAATCATCGCACCACGCGGGACAAGCTGCTTTCCTACCTCTCCGCAGAGGCGCGCAGACAAAGGAGCTGCACATTCACCGTGCCGTTCAATCGTCAGCAGCTGGCCGATTATCTCGGCGTACAGCGTGCCGCCATGTGTGCCGAGCTGTCCAGAATGCAGAAGGATGGCCTGATCGAATACCATCGTAACCGCTTTACCTTTCTCACTGTCGATCAGCTCTTATGACCGATTACAGTCATGTGGTCTATGCCCTCAGCGCGTTTGCGCTCATAAAGCGCATGAATTGCCGAGTCTTTGAAGGCTGCAACTGTAGGAGCGAGCCAGATTGCCCGGCGCAAGTAGAGCGAACCACGCTTGGACATCTTCATTCTGGTGCCGGAGAAGTCGCCGGATTGCTTTACAGTCGGATCGACGCCTGCATAAGCAGCAAGTTTGGCAGATGAAGAGAAACGCCTGATGTCACCGCCAATTTCAGAGAGGATGACGGTAGCAAGGGTTGGGTCGATGCCGGTAATAGTTGTAAGCTGCGTATCAAAACCGGACAGCAGGCGGTCAATTTCGGTATCGAAAACGTCTACGGACGCTTCCAGAGAGCGAATCTGTTCGATTTTCCAAATTGGAAATGGGTTCGGATTTTTTCATAATCAAATTCTGTTTTTCTACGCTTCTTATGCAGATACGTTGAAAAAAGGATGTCCGAGCCATCGACTCGTCATCCTCTTCCATCTGTTTCCCTTTTCCGTCACTTCCGCTTTCCAAAATCCCGCGGCGTCATGCCCGTATAGCGCTTGAACACGGCGCAAAAATGCTTATAATCGCTGAATCCGGTCTTTTCCGCGACTTCCGACGTTCTTCCACCGTTTTTGAGCAGAGCGGCCGCGCGTTTGACGCGCTGCGTATTGAGCGTATCCAAAAAGGTTTGCCCCGTACTTTGCTTAAACCGGCGGCTCAGGTAACTGGCGGAAATCATCATCTCGTCAGCCAATTCCTCGATGGAGAGCTTCGTATCGCTGGCAGCCACAATCCTGCGCAGCGCCATTTCGACGTATTCATCCGTATACGCAAGTCGCTTGAGCAATTCTTCCGCCGAAAACGAGCCGGGCGTTTCGAGCTGTTCCTGGGGCTCCTCCGTTTCCCGAATGCGCGCCAGCAGCTCCGCCAGCCGCTTTTCATCCAACGGCTTGAGCAGATAATCATACGCATGTATGGAAATCGCCTTCTGCGCATAATCAAATTCAGCATAGCTTGTAAAGATGATGATGTGAAAACGATAGACGGCCAGTGCGCGTTCCAGCATTTCAAATCCGTCCATCTCCGGCATGCGTATATCCGTGATGACGACGTCCGGGCGTCTTTCGACGATCTGTTCCAGCCCGCTTTTTCCATCGCCCGCGCTGCCGATGACCGTGCAGCCCATATCAGCCCACGGCAGCGTCTTGACCAACCCGTTACGGATCATATCCTCATCCTCGACGATCATCACCCGCAGAATCATTCCGTCTCACCCTCTCCTCCCGGAAGACTCAAAACCACTTCCGTCGTCCGGCCTTGTTGCGTTTGGATGCATATGCCGTAGCGCTCACCGTACATCAATCGAAGCCGATCGTGTACATTCATCAGACCGAAGCTCGTTTTGCGTTCCATATCCGGGTTTTCTATATACCGCGTCAGCGTTTCCATCACTTCCGGCTCGATGCCCGGCCCATTATCCCGAATGGAAATCTCCAGCCGTTCGCCGATGCATCGCGCCTCAATTTCGATTTTCAGTTCGCGCTTTTTCTCCATGCCGTATTTGACGGCATTTTCCAAAATTGGCTGAACGATCAGCTTCGGGATGCGCCGCCGCATCAATTCATCCGGAATCCGCGTTTCATACGAAAGCCGACTGCCAAAGCGCATTTTGAGGATGCTCATGTAGCTCTCAATGTATCGGAGATCTTCCTTCAAAGAGACGGTCATGCCCTCCTGCTTGATCGAATAGCGCATAAGCTGCGCAAGCTGAACCATCGCCGCATCCGCCGCATTCGGATCGAGCCGAACCATAAAGCGGATGTTTTCCAGCGTGTTAAACAGGAAATGCGGGTTGAACTGGCTTTCCATCTGCCGAATCTGCGCCGCTGCCGTATCCCGCCCCAGCTTTACGCTCTTTTCCATGGATTTCCGGACGTTTTCAAGCATGGTGTTGTAGGCCTGCGCGATGACCTGAAATTCGTCGTGGCTGCTGATGGTCAACTCTGTATTCAGGTTGCCGTGGCTGACGAGATCGCACGCCGTCGCAATTTCGTCGATCACCCGCGTTTTTTCCTGCGCAACCCGTTTGGTGCTGATCTGAATCGCGGCAATCATCGCCGCGAAGAACACCAGCACCATGAGCAGCAAAAACCGTGCCGTGCGCAGAACATCCCCGCAGGGAAGCGCCGCGTACACCCTGTATGTTCTACAGGCTTCTGAGCTGATGTAATACAACCCCCACGGCGTATCCTTGACGCCGTTTGCCTGCCGAACGTCCGCCTCCAGTTTGTTGAATCCGCCCGTAAAAACATGCGCACCACCGACAAAAACCGTGTCAAACCGATCGGTAATCAGCACGTCGTTCGCGTTGCTGGCAACGGTTTTGCGGAAACCGTTCTCCGTCATCGCCATGCACAGATAGCCGCTCGGCTCCCCTGCCTCGTCAAACAGCCGCGCGCCCATCAGCAAGCAGAGCTCGCCGCCGCGCAGCACCTGAGAGGCGGTTTCGCCGCGTCTATCCGGAATATTGTGCAGGAACTGCCAGCGGACGGTATCCGTCAAAGATGCGTCGCCACCGGATGTAAAGATCGCCTGCTCGCTCTCGTCATAAATCAACGCCTGCGGCCTTGACGCCATGCCATTGATCCGGCGATACAAGCGCCCGTTGATCTCCGCACGCTCGCTGACGCTCTGCTCATAGACTTCGGGTCTCAGCAAGTCCTGCATGTTCAAGAGAATATCCTCGATCGTCTCCAGCTCCGAGAAAAAAGCCTCGGCAGCCTGTATTCGATCTTCATCCGTGCGATGGATGATGTTGCTGATGAATAGCTCGCCCATCACGGCGAATACCACCAGCAGCGCACAAAAAAGCGGGAGCAGGGCATAAATCAGCAGAAGCCGCCTCAAATCATCGCGAAAGCGCGTTTGCTTCTTCTGCACGTTCATGTTCCTGCCCCTTTATTCACATCACATCGTAACGTCTCTGCTGCCGCTGATCTTGAAGAAGACGAGCAGCGAAATGACCGTCGTACAGGTCAGAATGGTCGCCAACGCCGCTGCCGTGCCGTAGCTCGCGCGGATGACCTCGTTATAAATCGCGACGGACATCGTTCTGGTTCTGCTGGTATAGAGCATGACGGACGAACTCAGTTCGTTAATCAGCGTAATCCAACTCAGAATCGCGCCGGAAACAACGCCCGGCAGCATCATTTTAGCCGTCACCTTGAAGAACGCCTTCATCGGCGAATCGCCCAGCGAAATCGCGGCCTCTTCCACGCTCGGACTGATCTGGTAGAGAATCGCAGAGCTGGAGCGCAGCGTGTAGGCGAGGCGGCGAATGACCAGTGAAATGATCATAATCGTCGCCGTTCCGGATAGAATCATCGGGTCGCCCTTGCCGTTGAACGCCAGCAGCAGCGTAATACCCAGAACGGAACCCGGAACGATGTACGGGAACATCGCTATGGTATCGATCAAACTGGTCAGCGGGCTCTTCCTTCTCACGGAGAGATACGCGATGAACATACCCAGCACCACAATAATCGCCAGCGCGATGACGCAGTACAAGTAGGTGTTGCGAATGGCCGACCACGCCGTGCCGAAAACCTTGGTGTAGCTTTCAAGCGAATAGCCGTCCACGAAATACTGGATCTCCGTCTTTCGGAACGACGTCCAGACAATCACCAGATGCGGCAGCACGGAGAACACGACGAGGATGTACGTGAACACATGCATCAGCACATTCTTGACGCCGTGCGCCTGCTCGGGCTGAATGGGCCGCATAGCGCTCATTGTAAAGCTCTTTTTGTTCACATACCATTTCTGCATCAGGAACAGCACCGCTGTGATGACCACCATGATGGACGCCATCGCCGAGGCAAAGTAGGCCGAGCCTCCGGATTCGCCGACAAACTCGATATAGATTTTCGTCGGCAAAACGTCAAATCCTTCACCGATTAATGCGGGCGTGCCAAAATCCGCCATACAATTCATGAACACCAGCAGCGCGGATGCAATGGCCGTCGGCATCACCAGCGGCATCACAACCGTAAACACCTTGCGGATGCCGTAGCAGCCAAGGCTCTCTGCCGCCTCGCAAACCGCCACGTCGATCTTCTTGAGCGCGCCGCTGACATACATGTAAATAAACGGATAGAGTTTGAGGGTGAACACCAACAGCATGCCGCCGAAGCCGTAAATCGACGGCATCTTGATTCCAAACACATTGGAAAGGAACGTGGTGATGACGCCGCTGCGCCCCAGCAGAAGAATCCACGAATACGCGCCGATGAAATTCGGGCTCATCATCGAGATGATAATCAGGATTTCGACGATACCCTTTCCCCGAATCTTATAGAAGGACATAAAATACGCCAGCGGCACGCCGATCACCAGCGAGCAAATCGTGACGCAAACCGTCAGCTTCAGGGAATTGAGCAGCGAGCGATAATAAAACTTCTTTCCAAAGAATTTCTGGAAATTGGCCAACGTAAATTCGCCCGTTCCCTCCTTGAGAAAGCCGTCGATAAACAGCGAAATCAGCGGATAGATCAGAAACAGCGCAAACACCGCGATGATGCCGATCGTGACCACCGTCCAGAAATCAAATTGCAGTTTACGCTTCTTCATAGCAAATCACATCCTTGATCAGGCTATGCTCCATATCGGCGGTAAAAACGTTGATCTTTTGAGCGTCCGGCATCAGCTTGAGCGTATCGCCCATGCGATACAGCTCCTGCGTGTGCCCCAGGTCCTGCGAAAACTCCAGGCTCGGCTGATCCGGCACGCAGATTCCGTCCGCAAACTTGAGGAAATAGTTGCTGTATCGGCCAAGGAACGTCGTGTTTTCCACCTTACAGGCCAAGCCCTTGTCGCTCACATAGAATTCCTCCGGGCGAACGCCGACGATCACTTCCTGCCCGTCCCTGCAGTCGTCGATCAGGTCGTTCATCTCCAGCCGGCAGCCGTCACGGAAGACGATCTCCGTCTTTCCGTTTTTCTTGCTGAGCGTCGCGTAGAACAAATTGGAATGCCCAATAAACGTGGCGACAAACACATTGGCCGGGCGGCTGTAGATGTGGTGCGGCGTTCCGATCTGCTGAATCACGCCATGGTTGATAACGGCGATGCGATCGGAAATCGCCAGCGCTTCCTCCTGATCGTGGGTGACATATACGGTCGTAATGCCGACCTGCCGCTGAATATCGCGAATGACGGTGCGCATTTCGATGCGCAGCTTGGCGTCCAGGTTGGAAAGCGGCTCATCCATCAGCAAAACCTGCGGATGGATCACGATGGCGCGCGCAAGCGCGACGCGCTGCTGCTGGCCGCCGGAAAGGCGCTCCGGCAGGCGATCCTGATACTCGTCGATGCGAACGAGCTTCAGCATCTCATCCACGCGCTTTTTCATCTCATCCCTGGGCAGCTTTCGAATCTTCAGGCCGTATTCAACGTTCTGGCGCACGGTCAGATGCGGGAAAATCGCATAGCTCTGAAACACCATGCCGATATTGCGCTGGTGGGTCGGAAGCTCGTTGATGACCTGATCGCCAAAGGAAATCGTGCCCGCCTCAATGCTGTTAAAGCCTGCGATCATGCGCAGCAGCGTCGTCTTGCCGCAGCCGCTCGGGCCGAGCAGCGTAAAAAACTCGCCGTTCTTGATATTGGCCGTCAAATCCGGAATGATGATATTATCGCCATATTTTTTGCACACATGGTCGACCTTTATTGCAACGCTCATCGTTCGCACCCCTCATTTCATGGTTCGGGCAGGGTTTATATCGTTCTTTCTGAAAGCCTGCCCCTTCATTTTTCTAAAAAGGAAGCTGCCGGACAGCTCGCCCGATCGGGCTGCCGCACGACAGCTTCTCCAAAGTTTATGCCGTATTCAATCCGTTCGGCGGATTACTCAGCGGCGTCCACGAGCGCTTCCTGGAACATTTCGATCCATTCCCGCTTGTGCTCGGAGGCAACCGTCTCATCATCCTTGATGACGTTGATGGAAGACATGCTCTGCATCGCGTCGGTTTCCGGCACGTCCTTGCGGATGGTGCGGCGGAACTGCGTCGCATTCATGTAAACCTGCGCGTCGTATCCGGTCAGCCAATCCAGGAACGCGCGGGCGCTGACAACGTTCGGGCAATCCTTGACGATATACACGCCGTCGCCGCGGATGATAACGCCTTCATTCATGTAAACAACCTTGACGTTGCCCTGAGACACATACGTCGCTGCGCCCTGCTCGAAGGTCAGGCCGACGGTGTATTCGCCGTCCGCAACGCCCTTGTACACGGCGGAAGAGCTGTTCACGCAGCCGTTGGGCAGTTGCTTGCAGAATTCCTTCACATAATCCCAGCCGTTCGGCTGTCCGTCGGTGCCCATCGCGTAGAGCATATTGACCAGATGCTCGAAGGACGAGGACGACGCCTGCGGATCAGCGAAAACAATCTTGCCCTTCAGCGCCGGATTGAGCAGATCCGCGTAGCCGTTGATCTCGATGTCGCCGATCAGATCGGTGTTGATCATAATGACGGAAGGCACGCAGTCAAAGCGGGTCAGGTTGCCTTCCACGTTCTTGTATTCGTCGTAGAACGCATCCTCGTTCACGCAGGTATAATCCTGGAAATACTGGCTGCTGTTCTTGACAGTGCCGATCGTGCCGGACCAGAGAATGTCGCACTGCGGCTTCTCGCTTTCAGCCGCGATGCGCTTGAGCGCGTCGCCCGTGCCCATCGCCAGGCACTCGGTCTTGATGCCGGTATCCGCCTCAAACATCGCCAGCATGTTTTCGATCATGGACGTGGTCAGCGGGCTGTACAGAACCAGCTTGCCGGTCGCCGCAGGCTCTTCAGCTACCGCAGCAGCCATACCACACACGAGCAGCGCGCACAGCAGCATAGCAAAGATCCTCTTCATATCAGTTTACCTCCTGTTTTTTCCGCCGATGATTCCGTTCGGCGTTTACTAGCTTTATTATATATGCGTGTTGCATGATTTTTCAACCGTTTTTTCTGCTTATTTATCCGTTTTTCTGAACACATACCCGTTTATCTGCACAATTTTACGTGTCGTAAACTGTACCATTCTTCCCCAGCCGCTTTTTTTATCGTCCCCAAGGAATATGCCATCATGGAACCGTACCGTTTCACACGCCAAGGGGAGAATCGTTTATGCCGCCGATTACCGTGATGAATAAGCCCGTATCCGGCGCTCGCAACATTCGTTGCCGTTAGTTGCTTTTATGCCGACGAAATGAAGCGCCGAACAAGATCATCCGCCATAACGAAAAAATTCCGCCAGAGCCTTATTCCTGACTCTGACGGAATTTTTCTTATGCGGCCTTTAACTGATTTTCCTGTTCCGCGCGCTCCCTGTCCTCAACCGTTCAAGGCGCACAGCTTTCTTTTTATCCGTTCAGATGGCCGTATGCCAATCTCAATTCGTCGGCAATTTTCACGCCGCTCGGCGTTCCGGCGATGCCGCCCAAGCCCGTTTCGCGCAGAGAAACATCCATCTTGTCCCCGACGTCCTTCATGGCCATAATGACCTCGGCCGGCGGCACAGCCGAGCGGATTCCGGCCAGCGCCATATCGGCGCAGCACATGGCGACCATTGCACCGGAGGCGTTGCGCTTGATGCACGGCACTTCCACCAACCCGGCAATCGGGTCGCACACCAGCCCCAGCAGGCTCTTGATCGCCAGCGCGGCCGCGTGGCAGATCGCTTCCGCATCGCCGCCGCCCAAATAGCACAGCGCCGCCGCGGCCATCGCACTCGCCGTACCGATTTCATATTGGCAGCCGCCCGCCGCGCCGGCAATGGAAGCCTTGGAAGCCACCATCTGCCCAATCGCGCCCGCGATACTCTTTTTTGACCGTCTACGTTTTTCGCGCCTTTCCATTCATTTGGGGCTTGACTTTTAATAGTTAGGCTTTCATTTCTGGGGGTATGCATTATTATAATAGCTGCTTATTTGCAAATGGACGCTGTTCTCGATATGTGCTCACGCTCATGCAGAGAAAATATCCGAGAAGATCAAGCGGTGAAAGAAGCTCTAGGTACACCATTTGGCAAAACTCAAAAATGCACCATTTTGACTAAAATGGGGTAAAAAAAACAGGCGCGGAAAGCGATTTTGCCTTCCACGCCTGTTTGCATGATCGGAATGATGATTGTCTCGGGATACCTTTTCAAGAAAATGTCTGAAAAAACCTTTTCCATCAGGGTTTTTGCGCCGCCATGGGGTAAAAGAAAAGCACCAGCCTTTGTATCAAAAGCTGGTACTTACTATGGTCGAGGTGACAGGATTTGAACCTGCGACCTTTTGGTCCCGAACCAAACGCGCTACCAAACTGCGCTACACCTCGAAATATGGAGCCAATGAAGGGACTCGAACCCTTGACCTGCGGTTTACGAAACCGCTGCTCTACCGACTGAGCCACATTGGCATTGAAGTTTCGCAACATCACGCATCCGCCTGACGAGATAAGATTATATCAGAATCCACGCTGCGTGTCAACCCTTTTTTCACTCTTTTTTTGCCGTTTTTTGAAAATTGTGTCGGTCAGCCCGAAAAAGCGGCTTTCCGTGTTTTCCCCCGCGCGCAAATATGGTATACTAAGGCAAAAGGAGGTCTGCCGTTTGAAGGACAACCGTATCAATCTCGATTTGGAGCGCAGGCTGCGCCGTTATGCCATCAGCGACCTGATGAAATACATCGTCATCGGGCAGGGCGTCGTCTTTGCGCTGATGTATATCTGGCCGACGCTGGGCTATCAGCTCTATTCCCTCATTGCGCTGACCCGCACAGGGCTGATGCGCGGGCAAATCTGGCGGCTGGTGACGTTTGTGTTCGTGCCGCCGTCCAGCTCGCCGATTTTCATCCTGTTCGCGCTGTATTTTTATTATATGATCGGCGTCGGGCTGGAAAATCGTTGGGGCAAGGTCAAGTTCAATCTGTATTACCTGGTCGGTATGCTCGGTTCGATCATCGCCGCGCTGATTACCGGCTACGCGGATAACACCTTCCTCAACCTGTCGCTGTTCTTTGCTTACGCGGCGTTGTATCCCGACGAACAGGTGCTGCTGTTCATGTTCCTGCCGATCAAGATGAAATACCTCGCGCTCATCGACGCGGCGCTGTATCTGTATTACTTCATCGTCGGCACGGCCTCCACGCGCATCACGATTGCGCTCTGCCTGCTGAACGTCGTGCTGTTCCTCGGCGGAGATATGCTCAACACCCTCCGCCGCGAATCCAAATACTGGAAGACGCGGTATAATTTCCGAAAGGCCATGCGGAAATAAGCAGGCCGCCGCACGGATTCACTGTCTGGATGAAAAAATCGCGGGCTGTCAGTCTGCGCTCGAGGGCAAGCGCAAGGACGACTGCAACCCGCTGAATTGGTGATTATCCCGTCTTTCTCGTCGTCAAAATCATGCCGAACAAGCCGCCCGCAGCGAGTCCCATGCCCAAATCCGCGAGATACGCGGTGAGCTGCGGGCTTTGCCCCATCATCAGCGCATAGCAGGCGATCCCCAGCGCCATATACAGCAGGCCGACGCACGCGCCGCGCATCGCCCCGCCGCTCTCCCCCGCGCGCATTGCGGTCGTCACGCCCGCCAGAATGGAGACAAACTTGACCACCTGATTGATGGCGGTGATCGCGCGGTCGCTGGCGTTCCACCAGTTCAAAATCAGCGCAAAGATCGCCACGCCGATGATGGTAATCGCCGCCGCGACGAGCACGCCGCGCAGCACGGCCAGAATTGCGCTTCTCCCCGTCTTCCGCGCGCTCCTGCGCGTCGTCCGCTTGAACGAACCCACGCCCTTTGATGAAGCAAACGTCTGATTCTCCATTTTATTCCCACCTTTTTCCCACACAAAAGCCGCCCTGTCACAGTCCAAGCTATGACAGGGCGGCTTTGCTTATGAGGGAAATCAGATGAGCTGCTCGGAATCGTTGGTCACGGAGAGCTGCTCCACGTTGCGCACGGCCCAGCGGGCAATCATCATCTGGGTCTTCTGCTCGCCGACCTCGACGGTCAGCACGTCGTCCTTGATGCGGACGATGGTCGCGTAGATACCGCCGATGGTGCAGATGCGGTCGCCAACCTTGAGGTTGTCGAGCATCGCCTTGGCTTCCTTGTCCTTCTTGCGCTGCGGACGGATCAGCAGGAAGTAGAACACGACAAAGATCAGAATCATCGGCACAAACTGCACGGCATAATAGACAATGGTCGCGCCGGTGCTCATGGTTTCGGTCGCGGCGGCCGCGTCGGTCGTCGCAGTGGTGGCGGCGGCATCAGCCAGCAGATTCATCAGGGCATACTTCATGGGAAAAGACACATCCTTTCATTCATTGGGTAACTTCATTATTATAGCCTGTTTTTCCTTATCCTGCAACCGTTACGGACAAATTCATCGACTGACCGCTCATAGGTTACGTTGGGGCGCTGCCCCAAACCCCGGCAGAAAACTGAGTTTTCTGCACTTTCCTCCTCGCTTCGCGCCGCTTATCCGTCGGTGCGCATGATGATTAGAAGTTTCGGCTCATGTCGTAATGGTTGAAGAAATCGCTGCGGAATTCCTCGTAACGGTCTTCTTCGATGGCCTTGCGGATGCGCTCCATCAGCCGAAGCAGATAGCGCAGATTGTGGATGGTCGCCAGCCGTCCGCCGGTGATTTCGCCTGCCTTGATGAGGTGGCGGATATACGCGCGGGAGAAGTTCTGGCAGGCGTAGCAGTCGCAGCCCTCCTCAATCGGGCCGAAATCGTGGGCATACTGCGCGTTGCGGATGACCAAGCGTCCCTGATCGGTGAAGCAGGTGCCGTTGCGCGCGATGCGGGTCGCCAGCACACAGTCAAACATGTCGATGCCGCGGTACACGCCCTCCACGAGGCAGTCCGGGCTGCCCACGCCCATCAGATAGCGCGGCTTGTCGGTCGGCATATACGGCATCATCGCGTCGAGCATGCCGTACATGACGGGCTTCGGCTCACCGACGGACAGGCCGCCGATGCCATAGCCGGGGAAATCCATATCGGCCAGCACCTTGGCGCTCTCGATGCGCAGATCCTCATAGAACGCGCCCTGCACAATGCCGAACACAGCCTGATCCTCGCGGGTGTGGTAATCCTTGCAGCGCTGCGCCCAGCGGTGCGTGCGGAGCATGGCTTCGTAGGCCGTCTTATGGTCGCAGGGATACGGCGAGCACACGTCGAACGCCATCGCGATATCGCTTCCCAACGCCTCCTGAATGGCCATGCTGGTTTCCGGGCCGATGAACATCTTGCTGCCGTCGAGGTGGCTGCGGAAATGCACGCCCTCCTCCTTGATTTTGCGCAGGCTGGCCAGCGAGAACACCTGGAATCCGCCGGAATCGGTGAGGATCGGCTTATTCCAGCTCATGAACTTGTGCAGCCCGCCCGCCTCTTTGATGAGGTCTTCGCCGGGGCGGATATGCAGGTGATACGTGTTGGAGAGGATGATCTGCGAACCGACCTCGTTCAGTTCGCGCGGGGTCATGCCCTTGACGGTCGCCTGCGTGCCCACAGGCATGAAGATCGGGGTCTGGATGTCGCCGTGCGGAGTATGCACAACGCCGCGGCGGGCATGGGTTTTCGCGTCCTTCTTCACAAGGTCAAACGTTACGGGTGATGCCATTCTTCTTTCCTTTCTGCGCCAAGCGCTGTACACGCGCACGCGCTAAGACGGGAACGTTTTGGGGCGCTGCCCCAATCCCCGGCAGGAACCTGAGGTTCCTGCACTTCCCACTTCTTTATCGCTTCGCGATAAAGAGACTCTAAACTATCTTTCCCTTCCCGTTTTGCGAAGCAAAACGAAGCAGGGGTGCAGGGGGGCTTTAAGCCCCTGCCGGAATTTGAGGCGGAGCCTCAATCATCGCTTTTCAGCAAATCCTTAAGCGGTTTCTTTTCGCCGTCCGCGACGACGACTTCATAAACGCCAGCGCCGATCATCAAAAACATCGCGCCGACGCCGAGGATCGCAAACGGGTTGCTGCCGAAGTACCACAGGTTGTCCAGCGCCGCGCCGATAAAAATCGGCACGCAGCAGGTCGCCAGCAGCGCAATGCCGATGCCCTTTTTGCGGCGGGATTTTTCGTCGGTCAGCTCCTTGAGCTTCATCAGCTTCTTGCGCAAAGCCGCGCTCAGGGAAAAGCGGCCGCTTCGAACCTGCTCGCGGTTCTTCGGCTTTTTCGCCGTCACCAGGCAGTAAATGCCCATGCCGATCATCACGAACATATTCACGCAGCCGAGCATGCCGCCCACGTCCTGCTTGTCGTAAATCGACATCAGCGCAACCATCAGCATCATCGGCCCGACGCACGCGCTGCAAAGCGCCGAACCCATCGCGATTTTGTGCGTATAGGCGTGGCTCTGCTTCACGTAGTCGGCGGTCTCGTCCTCGGTCATCTGCGGCCAGCGCGCCGCTGGCCGATGCGCGCCCGCTTCCTCAAAGCCTTCGCGGCGCATCTGCGCGGGGATATCGGCGTAATCCGCCAGCGTCCGCTGCAAAGCCGCATCGGCGCTCAAGCCCTTTTTCTGCAATTCGTCATATCGGTCGAGCATCTGTCCAAGCAGATTCACGCGGTATAAATCCGCCATCGGCTCATGGGCAAATTCCTCTGTTTTTTCAAGGATGTATCGCTTAAACGACAGCTCCACTTCCTCGCGTGCAGCCGCACCCTGCATCAGTCTTCCCCCTTCGCGATGGTCTTGATGATTTCGCCCGCCATAATCAGCCCGACGACCGGGGGCACAAAGCTGACGCTGCCCGGCGCGTGACGGCCGTTGCTCTCATCCGCAACAACCTTAAGCGGTTCTTCGGTCGAATAGACGACCGTGTGATGCACAACCCCGCGCTTTTTGAGCTGAATGCGCATCACCCGGCAGAGCGGGCAGACGCTGGTTTTGGCGATATCCGCCACCTGAAACCGTGTTGGGTCGAGCTTGTTGCCCGCGCCCATCGCGCTGATGGCATAAACGCCCGCTTCCTTCGCACGGCAGACCAGTGTCACCTTCGCCTTCACCGTGTCGATGCAGTCCGCAATCGCGTCAAACTGCGCCAAATCAAGCGTTTCAGCGCTCTCCGGCGTGTAAAACATGCGCAGCGGCACGACCTCGCAGGCCGGGTTGATGTCCCTCACCTGCGCGGCAATGACCTCCACCTTCGGTTTTCCGACGGTGGAATCCATCGCGACGGCCTGACGGTTGATGTTGGAAACGCTCACCACATCGTCGTCGATCACCGTGATGTGGCCCACGCCCGCGCGCGCCAGTGCCTGCACCAAATGCCCGCCGACGCCGCCGACGCCAAAGACCGCCACGCGCGCGTTTTGCAGGCGCTGCATGCCATCTTCGCCGAAGATCAGTGCGGTTCTTATGAATCTTTCGTCTGTCATGAAATCAGAACTCGCAGTTGCCCGGCGTGCGGGGATACGGAATCACGTCGCGGATGTTCTCGATGTCCGTCAAATACATAATCAGGCGCTCAAAGCCCATGCCGAAGCCGGAATGCGTGCAGCCGCCAAAGCGACGCAGATTCACATACCAATCCATCTGCTCCTTGGAGATGTGCAGCTCGTCCATGCGCCCGGTCAGCAGGTCCAGACGCGTTTCGCGCTCGCTGCCGCCCATCAGCTCGCCGGAACCCGGCACCAGCAGGTCAACGCCGCGCACCGTCTGGCCGTCGTCGTTCTGATACATGTAGAACGCCTTGATATCCTTCGGCCAATCGTAGACGAACACCGGAGACTTGAAATGCTCCTCCGTCAGATACTTTTCGTGCTCCTTGAACAGGTCTTCGCCCTGCACCGCCGGATGCTCGAACGGATGCGTCGCATGCTGCAAAATGTCGATGGCCTCGGCGTGCGTCACGCGCGCGACGTGCGACTTCGTCAGCGTTTGCAATTTCTCGATCAGGTTGCTCTTGGCATAGCCCTGGAGGAATTCCAGCTCCGGCATCGCCTTGTCCAGCACCTCCTGCACAACAGACTTGAGGAAGTCCTCCTCGATATCCATCAGCCCGTTCAGGTCGCAGAAGCAGATTTCCGGCTCAATCATCCAGAATTCCGCCGCATGCGTCTTCGTGTTGGAATTCTCCGCGCGGAAAGTCGGGCCGAAGGTATACACGCGCTTGTACGCCAGCGCGTAGGTCTCCGCCTCCAGCTGGCCCGTCACGGCCAGCGCCGTGGCCTTGCCGAAGAAGTCGTTCTCCGCCTTATATGGCTTACCCATCTCCTGATTGGTCACGGTGAAGGTGTTGCCCGCGCCCTCCGCATCGTTGGCGGTAATCAGCGGGGTATGCACATACACATAGCCGCGGCTCTGGAAATAGTTATGCACCGCCTGCGCCGCGATGGAGCGGACGCGGAACACCGCCTGGAACAGGCGCGTGCGCGGGCGCAGATACGCGATATCGCGCAGGAACTCCAGCGTGTGGCGCTTCGGCTGAAGCGGATAATCCTCCGTGCAGTCGCCCTCGAGAATGATCTCCTCCGCCTGCATCTCGAGCGCGCCGTTGCGGCCGGGAACGAGCTTGCCCGTCGCGCGCACAGCCGCGCCGTTGCGGATGGCCTGCACCGCGGCGAAGTCCTTCACCTTGTCGTCATAGACGATCTGCATCGGCGCGAGCACCGTGCCATCGTAAAACTCGATGAAACCGATGCTTTTCTGCTTGCGGTGGTTGCGCACCCAGCCCTCCACCGTCACAATCTGGCCTTCCAGCTCGTGACCCTTGGCGGCCACGTCGCGCAGATCGAGCACATTCTGATTTGCCATAGATATTTCCTCTTTTCCGCAGACAATTTGTCCGCGTTTCTTTCTGTCTACACCGCTATATGATAGCAAAAACGCCCGGAAAAGGCAAGGGTTATTGCTTCCCCGCCTTCATTTCGCCATAGGTATACAGCATCAGCCCGGCGATAACCGTCAGGCCGCCAACGAGCAGCGGAAGCGTCACCTGTTCATGGAACAGCGCCAACGCCCAAACCGCCGCGCCGATGGGTTCAGCCAGCAATGCGAAGGAGACGACATCCGCGCTGACAAAGCCGAGCAGATAGGTCATCAGCGCGTGGCCGCCAAGCGTGCAGGCCACCGCCAGCACGACAATGCCGTAAAGCGATTCCCCCGTTACCCGCAGGCCGCCCGCAAACGGCGAAATCAGCAGCAGGAACACCGCCGTCACGCCGTAGACAAACGTCATGAAGCCCAGCGCGGGCAAATTTCGCCGCGCCGCGCGGCTGGTCAGCCAATGCCCCGCGATAAAGGCCGCGCCAATGAGCGCCAGCGCATCGCCAAGCAGGCTTCCGTGTTCGCTGCCCATCGACAGCAGACCAATCATCGCCGCGCCGATGACCGCGACCACCGCGCCCGGCACGGCTTCGCGCTTGATCGGCTCATGCAGCAGCACGCCGGAGAGCGCCGCGACAAAGAGCGGCTGGGTGCAGACCAGCGCTGTGGAAACGAACGTCGAGGCGAAGCTGAGCGAGGTCATCCAGCAGGTATAATGCAGCGCGAGCAGCAGCCCCGCCGCGCAGGCTAATGCAATCTGCCTTTTCGGTGCGCGGCAGACGGCCTGCAATTCGCCGCTTTTGAGCGCGGGAATCAGCAGCAGCAGGAAACTGAGCGCCATGCGGCCAAAGGCGACCATCACCGGCGACGCGCCGCAGGACAGCGACCATTTGACCATCGGCCCGGAGACGCTCACGCCCGCCACAGCGAGCACCACAAGGAACGCTTTCTTTTGATTGTTCATGATTCTCCTTTTTGGGGTTTTGCCCCAAACCCCACCAAGAACCTGAGGTTCTTGGATTTCCCTCCTATGTTTATCGCTTCGCGGTAAACAAAAATGACAAACGCATTTTGTAATCCTAATTGTAGGGGCGCGCATTGCGCGTCCGTATATCATGTGCTTTTTTCAAAAAAAGGAGGCCGCCAGCCTTTCGCGTGACAGCCTCCCTTATTTCTTCATCGATTATTCTTCGGTTTCTTCCGGCCGGGTTTCGGAATTTTCCGCGCCGACATCCATATCCAGCGAATCCTCCTCGGTCGGCTGCATGGCTTCGCCGTCCGCTTCCGTCGCTTCTTCCTCATCTTCGTCGCGCTCGGTGGCGGTAACGCAGACGATGTGGCTGCCTTCCTCCACGCGCATGACGCGCACGCCCTGCGACACGCGGCCAATGGTGGAGATATCGCTGACCGGCATGCGGATGATCGTGCCGTCGTCGGTGATGAGCATAATATCCTCATCCTCATGCACGAGCAGCTGTGCAGCCATCAGGCCGGTCTTCTCGGTCAGGCGCATGGCCATGATACCCTTGCCGCCGCGGCTCTGCACGCGGAACTCGGAAACATCGGTGCGCTTGCCGTAGCCGTTCCGGGTGATGGCGAGCACCTGCGCGCCTTCCTCGATGCACGCGACGGAGATCACCTCGTCGTTTTCCGCCAGGTCAAAGCTCTTGACGCCCATGGAGTTGCGGCCCATCGCGCGGATGTCCGTCTCCTTGAAGCGGATCGCCTGTCCCTGACGCGTGGCCAGCATCAGCTCGTCGTCGTCGCCCGTCAGCTCCACGCCGATCAGCTCGTCATCCTCGCGCAGTACGATGGCAATCAGGCCCGCCTTGCGCAGGTTGGCAAACTCATCGAGCGCGGTCTTCTTAATCAGGCCGAAGCGCGTCGCCATCGTCAGGTATTTGCCCTCGCTCTGTCTGGGCAGCGGAATCATCGCCGTGACCTTCTCGCCGCCGGTCAGCTGGAGCAGGTTGACGATCGCCGTGCCGCGCGCGGTGCGTCCCGCCTCCGGAATTTCATAGCCCTTGAGGCTGTACACGCGGCCGCGGTTGGTGAAGAACATGATCTCGTCGTGCGTAGAGGTGACGAGCAGCTGCTCGGCGTAATCCTCCTCGCGCGTGGTCATGCCCATGATACCCTTGCCGCCGCGGTTCTGGCTGCGATAGGTCGCACGCGGGATGCGCTTGACATAGCCGAAGTGCGTCAGTGTCACCACCACGCTGTCCTCCTGAATAAGGTCTTCGGGATCGATTTCGCCGTCCATCACGCTGATCTGCGTGCGGCGTTCGTCGGCGTATTTCGCCTTGATGGCCAGAATTTCCTCGCGGATGATGCCCAGCACCATCTTTTCATCCGCCAGCACGGCGCGCAGATACGCGATGGTCTTTTCCAGCTCGGCGTATTCTTCCTGCAAACGCTCGCGTTCCAAACCCGTCAAACGGGCCAGACGCATATCCAGAATGGCCTGCGCCTGCTTGTCGGACAGAGCGAAGCGCTCCATGAGCTGGGTCTTGGCTTCCGCCGTATTCGGGCTGTTGCGGATGATGCGGACAATCTCATCGATGTTATCCAGCGCGATGAGCAAGCCCTCCAAAATGTGGGCGCGCGCTTCGGCCTTGTCGAGGTCATAGCGCGTGCGGCGCACGATCACGTCCTTCTGATGCTCAAGGTAATGGTAGAGCATCTGGTGCAGCGAAAGCACCTTCGGCTCGCCGTCCACCAGCGCCAGCATGATGGCGCCGAAAGCCTCCTGCATCTGCGTGTGCTTATACAGGTAGTTAAGCACCACGGCGGAGTTCACGTCGCGCTTGAGCTCGATGACGATGCGCATGCCCTCGCGGTCGCTCTCGTCGCGGATATCGCTGATGCCCTCCAGCCGCTTGTCATGCACCAGCTCGGCGATCTTCGCGACCAGCACGGACTTGTTGACCATGTACGGGATTTCCGTCACGACAATGCGCTGACGGCCGTTGGGCATCGGCTCAACTTCCGTCTTGGCGCGGGTGACGATGCGGCCGCGGCCGGTGGAATAGGTGTCGTAAATGCCCTTTCGGCCGAGGATGATGCCGCCGGTCGGGAAATCCGGGCCCTTGATGCACTCCATCAGCTCCTGCGTAGTCACGTCCGGGTTGTCGATCATCTTGACCACGCCGTCGATGACCTCGCCGAGGTTATGCGGCGGGATGTTCGTCGCCATGCCGACCGCAATGCCGGAAGAACCGTTGACCAGCAGATTCGGGAAGCGGCTGGGCAGCACGTTCGGCTGCATCAGCGTTTCATCGAAGTTCGGGGAGAAATCGACGGTTTCTTTATCGATATCCGCCAGCATCTCCATGTTGATCTTGCTCATGCGCGCTTCGGTGTAACGCATGGCCGCCGCGCCGTCGCCATCGACGGAGCCGAAGTTGCCCTGACCATCCACCAGCGGATAGCGGGTTGCGAAATCCTGCCCCAGACGCACCAGTGCGCCATACACGGAGGAATCGCCGTGCGGGTGATATTTACCCAGAACGTCGCCGACGATACGCGCGCACTTACGATACGGCTTATCCGGCGTAACGCCCAATTCGTGCATCGCGTAAAGAATGCGGCGATGCACCGGCTTGAGACCGTCGCGCACATCCGGCAGCGCGCGGGTGATGATGACCGCCATCGCGTAGGAGATGAACGACTTCTTCATCTCGTGCTCGAGGTCGATCGGGCGGATGCGCTCAAGGTCGGTTGTATTGCCGGGGAGATTATCTTTAAAATCCAAGAGACGTTATCCCCTTTCTTAAATATCCAGATCCAGCACCAGCTTGCTGTTCTGCTCGATAAATTCGCGGCGCGGCTCGACCTTTTCGCCCATCAGCAGGCTCATGATCTCGTCGGCGGCAATCGCGTCCTCGACGGAAACGCGCAGCATGGTGCGGGTCTCCGGGTTCATGGTCGTCGTCCAGAGCTGTTCGGCGCTCATTTCGCCAAGGCCCTTGTAGCGCTGCACGTCCGGCTTCTTTTCGCGGCCGATTTCGGTCATCACCTTGTCCAGCTCCGCGTCGGAATAGCAGTAGCGCTCCATCTTCTGATACGTCACCTTGTAAAGCGGCGGCTGGGCGGCGTAAACGTGCCCCTGCTCGATCAGCGGGCGCATGTAGCGGTAGAAGAACGTCAGCATCAGAATGCGGATGTGGCTGCCGTCTACGTCGGCGTCCGTCATGCAGACAATACGGTCATAGCGCAGCTTCTTGATATCAAAATCATCGCCCACGCCGCAGCCGAACGCCGTAATCATCGCCTTGATTTCGTCGTTGGCCAGCACGCGGTCCAGACGCGTCTTTTCGACGTTCAGAATCTTGCCGCGCAGCGGCAGAATTGCCTGGAAGTGGCGGTCGCGGCCCATCTTCGCGCTGCCGCCTGCGGAGTCGCCCTCGACGAGGAAAATTTCGCACTTGCTCGGGTCGCGCTCAGAGCAGTCCGCCAGCTTGCCCGGCAGGCTCGCGCTTTCCAGCACCGTCTTGCGGCGGGTCAGGTCGCGCGCCTTGCGGGCGGCTTCTCTCGCGCGGGACGCGGCCAGACAGCGATCCAGAATCAGCTTGGCGACCTGCGGGTTCTCCTCCAGATAGTCACTCAGCTGCTTGCCCACCAGCGAATTGACGATGGTGCGCACCTCGCTGTTGCCCAGCTTGGACTTGGTCTGGCTCTCAAACTGCGGATCTTCCAGCTTGACGGAGACAATCGCCGCCAGACCCTCGCGCGTATCCTCGCCGGAGAGATTCGCGTCGTTGGCCTTGAGGATGTTGTGCTTGCGGCCGTAGTCGTTAATCACGCGGGTCAGCGCCATGTTGAAGCCTGCCAGATGCGTGCCGCCGTCCGGCGTGTGGATGTTGTTGACAAAGGCGAAGATATTCTCGGAATAGGTGTCGTTGTACTGCATCGCCACCTCGACGCTCGTCGTGCCGACAAGGCCGCTGATGTAAATCGGTTCCGGGAAAAGCACCTCTTTGTTCTTGTTGATGAACTTGACGAACTCGCTGATGCCGCCCTCGTAGTGGAAGATGTTTTCCTTCGGCTCCTCCGGGCGCTCGTCGCGGAAGACGATGCGGATGCCGCGGTTGAGGAACGCCATCTCGCGGAAGCGGGTCTTGAGCACGTCGTATTGGAAATCGCCCGTCTCGAAAATGCCCTCCGGGTCGCTCTCGTCCTTCACGTCCGGCCAGAAGCGGATGGTCGTGCCGGTGCGATCCGTCTCACCGATGATCTTGAGGTCATAGAGCACCTTGCCGCGCTCATATTCCTGCTGATAGATCTTGCCTTCCTGATAGACGTTGACCTGCAAATGCTTGGACAGCGCGTTCACGACCGACGCGCCCACGCCGTGCAGGCCGCCGGAAACCTTATATCCTCCGCCGCCGAACTTGCCGCCTGCGTGCAGAATCGTCAGGCAGACCTCGACCGCCGGACGGCCGATCTTGGGATGAATGCCGACCGGGAAGCCGCGTCCGTTGTCCTGCACGGAGCAGGAGCCGTCCTTGTGCAGTGTGATGATGATCTCGTTGCAGAAGCCGGCCAGCGCCTCGTCCACCGCGTTGTCTACGATTTCGTATACCAGATGGTGCAGTCCGCGCTCATCCGTCGAGCCGATATACATGCCCGGCCGCTTGCGCACGGCTTCAAGCCCTTCGAGCACCTGAATCTGGTTCTCGTCATAGGCGCCCTCCGGCCGTTCAAGCTGGTCAAGCTGCTGCTGAATGTCTTCGTTTTCCATTTACTCTCCTCGTTTCTTCGGCCCTCAAAGCTCGGGCTGCTCGTCTTCCCGCGCCGTCTCGAAAAAAGGTTCGGCGGCGGGATAGGCTCGCTCATGCGCGCGCTGCGCAAGCGTCACCGTGGAAATAGGCGACAGATACACGCGCGCGTTTTCCGTCATGCCGCCCGCCCGTCTCGCGCCCGCGCAGATCACCGCACTTTTGGCGGTAATTCCCTGTCTGGCGAGAATGCGGTTCTGGCGGCGGATTTCCGCGAGCATCGCCCCGGTGACGGGGCTTTGGCTCTGGGTCAAATCGATGATGGCCACAATGTCGGCGCTGTGCACGCTGACGTCGTCGCCCAAATGAAGGATCATTTCTGCCTCCCGCGCGTGCGCTGTCCGCACATTTTATTTCTATTATAGTATACCAAATTTCGCAGCTTTTTTCAAACCTTGACAGACGCTTTTTTGCACGTTTTCCGCCAAAAATGCACACAAAAAAAGACGCTTTTATTCAGCGTCTTTTCTATCCTCTGTTCTTTTACCATTCTGGCGGCACATAAAGCCGGATTTCCCCCGCTTTCAGCGTCGCAGGCACATCGATCAGGCGCTGATTTTTGCTGCCGCAGTACAGCAAATCCAGCGACCGCTCGTGTGAAAGAAACGGCCCGTCCACCAGCACATCCAGCACGGAGAGCAGCTTCATCCGGTCGGCGCGGTTCTCGCGGAGCAGCTGCTCCAGCGTGAAGCCCGTGTAGCACCAGACGTTCATGCCCTTTTCCTTCGCCGCCTTGGCGATTAGATACAGCGGTTCGGGCTGCATCATCGGTTCGCCGCCGGAGAGCGTCAATCCGCGCACCAGCGGATTCTGGCCCAGATGCGCGATCACATCGTCCGTATCGGCGATATGCCCGCCGGAAAAGTCGTGCGTCTGCGGATTATGACAGCCGGGGCAGTTATGCGGACAGCCCTGAACAAACACCGTGAACCGATAGCCCGGTCCATCGACGATGGATTCGGGTTCAAGCCCCGCCAAACGAATTTCCATAAGTTTCTTCCCTGCATGGCTTGCCGCGCATAACTCCTTCCGTCTGCCTTCGGCAGCCACCTCCCTCAAAGAGGGAGGCTTTATCCTTTCGCTTCCGTTTCTCACAATAACAAACGGCCATCGGGCGCCCCCTACTTCATTCCAGTTATGCATCGTTTTCCGATTGTAGGGGTGCGCATTGCGCGTCCGCGTTTTGCTCAGAATTGACTTTTTGCTCTGCTATGGTTTCTTATACCAAAAGGCTCCCTCTTAGAGGGAGCTGGCACGCCGCAAGGCGTGACTGAAGGAGTTAGATTCCGTGCTTCACGCGGTCGTGCTCCTCCGCGCGCTTGCCGTTATTGAAACGGTCGAGCGTGCCGACCAGATAGCCCGTGATGCGGCGGATGCGCTCAAAGTGGACCTCTTCTTCCTGACGGCCGCACTTCGGGCAGCTGTCGCCGATGATGCCGTTGTAGCCGCAGACCGGGTCGCGGTCAACCGGGTGGTTGATCGAGCCGTAACCAATGCCCGCGTCGTGCATCGCGCGCACAACCGCCTCAAACGCGTCCAGGTTCTTCGTCGGGTCGCCGTCCATCTCGATGTAAGAGATATGGCCCGCGTTCGTCAGCGCATGATACGGCGCTTCCAGCTTGATCTTGTCAAACGCGCTGATCGGGTAATAAACCGGAATGTGGAAGCTGTTGGTGTAATATTCGCGGTCGGTCACACCCGCAATCTTGCCATAGCGCTTCTGATCCAGCTTCACGAACCGGCCGGAAAGTCCCTCCGCCGGGGTCGCCAGCAGCGTGTAATTCAGCTTCTTCTCCGCGCTCCGCGCATCGCAGCGTTCGCGCATATGACCGATGATTTTGAGGCCCAGCTGCTGGGCGCGTTCGCTCTGGCCGTGGTGCTCGCCGATGAGCGCGACCAGCGTCTCCGCCAGACCGATGAAGCCGACGGACAGCGTGCCGTGCTTGAGCACCTCGCGCACCTCGTCGTCCCAGCCTAGCTTTTCGCTGTCCATCCAGACGCCCTCGCCCATCAGGAACGGATAGTTACGTACCTTCTTGCGCGACTGAATTTCAAAGCGCTCATCCAGCTGCTCAAAGACCAAATCCATCCGCTCATCCAGCGTCTTGAAGAACAGCTCGATATCGCCGTGGCTCTCGATGGCGATGCGCGGCAGGTTGATGGAGGTAAACGAGAGATTGCCGCGGCGGTTGCAGACCTCGCGCGTCGGGTCGTATACGTTGCCGATCACGCGCGTGCGGCACCCCATGTAGGCGATTTCCGTCTCGTGGTGGCCGGGCTTGTAATACTGGAGGTTGAACGGCGCATCCACAAACGAGAAGTTCGGGAACAGGCGCTTGGCGCTCACGCGGATCGCCAGCCGGAACAGGTCGTAGTTCGGGTCGCCGGGGTTGTAGCTCACGCCCTCCTTGACGCGGAAAATCTGAATCGGGAAGATCGGCGTTTCGCCGTTGCCCAGGCCGCTTTCCGTCGCCAGCAGCAGGTTGCGCATCACCATGCGCGCCTCCGGGGAGGTATCCATGCCGTAGTTGATGGAGGAGAACGGGGTCTGCGCACCCGCGCGGGAGTGCATCGTGTTCAGGTTATGGATGAACGCTTCCATCGCCTGATACGTGCGGCGCTCCGTCTCGCGGTAGCCGCGCTCGGTCGCATAGTGAATCATGCGTTCGGCGGTCGCTTCGTCCGTCATCGTCAGCAGGCGCTCGCGCAGCGCGTCGTCAAATTCCTTGTTCGGCTTGAGGGTCGGGGCCGCGCCCGTCTCCGCCTTGATCTGGCGGACGATGGCCTTCGCTTCGTCGTTGGCCGCGTCGTGATTGAGCAGCAGCTCCAGCGCTGCGCCCAGCGCGCGGCGGTATTCCTTGATATAGGTCTTGGCCACGCCGGGGGCCATATCATAATCAAAGCTGGCGATGGCCTGACCGCCGTGCTGATCGTTCTGGTTGCTCTGGATGGCGATGCAGGCCAGCGCGGAATAACTGCCGATGTCCTGCGGCTCACGCAGCACGCCGTGGCCGGTGGAGAAGCCGCCCTTGAACAGCTGCGTCAGGTCGATCTGGGTGCAGGTCGTCGTCAACGTCAGAAAATCAAGGTCGTGAATGTGGATATCGCCCTCGCGGTGCGCGCGCGCATGTTCCGGATTGAGCACGTACATGTCGTAGAACTGCTTCGCGCTCTCCGAACCGTATTTGAGCATCGTGCCCATCGCAGTATCGCCGTCGATGTTCGCGTTCTCGCGCTTCACATCCGATTCGGAAGCGTCCTTGAACGTGATATCCTCCAGAATGTGCATCAGGCGGGTTTTGGCTTCTCGGGTGCGGCTGCGCTCCGCGCGATAAAGGATATACGCCTTGGCGGTCTTGGCGTAGCCCTCGGCGATGAGCACCTGCTCCACCTGATCCTGAATATCCTCAACGGAGGGCGTTTCGTTGCTCTCCTTGGCGTTCATTTCGCGGGTGACGATTTTCGCCAGACGCTCGGCTTCGTCCTCGCCCTTGCCGCTTTCGACGGCCACAAACGCGCGGTCAATCGCAGATGCGATTTTAGCCTCGTCATACGGCACCAACCGCCCGTCGCGTTTCCTGATGTACTCCGGCATGTTCACTCTCTCCCCTATTGGTGCGAATACTATATTTTGTAAGTCAAGCTTTGCTATCATACAGCATCTTGTGTTTGCTGTCAACTTCACGCGCTAAAGCGTGAAGCCGCAAAAAACAAGGCGGCATCACGCACGCCGCCTTGTTCAGTTGAAAATTTTTTATTGGAAGACCTGCTGCGCAGGCTCGTCGGGCGTTGCCTGCCCGATCGCCTCATCCGCGCCCTGCAGCCTTTCCAGCATCAATCCGATCAGCGTCGCCGCACTGTCCGCGTTTTTGCTGTACATCGGGATGCACAGCAGGCTGTTCTTCGGGTCGTTACCGTATTTCGAAAGCCCGGTCAGCGTATCCGCCGGAATGGCGTAAACCGCCGTCGTACCGTCGCCGCTGTCCAGCATGCCCTTGGTCAGGTCAAGGCCGTCCGCGTCGATCACGCCGCTTTCCAGATACGGCGTCAGATCGACCAGCGACTCCGCCGCGCCGTCGGACGCAATTTTCAGCAGTTCGTCCCGCGTAATCAGGAACAAATCGCCCTGCTGCGCCGCGACATAGGTGGAAAACTGCATCGGCGCATAGATGTTGCTGCTGTCCGTCAGGTTGATGTTGATGATGGTCAGTTTCTCCTGCTCCGGCTTCTTTTCCTGAAGCAGCGGCCAGAAATCCGCCTGCATCGTCTCCGAATCGACATAGCTGTTGAGCACGTAAAGCTCCACTTTTTTGTCATCCGGCGGGCGGTATTCCGTCACCGCAAACACGACGCTCACCAGCATCGCGCTGATGGCCGCCGCCAAAGCATATTTCCACCAGCTGTATGCAAAGTGGTTTTTGAGCCTTTTTTTCGTCAATCGCTGATTCGCCATACGTCCTCCGCGTACATGTTCTACGGCTTATGATACACCCGAAGCCGCGAATTTGCAACCCGGATTTGCGGCGCGTCAGTCGTTTTCAATGCTTAATTATCATTCACCGCCCCGCGGCGAAAACCATGTTATTTCTGCCCGGAATTTTTCCCTTTACCCCCCACGGAAAGAGGCGATCACGGCCTTGAGCTTGCCCATATCCAGCGGCTTGGAGATATGGCCGTTCATGCCCGCATCCAGCGAGTGCTGAATGTCTTCGGAAAAGGCGTTGGCGGTCATGGCGAAAATCGGAATGGTTTTGCCCAGCGGGTTTTGGCTGTTTCGAATGGTGCGGGGGCCGTGTAGCCATCCATCACCGGCATCTGTTCATCCATCAGGATCATGTCATACTGTCCCGGTTCGGCGCGCTCAAATTCTTCGACGACCTTCTGCCCGTTTTCGCAGATGGTGCAGGTCGCACCCTCCATGTGCAGCAGTTCTTCAAGGATTTCGGCATTCAGCGCGTTGTCCTCCGCACAGAGGAATTTCACGCCTGCCAGCGAGATGTTCTCCTCCTGTGCGGCTCGGCCGTCCCGCTCGTCCGCGCTCTGCGTCGGCGATTTGCAGCGTCAATTCAACCTCGAACGTGCTGCCCTTTCCCTGCTCGCTCTCCATGCGGATCGTGCCGCCCTTTGGCGTATATTTCACCGCGTTGGAGAGAATGTTGCTGAGGATTTGCAGCAGGCGGATGTTGTCGCCGACGACCCACGGATAAGCGAATTTCGGCGCAGAAATGGTGAAGTTTTGATGGCGCTCGTTGGTCTGCTGACGGAACGCTATTTCAAGCTGATCGAGCATTTCTTCGAGGTTAAACTCGTCGTTGGTGATCCAGTCCGTCGGCAGGAAGATCGTGATATCCTCCTCCGTCATGTCGCCGATGAGAATGCGGCCGTTCGCACCGTATCCGTCTTCCAGATTGGAGAGCACCTCCGGCTGATAGATGTTGTAGGAAATCAGCGCCGCATCCGCGCCCGTCGCCTCCATAAACATCTGGCCGCACAGCTGCGCCGCCTGCTCGGTGGTCAGCTCCTCGGTCACGGTCGTATAAATCGTCGAGCCATGTGCCAGCTTCTTCTGCTGCAAATCGTCGAGCACATTCAGCGCGTCCTCTCCGGTGATGTCGCCCGCCACCCATTCGCGAATCGTATCGCCAAAGGGCGCGAGGTAATCCTCCCATCCGCCGTAAATCAGCGGCGCGGTATAGCCCTCGTTAATCAGCTTCACGGCTTCCGTATAGGGCGAATCCTCCGGCAGTTTGAAATTCTTGATCGTACACATTATGGAATCAGCATATACTGATCGCCGCTTCCAGCGCAGGGATGGTCTCGTCGCGAAGCTGCGCAAAGCTGGTCGGCACGGTCAGTCCGTTGCGCTCCAGCAGGCTCTTGTTGCAGCCGATGCCCAGAATGTTGTAATCATACGGCAGCAGATAAATGCCGCCATCCACATCATATTCATTCAGGCGCACCTGGTTATAGCGCTCCGTAACCTCGTATTAGGAGAGGTCAACCAGATGTTCCTTTTGCAGCTCACCGTCCCACAGCTGCGTCGTGCAGTAGATATCCGGCATGCTTCCGGTGACGATCTGCTTTTTCATATAGGCGCTCATGTTGCGCCCCTTGTAGGCCTCGATCTCGATGTTGATTTCCGGGTAGGTTTCATGCACCAGCTCGATGAGCTTGGTGTAATCCCGGTTCGCGTCGATAATGGTGATCGGCTCGTGCGCCTGCTCCGCCAGCGCGAACCCCGGCACCGCCGCAACCGCCGCCAAAATCAGCGACGCAAAAAGTCTCTTTTTCATACGCTTAAACTCCCCTTCCGGAAACCAATCATTTGTGTCATGCGTCCAAAATGTACGTATAGTTTTATTATACACATTTTTACGCCGAGGGCTACCCCCCCACCCGCAAAAAAAGAGGAGAACAAAGGCAAAACCGCAAGTAAAAGCAAACCGCCGGTCAGTTGGCCCTGATCGGCGGTACTTCGCTTTTCACTCAAATATAAGCGGAGACAACCGCTTCGAAACGGCTCCCCGTCTGCTCATCTTATATCCCACATTCAGCTTTGCATCAAGGTGCGGAGCTGTTTTTTCTTTTAAGCCCCGCATTTTCTCCTTGAAATTTCCATCGCTTCACGCTACAATAGAAGCATAAATTAGTCTATCCTAACTTCAAAGAAGGAATGACAGCCATGAGCGAAACCATCACCCTCTCCGGCGTGCCGGAAACCATGCTGCAAACCCTGTATGCCCGCGCCAAGGAAACGAAAACGCGCCGCGCCATCGTGGATGACAAGGCTGTTGACGTACTGAGCAGGCTGAATTACGATTTTTCGCTGGCGGATCGGGACAGCGCCATGCACAACGGCGTAATCGCCCGCACCATCGTGCTCGACCGTCTGACGCAGGACTATCTGGCGCAGCATCCCGGCGCAGTCGTCGTCAATATCGCCTGTGGACTGGATACGCGCTGCTACCGCATGACAAATTATGCGCACTGGTATAACCTCGATCTGCCGGAGACCATCGCCGTCCGTCAAAAACTTCTGCCGGAACAGGGCGATATTTCGCAGATCGCCATGTCCGCCATGGAGAATTGGGGCAGCCGGATTGCGCCGACTGACGCGCCCGTTCTGGTCATCATTGAGGGACTGACCATGTATTTGAGCGAAGCGGATGTGCGGCAGATTTTCGCGGTCATTTCCGGCCGCTTCGCCCACGCTGCCGTGTTTGTCGAAATCATGAGCCCGATGGTCGTCAAGCGCGTCAAGGAAAAATCCATCGAGGGCAGCCACGCCAAATTCACCTGGGGCGTGAAGGACGGAAAAGCGCTGGCCGAAAAGCTCCCGGATTTCCGCTTTGTTGCCGAACACAGCCTGACGGAGGGTATGGCCGAGTTTTCGCCGATTTACCGCCTGATCGATAAAATACCCGCCGCGCGTGAGATTTCCAATCGGATTATTGTGCTGGAAAAATGATGATAAAAGCGTACCGCCGGTCAGCATCCCTTCTGACCGGCGGTACTTTGCTTTTATTCTCCAATCTTCCACCCTTCCGCCTGCCTGCGAATCTCCACAAACCGGCGGTATTTGCCCTCCTGGCTGACGAGCTGCGCATGCGTGCCCTGCTGAACGACGCGGCCATCGTCAAGCACCAAAATCTGGTCGGCGTTTTCAATCGTCGCCAGCCTGTGCGCAATGGTGATGATGGTCTTGCCGCGCGTCAGTTCGGAAATGGCCTGCTGAATCAGGTGCTCGTTTTCCGGGTCGATGCTGGCCGTAGCCTCGTCCAGAATGATGATGGGCGCATTTTTGAGAATGGCGCGCGCGATGGAAATGCGCTGGCGCTCGCCGCCGGAGAGCGTTCCGCCGCCCTCGCCGACGACGGTATCATAGCCGTTCGGAAGCGCCATGATGAAGTCATGGCAGCGCGCTTTTTTCGCCGCCGCAATCATTTCTTTCTCGGTCGCATCCGGCTTGCCGAACAGAATGTTGGCGCGAATGGTATCGTTGAACAGATACACATTCTGAAACACCATCGAGATGTTTTTGAGCAGGCTGTCGCAGGTCATCTCCTTCAAGTCATGCCCGCCGACGGTGATGCTACCGCTCTGCGGATCATAAAACCGCGCCAGCAGGCTGCAAATCGTCGTCTTGCCCGAACCGCTCGGGCCGACGATGGCAGTGGAAGTCCTTTCCGGAATGGTGAAGCTCACATCCTTGAGCACCTGCCGGGCGTCATAGCCGAAATTCACATGTTTCAATTCGATATCAAAATGCTCCAGCGGGATATCCTTCCCATCCGCATCGATGAAGTGTTCACCCTTAAGCGCGTCGAGCTGATCCATCGCGTCGTCAATCACGCCAAGCGTATGGGCGCTGTCGCTGATGGGTTCAAGGCTGGCAAAGATGCTGAACGAGAAGAACACAAACATCAGCATCATCGAAAAAGACATCTCGCCGCGCAGGCCCTGCGTCGCCGCCGCAAAGGCCAGCCCGACCGAGCCGCACTTGAGCGCGAGCAGATGCAGCGCATTGGCCGGAACATAGCCCCACTCGATCTTAAGGTGAATGGCTTTGCTGTCGCGCACGGCTTTCGTCACGGAATCCATCGCCGCGCCGCTCTTGCCGAAGGACTTGACCACCGCCAGCCCGCGCGCATATTCCAGCACGGCGCCGGTCATATCCCGGTTGGCCTGCGCTTCCACCGGGGAATTGACGCGGCTGTAATGCGAAATCACCAGCATGAAGCACAGGGACAGCGCCGCCGCGCCCAGCGCAATCAGCGCCGTGACCGGGCTGCACACAGCCAGCCCTGCAAAGATCACCAGAAAGTTGAGGTAACCGCCGACAAAGTTATCGATCATGCGGATGCCCATGCCCTCCAGCGTGGACAGGCCGGTGGTGATGGAGTTCAAAATGTTGCCCGTGCTGACCTGCTGAAAATAGCCCAGCGACACGCGCTTGAGCGCGTCGCCCACGGCCAAACGGTCGCGCGCGGTGAGCTGATAGCCAATCGGCTCCTGCAGCCTGGCGCGGAGATAGTCGAACAGGAACCGAAGCAGCACCAGCGCGATTTGCAGCACGATGACCTTCCAAATCCACGAGCGATCAAACGCCGCGCCGCCGTTTTGGCTTTCGATCAGCAGCCCGACGGTATAGGCCGCCAGCGCCAGCGGGAGCGCCGCAAAGATGTGCGAAAAGAAAGTCATCACGAAGCCGAGATAGAGCTTTCCTTTGAATTCGCCGCACCAGTCGATGATGCGTTTCACCGTTTTGAACATCGCTTAGCCCTCCTTCGCTTCGGCGGAAACCGCCCAGCTTTTCGCGCCGATGTGCGCCTGCCACATATCCTGATAGAGCGGGCAGGTTTCAAGCAGCTCGTCCTGCCTGCCCTGCGCCAGAATCGCGCCGTTCTTGAGCACGACGATGTTATCCGCGCTGCGGATGGTGGAAAGCCTGTGCGCAATCACCAGCAGCGTCTTGCCCTTCGTCAGCGCCGCAATGCTTTGCTGAATCTTATCCTCGTTTTCGGGATCGGTGAACGCGGTCGCTTCATCCAGAATGACGATGGGCGCGTTTTTGAGCATCATCCTTGCGATGGCGATGCGCTGCTTTTCGCCGCCGGAAAGGCGTTTACCTGCTTCGCCCGCCGGGGTGTCGTAACCCTGCGGCAGCTTGGCGATAAATTCCTCGCACTGAGCCGCACGCGCCGCCGCCTTCACCTCGTCATCCGTCGCGTTCGGATTGCCCAGCCGAATATTTTCCAGCAGCGAACAGCGGAAAAGGAAGTTATCCTGCGTCACAAAGCTCACCAATTCGGAAAGCTGGTCAAGCGGCATATCCTTCACGTTCACGCCGCCGATGGCGATTGTCCCGTCGCTCACATCCCAAAACCGCGCGATGAGCTTCGCCACGGTGGATTTGCCGCCGCCGGAAGGGCCGACCAGCGCGGTGAAACTGCCTGCCGGGAGCTTCAAATCCACGCCATGCAGCACCTCGTCCTCCGCCTTCCCCGTGTAGGAGAAACGAACGCCCTTCAATTCCACGTCGGCGGATTTGACCTCGGCGCGCTGCGCAGGTTCCGGCAGGGACGGCATATCCAGAAATTCCTCCAGGCTCTCGACCGTACACTTGACCTGCCGCATGTTTTCGGAAAAGACCTCCAGCTTCGCCAGCGAACCGACCATCGACATGGAGAGCATCACCGCCAGCGCGGCTTCCGGCGCGGCGATTTTTCCGCTGCCGGCCAGCGCCAGCGCGACCGGAAGCGTGCCGATCAGCGTGGAGGGAAAGAGCGCAAAGCTGAGTTTCATCGTCACAAACGTGCTGGTCAGCCACTTAACCACGAACGTGCGGAAATCGGTGATCGCCGCGGCGTATTTTTCATAGCTCACGCCCGCGCGGCCGAACGCCTTGATGACCTCGATGCCCTCGATGTATTCCACGATCGTGCTGTTCATATAGCTGCTGGATTTGTCGTACTGATTGAAGCTCTCGCCGCTGATCTTGAACGTCAGCCCCATGCAGATCAGCGACAGCGGGAACGTCACCAGCGAAGCCAGCGCCAGCCGCCAATCGATCATCAGCAGCGCCGCAATGCTGACGACGGGCAGCACGATGTGGCCCGCGCCCTCCGGGATCATATGCGCCAGCGGCGGCTCAAGGTTTTCGATTTTATCCACCATCATGCCCTTGATTTCGCCGATGCTGTGCCCCTCCACATCGCCCAGCGGCGCATGCAGAAATCTGTCCGCCAGCCGCAGGCGAAGCGCTTCCAGAATCGTATACGCCATCGAATGCGAAATGCCCGTAGACAGGCTGAACAGCAGGATTTTCACCGCGTAAACCGCCAGAGACAATCCGCACCACATCGCTATGCCCTCCGCCGTGGCTTCGCCCGCCGCGAACAGGCCGATCAGGCGATACATGCAGTAAAACGGCACAAGCCCCGCCGCCACACTCAATACGGAAAGCATGACGGAAAGCGCCATTCGCTTTTTCTCCCCCTCCGCATAGGCGAAAAGCGACTGCATCCAGCTCTTTTTTTCGTTTTTCATGGCTTTTAACCCCTCTCCCTTCTGTATTCCGTCGGCGTCATCTGCATCGATCTTCTAAACGCCGCCGTGAATTTTCCCGCGTTGTCATACCCCACCCGGCAGCCGATTTCCGCGACGCTGGCCTTTCGGTCGCAGAGCAGCATTTCCGCCGCCAGATTCATGCGGTAATGCGTCAGCCATGTGCCGATGGCCTCGCCGTAAATCGAGCGGAAACAGGCTTTCATCTGCGTCATCGGGCAATCAAACCGCGCAGAAAGCGTTTCCTGCGTGAAATTTTCCGAAACATGCTCCACCAGAAACTGCTTGATGGCCTTGATCTTTTCCACCTGCGACCGATAGAAATACGGCCTTTCCGTCTCCGATTGCGGCAGTTCCATTGCATATAAATCCAGCAGCAGCTCCAGAATCTTGATTTTGAAAAACGGAATGCGGATCGTTTCCGGTACGCGGTACATCTCGCCGAACACATGCTCCATCTGCTCCGCACCATGCAGCACTCGGGGATATCGCCCCAGTTGCCAGCGCTCCACGATGCGCTCCGGCGCGGCGGGAAAATCGCGAATCTCCTTCGGCAGAGATTCTCGCACCACGTCCAGATCAAACGCCACCGTCAGCCCGTGATAGTGGCAGGACGGAAAGACGAATGTGCCCGTGTGTGCCTGCCGCAGATCCAGCTTCATATCCCCCGCCGCCGTGTAAGCCACCCGGTTGTCATCCGCTGCGTATTCCATGCGTCCCTCGCGGCAATGGTCGATGGCCAGCAGGCGGCGGTCCGCCACATAGCTGCTCTCGTAATGCTCCATGTGGAAATCATTGAAGCTGAGCATCGCGCCCGGAAAGATTTCGTAGGCGGTCATCGTGCCGTCGCCGGTTTCGTTGCGAAACTGCCAGACCGAACAGCCGTCGCTCTGCGCCAGCAGCGCCGCGCCCTGATCCTGAAACTTTTTTGCGCCGATTGCCGTCTCCTTCACGCCGTCGTCCTCCTGTTATTCTCATCTAACTGATAGGCAGTTTATCATATTCGCCGCCGCTCTGTCTATACCGATCGGACAGGGCTGCGCCAATCGGTCAACTTTGTTCCGATACAAAAAATGCCCCCTCGTGTGAGGGGGGAATGAAGCTGTTCATTTCAAAATCGGTTCGAGCGTTCTTTGAATCTGTTCGCTGTCAATCGGCTTGGCGATATGCGCGTTCATGCCCATCAATTGGCGTAAAATTGGCGTATGGCGTATTCTTTTCAAAATAAGAAAGCCCGACTTTTCCCGTCATCGAATCAGGAAAAATCAGGCTTTCAAATGATGTTAAAATCAATAGAGCTTCGCGCCAGCCGGAATATGAGGATCGACCATCAGCAGGTTCAGTTCCTCATGGCCATCGACCTCGTGGACTGCCGAAATCAGCATTCCCTCGGAATCAATGCCCATCATCTTTCTCGGCGGCAGGTTCACGATTGCAATCGCGGTCTTGCCAACCAGCTCTTCCGGCTCGTAATACTCGTGAATACCGCTCAAAATGACGCGATCTTTGCGCTCTCCGTCATCCAACGTGAACTTCAGGAGCTTCTTGCTCTTCTTCACGGCTTCGCACGCCAAAATCTTCACCGCACGGAAATCAGACTTTGCAAACGTTTCAAAGTCCACCATTTCCGTGAAAATCGGCTCGATCTTCACGTTGGAGAAGTCGATCTGCGCCTCCTCGCAGGAGACGGCAGGCGCGGCCTGCGCCGGTGCTTCCGCCGCCTTCTGAGCCTTTCCGGAGTCGATCGGCTTCATCGTCGGGAACAGGAGCACGTCGCGGATGGACGCGGAATCCGTCAGCAGCATCACCAGACGATCCACGCCAAAGCCCAGACCGCCCGTCGGCGGCAGGCCGTATTCCAGCGCGCAGAGGTAATCCTCGTCCACGTCCGCGTGCAGCCCCTGCGCGCGCTTGGCCGCAGCCTGGGACTCGAAGCGGCCGCGCTGGTCGATCGGGTCGTTCAGCTCGGAGAACGCGTTGCCGAACTCGAAGCAGTTGATGAAGAACTCAAAGCGCTCGGTCATATCCGGCTCGTCCTTCTTGCGCTTGGCCAGCGGAGAGATGGCGACCGGGTAATCCGTGATGAAGGTCGGCTGAATCAGGTTCGGCTCAACGAATTCATCAAAGCACGCTTCCAGACACTCGCCCTTGACCGCGTTCGCCTCGACATGCACGCCGCGCGCTTCGCAGGCCTTGCGCGCCTGCTCGTCGTCCGCCCACGCGTAATAATCCAGACCAGAATACTTCTTGACGGCTTCGGCCATGGTCATGCGCGCCCACGGGCCTTCCATGTTGATTTCCTTGCCCTGATACTGAATCTGGAGCGTGCCGCAGACCTTCTTGGTGACGTAGATATACAGTTCCTCGACCAGGTCCATGATTTCCTTGTAATCCGCATAGGCCTGATACAGCTCGATGGTGGTGAATTCCGGGTTGTGGCGCGTATCCATGCCCTCGTTGCGGAAGATGCGGCCGACTTCGTACACCTTGTCAAAGCCGCCGACAATCAGGCGCTTGAGGTACAGCTCGGTCTCAATGCGCAGATACATCGGAATATCCAGCGCGTTGTGATGGGTCACGAACGAGCGGGAGTTCGCGCCGATTTCGATGGTCTGGAGCACCGGGGTATCCACTTCGAGGAAGCCCTTCGCATCCAGGAACTCGCGCAGCGCCTTGAGAATCTGGCTGCGCTTGATGAAGGTGTCCTTCACCTCCGGGTTGACGATGGTATCCACATAGCGCTGGCGATAGCGCATGTCCTGATCGCGCAGGCCGTTCCACTTCTCCGGCAGCACGCGCAGGGACTTGCTCAGCAGCGTCAGAGAGGTTGCATGCACGGAAACCTCGCCGGTCTTGGTGCGGAACACAACGCCCTCGATGCCCAGAATATCGCCGATATCCATCGTTTTGAAATCGGCATAGACGTCCTCGCCCACGTCCTCGCGGCGCACATACGCCTGAATCTGGCCGTCGCCGTCCATCATGTGAACGAAGGACGCCTTGCCCATGATTCGGCGGCTCATCATGCGGCCCGCGATGCGGACGGTTTTGCCCTCCAGCTCCTCGAAACGGTTCAAAATTTCGACGGAGGTGTGGGTGCGGTCAAAGCGGGTGATGGTGTAAGGATCGCGTCCTTCTTCGCAATACTTCGCCAGCTTGGCACGGCGAATCTGCTCCTGCTCGCTGTACTGCGGCTTTTCGAATTCTTCTGCCACGATGGATTCCTCTTTCTGTTTCTTCAACTCAATTACAGGGCGATCTCGATGACCTTGATGCGCAGCGCGCCGCCCGGCGTCTGGGCGGTCACGGTCTCGCCGACATGCGCGCCGATGAGCGCCGCGCCGACCGGGGACTCGTTGGAGAGCTTGCCGTTGGCCGGGTCGGATTCAGACGTACCGACGATGGTATAGGTCTCCTCGTCGTCCGGCTCATCTTCGTAGACGATGGTCACGCGCGTGCCGAAGCCGACAACGTCCGTGCTGATTTTGCTCTCGTCCACCACGACGGCGTTCTCGATCATGGCCTTCAACTCGGCGATGCGCTGCTCCAGCACGGCCTGATCGTTCTTCGCCGCGTCATACTCGGCGTTCTCGCTCAGGTCGCCGTAGGAAATAGCAACCTTGAGCTGCTCGGCGACTTTCATTTTTTCAGTAGTCTCTTTGTATTCAAGCTCCTCCTTCATTCGCTGAAGGCCTTCGCGCGTAACAACAACATGCTTGGTATCAGACATTGTTCATCTCTCCTTTTCCTTGCGCGCTTTTGGGCGCGGCAAAACGAGCGCCCGAAAAGGCTGTTTTCGGGCATACTACGATATTCTATGATTATACTCTCCGCGTCTCTGTTTGTCAATCAATGCGCACGCGGAAAATGCAGGCGGTTACAGGGAAAACGCTTCCGGGGCTGGCAGCTTGACTACCCATTTGGTCAGCGTTTCGGCCTGCCCCGGCACAATCTGCCCGCCGACGCGGTGCGCTTCACCCGGATAGATGGCAACAAACCGCCCCTTTTCCAGACGAACGGTATCCGTTTTGCCGCTGCCGACGAGCTTCATCCCGTCGCCGCTGTTCGGCAGCGGCGCGCCGGATTGCAGCGTGCTCATCGGCGCAAGATCGATATTCTCCGCGCCGTCCAGCCCAACCATCAGGTCTATGGTATGGAAGTGCACTTCGTATTGCCGCTTCTCGTCCGGCTTGGTTTCATATTGTTTATGGCGCACTTCAAAAGGAAGCCCGTCCGTATCCTTCGAGCGATAGCGCGCTTCCAGTTCCTTTGCATAGGGAATGATCCCTTCATACAGCCCAATCCGTTCCATTGAATCGGCAATCATGGTTCTTCCTCCTTCTTAAAACCGCTTCTGACAGAGCGTCTCCCCGCTTACTGAATCCGTCAGCGTAATCTGCACGCCCTCCGGCACATCCGCGCCGACGGTTTCTGCAATCTCCCCCGCCGCGCGGTTAATGGTCACGGCGTAACTCCGGCCGCTTTGGGCCGCTTCCTCCAGCCGTTCCAGCGGGAAAAGGCTGTTGGACCACTTGGCAAACAGGTCTTCTTCAAAGACATGCTCCCGCGCGATGTTCTGCATCAGGTTCATCAGCTTGTCGCTTTCAAACACATCGCTCCCCGCGCCGATTGTCACCGTGCAGGCGAAGTCGTCGTCGTGCAGCAGCATCAGCGCGCTGGCCAAATCGCTTTGGCTTTCAAAATCCGCGAGCTTCTTTTGACGGTAGGCCGCCGCGTCGTCCACCCAAGCCGCGTAGGCCGCCTCCCCGCGATGGTCGGCGATATCGGAATGCACTGCAATGTACCGCCCCAGATAATCCGAAACCTTGCGCGCGCCGGAGGGATTCAGATGCTCGTGCGCATCGAAGCAGTCCGTCGCGTAATCCGCCACCTGATCCATGCTCACAAAGTCGATGTAATCCACGCCGTAATCCTCGGCGACGGCATAGACCGCGTTCGCGTCCATCTGCTGCTGTTCGTTTGCCGGATACGGCAGATGCACCAACAGCACCTCGATCCCCCGCGCCTGACAATCCTCGATGATCTTCCGCAGATAGATGAAGCCCGTCTGCCCGCTCTCCTCCGTCGCCATGTTCTCGTCGATCAGGTCGTAATCCCCGATGTCCGCCACGGCGACGACGCTTTTTGCGCCCTTTTCCTTGTTGTAAACCGGGTGAAAATCCGCGTCCGTCAGCTCGCTCCAGCGCGCGTGATACTTGCCCAGCGTGAACAGATACTCCCATTTCATGTCCGCATAGGCCACGCCGTCGTCATCCACCGCGTCCGGATCGTCCATCAGGTCATCCAGCGCTTCCACCTTCGTCTTTGTGATCGGATAGCAGTCAAACGCCGTGTGTACGTCGCTGCTGTTGCCGGAGAGCTTGTAGCTCTTGCTCACGCCCTGCACGTCCAGCACGACCAGCTTCGGCTTTGCGTAATCCAAAGCGTTTTGCAGCGCCCAATACGTAATCGGGAGCGTGTTGCCGTAACTGGCAATGTTGTAGCCTGCAATGCCGTACTTTTCCCATATTTCCATCGGAAAAACGCCCGTGTTCATGATGCTGTCGCCAAGAAACAGCACGTCGTATTCCTCCGCGCGGCTCAAAAACGGCTGCATCTTTTCCCGGCTCTCCTTGCGCTCGACCAGCCTGCTCACGCCTGCGATGACGCCAAAAAGCAGGATGCAGAATGTAATGGTTTTTAGGATTTTTCCAGCTTTACTTCCCATATTTTTCCTCATATTCCCCTATGTGGAAGGTGCAGGGAACTCAGTTCCCTGCCGGGGTTTGGGGCAGCGCCCCAATCGTCCCCCCTTAGAAATTAAAATAGATAAAGCTCGCTTCGCTGAACCCGCTTCCCCAAACGCCTAAAAGCAGAATCGCGACCGTTCCCCCGATCATCACCGTCCAGCGAATCGGCAGCGCACGCGCGGCCACCCAGCCGCGAACGTCCCTCCCACTCTCGCCAAGCAGCGAAACGACAAACAACAGCACAAGGCTCGCCGCCAGAATCCGCGCATCCAGCAGCGAAAGGCCGAGATTCGCCAGACTGACCTGCTCAAACAGCGGCTTCGTCAAAACGCTTCCCATCATGCGCACCGCGTCGCCCGCCGTGGCGCATCGGTCAAAGAACCAGCCGATGTTGATGATGATAAACGTCCGCAGGACGCGGAACGCGTGAAAGCCCCGCGAACCCGTCAGCCGCGGATGGCGCTCGTTCATCCGTTTGTATCCCGGCTCAAGCAGCGCCGTCAGTGCCAAAATCATGCCGTTGTATAAGCCCCAGAGGATGTAGTTGCTCGTCGCCCCGTGCCACACGCCGACCAGCACAAACACGAGAATGTTGCCCAGCGCCGCCGGAAGCGCGCGCGCAAACGCCGCGCCGAAACGCGTCTTCGCCGCCTTGGACAGCCGCGCGACCGGCTTGCAGAGCGCAAAAGGATAGAAAACGTAGTCCCGCATCCACGCGCCCAGGCTGATGTGCCATCTGCGCCAGAAGTCGCCCAGCGACACCGCAAAATACGGCCGCTTGAAATTCTCCGCCAGATGAATGCCGAACAGCTCCGCAAGGCCCGCGACCAAATCGATGCCGCCGGAAAAATCGCAGTATTGCTGCACGGAATACGCCAAAACGCCGAGAACGGCCATCGCGCCGCCCCATGTGCCGCCCGGCGTGTCAAACACGGCGCTGACCATCGGCATCGCGCGGTCGGCGATGACCATCTTCTTGAATAAGCCCCAGAGCATCAGCAGAAACGCGCGCGGCACATCGACAGGCCCGCCGCCTTCAAGCTGCTTTTCCAGCGCATCATAGCGCCCAATCGGGCCTTGAATCAGCTGTGGGAAAAACGAAACGAACAGCGCAAACCGCGCGAGGTTCCTCTGCGGCGCGTATTTGCCGTTGTATACGTCCAGCAAATAGCCCATCGACTGAAAGGTGTAAAAGCTGATGCCCAGCGGCAGCAGCAGCCCCATCGGCGACGCGCCGAACCAGCCGCGCACATCGTCCGTATACTTGAGCGCCGCCAGCAGGCCGAAATTGAGCAGCAGCGCCGCAAGCATCACCGCGCGCTGCCTGCCCTTTGCCGCGGCCTTGAGCGCTTTTTTCTGTTCTTTATCCGCCGCCTTGACTTTCGCTTTGCCGTTTTCGCCGATTCGGGCAATGACCAGCGCGGCCAGCCACGTGGAAACCGTCGTCAGCAGGATGAACGGCAGCCCGGCCAGGCTTCGCGACGCATAAAAGCCATAGCTCACCAGCAGCAAAACCACCCAGCGGATTTTTGCCGGGCACAGATGATAGACCGCCGCGCAGACAAAGCCGTAGGCGGCCAGCATGAATAAGGTCATTTTTCCCTCTCCGTCAACAGCTTTTCAAGCGTCCTCGCCGCTTCCCGCGGCGGCATGCGGTTGTCAAATTGCAGATGCGCCGCCGCTTTGTACAAGTGTTCCCGCTGAGCGTAGAGCATGCGCATGCGTTCTTCCTTGTCCCCCGCCAGATTGGGCCGCGTATCCTGCCGAACGTCGGCGATCATATCCTCCAGCGGCCGGCAGAGCCAGACGACAACCCCTCTTTCGCGCATCATGCGGATGTTTTCTTCCCGCGTAACGATGCCGCCGCCCGTCGCGATCACCGCCGCGCCCGCATCCAGCGCGCGCCCCAGCGCCGCCGTTTCGTGAACGCGGAAACCCGCGTCACCCTCCGCGGCAAAGATTTCGGGGATGGATCGCCCCGCCGCGCGCACGATCTCCTCATCCAGATCGATCAGCGGCCGCTTCATCCGCTGGGAAAGCAGCCGCCCAATCGTGCTCTTGCCGCAGCCCATCATGCCGATGAGCAGAACCGGCTTACACATGCGCATCCTCCCGCGCCGCCTGATATACGCCCAGCAGGCGGCAATTCTCGCAATCGCCCTGGAGCGAACCCATCAGCACGCCGAGGTTGCTGTCGCGCAGATTGCCCGTCAGATCGACATAGAAGCAATATTCCCAGTTGGAGTTGTGCAGTGGACGGGACTCGATGTGCGTCATGTTCATGCCCATCGCCACAAAGCTGGAAAGCGCGCGCATCAGCGTGCCGCGCTCGTGGCGCAGGGTGAAGGTGACGGTCGCCTTATCCGGGATGCCGATGGGCGTGGGCGACGCGCTGACGACGACAAACCGCGTGTGGTTTCCGTTAAACGTGTGAATACCCGGCGCGAGAATCTCAAGGCCGTAGTGCTTCGCCGCCAGCCGGGAGGCAATCGCCGCGCAGTGCTTGTCGCCCATCTCGGCCACGTGGCGTGCGGCAATGGCCGTGTTGAAATACGGCGTGGTGACCCAGTTCGGGTGTTCGCCGAGGAACTTCGGGCACTGTGCAAAACCCTGCTCGTGGCTGAAAACCTGCGTGATATCCTCCACTTTCGCACCCGGCACGCCCAGCAGACAATGCTCCACGCGCACCAGCTGCTCACCGACGATGTGGCAGGCGTATTTGCCCAGCAGGTCGTATACGTCGTTGATCGAGCCGGAGGACGAGTTTTCCACCGGCACCACGCCGTAACGCGCCTTGCCGTCCGCCACGGCGGCAAAAACCTCGTCAAACGTCTTGAAATTGACGCGTTCGCAGTCGTCGCCGAAAAAGCCCACCACCGCGCACTCGCTGTATGCGCCCGGCATGCCGCTGTACGCAATCAGCTTCGTCTCCGTCTGCTCCTCCAAATAGCGGCGCTGCTCCTCGCGGGACAGGCGCATGATTTCCGTGAACAGCGCCATCACGCTCTGCGCCAGCGCCGGGTCGCTCGCCTGCTGCGCGCGTGTTTTGAGCACCGCTTCCTCCCGCGCCGCGTTCAGAATGTCCATATAATGCGCCTGCTTGTAGAGCGCCACGTCGCGGCAAACGCCCATGCGCCGCTCGAACAGGCACACAATTTCCGCGTCGATCTCGTCAATTTCCTTCCGGCAGTTTTCCAAATCTCTCATGTGCTTCTCCCTCCAGCGCCCGCTGCGCCGCGTCGTCCATCATCAATTCGCAGAGCGCAATCGCCAAAATGCTCTCCATCACCACCACCGCACGCGGAACGATGCACGGATCGTGCCGCCCAGCGATCTCTAAAACCGCGTTTTCGCGTTTGGCGATATCAATCGTCCGCTGCGCCTGCGCAATGGAGGGCGTGGGCTTGATGGCCGCGCGGAAAATCACCGGCATGCCGTTCGTAATGCCGCCCGTCACGCCGCCGTTGTGGTTGCTCGTGCAGGTCACGTCGTCCCCATCCATGCGCATCGCGTCGTTCGCCGCGCTGGCGCGCAGGCCTGCAATCGCCATGCCGTCGCCAAACTCGACGGCCTTCACCGCCGGAACGGAAAATGCCAGCTGGCTGACCACGCTCTCCACCGAACCGAAGAACGGCGAACCGACGCCCGCGCGCACGCCGACCGCCGCGCACTCAATCACGCCGCCGACGCTGTCCCTGTCCGCGCGCGCTGCGGCCACCGCTTCGCGCATCGGCGCTTCCTTTTCGGGATTCAGCAGCGGAAAGCGGCTTTCCGCCAATTTGCAAAGCGTCCACGCGTCCACGTTCACGGGGTCAAACCGCGCGTCCTGCTCCCCCGCAATCGCCGCAATGTGCGCGCCGATGTTCACGCCCTTTTCCATGAGCAGCAGTCGCGCCACGCTGCCCGCAAACACCAGCGGCGCGGTCAGCCTGCCCGAAAAATGTCCGCCGCCGCGCGGGTCGTTCATACCGCAATACTTGACATAGCCCGCGTAATCCGCATGGCCGGGGCGCATGTTCACCGCAATGTTTCCGTAATCGCCGGAACGCGTATTGGTGTTCTCGATCATCGCGCAGAGCGGCGCGCCCGTCGCACGCCCGTTCAGCACGCCGGAAACGATGCGCACCGCGTCGGCTTCCTTCCGTGCCGTCGCAGTCGGGTCGTTGCCCGGCGCGCGCCGCGCCATCTGTCTGGCAATATAGGCTTCGTCAATCCGCGCGCCCGCGGGCAGGCCGTCGAGCACCACGCCGATTGCCGGACCATGGGATTCGCCGAAAATCGTCAGCTTGAACTGCTCGCCAAAGTTCGCCCTCATCGTGCCTGCCCTCCCAGATGCTCAAATTCCTGCCAGAACGCCGGGGCGGATTTCGCCGTCGCTTCCGCGTCCGTGATCGTCAGTTCGCCGTCGGCCACCGCGCTGGCTATCGTCATCGCCATCACGATGCGGTGATCGTTGCAGCCCTCGATGGCCGCCGCATGCAGGTTTTTCCCGCCGCGGATCGTCAGCCCATCCGGCCATTCGGTCACGTCCGCGCCCGCCGCCGTCAGCGCCGCCGCCATCGCGCTGAGCCTGTCGCTCTCCTTGATGCGCAGCCGCGCCGCGCCCGTGATGCGGCTCTCGCCCTCGGCCGCCGCCATCGCCACGGCTAGAATCGGCACAAGGTCGGGAATCTGCGCGCAATCCACATGCAATCCATGCAGCTTGGATGCGCGGGAAACCAGCTCGTCCCCTTCCCAGCGGATATCCGCACCCATGTCGCGCAGAATCTCGACCATCGCGCGGTCGCCCTGCGCGCTGTGCGGATTCAGCCCGGTCAGACGGATTTCGCCGCGCCCGATGGCCCCCGCCGTCAGATAAAACGCCGCATGGCTCCAATCTCCCTCGATGTGCAGCGTTCCGGGGGACGCGATCGCCCGCCCGCCGGGGATGAACAGCGTCTGTCCGCCTGCGCGCCATTCGCTGACCACGCCGAAATCCCGCTGCACCCTGCGCGTCAATTCCACATACGCGCGGGATTCCAGCGGTGTGGTGATGACGATTTCGCTGTCGCCCGCCAGTCTCGGCAGGGCAAGCAGCAGTCCGGTGATGAACTGGCTGCTCACGTCGCCGGGCAGTTCAAACCGTCCGCTTTGCAGCGCGCCTTCCACCGTCAGTGCGTCTCCCTCCTGCTTCCACACAATGCCCAGCGGCGCAAACAGATTTTCGTACACCGTCAGCGGCCTTTGCATCAGCCGCCCGTGGCCGATAAAGCGCACCGGCCCGCACCCGTCGAGCGCCAGCGGGATGAAAAAGCGAAGCGTCGAGCCGGATTCGCCGCAGTCCAGTTCTCGAAGCGGGCGTTCTTCGCACTCGCCGCCGCCCCAGATTTCCGCGCGGACAAAACCCTCCATATCGCTCTCCGCAATCGCCGCGCCGCGCGTTAAGCCGAGCGCCTGCGCGCAGGCCAGCGTCGCGCTGATATCTTTGGAGAGCTGCAACGGCTCAAGCCGCGTCTTCCCCTTTGCCATCGCGGCCATCATCACCGCGCGATGCGACGCAGACTTACTGGGCAGAACCTGAAGCTCTCCATGCAGATATCCCGGCATAACCGTTTTATTCATCCATCATCATTCCTTTATTCGGGAGGTGCAGGAACCTCAGGTTCCTGCCGGAGCTTGAGGCGGATCCTCAACGTTTTCCTTTATAGCATCTCCGCCAATTTACGGCTTTCGATCACCACGCCCGTGCATGCGCCGATTTCCGTCAGAATCACGCAGCGCACGCCGCCGCTCTCGGCCTTTTTATCCAGCGCCATCGTCGCGGCCAGCTGCTCCCGCGTCAGGCTCACGTCGCGCTCGGTCGGCAGATCATAGGCTTTCAGCACCCGCTCGATGCGCGCGCTCGTTCCCGACGGAGTTATGCCCAGCGTTTCGCCCCACTTCGCCGCCGCAACCATGCCGATGCAGACCGCTTCGCCATGCAGCAGCACGCCGTAACCCATCGTGTTTTCCAGCGCATGCGCCAGCGTGTGACCAAAGTTGAGCTGCATGCGGATCCCGTGGTCGTGCGGGTCTTCGTGCACATAGCGCGCCTTGATGGCGCAGCATCGCGCGACGATTTCATCCAGCTTGGGCATGAGCGCCGCCCGCGAACCAAGCCGCTCGATGGTCTCAAACAACTCCCTGTCCGCGATGCAGCCGTATTTGATGACCTCGCCCAGCCCCGCGCCGACCTGCCGCGCATCCAGCGTTTGCAGCGTATCGCAGTCGATGAGCACCAGCTCCGGCTGATAAAACGCGCCGAGCAGATTTTTTCCGCGCGGATGATTGACCGCCACCTTGCCGCCGACGGAGGAATCCACCTGGGCCAGAAGGGTTGTCGGCACCTGAATGAAGCGCGCCCCGCGCAGATACGTGCAGGCCGCGTAGCCCGTGATATCGCCGACCACGCCGCCGCCCAGCGCAATCACGAAATCCCTGCGCGTGATGTGCGCATCGATCAGCGCGTCATAGATGCGCTCAAGCTGCGTCATGCACTTGGTCGTTTCGCCTGCGGGCAGGACGAACGCATGCGCCTGCGCCCCGGCCTTTTCAAGCTGCTCCTTCAACGTATTCAGATACAGCGGCGCGACATTTTCATCCGTCACGATCATCGCCCGATGGCCGCGGCACATCTCAAGCAGCGGCGCGGCGTTTTTCAGCAGTCCGTGGCCGATGTGGATGTTATAAGTATTTTTCTGTTCAGGTGCTTCGACTTTTACGGTAGGCATGTTTTCCCTCCTTCACCTTTTTCTCCTTGCGAAGCAAAGAGGAAGGTGCAGGAAACTCAGTTTCCTGCCGGGGTTTGGGGCTGGCCCCAACGTCCCCTCACTTAAACAGCGGCTTCTGGCTCTCGTCCAGGCCGCGCAGCGTGTCGAACTTCTTCTTGCGGTCGCTGGAAACCGTCAGCCGCTCCAGCAGCGCCGCGCGGTCGTCGCCGTGCAAAAGCGCGCTGTATTCAGAAAGCCGCTCCACCAGCTCATCCGTCAGTTCCGCCAGCATCTCCTTGTTCGCCCAAAACAGCTCGCACCAGAGCTTCGGGTCGAGTGCCGCCACGCGCGTTGCGCCGCGGAACGAGCCGCCCTCAAAACCGTAACTGTCAAACAGCAAATGCTGATCGCAGAGCGCAAGCGCCATCACATGCATCAGCTGGCTGGTATAGGCGATGCGCTCGTCGTGCGCCGCCGGGTCGGAAAAGACCACGTCCGCGCAGCCCATGAACGTCACCAGCTGTTCAAGCATGTGGATGCTCTCCTGCGGCACGCCCGCGTCCGGCGTGAGGATGTAATGCGCCCCGCGGAACAAGTCCGCCGTCGCGTGCGCAAAGCCGCCGCGCTCGCGCCCCGCCATCGGATGGCCGCCCAGATAGATAAACTGCCGATTCTGCACCTCGCCCACCGCTTCAAACAGCGGCCGCTTCACGCCGCAGACGTCCGTCAGCAGCGCACCCGGCTTGATTCGCCCGGCCTGACGGCGCACAAAGTCCGCCGCCGCTTCGGGATGCAGGCAGATGACGACGATATCCATATCCTCAATCGGCGCGTCGTCGGCATTCGGCCAGGCCGCACGGACGACGTTCCGCCCCAGCGCTTCCAGCCGCGTCGGCTCGTCGCCATCGACGGCATAGCGCTCCAAATCGGGATAACCCTCCAGCGCCATGGCCATGCTGCCGCCAATCAGACCCAGACCGATAAACATGATTTTCATGATGCTTGACCTCTTTACAGCGTTCTTTCTACAATCGGCGCAAGGGCGCTGATCTTGCCGACAAGCTGCGCGTATTGATCCGGCGTCAGGCTCTGCGCGCCGTCGCAGAGCGCCTTGGGCGGGTTGTTATGCACCTCGATAATCAGGCCATCCGCGCCCGCCGCAATCGCCGCCAGCGACATGCGCTCCACCATCCAATTCAGCCCCGCCGCGTGGGACGGATCGACGATCACAGGCAGGTGGCTCAAGCGTTTGACCGCCTGCACTGCCGACAGGTCGAGCGTGTTGCGGGTGTAGGTTTCAAACGTGCGGATGCCGCGTTCGCAGAGGATGACGTTCGGGTTGCCCGCCGCCATGATGTATTCCGCACTCATCAGCCATTCGTTGATTGTCGCAGACAGGCCGCGCTTGAGCAGAATCGGCTTGCGGGTCTGCCCCAGCTCGGTCAGCAGGTCGAAGTTCTGCATGTTGCGCGCGCCGACCTGAATCACGTCCACGCGGCGGTCAAATTCCTCCACCAGCTTCGGGCTCATGATTTCCGTGCAGATCGGCATGCCGGTCAGCTCCTTGGCCTGCTCCAAAAGCGCAAGCCCCTCCAGCTTCAACCCCTGGAACGCATAGGGCGAGGTGCGCGGCTTATACGCGCCGCCGCGCAGGATATTTGCGCCGCTGGCGCGCACCTTGAGCGCGGTATCGGTGATCTGGTCGTAATTTTCAACCGAGCACGGGCCGGCGAACAGCGCCAGCTTGCGCCCGCCGACCTTCACGCCGCTGCAATCGATCACGCTGTCCGTCGGATGGAATTTGCGGTTCGCCTTTTTGAAGGGTTCGGAAACCGGCATCACGCGCTCAACGCCCGGCTGAATCAAGAAGTCGTGCGGATCGAGCTTGGCCACGTCGCCCAGCACGCCCAACACCGTGCAATCCACGCCCGCGTTGCGCTGCACCTGCATGCCCTGCCGGCTCAAATCCTGACAAAGGCTTCCAATCTGCTCCTCGGTGGCCTGCGGTTTCATAATGATAATCATAACGTTTTCCTCGCTTTCTTTTTGACGCGTTTCATCAAACAGACGGGAATCCATCAGATAGAAAAAGACCCCCGCCTGGTGTGGCAGGGGCCTGAAAAACCGTTTCAGCCCGGCGAAGGATTCACCCCACGCCTTCTCATGCGCGCACGACAGCAAGACTATGACCAAAGCTGGTATAGCCGCTAAATCGCACGAAAGAGAAGTCCGTCATGGTACAAATCCTCCACTCAGATTGACGTTAGTATATCATACCGTCCGGCGCTTTGCAAGAACCTTGCGCGGATTTCATGGATAAAGTGTCAAAAAGGACTCTTTTTCATCAAATCTTACGGAGCAGCTTTCTTGCGTCCTCCCTGGAGGCCATCGCCAGCAGATGTTCCCGCCCCGTGAAGCGGTAGTCGCCGCCCGGCAGGGGCTTGAGCGCGCCGTCCTCCTTGACGGCCAGGATGTTGATGTGATACTTATTGCGCACATCGACTTCGCGCACGCTTCGGCCGACCCAGTTTTCCATCGGCGCGATTTCATAAATGGAATATTCGTCCGTCAATTCGATGTAATCAAACACGTTCTGCGCGCTCAATCGGGTCGCCAGCCGTTCGGCGCTGTCGCGTTCGGGATACACGACCTCGTCCGCACCGTTGCGCAGCAGCAGTTTGGCGTGAACATCCTGCGCGGCCTTGGCGACCACGCGCGCCGCGCCCATCTCCTTGAGCATGGAGGTAATCAGCAGGCTGCTGGCAAAATCCGACCCAATGCAGACAAAGCAGATGTCAAAGTTCTTCACGCCGAGCGCGCGCAGCGCGTTTTCATCGGTGCAGTCGGCGATCTGCGCGCTGGTCACTTCGTCGGCCAGCGCAGTGACAGCCGCTTCGTCGCGGTCAACGATCATCACTTCATTATTCAGGCTCATGAATTTTCGGCACAGGTGGCGGCCAAAGCGCCCAAGGCCGATGATCAGAATGGATTTCATTTTTCTCACCCCACCAGAATCTTGTCCATCGGATACTGCACCGGCGCGGGCGGCTTCCTGCGCGTGAGCAGAATCATGAACGTCATGCTGCCCAGTCTGCCTGCGTACATCAGCAGGATCACCAGAATCCGAGACGCTGTGTTCAGGTCGCGCGTAATCCCCGCCGTCAGGCCGACGGTATCGATCGCCGAAAAGACCTCGATCAGCACCTGTTGGAGCGTGAATTCCGGCTGCATCGTGCAGATGGCCAGCGTCGCCAGTGCGCCCAGCGTCAGATACACCACGACGATGGAGCAGGCGCGGCGCAGCAGGTCGTTTTCGATGCGCCTGCCGAAGATATGCACATCCTCCTCGCCTTTGAGGATGGAAACCGCCGTCAGCACGACGAGCAGCACCGTCGTCGCCTTTGCGCCGCCCGCCGTCGAACCGGAGTTGCCGCCCGTGAGCATCAGCAGCAGGGTCAGCATGCCACCCGCCGGGCTGAGTTCACCCGTCGGCACGGTGTCAAAGCCCGCGGTTCGCGGCGTGACGGCAGAAAACAGGCTTGCCCAGACGCGCGTGCCCGTCGTCATGCCCGCCATGGCTGCGTTCTTCTCCGTGATGAAGAACAGCGCGGCGGGCACGAGCACCAGAAACACCGTCAGCACGAGCACGACCCGCGTGTGCAGGCGCAGTTTTTTCCAGCACAGGCGGTTTTTAATCAGATCCTGCCAGACCGGAAAGCCCAGCCCCGCGACCAGAATCAGCGTCATCACCGTCAGATTGATCAGCGGGTCGCCCGCGAAGCGCTCCAGCGAGGAAAACGGCCCGCTAACCGGCCCCATCAGGTCAAAGCCCGCGTTGCAGAACGCGGATATGGCATGGAACACGCTGTACCAGAGACCCTTTGCCCAGCCGAGCATCGGCACAAACCGAAACGCGAGCGCAGCCGCGCCCAGCCCTTCGATGGTGGCCGTGCCGATCAGCGCCAGCCGAATCAGCCGAACAATGCCTCCGACGCTGAAGGAGGCCACGCTCTCCTGCAAAATCGTCCGCTGGCGCAGGCCGATTCGCCTGCCCATCGCCATGGAGACCAGCGCCAGCAGCGTCATCACGCCCAGACCGCCGATCTGAATCGCGATAATCAGCACAACCTGCCCGAAGATCGACCAGTGCGTGCCCGTATCGACCAGCGCCTGACCCGTCACACAGACCGCGCTGGTCGCGGTGAACAGCGCCGTCAGCGGCGGGGTCACGGTGCGGCTCTGCGAAGCAATCGGCAGCATGAGCAGCAGCGTCACCAGCAGAATCAGCAGCGCAAAGCCGATAGCGATCATCAGCGACGGGCTCATCGGCGCATCCTTTTTCTCCTTCATCGTTTACCTCCAAGCCCCCTCATGATACGCTTTCCATCGCTTTTTGTCAACGTTGGGGGTTACGATTGGGGCAGCGCCCCAACGTATTCTCTTACTTCGCCTTTCGCGCTTCCAAGCGATCTTTCCACATCTGCATCCAGCCTCGCGGGAAAACGTAACTCACCGCCCACGCGATCAAAACGCCGATGGTCGTATCCAAAATGCGGTAAAGCGCATAGCTCACATACGATTCAACCGGCGTGTTGAACAGCAGAATGCAAAGAATCACGCCGCCCGGCTGCACGCCGCCGACCCACACCATCTGGCAGAGCACAATCAGAATCACCGTGCCGATGAACGTCAGCGGCACCAGCCAGAGCGTATATGCGCCGTCCGGCTTGAAAATCAGATAGATGCGGAACAGCAGCATGCCCAGCAGACCGCCGATCAGCGTGCCGAACAGACGGTTGCCGCCGTTCTTGCGGGAATCCTCCATGTCCGACCCCATGCCGAAAATCGCGCCGATGCACGCGAACGCCGGGCTGCGGCCGATGAAATAATAGATGAACGCGCAAAACGCCGCCGCCAGCGCGGTTTTGACGTTGCGCATGCCTACGCCGGGGATTTTCATGGATTTGATGCTCATGATTTTCTCCTGTGTGTCAATGATATTCCCCTGCCAAAGCGCAGGGAGATAAAAAAACAGAGTCTGCGCAGCGCGCAAACTCCGATATTGTATCACAGACCGCATGGTTTGTGTAGCGGCAAACATACCGATTTTTTTGAAGATTTGCTTGCTTATTTTTCGTCCGTCAGCCCAAGCTCGGCATAGGCTTCGTCGATCACGCTGTTCCACGCGGAAACGACCTCCGGCCTTTCTGGCGCGCCGCAGACGGAACACGGGGAAAGCTGGGTATACGGATAACTGCTCAAATCGCCGTAGGTGATGCCGGAAAGCGGCAGATACGTGCTCTTGACGCTCGAGCAGCGCGCCGTGGTATGATACCGCTTGCCGCCGCTCTTGTTGTAATACATCGGCGTGGCGGGATCGGTTTCCGTCAGCTTGCGCCCGTCGTCATCCCAGATGATGATCTTGAGGTTCTTCTGCCCGCGGAGGTTGTTCCACAGCCACGTGTGGTTGTAGCCGTCCGCGTTGGCCTGCCGCTGCACGCGGACACAGCCGTGCGACGCGCGCCTCCCCAGCGCGCTTTCGCAGATTTCATAGCTTGCGTCGCCGACCGGGTTGCCGTTTGCATCTTTGCCGCCGGAATAAATGGCGGGCACCATGTGCAGCAGATCGCCGCCGTTGAAGCGGATCGCCTGATCGCAGTACAGGTTGCCCGACCAGAAACCGCCCGTCCAGCTGCACAGCAGAAACTCGCCGCTGGCCGTCTCGTTGACGGGCGAATTGCCGCCGCTGGTCGTGCCTGTGGAGCAGAGCAGCGTGGTCAGCAGCTTGCCTTCCTTGTAGAGATACAACCGCTGGGTCATCTTATCGACGATGATGCCGTAGGTTTCGTTCGGCTTCACCGTGCGGATTCGGCTGGATTTCACCCAGCCCTGCTCCAGCTCGTCGCAGTCGTTGTAGGCTTCGATCTTTGTCCAGCCGTCCTGCTCATCGAGCACCTTGACGGCGACCGACGCGCCATAAAAAAAGCCGCGGCCCTCCTCATACGTCTTGCGCTTGCCGTTCGGCGCATCAGAAAGATAGATTTTTTCCTTCTGATCCGTGCCCAAGACGGTGATCTCCGCGGTAAGCCGCGCCCACGCCGTTTCCTCGTCCTCCGGGTCGAACTCGCCGAACCATGAGGATTGAATGGCTTCCTTGGCCGCTTCCAGATTTTCCTGCACCTTCGCCTGTGCGGCGGCCTCCGCCTGGGCCGCCGCATCCGCGCGAATGTCTTCGAGCTGCTCGTTCATGGATTTCTGGGTTTCCCAATCCGCCGTACCGGTCTGTTCAAGGCCGCTGGCCTTTTGGAATTTTTTAATGGCCTCGACGGTCGCCTTGCCCAGCTTGCCGCCGCAGTCGCCGTCGTAATAGCCCAGCTCCTTCAGGTTCTTTTGCAGCGCGATGACCTGCGAGCCGGAAGCGCCCATGCCCAGCTCCCAGCCGACCAGCCCTTCCTGCAAAACGCCGTAGCCGCGGATGGAATCGTCATCCAGCCGGTAGGTATAGCGCTGCACGACGGTCGGCGTCGGGCCGAGGATGTGGTTGTTGCCCTCGATGGTATGAACATAGTATGTGCCGTCCGCATCCTGCGTGACCATTTCGACAATGCCGACGTGATCGAGACGGTTATACTTGTACCACTCGATATAGATGAGATCGCCCTTCTGCGGGATATACGGCCTGTCCGCGACGGAAACGCCGTCGCTCAAATAAAACTGGCCCTCCTCGCCGCGCAGGCCGCCGTTCACGGTGACGTATCGTCCGCGCTCCTTATACCACATCGAGCCGCCCTCGCAGCTGGTCTGCAAAGGGTAGTCGCTGCCGAGCATGGACGTGCCGTAGTATTCGTCGGCGAAATTCACGCACCAGGACACAAACTCCGAGCACCATTCGCCGTAGGCGCTGCCGCCCCACTCGCCGTATTTGCTGTAACCGCCCTTCGTCGCGGAATAGCCCAGCTCGTTGACAGCTGCCGCGACGAGCATATCCGCGCGGTCATCCGCCAGCGCGCACGCGCCCAGCAGCAAAAGCAAAGCCAGCAACAGGGTGATGATGTTCTTCATGAAAATCCTCCGATTTAGGGTTACGTTGGGGCTCTGCCCCAAACCCTGCCAAGAACCTGAGGTTCTTGGATTTCCCACATACTTTATACGTCTCTCAAACGCATTTATACCATATATACGACTTAGCCCTGCCTTTTCTTCCCGCTTACAGGCAGATTTTGCTTTCCTTCTCCCAAACCGCCGCGTCAAACCGCTTCCACGGCTGCGCATCCATCGGCGGGAGCGCGTCAAAGTGCATTTCTTCCTTCTTGGTCGGGTGAATCAGCCCCAAATGTGCGCCCCAGAGGGCGATCTGCTCGCCGGGCTTGCCGCCGCCATAGCGCGCGTCGCCCCAAATCGGCAGACCGGCGTGGGAAAGCTGCACACGGATTTGGTGGCTTCTGCCCGTGAACAGGCGCACGCGCACCAGCGTCAGTTCTTCCGCCTCGCCGCACTTTTGATAGCGCAGCTTCGCATCCTTCGCGCCGGGCGTATTCGCGGGCACAGCGCGCACCATATTCGTTTTGCCGTCTTTCAGCAGGAAGTCGCAAAGCTCGTCCGCTTCTTGGGCGTTTCCGCGGACGGCGGCGACATACTGTCTGTGCATCGTCTTAGCGCGCACCTGCTGGCTCAACCTATCCGCCGCTTTGCTGGTTTTGGCCAGCACGACAAGGCCGCCCACGGGCCTGTCCAACCGATGGACAAGGCCCAGATACACCGCACCGGGCTTATTGTATCGCTCGGCGATATACGCTTTCATGGTGCTGTGCAAATCCGCGTCGCCGGAATCATCCGCCTGCGTGGGCATATTCGGCGGCTTGACGACAACGAGCAGGTGATTATCCTCGTAGACGATGGTTACGCCGCGATAGCTCTCCATTTTACGCCCTCTGCCAGCGGCCGCTTGCGCCGCACGGGAGCACGCCGCCCGCCGTCACAGGCAGGCAGACCTCGTCCGCCGTGATGATACCGCCGAAGCGGGGCTTGACGGTCATGTCGATCATGTTGCCCAGCACGCTGGCCTGAAAGCCCGTCGTATAGCCGTTGATGAGGAAGAACAGCGGGTCGTCGGAAAGCGCTTCGGAGCAGGCTTTTGCCAGCCCGTACAGCTCGTTTTCCAGCTTCCAAACCTCGCCGCCCGGCCCGCGCCCATAGGACGGCGGGTCCATCAGAATGCCGTCGTAGAAGCGGCCGCGGCGCGCCTCGCGCTGCACAAACTTGAGCGCATCGTCGATAATCCAGCGCACGCGATCCTCCGGCAGGCCGCAGCATTCGCGGTTTTCCCGCGCCCACTGCACCATGCCCTTGGCCGCGTCGCAGTGGCACACCTGCGCGCCCGCCGCGGCGCAGGCCATTGTCGCGCCGCCGGTATAGGCGAACAGGTTGAGCACACGCACCTCTCTCCCCTGCTTCACGCGTTCGGAGACGAGGCCGGTCATCCAATCCCAATTCGCGGCCTGCTCGGGGAACAGGCCGGTGTGCTTGAATCCGGTCGGGCGAACGTAGAAGCGCAGGTTTTTGTAATTCATCACCCAGCGTTCGGGCAGCTTGGTGAAAAACTCCCACGAACCGCCGCCCTTTTCGCTGCGATGATAATGCGCCTGGGCCCTGCGCCAAAGCGACGGATCGCGCGCGGGCCAAATCGCCTGCGGATCGGGGCGGCGCAGATACACGTCGCCCCAGCGCTCGAGCTTTTCGCCGCCGCCGCAATCGAGAACTTCATAGTCCTGCCATTGATCTGCTAAAAACATGGTTACTCCTTAAAGAATCTCGGATACTTCTCTTTCTGGTTCTCCAGCATGTCCGCCACAACACCCTCGGAATAGAGCAAATCAATGCCCGTCAGCGCCGGATCGATTTCCAGCGCTTCGCGAAGCGTGTTCCGGCTGCCCGTCGCGGCGGCCTCGGCATACAGGCGGTTGGCCAGGCTCAGCTGCTCCATCACGTCTTCCAGCTCGATGGGCAGCTGCACCGGCTTGCCGACGGGGCCGTCCTTCGTGACATGCGCCGGGCCTTCGACAAAGCGCCCGTGCGTCACGCCGGGTACAGCGCCGTCACACGGCATGACCATGCTCTTGACGTCGCATTCGCCCTCGCCCCACAGCGCGCGCAGAATCTCCACCGGGCGCACGGAGGACAGGCCGCTGGTGCGGATCTGCCCCCACGCCTGCGCGCCCTTGGGCCGCATTGGGCCATGAACCGTCAGCAGCGCGAGATTGCGCTTGCGCAATTCATAGTCCGCCGCGCCCACGCCGGAAATCATCAACGAACGCCGCGGGCTCAGCTCCGTGTCGGCCAGCAGCTCGCACTGGGTGACGCGCGGCCCGGCCGGAATCGCGCCATACCAGTCAATATACTGTGCGGCCAGCGCTTCGCGGTCGTCCTCTTTCATTTCTTTCTGGATGCGGGGGATCAAATCCTTCCCGCTCGGCAGTTCATGGCACGACGCAACCCACGAAAAATCGTTCAGGCCCGCGCAGGTCACGTCCACCTTGTCCTCTTTCAGGCCCAGATACAGAGCCAGCCGCGCGCGGGTCTGTTCCGTCACGCCGCTCACGCCGAGGGTGCGCACGCCGCAGAAGCGCTGCGCCGCTTCGCACGCGCGGGAAAGCGGCAGGCCGCCGTATCCGCTCGAACAGAGGATGAGCGGCGCGCCGGGGCATTCTTCGCGCATCTGATCCGCCAGATCGCAGACAAAACCGACCGCGCGCATCGTCTGCATCGCGCCGCCGAGGCCGCCGCGCAGGCGAACCTGCTTGCCCAGTCCGACCTCGTCCAGCGCTTCAAAATCTTTTTTCCACGCTTCCTCGTCGAGGAAATCCGAGCAGAGAATCACCGCATCCGCGGAAAACGTCGCCTTTTGCAGCTGGGTGGTGTAATAAAACCGCGCCTGCACACCGAAAGCACGTGCCAGCGCCTGCGCCCCGCGCGCGGAAAGCTCCGCCATATCGAGGTCAGCGTCCACCATCCAATATTCCGCTTCCATGCGGAAGCGAACAAACAAATCTTCGAAAATCGCGGGGGCAAAGAAATATGCCCCCGCGCCAGCGATTACGATTTTTTTCATGTGTTTCCTTTACGCCTTGAGCACGCTCAGCGTCGCATCCACGCCGTTGATGCTCCAATCGCGGATATACGCATCCTCCGGCGCGTCGCCCAGCTTCACATCCAGCGCCAGCACGCCGCGCTCAATCGCGTCTGCGTTCTGCTCGACGATCTGCGCCAGCTTTTCATCCGCCGTCTTGACGGTGACATGAATGCGGTCCACAACCTCGAAGCCCGCCTCCTTGCGCATCGTCTGCAGCTTGGAAATCACCTCACGGGCAAAGCCCTCGGCGATCAGGTCTTCGGTCAGGTTGGTATCCAGCGCAACGGTCACGCCGCGGTCGGTCGCCACGACATAGCCCGGCTTCTTCATCGGCGCGGTCAGCACGTCGTCCTTTTCCAGCTCAATGGGCGTGCCGTCCAGCTCGAAGCGGAGCAGTTCGCCCTTCTCAAAGCCGGCAACGACCTCGTTGCCGTCCAGCGTGGCGAGCTTCTCGCCGATGGCCTTGAGCAGCTTGCCGTATTTCTTGCCCAGCGTGCGCATCTGCGGCTTGAGCTGATAGGTCATGAACGCGGTGGTGTCGTCGGTGAAGACGGCGTCCTTCACGTTCAGCTCATCCTCGGCCAGCGCGCAGAGATCCTGCGGCAGGGTCGCGCCGCTGACGATCATGCGGGAGAGCGGCTGGCGCACCTTCAGGCCGCTTTCGCTGCGGCAGCTGCGGCCCAGCACGACGACCTCCAGCAAATCGCGCATGTGCCGCTCCAGCTCGGTGTTGATATACTGCTCGTCGCAGGTCGGGAAATCCGTCATGTGGACGGAGATCGGCGCATCCTTGTCAACCGAGCAGACGAGGTTGCGATACATGCTCTCGGCCATGAACGGCGTGAACGGCGCGGTCAGGCGGCTCATCGTCTCCAGAATGTGATAGAGCGTCGCGAAAGCGGCTTCCTTGTCACCGGCCATGCCCTTGCCCCAGAAGCGCTCGCGGCTGCGGCGGACATACCAGTTGGACAGGTCGTCCACAAAGTCCGTCATCGCGCGGGAGGCTTCGAAAATCTTGTATTCGTTCAGGTTGCCGTCCACCTCGCGGATGAGGGAGTTCAGGCGGGAGAGAATCCACTTGTCCATCAGCGTCAGCTGCACCTTGTCAAGCGGATGCTCCTTCGGATTGAACTGGTCGATCTCCGCATAGAGGATGAAGAACGCGTAGGTGTTCCACAGCGTGCCCATGTACTTGCGGGTCGTCTCGTCGATGGCCTTGGCATGGAAGCGGTTGGGCATCCACGGCGCGGCGTTGTTGTAGAAGAACCAGCGTACGGCGTCCGCGCCCTGCGTGTTGAGCACGCTCCACGGATCGACGGTGTTGCCGATGTGCTTGCTCATCTTCTTGCCGTCCTTATCCTGCACGTGGCCCATCACGATGCAGTTCTTGAACGGGTTGGTATCGAACATGCAGGTCGAAATCGCCAGCAGCGTGTAGAACCAGCCGCGCGTCTGGTCGATGGCTTCGGAAATGAAGTCCGCCGGGAAGCGGCGCTCGAACTGCTCCTTGTTCTCAAACGGATAATGCCACTGTGCGAACGGCATCGAGCCGGAATCATACCAGCAGTCGATGACCTCCTTCTCGCGGTGCATGTCGCCGCCGCACTTCGGGCAGGTCAGCACAACGCTGTCGATGTACGGGCGGTGCAGCTCGATGTTGGGATCGACGTTGTGACCGAGCTTCACCAGCTCCTCGCGGCTGCCGATGACATGCACATGGCCGCACTTGCAGGTCCAGACCGGCAGCGGCGTGCCCCAATAGCGCTCGCGGGAGAGGCCCCAGTCGATGACGTTATCGAGGAAGTTGCCCATGCGGCCTTCCTTGATGTTGTCCGGCATCCAGTTGACGGCGCGGTTGTTGCGCATCAGCTCGTCATGCACGGCGGTCATCTTGATGAACCAGCTCTGGCGGGCGTAATAGATCAGCGGCGTGTCGCAGCGCCAGCAGAACGGATAATCGTGCTCAAACTTCGGCGCTTTGACCAGCAGGCCGCGCTCTTTGAGGTCGGCCAGCACGAGCTTGTCCGCATCCTTGACGAACACGCCCGGCCACTTGGTCTCGTCGGTCAGGCAGCCCTGCGCATCCACCAGCTGCACGAACGGCAGGTTGTACTTGCGGCCCACGCGCGCGTCGTCCTCGCCGAACGCCGGGGCGATGTGGACGATGCCCGTGCCGTCGCTCATGGTAACATAGCCGTCGCAGACGACGTAATGGAACTTCGCGCCCTCGCGCTCCACCTCGTAAAGCGGCTCATACTCCATGTATTCCAGTGCGCTGCCCTTCATGGTTTCCACGATGACGGGCTTTTCTTCCTTGCCGCCGAAGATGGACTCGACGAGCGCGCCCGCCATGTAATAGGTGTCGCCCTCGAAGGTCAGCTTCACATAATCCTCATCCGGGTTGACGCACAGCGCGACGTTGCTGGGCAGCGTCCACGGGGTCGTCGTCCACGCGGTGAGATAGGTGTTCTCCGTGCCTTTCACCTTGAAGCGCACGACCGCGGAGGTCTCCTCCACGCGCTTGTAACCCTGCGCAACCTCGTGGCTGGAAAGCGCGGTGCCGCAGCGCGGGCAGTACGGCACAATCTTGTGGCCCTTGTAGAGCAGGCCTTTTTCGTAGATCTTCTTGAGGCTCCACCACTCGGATTCGATGTAGTTATCCTCATAAGTGATGTACGGATGCTCCATGTCGGCCCAGTAGCCGACGCGCTCGCTCATCTGCTCCCACTCGGTCTTGTATTTCCAGACGGATTCCTTGCACTTCTTGATGAACGGCTCGATGCCGTATTCCTCGATCTGCGGCTTGCCGTCCAGGCCGAGCATCTTCTCGACCTCCAGCTCCACCGGCAGGCCGTGGGTATCCCAGCCAGCCTTGCGCAGCACGTCGTAGCCCTTCATCGTGCGATAGCGCGGGATGATATCCTTGATCGCGCGCGTTTCCACATGGCCGATGTGCGGCTTGCCGTTGGCGGTCGGCGGGCCGTCGAAGAACGTAAAGGCGGGCGCGCCCTCGCGCAGCTTCACCGTTTTCTTGAAAATGTCTTCGTCGCGCCAGAACTTGATGACTTCTTCCTCGCGCTGGGCGAAGTTCATGTCGGTCGAAACCTTCTGATACATACGCTTCCTCCTGTTTGCAAATCAAAAGCAGCCTCATCCACATGGGACGAGGCTGCTCGCGGTACCACCCAAATTGACGCAAAAAGCGTCCGCTCAATGCCGATGACGGGGCGAACCGTCCGCCCCTACTGCCTTCAGGGCGGCCGCTGATGCAGGTGATCCCCCATGCCCCGTCCGTCCGAAATTACACCCAACATTCGGCTCTCTTTGCGGCAAAAAGCATGCGCGTCCCGCGTCATCGCGTTTCATATCGATGATATAATACCCGGTTTCGGGGATTTTGTAAAGAGGGAAAAATAAATTTCGGCAGAATCACAAAAAAGGACGGGATAAAACGCCGATATCCCGCCTTGCGTGAATCAAATTGCCGTGTTATAAAAAGATGCCGTCTCGCAGCTTGGAACCTGCTTGGCGGCAATTCGGTTTTAACCATTTGCCTTTGCGGTGAAAAATCGCCCAACTTGTAGGACCCCCACCTACTTGTCTACATTGTTTGCATTGCCCGTTTTCGCCTTGAGCCATTCGCCGAAGCGATCAAACAGCGATTCGATATCCAGCAGTTCGCCGATCAGGCCGCCGATGGGCAGCGACAGCGTGAGCAGCATCGTTCCGCCGTTCGTCAAGGTCGTATCGCCCAGCCCCAGCATATATTTCATCGCTCCGGCCAGGCCGATAAACAGCACGCTCACGCCGCAGGCCATGTTCAGTGTCTCCTGCATGCGCGTCGTCAGCTTTCGCCCAAAAAGCGCGCCGCATACGCCGCCGAAAGCAATCGCAAGGGTATTGAGAATCGTTCCAAGGCCGATCATGGTCAAATCCTTCCTTCGTAACCGAAATGTCCCGGCCATTATAGCATGTTCAGAGGTCGAAAAACAGGGGATTCATGTAAACACGCCGCCTTGCACAAAGCAAAGCGGCGTGTTTTCGTTTATTCGATCCTCAAGCTTTCCAGCGTAAACCCGCCCCTGGTATTCAAGCCCAGCGTGCGGATCACGGCGCAGCCCTGAAGCGTCACGCTCGGATACAGGCCTGCGGCCTGCTCGGGCAGAAGATCATACACCGCGTCGTCGAGCGCTTCGCCCATGCCGTAAACGCCGAAATAAACGCGATACAGGCCGCCGCCGAGCGATTCCACCTCGCTCATGCAGGCAAAGCCCAGCCCAACCGGCGCGCCCGGCTCGGTCATATAATAATAATCGCCGTCATAATTAAAATCCTGATGATCCGGCAGAATCAAAGGCCGCCCAAAATATCGCAGCACCGTATCGGAGACGCTGCTTTTGGCAACCCGGCTTCCCCAATCGCCGGATTCCCACCGATCCGACTGGTTGATCCACGCGTGCAGCACGGCAAAGCGAACCAGTTCGCCGTCCTCCGTCTCCGTCGGCTCATAATGGCTCATGCCCGTTTCGGTGAAGTTGGTCAAAAACAGATTGACATTGTGGCGCTCATCGTCGGTGATGGCGAACGGCGTGCCTCGCGCAGTTTGGCTTTCCAGATAGGCCGCATCTACAAAGCCCTGCAAATCGCCATATTCCACGCGCGCAAATCCGTTTCGCGCCGGATTCAGATAAACCACCTGCCCGCCCAGCGGGACGCGGGCCAGCTCCGTCGCCTGCTCGTTATCCGCTTCGCGCAGCGTAACAAATTCCTTGCAGTTTTCAACAACGGCCTGATCGCCGATGCGCATGCTTTCCGCTGCGGCAGACATCGCCGCGCACAATGCCGCTCCCATCAGCAGGGCGGCCATTTGCCTTTTCACATTCGCTTCCTCCCTATGTTGTTTTCCATCTATTTTTATGATGGATATCGGTTTTCAATTCGCGGCAAAGCGTTTTTCTCCTGCTGACCGCCGAAAAATCAAGCGGCGAAGTCCTCTCCCGCCGCTCTGTGTTCATCATTGCGTCAAGCCCATTTCCGCCGCTTCGCCCGGATCATCGCCGTCAAACAGAATCTCCATCAGCTTGCCGCGCTCCAAATTCCAACGCGCTTCATCCTCATAGGTAAACGGTTCGCTGGTATAAGTCAGCCGAACAACGCCGTTTTGAGCAGGCCCGGCTTTGGCAATCAGCTCGCCGCTGTTCCCATCATCCGCAAACTGAATGCTCGCTTCTGCCAGCAGCTTGAATTCGCCATCCATCTGCCATCGATACAGCTCCCAAAGGCCCGTTGCCGCGCTGTCATGCAGATAGTTGAGCACATAGCGCTTTTCCGGGTAAAACTGCGTGCGATAAAAGGACAGCCTTTCAAGTTCGGGATGATACACAAACTCGCCCGCCGCCGAATCATAGACATAATACGAGGCAAAGCCGTCGGAAGCGCCCATCGAATTGAGCAGTGCCAGATCCGTGTATCCATCCATATTCACGTCGCAGGGATAAACCTCCTGCTCGCCCTCGTTGGCGTTTTCGGAGGTAAAGTTGATGACCTGCGTCTGCTCACCGTCCATCGCCACGCGGATGTCAAACATGGTTTCGCCGTATTCGTTTCGACTGATCGCTTCGGCGGTGACGATCACTTCATGGCTGTCCGCTTTGAAACTCAGCGTCTCCTTCTCCGCCTGCGCCGTCGTCAGCGCGCCGCAGAGCAGAGCCGCCGCGCCAAGCGCGCAAATCGTGCGTTTTCGCATGCTTTCTCCTTCTTTCGTTTCGAGTATCGCCCTTCCATTCGGGCTCAACAGATAAACGATTGAATCCTCCAAATTCTTCCCGGCGCCCATTTTTTACAGGGCTTTCTGCGTTGCGCCCATCGCGTGATAACTGCGCATGAAATAGAATATCTCCGCCGCGGCCGTAATCGTCCAGGAGAAAACATAAAGCAGATACAGCGACGGAATCGTTTTGAAATATGCGAACACGGTGTAGACCCAGAGCACGCGGAACACGCACGAACCGAGGATCACGATCACCGTCGGCGCGACGCTCTTGCCGATGCCGCGCGAGGCCGCGATGGTGCAATCCATAAACGCGCTGACGGCATAGCTCCAGCCCATGATGCGGATTCGATACAGGCCTGCCGAGATGACTTCCGGCTCGTTGGCAAACAACGCGAGGAACTGCCGCCCGAACGCCAGCAGCAATCCGCCCAGAATCGCGCCGGACAGGAATGAATAGCTCAAGCTGATGAAGTAGCTTTTGAGTATCCGCTTGCGGTTGCCCGCGCCCCAGTTGCGGCTGACAAAGCTGGCGCACGCCGTGTGGAACGCCGCCATGACGTTGTAAATAATCGTATCCGCGTTGGCAGCCGCCGAGTTGCCGGAAACCATCACCGCATCGAAACTGTTCACGCCGCGCTGCACAAACAGGTTGGCGACGGCGAAAATCGCATTTTGAATGCCCGCGGGCACGCCCATGGAGATGACGTTCATGCACGCGGAACGCTTCATATACTGCCGCGAGCATTTGAGCGCGCAGGTATCCTTCCGCATCAGCAGATGGCGCACGGCCAGCCCGGCAGACAGACACTGCGCAATCACGCTGGCAATCGCCACGCCGTCCGCCGCCCGATGGCAGACAATGACGAAGAACAGGTTGAGAATCACATTCAGAATGCCCGCGATGGTCAGATACATCAGCGGCTTGCGCGTTTCGCCCGCCGCGCTGAGCACGCCGTTTCCGAAATTATACACGGCCATGGCCGGCATGCCGAGGGCATAAATTTTCAAATACAGCACCGCGCCGTCGATCAGCTCGTCCTTCGTCCCCAGCAGCGCCAGAAAAGGCCGCGCCAGCGCAAAGCAGACTGCGCCCACGATCACTCCCGTCGCCGCGCAGATCGCCAGCGAGGAACACACCGTCGTGCGCACGCCGTCGTCATCCCCCATGCCGAGCTTATGCGCCACACAGACGTTTACGCCGCTGCCCATGCCGATCAAAAAGCCCGTGAACAGCGACACCAGCAGCGTCGTCGAACCGACCGAGCCGAGCGCCCGATAATCGGCGAACTTGCCCGCGATGGCCACGTCGCTGAGGTTGAAAAGCACCTCCAGAATCTGCGACATCATCAGCGGCAGGCTGAACAGCAGAATGTTCACGGCCAGCGGTCCGCCCGTCATATCGATTTCGTGTTTCTTTCTCATGGTCTTGCTCCTTCAGCACAATCGTTCCCGGCTAGTTATAGCACAAGAACGCGTGTTTCACAATACATCTTTCGCAAAATCGACATTGCGGGTTGACAAATTCTTCCGCCTATGATATACTATTTGCTGTTGACGGGGCATTAGCGCAGTTGGTAGCGCACAACACTGGCAGTGTTGGGGTCAGGAGTTCGAATCTCCTATGCTC
>CAKTZR010000020.1 GCA_934636105.1 uncultured Clostridia bacterium
TTGCCGGATTCCAAAATAAAAAGGATTCAGCTTTGCTGAGTCCTTTTTATTTTGCCCTCCGTTACGCCCTATCCTCCCAGATTGTTTTCAAGCCAACGTGCAGCATTGTACTTGGTTAGGATTTGGCCTGCCGCCCGCTGTGCGGGATTCAGGCAGGCCAAATCACCCAGGAGAGTAGGACGTTGCCATGGAATTATGCAAGGTGGCGTGCAAGCTGTTCTCCATATACCGCAAAGTTTTTGTATGTCGCGAACATTCCATAATCTAGGCGGACGCGCAATGCGCGCTCACTACATTTTGAACGAACATACTTTTAAGTTCCCACTTTCTCGAGGTGTCTCTGACTGGGTATGGGGTTCTTTCCTCCATCGTTCAAGGTGTGTTGCTTGAAACATTTTGTTCGTTAAATCAATTTATGCTTATATTTATATATTGTCGATTCTGTTTTAATCGGAGGTTCGGAAAAACTTTCTGTCCGAATAAGCTCGAATGCTTTCTCGTACAGCATTGAGGTTGCGATTCATTGAAATGTTTGATATACTGAACTCAACAAATTGAAATTTGCAGGTACGTGCAAAATGAAAAGAATTATGGTTATAGGTTGTCCCGGAAGCGGCAAAAGCACGCTCTCAAGAGAACTGCACGGCAAAACGGGCATTCCACTTTATCATCTTGATATGCTGAATTGGAATGCAGATCGAACAACGGTGGAAAAGAGCGTATTTCTCGAACGCCTGTCTGATGTGCTTGAAAAAGACGAGTGGATCATTGACGGCAACTACGGCTCTACCATGGAGTTAAGAATGCAAAGATGTGATACAATCCTGTTTTTAGATTATCCACTGGATGTTTGCCTTGACGGCGTTTCAAAAAGGCGGGGGCAACCACGGAGCGATATGCCTTGGAAAGAAACGGGGCAGGACGACGAAGAATTTATCCGGTTTATAAAAAATTATAATTCGCAAAGCAAGCCACATGTTATGGAACTGCTCCAAAATTATTCACATAAGAATATAATTGTATTCAAGAGCCGAAGTGAGGCGAACAGTTTTTTGAGTAAAATACTTTCATCGCCGGATAAAATGAAATAATCGGTTCATCCTCAAATTCTGATGAGTAGCGGCATAAACTGTCTTCGTTTTTTCGTGATTTCAATGATCTGCATGAAAAGCCCTCAATTTATCTCAAAATTCAAAAAGTCCTTTCGATCTGGTCAGATGGGAAAGAACTTTTCATTGCGAATGATTGACAATATACGGTTCCTTTCTTATAATGAACTTGGTTATTGGCTTAATCCGAGGACAATGGATTGAATGGTCATCGTATCCGGCGAGACAGTATAAATACAATAAACGTGTTCATATTGGCTGTAATTGGCGAGCGTACCTGCCGGATAGGCAGAGGTCGGCGCCATCAGCGTGACGATGATTTCACCGGAATCGACAGAAATCAATCCGCGCGGCGGAAGCGCCGTCATCATGCCGTTTTGGTTTTCGAAATACTGCGCACAATAGAGGATCATTTCCTCGTTGGATTGTTCTCCGGTCAGATCGCCGGTGGTCTGCACATCGGTATATGTGCTTGGATAACGAGAAAGCAGCGTATCCAGAGAATCGCCGACACTGATGCCGCGCGGACCATCGCTGATGGATATGCGTCCGCTCGTTCGGAGCTGGTTCATCTGCGCGGTGGTCAGGTCGCTTGCTGTGAAGGGCTGCGTTGCATCGTAAGGCAGCAGCGTGGCCACGGGGGCGGAAACGGGTTCGCTGTCCGAAGGAATGCCGAAAATAAGGATGCAAACGAACAAGCTGAGCAGCATCGCACTGATGCCGCCGACAATGCAAAGTATGATGCTCCGGCGCTGTCTGCGTTTCATCAGTTGTTCTTTTCTGCGTCTTTGGGCCATGATTAACCTCCTTTGCCCCAATGGGCAAGTTGATTATAACACATTTGGCTCCCGTGCGCTACTGCCGGGAAGAAAGCGGGTGCGCTTTATGAATTTTCTCTCCGATCAGCAGGCGCTTTATGCCGTGGTGATGGTTTGTCTGGCGTTGGTGTTGATGATGGTGATTACGCTGATTTTGATGTATCGCCGATCTTCCGCGGCTGAAAAGCAGGTGAAAGAGATGGCTGCTGCGGTTCAGGAAAAACTGGCGCAAACCAACGAAGCGCAGCATGAGAGCGAAGTCCAGGCACGCAGGGAAATCGGTGAAACGGTGCAAAACGTCAATGATTCGCTGATGCGGATGATGGGCGAAATGACCCGAACCCAGCAGGGGCAGATGGATGCGCTGGGCGGACAGCTTCGCGCGGCAGGCCGGCAGGAAGAAGAACGCATGGAGCGCATGCGCCAGACGATGGATCGCCGGTTGAGCGCATATGAAGACCGCATCGGCGGCGTGAATCAGGCGCTTGAGGAAAAGCTGGGCAGCAACGAGGAACGCATGGAGCGTATGCGGCAGACGCTTGAAGGCGGTTTGCAGAAAATCAATGAAGAAAACCGTCAGCAGCTTGAGCAGATGCGTCAGACCGTGGATGAAAAGCTGAATGCGACGGTTGACCAGCGTTTGGAAGCGTCCTTTTTGGCGGTGACAAAGCGCTTAGAACAGGTGACGGCCAGCCTGAACGCCGTGCAGAATTTGGCCGGAAGTGTGAATGAATTGGAACGCATGGTTTCCGGCGCAAAGCCGCTGGGCCTTATCGGCGAAGCGCAGCTTGGTTCGATTTTATCGCAGATGCTTGCGCCTTCGCAATATGCCGAGCATGCGCCCGTTCAGCCAGGCGGTGAAGCCGTTGCGGATTACGTGGTCGTTATGCCGGGGCAGGGCGGACAGAATACCGTTTATCTGCCCATCGATGCAAGCCTTCCGATGCGGGAATATCATGAGCTTTGCGTCGCACAGGAGGGCGGCACGCGTGCGGATATCGAAAGTGCGCGCGGCTTGCTGGAATCGGCTGTCCGCATGCACGCCAGAAGGATGTCCGAAAAGCTGATTGCGCCGCCTTATACGACGGATTATGCGGTGCTGTTCCTGCCGAGCGAGGGTCTGTATGCCGAGGTGCTGCGGATTGCGGGACTGTCGGAACGCGTGCAGCAGGAAAGTCATATGGTGATTGCCGGACCGACGACCCTTGCGGCGTTGATTTCCAGCTTGCAGCTGGGGTTCAAGTCGCTGGCGATTGAACAGCGCACGCAGGAAGTGATGAATCTGCTCGGTGCGATTCGCACGGATTTCGCAGGTTTCGCGTCGCTGCTTGGCCGCACGCAAAAGAAACTCCGGCAGGCGACCGAGGAGCTGGATCATGCTCAGCAGCATACGCAGACCATTGCCAAACGACTGTCCGATGTCAACGGACTGCCGGAAAGTGAAGCGAAAAAGCTGCTTGGCCTGACCGATGAAGACGGGGATGACGATAACTGGGATTGATGCGATTTTCAGAATAAAACAAGTTTTCCGACACCGCATGGCGCTCGAAATTTGATTTGCCCTATGCGCAAAGCCCCGATTTGATGACGAGATCAAACCGGGGCTTTCTGCGTTATCCTGTCAAATGTTTTTCCTGATTCGCGGACAAAAACGACAATACCGTGCGGCACTGCGGCCTATAATGAAGCCATAAACCGATGAAGGCGGGGGATGGACTTTGGCACAGGGCACGATGGCCATGCGCGGCGGAAACGCGGAGAACGGTTTTCTTGCCGGAATTGAAAGAACGCTGCGCATGCGCGGCACATGGGCACAGCGGCTGCTTTGCACGGTGATGATGGCGCTGTTCTCGTTTATAAGACTGCCGGGCGGCGGGTACTGCTGCCAGGGAGCGATGTTCGCTGTTTTGCTGCGGCAGGGCTTTTGCGTCCCCGCCGGATTTGTGGGCGTAATGCTTGGATTTGCCGCGCAGTATGCTTTCGGCGAACTGGCGGGCTGCTGGCAGCTGCCGGTGTGTACGCTGCTCTGGCTGAGCACGGGGCTTTGGGCGAAACCGGCCAATCGCATGACGATGGCGGCCGCGGTTTTTCTCATCCAGCTTACGGCGGCAGCGGTGACCGGGCTTGGCAATGGATATGAAATGGTTATTGTGGCACTGACGGCGGTCGCAGGCGCTGGGCTGAGCGTGCTCTATGACGGCGCGGCTCTGACGGTTTCACGGCGAGACGAGCTGGATGGAGAAACGCGGCCGATTTGTGTGATGGCCGTCTGCGCCTCGCTTGCGGCGGGGGTGATGCCGCTGCCGGGCGGACAGGCCGTGGCCGCTTCGATGGCACTGTATCTGACACTCGAACATGCGTATGTCGGCGGCGCGACGCAGGCCATTTTGTGCGCGGGCGTGATGGGCGGCGTGATTTCGATGATGCAGAGTAATCCGCAGACGCTGGCGATGCTGCTGATCGGCGGTTTTCTCGGCGGAGAGATTAAAACGCATCGAAAATTCGTCTGTGTGCTGCTGATGCTTTGCGGCGTGGCAGCTGGAACGGCACTGATGGCTGGCAGTATGGAGGCAATTCGTCAGGCGCTGTTTGCTCTGCCGGGGATGATTCCGTTTTTAGCGTTGTCCAGCGTGCGACGCGCGGCGGTGACGTCGTTGGTAGAACAGGCGGAGCCGGAGGAGATGACGCAGTCTGAAGCCGTGGCTGTGCGCAGCGCCGCTATGATTCATTCGTGGGCACGTTTATATGAGGATACTGCGCGGATGATGGAAGGGTTGGGCGCGCCGCGAGAGGAAAACCCTGTCATTGAACAGTGCATCCGCCTGCTGCAAAAGACGAGCGCTGCGGCGCATCAGGTATGCGAACGGACGCTGGGCGAGATCAGGCCGGATGACGATGCTTATCGTCGAGTGCGTTATGCGCTGGTGCGCGCGGGACTGGATGAAGTGCGCGTGGCGTATGCGCTTCGACTGTCCGGACGGATGGAAGTGATGCTGCTCAAGCCGGAAGCAACGGCGGGTGCATCGCTGCTCAAGCTGGTCAGCGACGCATGCGGTACGCCGATGCGCGTCTGTTCGCCGGAGGGGCTGTTGAGCACGCAGGCGGTTTTTGAGCAGGCGCCTGCATTGAGCCTTGAAATCGGCGCGGCAGTTCGAAGCCGGTCGGGTGAGGATGTGGCCGGGGACAGCTATGTTTCGCGCATGTTGCCGGGCGGGCGGCACGTGCTGGCTTTGTCGGATGGTATGGGGAGCGGCGTCAGCGCGCGGCAGGAGAGCCATGCGGCGCTGGAATTGATGGTGGAAAGCCTTCGCGCCGGATATACGCGTGCGCAGGCGCTCGACGTGGTCAATGCGCTGATGCTGATGTGTACCGGTCGGGAGATGTATGCGACGATGGATCTCTGCGTGTGCGATCTGCACAGCGGCGAAACGGCGTTTGAAAAGCTGGGCGCGTGTGCTTCCTATATTGTGCGCGACGGTGAGGTGCGAACCATCGGCGCGGATACTTTGCCGGTTGGCGTTCTGCCGGATGTGGAATCCCGGTCTCTGCGGATGACGCTGCAAGCCGGGGATGTCGTGGTGATGATGACCGACGGCGTGCGCGACGCATATCCCGGCGGAGAAATCGCCCTGCGGGAGGACATCGGCAAGCTGGCGTGGCTGCATCCGCAGTCGGTTGGAGAAAAGCTGATTGCCTGTGCGGTGGGCGCGGGTGAAGCCTGCGATGACATGGCGATCCTCTGCGCGCGGATGAGCAGGACGGTGTTGGAGTAAGGGGGACGTTGGGGCTGCCCACCCCAAGCCCCGGGCAGGAACCTGAGGTTCCTGCACTTCCCACTAAAAAATCCCTCCGATTTTTCGGAGGGATTTTTACATGACTTTTTGATACAGCCGCGAAGCGAGGAAGGGGTTTGGGCGGCAGCCCAACGTTTCCCTTTACGCCATACCGCTTTCGAAGCGGTTGATTGCGCTCAAAATGCCCTTGACGGAAGCAAAGTTGATGTTGTGCTCTGTGCCGACGCCAAAGATGCGGCGGCCGCCCGGCACACGCAGTTCAATGTAGGCCACGGCCTGCGAATCCGAACCCATCGAGATGGCGTGCTCGGAATAAGAAATGAAGGAATAACCCTCAATGCCCGCCTGAACCAGTGCGTTGAAGAACGCATCGATCGGGCCGTTGCCGCGGGATTCAAGCTGCATGAACTGCCCACGAACGCTCAACACACCGGAGAAGTGCGTGACGTTGGCCACGCTGCCCGCGACAGCTTCCTCGTAGAACTTCGCACGGGAGAGCGCATACGGCTCGCTGATGTTGAGGAACTCACGATGGAACAGCTCGTAGACCTCGTTCGCTGTCAGCTCACGGCCCGTTCTGTCGCACTCGGCCTGCACGACTGCGCCAAACTCCGGGTGCATCGCCTTGGGCATGTGATAACCGTAGTTGTGATCCATGATGAACGCTGCGCCGCCCTTGCCGGACTGGCTGTTGATGCGGATGATCGGCTCATATTCGCGGCCCACGTCGGCGGGGTCGATCGGCAGATACGGAATCTCCCAATACGGGGTCTTGGATTCGCGCATGTATTCATGTCCCTTGTTGATTGCGTCCTGATGCGAACCGGAGAAGGCGGTGAAGGCCAGCTTGCCCGCATACGGCCAGCGTTCCGGCACGTGCATCTTGGTGCAGCGCTCATAAATTTCGCGGACATGATCGATATGGGAGAAATCCAGCATCGGATCGACACCCTGCGTGTACATATTCAGCGCGACGGTCACGATATCGAGGTTGCCGGTGCGTTCGCCGTTGCCGAACAGCGTGCCTTCCACACGATCTGCGCCCGCCAGCATGGAGAGCTCGGCGCAGGCCACGCCCGTGCCGCGGTCGTTGTGCGGATGGACGGAGATGATCGCCGCTTCGCGATTGGGCAGATGACGGATAAAATATTCGATCTGGTCGGCGTAGGTGTTGGGCGTGCACATTTCCACCGTGTTGGGCAGGTTGAGGATGACGGGGTTTTCCTTGGTCGCGCCGAGCGTTTCCATCACCTGATGGCAGATATCCACGGCGAAATCCATTTCCGTGCCGGAGAAAGATTCCGGGGAATACTCATAGCGGAAGTTCGTGCCGGACTGATCGGCCTCGGTCAGCTCGCGCACCAGCTTTGCGCCCGCCACGGCGATGTCAATAATGCCCTGCATGTCCTTTTTGAAGACGACCTTGCGCTGGAGGGTGGAGGTGGAATTATAGAAGTGGATGATGACGTTTTTCGCGCCGCGCACGGCTTCAAACGTCTTGCGGATCAAATGCTCACGCGCCTGCACCAGCACCTGGATGGTCACGTCGTCCGGAATATAATGCCCGTCGATCAGCGCGCGCAGAATTTCATATTCCGTTTCGGAGGCGGAGGGGAAGCCGACCTCGATTTCCTTGAAGCCGATATCCACCAGCAGCTTGAAGAAGTCGAGCTTTTCCTGAAGGTTCATCGGCGTGACGAGCGCCTGGTTGCCGTCGCGCAGATCGACGGAGCACCAGGTCGGCGCTTTTTCAATGCGGTTGTTCGGCCAGGTACGATCCGGCAGAGAGACGGGGACGAACGGAATATACTTTTTGCAGCCCTGATACATATGATGTTTCTCCTTTCAAATGAAACGAAACCGATGGGCCGGGAACGAAAAAGCGCCCCCAGCCGCCATAAAAGCGACATAGGGGCGCTTGAATACACTGCTTCGCGCGCGGTACCACCCTAATTCAGCTGATTGCTCAGCCCTCACGGCCTCAAACAAGGCCTGACCGATCACGGGGTCATCCGTCGCGGACTACTGCACGATTCATCCGCGCGATTCCGGGAGGAGCTTTCAAAAAGGAATCCGTCCGGCTTGCACCAACCGCCGGCTCTCTTTACGGAAGGAGCCTTTCGATTATTTCCCATCATCATCTTTGGGTTCGTTGCTGTGAACTTGATTTTATTCTAGCCAGCTTGGGCGCGTTTGTCAAGACGATTTGCGAAAAATGTCGCATCGAAGGGCGGCGAAAGGGAAAGAGGTCAAATTTCTTTGATAAAATCAGCAAAAACCCTTGACAAAAGGGAGGACTTGCGGTTAAAATAGCCAATGCGTATGTTCGACTGATTAGCCCCGGGAAAACTGCGCGCGCTTTAGCAGAGCGTCTGACCAGCGCGATGCACCTTAGATTCTGATTTTCAGGATAATGGAGGAATTCACGTGAAAACGTTTATGGCAAATGCCCAGACCGTCGAGCGCAAGTGGTATGTTGTTGACGCCGACGGCATGACGCTCGGCCGCCTGGCCAGCCAGGTCGCCGCGATTCTGCGCGGCAAGAACAAGCCCACCTACACCCCCCACTGCGACACCGGCGATCATGTGATCGTCATCAACGCCGCGAAGGTGGTGCTGACCGGCAAGAAGCTCGATCAGAAGGTGTATTATCATCATTCCGGTTATGCCGGCGGTCTCAAGGAGACCAAGTACCGCAAGCTGATGGCTGAGAAGCCGGAGTTCGCTGTGAAGCACGCGATCCTCGGCATGATGCCCAAGGGCCCGCTGGGCCGTCAGATGGCGCGCAAGCTGCGCGTGTACGCCGGCGCCGAGCATGAGCACGAGGCCCAGAAGCCGGAAGTGCTCGAGCTGGTTAAGTAATAGCAGGAAGGAGAGTTTGTAACATGGCACAGGTTCAGTATCAGGCGGTCGGCCGCCGCAAAAAGGCCATTGCTCGTGTTCGCCTCGTTCCGGGCGACGGCAAGGTGGTCATCAATGGCCGCGATATCGACAATTACTTTGGTCTGGAAACCCTGAAGATGACCGTTCGTCAGCCGCTGGCGCTCACCAATCTGGAGGGCCGCTATGATGTGCTGGTGAATGTGTACGGCGGCGGCCTTTCCGGCCAGGCCGGCGCGATTCGTCACGGCATTTCCCGTGCGCTCGTGAAGGCTGATCCGGAGCTCCGTCCGGCGGTGAAGAAGGCTGGCTTCCTCACGCGCGATCCGCGCATGAAGGAGCGCAAGAAGTACGGCCTCAAGGCTGCACGCCGCGCGCCGCAGTTCTCCAAGCGTTAATTCGCTTAACGAGTCGAGGAGGCGAAGATATATGGCGATCCTTAACGGTATTGTCACCGTGCTGCTTGTGATCACCGCGCTGATCCTCATCGCGACCGTTCTGCTCCAGCCGGGCGAATCCAATGGCCTGGGTGCGATTGCGGGCGGCGCCGAAACGTTCTTTGGTAAGAACAAGGCGAAGTCGATGGAGGGTAAGCTCGCTCTGGCGACGAAGGTTTCCGCAGGTGTGTTTATCATTTGCGCGCTCATCGTTGCGATGATCGGCTAAGTGAAAGCGAAAGAGGCTGAAGCAGATGCTTTGGCCTCTTTTTTAAAGTTTGAACGATTTTTGATGTTTGATTTGCGACTGAAACAGGCAAGATATAGCAGGAGAGAAACAGAATTATGAAAAGCGACACACGCTACTCAAACCGCAGGCCGGGGACAAGAACAGAGCGCCCCGCGCGGGATATGCGCACCCAGCGCACACAAAAGGAACAGACGGTGCAGCTGACCGTTCGCGGCATGGCCAGAGGAGCAATCCGCATGGAAGCCGAGGACGGCACCATATATACCTGCGCCAAGGAGAACGCGCGCGGCGCGCTTTTTGGGGATACGGTTCTGGCCGAACGCATTGGCCGCGACCGCGTGGTTGTCGCCAAGGTGCTGACGCATGCGCATGAGAATATCATGGGCGTGCTGCGCGTACACGACGGTGTGCGTGTGATTCAGCCGCTGGAACGCCGTCTGCCTGCTGAAATTGCCGTGGGAAACCTGCATGCGGAAGCGGAAGACGGCGAAATTGTCCGCACGCATGTAACCCGTTGGGAAGACGAGGGCGGCCTGTGCGTCAGTGTCGAGGAACGAATCGGCAGTTTTGAGCAATCCACCTATGCGCTTGATGCGCTGGTGATGAGCATGCACCTGCGCACGGATTTCCCGGAGGACGTGCTTCAAGAGGCCGATGCGTGCCGCCCGGCTGATTTGGCGGACGATCCGACGCGCGAGGATATGCGCTATCTGCTGTCCTTCACCATTGACGGGCGCGATGCGAAGGACTTTGACGACTCCGTGAGCCTTGAGCCATTGGAAAACGGCAATGTCCGTCTCGGCGTACACATTGCGGATGTCGGCCATTACGTTAAGCCGGGTACGGCGCTGGATCGCGAAGCATTTGCCCGCGGTACGAGCGTCTATCTGCCGGGGCGCGTGCTGCCGATGCTGCCGGAGCAGCTGTGCAACGGCGTTTGCTCTCTGCGTCCGAACGAGGATAAATTCACCATGACTGCACTGATGGAAATCGACGACGCGGGCCGCATTGTTGACGAGCGCATCGCCCGAACCATCACTCGCAGCAAGGCTCGCCTTGTATACGACGATGTGAACGCGCTGTTCAACGGCAGCGAGCAGCAGGAAGCCGCGATGGCTCCCGTGGCGAATGCACTTCGCCAAATGCGCGTGCTGGCCGGAAAGCTGCGCGCGCGCAGGCAGGCGCAGGGCTGCATCGATTTTGAAATCGAAGAACCGAATTTTGTGCTCGATGAAAACGGCGAACCGGTGGAAATCATCACCCGCGAGCGCGGCGAAGCCGAAATGATGATTGAGGATTTCATGCTGGCTGCAAATGAATGCGTGGCGCGCTTTGCCCGTGAAAACCGTCTGCCGCTGCTCTACCGCGTGCATGAAAAGCCGGATGCGGAAAAGCTGGCGATGTTTGCGGATTTTCTCGACGGTATCGGCGTGAGCGCGAAGAATATCCGCCACGACGCCGCGCCGGGCGATATCCGTGCGATTCTGGAAAAGACGAAGGACAGGCCGGAGTATTCCGTCATCACCGCGCTGGCGCTGCGCAGCATGCAGAAGGCGCGCTACGACGTTGCGCCGCTGGGGCATTACGGCCTTGCGATGGCGGATTACTGCCACTTCACTTCGCCGATTCGCCGTTATCCGGATCTGGTGGTCAGCCGCGCGCTGACGGCCAAGCTGACGGGTCAGCCGATCCCGATGATGGGCGAGGAGCTGGCCGATGCGGCTGTTCGCTCCAGCGAACGGGAGCGCGCCGCGATTGACGCAGAGCGCGCCGCCGATAAGCTGATGATGGCCCGCCTGATGGCGCACCATGTCGGCGAGGATTACGACGGAACGATCAACGGCGTGAGCGAATACGGCATGTATATCACGCTCTCCAACGGCGCGGAAGGTTTTGTGCCCGTGCGCACGCTGGAAGATTGGTTCGGCTTTGACGAGCGCCGCATGCTGCTTCGCGGTGAGCGCACCGGCACGGTGTTTTCGCTCGGCCAGCCTGTGCGCGTGAAGGTGCAGAACGTCGAATTGACCCAATGCAACATCGATCTGACGCTGCTCACACCGCTCAAGGGGCGCACGGCAGGCGGCCAAACCTCCGAAAGAAAGCGCGAACGCGACCGTATGCGCGGCTTTAATCGATAAAAGCGAGGTTGCCATTTGGATGGGCGGCGTGGTATAATCCATATACGATGGAATTGAAAGGAACAGTTCTCATGAAGGCAACAGTCATCGGATGTGGGCGATGGGGCTCGTTCATCGCGTGGTATCTGCGCAAAATCGGCCATGAAGTGACGCTGTACGGTCGGGAAGGCTCGAAGCATATCGAGCAGTTTCGACGGACGCGTACCAACGGCTTGGTGACGCTGGAAGACGACGTGCGCATCACGACGGATTTGCGGGAAGCGCTTCAGAGCGACCTCATCTGCATTTCCATTCGTTCACAAAATCTGTCTGATTTGATGCAAAACATCACCGCCCAAAATGTAGAGGGCAAAACCTTTGCGCTGTGCATGAAGGGCATCGAAGTGACCACGCTTCGGCGGCTTTCCGAAATTGCGGAGGAAGCTGTCGGCGAGAACAACGACGTCGCCGTGTGGCTTGGGCCGGGCCATGTGCAGGAATTTTGTTCCGGCGTGCCCAACTGCATGGTCATCGATTCGCGCAGCGAAGCGGTGAAGGAACGGCTCATTTCGTGGCTTTCCGGCGGTTTGATCCGCTTCTATTATGGAACGGATTTGATCGGCAACGAAGTCGGCGCGGCGGCGAAAAATGTGATCGGTATCGCGGCGGGCATGCTGGATGGCATGGGGCTTTCTTCGCTCAAAGGCGCGCTGATGAGCCGCGGCACGCGGGAGATTTCCCGGCTGATTGCGGCGATGGGCGGCAACGGCTTTTCCGCTTACGGCCTGTGCCATCTGGGCGATTATGAAGCAACCGTATTTTCACAGTACAGCCACAACCGCCGCTTCGGTGAGCTGTTTGTGCGCGGCGAACCGTACACGGAGCTGGCCGAGGGTTATGACACGGTGAAGGCGCTCTGCGCGCTGGCGGACAAGTACGAGGTAGACCTGCCGATCTGCCGCGCGGTTTACGCTGTGCTCTATGACGGCGCGCAGCCGAAAGAGCAGATGAATCAGCTGTTTATGCGGAGTCTCAAACGGGAATTCGACAGCTGAAAAGGTGAACAAAAAACCGGAAAGCGTTTTGCACTGTCCGGGAACATCGTTAGAAACCAGCGAAAAACGCCGGTTGTGCGCAACTTTCCCTTGCACAAGGCGCGTAATGCTGATATACTTGACAATAGGAGTTTGTGTTTTTTTGATTGCTTTGGAGAGGTGAGTACATATGGCTTACAAATCAAGGGTTTCCGACGCGGTGGTGCGCAGGCTTCCCATGTATTATCGTCATCTGCGCGAGCTTGAAAAGGCAGGCGTTGTGCGCATTTCTTCCCAGGAACTGGGCGAACGCATGAACCTGACGGCTTCGCAGATTCGGCAGGATATCAACTGCTTCGGCGGCTTTGGTCAGCAGGGCTACGGCTATCATGTGGCCAATTTGAAGGAGAGAATCGGCGAGATTCTTGGCTTGAATCACGAGTATCATGTCATTATCATCGGCGCGGGCAACATCGGCCGCGCTGTGGCGAATTACACCGGTTTTGCGAAGGAAGGCTTCAACGTGCAGGCAATGTTTGACGTATCGCCTGCGCTGGTCGGCATCGATGTGCACGGCATTCTCGTGCAGCCGATGGAGAAGCTCGACGCATGGATGGCGGCGCACAAGGTGGATATCGCGGTGCTGGCCGTTCCGTCCGCGCATGCGCAGGCGACCTGCGACGTGCTGGTTCGCGGCGGCGTTCGCGCGATTTGGAATTTTGCGCCGGTCGATTTGGTGCTGCCGGAGGGCGTAGCCGTCAATAACGTGCATCTGTCCGACAGCCTGCACATCCTTTCCTATCGCATGAACGAGAAGGAACTGTTTGCCGCTATCGACGCTGGTAAGCAGCAGCGCGATTCATCAATCTAAAAGGAGAAACGCTTTTATGGCTTTTGATCCGCACACCAAAGAGGAAAGAAAGCTGTTCCCGTTTTGGACGCTGATCGTTCTGGCAGGGTGTGCGGCCCTGTGGGTCTTCGGCGCGAAAATTTATCAGGAAAGCATGGCGGCATATCAATCATATGCCGCCATCACTCAAAATGTGGCGCAAAACACCTATTATCCGGGTGTAACTGTGGATGGAATCGATCTGGGCGGCATGACCCGCGAGGAAGCGGGCGCGCTGTTCGGCGGCAGACAGCAGGAGACGAGCAGTGCGTTTTCGCTCGTCGTGCAATCCGGCGAGCGGAAATGGCGCATCACCTCCGACGAGGTGCCGATGACCTTCGATGCGCAGACCGTGCTGGACGCAGCCTATAACGTCGGTCGATACGGCACGCTGGAGGAGCGCATGGCGGCGATTGATGACGCGGCCAAGAACGGCGTATCGTTTACGACGGGCTTTTCGTATGACCGCACGGCGATTGACAAGCTCGTGGATATCATCGCGGACAGCCTTGAGTACGACGCGACGGACGCGGCGCTCGCAGCCTTTGACGTGCAGACGCGCACCTTTACGTTTTCGGACGCCAAGCCCGGCTATCGGGTGAATCGAACGGCGCTTCAGGAGGAAATTCTCGCGGCGCTGGATGAAGGCGCGTATGACCGCGTGATTACCCCGAAGGGCGAAAGCGTCGAACCGACTGTGACGAAAGATCAGCTTGTCGGGCAGTTTGGCTTGGTGTCTTCGTTCACGACGACGACGACCAAGGATAAGGATCGCAACAATAACATCGAGATTTCGGCTGCGGCGCTCAACGGACGCATGGTCAAACCGGGGGATACGATGTCCTTCAACGACTGCACCGGTCAGCGTACAGGCGAAAAGGGTTACCGCGAAGCGGGCGCAATCGCGGGTGGCGTGCTGGTGGATGACACGGGCGGCGGCGTGTGCCAAACGTCCTCCACGCTGTTTAATGCCGTCGTGCGGGCGGATCTTGAAATCGTCAAGCGCAGCGCGCACAGTTGGCCGTCCTCCTATGTCAATAAGGGCGAGGATGCGACCGTCAACTGGCCATCGCTGGATTTTGTCTTCCGCAACAATGGGGATTATCCGGTGTTTGTCATCGCGTGGTATGAAAACCAGACGGTGACGGTGCAGATTTACGGCAAGCTGCTGCCGAACGGCCAAACGATCGACTTGGAATCCGAGGTCATCAAGACGATCAAGCCGGATGACGCGGTGCTCTACACGCTGGATACGTCTCTGCCGGTTGGCACGCGCAAGGCCGGGCGCAAGAAGCGTACGGGCTACGTGGTGGATACCTACAAGGTCTATAAAGACGCAAGCGGAAACGTAACGGAACGCAAGAAGCTCTGGACGACGACCTACCGCGCCATGCAGGATGAAATTCTGTATAACGACGGTTCAGGCTCGTCGAAGGAATAAGAAACCAAAGCGAACGGGAGGAATGGACTTGAAGAAGGGGGATGCGCGGCGCAGCGAGCTGTTGGCTGCGAGCGAAAAGCTGTTCTATACGAAGGGCTATGAAAACACCTCCGTTCAGGACATTCTGGATGCAGTTGGCTTTTCCAAAGGCGGGTTTTATCATCATTTTGACAGTAAGCTGGCTGTGCTGGAAGCTATTTGCCAGCAGCGGGCGGAGGAGACTTGTCAAAGCGCGATGCAGGCGGCCGCCCGGCCGAATCTGACCGCCTGCGAAAAGCTCAACGTGCTGCTGGCTTCGTCTACGCTGTGGCAGAGCGATAATCCCGGCTTTGTGATGCTGCTGATTCAGGCGGCGTATTGCGAAAACGGCGCGCTGATGCGAGAAAAGATGAAGGCCTGCCAGCTTTCCGGCATGCAGGCAGTGCTGGAGGGCGTGCTGCGCGAGGGCGTTGAAAGCGGCGAGTTCTTCGTAGAGGATGCAGAAACGACAGCGGGACTGGTGCTCCGGCTGTATATGCAGTTTGCGGACGAGATTGCTTTTCTGCTGGCGAATGAGGAAAACGAGCTTTCGCTCTGCGAAAAGGCGATTGCCAAAATGCGGGCGTATCGCACTGCCATTGAACGGCTGCTGCTTGCGCCGTTCGGCTCGATTGTACTCATCGAAACCAGAGATTTGCAGGTGCTCGTGCAGCGTATTTTTAAAGAGCGCCTGCGCAAACGGGCGGATCAGCTTTTGCATGCGTAAACGGGCTTCGGCCCGTTTTTTGCTTTGCAGGAAATTGCAGCCAACCTGCCACGCGCAGAAGCTTGAGTTTTCACGAACTTTGGCGGAAGCGAGAACGGCCTCGGTCCGCGGAAGATTGAACGGGCAAACGGCAAAAGTTGACAAATGGAAAGCTTTGGTTCATAATAGAGACGTTGGTTGGTTCATAGAATTTCATCAGATCGAAAAAAATTGGATTTATTTGTTCGGCCTGCATGGCTGGGAAAGGTGCAGCTTTATGGGTAAATATTTCGGAACGGACGGATTTCGCGGCGAAGCCAATGTGGATTTGACCAGCGAACATGCTTACAAAATCGGCAAATTCATCGGCTGGTATTACGGCGCGCGCAAGGGCAGAAAGGCCCGCGTGGTCATCGGCAAGGATACCCGCCGCTCCAGCTATATGTTTGAATATGCGATTGTCGCCGGTCTGACGGCAACCGGCGCGGATGCGTATATGCTCCACGTCACCACCACGCCGAGCGTGGCCTATGTCACCCGTGTGGACAGTTTTGACTGCGGCGTGATGATTTCCGCGTCGCATAATCCGTTCTATGACAATGGCATCAAGCTCATCAACAGCCGCGGCGAGAAGATGGATGACCAAACCATCGCCGATATTGAAGCGTATCTGGACGGCAATCTGGCGGCGCTGGGGCTGGAAGGCGACGTACCCGGGGCCAAGCGCGAGGAGCTGGGCGAGATTGTGGATTATGTCTCCGGCCGCAACCGCTATGTCGGCTATCTGATTTCCCTTGCCGCGCATTCCTACAAGAATATGCGCGTCGGCCTTGACTGCGCCAACGGCAGTTCTTGGAACATTGCACGAACCGTTTTTGAAGCGCTGGGCGCGAAGACGTTTGTCATCAATGCCGAGCCGGACGGCGTGAACATCAACCGCGGCGCAGGTTCCACGCACATCGACGGTCTGCGCCGCTTCGTGGTGGAAAATCATTTGGATGTGGGCTTTGCCTATGACGGCGATGCGGATCGCTGCCTGGCAGTGGATGAAAACGGCGAGGTGGTGGATGGCGACAAGATCATCTATATCTTCGGCTGTCAGATGAAGCGCGAGGGCAAGCTTGCAGGCAATAAGGTCGTCACCACGGTGATGAGCAATTTTGGCCTGTATAAAGCGCTGGATGAAGCGGGTATCGGCTACGAAAAAACCGCCGTCGGCGACCGCTTTGTGTATGAAAACATGGCGCAGAACGGCTACTGCGTCGGCGGAGAGCAGTCCGGCCATATCATTTTGAGCAAGTATGCGACGACGGGCGACGGCATTTTGACCTCGATTGAGCTGATGGAGGCGATGCTGGATAATAAGCAGACGCTTTCCCGCCTGGCCGCGCCGGTGACGGTGTATCCGCAGGTGCTCAAAAATGTGCGCGTGAGCGATAAGGCCGCCGTGCGGAACAATGCGCATGTGCAGGAGGTTGTCAAGGCTGTCGGCGAAAAGCTGGGCGACACGGGGCGCGTGCTGCTTCGCGAGAGCGGCACGGAGCCGGTCATCCGCGTGATGGCGGAAGCGCAGGAACTGCGCGTGGCCGAAGCCTGTGTCAACGAAATGATCGACGCGATCAAAGCGGAAGGGTTGGCGTAAGATGGACGCGATTAAAGTCAGCGATTTGTTTGATTTGACGCATACCCGTGCGGAAAAGATGCTTGACGCATGCGAATATCCGTGGGAGGCGCTTTCCAAAATCGGCGAAACGGTGCTTGCCGTCGGTCAGACGCTCGATTTGAACGCCTACAATCACCCGGCGGAGGATGTGTGGATTGCCAAGTCCGCGACGGTTGCGGCGACGGCCAGCATCACAGGGCCTTGCGTCATCGGCGAAAAGACCGAGGTGCGCCCCGGCGCGTTCATTCGCGGCAATGTGCTCGTCGGCGACGGCGCAGTGGTCGGCAATTCCTGTGAGCTGAAAAACTGCATTCTCTTTGACGGCGTGCAGACCCCGCATTATAATTACGTCGGCGATTCCATTCTGGGCTATAAGGCGCATATGGGTGCGGGCGCTGTGACCAGCAACGTCAAGGGCGACAAGAAGAACGTCGTCGTCCACGGCGAAGCGGATTACGAAACCGGGCGCAAAAAGTTTGGTGCGATGCTCGGCGATTTTGCGGAAATCGGCTGCAACAGCGTGCTCAATCCCGGTACGATCATCGGCAGGGATTCGCAGGTATATCCGCTTTCCAGCGTGCGCGGCGTGGTCAAGGCGCGGCATATCGTCAAGGGCGAGCGCGGCGCGTTTGCCAAGGCGTGAGATCGAACAGAACGTATAAAAAAGCGGACTGCGCAAAACAGTCCGTTTTTGATTGCGTTAGATTACGCTGCGTGATTCGCCTTGTATTCCTCCAGCGCGGTGGCCAGCTGATCCGGGCAGCTCGTGCCGTTGCGGCACTGAATGCCCTTCAGGCGGCGGATGGCCTCATCCACGGTCATGCCGATCACCAGCGCGGCGACGCCCTGCGTGTTGCCCGCGCAGCCGCCGTTGAATTTGCAGGCGGTGATGATATTGTTTTCAACCTCGAATTCGATGGAACGGCTGCAAACGTTGTGCGTTTTATAGGTGTTCATGCTGTTTCCTCCTGTCGTGCGTGAATTGCAACGTGAATATCTTTTTCGACGCGAAACGCGTTTTTCCTGCTTGTGACGCGCGCCCGCTTTGACTCATAGGCTTGAGGAGAAGGAGTGTGGCGGCGATGGGAGAGCGAATCATCGTCTCCGGCGGCGACGAAGTGCGCGTGTTTGCGCCGCCGGGACGTGAGCCTTTGGAACAGATTCGTCTGGAGGGCGCGGGGGCGCTGTGCGCGTATCGACAGACGGTATTCTGCGCAAGCGATTGGGGAGATATGGTTTGGCGGCTGGATGCGAAAAAACTGGTGCCGACAGGGCTTTTCGCGGGCGGGCCGGGCATGCAGCGCCTGCTGCTTTCTCCGGACGGCGCGCGTCTGCTGATTCTCTGTGCGGAGGCGGACAGCGTGCTTTTGCTGGATGCGGCTTGCGGCGCGCCGCTGGTGCTGGCGCGCACCGGGCTGAATCCGCAGAACATCGCGTTGGATGAATCGGGTGAAATCCTGGCGGTTGCGGCGGGTGAAAGCGGCGAAACGCTGCTGCTCAGCGCCAGATCGCTGACGCAGCTTCGCCGTCTGCCCATGCCGGGCATTGTCTTTGACGTACTGCTGCACAACGGGACGGTCTACGCGCTCTGCCTGAACGAGACGCTGAACACGACGCTGACGACGCTTCCCTGCGGCGGCGCGCGGCAGCTGCTCACGCTTTCCGGCATGCCGGGGAGAATGGCGGTTGAACGGGGAGCGCTCGTCTGCGCGACGGAGGGCTTTATGCACACGGTTTCTCTTGATGGCAGTCGGTTGCTGCATACGCGGCGCGTGCCCGGGCGCGCTGCGGCGTGGCAGAGCTTCGGCGAAACGCTGCTGGTCTGCGATGCGCTGACCGAGCAGATCGACAGGCAGAGCGCAGGCGGGCAGTGGAGTCTGTTCTGCAGGCATGCGCGGGATATGCGGAGCCTGTTCGGGCAAACATAAGCAGCAGGGGGCGAAACATCGTATGGCGAAAGTCTGGCGGCGGCGGATGGGCGTTGTCATCATAGTTTCCATGACGGCGACGACTGTGATGCTGGCGCTGCAAAACCGCATGGCGGAAGCGATTCCGCTGCATTTGTGCAGCGTTTCGGCGATCCTGGCCGCCGTGCTGGCCTTCGCGCCCGTTTCGTCGATTGTGGATTATCTATGGATGCTGGGCATGCCCGGCGCGTTGTTGGCGCTTGTGTTTCCCGCGCCCGCCGGCAGCCGATGGCAATTCCTGTTTTCTGCGTGCTACATGCTGACCCACGCGATGATTGTGTTGATCGCTTTGAGCGCGCTGGCCATGGGCGAATGCCCGCGGAGCGGGAGAGCGCCGCAGATGCTGATGCTCTTGCAGGCGCTGGGCCTGACGGCGTTTTTTGTCAACCGCGCGTTGGGAACGGATTTTCTTTTTCTGGCTTCGCCGCCGCTGAGTACGCCACTGGAGAGGATCTACCGCGCTGGATACGGCGTGTATATTGCTTTTTTGCAGGGCATGATGCTGCTTTTATGCCTGATGATGGATCGGGCGGGACGATGGCTGTTTGAATGATCGACCCGATATTTTTTGAGCTATACAAATTTCGCGGGATGCGGTATAATAAACAAAAGGATAAGGCGCGAAGCGTGCTTCGTGCGCGAAAAGAAGGGATTCACATTGGAAAATCAACATATTTCTCTGCTCCGCCGCAAAAACCGATGGGGATTGACGGTGCTGAGCATTGTTTTGTGTCTGCTGCTTTCGCCGGTGCTGGCGCTTTCCGCATTTCTGCCGCAGGCGATGACCCTCGTGCCGATCGCGCTGCTGCTTCTTCTGGGCTATGTCGGCCCGGTGAGTGCGGTGACCTGCACGGCGGTTCTCATCACGTTGAGCACGACGCTTTTCGGCTTCTGGGGCGCGGCGCTTTCCACGCTGCTGCTCGTGCCGGTGCTGATTGCGTCGGCGTATATGGTGGAGCATGAGCGCGGCTTCTGGCAGAGCGCGGCGGGATCGGGCGTGACGATGTTTGCATCCATCGGCGTGGTGCTGCTGATGGTCAGCGCGCTGGCCGGAACGGACGTGGTCACGGCCATGTCCGATATGATGCGGCAGGCGTTCGCGGCTTCCGGCAGTTTCGGTGACACGATGCTGACGATGATGATGCAGCTTGGCTTGATTACCGCTTCGGATGGTTCGGCGGCCAGCCTCACCATGCTGGATGCGGCCACGCGCGAGCAGCTGATTGGCCAGCTTGTGATGGTGGTCGATTCCGTCATGCGGCTGGAAATCCCCATGCAGATGGCGACCGGCTCTGTCGCCGCGGGCTTGCTGGGGCAGGCGGCGCTTCGCAAGGGCGTGCTTTCGCGTGGAGACAAGGTGGATTATCCGCCGCTTCGCACATGGTGTGTGCCGAAGGGCTGGGGACGCGTGCTCGGCGTGACGCTGGCGGCGCTCTATGTGCTGACGCTGGTTGCGCCGAGCATCACCAACAGCATGTTTTATGTCTTCAGCGGCGTGTTTCAGCAGATTTTCGCCTTGCAAGGCATTGCCGCTGTGTGTTATTATCTGCATGGTAAGGGCAAGAGCCGCGTGGCGCAGGGCGTTGTGTTCGTGCTGGGTTATTTCCTGATTCAGCCGGCCGCCATCCTGTTGGGCATTGCGGATCAGACGTTTGACGTTGTCCATCGCCGCGAGAAAATGGAGGAGGAGCGACCGAATCCGTTTGACCCGCGTACACATGAAGAATAAAGATTCTGGAGGATAAAATTATGAAAGTTATTTTGCTCAAGGATATCAAGGGAACCGGTAAGAAGGATCAGATCATCGAGGCTTCCGACGGCTTCGCCCGCAACTTCCTTTTCCCCAAGGGGCTGGCCCGCGAGGCGAGCGCCACGAACCTGAACGCCATCGAGAATGCCAAGGCTGCGCAGAAGCACCGCGAGGATGTTGAGCGTGCCAAGGCGGAGGAGACCCGCAAGGCGCTGGCCGGAAAGGCCATCAAGATTGTTGCGCGCGGCGCGGAGGGCGGCAAGCTCTATGGCTCTGTCACCGCGCAGGAAATCGCCGACGAGCTGTTCAAGCAGTACGGCGTGAAAGTGGAAAAGCGCCGCATCGATGTGGCCAACATCCGCAACGCGGGCGATTTCACCGTCAGCGTCTGGCTCTATGCGGGCATCACGGCGGAAATGACCGCCAAGGTCGAAATCGGCTGATCCATAGGAACGCATGGGGTTTTCCTCTGAAACAGGGGAAAGCCCTATCTTTTGTTAAAAGGGGAGAACATCGTGGACGAAGCAGTTATGCGCGTGCCGCCCAACAATGCCGACGCGGAAAAAAGCGTGCTCGGCTGCATGATGCAGGATCGCGAAGCGCTGTCGCTGGCCTTTGAACTGCTCGCGGCGGAGGATTTTTATCAGCCCGCCAACCGGGAGATTTTCGACGCCATGCACGCGCTCAACACGCAGGGCATGCCCATCGATCTGGTGACGGTGGATGACGAATTGACCCGGCGCGGCACGCTGGAAGGCGTGGGCGGCACAAATTACCTCGTTGAGTTGAGCCAGTGCATGCCTTCTACGGTCAATGCGCGCGCCTATGTGCAGATTGTGGATGAAAAGGCGACCCTGCGCCGCATGATTAAGGCGACGGGCGATATTGCTTCCGCCTGCTATCAGCAGACCGAAGCGGTGAGCGATATCCTCGGCGTGGCGGAAAAGTCGATTTTCGATATCATCATGCGCCGCCACGAGGGCAGCACGCTGACGCACATTGCGGATGTTTTGCCGGATACCTATCTGCGCATCGAACAGCTGACCGAGCTGAAAGGCGGCATTGACGGTGTGCCGACGGGCTTTGTGGATCTGGATAACCTGCTGACCGGCCTGCACGGCGGCGAGCTGGTCATCGTCGGCGCGCGTCCTTCGATGGGAAAAACCAGCTTTGGCATGAACGTCATCGGCTATGCGGCGACGATGGCAGGCAAGACAACCGCTGTCTTTTCGCTGGAAATGCCGAAGGATCAGCTGGCGATGCGCCTGCTCTGTGCGGATGCGCGCGTGGATATGCAGGCCGTCCGTCACGGCTCTCTGCGGGACGAAGACTGGATTTCGCTGTCCTCCACGCTTGGCCCGCTGGCGGCATCCAATATCTATATCGACGATACCTCCGGCATCACGCCGTCGCAGCTCCGCTCCCGCTGCCGCCGCCTGAAAATGGAGCATGGGCTGGACATGATTATGGTCGATTACCTCCAGCTCATGAGCGCGGACGGCCATGTGGAAAACCGCCAGAACGAGGTCAGCGAGATTTCGCGAAACCTCAAGAGTATTGCCAAGGAATTGAACGTTCCGCTTGTCGCACTGGCGCAGCTTTCCCGCGCAGGCGCACAGCGAAGCGATAAGCGGCCGATTCTGTCCGACCTGCGCGATTCCGGCGCTATCGAGCAGGATGCGGATGTGATTATGTTCCTGCATCGCGAGGAATATTATGACCCCAACACCGAGGATAAAAACATTGCCGAGGTGATTGTCGCCAAACAGCGCAACGGTCCGCTGGGCACGGTGAAGCTGGCGTGGCTGGGGCAGTATACGCGCTTCGCCAGCCTTCAGCAGGGCGGGGCGGCGCAGTAATTCATGAGGTGAAGCCATGCAAACGCTCGTTGTTGCCGAAAAGCCGTCCGTTGCGCGGGACATTGCCCGCGTGCTGGGCGCGAAGGACAGGGGCGAAAATTGCCTGATGGGCGGCGGCTATGTGGTCACATGGGCGCTGGGCCATCTGGTTACGCTCAAGGAGCCGCAGGAGCTGAACGAGCGGTATACCCGCTGGCGGGCGGAGGATTTGCCGATTCTGCCGGAAAAGATGGAGACGAAGGTCATCAAAAAGACGAGAAGCCAGTTTCTTTCCGTCAAAAAATGGATGAACGACAAACAAACGCAGGATATCATCTGCGCAACGGACTCCGGGCGCGAGGGCGAGCTGATCTTCCGCTATATTTATGAGCAGGCAGGCTGCAAAAAGCCCGTTCGGCGGCTGTGGATTTCATCGATGACGGATGAAGCCATCCGCGCGGGTTTTGACAGTCTGCGGCCTTCGGCGGATTATGACGCACTCTATGCCAGCGCGCGTTGTCGGGCGGACGCGGATTGGCTGATCGGCATGAACGCGACGCGCGCCTATACGCTTCGCTACAATGTGCTGCTCTCCATCGGCCGCGTGCAGACCCCGACATTGAGCATGCTGGTGAAGCGCCGCCGCGAAATCGACGCGTTTGTGCCTAAGCCGTTTTACACCGTTCGAGCGGATTTCGGCGACTATCAGGGCGTGTATATCGACAAAAAAGGCGAACGCAAACTGGAAAGCGAGGAAGCCGCACAGCAGATTGCGCGCCGCGTTTCCGGCCAGACGGCGCAGGTGACGCAGGCAGCGCGGGAACATAAGAGCGTTTGGCCGCCGCTGCTTTACGATTTGACGACGCTTCAGCGTGAAGCCAACGCGCAGCTGGGCTTCACGGCCAAGAAGACGCTCGCTACTGCACAGAAACTCTACGAACAGCATAAGCTGCTGACCTATCCGAGAACGGACAGCCGCTATCTGTCTCAGGATATGTTCGGCAAGGTGCAATCGACGCTGGGCAGCTACGACGGCGCGCTTCGCCCCATCGGTGAGCAGGCGCTTTCCTATGGCGTTCGGATGACGAAGCGCGTGTTTGACGACGCGAAGCTGACCGATCACCATGCGATCATTCCAACGGGCAGGCATGCGGAGAACGCAAATTTGACTGCCGACGAACGCAGGCTCTATGAGATGGTTGCCAAACGGCTGGCGGCGGTGTTTTATCCCAATTATGAATACGATGCCCTGCGCGTGGTCACGACTTGCGGCGAGGACGATTTTCTAAGCACGGGTAAGACCGTCACGCAGGCGGGCTGGAAAGCTGTTTACGGTGGAGACGAAGCCAAGAGCCGCCGGAAAAAGAAGACGGATGACGACAAACAGCAGCTTCCGGCGCTGACCGTCGGCGACGAGCGGCTCTGCAAGGACGCGCAGGCGGTGCGCGACCAGACCAAGCCGCCGAAGGAATATAACGACGCCAGCATTCTGCTGGATATGGAGCACGCCGGGCGGCAGATTGAGGATGAAGAAATCCGCGAACAGATGAAAGACTGCGCGCTCGGCACGCCGGCGACCCGCGCGGCCATCATCGAGCGTCTGATCGACGTGGGTTATGTGCAGCGCAGCGGCAAAAACCTCGTGGCGACGGAAAAAGGCGTGCATCTGATTGAGGCCGTGCCGCCGGAAATCGCTTCGCCGGAGACGACGGGCCGCTGGGAACGCGCGCTGGCGGAAATTGCAAGGGGCAGCGACGGCGAGACGCGTTTCCGGCAGGGCATCGCAAGGCTGGCGGCATTTCTGGTTCAAAATGCCGCAGGCGCGCCGGATGTGGCGTTTGCCCAGGAGGAGCGGCGCGGCAAAAAGCGCATGCAGACGCTCGGAGTGGCCTGTCCCGTCTGCGGTCAGGGCAAGGTGGCCGAAAACAGCAAGGGATTTTACTGCACGCGCTTCCGCGAAGGCTGCAAATTTACCATCTGGAAGGATGCGCTGACCCGCGCGGGCGGCCCGATGCTGAATACAAAGCTGCTCAAGCTGTGCATGGAGAAAAAGGATGTGCGCGGCTCGACGGGTACGATCCATTATGACGCGGGACAGATTCGATTCGCGGCAGGAGAAAAATAAAAGGAGCGACAGCCATGTTTTACACGAAAAAAATGCTGGAGGAGAACAGAATTCGTCTGCGGCGGGAGCTTTTCAAAATGCTGCTGGCGATGCTGCCGTTTCTCGTGGTGTGCATTGCAGGCTTTGCGGCGTGCAATCAAACCGTCTGCACGCTGGGGCTGGTTCTGGCTTGTGCCGCGGCGATTTTCGTCGGCGATCTGTATGTGATGCCTGCGGTTCGATATGGCAAATTTCTCCGCGAATTGTTCAGCGGATTGACACGGAAAACGGCCGGCGCGCTGGTGCGCATCGGCAGCGAGGATATATATGAAGACGGCGTGATTTTTCGCGAGCTGATTCTCAATATTTATGAGGACATGGCGCCGGAAGGCGAGCGTCGGTTCCTGATTGAGCCGGGCATGCCGGTAGATATGACGCTGATTGGCCGCGATGTTGCGGTGACGAGTCACGACAAGGTGGTGCTGGCCGTTGAGCCGCTGGGAGGAAAAGCATGACTCGCGTGCGGCAGATTCTCGCCCGATTGGAAGAAAAAACGGCTTTTCGCGCATGCGTTTTCGCTGTGTTGCTCATGCTGATGGCAGGCACGATGCTTCTGCTGAATGCACACACGCCGCTGCAAATGGACGATTATGATTATTCGTTCAGCTGGAGCACGGGCAAGCCGCTCTCCGGCGTGGCGGATGTGCTGGCCTCGCAAGCGGCGCATTATCGCCTGTGGGGCGGGCGCAGCGTGGTGCATGCGCTGGCGCAGCTGTTTCTGTATGCGGGCAAGGGCATTTTCAATGTGGCCAATACGGCGATGTATGTGCTGTTTGTGCTGGAATTATACGTCTTGGCCAAGCCGAAGGGCAGACGTTTTTGCTGGCCCGTGCTGCTGATGCTTCATACGGCGCTGTTTACGCTGGTTCCGTTTTTCGGCACCGTCTTTCTCTGGCTGGATGGCGCGTGCAATTATCTCTGGGGAACGGCGCTGGCGCTTTTGCCGTTGCTCATCGTGCCGAAACTGCTGGATGGGAGCAGGCATGCGGCGCTTGGCGTGATCGGCATTCCGATCTGCTTTTTGAGCGGCTGGACGAATGAAAACGCGGCCTGCGGTGTGCTGGCGGCGGTCTTTCTGCTGCTTGCGGATAAGCTGCGCCGGAAAGAAAGGCCGCCGATGGCTGCGTGGCTGTGCTTTGCGGCGCAGGCGGTGGGCGCGGCGGTTATGATTCTCGCGCCGGGCAACTTTGCGCGAGCATCGGCGTATACGTATGATTCCATGGCGCTGGAAATCGTCAAGCGGTTGATTTGCATTACGGCGTATATGGCAGTTTATGCGGGCGTTCTGCTGGCGGCTCTGCCGCTGACCTATGAAACGGGGCGGGCACTCAAAGCGCCCATGCGCGGTCGGAAGGCTGCCTGGCTGCTGCTGGCGGCGCTGCTTTGCGCGTATGCCATGGTCGCGTCGCCGGAGCTGTCGGATCGGTCGTATACCTGTGTCATTGCGCTGTTGCTGGCCGCGCTGGCGACGCTTATCGGCGATCTCGATGCGCATGTGCGCGCGCTTGATGCGGCGAAGCTCTGCGCCCTGCCGCTTTCCGTTTTCCTGTTGCTTTACGGCGGCTATCAGGCGGTGAAGGACGTTTCTGCTCATGAAACGGCGTGGAACGCGCAGCTTGAAAGCATCGAAACGGCGGTGCAAGGCGGCAAAACGGAGGTACAGATTGCGTCCGTGGAAAGCCATTCGCGCTTTACGATGGATATCGTTCTTGAAAAAGATGCGGACAGCTGGCCCAACAGCACGCTTTCCAAATGGTTTGGCATTCGGGTGATGGGCAAGTGAAATTGTGTTCTTTTTGTGAAATTGAGCAAAATCGGCGTGTTTTCCGCATGGAAAGGGCGTTCCGGGCGTTCGCGCGCTTGACAAGAAGCTGACAGCTCATTATAATTAGTCGTATATTGCCGAGTAGAGGCTGAAAGGAAGAGAACGAACATGAATAAGAGATTCGCGCTGATCGCGATGCTGCTGGCGGCTGTGATGCTGCTTTCTGGCTGCACCCTGATCGGCCATGACGACGAACTCGACGGCGCGCAGGTTGTGGCGAAGGTGGAGACGAACCAGGATACCACCGAGATCACCAAGGCGGAATGGGAAGCTTACCGGGATTATCTGGCCAGCTACTATCAGCAGTATTATCAGCAGTACTTTGGCGTGACCATGCAGCTGACCGACGACGACGTGAAAGCCTATGGCGATGCCGCCGTGGAGCAGATGATTGAAAGCGTCGTGCTTCAGGATAAGATGAAGGAACTGGGCTTTGAGCCGCTGCCGGAAGAAGACGCCGCCAACGTGGAGAGCTATGCTGACAGCATGTTCAACTTCTATAAGCTGATGATCCGCTATCAGAATTATCCGGATCTGGAGACCGTTGAGGAAGAAGAAGAACGTCTGGCCGCAGCAACGCCCGACGAGGCGACCGGCAGCGAAGCGACCCAGACCGAGCCGGTGGAGCGCAAGGCGACTGTCACCAACGATCAGCTTGATGAAATGCTCGTCAACGATCTGACCACCGCCGGTTATACCCGCGATTATTTCGTGCAGAACCAGACGGCCAGCGTGCAGCGCGAGAAGATTCGCGAATATGCTGCCAAGGACGTTGAGGTGACCGACGATCAGGTGAAGGAAGAATTTGACAAGCGCGTGGCTTCCCAGAAGGAAAGCTATGACGCGAACCCGGCCGGTTATGTGACTGCCGAGAACAACGGCACCACGAACTACTATGTGCCGGAAGGCTATCGCGGTGTAAAGAACCTGCTCATCCGCTTCAGCGATGAGAAGCAGAGCGAAATCAGCGATCTGAACAGCGCGATTTCCACCGCCAACACCACGATCAGCGATGCGCAGAAGCAGCTTGACGACCTCAAGGCCGAGGATACGTCCTCTTATGATGAGGATGCGAAGGCCAGCTATGACGAGCGGGTTGCAGCGCTGGAGGAGACCCTTGCGACTGCACAGACGACGCTGGACGAGTCCAACGCGAAGCTGGAAACTGCGACCGCCGAGGCTTATGACGAGATTCTGGCGACCGCGCAGGATGTTCTGGCGCGTGCGCAGGCTGGCGAGGATTTTGACAGCCTGATCGAGACCTATGGTCAGGATACCGGCATGAACAACGAGCCGAACAAGAGCCGCGGCTATCTGGTCTGCGATGGTCTGTCCATCTATGAGCAGAGCTTCCAGGATGCCGCGATGGCGCTTGCGAAGGTTGGCGATGTGTCCAGCGAGCTGGTGAAGACGAGCTATGGCTACCACATCCTCCAGTATGCGACCGATATCGCTGCGGGTGAGGTCGAGTATACCGACGAGATCAAGAGCAATATCTATGATTCCATGCTCTCCGATGCGAAGGACGCCGCCTATGAAGCCGCTGTAACCCAGTGGGTTTCTGAAGCCAAGGTGACGACCTATCCGAAGGTCATGAAGTAATTTTCCGGTCTGCGAAGGACGCTGCATCAAACAGTGCGGCGTCCTTTTTGCGTATTCAAAAGAATATCGATGCGCGCTTCTGCCCACAATAAACGCAAAAGGAATGGAGGCGTTGGCGTGAAAAAGGGCAGAAAGAATTCGGCAGAGCGGATGGAGGCTGGCGATGAGTAAGCGAATCGGCGCGCAGACTGTGGCTCTGCCGTCTTGTCCCGGCCTGATCGGTTGGGCCGGTATCGCCGGGCCAAAGGAGCAGGAAGGCCCGTATGGCACAAAGTTCGACCAAATTATCCCGGATGAATTGAACGGGGAGCAATCCTTTGAAAGCGCAGAAAGGGCGATGCTCGAACAGGCTATTGCGCTCTGTGCCCGAAAATCGGGCAAGCGGCTGGATGAGGTACAGATGCTGCTTTCCGGCGACTTGCTCAATCAGATTATCTCGGCGGGATTTGCGGCGCGCAACCTCGGCATTCCGTTTTACGGCCTATATGGCGCATGTTCAACAATGTCTGAATCCCTGTCCATCGGCGGTATGCTGGCGGACGGCGGTTTTGCGGATCGATTGATCTGCGCGACGTGCAGCCACTTCTGCACGGCAGAGCGGCAGTATCGCGCGCCGCTGGAATTGGGCAACCAGCGCACGCCGACGGCGCAATGGACGGTGACGGGCGCTGGCGCTGTGATGGTGGCAGGCGGGGAGAGCGCCAGACAGGCGAAGGTCGTTTTGACGCATGCAACCTGCGGGCGCGTTGTCGATTTGGGCATCACGGATGCAAACAACATGGGCGCGGCAATGGCGCCGGCGGCCAGTGAAAGTCTTGCGGCGCACTTTCGTGATCTGGGACGCGGTTTTGCGGATTATGATTTGGTGGTCACGGGCGATTTGGGCCACCTGGGACGCGACCTGCTGATTGAGCTGCTGCAGGAAAAAAAGATCGACGTGGACGAAAGCAAGCTGTTCGATTGCGGATGCGAAATCTTTTCGGAACGACAGGATACGCATTCCGGCGGAAGCGGCTGCGGCTGTTCGGCCAGCATGCTCTGCGCACATTTGCTGCCGGAACTGGCGGCCGGGCGGCTCAGGCGGATCGTGTTCATGGCGACCGGAGCGCTGCTCAGCCCGACGACGAGCATGCAGGGCGAGAGTGTGCCGGGCGTGGCGCATGCCGTCGTTATCGAGCATCGAGGAGGAAATGAAGCGTGATTGAAATGATCCTGATGCTGGTCAAGGCGTTTTTGGTCGGCGGTCTGCTCTGCGCAATCGGGCAGGTATTGATTCTCAAAACCCAGTTGACAAGTGCGCGGATTCTGGTTGGTTATGTGACGGCAGGCGTGATTCTCGGCGCGCTGGGACTGTATAAGCCGATCATTGATTTTGCGGGAGCTGGGGCAACGGTTCCTTTGATGGGCTTTGGCTATGCGTTGGCACATGGCGCGATGGAAAGCGTGAAGGAGACGGGCATTCTCGGCGCGTTTACAGGTGGCGTAACGGCTGCGGCAGGCGGCATTTCTGCGGCTGTGCTGTTTGGGTATCTTGCGGCGATTCTCTTTAAACCGAAAATGAAAAGTTAAGTAAAGCAGACCGAAAGTCTAAATAGACCGGCGGTCTGCTTTAAAATTTTGAACGTCGGTTTACGCAAGACCGGGCTGCCGCATATTGCGCTTGAAGGACAAGATGCAGTATAATATTCTATTATGCGGCAAAAGGAGCGTGAAACGGCATGACGGAAAAATTGATGGAAACCGCATGCGCCAGATTGTGCCTGCTCACGCATATCGCATGGGATGAATCCATGCCAAGGCCTTTTTCGCGCATGGCTGTTCGGCGCATGCTGGCGTGCGGCGCATTATCCGGCCTTGTGCTGAGGCAGACGGAAGCGCTGCCACAGGCTGCTTATGAACGCGCCGAGGTTTTGCTCTCGCGGACACGCGACGCGCTTCTTTGTATGGAGGAATACGAGAAGCAGGGATACCGGCTGATTCTGCCGGAAGACGCGGAATGGCCGAAGGCGCTGCGCAAACTCGGTCAGCGGGAACCGCTGTTTCTCTTTATAAAGGGGAATGTGTCGTTGCTCCGGCAACGTGTCGTATCGGTGGCGGGAAGCCGCGAAATTGCGGAATCGACGCGAACAATGGCCGCGCAGCTGGGCCATATGCTCGCGGCCGAAGATTTTGCGATGGCCTGCGGCGGTGCGCGCGGTGTGGATCGTGCAGCGCAGGACGCATTGCTGGATGCAGGCGGCAGGCTGATTCTGGTTCCGGCTGTTCCGACGGAACAGGCTTGTGCGCGTGAAAAAGAAGCTGCGGCATTTCAGGAGGGCAGATTGCTTCTCGTTTGCGAAACCCTGCCGGATGCACCTTTTTCCGCGGCGAAGGCGCTTGCCCGGAATCATACGATTTATGCGCTGGGCGAAGCGGCGATTGTTGTTGCGGCGAGAAATGGCGTCGGCGGAAGCTGGCGCGGCGCCACGGCCAGCCTATGCGGCAATTTTTCGCCGGTATATGTGCCGGATGGGGACGAAGCGGATTTCGCAGGGAACCGCGCATTATTCGAATATGGCTGTCAGAAAATTGATTTAAGCGGTAAACGAACGATTGCCGAACAACTGCGCACCGAAGAACAACTGACATTTTTGAAATAGAACAAGGTGGGACAAACACCGTGCAAGTGACGCTATCGCAAATCCCCACGCGTGAAATTCTGCATTTTCTCGGCTGGCATGGAACGCCAATTGAGCCAGGCCTGATGGAGACCATTAAGCGATTCAAAAAGGAATCGCTTTCTCAGATTGAGCCGCGCGCTGTCGTGCGGCCGTTTGCGCTTTTGCCGAACGGAGAGCTGGAAAACACCAGCTTTCGGCCGCAGGGAAAGGACGTTCCCACTATGCTGGCAACCTGTCAGAAAGCGGTTTTGCTGGCGGCGACGCTGGGCGCAAGCAGCGAACGATTGCTTCTGCGGGAACAGACGAAGGACGCGGCGGATGCGCTCATTCTCGATGCGGTGCTCAGCGCGGCGATCGAAGCGGTCTGCGATCAGCTTGAAGCGCAATGGCGGGACAGATTGGCGAAGAATGGGCTGTTTTTGACGGATCGATTCAGCCCCGGATACGGCGATATGCCGATTGCGCAGTCGAAGGAAATCTGCGAGGTTTTGAATACAGGCCGGGCGATCGGATTGACAGTCAGCCAGAGCGGCATTCTGATGCCCCGAAAATCGGTGACCGCCATCATGGGCATCAGCAATACGGCGGTTCAGCGCAGGCCGAAGGGCTGCGAGGGCTGCTCAGCACGGACAACCTGCACATTGGCCAGACGCGAAAACAAGACGGAGGAATGACGATGTATACAAAAGAGATTACGCTGCTCGACGGCGCGATGGGTACAATGCTCCAGAAAGCGGGGCTGAAGCTCGGCGACCGCCCGGAAACGCTTTCCATCACGGCGGCGGATGTGGTGGAGCGCATTCAACGGCAGTATGTGCAGGCGGGCACGCGCATGCTGCTGGCGAATACATTCTGCGCCAACGCGCACAAACTGGCCGGAACAGGATTCGGCGTGGAAGAAGTCATTCATGCGTCGGTTGCTGTGGCGAAGCGCGCCTGCGCGGGCACCAATGCAAAGGTGCTGCTGGATGTCGGCCCCATCGGTGAATTGCTTGAGCCGCTGGGAACGCTGAAATTTGACGAAGCCTATGCGTTGTATGCGCAGATGATTCGCGCAGGCGCGCAGGCAGGCGCGGAAGGCGTTTTCTTTGAAACGTTTTCGGATTTAAATGAGCTTCGCGCGGGCGTTCTGGCGGCGAAGGAATGCTCGAATTTCCCAATTTATGCTTCGATGACATTTGAAGCATCCGGCCGCACATTTCTCGGCTGTCGGGCGGATGCGGCGGCGATGGCGCTGGATGCGCTCGACGTAGACGCGCTCGGCGTGAACTGCTCCCTTGGCCCGAAGGAGATCGCGCCGATTCTCAAGGAGATGCGCGCATGCACCAATCGGCCGTTGATTCTTAAACCGAATGCCGGTCTGCCTGATCCGGAAACGGGCGCCTATCACACCACGCCCGAGACCTTTGCGCAGGACTGCGCGGCGCTTATAGAGGTTGGCGCGGCGTATATCGGCGGCTGCTGCGGCACGACGCCCGCCTTTATCGAAGCGTTGCGTGCGGCGCTTGCGGGCAAAACGGCAAGCTGGGGCGAAAAGACCGTGCATGGCATTTGTTCGGCAAGTGAAATCTGCGAATTTGGCAAGGGCGTGCGCGTTATCGGCGAACGCATCAATCCGACGGGCAAAAAGCGTTTTCAGCAGGCGCTTCGCGAAAACGACATGAACTATATTGTCGCGCAGGCAGTCGAGCAGGCCGAAGCAGGCGCGCAGATTCTGGATGTAAACGTCGGTCTGCCGGATATCGACGAGCCGGAGACCATGCGCCGTGTGGTGACGGCCGTCAGCGGCGCGGTAAGCCTGCCGCTGCAAATCGATTCCTCCAACCCAAAGGCGATTGAAGCGGGCTTGCGCGCCGCGCCGGGCAAATGCCTGGTCAACAGCGTCAACGCGTCGCGGACGTCGCTGGAAACCGTGCTTCCGATTGCAAAAAAATACGGCGCGGCGGTTGTCGGCCTGGCGCTTGGCGAAAACGGCCTGCCGACGACCAGCGAGGAACGCATCGGCTTTGCGCATACCATTCTGAATGCTGCGTTGGAAGCGGGCATTGTGCGAGAGGATGTGGCGATCGACTGCCTGACGCTGACGGTTTCCGCCCAGCAGGACCAGGTGCGGCAGACACTCGACGCGGTTGCCTATGTGCGCCGCGAGATGGGGTTGGAAACGGTGCTCGGCGTATCCAACATCTCCTTTGGTCTGCCGCAGAGAACGCTGGTCACGCAAGCGTTTTTGACGCAGGCCATCCAAAGCGGATTGACGCTGCCGATCATCAACCCAAATCAAAAGGACATGATGGATGCGGTGGATGCGTGCCGGGTGCTCAGCGGGGAGGATGTGCATTGCGCGGTTTATATTGAACGTCACGCGGCGCAGATCAAGCCTCAGACGGTTCAGACGGCCGGCGCGAAGCTCTCCATCGGCGAAGCGATTGCCAAGGGCCTTCGCGATGAAGCGGCTGCTGCGGCGCGGGAGCTGCTGGAAACCATGCCGCCGCTCGACGTGGTGGAACAGAAGCTGATTCCGGCGCTTGATGCGGTGGGCGAGCAATACGAAAAGCAGATCATCTTTCTGCCGCAGCTGATGAATGCGGCGGCGGCTTCCGGTGCGGCGTTTGACGAGGTGCGCCGCGTGATCGAGCAAAGCGGCGCGGCGGGCGAGGGCAAGGGGCCGATCGTGCTGGCCACCGTGGAAGGGGATATTCACGATATCGGCAAAAACATCGTCAAAACCGTGCTGGAAAACTACGGTTTTCATGTCATCGATTTGGGGCGCGATGTGCCCGCGGACCGCGTGGTGGAAGCGGTGAAGCAATATGGCGCGAAGGTCGTCGGTCTTTCCGCCTTGATGACGACGACCGTACCCAGCATGGAAAAGACGATTGCGCGCCTGCATGAAAACGGCCTTTTTGTGCCGGTGATTGTCGGCGGCGCAGTGCTCACGCCGGATTATGCGAAAAAAATCGGCGCGGATTACTATGCGAAGGATGCAAAGCAGTCTGCGGATATCGCGAAATCGATTCTCGGCTGATACGAATGGAGAAAGAATATGAACAATCAGGATTCGGCGCGCGTTCGGGCGTGGCTTGAGCAGGGCGTTTTGCTTTTTGACGGCGCAACCGGAACGGCGCTTCGCGCACAGGCGGAGGAAGGCGAAACGGTAGAGAGACTCTGCCTGACCCAGCCCCAGCGCGTTTCAGCATTGCATCGCGGGTATCTGGCGGCAGGCTGTCGGGCAATTAAGACGAATACGTTTGCCGCGCACGTGTCGCTGGCCTGCGAGAACGAGGGCGAGCAGGGCAAGCTGATTCAAGCGGCCTGCCGACTGGCGCAGCGGGCGAGCGAAACCTACAGCGCCGTCGTGTTTGCCGATATCGGCCCTGCGCCGGTGGAAGCGCAGAATGCGGGCGCGTGTTATATCGCCATGGCGGAACACTTCCTGAACGAGGGCCTGACGTGCTTCCTTTTTGAAACAATGCCCAGCGCCAAAGGGCTTGCGGAAGCCGCGGAGCATATCAAGGCGCGCTGCCCGGAAGCGTTTATCATCGTTTCGTTTGCGGCAGATGCGGATGGTTTCACGCGTTCGGGCGAACAGGCGGCTGCGCTGGCGCATTCTATGAGTTTGTGCGGCGCGGTGGATGCGATTGGGCTCAACTGCATCTGCGGCGCGTATCATATCCGTCGCCTGCTGGCGACGCTGGACGTCGGAGATAAGCAGCTTGCCGCCATGCCCAACGCGGGCTATCCGCATGTAGAGGAAGGCCGGACGTATTACGACAGCGATCCGGCGTATTATGCCCAGCAGGTGTTATTCTGCGTCAAAGAGGGTGCGCGGATCGTCGGCGGCTGCTGCGGCACGATCCCGGAGCATATTCAGCAGATTGCGCGTCTGCTTGGCACGAATATGCCGCCGCGCGTGCAGATGGTCGGTGAAAAAACGGATCAACCGCATGCGAAACCATGCCGAAGCCGAATCTTGCGCCAGATGGAACAGGGACAGCGTGTGACGCTTGTCGAGCTGGATCCGCCGAGAAGTGCGGATATCGGCGGCTTTATGGAGGGCGCGCGGCAGCTGGAGCGGGCTGGTGCGGATGCCATTACCATTGCAGATTGCCCGATCGGCCGTGCAAGGATGGATTCCAGCCTGCTGGCCTGCAAACTTTCGCGGGAGCTTGGCATTGAAGCACTGCCGCATATGACCTGCCGCGACCGCAATGTGAACGCGACTAAGGCGCTGCTGCTGGGGCTTTCGATGGAAAACGTACACAATGTGCTTGTGGTGACGGGCGACCCGATCCCCACCAGCGACCGGGGCAGTGTCAAGAGCGTGTATCAATTCAATTCCCGCGTGCTGGCAAAGTTCATCCGGGGCTTGAGCGAGACCGGCGAAACCGAACCGTTTTTTGTCTGCGGCGGGCTGAACATCAACGCGGTGCGCTTTGATTTAGAACTGGAACGTGCGAAAGAAAAGATAGATTGCGGCGTTTCGGCCTTTTTGACCCAGCCGGTGCTCAGCGAGCAGGCGGCGGTCAATCTGGAACAGGCGCGGAGAACGCTGAGCAGCGCAAAGCTCATTGGCGGCCTGTTTCCGGTGGTCAGCGAGAAAAACGCCAGGTTTCTGCAAAGCGAGGTTCACGGTATCACCGTGGATGAAGCCGTTGTGCGCGCCTATGCGGGGCTTGACCGCGCGCAGGGCGAAGAACTGGCCGTGCTGCTGTGCGAGACGGCAGCCAGGCGTATTGCGCCGTTTACGGATGGATATTACATCATGACCCCGTTTCAGCGTGTGGGGCTTGTGTGCCGCGTGATGGGCGCGACCCGGAATTTGGCAGAATAAGGGCTTGAAGAAAACGGGCTTTTATGCGATAATAAGAGCCGTATGTAAACTTTGGAATGTGGAGCAGAAAAAGGAGAACCTGATCACATGATCGCAACCCAGAATATTTCGCTTTCTTACAGCGGCAAGCCGCTCTTTAAGAACGTCAACATCAAATTCACCGCAGGCAACTGCTACGGCATCATCGGCGCGAACGGAACGGGCAAATCGACGTTCCTCAAGGTGCTTTCCGGTGAGCTGGAGCCGACCACGGGCGAGGTGGTCATCACCCCCGGCGAGCGCATGGCCGTGCTGCGTCAGAACCACTTCGAGTTTGACAGCTACGAGGTGCTGCAAACGGTCATCATGGGCCACAAGCGCCTGTATGAGATCATGAAGGAAAAGGACGAGCTCTACGCCAAAGAGGATTTTACCGATGAGGACGGCGAACGGGCCAGTGAGCTGGAGGGCGAATTTGCCGAGCTGGATGGCTGGAACGCCGAGAGCAACGCCGAAATGATTCTCACGGGTTTGGGCATCAGCCTCGATTTGGAGCACAAGCTGATGAGTGAGCTGGACGGCAGCCAGAAGGTCAAGGTGCTGCTGGCGCAGGCGCTGTTCGGCAACCCGGATATCCTGCTGCTGGACGAGCCGACCAACTACCTGGATATTCAATCCGTCCGCTGGCTGGAAAACTTCCTGCTGGATTTCCCGAATACGGTTATCGTGGTCAGCCATGACCGCCACTTCCTCAATAAGGTCTGCACGCACATCTGCGATATCGACTTCGGCAAGATTCAGATGTATGTCGGCAACTACGATTTCTGGTATGAATATACCCAGATGGCGGCGCGCCAGCAGAAAGATATCAACAAGAAGAACGAGCAGAAGATCAAGGAATTGCAGGCGTTCATTCAGCGCTTCTCCGCCAACGCCAGCAAGCATAAGCAGGCGACCAGCCGCAAGAAGCTGCTGGATAACCTGCAGATGGAAAACTTCACGCCGTCCTCCCGCCGCTATCCGTATATCGCGTGGAAGCCGGATCGCGACATCGGCAACGATCTGCTGACCGTGACCAACCTTTCCAAGACGATCAACGGCCGCAAGGTGCTCAACAACATCTCCTTCGTGCTGACGCCGGGCGATAAGGTTGCGTTTGTCGGCACGGACGAGCTGGCGCGCACGACGTTGTTCCAGATTCTGATGGGCGAAATGGAGCCGGACGAGGGCAGCTTCAAGTGGGGCGTGACCACCAGCCAGAGCTACTTCCCCAAGGACAACAGCAAGTACTTTGACAACTGCGAATATAACCTGATCGATTGGCTGCGCCAGTTCTCGCAGAGCCAGTATGAAAGCGATATCCGCGGCTGGCTGGGCCGGATGCTTTTCTCCGGCGAGGAAGCGCTCAAGCCTGCGCGCGTGCTCTCCGGCGGCGAGAAGGTGCGCTGCATGCTGGCCCGTACGATGCTTTCCGGCGCAAACGTGCTGATTCTCGACGAGCCGACCAACCATCTCGATTTGGAATCGATCACCGCGCTGAACAAGGGCATGATCGAGTTTACCGGCTCCATGCTCTTTGCGACGCAGGATCACGAGTGCATTCAGACCGTTGCCAACCGCATCATGGAGATTCTGCCGGGCGGCCTTGTCGATCGCCGCGAGAGCTACGACGATTATATTGAGAGCGAAATCGCCGCGCAGCAGCGCGCCGCGCTCATGCAGGCCTAAGGCGTGATACGGGAAAATTGTCCGGTCAACGGCACACGGCACCGTTTTTATGATATACTGAAACAATAGGAAGAAGGGAACATGCCGTGGAACATATCAAACAGGATCAAATCATCAATATCCCCAACACCCTGACGGTGATTCGGATTTTGCTGCTGCCCGTCGTCGTCTGGCGTTTCGTCATCGGCGACGCGACGGGCGCGCTGATGGCCTATCTGGCCGCGATGCTGACCGATGCGCTCGACGGCATTATTGCCAGAAAATTTAACCAGATCACGGCGCTGGGCAAGCTGCTCGATCCGCTGGCGGATAAGCTGTCGCTGGTGACGCTGCTGGGACTGTTTGTTTCCGACGGACAGATTCCGCTTTGGGTGCTGGCCATTATCTTCGTCAAGGAAGTGACGATGGTGATTGGCGGCGGCGTGGCCTTGAAGCGCGGTATTGTCGTTTATGCACTGCCCATCGGCAAGGTGACGACGGTTGTCTTTGTGCTCTCTATTATTGCGCGTTTTTTGAGCTGGACGCAGATTGCAGATACGCTTTTGTGGATTTCCGTCGCGCTGTCGATGGTTGCGCTCATCTGGTATGCCGTCGATTTGATGAAAAAACTCGGAATCAAAGCAGATTCAACAAAATAGTTTGCGCAGTTATGGCGGCTCGCGGCATTGACAAGATGCGGCGAGCCGTTTATAATAGTCCAAATCCCTTTTTTAGCGGCTTTTCCGAACATTCTTGTTTGAAAAGCCCATACAGTTCAGAAAGATAACAGGAGGAAGAAAGCATGCTGCCGAAAGTGATTCGTGAAGGACTGACTTTTGATGATGTTTTGCTGGTTCCGCGCCGCAGCGAGGTGCTGCCCAAGGAAGTCAAGCTGGAAACCTATTTGACCGATAAGATCAAACTGAACATTCCGTTCCTGTCCGCTGCGATGGACACGGTGACGGAGTCCAAGACGGCCATCGCCATGGCGCGCGAAGGCGGCTTGGGCATCATCCATAAGAACATGTCCATCGAGCAGCAGGCGCAGGAGGTTGACCGCGTGAAGCGCTCGGAGAACGGCGTTATTTCCGATCCGTTCCACCTCGGCCCGAACAACCTCGTTTCCGATGCGGAGGAGCTGATGGCGCGCTATCGCATTTCCGGCGTGCCGATTACCGACGAGGCTGGCAAGTTGGTCGGTATTCTGACCAACCGCGACCTCCGCTTTGAAACCAACTACTCCCGCCCGATTTACGAAGTCATGACTACCCAGAACCTGATTACCGCGCCGGTGGGCACGACCCACGAGCAGGCGCGTCAGATTCTGGCCAAGCACCGCATCGAGAAGCTTCCGTTGGTGGATGAAGAAGGCCATCTGCGCGGCCTGATTACCATCAAGGATATCCAGAAGGCGCAGAAGTACCCGAATTCCGCGAAGGACGCTTCCGGCCGTCTGCTCTGCGGCGCGGCCGTCGGCGTGAGCCACGATGTGTTTGACCGCATTCCGGCGCTGATCGCGGCGGGCGTGGATATCATCTGCATCGATACGGCGCACGGCCACAGCGTTGGCGTGCTCCGCCAGATCGAGAAGATCCGCGTGACGTTCCCGAACGTTCAGCTGATCGCGGGCAACGTGGCGACGGCCGCCGCGACGCGCGCGCTGTTTGAAGCGGGTGCGGACTGCGTGAAGGTCGGTATCGGCCCGGGCTCCATCTGCACCACCCGCGTGGTCGCCGGTATCGGCGTGCCGCAGGTGACGGCTATCAGCGACTGCGCCGAGGAAGCCGAAAAGATGGGCAAGCGCATCATTGCCGACGGCGGCATCAAGTATTCCGGCGACGTGGTGAAGGCCATTGCGGCGGGCGGCTCTGCCGTTATGCTGGGCAGTCTGCTGGCCGGCACAGAGGAAGCGCCGGGCGCGTTGGAAATCTATCAGGGCCGTCAGTTCAAGGTTTATCGCGGCATGGGTTCCCTCGCGGCGATGGAAAAGGGCAGCAAGGATCGCTACTTCCAGGAAGACGCGAAGAAGCTCGTTCCGGAAGGCGTGGAAGGCCGCGTAGCCTACAAGGGCGCGCTCAGCGACACCATCTTCCAGCTGCTTGGCGGCCTGCGCTCCGGCATGGGCTATTGCGGCACGCCGGATATCGAGTCCCTGCGTCATGACGCGGACTTTATCCGCATCACCAACGCGGGCCTGGTGGAGAGCCATCCCCACGATATCAACATCACCAAGGAAGCGCCGAACTACACCCGTGGCGGCATGTAATTTTCTGCTATCCGAATATCAGCCGGACGATTGCGCATCGCCCGGCTTTTTGTATCAGGATGAAAGCAGATGCGCGTCGATCAACGCCTGCTTCAACTGGCCGCGATAGGGGTCCTCCATGGGGGTCAGCGGCAGGCGAAGCGCGTCGTGGATGATATCCATCATGGCCAGCGCCGCTTTGGCAGGGATCGGACTGATCTGCAAAAACAGCGCTCTGATGAGCGGCATCAGCTCAAGCTGGAGCTTCTGCGCGTCCTCCATGCGGCGCTCAAGACAGGCGTGCGTCAGGGCGCGCGTCTTTTCAGGCAGAATGTTGGAAACGACGCTGATTGCGCCGCAGCTTCCCAGCGCCATCAGCGGAAGAATCTGGTCGTCGTTGCCGCAGTAAAGGGGCAGCTCACCGTGCGTCTTTTCCAGAATCTCGCTTGTGAATACCGGGTTGCCGCTGGCTTCCTTCAGGCCTGCGACGGCAGGATGGCGGCTTAACTCGGCGGCGGTTTCTGCGCTCAAACCCATGCCTGTGCGACCCGGCACGTTGTAAAGGATCATCGGCAGGGGACAGGCACCGAGAATCGCGTGATAATGTCGAATCAGGCCGGATTGCGTGGCCTTGTTGTAATACGGTGTAACGCTGAGCTGTCCTGCTGCGCCGAGCTTCTGCGCCTGACGGGCGTATTCGATGGCCCGGCGCGTGTCATTAGAGCCTGTGCCGACGATGATGGGGATGGAATCGCCCACGCATTCAAGCCCGATTTCAATGACGCGCTGGCGCTCCTCCATCGACAGGGTGCAGGGCTCGCCGGTTGTGCCCAGCAGCACGAGCGCGTCGATTTTCGCTTCCAGCTGCATAAAAAGCAGGCGGCGAAGCGCAGGCTCGTCGAGCTGTCCGTTTGGCAGAAAAGGCGTAACCAGCGCGGTGGCGCAGCCGGTAAATAAAGGCGTATTCATCAGGCATACCTCCCGGTATGAAAGCACAAGAAAAACCGCTTTGAAAAGCACCGATGTCTTCAGTGTTTTCCAAAGCGGCAGAAATCATGCGGTTTTCAGCGGAAGCAGACGCTTCCGGGTTTATTTTTTCGGAATGTAGCCCTGTGCGCAAAGCAGCTCGGCAATCAGCACCGCGCCGCCGGCCGCGCCGCGCAGCGTGTTGTGCGACAGGCCGACAAAGCGCCAGTCAAACAGCGAATCTCCGCGCAGACGGCCAAGCGAGATGCCCATGCCGTGCTCAAAGTCGCGATCAAGCCGGGTCTGCGGCCGATTGTCTTCCTCAAAATACTGAAGGAACGGATGGGGTGCGCTCGGCAGGTTCATCTTTTGCGGCAACCCCTCAAAGGAACGCCAGCGCTCGATGATTTCCTCTTTTGTCGCGGGCTTTTCAAAGCTGGCCCAGCAGGTAGCCAGATGGCCGTCCGCCACGGCGACGCGCACGCAGTGCGCGCTGATAATCGGCGCTTTGGCAGGCACGATCACGCCGTTTTCGATGTGACCCCAGATTTTGAGAGGCTCCTGTTCGCTCTTTTCTTCCTCGCCGCCGATGTAGGGAATGACGTTGTCGATCATCTCCGGCCAGCGCTTGAAGGTTTTGCCCGCGCCGGAAATCGCCTGATAGGTGGAAACAACCACGCGTGTGGGCTTCAAATCATACAGCGCCGTCAACGCGGGCACATAGCTCTGGATGGAGCAGTTGGGCTTGACGGTGACGAAGCCGACCTTCGTGCCCAGCCGCCTGCGCTGATATTCGATGATGTCGGCATGCTGCGGGTTCAGCTCCGGCACGATCATCGGCACATCCGGCGTGCCGCGATGGGCGGAATTGTTGGAAACGACGGGCGTTTCGCTCTTGGCATAAGCGTCTTCCAGCGCGCGGATTTCATCCTTTTTCATGTCCACCGCGCAGAAAACAAAGTCCACGTCGCTCGTAACGCTTTCAACATCGGAAGCGTCGCGCACGACCAACGGACGAATATTCTGCGGAATCGGCCAGTCAAACGCCCAGCGATCTGCAACCGCTTCTTCGTAAGTCTTTCCGGCGCTGCGCGCGGAAGCGGCGACAACGGCAATTTCAAACCACGGGTGATCGGCCAAGAGAGAAACAAAACGTTGCCCCACCATGCCGGTGGCGCCGACGACGGCAACACGCCATTTACGCTCCATGACGAATCCATCCTTTCATATTTCAGGCATATATGCCGCAAAAAAGGCGGCAAAAAGAATGATGCGACCATCATAGCACCGTAAGCGGCGTTTTGTCAACCCTGGCGGCATGATTTAACGGCTCGTTGACCGCCCTGATAAAAAATACGCTGTGCGCGGAGGAAATGTGCGCCCCGGCTTTTCATTTTGCCGCGATTATGCTAAAATAGAAACTTGAAGAAGTGGAGGCTGAAACGACGCCGCTTGAAAGCGAGGAATGAAGATGAAATTTGACGACCTCTTGAAAGAGGCGAGCCGATATGAAGACCGCCTGCGCGAGCATCGGCGTGCGCTGCACCGCATCCCCGAAGTGGGCTACGAGGAACATGAGACGCACGCTTATTTGATGGCGCATCTGCGTGCGCTAAAACCGGATGATCTGCGGGTGTATGCCAAGACAGGCCTTCGCGCCGTGTTTCATGGAGATGGAACGGGCCGGGTGATCGCTTTCCGTTCGGATATTGACGCCTTGCCGATTCCGGAAGCGACGGGGTGCGAATTTGCTTCGAGCCATCCCGGCAAAATGCACGCCTGCGGTCATGACGGACACATGGCCAATCTGCTGACGTTTGCCCAGTGGCTCAGCGAACATCGGGAGAGTCTGCGGGATGACGTGGTGCTGCTTTTTCAGCCTGCGGAGGAGACCATCGGCGGCGCGCGGAACATGATCGAGGAAGGCGCGCTGGAAAACCCGCATGTTGAAGTCGTCTACGGCATGCACATGATGCCGGATGTGCCAATCGGCAAGGTTTCCACCTGCGCAGGGCCGATGATGGCGCAGACCTGCGAGATGGATTTCGTCATTCATGGTCAGGCGGCGCATGGCGCAATGCCGCATTTGGGATGCGACGCGGTTACGGCGATGGCGCATTTCCTGACGCTGCTGCAAACGACCGTTGCCCGCAGCGTTGATCCGGCGCAGCCTGCGCTGATTACCATCGGCCATGTGGAAGCGGGACATCAGCGCAATATTCTCGCCGAAGAAGCGAAGATGGAGGGCATCATCCGCACGTTCTCCAATGCCGTGTACGAAGGGCTGGAAGCGAGAATTTTGCAGGATATGGCGGGCGTAGACGCGGCTTTCGGCACGAAAACCGAGATGATTAAGCGCGTTTTCTATCCGTGCGTGGAAAACGATCCGGCGGAGGTTGAGCGCGTACGGGAACTGCTGGGCGACCGATTCGTGCAGGAAAAGCCGCGCATGATCGCGGAGGATTTTGCTTATTACCAGTTGAGCGTGCCGGGCGTGTTTGTCTTCTGCGGCTGCATGGACGAAAATCACAAGAGTCCGCTGCATGCGGATACGTTTGATTTTGATGAACGCGCGCTGGTTACGGGTCTCGCGCTGTTTATCGGCTTAACCGCCAGAAAGGACTGAAAAGATGGGCTTTTTTGACAGAATGTACTACGGCAAAGCGGGCAAGCGCGATTACAGCGAAATGGATATGCCGAAAAACCGCGTGTCACTGTTCTTCATGGTGCTCAAGGATCACGTTTTTGATCTCGTAAAGGTCAATTTGATGCAGGTGATCTTCTGGATTCCGTTTTTGCTCTGGACGTATATCAATCTGGCGGCGGTGCAGAGCATCGACACCGAAACGGTGCTGGCGGGCGCGGACGGCGCTATGGATTTGATGAGCGCTATTTCCGGGTATATGATGATGTGGCTGATCGGCTTGATTCCCTGTATCGCCATCACAGGCCCGTCGTCCGCAGGCGCGGCCTATATCATGCGCAACTGGGCGCGCGATCAGCATGCTTTCCTGTTTTCGGATTTCAAGGATGCGTTTAAATCCAACTGGAAGCAGGCGCTCGGCGTTTCTGCGCTGACCTCGATTGTGCCGGTGGTGGCTTACACCGCGGTTTCGTATTACGGCACGATGGCCAAGGGGAGCGCATGGATGCTTCTGCCGCTGATGATCGTGCTTTCCGCAACGCTGATGTATATCGTCATGCTGCCGCTGCTGTATCCGATGATGGTCGGCTATGAATTGAATTTCAAAAACCTCATTAAGAACGCGTTCTTGATGGGTGCGGCGCGCCTGCCGCAGATGCTGCTGGCGCGGATCATCACGGCGATTCCGGTTGCCGCGCTGCTGATCGGCATTTATGCGGGCAACGGCATTGTGATTCTGGTTGTTTCGCTGTATTATCTGCTGTTCGGTTTCGCACTGTCCCGTCTGATTTATGCGTCGTTCGCCAACGGTGTGTTTGATAAGTATCTCAATCCGCACATCGAAGGCGCGCAGGTGGGTCAGGGCCTGCGTCCGCACAGCGAGGACGACGATCTGCCTGAAGATGACGAGGACGAAGACGAGGAGGACGAGTAAACCCACATGAAAAGCGGCTTCCGCGGCCACAATGAAGCCGGGAGGTGAACGCATGAAAGGGTTTATACCGCCGACTCAGCGTGAGCGCGACAAGTACCGCGCGGCGCAGGAGGCGGGCTTGCTTGAACGCGTGCTGGAAGTGGGCTGGCCCGGCTTGACCGCCAAGGAAAGCGGGCGAATCGGCGGGCTGCTTGCGCACAAAAACAGAGAGTAGAGACGATGTACGACGATTTTGCAAGCGTATATGATACGCTGATGGACGATTTCGATTATGACGCGTGGAGCACACACTATCTGGCGTTGATTCGCTCCGTGACGGGTGAGCTGCCTCGGCGCGCGGCGGAATGCGCCTGCGGAACGGGCAGTCTGACCGTGCGGCTGACGCAAAGCGGCATGGCTATGACGGGCGTGGATTTATCCGCCGCGATGCTGCGCCAGGCGGAAAAGAAAGCGCGCGATTGCGGCGTAGAGGTTGCGTTTGTTCGGCAGGATATGAAGAAGCTGACGCTTCCCAGACGTGTCGGCGCGGTGCTGGCCACATGCGACGGCGTGAATTATCTGACAACGCCGGACGATGTGCAGGCGTTTTTTGCGGCGGCTTATCAGAACCTGCTGCCGGGCGGCGCGCTGTGCTTTGATTGTTCCACCCGGCATAAGCTGGAGAACATCATGGGCGACGCCTTTTTCGGCGAGGAGAGAGACGGCGCGGCGGTGCTTTGGCAGAACAAGCTCAATCGAGAGGAGCATCTGCTGGCTATGGACGTTACGTTCTTCGTTCGCGAGGAGGACGGGCGATATCGACGCTTCCGTGAGCAGCATCATCAGCGCGCGCACAGCGTGGAGGAATTGACGGCATGGCTTCAAAAAGCGGGCTTTGAGGATGTACGGATTTACGGTGAAATGCGCATGGATGCGCCGAAGAATGACGACATGCGCATTCACATCACCGCGAAAAAACCTGAAACGGTGTGATTTTTCGGAGGAATAAACGATATGGAACAGAAGAAATCCAGAATGCTTCGCCTGACGCTGATGGGCGGTCAGGCGCGCGTATTTATCTGCGATACAACAGAAATGGCGCAGCAGGCGCGCGATATTCACAACGCGAGCAACACGTGCAGCGCCGCAATGGGCCGCATGCTGGCGGCGACGGCGATTATGGGCGCAAACCTCAAAAGCGAGGGCGACCGCATTACCGCAACCATCAACGGCGGCGGTCCCGCGGGTCCGATCTGTGCGATTGCCGGGCCGGACGGCACGGTGAAGGTGACGATTGAGCACCCGGAGGTTGAGCTGCCGCTCAAGGAAAATGGCAAGCTGAACGTCGGCGGGGCGCTGGGCAAGGACGGACAGCTGACTGTCATGCGCTCCTTTGGCTTCGGCGAGCCGTATGTTGGCCGCGTTGCGCTGGTTTCCGGCGAAATTGCCGAGGATTTTGCGATGTATTATCTGGAATCCGAGCAGACGCCGTCCCTGTGCGCGCTGGGTACGCTGGTGGGCGAAAAGATCATCGCTTCCGGCGGCGTTCTGATTCAGGCCATGCCGGACTGCTCGGAGGAGCTGCTTGATGCGCTTGAAATCCGCGCGGAGCTGTTCAGCTCGATTTCCCAGCTGTTGTCCGAAATGACGCTGGAGCAGATCGTCGAAGGCTGCTTCCGCGGCTTGAATCCGGAAATCCTGGAAGAAATGCCGCTTCGCCTGCAATGCGATTGTTCGCGCGATTATATCGAACGGGTGCTGCTGTCGATGGGCGAGAGCGAAATCCGCGATATGATCGAAAAGCAGAACGGCTGCGAGGTGGAATGCCATTTCTGCCGCAAACATTACCGTTTCAGCGGCGAGGAGCTGGAGGGCTTGCTGGCACAGGCACATCAGGCCGGAGAAGAGGACGATTGAAAACAAGGAGGAGTGTCATGACCAGGGTGGTCTCCATGGCGCGCACAAGTGAATACTGGATCGGCCGCGCGCGCAGACACCGCCTTGCCGGACGATATGACGAGGCCATGGCACTGCTGGGCAAAACGCGGGAGCAATACGGCACGAGCGAAGTGTTGGAGCGTGAGCTTGCGCAGACGTATGAAGAAATGGGCTGTGAGGAGGAAGCGGCGCGGGCGTATCTGCGTGTGGTTCGCATGAAGGGCGAATATCGGGCGGAAGCGCTGTTTCAGCTGGCGCTTTCTGCGGCGCAGCGGGCGGATTTGGCGCGCGCGGCATCGTATTTTGAGCAGTTCGAGGTCAGCGACAGGCGCAACGTTTCCCCTGATTTGGTGGCGCTGTTGGGACAGCAGCTTCGGCAGGCACTGGAAAAGCCAACGCCGCAGAGCCGCAGAGAGCGCGCCAAGGCGCTTGAACGCCGCGCGGTGGAGCGCTTGCAGGAAGGAAAAGTGCATGCCGCTCGAAGGACGATGCTGCATGCGATTGATTTGTGGAAAAATGCGCAGAGATTGACGCTTCTGGCCTGCTGTGAATTGATTTTGGGCAGGTTGGATGATGCGCAGCTTCACGCCGGGCAGGCGCATGCGCTTGCTCCCGCGAGGGTGCAGACGCTCTGCGTGTTGATCGATGTGCTTTATACAAGCGGGCAGGCGGAGCAGGCGCGGCGTATGCTGCATATTGCGGTTCTGCGTGCGCAGAGTACGGAAGAACGCCTGAGCGTGGCCGTTGAAAGTGCCAAGCATGGCGAGGATGGCCTGACGCTTCGGCTGACGCGTTCGCTGCTTCGACGGGATCCGACATGTACGCGCGGCATGATGATCCGCGGATGCGCGTTGATGAATCTGCGTCGGTTTGATGAAGCCAAGCGAATTTTTGCCCGCGTCTGCGTGCTGCTTCCGGAAGACACGGTTGCGAAAGCTTATTATGGCATGGCCAGAGACGAGCAGCCGCCCAAGGAACGCCTGACGCTGGGGCTGGACGTTACGCAGGGAGAAGCGGCAGACCGCGCCATGCACATTGTGGCTGCGATGATGGAGCCGCAGAACGACGCACAGGGTTTGTATGAAACATGCGCGTGGGCGCTTCGTTCCGCTGTCGGCGGTGCGAACACGGCGCTGTTTGCATTGATGCTGATGAGCGCGACGGATACGCCACAGGCGCTTGATGTGCTGCTCGATGCGCTGACCGATCCGCAGGTGAGCGATTCACTCAAGTATGCGGTGCTTCAGGCGCTGACGGCCGCGCATGGCTTTCAGCCGTATGATGTGGATATCGGCGGGCGGTTTGTGCGTCTTGCGGCCGGAGCAATGGCGCGAAGAACGGCGGGCGGCGAGGATGTGCAGGCGGTTGTCCAGGCTGCGGCCGACGCACTGTCGCCCGATTTCCCGCAGGCGCCAAAGCTGCTTCTGCCGACGTATATTGCGTTTCTGGAGCAGCGCGGCATGCCGAAAAAGCGGGAACAGCCCGCCTGTGCGGCGGCGCTTGAATATCTGTTTCATCGGCTTTCCGGCAGAAAGGTCGATATACGCCGGATTGCCGCAAGATGCGGCGTGTCCCCCAGGCTCTGCCGTATGATGGCAAAACGAATTCTTTGCGCCGTTCAAAAGACGGCAATGATGAACACAAAAGGGAGTGCAGACGATGAAGTGCATCAACTTTGATCGCGCCTTTGAGCGCTATATGGCCGGATGGATGAAGGAAAACAGCGAAAAATACAAGGACGACATGGATGTGATTGAAGACATGATGCCCGATGTTTATTTGGAATTCCTTCAGAAACCGGCGGATTTCCTGGACGGCGCTGCGCCGCAGGATTATTTTGAGCAGTTTGACGACGCCGATATGCTGGTGAATTGGCTTTGCGACTATATTGTGCAGGGCGTGCCGGTGCCGGATTTGCTGCTGGAGCGCATCACAAGTTTGGGCGAGCAGGCCGAAAAGAGTCTGCTTGCGCTGCTCAACCGGAAGGATTTGCCGGAAGAAGCGGAAATGACCGCGATTTCGCTGCTGCGCGAGATGGAAAGCAAAGCACCGATGCAGCGATATATCGATTTCATTGCGTCGCTGGAAGAACCGAGCGACAAGGGTGATCTTTGTGCGGAAGCGCTTTTGAGCATGGGCGAGGAGGTTGTCGCGCCGATTCTGGCCGTGCTTTCCGGTGCGGGACAGACCGGACGGGATATTTTTGCTGACATCTTGAGCAATTATCCGGGCGATGAGCGCATTTATGAATTGCTGGCCGAGCGCTTTGCTACGCGCGACGAGCGCCGCGCGCTGTTTGCGTCGTATCTGGCTAAGCTGGGCGATGAACGCGCAATCAGCATGCTCAAGGAAGCGGCACAAAGCCCGGATATCAATTATCTGGATTATGTGGAAGTTGTCAATGCCATCGAGACGCTGGGCGGCGAGCGCCCGCCGGAGCGCGAATTTTCCGGCGACCCATATTATGAATCGCTCAAACAGGTGTAATTGCCTGAACGCGCATATTTTATAGGAGGAGCTGCTCTCGTGATTTGTCCAAACTGTGGTCGTGAACTGCCGGATACGGCGCGCGTGTGCCCAAGCTGCAATGCGGTGCAGCGCGCATATCGGCGCAGGCGTGCGGAAGCTGATGTGGAAACGACGGCGCCGCGCGCGCATGTTGCCCGCCGGGTGACGCCTCAGGCAGACACGCAGCACAAAAGAGAACAGACACAGAACGTCGGCACCGTGTCTACCCCCAAACGTATTCCCGCGGAAGGCAGACCGACGGGCAAAAGCGGCACGGGAAGCCGCGTGCCCCTCGGTCTGGAAAAACAGAAGGCGTTTGAACAGGCGAAGGTGCGCCATGTCCGCCATGCACCGGATAACCTGCGGCGCAAGGTGGACGCCAGCCCGGAAATCATGAATCCGCCAATCTACCAGCGCTCGCATAAGCGGCTGCTTCGCGTGATGGTGGTGATTCTGCTGATGCTGCTTTTTGTCGGCTCGGCAGGCGGTTATATGCTTTTCAAGACGGAAAGCGGTCAGCAGCTGATGGCACAGTGGGGATGGAGCATCGCCAGAACGGATGCTTATGTCACGCTGGGCAAGGAGCTGCTCGATCAGGCCTATTATACCCGTGCGGTTCAGACGCTGCAAATCGCGATTGATCGTGAACCGGAGAATGTCGATGCGCTCATCCTGATGGCGCAGGCCTATACGGAGCTTGACCGTATCGACGAGGCAAAGGCGATTTATGAGTCGCTTATCAACGATATTGCGCCTGCTCATCCGAGTGCCTATCGAAACCTCATCAAGATTTATCAGGATGAGGGATATAACGCCGAAGCGCTTGCACTGATGAAGCAGGCCGCGGAAAAGGCGAACAGCACGCAGGAATTTGACGTGATGCTGCGCGAATATACGCCAACCGCGCCGACCCTCTCTAAGACCGCGGGACGCTATACCGAGGAAATCGACGTGACCATCACCATTCCGGACGGCGAGACTGTGTATTATTCCACGGACGGCACGGACCCGTCCGAATCCGGTCTGGTCTACACGGAAGGGACGACCCTGCACGTCGCCGAGGGCAAGATGACCATCAAGGCCATCGGCTTTACAGAAAACGGCACGCCGAGCGAGCAGGTTTCAGCGGATTACACGGTCATCATTCCAACCCCGGCCGCGCCGAAATCCAACTATGCGTCCGGCAAATATAAAAAAGCGCCGAAGGTCAGCCTGCGCGCGGGAGATGAAAGCGACAAAACGGCTTCGCCCATTGTCGCCATCTATTATACGATTGACGGCCGCCAGGCGACGACGGAATCGACTTTGTATACCGAACCGATTCAGCTGCCGACGGGCAAGAGTACGCTGCGCGCCATTGCGGTGGCGGCAAACGGAAAAATCAGCTATGAAATGAACGTCACCTATGACGTTGAAGGCAATTTGAAAAAGATGTTTACGTCGGATGACACGTTCAAAAACCTGACGCTCTATAAGACGACTTACAACACCTTCACAAAAACTTGGGGCACGCCGAATACCTACGAGGTGCTGCCGGAGGAACAGTGGTACAGCCCGGATATGGAGAGCTATGAAGCGGTCTACGACTGGGGAACGGCGCGCTTCTGCATCAAAAAGGCGGGCAGTGCAGCGGTGCTCTATGCGCTGGATACCACAAACAGCAAAATGACCGCGCCGCGCACCACGAAAATCGGCATGAGCAGCGACGAGGTGCTCGGCAAGTTCCGCGATCTGGGACAGGCCGCGCTGGATAAAGAGGGAAACCGCCTGCTGTATAATTATAACTCGGCCAACACGCAGTTCGGCACATATCGCAGCAACGGCGATGGAACCTATGTGATTCATTATTATGACCCCGTGGATGACAAGGCGACCATTTTTGTGGAGCTGTCTTACTATCTGGACGCAAGCGGCAATGTGGAGCGCATCGTCTGGCAGCGATATCTGGCGGAAACGTGAATTTTGCTTGACAAAACGGCCCTTTTTTCCTATAATAAACAGGTAATGCCGCCATGCGATTGCGACTGGTGCGGCCCCTGTCCAGGGTTGATTGCATAAGCAATCGCCCCTCGCGCATGCGGGGGGCGTTTTTTTGAAGGAGAGATGAGGATGAGCGAGAAACCTACGTTCTACATCACAACGCCGATTTATTATCCGAGCGATAATCTGCATATCGGCCATAGCTATTGTTCCACTGCGGCGGATACGATGGCCCGCTTCAAGAAGATGACGGGCTACGACGTCTTTTTCCTGACCGGCACGGACGAGCATGGTCAGAAAATTGAGCGCAAGGCGCGCGACGCCGGCGTGACGCCGAAGGAATATGTCGATCACATCGTGGATGGCATCAAGAAGCTCTGGAAGCTGATGGATATCGATTACACCGACTTTATCCGCACGACGGACGAGCGTCACGTGAAGTCTGTGCAGAAGATTTTCCGCAAGCTCTACGATCAGGGCGATATCTATAAGAGCGAATACGAGGGCTGGTATTGCACGCCCTGCGAGTCCTTCTGGACGGAGCTTCAGCTCAAGGATGGCTGCTGTCCGGATTGCGGACGCCCGGTGGAGAAGACACGCGAGGAAAGCTATTTCTTCCGCCTTTCCAAGTATCAGGATTGGCTGATCGATTATATCAAGACCCATCCCGATTTCATTCAGCCGCCGACGCGCACGGCCGAGATGCTCAACAATTTCCTGATTCCCGGTCTTCAGGACCTGTGTGTTTCCCGCACATCACTCAAGTGGGGCATTCCGGTTGATTTTGACCCGAAGCACACCGTGTATGTGTGGGTGGATGCGCTGACCAACTACATCAACGCGCTGGGCTATGGTTCGGATGACGATTCGCTGTTTCAGAAGTATTGGCCGGCGGATATCCATCTGGTCGGCAAGGAAATCGTGCGTTTTCACACGATCATCTGGCCGATTATGCTGCATGCGCTCGGTCTGCCCCTGCCCAAGCAGGTGTTCGGTCACGGCTGGCTGGTCATGGGCGGCGGCAAGATGAGCAAATCCAAGGGCAATGTTGTCGATCCGGTGAAGCTCTGCGAACGCTACTCCTCTGATGCAGTGCGCTATTTCCTCATGCGCGAAATGCCGTTCGGCGCGGATGGCGAATTCTCTAATGAAGCGCTGATTAAGCGTATCAATGCGGATTTGGCCAACGATTTGGGCAATCTCGTCAGCCGCAGCGTTGCGATGATCGAAAAGTATTTCGACGGCGTCGTGCCCGCTCCGGCTGAATATACCGAGCTGGATCACAAGCTGATCGAGCAGGCGCAGGGCTTGTGGATGAGCGTTGAAAAGAGCATGAACGCGCTGCAATTCAGCAACGCGCTGACCGAAATCTGGAAGCTCATCGGCGAGTGCAACCGCTATATCGATTTGACAACGCCGTGGGTGCTGGCTAAGAACGAAGCGGATCGTCCGCGTCTGGGCACGGTGCTTTATGTGTTGCTTGAATGCGCGCGCATGGTGGCTGTGCTCATCGCCCCGACTATGCCGCGTACGCCGGAACGCATTTTTGCGCAGATCGGCGTGACCGATGAAGCGCTCAAGACGTGGGATTCCATCAAGGTATTCGGCGGCGTTGTGCCGGGCAGCAAGGTGCATAAGGGCGAAGCGCTTTTCCCGCGTATCGACGTGGCCAAGGAGCTGGAGCTGCTGGAAGCTGAAAAGCAGGCGGCGTTGGAGCATGCCAAGGAGATTGCTGCTAAGGATGCGAAGCCGGAAGAAATTCCTGCGCCGATCGATGAGGAAAAGACGGTCTTCACCCAGCGCGATTTGATCCAGTTTGAGGACTTTGAGAAGATTCAGCTGGTTGTTGCGAAGGTGCTCAAGTGCGAAAAGGTGCCGAAGGCTGATAAGCTGCTTATGTCCACGCTCAAGGTGGGCGACACAGAGCGCGTGGTCGTTTCCGGCATTGCGAAGTTCTATACGCCGGAAGAAATGGTGGGAAAGAAGGTCGTTCTGCTGGCGAATCTCGCGCCGCGCAAGATTCGCGGTGTGGAGTCCCACGGCATGCTGCTTTGCGCCGCCAATGCGGATGACAGCAAGCTGAGCCTGTTGACGGTGGATTCCGATATGGAAGACGGCTGCGAAATCGGCTGATTGATTTGAAAAAACGCGTCGGCTCTGTGAGTCGGCGCGTCTTTTGAAATGGAGAAAACAATGGCGGAAAACGAATTGATCGGTTTGTTTGATACCCATGCGCACCCGACGGACGAGCGCTTTGACGAGGACAGAGCAGAGGTTCTTTCGCGCATGCGTCAGGCAGGTATGCTCTGCATGTGTGTCGGCGCGGATATGGCGTCGAGCGCGCAGAGCGTGACGCTGGCCAACGAAAACGACAACATCTATGCGGCGGTCGGCGTGCATCCGCATGACGCAAAGAGTTTTACGGAAGCGGACGTGCCGCAGTTGATCCGATGGCTTACACAGGAGAAAAAAGTCAAGGCGCTGGGAGAGATCGGGCTGGATTATTTCTACGATCTTTCGCCCAGAGACATTCAAAGGGCTGTGTTTGAACGCCAGCTCGATTTGGCCTATGAACTGCATGTTCCGGTGATTCTGCATATTCGCGATGCGCACGGCGACACGATTGATATTCTGCGGGCGCACAAGGACAGACTGCCGCATTGCGTCATCCATTGCTGCTCGGCCAGCTGGGAAAGCGCGAAAATTTATCTGTCGCTGGGCTGCATGATTTCCTTTGCCGGGCCTGTGACATTCAAAAAGTCGGTCAATCTGCAAGAGGTCGCGAAAAATGTGCCGTTGGATCGCCTGATGATCGAGACGGACAGTCCGTATCTTGCGCCTGAACCTGTCCGTGGCCGCCGCAATGAGCCGCTGAACGTGGGGCATATCTGCCGCTTGATTGCCAAACTGCGGGATATGGACGCGCAGGCGCTTTGCGATATCACGAGGGAAAACGGCAAGCGGTTTTACGGAATCCCATAAAACAAAAAAATCAAACCCCGCAGTGGTCTGATATGCTCCCTTTATGAGAGACAGTGAAATAGAAAAACACTGTTCATCATGAAGGGAGCATTTCTATGC
>CAKTZR010000021.1 GCA_934636105.1 uncultured Clostridia bacterium
TTTTCTCTTGATGCTTTGATTGTAATGCGATTTGTACGGCTTGTGAAGTACGCACAATATTGTGGTATGGTTACCTCCGGGTAACGATCAGAACTTGCCGTTCTGATTCTGCCAGGTGGACTGGTCTGCGATGGTCTCCATCACGTCCCAATGCTCGGCGATCTTGCCGTTCTCCACGCGCCACAGGTCATAGTAGCTGGTCGGTGCGCCGCCAAATGTGCCCTCGCTGACGGCAAGCACGAAGTTGCCCTGCGCCAGCACCATGTGAATTTCATCGTACACCATGGTGATGCCCTGCTCCGCCAGTGCGCCCAGCGCGGCGTTCAGACCGGACACGCCGTCGGCAATACCGGTGTTGTGCTGAATGTAAGCGTCGCCGTCGAAATAATCCGGGGTCTTGTCAAGGTTGTTGCCCTGCATGACGTCATAGAGGAAATTCTTGACCAGCTCGCGGTTTTCCTCGGTCTTGTCCAGATCCGTGATCTCCATCGTGCCGTCAATCTGGGTATGACCGGAAGGATTCGGCTCGGCAAGAGCCGCGAGATTGTCCCAATGCTCGGCAATCTTTCCGTTTTCATCGATGCGGAAGATGTCGAAAGCGACCTGCTCGCCCGCCCCTGCAAAATTGTAAACCGTCTGCAAGAACACCTTGTCGCCATCCTCAAAGGCGCGGATGTTGTTTACGGTGGTCTTCACCTCCGCGGAAGCGAGGTATTCCACGGAACCGACAAACGCATCCGCGCCGGTGCCGTAAGCCAGATTATGCTGAATGTAATCCTCCGCCAGCAGGCTGCGAGCCATGTCCGCATCGCCGGTGGCGAAGGTGTTGATGAGTGCCAGCGCCTTTTCCGTGTTGCTCGGGGTCTGCGCGTTTGCCGCAGTGCCAAAGCCGATCACGGCGACGGCAATCATGGAGAGAACCAGTACGAGAGAGACAGTCTTTTTCATTTTGAGTAACCTCCTTGGTTTTCGGGCTTGCTTTCGCTTGCCTCTGGCACTATAATAATGCCATAATCTTCTTTCGTAAAGTAAGCACAATATTGTGCCGTAGTTACCAAACGGAAACCAATGGACGATTGCCAAGAAAAAGCGGTTGTGCCGTTGCCGTTTTACGCAATTTTCTCTGCCATAAAAGAATCTTTGGAGGGATTGAAATGAATGATGTCAAAGCAAAGAACGAGCTTCCCGCCTGCCCCGTGGAAACCACGCTGACCCTCATCGGGGATAAGTGGAAGGTGCTGATTCTGCGGGATCTGATGCCCGGAACCAAACGTTTCGGCGAGCTGAAAAAATCCATCGGCACGGTGTCTCAAAAAGTGCTGACCGCACAGCTTCGCGCCATGGAGGAAAGCGGTCTTGTTCACCGTGAGGTCTACGCCGAGGTTCCGCCGAGAGTGGAATACTCGCTGACCGAACTTGGCAAGAGCCTGAAGCCCATTCTGGATTCCCTGTGGGCGTGGGGCGAGGCGTATAAGTCCAAGCAGTAAAAATGGAGCATATATGCTTTTGACGATCAGTAGGTGAAGCAAATGAAAGCCGTTATCTATGCCCGCTATTCTTCCGACAACCAGCGTGAGGAATCCATCGAAGGACAAATCCGCGAGTGTACGGCTTTCGCGGAGAAGAACGACATCACCGTTTTGAAGCACTACATCGACCGCGCTTATTCCGCGCGAACAGACCATCGTCCCGCATTTCAGGAGATGATTAAGGACAGCGACAAGCACCTGTTCGATATGGTCATTGTCTGGAAACTCGACCGTTTTTCCCGCGACCGTTACGACAGCGCCCGCTATAAGGTGCTGCTCAAGAAGAACAACGTCCGCGTCGTTTCCGCAACCGAGGTGATTTCTTCCGGCGCAGACGGCATCCTGCTGGAATCCGTCTTGGAGGGCTTTGCAGAGTATTATTCCGCTGACTTGGCTGAAAAGGTCAATCGCGGCATGACCGAAAACGTACTCAACAAGAAATGCAACGGCGGCACACGCCCTGTTGGATATGTCGTAGATAAGGAGCATCATTTTCAGATTGACCCGCTGACCGCGCCTTTTGTGCTGGAAGCCTTTAATCGGTATGCGGAAGGGGCAACCATGAAAGAAATTTCAAACTATCTCAAAGAAAAAGGCGTAAAGAACACGCTGGGCGGCGATATTCAGCCCAGCAGCGTTCAACGGATGCTCAACAACCGCCGCTATATCGGGGAATACACCTTCCGCGATATCGTCATTCCAGACGGTATTCCTGCCATTGTGCCGAAAGAGCTGTTTGACCGTGTACAAGAAAAGATGGCGAAAAACAGAAAAGCCCCTGCCCGACACAAGGCAGAGGACGATTATCTGCTGACGACCAAGCTGTTCTGCGGATATTGCGGAGCGTATCTTTGCGGTGAAAGCGGAACAAGCCGGACGGGAGTTGTTCATCACTATTAAAAGTGTGTATCCGTCAAGAAAAAGCGCACCGATTGTCATAAAAAGCCCGTCCGCAAGGAGTGGCTGGAGGATATGGTCGTCAACGCAACCATAAAGATGCTGATGAATGACGCGACCATTGATGCGATCGTTTCCGCGCTGATGACCTTGCAGGATGCGGAAAACACTGCGTTGCCACTCTATGAAAAGCAGCTTCGAGAAGTAAAAAGCTCCATTGATAACCTGTTAAACGCCATCCAGCAGGGTATCTTCACACGATCTACCAAAGAGCGCTTGGACGAGCTGGAAGCATCGCGGGATGAACTCGAAAACAAAATCGCGGTTGAAAAGCTGGCAAAGCCGAGGATTACCGAAGAACAGCTCCGCTTTTTCCTTGAACGGTTCCGAAAGATGGACGTCACCCGGAAATCGCAGCGCAAGATGCTGATTGATACGTTTGTCAACGCCATTTTCTTGTATGATGACAAGATGGTGCTGACTTACAATTTCCACGAAAGCACCGAAACGATTACGTTTGGGGAGCTGCAAGAAGTTCTCCCCAACGGGTTTCGCGGTTCGGATATGAATTTGGCTACTGAGCCAGAAACGCGCCTGATCGCTTGATTGGGCGTTTTTCTTTTATCCAACATCAATGATGCTTCAAGCATAACGCAACAATCCGTCCGTGCTGCAAGCCGCAGCGCAGACGGATTGTTTGTGTTAAAGCTGTTTGAGCGCGATTCCGATATCGGCGTTCAAACCGATGGACTGCGCTTCAATTTTCTTGGGGATGTAAGTTTCTCCCTGATTGATGCAGGCATACGTCGCGTTTTTGTTTTCGGCGGTCGCCTGCCAGAAATTGTATTTGATGATGCCGGGGGTGTTGAAGCCCACGCCAAGTTCCAGGTACACCGTCCGCAGGCCGCGATGGCGGCGGATAAAATCATCATACCGCCCGGCTGCGGTATACCAGCCGTCATCCTGCACGAAGGTGTCGTCTGCACGGAGGTTCATCGTCATCGGCTTGCCGCAGACGGGGCAATGGGGAACGAGTTCGTTCGGCACGCGCATATCCTGCTGACGCGCCGCCATCTCGCGGATGATCGCTTCGTTGTCGTAGGTTTTTGGACAGCAAGGTCCGCTGCACTGAAACAGGCCATAGTCGCCCTGCGTATAAAACAGGCGGCGTTCGCTTTGACTCATGTCCAGGGCTTCACATTCCTGACGTCCATTCACAGGCATTCTTCGGCGTTTCCAGAAGAATGCTTTCGATATATTGGGGCAGAAAACCGGTCTGCTGCCGCCAGCGCGCCGCCATCTGCGCGTCAATTGGGCAGGCATCCATACGCCCGGCGAAATACGCCGCGTTGATCTCTGCGAAGAAATCGGCGAGCTGTTCGGGCGCGTCGTCTTTCTGAATCGATTGGAGTGCCTGGCGGATGCAGGTGGTTCGGAAAAATTGGGAGGCATAATCCGAAAAATGGAGGAGCTGCGGATCGTCTAATCCCTGCGCCGCAGCCCACGACGAAACATCGACGGGTTCTGTGCGGTAAGCAGCTTTGTCAGATGAGAGCGTCAGCACGCCGTATTGATTGGGCGAAACGGCGAGCGACGAGGTAGCGATATCGCACAGGCCGGAAGCGCTTTTCGCCATATGCTGCATATGGATATGTCCGCTCAAATGGCACAAAACCGGCCATTCTGTTTCCAGAGCGAGCAGCGCTTCGGCATTGTCGATGGTGAAACCCGTTGAAATCAGGCTGCTGTGATCGAGCAGATTCTGATGACTGACGGCGATGACCCGGCAGCCGCTCCGCTTGGCCTGCTCAAGCTGGTCGGCGATCCACGCAAGGGTTTCCGAAGGCACGGAGCCGGGCTGTGCGACGGCATTGACGTCAATCATCAGAAGCCAAAGACGATCGGAAAGCGCGGCGACATAGCTCAGAGAACGGTCGTCTTTGGCGAGTGCACGGTCATAGCCGTGCGCATGATAGAGCGCCGCAAATTCCTCGCTGGTCACGTTGCTGACGTGTTCATAAGCATCGCCCTCAAAGCGGACGGCGCTTCGGTTGTTCAAATCGTGATTGCCCGGCAGGACGAATACGGGAATACCCGCCGCGTTGATCCGATTCAGCTTTTGAACCAGCGCTTCGTGGCTTTCGTATTCGCCGTTGAATGTGAGATCGCCGGAGAGAATCAACGCGTCCGGCTTTCGGGAGATCACCTGATCGACAAAAGCATCCATCAATTCGTCGCTGTAAGCCATGGTTTTGCCGTCGCTGTTCTCAATCAGTTGATTGAAAAACGCGCCGTGGTCGGTCAGCGAAGGCGCGAGATAGTGCAAATCCGTGGCCGTTATCAGGGTTTCACCGAGCGCCGCAAACGGCATGCTGCAAAGAAGCGCGAGAGAAAGAAAAAATTTTTTCATGTCGATTCCTCCTGTCTGCTGAATCGGATTATAACACGGGAACGGAGGCTGGGGAAGTAGGCACATAAAGGTAACCGATACGGCTTTACGCAATTTCCTGTGAATAAAAAAAGCCCCGCGCCGAAAGGCGCGGGACTTATTTCATCAATCAATAGCGGGAAGCACGGCGGGAAGCATAGCACTCGCTGCAATAGATGGGTCGGTCGTTCTTCGGGATGAAAGGCACGCGGGTCGGAGCGCCACACTGCGCGCAGGTGGTCTCGTACATTTCGCGCTGCTGAGCCTCACCGTTAGCCGGGCGGCTGTTCTTACGGGCGATGCGGCAGGCCTTGCAGCGGGTCGGCTCGTTCTGGAAGCCCTTCTCCGCGTAGAACTCCTGCTCACCAGCGGTGAACACAAATTCCTGGCCACAGTCTTTGCAGGTCAAAGTCTTGTCCTGATACATGGGATATTCCCCTCCGAAAAAAATAAAAAAATAGAAATCGGTATGAAACTTCCGGCTGACCTGGTCTTTGACCCCACACTCGCCGCCCGGAGCGTTCGCTCATACACCTCAGTGCCCCACTACTAACCCTCTCAGAATTGCTTCTGGACGGACTTACTTCTAAGCCGCACCATGCTCCCCGGCGCTTTGGCCGGATTACGTGGATCGCTTTGCCTGCGACTGGCATCGACTTTCAACCACAGACCCGAACGAATCATCCTTCAAGCATTATAAGCGAAAATGCAAAAAAAAGCAAGCGATTTTACGAACTTTCTTGACGAATCGGAATTTGGAGGGCTTAAGCGTGCGTCAAGGATACGTGATTTTTGATCCATCGGCCTGCTCGAAGGAGGGGAGATTTCGCGCGGGAACAAAGAGCGGCTCGGCGGTTTCGGAGGTCGTTCTGGCGGCCGTGACCAAACTGACCTGCCGTGCGCCTGCGGCCAGAAGCGCCCGCGCGGCTTCCGAAGCGGTGGAGCCGGTGGTGAGCACGTCGTCCACAAGCAGCACGCTTTTTCCGCGGACAGAGGAATTGGATTCCATGCAGTTCGCCAGATTCCGGCGGCGGCTTTCGGCGCCGAGTTTCATCTGAGCCACATGCTCGTCCCTGCGCAACAGGGCGGGAAGGACAGGCATACCCCAGATTTTACCGAGATGATCCGCTAAAACCTGCGCCTGATTAAACCCTCTCTGCCGCAGACGGCGGCGGGTGGTCGGCACGGGAACGAGCGCGTCGCTTTCACCTAATGGAAGCGCGGCCATGGCCTGCGCCAAGGGGAGCGCCGCCGCGCGCACGCTTTCAAACTTGAGCAGCAGAATCAGCTGACGCGGCTGGTCGGCATAGGGAAAGGCGGAGAAGGCCGAAACGATTCCGTCGGGCAGCGGCTCGGTTTGAAAGTCGCCGCCGAGTCGGGTCAGCGCCTGCATGCAGCCGGGGCAGAGAGCATTCTGCTCGTCGCCGCCCAAAGCCGCATCGCAGCACAGGCAGGTGATCCGATCGGGAAACAGCCAGTTGTCCACTGTGCCGAGCAGGCGGGAAAAGCGTGAAGACATGGAAAAGCTCCTTTACAGGCTCATCACCTGCTGAAGCCGCCAGCAGAGCGCGCTGTAACGGCGGCGGGTGTTGACGTTGGCGATCATTTGATCGATGGCGGCTTCGCGGCCGACGAGCATCACCATCCGGCGCGCGCGGGTGACGGCGGTATAGAACAGATTGCGCGTCAGCAGCATCGGCGGGCCGCCCACGGCAGGCATCACCACGACGGGAAACTCGCTGCCCTGGCTCTTATGGACGGAGATGCAGTACGCCAGTTCGAGATCATCCACATCCGCGCCCTCGTATTCGGCCACGCGCTCGTCGTCAAACTGCACTTCCATCACATGTTCCTGCGGATCGATGGAGATGATGAAGCCGATGTCGCCGTTGAAAACGCCCTGTCCTTCCTCTGCGCCGAAAACGCCCTCTTTCTGCCATTTGAGCTGGTAGTTGTTTCGGGTCTGCATCACCTTGTCGCCCTCGCGGAAGGTGGTGTCGCCGCGAACGCGCTCGTGTTTGCCGGACGCGGGCGGGTTGAACTCGGCCTGCAAAAGCTGATTGAGCATCCATACGCCGCATTCGCCCTTTTTTGTCGGGCTGAGCACCTGCATCTGTTTCACCGGGTCCAGCCCCAGAAAGCCGGGCAGGCGCGTGGAGCAGAGGGTGACGATGCGCTTGGCCGCGTCGGTGGGTGAGCTGGCGCGCTCAAAGAAAAAGTCGCTCCCCTTGGCGTTGAGCCGGGGGGATTCGCCGCGGTTGATGCGGTGCGCGTTATAAACGATCATGCTCTTTTCGTCCTGCCGGAAAATCTCGGTCAGGCGGACGGAGGGAATCACCCCGCTGTCCAAAATGTCGCGGAGCACGTTGCCCGCGCCGACGCTGGGCAGCTGATCCGCGTCGCCGACCATAATCAGCCGCGTGCCGGGAACGAGCGCGCGCAGCAGCGAACGCATCAGGAAAATATCCACCATGGACATCTCGTCGATAATCAGCGTGTCAAATTCCAGCGGATTATCCTGCGTGCGGGCAAAGTCGCCCTCCTCGCCGCCGTATTCCAGCAGGCGGTGCAGCGTTTTGGCCTCCATGCCGCAGGCTTCGCTCATGCGCTTGGCGGCGCGCCCGGTCGGGGCGGCCAGCGCGATATCGCCGTGGACGCTGAGCAACTTGATAATACATTTAATAATTGTCGTTTTTCCTGTGCCGGGGCCGCCTGTGATGACGGTCATGCCGCTGGTGACGGCGGTTTCGATGGCCTGCCGCTGCTGTTGATGGAAGGCGATGCCCTCTACACGCTCCAATTCGTCAATCTGCGCGGAAAGGTCGGTCGCCATCGTATCCGGCATGGCGTCGATCATCTCCCGCAGGCGGCGCGCGACCTCGCTTTCGGCGCGATAGGTCGAGGGCTGATAGAGCGCGACGACATCCTCGCCGTTGTCGCCGGGGAGGATTTGCGCGGAAATCTCATGGGAGAGGATCAGGCTGTCAATGGTGCGCTCAATCAAATCGGGATCGTTGCCGAGCATGCGCCGCGCGGATAAAGCCAGCTCCGGCCGGGGAAGATAGCAGTGCCCCGCGACGGCGGTCGCATCCGCCAAAGCGAACTTCACGCCTGCATTCAGGCGGTATTCGCTGTCCGGTTCAATGCCCAGCGTGCCGGCGATGCGGTCGGCGGTTTTAAAGCCGATGCCCTCCACATCCTCCACGAGACGATAGGGGTTGCGGGTGATGACCTGCCGCACGTTTTCGCCGTATCGCTTGTAGATTTTGACGGCGAGCGCGGGCGTGACGCCGTAGCTCTGCAAAAAGACCATGGCTTCGCGCTGCTGGGCCTGCTCGGCATAGCTTTCCTGAATCATGCGGGCGCGCTTTTCGCCAATGCCCGGTACATCCAGCAGCTTGTCCGGCTCGGAATAGAGCACGTCGAGCGTCTTTTCGCCGAAAGCGCGGATGAGCAGTTTCGCCGTCGCCGGGCCGACGCCGCGGATCATGCCGCTGGAAAGATATTTTTCAATGCCGGAAAGCGTCGTCGGCTTTTCGATTTCCAGGCTCTGCACCTTGATCTGGCGGCCATAGACCGGATGTTCCATCCATTCGCCCGTGATGCGGAGTTTTTCCCCGGAGGAAATCGGCGGCATGACGCCCACGGCGGAGACGCGCGATTTGCCCGCCTTGACCACCAGCACGGTATAACCGTTTTCGTCGTTTCGGAATACCGTTTCATCGGCAAAGGCTTCGATCGTTTCCATGGCAGCGCATCCACCCTTTCATCAGCGGCTTTTGAAATCGTTAAACTTCATTATACACGCAAACGCGCCAAAAGAAAAGAGCGGCCGAAAACAGGAAAGAAACATGCGAAATAGAACGCGGCGTTTTAACTGACTTGGAAATGTTACGGACTTATTACACAGTTTTTGACGATTTAGCAAATTCTTCATCCTCTAAACCTTGAAAAGTGGAGCAAAATGGTGTAAAGTAGTGGGGAAAGGGCGTAATGTGGTTTGTTTTGGGAAGGAGGGATGTGCAGCATGGCTGATTTGGCGTTTTCCGGTTCGTTTGAACACTCGCTGGATGGAAAAGGCCGCGTCATCATTCCCGCCTCCTTCAGAGAAGCGCTGGGCGAAAATTTTACGATCACCATCAATCCGACAAGAACAGCCGTCGCCATCTATCCCAAGGAAATCTGGAACGGCCAGCTTGAACGGCTTTCACATATTAACCCGATGGATAAAATCGGGCTGCAATATGAGCGCTATTTGATGAGCGTCTCTTTTTCCGGAAACAGCATGGATGCGCAGGGCCGCGTTCTTATCCCGGCCAAGCTGCGCGCAAAGATCGGCCTGACGAGGGACATTGTCTTCGTCGGGCTGAACCACTATATCGAAATCTGGGACGCCGAGGCTTATGCAAAGATGGAAGCCGAGGTGGAGGACGATTTCGATTCGCTCGTGGATTACGTTTGCGAGAAATATTCTTCTTAAACGGGGCATACATAGCGCTTGAGGGCAGAGTTCTTGCGGAAAGGGGGAGAGCATACAATCATGACAGGCACAAAAACCATGCACGCCAACCATGGACGCTACGTCAGCGCCGGTTACGCGCAGCGGCAGGCGAAGCCGGAAGAAAAGGATTTGTATATCGCCGATGATCCCGCCGGTTCCGCAAGGGAAAACCTGCGCGACCTGAATAAAACGGGCTACCGCGCCGAAAGGCCGTGGCACGATCCCCCCGATCCTGCGCTCCAGCGGGAAGTCCCGCCGCGGCAGGCGACGGTCAAAACGACCGTCCGCAGGACGGCGAAGAAGAAGCCGCTGGGGCCTGTGGATCATCTGCTGCTGGAAATCCGGCGGGATCGCGCGGGCGTGACGGTCTGCGTCATGCTGGCGGCGACGATGCTGATGATGGCGGTCGCGTGGGGGCGGAACATGGTCTCCGGGGTCAACATCCAGCGAGATATCGAAAATTATCAGGCACAGACGATCAGCTTGCAGCGCGAAAACGAAAAGCTGACGCAGCAGCTTGAAAACGCCGAAAGCGGCGAACGCATCCGCAATCTGGCGCAGAACGAGCTGGGCATGCTGCGGCGCGAGCGTGCGCAGACCGAAACGATCTACATTCAGGCGCCGGAAAAAAAGGCGCAGGAAGGGGCACAGACAGGCGGCGAGACGCACATGGAAATCCTCGATTTCCTGCTGGGTCTGCTCAACGTGTTTCATATTGGAGAGTGAGAGGGCTTGCGTTCACCGGGGGCCACCGTACGAAAGCGGCTGGTTGTGCTGATGGGCGGATTCTTTCTCCTCTTTCTTTGCGTTTGCGTGCGGCTTGCGGATCTGCAAATCGTGCGGCAAAAAGAGCTGACCGCCCGCGGCGTGAAGCAATGGACGCGCAGCGGCGTGGTTTCCGCGCGGCGCGGGGATATTGTGGATACCAACGGCAGGCTGCTGGCACAGTCCGTGACCAGCTTCATCCTGACCGCAAGGCCCAAAGATGTAAAAGATGTAAACGCACTGGCGAAGGTGCTTGCGCGGGAACTGGGGCTGAACGAGGAAGCGATCATCAAAAAGCTGTCGGGCAGCAAAGCGGCCTCCGTTACGCTGGCCAGACAGATTTCCAGAGAGGACGCGGACAGGCTTCGGGCGATCCGCCAGAGCGCGGAAAACCCGGATTCTGACGCTTTAATCGGAATAACATTTGACGAAGACGTGAGTAGATGGTATCCTATGGGTACGCTGCTTGCGCAGGTGCTCGGCCTCTGCAACGTGGACGGCGAGGGACAGAGCGGCCTTGAACTGAAATACAACGACGAATTATCCGGCAAACCGGGCAAAATCGTGACTGAGGTGGACGCGAGGGCGCGGACGCTGCCGGACGGCGTGACGCTCTATGTGCCCGCCGAACAGGGGCATACCCTTCGGCTGACGATCGACCGGGAAGTGCAGGCGGCGGTGGAGCGCGCCGTGCGCGAATGCGCGCAGGTCAACGACGCGGTGAGCGTGCAGGCCATCGCGATGGATGTGAACACTGGGGCGGTGCTCGCCATGGCGATGTATCCGACCTATGACCCTGCGGATCCGCCGCGCGACGATCTTGACAAGCTTAACGACCTGATGCGGCTGACCGTGCTGGGCGACGTGTATGAACCCGGCTCGACGTTCAAGATGCTGACGGCTTCGGCGGCGCTCGACTGCGGCGTGACCCATCCGGAGGAAGGGTTTTACTGTTCGGGCAGAATCACCGTGGACGGAAGCACGGTTCGCTGCTGGGGCGCGCCGCACGGCGCGGAAACGATGGCGCGGGCGCTGGAAAACTCCTGCAACCCGGTTTTCACGCAGCTGGCGCTGCGGCTGGGCAGCGAGCGATTCTATCAATATCTGCATGCGTTCGGGCTGGGCAGCCGTACGGACATCGACCTGTACGGCGAAGCGAGCGGCATTCTTATCGGGCAAAGCCGGGTGAAGAACGTCGATCTGGCGCGCATCGGGTTCGGCCAGAGCGTCGCGGTTACGCCCATTCAGATGATTACGGCGGCGTGCGCGGTGGTCAACGGCGGGCGGCTGATGAAACCTTATCTGGTGGAGGCCATTGAAGACAGCGACGGAAACGTGCTGAAGCAGATCAGCCCGAAGGTCGTCTCCACGCCGATTTCCGCCGAAACCAGCGCGACCATGCGCAGACTGCTGTATGGCGTGGTGGAAAACGGCGGCGGCAAAAACGCGAAGACGAGCGGCTATGCCATCGGCGGCAAGACGGGCACGGCGCAGATTTACAAGAACGGAAAAATTGAATCGAACCTGCATATCGGCTCGTTCGTTGGCTTTGCGCCTGCGGATCAGCCGAAAGTCGCGCTGCTGGTGACGGTCAACGAAGCGAAAGTCAAGCCGGATTACGGCGGAACGACGGCTGCGCCGTTTGCCGCGCAGATTTTTGAAGAAATTCTGCCGCTGCTGGGCGTGGCCAAGACGGACGGGAGCGCCGAAGCGAAGCAGACGACCATGCCGGATGTGACGGGCATGAACGTGCGGGATGCGAAAGCGATTCTGCGCGAGGCGGGCATCGACACGGTGACGGATGGCGAAAGCCCGACCGTGACCGGCCAGCTTCCGCCCGCCGGAACGACGGTGCAGGAAGGATTCTGCGCGATGCTCTATGTCACGGGCGAAACCGCGCCGCAGGCGCAGGATTACGCCCGCGTGCCGGACGTGATCGGGCTGGACATGCGGCGGAGCGCGCAGGAGATTCGACTCAGCGGATTTGAAATGAACGCGCAGGGCGAGGGCCTTGCGGCCAGACAAAGCCCCACGGGCGGCAGCTATGCGCCGACGGGGACACAGGTGCTGGTGACGTTTGAAATGCCATAAAGCAGACAACAAATGGAGGAATGACGATGAACCTTGAACAACTGACGGCGGGCATGCCAGAACTGGTCAAAATCACGGGGAACGCGCAGACGGAAATCAAAACCATGACGGCGGATTCGCGCGCCAAGTGCGACAGCGGCCTGTTTTTCTGCATTCGCGGCGGCCGGGTGGACGCGCACGACTTTGCGCCGCAGGCTGTTGCGCGCGGCTGTGTGGCGCTGGTGGTGGAGCGCGAGCTGGCCATAGACTGCCCGCAGGTGGTTGTGACCGACGTGCGCGCCGCGATGACGCGGATCGCCAGCGCCTTTAACGGCCATCCCGAACGGCGGATGAAGCTGGTGGGCGTGACCGGCACGAAGGGCAAGACGACCACGACCTATCTGTTCAAGAGCATCATCGAAAGCGCGGGTCTGCGCTGCGGCATCATCGGCACGACGGGCTGCATCGCGGGCCAGACCAAACTGCCCAGCCACCTGACCACGCCCGACCCGATTGAGATGTTTGAAATTCTGCGCATCATGGCCGACGCGGGCGTGGAGGTCGTGTGCATGGAGGTTTCCGCGCACGCGCTGTATCTGCGCAAGCTGGTCGGCGTGGTCTTCGAAGCGGCGGCCTATACGAACCTTTCGCAGGATCACCTCGACTTCTTCGGCACGATGGACAATTATTTCGCGGCCAAGAAGCTGCTGTTTTCCACGGGCATGGCGCGCAACGCCGCCGTCAACGTGGACGAGGAGACGGCGCAGGCGGTCTGCGACAGCCTCGATTGCCCGCTGCTGACCTACGGCATCAGCAGCAAGGCGGATTTGTTCGCCCGCGACATCGAAATCACGGAAACGGGCGTATCCTTCACGCTCAATCTGCGCAACCTGCATGCTGAGCGCGTGCATCTGCTGCTGACGGGCATGTTCAACGTGTATAACGCGCTGGCCGCGGCGGCATGCGCGCTGATTCTGGGCGTGGAGCTGGACGCCATCAAGAAGGGACTGGAAGCGGTGGTCAGCGTGCCGGGCCGCGTGGAGATGCTGCCGACGCAGACCCCGTACCGTATGATTCTGGATTACAGCCACTCGCCGGACGCGCTGGAAAACATCCTGAAAACCGTGCGCGAGTTCTGCCGTGGACGCATCATTCTGGTGTTTGGCTGCGGCGGCGACCGCGACAAGGGCAAGCGCCCGATGATGGGCGAAATCGCGGGCAGACTCGCCGATTACGCGATTCTGACCAGCGACAACCCGCGCTTTGAAGACCCGATGGCGATTCTTGCCGCGATCGAAGCAGGAATTAAGCCCACCGGCGCGAAATATGAAGTGATTGAGAATCGGCGAGAAGCGATTCGGCAGGCGATGGAGATGGCCGTCGGCGGCGACATCGTCGTGCTGGCCGGCAAGGGACACGAAACCTATCAGGATATCGCGGGCGTGAAGCATCCGTTCGATGAAAAGGTGATCGTCTCCGAGCTGCTGGAGGAGATCGCGCGCGAAAACCGGCTTCAATAACCATTCATTAAACGGGGGACAACCCCGCGCTTCGGAGGAATGAGGAATCATGCAAAGGATGATGATCACCCTGCTGATCGCGTTTGCGGTCGGTATTGTGCTGGGCAAAGTGATGCTGCCCGTGCTGCACAAGCTCAAGTTCGGCCAGAACATCTATGAGCTTGCGCCGGAAGCCCACAAGAAAAAGCAGGGTACGCCCACGATGGGCGGTCTCGTGATTGCGGGCGCGGCGATTGTCGCAGCGCTCATCATGAACGATTACAGCCAGCCGGTGGGGCAGAACATGCTGCTGGCGATGCTGGTGATGGCGCTGGGCAACCTGTGCATCGGCTTTGTGGATGACATGACCAAGATCCGCCGGGGCAAGAACGGCGGCCTGACCCCCAAGCAGAAGATGTTCTTCCAAACGCTGCTGGCGCTGGCGTTCTCCTGCTACTGCTATTTCCATCCGCAGGTCGGCTCCGTCATCAAGGTGCCGTTTTTGCGCGTGGAGTGGGATTTGGGGATCTGGTATATCCCGATCATGATGTTCATCATCGTGGGCACGACGAACAGCGCAAACCTGCTCGACGGCCTTGACGGTCTGCTGACCAGCGTTTCCATGGTGGATTTCGCGACGCTGGCGGTGCTCTGCGGCGCGGCCTCGCTGGGCAGTCTCGGCGTGGGCTGTGCGGCGATGTGCGGCGCGTGCATGGCGTTCCTTTCCCGTAACGCGTATCCGGCGCAGATGTTCATGGGCGATACCGGCTCGATGTTCATCGGCGGCGCGGTGGTTGCCGCGGCCATGCTGCTGCGCCAACCGCTGATTTTGGTGCTGATTGCGTTCTGGATGCTGATGAGCAGCCTGTCCGATATCATTCAGATTGCGTATTTCAAAAAGACGCACGGCAAGCGCATCTTCAAGATGGCGCCGATTCATCATCACTTTGAGCTTTGCGGCATTCACGAAACGAAGATCGTGACCATGTATATGGTGACGACGGCGATTCTCTGCGTGATTACGCTGCTCGGCGTTTTGTAAAGCAAACGGAGGCGTTAGGCCATGAACATGGATGTAAACGGAAAGCGCGTGCTGGTCTGCGGCATGGCGCGCAGCGGCATTGCGGCGGCCAAGCTGCTTTTGAGTCTCGGCGCGCATGTGACCATCACGGATACCAAGCCGGAGAGCGAGTTCGGCGACGCGCTGGACGAACTGCGCACGCCGGAATGCACGTTTGCGCTCGGCCGGCAGGCGGATGCGCTCATTGCGGGGCAGGATATCATGGTCATCAGCCCCGGCATTGCGTGGGCGAAGCCCTTTGTGCAGAGCGCGATTGCCCAAGGCGTGGAGGTTATGGGCGAATTGGAGCTGGGCGCGCGGCTGACGAAGGGCGCGCTCGTCGCCATCACCGGCACGAATGGCAAGACGACGACCACGACGCTCGTCGGCGAATTGTTCCGTGCGACGGGGCGCACGACGCACGTCGTCGGCAATATCGGCTATCCCATCACCGCGACGGCAGGCATTTCCAAGCAGGATGACGTGACCGTGGCCGAGGTGAGCAGCTATCAATGCGAGGGCATCAGCCAGTTCCACCCGCATGTGGGCGCGGTGCTCAACATCACCGAGGATCACATCGTCCGCCACGGCTCGATGGAAGTCTATATCGCCATGAAGCGGCGCATCTTCGACCGCCAAACCGCGCACGACGTCGCCGTGTTCAATTATGACGACCCGACCTGCCGCGAGATGGCCAAAGGGCTGAAGGCGCAGGTGGCGTGGTTCTCCCGCAAGGAGAAGGTGCCTTACGGCGCGTATGTGGCCGATGATCACATCATCCTGAAGCTCAGCGAGGGAGAGCAGATGGTCTGCCGCTGCGACGAGGTGTATATCCCCGGTCCGCATAACCTGGAAAACGCGCTGGCCGCCGTGGTCATCACGGGCGTGATGGGCGTGCCCTGCGAAACGATGCGCGAGGTACTCAAGACTTTCAAGGGTGTGGAACACCGCATCGAAACCGTGCGTGAGCTGGACGGCGTGACGTGGATCAACGATTCCAAGGGAACAAACGTCGATTCCACACAGAAGGCCATCGCGACGATGAAGAAGCCGACGGTGCTGATTCTCGGCGGCAGCGACAAGAAAGTGTCGTTTGATCCGCTGGCCAGGAGCATCGCGGAAGCGCCGCTGATCGAGCATTGCGTGCTCATCGGCGACACGGCGAATCAGATCAAAGACGCGCTGGATCGCGTGGGCTACACAGCCTACACGATGACGGGATACGATTTCGACCTGTGTCTGGCCACGTGCAGAAAGCTGGCGAAGCAGGGCGGAAACGTGCTGCTTTCCCCGGCGTGCGCGAGCTTCGACATGTTTACCGATTACGAAAACCGGGGCAAAATCTTCAAGGAAAAGGTCATGGCCATGCAATAAGCCTTGAGCCGGCTGCAAAAGACGCGTGAGACAGCAGAAGCGTGCAGTCGGAAGGGAGCGTCGCCATGCCAAACCGAGTCAAACGGACCTGCGACAAGACGGTGGTCGTGCTGATGGTGCTGCTGCTCCTGATGGGGCTGGTTACACTGTTCAGCGCCACCTATTATCAGAAAGCGGCGACAGGCGATGCGCTTGCCGCCGTCAAGAAGCAGCTGATCGGCGTGGCGCTCGGCGCTGCGGCCTGCGTGACGCTCTCACGTGTGCCGTATCGCGTGTTTCGGCGTCCCAAAGTGACGCTGCTTTTATTAGCGGCAAGCGCTTTGATGCTGATTCTGGTGATTATTCCGGGCGTAGGCGTGAGCATCAACGGCTCACGAAGATGGCTGAGCTTTTTCGGATTGAGCATGCAGCCTTCCGAATTTGCCAAATATGCAATGGTCATCTTCATGGCCGGGGCGTTGGATCGGCGCGGCGAGGCGATCCGCCATCTGTTCACGGGTATTGTGCCGCTGCTGGTTGTGCCGGGCGTGATGTTTCTGTTGATTCTGGAACAACCGAATCTTTCCACCGGCGGCAGCATTTTGATCTGCGCGCTGGTGATGCTCTTTGCGGCGGGGATTAAGAAGCGGCATATGGCGCTGCTGGGTGCGGGCGGCCTTGTCGTCGGCGCGTTTTACGCATGGAGCGCGCCGTATCGGCGGGAGCGCCTGCTCTCCTTCCGCGATCCGTTCGCCAAGATGAGCGACGAGGGCTATCAGCTGTCGCAATCGCTGATTGCGCTGGGTTCGGGCGGGTTGTTCGGCATGGGGCTGGGGCAGGGACGGCAGAAATTCGCTTATCTGCCGTATCCGGAGTCGGATTTCATCTTTGCCATCGTCGGAGAGGATTTCGGACTGGTCGGCTGCGTGACGGTGATTGCGCTGTTTGTGCTGTTCGTGCTGGCGGGGCTGCGCGTGTCGCTGGCCTGCCGGGATCGCTTCGGCTGCCTGCTTGGCACGGGCATCACCTCGATGATCGGCTTGCAGGCGTTTATCAACATGGGCGTGGTCACGGGCATTCTGCCGACGACGGGCCTGCCGCTCCCGTTTTTCAGCGCAGGCGGCACATCCGTGAGCATGATTATGGCGGCGGTCGGCATTCTGCTGAGCATTTCAAGGGAAAACGGCGCGAAAATTGTGGAAAAAAACGAGCAGCGGAGCGGAGGAAAAGCATGAGATACAGAAAGCGCAAAAAGGCCGCGTCTCAGGTAATGGTGATGTCGGTTGTGGTGCTCGCTGTGCTGGCCACGCTGATGGTGCTCACGTGCAGCCAGGTGTTCAAGGTGCGCGGCATACTGATTGTCGGCAACCGCAACATCTCCAAAGAGGATATCATCGCGCTCAGCGGCGTTCAGGAGGGCGACAACCTGCTTTCCATCAGCGACGCGGAGCTGAAAAAGAATCTGGAACGGAACTGGTATCTGGAATATGTCGGCCATGAATTTGACTATCGCGGCACGCTGACCCTGCATGTCAACGAGCGCATGGGCATGGGTGTGGTCAACGTGTTCGGGCTATACTACGTCGTGGACGCATCCGGCATGGTGCTCGAATGCGCGGGCAGCGCGTACCCGGACACGGTTGCCGGGCCAAAGCTGACCGGGCTGGCGTGGGAAGATAATTCCCGCGTGACGGTCGGTAATAAACTGCCCGTGCGCGACAGCGGCCAGCTGGAAGCCGTGGAGCGCGTGCTCAAGGCACTGGACGCGACGAGCATGCTGGGGCGCGCGTCGAATCTGGACGTGAAGAATCTGGATAACATCAAGGTGCTGACGACGGACGGCGCAAGCATCGTGCTCGGCGATACCGGAAGCCTTGAAACCAAGCTGCTGATTGCGCACGAGGTGCTCACCGTCCGCGAGCCGCTGGGCACGGTGATGGGCGCAAAAATCGACGTTTCCAGCGGCAGGGAGGCGCATTATATCCCGCAGGTGCTGCCCACCGTGACGCCCGTTCCGACCGCCACGCCGACGGTCGCGCCCGACGAAACCCCGGAGCCGTAAAACGACGGCCGGCGGCGCAAAAGCGGCAGGTTTTTTCGCTCTGATGAAAAAAATGGAGTGATTTGGAACAAAATTTGCTCAAGTGACTTGAAAGAAAGGGCATAATCGGTTACAATAAACTCGCATAATAATAGCAAATCAGATGATATCTTGCGCCCCTAATGGGCGAATTTACATGCGGGCAGACAGGAGCATGAGATCGTATGATGAAAAAAGCGACGGCGGTTCTGGACTTTGGCACGTCCAAGGTTCTGGTATTGCTTGCGGAGGAAAGCGCGTATCAGAAGGTGACGATTACATCGGCGGGCATGGCGCAGTATGACGGCTTCATGAACGGCGAATGGAACGCGCCCTCCGAGGTTTCCGACGCGATCGCCAGCGCCATCGAGGCAGCGGAAAAAAAGGTTGGAACCCATATTAAAGAAGTTTACGTCGGCGTGCCGGGCGAGTTCGTTCGGGTGTATGTGATTGAATCGAGCGTCGCGCTCCAGGGCGCAGACCCGAAGGTGACCAGCGCGGACGTGGAAAAGCTCCAGAGGCAGGCCACGGAAATGCTGGATCGGCCGACGGGCGTCATCATCCATCGCTCTCCGGCCTGGTTCAAGGTGGACGGCGGCCAGAAGACGCTTGAACCCGTCGATCAGAAAGGCTCGACGCTGGAAGGCATGATCGGCTTTGTGCTGGCGGATCAGTTCTTTATCAACGACGTGACTGAACGGCTCAAGGAACTGGGCATCGAGGTGCGCGGCTTCTTCTCCACGTCGGTCGGCGAAGCGATGCAGATGATTCCGTTCGAGGAGCGGGATCACACGGCGATTCTCGTGGACGTGGGCTACCTTTCCACCGAGGTCATGGCGGTCGAAGGCGATGCGCTGATCTGGCAGAAGGTGCTTCCGGTCGGCGGCGCGCATATCACGCTGGATTTGACCTACGGACTGGAAAAGCCGTTCGATATGTGCGAAAAAATCAAACGCGCCTACACCTTCAACGCGCCGAAGAATACGCAGATCGAGGTGCAGGGCGAAAATGGACAGATGGAAAGCTTCTCCGGCGAACAGGTCAGCATGATTATCGACGCGCGCGTGGATGAAATGCTGGAAATGATCGACGACGCGGTGAAAAAGAGCGGTATCCGGCTGGGCAACTGGTCGAACGTCTACTTTACCGGCGGCGGCCTGATGCCGATGAACGGCGCAAGGGTCTACGCGGCCGGAAAGCTCGCCCGCAACGTGCGCGAAGCCGCGGCGAAAACCGTCAAGCTCAAGCCCGCGCAGATTTACGCCAGCGGAAGCGGCCTGCTCGAATTGGTCTATAACACCATCGAACAGGAGGAGCAGGACGAAGGCCTGTTTGACCGCATCAAGCGCGTATTCAAAAAAAGATAAAACCTCAAAACAAGTCTTTTTCCAGCGTGATTCGCACCGCGAATCACGAAGTGGGAATTCCAAGAACCTCAGGTTCTTGGCGGGGTTTGGGGCAGCGCCCCAACGTTCCCTGAAAATGAAGCGAAACAAAAGGGGGATTTCCTGTGTTTGAAATTGAAATGGACGAGCGCCCGGCAGCTTCCATCAAGGTCGTCGGATGCGGCGGCGGCGGCGGAAACGCGCTCAATCGCATGGTGGACTGCGGCGTGACCGGCGTTGACTTCATCGCGGTGAATACCGACGTGCAGGCGCTTCGCACCAGCCGCGCGGCGACCATGATCCAGATCGGCGAAAAGCTGACCAAGGGCCTCGGTGCAGGCGCAACGCCTGAAATCGGCAAAAAGGCCGCAGAGGAGAGCCGCGAGGAGATCGCCAGCGCGCTCAAGGGCGCGGATCTCGTGTTCGTCACCGCCGGCATGGGCGGCGGCACCGGCACCGGCGCGGCGCCTGTCGTGGCCGAAATTGCGCGCGACATGGGAATCCTGACCATCGCGGTGGTGACCAAGCCGTTCGCTTTCGAGGGCAAAACCCGCATGCGCAAGGCGGAATCCGGCATTGACGAACTTAAGCAGCGCGTCGATACGCTCGTCGTCATCCCGAATGAGCGCCTGCTTCAGGTTTGCCCGAAGGGCACCAGCTTCAAGGGCGCGTTCAACTTCGCTGACGATGTGCTCCGTCAGGGCATTCAGGGCATTTCCGACCTGATCAGCCAGACCGGTATCATCAACCTCGACTTTGCGGATGTGAAGGCCGTTATGGAATCCGGCGGCATGGCGCATCTGGGCATTGGTATCGGCAAGGGCGAAAAGGCCATGGCCGATGCGGCGCAGAACGCGATTTCCTCTCCGATGCTCGAAACCAGCATCGACGGCGCGCGCGCTGTGCTCATCAACGTGACCTGCAACTCGAATTGCAGCATCGTGGATATCAACGACGCGGTGGAGATGATTACCGCCGCCGCGGACAGCGAGGCGAACATCATCTTCGGCGCGAGTATTGACGACGCGCTTGAGGATGAGGTGCATATCACCGTCATCGCCACGGGCTTTGAAAAGGTGCCGTTCCCGCCGCGCGCGAGCAGCATCGACCGTCCGGCCACCCTGCCGTCGCAGGCACCGTATGTGCCGCAGAGCTACACGCCGAGCTATCAGCCGCAGACTATGCCGGGCGGCATGCCCAGAAACGGTTATACCCGCTATGACCCGACCTATCAGCCGGTGACCGCCGGTTACGCCGCGCCGCAGGCGGGCGCAGTGCCGGGCGAGCCGGAAGTGCCTGCGTTCGTCAACGAAGGCGTGTCCGGCCAGCGCGTGTCCCCCTACGCGGCCATGCCCGATATGCCGGTGCAGAACCAGCAGGCTCCCGCGCAGGAGCAGCACGAAGACCGCAGCACGCCGCGCTCCTTCATGGATGGCATTCCGGCGTATATGCGTCGTAAGTAAGTTCTTTGAAGCCGGCCTTCGGGTCGGCTTTTTTCTGTGCTTGACTTACGCTGCTATCTTATGCGCGTTTAGGCTTTTGCATGAATCACAATCAGAGGGGGAAGAAAAAACAGCGTGAAAGCGATACAACGAGCGATAACGGCGGCATTCTGCGCGATGATGGCGTATGTGTTGCTGGTGATCGGCCTGACGTTTGAGCGGACGGCATTCAACGGCAAGATTCAATTTCTGCTGCCGCAGGCGGCGATGCTGGCGATTGGCGCGGCGGTCTGGCTGGCGGCAGAGGGGGCTTGTGAAAGGCTGGAAAGCCGGAGAAAGACGGAACAGACGTGGACGCGCGACGCGTTGTTCTGGGCGATTGTGTTTGTCGTTCAGGCTGGCGTGAGCTATTTTGTGTACTTCATGCCGCCGTGGGACGCGGGAACGGTTGTGGAGAACGCATTCGACATCGCAGCCTATCCCGGCCTGCCCGTGCTGGATTCCGATTATTTTTCGCATTGCCCGAATAACGTCATTTTGACGCTGCTGGACGCGGGCATTTTTAAGCTGTTCCGCGCAATCGTCGGCGACGCGGGGATTGAGCGATGCGTGTATGCGCTTGTCGTGGCGCAGTGCGCGGTGAGCGCCTGCACCGGGCTGCTGACGGAACACATCGCGAAGAAAGTGAGCGGGGAGAAGGCGACTGCGCGAATCGTGCGATTGGGTTACGTGCTGATGGTCAGCGCGTCGCCGTGGGTGTCGTTTCCGTATTCGGACGGATTTGCGCTGCTGTTTCCGATTTTGACGCTTGCCCTGTATGTGCATGAGCAGACGGCCAAACATCGAGCGCTATGCTGGGCGGCGATGGGCGCTGCGGCAGGACTTGGATATTTCATGAAGCCGCAGGCCGTCATCATGATGATCGCGATTGCAGGCGTGGAAACTGTGCATCTGATGGCCGGACGCGAGTGGGGAAACCTGCTGAAACGCATGGGCGCGATGCTGGCGGTGCTGCTTGTGCTGGTTATTCCGGTCAGGCAGGCGCTGATTCAGGCCTCGCCGTTTGACATTGACCCGGAAGCGGACATCGGCATGCTGCATTATGCCATGATGGGCGTGAACGAGGAAAGCTGCGGCGCAATCTCCCATGAGGATAAGGCGGCTTCCTATGCCATCGAAAGCAAGGCGGAACGGACGCAGATGCAGATGGAAACCATCAAGAGCCGCCTGCACGCGATGGTTGAAAACGGGACGCTTCTTGAGCATATCCGAAAGAAGACGCTGGTCAATTATGCGGACGGAACCTTCGCGTGGGATCATCTGGCCTATCCGCAAACGGATATTGAGGAGAAGGACAGCGTGATTTCGCCGTTTCTGCGAAGCATCATCCGCAAGGACGGAAGCCGACGCGCCGTATTCGCAATGGGCGCGCACTGTCTGTGGCTGGGGCTGCTGGCGCTCTGCCTGCTGGCTCCGGCGGCCTGCCTGAGCGCGAAAAAGCGCGGGCAGGAAAACCGCGTCGTCGTGATGCTGCTTGCACTGATCGGCATCACGATGTTTGAAATGATCTTTGAAGCGAGATCGCGCTATCTGTTCATCTACGTGCCGGTGTATCTGCTGGCAGGGATGCTGGGCTTACGGGCGGCGCTTGATTTCATTCGAACCCGCCGCGCGAAAAATAAGCTATGAATAAAAAAACGCCCTGCGGTTTGACCGCGGGGCGCGTTTGATATCATGCGGTTTTACAGGAACTTGAACGAGGAGCGCAGCTGGCGGTAGACGTGGTTATAATAGGAGAACCACGCGCTCGGCGCTGTCAGGCGAATCTGGAACAGCTCCTTATCGTGCGCGACGACAACCAGACGGCCGCGCATGCTGTATTCCGTCGTGCCGTCGTTATAGGTGGCGGTGTAATAGCAATAATAGCCGTTTGCGCCGCCGATGCTGGCGGAAGCGATGTCTCCGGCCTTGAAGGTGGTGAACATGCCGCTCAATTCGGTGGTAACGGATTCAAGCCGCGTCCGCGCGTCGGAAGCGGTCTGCGTCAGGCCGGCGGAGAAGCGCTCCACGGTCAGGCGGGTCTGGTAGCCGTTTTCATCCATGCGCTCGCTTTTCGGCTCGACAAACTGGATGGTCGTCTCCTGATTGGTGGCGGGGTTGAGCAGCCATGTGTAGGGGATATCGAAGGAAATCGCCATGGACTCGTTGGTGTACGTGTCATAGGCATAATTCGGCGTGGGCGCGGGCGTCGGCGTCGGCATATCGATCGGATTGACCGCAACCGGCGTGGCCAGCGGATTATCCACCTGCGAGAAATCAAAGCCGGAATCGCCGTTATCTTCCAGCAGCGGAATCGGCGTCGGAGAGGGCGTGACCTCCGGCGCGGCAGCCTCGGTATCGGCCGGGCCGAAAACAAAGGTCGAATCGGTGTCGGATTCGGCCTGCGCGACAGAAAACGCCATCAGCGCCATGGCGAGAAAAATGACAATACGCTTCATTTCGGATGCCTCCGTTCGCGGAATCAACAAAAATTATGGTAGGTTCAGTATAACAGGGAAGGCGAAAAAAGTCAATCTTCCGACAGGCTTGAAAGGTTGGCAGCGGCGGGGTATAATGGAAAATCATCGGGCAAGGAGTGAAAAAGATGGAAAAAGGTAAAAAAATAGTCGTTCTGGACGGATATACCCTCTGCGCGGGAGAGCTGAATTTCGACGCGCTGCGCGCATTGGGCGACGTGACGGTGTATGACCGCATGGAACAAAAGGACGTGGCGGCGCGAATCGGCGATGCGCAGATCGTTTTGACCAACAAAGCGCAGATCACGGCGGACGTGATGGCGGCGTGCCCGCAGATGGAATACGTCGGCGTGACGGCGACGGGCTACAACATCGTTGATGTGGCGGAAGCCAGGCGGCGCGGCATTGTGGTGACCAATGCCCCGGCGTATTCCACGCAGGCCGTGGCGCAGCACACCTTTGCGCTGCTGCTGGAGAGCTTGAGTCACGTTGGCGCGTACAGCGAGCAGGTGCGCGGCGGCGCGTGGCAGGCCAGCACGGATTTCTGCTTCTTCGGACAGCCGATGGAGGAAATCGCGGGAAAGACCATCGGCTTGATCGGCTTTGGCCACATCGGGCAGAGCGTCGCGAAAATTGCGCTGGCGTTTGGCATGAAGGTGCTTGTCTGCGTGCCGCACGAGAAGGCGGGCTGGAACGACGTGCGCTTCGTGACGCTGGACGAACTGCTGAAAGAGAGCGACGTGGTATCGCTGCACTGTCCGCTGACGGGCGAGAACCGCGGCATGATTGACGCGGATGCGATTGCGAAGATGAAGCCGGGCGTGCGGGTTATCAACACGGCGCGCGGCCCGCTGGTGGATGAACATGCGATGGCGGCAGCGCTTGAAAGCGGCAAGGCGGCCTGCTACATGGCGGATGTGCTCGGCGAGGAACCGCCTGTGCATGGAAGCCCGCTGCTGGGCATGCAGAACGCGATTCTCACGCCGCATGTGGCGTGGGCGCCGCTGCAAACGCGCCAGCGGTTGATGGATATCGTGGTCGGCAATGTGGAGGCGTTTGTGAAGGGCGAGCCGATCAACGTGGTGAGCCGATGATCCGGGGCGTAGTCTTTGATCTGGACGGGACGCTGCTGGATACCGAGAAGCTCTATCGGCGCTTCTGGGTGGAAGCCGCGCGGCAGATGGGCTATCCGATGGAGGACAGACACGCGCTGATGATTCGTTCGATGGCGGCGGACATGGCCGAGCCACTGCTCAAGCGCGAGGTCTGCCCGGATTTCGATTATCACGCGGTGCGGGCGCTTCGGCGGAAAATCATGGAGGAATACATCGATGAAAACGGCGTGGAACCCAAGCCGGGGCTGCTGCCGATGATTCGTGATTTGCAGCGCATGCACGTGCGCATCGCGCTGGCGACAGCCACGCCCGAAGCGCGCGCTCGCAAATATCTGCGCATGGTCGGCGTGGAGGATGCGTTTGACGCGGTGGCCTGCGCGGAGATGGTCGCGCACGGCAAGCCCGCGCCGGACGTATATCTGCTGGCGGCGCAAAAGCTGAATCTGCCGCCGGAGGAATTACTCGGCGTGGAGGATTCGCCCAGCGGTGTGAAATCCGCGCACGCGGCGGGTATGACGGTCGCGATGATTCCCGATCAAGATCGGCCGACGGCGCAGATTGCGGCGCTCTGCGCGCTGGTTGCGCCGACGCTGGAGAGCATCGCGTCGTTTGTAGAGAACTCCTTCAGTCACTCCTACGGCGTGCCAGCTCCCTCAAAGAGGGAGCCTTGACTGCATATATAAAAAGTCTAGAAAAAATTCTGTCTTGTTTTTAATCTGGAAAACGACATTTTGTATATGTGGGTACTTATGCTCATTGCCTCCCTCTCAGAGGGACGTTTGGAATCATCGCCGCCTGTGGCGGATTCAGATGATGGAAAACGCCGAAGGTTGTCAGCGAAGCTGACGGAAGGAGAAAAGAGTTAAAACGCCAATAAACTAACAAAAAAACTGTTGATTTTATCCGAAAAACTGATATAATGAGGGTGGAAGAAAATTCCGCTTTTACAAATCAGTCAGGAGGGAATCGTATGGAAAATCGCGTCATCACCATCGCCCGCAGTTATGGCAGCGGCGGCAGAAAAATGGGCAGACTGCTTGCAAAAGAGCTTGGCTATGAGTATTATGACCGTGAAATCCTGCGGATCGCTTCGGACGAGAGCGGCATCAGCGAAGAACTGTTCAATCAGGCGGATGAAAAGCAGCATCTCCCGCTGTTCCGCATCGCGCGCGAGGTTTACACGGGCGAGGTCATCCCGCCGGACAGCGACGACTTCATCTCCAACGAAAATCTGTTCCGCTATCAGGCGAAGATCATTCGCGAGCTGGCGGCGACGCGCAACTGCATCATCGTCGGGCGCTGTGCGAATTTCATCCTGCGCGGGCGGGATAACGTGCTCAACGTGTTCGTTACCGCGCCGGTGGTGGACTGCGTCCGCCGCGTGATGGAAACCGACGGGCTGAATCTGGAAGAAGCCGAAAAGAAAATCAAGAAGATCGATAAGCGGCGCGCGGATTATTTCAAATATTTCACGGGCCGCCAGTGGCACGACGCGGCGCTGTATGACCTGTGCCTGAACACGGGACACATGAGCGAGCAGAAGTGCGTGGATATCGTGCGGGCCTACATGGAGGCCAGGTTCGATTAAGCACATCGCAATGGACAGAGCTTGGAATCTGTCCATTTTTTAAGCGGGAAATTGAAAGGCTCTTGCCAGAAGCGGAGACGCAGAGTATAATGGAGGGGATGTGAACAAACAGGGGGAACGGACAAATGGCGAAGCTCTATTTCCGATATGGCGCGATGGGGTCGAGCAAGACGGCTAACGCGGTTATGGTTCAGTATAATTATCGGGAGCGCGGGCAGAACGTGCTCATGCTCAAACCGAAGATCGAGAATCGCGACGGTGCGACCGTTGTGCGCTCCCGCTGCGGGTTGGTGGCGCAATGCCGATATGTTGAAGAACTGGGCGGGATCGATTTGACCAACGTGAACTGCGTGATCGTCGATGAATGCCACTTCATGACCGCCGAACAGGTGCGTCAGCTGGTGGATATCGTTGACGAGAGGGATATTCCCGTCATCTGTTACGGCCTGCGGACGGATTTCCGCGGCGAGCTGTTTGAAGGCAGTCGGGAACTGCTGCGCTGGGCGGATACCATCGAGGAGATCAAGACGGTCTGCTGGTGCGGCCGCAAGGCGACATTCAACGCGCGCGTGCAGAATGGGCATATCGTTCGCGAGGGCGAGCAGATCATGATGGGCGGCAATTCCGCTTATGTGAGCCTGTGCCGCCGCCATTGGAAAGAAGGCAATCTCGGTTCGTTCCGCAATCTGAATCTGGAAGACTGATTTTTGAAAGAAAACAGATATCAAGTTATATTCTGAAAAAGAAAATCCCCTGCCTGTCTGAAACGGGCGGGGGATTTTGTGACGCTTAGGATCATTCAGTCAGCGCGGCTTCGATATTGGCCAGCACCTTTTGACTGAGCAGAACGAACGCCTGCTTGGTGCGGCCCGCCGAAACGCCGGGACAATGCACATTTTCGCGGGCGAAGAAGCCCTCCTCAACGGGGCCTGCCGCGGCGAATGTGTCGCAGAAGAAATGCGTGCCGGGCAGATTCAGCCAGTTTTCCAGCGCTTTGCTGTCAAAACCGGGGCCGATGGAGGTGTTAAAGAGCACCTTGCCTGCGCCGAGCTGCTCAAACTCATGCGCGCCAAGCAGCAGCACGTTCTTGTTCAGACAGGTGAAAACGACTTCGCTTTCGGCGAGCAGCGCATCGAGCGGCTTGTAGGTCATGCCGGCCTGTTCGGCTTCCGGTTTGCGGGTGCGGCTGTAATACGAAATCTCTGCGCCCATGAAGGCCAGCGCATCCGCAATCATTCTGCCGGAAACGCCGAGGCCGACAATGCCCACGCGCAGACCGGTGATCTCAATCGGCTCGTCGCGGAGCATCGGCAGGCCGAACCCGTGGAGCAGGCCCGTCAGCTCGTGCAGCACATATTCGACCACGCCGCGGTCGCCGTAATCGCGGATACCCAGCACGCGGATTCCTTTTTCGCGCGCATAAGCGATATCGACGTTGGCGCTTTCCTCGGAATACAGGCTGCAACACATGCCGATATAGCGAATGTTTGGGCATGCGTCGATCACCGCCCGCCCGATGCGGGACGTGTAGCTGAGCAAAACCGCGTCCGCATTGCTGATGCGGCGGATGATTTCCGCGTCATCCTTCGGCACGTCGGTGAATAGAACGACTTCGCGGGCGTAACGGTGCAGCGCTTCTTCCGCAGAGGGAATCAGGCTGACCGGCTCGATGGCAACCAGCTTGTTAAACATGCGTCTGCCCTCCCATCAATAGAAGACGACCGGGGAAGCGAGGTTGCGCAGCAGCGCCACAACGCTCCAGCCCGCAATCGCGCTTGTGCTCGAACAGATGTCCACCACAGCCTTCACGCCGTCGATCTCCGCCGTGATGCGGTGGTCGTCGCCGACCCAGTTGGGCACGGAGTGCATTGTCACGCCCGTGATGTCCGGCCCGGTGGTCGCCAGCGACGTGGCGACAGCGACATTCACGCGGCGAGGGAAGGTGGCGATGGCTTCCTTGGCGTTTCCGGTGAAGACGGTGGTCTTTTCCGTATCGGTCAGCAGATGTTCCGCCCAGACCGGGGTGTTGCGGAAGCCGCGCGCGCCCGTGTGCGTCTCAATGCCTGCCGTCTCCGGCAGATTCTGCGCCTGCGCCATCAGGCTGACGGTTTGCAGCACGTCAAAGCCGCCGATCGCGCCGCTGGCCAGATGCACCTTCGCGCCGCCCTCGCGCGCGGCCTGCCTGACCTGCTCGTAAAAAGCCAAATCGGCAAACGCGCCGATGGAAATGACGACCAGATTCACGCCGCGCTTCAAAACCGGAATCGCCATTGCGCGGACGGCTTCGACCGACGCGGTTTCTACAAGATACTCCGGCTTAAGCGCCAGCAGCGCGTCCACATCCGCACAGGCCGCGCAGCCGACAGCTTCCGCTGTTTTTTGCGCGGATTCGGGGGAGCGGCTGGTCACGCCGACCAGCTCATAATCCTCAAGCAGCCCGTTTTTCCACGCGTCCGCCACGATGTTGCCCAGAAAACCGCAGCCGACAATGCCAAATTTCGTCTTCATATGCGTATCTCCTTTGCGTTGCATCCTTGCAACTGTATTGCTTTCATTATATCATGGATGGAGGAGAAAGAGAAGCAAAAAAACATCCCGTTTTCAATTCAGAAAAACGAGATGCTTCTATGCTGATGTTGATAGGGCGGGAAGCCCGTTGAACTCCTTCAGTCAGCTTCGCTGACAGCTCCCTCAAGGAGGGAGCCTTTATCTGTAAGCAACATTGGCGTGAGAATCAAGCCTCCCTCTCTGAGGGAGGTGGCACGGCGAAGCCGTGACGGAAGGAGTTATTACAGCCCCACCTGTCCGGCAACGGCGCGGGCCGCATCCGCCATCAGCGGATTTTCGACGGCTTCAATGCTGCCTTCGTCGCAGAGCTGCGCGGCTTTCGGGTCAAACGGAAGCTGCGCCAGCACCGGCAGATGCAGCGCGGCGGCTTCCTGCGCAATCTTGGATTTGCCGAACAGCTCAATGCGCTTGCCGCAGTCCGGGCAGAGCGCATAGGACATGTTCTCTACCAGGCCGAGCACCGGGATATTCATCATGTTCGCCATGTTGACGGCCTTGCGGACGATCATGCCGACCAAATCCTGCGGGGTGGAGACGACCACCACGCCGTCCAGCGGGATGCTCTGGAAAACCGTCAGCGGCACGTCGCCCGTTCCCGGCGGCATATCGATGACCATCACATCCAGCTCGCCCCAGGCCACGTCCTCCCAGAACTGCTTGACCGCCCCGGCGATGACCGGGCCGCGCCAGATGACGGGCGCATCGTCGCTGTCGAGCATCAGATTGATGCTCATGACCTCGATACCCTTTTCGGTTTCGGCGGGGAAGATGCGCTCACCGTCGCCAAACGCCTTGTCGTGAATGCCGAACATCCGCGGGATGGACGGGCCGGTGATGTCCGCGTCAAGCACGCCGACACGGTAGCCCATGCGGCTGAGCATGACGGCCAGTTCGCCGGAGACGAGGGACTTGCCCACGCCGCCCTTGCCGCTGACCACACCGATGACCTTGCGGACCTTCGGCGGCTCCTTCTTGACTTCCTCGGCGGCCTGATTATGATTGTGGCTGCATCCGGCGCACGCGGGCTTGGTGCCGCATTCGCTGGGCGCGCAGCCCTGCTGAAGATCAGACACGGAAAAAACTCCTTTCGGTCGGGCACAAATTCTGATATAATAGCGTTATCGGATTGCACCCTTGAGATACAAGCTCTATGATACCATGTTTTTGAAAAAAAGCAAGTCGATATGAAAAACAAGAGCGGAGGAATTGAACCCCATGAAGTTTTGCAAAACAATGGCGGCGCTTTGCGCGGCGGTTCTGCTGATGGGCGGCGCGGCGCTGGCGCAGGAATACGACGCGCAGCAGGCGAAAAGCTGGATGGAGCAGTTCGCGCAGGCGCTTGGCCAGCTCACGCCGATCAATGACCCGGCGCAGACGCTTGACCCCGCGCGGCCGGGAGAATACTTGCAGGAATATGAATTCGGCACGGTGCAGGCGACAACAAGCGGCAAGCCGACGGCGGCGCAGATTGAAGAAATCGACGTGAGCACGGTGCAGGTGACAGATGCGCGCGGCGTTCGCGTGGGGATGACGCTGGATGACGCGCTCGGCGGGTTAAGCATTCCGCAGACGGAAGCGAACCTGGCCGTTTTGAGTACGCAGGACACGGGTATCGGCTGGTGCTGGGCGTATCTGGGCGAGGGCGGCGTATACGGCGTGGAATGGCTGACGTATGACCTGACCGAACCCGTGACCGAATACACGCTGACCTATGTGATCGACGGCGATACCGTCAGCGGCATTCGCGTGAAGGCGGCGGCTTCCACGCGGGCGCAGGCCGAGGCGGGGCTGGCGACGGCGCAGGAGATCGCGGGCAGGCAGCAGAGCGCCGCGGTTTTGACGGCCAGCAGCGCGGCGGTTTTCAGCGAAGCGGATTTGACCGTAAACGGAAGCCGCGTGCTTGGCGCGGAAGCCTATGCCCTGATTCAGGCGCTGGGCGAACCGAACGAGGTGCAGACGCTCCCCGCGGGCGGCGGCCGCATTCTGCTCTACGACGGCGCGGCAGTGCAGCTTGGGCTGAATGAAGCGACGGGCGCGGAAGTCGTGTTCGGCGTGACGGTGACGGGCGGCAGTCTGACCGGACCGCGCAATCTGGCGGTCGGCCTGGCGGCAGAGGACGCGGCAGGGCGCTTTCGATGCGACGCGGACGTATATGCGTCCGGCGGCGTGCTTTATATGGAAGGGGAAGCCTACGGCGAACCGCCGTTTGCCGAGATGACGGCGACGCAGAACGGCGAAGCGACAATTCGTTACGTCTGCCGGATGGCGGACGGCGAGGATGCGCGGCTGGACGTGGGCATTCAGAACGAACGGGTGAGCTATTGGCATCTGTACATCGGCGAGGAGGCGGCGGACGGTGAGTGACGAGCGATTCATCCTCAAAAACGCGCGTCATCTGGCGGCACGATATATGCAGGAGATTTTGCGAGAGGGCGACGTTGCCGTGGATGCGACGATGGGAAACGGCAAAGACACGGAATTTCTCTGCGGGCTGGTCGGCGAAACGGGGCACGTTTACGCTTTTGACGTGCAGCAGGAAGCGCTCGACCGCACGGCGGCGCGGCTGGAGGAAGCGGGACTGCGCGGCCGCGCGACGCTGATTCTCGCCGGACACGAGACGATGCGCGACCATGTGCCGGTTTCGCCGCGCGTGGTGATGTTCAACCTGGGCTGGCTGCCCGGCGCACAGCACGCCGTCACCACCCGAACAGAGACGACGATGCGGGCGGTTCGGGCGGCGCTTGAGCTGGTTGTGCCCGACGGCTTTGTGAGCGTCTGCGTCTATCCCGGCCATGAGGAGGGCACGCGGGAGCTGCACGCGCTGCTCAGCTGGGCGGCGGGGCTGGACGTGCGCGCCTATAACGTGCTGCACCACGATTTCATCGCCGCCAAGGCGGGCACGCCGCATTTGATTCTGATTCAGAAAAACGGCTGACCTTCAGAAGTCTTTACGACAAAACTTTCACAAATTCGGCTTTGGACGCTTTTGCACGAAACAGCCGCGCGAAATCGGTTAAAAATGTTTCTTTTTCTTCTTTTTGTAAAAAAGGGGAAGGAAATAGGAAGAATTTGTGGAATGAAAGAAAAAGGGATAAATTGTATCTGACTGTATGCCGTCTTCGGACGGCGTGCGCCAGACCCTATACGATTACGGAGGCGATAGTGGAATGAGCACCCTTCAGGATCTCAACAAGGTGCTCTCGCGCAAGCAGGCCATTCTCGACGAGAATGCCGCTGGCGTTGAGCAACAGAAAAAGAGCGGCAAGCAGACTGCGCGCGAGCGCATCGCAATGCTGCTGGACGGCGGCAGCTTCGTCGAGCAGAGCATGCTCGCGCAGGATGCCGGCGTCGTGGCCGGAAGCGGCACGGTGGACGGCCGTCCGGTCTATGTCTTTGCGCAGGATTTCGCCGTGATGGACGGCGCGATGGGCGCGAAGCAGGCGAAGAAAATCGTCAAGATTCTTGAGCAGGCCCGCAAGACCGGCACGCCGGTTGTCGCCATGTGCGACAGCAACGGCGCGCGCGTGGGCGAGGGCGCGGCGGCGCTGGAGGCGTATGCCGATGTGTTCGCGCACATGGCCCGCCTGAGCGGCGTTGTGCCGATGATCGCGATGGTGCTTGGCCCGTGCGTCGGCGCTGCCGCAATGATGGCCAAGCTCTCCGACGTGGTGATCGTGTCCAAGCCGGCCGGCGCGCTGATGATGGCCGGCCCGCAGGTTCTGGCTTCTGCGATGAAGAAGGACATCAAGGCCGAGGAGCTCGGCGGCGCGGACGTGGCGGTGAAGACCGGCGCGGCGCACTTTGCCTGCGAGACCGAAGCGGACGCGATGGCGAAGGCCAAGGCCGTGCTGGGCATGCTCCCGGCCAACAACCTGGAAGATGCGCCGTTCTCCGTGGAGGAGGACATGAACCGCCGTCTGGAAGGCTTCGAAGCGGGTTGCGACGGCGCTGAGCTGATCGCCGCGCTGGCCGACGCCGGCTCCGTGCTGGAGTTTGGCAAGGGCCACACGCAGGCCGTCACCGCGCTGGGCAAGATGGCGGGCCGCACGGTTGCGTTTGTCTACACCGGCAAGGGCGACACCTGCGACCACCGCATGAAGAAGATTGCGCGCTTTGTCCGCTTTGCGGATTGCTACAACATCCCGGTGGTGTCCCTGGTGGATTCCACGGGCCTCAAGCTGTTTGACACCGTCGAGCGTCAGATGGCCGTGCTGAACGCGGCTTCCACGCTGGTCTATGCGTACAGCGAAGCGACGACCGTGAAGGTGACGCTGGTGATCGGCAACGCTATCGGTTCCGCTTATGTCGCGATGGGCGGCAGCGCGAACGCTGATATGACCTATGCGTGGCCGGGCAGCGTCATCAGCCCGATGACCGGCGAAGCTGCGATTCAGATCATGTGGAAGGATAAGATCATGGCCAGCAAGGGCGACGCCGTCAAGGCGCGCGAGGAGCTGGCGGCGCAGTACGAGGCCGAGGTGGCCGACGGCGTGAACGCTGCGGTCGAGGGCCTGGTGGACGACGTGATCGATCCGGCGGACAGCCGCAAGATGGTGATTGCCGCGCTGGAAATCCTCTCCAGCAAGCGCGATTCCAACCCGCCCAAGAAGCACGGCAACATGCCGCTGTAATCAGGGGAGGAAGTTTGAATGGGTGCAATTCTTCAATATGGCTTGTCCGTTGCACTGGTCGGTATCTCCACGGTTTTTGTCGGACTGATTATTCTGATCGGTCTGATTAAGCTGATGGAAATGATTATGACCAGCGGCAAGGGCAAGAAGAAAGCCGAAGCGCCCGCTCCCGCTGCTGCTCCCGCCCCCGTGGAGGAGGAAGCTGTCGAGGAGACGGACGACGACGAGCTGATTGCCGTCATCGCTGCTGCCGTTGCGGCCGCGATGGAGCAGGCGGGCGAGGAGAACACGACGGGCTTTGTCGTGCGCTCGATTCGCCGCATCAACAACGCGCCCGCGTGGAACCGCGCCGGACGCGAGGAGCAGGTTTACAGCCGCATGTAATCGGCGCTGCTTCACTGAACATTCAATTTTGCGAGGAGGATCTCCATTATGCGTAATTTTGTCATCACCGTGAACGGCACGAGCTATGAGGTTGCCGTTGAGGAAGTTGAAGCCGGCGCTGCTCCTGTGGCCGCCGCTCCCGTTGCTGCTCCGAAGGCCGCCCCGAAGGCTGCCGCTCCCAAGGCCGCTGCCCCGAAGGCCGTCGCCGGTGAAAAGGTGACCGCGCCGATGCCGGGCAACCTGGTGGATGTGAAGGTCAAGGCTGGCGACACTGTGAAGAAGGGCGACGTGCTGGTCGTGCTCGAGGCCATGAAGATGGAAAACGAGATCATGGCGCCGCACGACGCGAAGGTGGCGCAGGTTCTGGCCGCCAAGGGTGCCACTGTCAACACCGGCGACGTGCTGGTTGTGCTCGAATAATCTGCAAAGGGGTTAAGCGCTGTGAAAAAAATTCTGAGTGTGATCCTCGGATTGGCGCTGTGCTGCATGCTTGCGGCGCTGCCCGTTTGCGCCGAGGAGACCGCTGCCCCCGTGCAGGCGGAAGCCGCGACCGGCGAGATCGGTGACGGCTATGTGACGCTGGTCAGCGATTCCGACCAGCTGATCCCCGTCTATGTGAATGAGGAAGCGGAGGGCGCCGCCGGTACGGTGGAGCAGGCGATGGCCGACTTCAGCGTTGGCGGCACCATCATGGGCCTGATTAACGATTCCGGTATTTACGACATCATCAAGGGCAACTGGAAGAGCGCGGTCATGATTCTGATCTCGTTCGTGCTGCTCTATCTGGCGATTGTCAAGCAGTTTGAGCCGCTGCTGCTGATGCCGATTGCGTTCGGCATGCTGCTGACGAATCTGCCGCTGGCGGGCATTATGGATGAGCCGATCTACGAAATCATCTCCAACCCGACGTACCACGGCAAGGCCGGTATCCCGATCTACAACGGCGATATGCTGGTCGGTTATCAGTACATCAAGCAGAACGGCGGTCTGCTTTATTACCTCTATCAGGGCGTTAAGCTGGGCATCTTCCCGCCGCTCATCTTCATGGGCGTCGGCGCGATGACCGACTTTGGTCCGCTGATCGCCAACCCGATGAGCCTGCTGCTCGGCGCTGCCGCTCAGTTGGGTATCTTCCTGGCGTTCATCGTTGCCCTGCTGCTGGGCTTCACGCCGGCCGAAGCCGGTTCCATCGGCATCATCGGCGGCGCGGACGGCCCGACTGCAATCTATGTCACCACCAAGCTGGCTCCGGGTCTGCTGGGCCCGATCGCCATTGCCGCGTATTCGTACATGGCGCTGGTTCCGGTCATTCAGCCGCCGATCATGAAGGCGCTGACCAGCAAGAAGGATCGCCAGATCGTCATGGGTCAGCTGCGCACCGTCTCCCAGACCGAGAAGATTGTCTTCCCGATCGTGGTTACCGTGCTGGTCTCCCTGATGCTGCCGAGCGCCGCGCCGCTGATTGGCGCGCTGATGCTGGGCAACCTGTTTAAGGAGTCCGGCGTGACGGATCGTCTCTCCAAGACCGCGCAGAACGAGCTGATGAACATTGTCACCATCTTCCTGGGCGTGACGGTCGGCGCGACCGCGAAGGCCGAGACCTTCCTGCAGCCGCAGACCCTCAAGATCATCGCGATGGGCGTGTTCGCCTTTGGCGGCGGCACGGCCGGCGGCGTTCTGCTGGGCGACCTGATGTGCAAGCTCTCCGGCGGCAAGATCAACCCGCTGATCGGCTCTGCCGGCGTTTCCGCCGTGCCGATGGCCGCGCGTGTTTCCCAGAAGGTTGGTCAGGCGGAGAACCCGAGCAACTTCCTGCTGATGCACGCAATGGGCCCGAACGTGGCCGGCGTTATCGGCTCTGCGGTTGCGGCTGGTGTGTTCATCTCGATGTTCGGCTAACCGGCCTGAGGCTGGCTTCACTTCCGCCGAAGTTTGCGGAAAGTGAAAGGCTTTGCACACGCGAGCGAAGCTGTGCATGGCATACACGGACAGCGATTTGAATGATTCAAACGTTTGAAAAGCAAAACGGCATTCTTTCCGGCGTGAGGGAATGCCGCCTTCCCGAAAAATCGGGACAGACAATAAGGAGGAATAAGCAATGGGAAAGGTGCTTATCACCGATACCATTCTGCGCGACGCGCATCAGTCTCAGGCCGCAACCCGTATGCGCCTGGAGGAGATGCTGCCCGTCGCGGACAAGCTGGATAAGATCGGCTACTATTCTCTGGAGTGCTGGGGCGGCGCGACGTTCGACTCCTGCATGCGTTTCCTGAACGAGGATCCGTGGGAGCGTCTGCGCGCGCTGCGCAAGGCGATGCCCAACACCAAGCTGCAGATGCTGTTCCGCGGCCAGAACATCCTCGGCTACAAGCATTATGCGGATGACGTGGTCGATGAGTTCGTCAAGAAGTCCATCGAGAACGGCATTGATATCATCCGTATCTTCGATGCGCTGAACGATCTGCGCAATTTGGAGCAGGCCGTCAAGTCCACTAAGAAGTACGGCGGCAACTGCGAAATCGCCATCAGCTACACGATCAGCCCGGTTCACACCGAGGAATACTTCCTCAAGTTGGCTAAGGAGATCGAGCAGATGGGCGCGGATGCGATCTGCATCAAGGATATGGCCAACCTGCTGCTTCCGTATGAAGCGTACAGCCTCGTCAAGAAGCTCAAGGCGACCACCAAGCTGCCGATTCACCTGCACACCCACAACACCGCCGGCACCGGCGCAATGACCATCCTCAAGGCGATTGAGGCGGGCTGCGATATCGTGGATACCGCGCTCAGCCCGATGGCCGAGGGCACCAGCCAGCCGGCGACCGAGTCCCTGTGCGCAACGCTCAAGGGCACCGAGTACGACCCGTGCCTGGACATGGAGCTGATGAACGAGTGCGCGACGCACTTCCGCGGCGTGGCCGCCCGTCTGGAGAAGGACGGCTGGCTCGTGCCGAGCAAGGTGCTGCGCGTGGACGCCAACACCCTGAAGTATCAGGTGCCGGGCGGCATGCTCTCCAACATGATCGGCCAGCTCAAGCAGTTCAACGCGATGGACAAGTATTACGACGTGCTGGCTGAGATCCCGCAGGTTCGTAAGGACTTCGGCTATCCGCCGCTCGTTACGCCGACCTCTCAGATCGTTGGCACGCAGGCGGTTATGAACGTGCTGTTCGGCCGCTATAAGACCTTCCCGAACGAGTCTAAGGGCCTGCTGCGCGGCGAGTACGGCAAGCTCCCGGCTCCGGTGAACGAGGAAGTCCGCAAGATGGCGATCGGCAACGACAAGGTCATCACCTGCCGCCCGGCCGACCTGCTCAAGCCGGAAATGGATAAGTATCGCGAGGAAATCCGCGATCAGGCCACCTGCGAGGAGGACGTGCTCAGCTACGCCCTGTTCCCGAAGGTCGCGCCGAAGTTCTTTGAGTATCGCTCTGCGCATCAGACGAAGATCGATTCCACGATGCTCAATAAGGACAATAAGACCATGCCGGTCTAATTGAATCCAAGAAAGACATGTCAGACGGGGACATTCCGTTTGGCATGTCTTTTTCTGTAATCAGATGCTTTCAATCGCCGCGAAGCGATCTCTGACTCATGGAAAGCTGGTTTATTGTATGATCTGTAAACGAATCGAAATCGACGGCATTCCCGCCTGTGTCTGGGGCCTGCCCAGCGCCCGCGTGATCGTCGCCGTTCATGGTAATATGGCGAGTAAAACGGATACCGCCACGGCGCATCTGGCGGAATTTGCCGTGCAGGCCGGATGGCAGGTGCTCAGCTTCGATTTGCCGGAACACGGCGATCGAAAGGGGCGGGAACTGCCCTGCACCATGCCGCAGTGCGTGGAGGATACGCAGAAAATCTGGGCGTATGCACATGAACATTGGCAGACCGTCGGTCTGTTTGGCGTGAGTATGGGTGCGTATATCGGTTTGACTGCAACGGCAAACAAACCGCCGGTCTTTGCGTGGCTGTTGTCGCCGACCGTCGCAATGGTCAAGACCATCGAAGCGATGATGCGCCGCGACGCCATCACGCCCGAAGCACTCAAGAAGGCCGGACGAATACAGACCGCGGTCGGTCAGGTCTATTGGTGGGCGGATTACACGTTTGTTGCGCTTCACCCGGCGAAAACAGCCTGCAAAACGGCGATCCTCTACGGCGCGAAGGACGATTTGACGGGCCTTGCAGATATGCAAACTTTTGTGAAAGAAAATGACTGCGAACTGACTGTCAGCGGCGTTTCGGCGCACTGGTTCCATACGAACGATGACCTTGCCGTGCTGGATGCGTGGCTGAAAAACCAGACCGCAAGGGTTGCAGGCTGATTGGACGCAAAACAGCAAGCAAAATCAAGCGGATGGCGCGCAATCGGCGTATCATAAGGCCATGCAAAGGGGGGAGCACGGTCATGAACGAATGGGCGAGAAACATACAGGCGCTGGTGGATGAAATCGACCGCTGCATCAAACAGCAGGACGGCGAGACGCTGACGCTGGAGCGGCTTTCCAAACGGATGGGCTATTCAAAGTTTTACGTTTCGCGCCAATTCCGGGCGATATCCGGCATGCAGCTGGGCGAGTATCTGCGCAATCGACGGCTGGCGTTCGCGCTCCGCGAGGTGCGCGACAGCGAAAGCGGGCTGCTCGATATTGCGGTGAAATACGGTTTTTCGTCTCATGAGGCATTCACGCGTGCATTCAAGGCGGCCTATGGCATAACGCCCAGCGCTTATCGGACGCATCCCCGGCCGGTTGTGCTGCGAACCGTGCTTCGTCCCTTTGACTGCTATCTTTTAGGCATAGGAGGAACAGGTATGGTCAAACAGGGCGAGGTTAAGACGTATTTCGTGACGATTCCGGCGCACAAATTTCTGCACATCCGCAATTACGAAAGCGTCGGTTATTATGACTTCTGGCAGAAGCAGAGCCGGATTCCGGGGCAGGACTGCGCGACGATCTGCGGTCTGCTGGCGAGCATCAAGGGCAAGCTCGACGACATGGGCGGCGGCGAGGAGGACAGCGGCGCGGGGCAGGTGATGGGCTTCATCAACGAACCGACCGGGCGCATTTGCAGCTGGGGTATTCCGCTTGCGGAGGCTTACGGTGTGCGGCTGCCGATGGACTATGACGGCGAAATCCCGCCGCAGATGCGCATGATGGATGTGCCGGAGGGCGAATACATCGTCTTTGAGCACGGGCCGTTTGATTTTGAAACGGAAAACGCCGCTGTTGAAGCGCAGATGGAACAGGCCATGAAGGATTTTGACTATGAAAAGAGCGGTTATCGGCTCGATCTCACGCCGGAACGCGTGTTCTACTTTTTCCATGACTGTAAGCGGTATTGGAAGTATGTGCGGCCTGTGGTGAAGGTGGAAAAATAAAGAACAGGCATCCGAATGTTTGAAACAAACGGATGCCTGTTTTGTAGTTTAAGGAAAGAAGCAGCATACTTCTTGCGGATTTTTGCAAGGCTGGGTATGTCGCATCAATGGCTCCCTCTTTGAGGGAGCTGTCGGCGAAGCCGACTGAAGGAGTTAAGCCGGCCACGGATAAAACAGCGTGCCGTCCTCCAGGGTTTCCGCCTTACCGTCTGTGACGCGCGTGATTTCGGAAAGAAGATTTTCTTCATCCCTAACGCGCACCATCAGCGTACAGACGACGCTTGCGCCAAACTCGGTCTGTTCGATGATGACCGGGGCAGCGCGGAGAAAGTATTCCAGCCGCTGCCACGTGGAATAATCCACCTCGACCATGTAGCATGCGCTTTTTTCCATCACGACCACGCCTGCCGCGTCGAGCGCAGTTTTGCTGCCCTGCGCATATGCGCGGACAAGCCCGCCCGCGCCGAGCAGAATGCCGCCGAAATACCGCGTGACGACGACGGCGCAGTTGACCACGCCGCGCGCCTTCATGACTTCGATAATCGGCAGACCCGCCGTGCCGCCCGGCTCACCGTCGTCGCTATACCGCATGATGCCGGAATTGAGCCCGATGATATACGCATAGCAGTTATGCGTCGCATCTTTATGCTTTTGACGGATGCGGGCGAGGAAAGCCAGCGCTTCTTCCTCTGTTTCACAGGGACAGCCGTAACCAATGAAGCGCGACTTATTGATGATAAACTCTGCGCTGTTTTCCTCGCGCAGCGTTTTATACGAAAGTGAAGCGGGCATGGCTTACTTGAGCACGACGCGGTGGAACTTCTTCTTGCCGCTTCGCAGCATCAGACCGTCGGTCGGGATCATTTCCGCCGTCACAACCGCGTTCACGTCGGTGACTTTGTCCTCGCCAAGGCTCACGCCGCCGCCCTGGACCAGACGGCGTGCCGCAGAATTGGACGGCGCAAGGCCGCAGGTGACGAGCAGCGTGGTGACGCGCGCATCCTTTTCAAGGTCGGCCGCGGTGATTTCGGTCGTCGGGATGGAACCGCCCATCGCCGCGCCGCCGAACAGAGAAGCGGCGGCTTCCTGCGCCTTCTCAGCTTCCTCCTCGCCGTGAACGAGCTTGGTGACCTCGTAGGCGAGCACCTTTTTCGCTTCGTTGATCTGGCTGTCCTTGAGCGCGCCGAGACGGCGAACCTCGTCCATCGGCAGGAAGGTCAGCAGGCCGAGACACTTCTCGACATCCTGATCGTCCACGTTGCGCCAGTACTGGTAGAAATCGTAGGGGCTGGTCTTGGCCGGATCGAGCCAGAGGGCGCCCTTTTCGGTCTTGCCCATCTTGCGGCCGTCGTGGGTGAGCAGCAGCTGGAAGGTGCAGGCGAACGCGCTCTCGTGCTCCTTGCGGCGAATCAGATCCGCGCCGCCGAGCATGTTGCTCCACTGGTCGTTGCCGCCCATTTCGAGCCGGCAGCCGTAGGTCTTGAACAGCTCCAGAAAATCGTAAGACTGCATGAGCATGTAGGTAAATTCAAGGAAGGAAAGGCCGTTGTCCGTCGCCATGCGCGCCTTGTAGCATTCGGCGGTGAGCATCTTGTTAACGGAGAACATGGAACCGATGTCGCGCATGAACTCGATGAAGTTCAGGTTGCGCAGCCAGTCGCCGTTGTTGGCGATGATAGCCTTGCCCTCGGAGAAATCGAGGAAACGGCTCATCTGCTGTTTGATGTGCGCGACGTTGTTGTCGATGGTTTCGACGGTCATCATCTTGCGCATGTCGGTCTTGCCGGAGGGGTCGCCGATCATCGCCGTGCCACCGCCCATCAGCGCGATGGGGCGATGGCCCGCGCGCTGCATGTGCGCCATCGCCATAATCGGGATGTAGTGGCCGATGTGCAGGGAATCGGCAGTCGGGTCGAAGCCGACGTAGAACGTGGTCGGATTTTTGAGCTGCTCGTAAAGCTCGTCTTCAAAGGTCATCTGCGCGATAAAGCCGCGCTCCTTGAGCAGGTCGAGAACGTGTTGAGCCATGGTGATGTTCCTCCTTTAATTCGGGCAGATGATGGACGGGAAGGGCGGCGCTGCCCACAAAAAAACGCCCTCCCGATTGCAATCGGGAAGGCGTGAAACACGCGGTACCACTTCCGTTCAAGGCTCCATTGCTGAAAGCCTCCTTAGCCGCCCGCAGACACGGGCTGCACGCTGTATCCGGCGTACCGGCGGCCGCCTACTGACCCAAAGGGCGTTTGGAGCCGTGCTCCGGGATGTATTCAGCCCGTTTTTCGCTGCCGCCTCGCACCGACCGGCGGCTCTCTGAAACGAAAAGAACGGGCTTACTTGTTCCCATCGTCGCGTATGGGTGTATTATACGGACGATTGAATCCCTTGTCAAGCCCCATTTTTGTATGCCTTGCGCTTTTGCGTGAATTGCGATACAATAGGGCACAAGAAACAGACGAGGGTGGAAACGATGATTCATATTGTGTTGGTCGAGCCGGAAATTCCGCAGAACACCGGCAATATTGCGCGCACGTGCGCGGCGACGGGCAGCGAACTGCATCTGGTTAAGCCGCTGGGATACAGCCTGGAGGATAAATATTTGAAGCGCGCCGGGCTGGATTACTGGCCGCTGGTCAAGGTGCATGTGCATGAGAATTTCGGCGAGGTGCTCGCGGCGTATCCGAACGCGCCGTTCTTTTATGCCAGTACGAAAGCGCCGAAAAGCTATGCGCAGGTGGAATATCCGAAAGACGTGTTTCTCGTCTTTGGCCGGGAGTCACGCGGCCTGCCGGAAAACCTGCTGGAACGGGTGTATGACCGCTGTATCCGCATCCCGATGATCGAGGGCGCGCGCAGCCTGAATCTGTCCAATTCCGTGGCGATTGTGACCTATGAGGCGCTCCGCCAGCACGATTTTGAGTATCTGCTCGACCACGGCGCGCTGACCGGGCGCGACGAAGAACCCGGCGCATGGATGGATTATTTGTAATCCTTTGCCTGTCCTTGACAGCGCAAGATTGTTTTTGCTACAATAGGAACAGAGAAAAGGCGAAAAGGGGCGGAACGCTTGAAAAAGAAAAAAAAGAGCCAGATCGGCTTTCGCGTTGCGGCCGGCGTGATGGACGTGTTTGGCGTGGCCGCCGCCGCGCTGGCGATTGTCGTGCTGCTGCTCATGCTGGGCAGTCTCTTTTCGTGGCTGCGGCAGGATTTGGCGATGACTTTTGCCGATATATCGGATAACATCACGGACGCCGTGATTATCGGAAAATAAAAAGGGCGGGTTCAGCCCGCTTTTTTGATAAGGCGCATACGAATGACGGATGACATACTAAGTAAAAAACGGGAGGCGGACGGCGTGAACACATCGTGGCCAACGCTTACGGAAGCGGTTTTTGCCTGCGAAAAATGCAGGCTCTGTCAGACGAGAACGAACGTGGTGCTCGGCGAGGGCAACCTGCATGCGCCGCTGATGTTTATCGGCGAAGGGCCGGGGCAGCAGGAGGATTTATCCGGCCGTCCGTTTGTCGGCGCGGCGGGACAACTGCTCGATAAGATGCTCGCCGCCATTGAGCTGAAGCGGGAGCAGGTCTACATCTGCAACATCGTCAAGTGCAGGCCACCGCAGAACCGCGTGCCCGAACCGGATGAACGTGCCGCCTGTATGGATTATCTGCGCCAGCAGGTTGCGCTGGTGCGGCCGAAGGTGATTGTCTGTCTCGGCTCGACCCCGACGCGGGCGCTGCTGGGCGACGACATGCGCATCACGCGCGACCGCGGCGTTTGGCAGCTCAAAAAAGGCGTATGGTTCATGCCGACGTATCACCCGGCGGCGCTGCTGCGCGACGCGGACAAGAAGCGCCCTGCTTGGACGGATTTTCAGGCCATTCGCGATAAGCTGATCGAATTGAATGCATATCCGAGTGAAACGGAGGCGGGCTGATGGAGGAGCAAAAGGAGCGGGAAGCGCTCAAAGCCCTGATTGCAGGCGTGATGCCGGGGAGGGAAAACGCGCTGGTCTTCGGCGAAGGGCCGCAGAACCCGAAGCTGATGCTCATCGGCGAAGCGCCGGGCGAACAGGAGAGCTTGCAGGGGCGGCCCTTTGTCGGCAAGGCGGGCAAGAATCTCGATCACTTTCTGGAGCTGGTCGGGCTGGTGCGCGGGGAAATCTACATTTCCAACGTCGTCAAATTCCGCCCGACCCAAACGGGCGCGACCGGACGCTTGAGCAATCGGCCGCCGACGAAGGAAGAAATCGCGTTGTTCCGCCCGTGGCTGATGGCGGAAATCGCGCGCGTGAATCCGGGCGTCATTGCGACGCTGGGCAATGTGCCCCTGCAGGCCGTCACGAACAGCCGCCTGACCATTGGCGAGGCGCACGGCCAGCTGATGACGGCGGGCGAAACGGGCAGGCCGCTTTTTGCGCTGTATCATCCGGCGAGCCTGATTTATAACCGTGCGCTTGCGCCTGTATATGAACAGGATGTGCGCAAGCTGGCCGAAATTCTGCGTAAAAACGCTTTTTAATCCATCGAAAACAGCGCGCAGTCTGCTTTTTAGAGCGCCGAAATGTATAATTGAAACAAAAGGGCTTTCTTTCCGGCCGGACATGTGATATGCTCGGCATAAAGGAAGGGGGAAGAAGATGGAGTTTATTCTTGAAAATCTGCCGATGGCGCTGTGCGTGCTGCTGGGCATGGGACTGATGATTGTGGAGATCTTTCTGCCGGGGTTCGGCCTGCCGGGCGTATCGGGTATTGCGCTGATCGGCGTGGGCACGATCATGGCGGCCAGACACTTTGGCGCGCTGACGGCGGTTGCCGTGCTGCTGGTGATTATCGCGGTGCTGGCGGTGCTGATTTCGTGGCTTCTGCGTTCGGCAGCGAAGGGCGACGTGGGCAAATCCAAGCTGTTTCTGCATCAGAAAGACGAATTGGGCGATCAGCAGCAGGATATGCAGGTGCTCGTCGGCCACGAGGGCCGGACAATCAGCGTGCTGCGGCCTTCGGGCATTGGCGATTTTGACGGTGTGCGGCTGAACGTCGTGACTGAGGGAGAATTCATAGAAAACGGCACGCCGATCCGCATCGTGCGCGTCGAGGGTGGAAAAATCGTCGTCAAGGCGATATAAACCAAATGGACGAAGGAATGGGAGGAAAAGAAAATGGTTGTGGAAAGCGCGATTTTGATTGTGGCCATCATTCTGGTGGTGTTGGTTTTCCTGCGTTTTGTGCCGCTGAATCTGTGGATTTCCGCGCTGGCTTCCGGTGTGCATGTTTCCATCTTCACGCTGATGGGCATGCGCATTCGCCGCGTACCCCCGGCAAAAATCGTCGGGCCGCTGATTAAGGCGGAAAAAGCCGGTCTGAATATGCAGATCAGCAAGATGGAAGCGCATTACCTCGCAGGCGGCAATCTCGACCGCGTGATTACCGCGTTGATTACCGCGCGTGGCGCGAACATCAAGCTGGATTTCCCGGAAGCGTGCGCCATCGACCTGGCGGGCCGCGACGTTTTGCAGGCCGTGCAGATGAGCGTCAACCCGAAGGTCATCGAAACGCCTGTCGTCGCCGCGATTGCAAAGGACGGCATCGAGCTTCGCGCGAAGGCACGTGTGACTGTGCGCGCGAACATCGAGCGTCTGGTTGGCGGCGCGGGCGAGGAAACGATCGTCGCGCGTGTCGGCGAGGGTATCGTCACGACCGTCGGCTCGGCGGAGACGCACAAGGCCGTTTTGGAGAACCCGGACCTCATCAGCCGCACTGTGCTCAGCAAGGGTCTGGACGCGGGCACGGCGTTTGAAATTCTGTCCATCGATATCGCGGATGTGGACGTAGGCCGCAACATCGGCGCGCAGCTGCAAATGGATCAGGCCGAAGCCGACCGCCGCATTGCGCAGGCCAAGGCCGAGGAGCGCCGCGCGATGGCCGTCGCCCGCGAGCAGGAAATGAAGGCCGCCGCGCAGGAACAGCGCGCGAAGGTCATCGAAGCCGAGGCGGAGGTGCCGCGCGCCATGGCGGCCGCGCTGCGCGAGGGCAAGCTGGGCGTGATGGATTATTACGAGATGAAGAACACCATCGCCGACACGGCCATGCGCGATTCGATCGCTTCCATGGGCGACGGCGCGAACACGCCGCGCAAGAAGTAAGCCGCGAAGGGAGAGACGCGAAAAATGGGTGAAGCGCTGCTGTATCTGCTCGTTGCCGCGTTCTTTGTCTTTGTGCAGGTCGTTGCGGGCGGTCAAAAAAAGAAGAAAAAAGGCTCAGGCCCAAAACAAGTCCAGACGCGAAAGGTTGTGCCGTTGAGCAAACCCGAGGAGAAAACGGCGGAGGAAAGCGCGCGCGTGTTCATGAAAGCGCCGGAGGAGGAGACCTTCGACGACCCGTGCGACAGCGAGGACGCGCCGCGCATCCATCTGCATCAGGTGGATGAACAGACGATGGAACAGGCGGGCGAGGGCGAAGACCCCTGTCACGCCGGTTCCGCGCCGAAACGTCCGCCGCTTGACGATGAAGATGAGCCGACAGAAGAAGACGCACGGCGGGCAGCGTTTCAAAGCGACGTGCTGCGCGGCGTCATCATGAGCGAGATTCTGACGCGCCCTGCCGAGCGGGCGGCGGTCAGACGGATGAAACGGGGAAGATGAGCGTGAACAGCGAACCGATTCGCGTCGTCATTGCGGACGACGAGCCGGGCATGCGCATGATTATGCGCAAGATGATCGAAAAAGCCGACGGCTTTACCCTGTGCGCCGAGGCCGACAACGGGCCGGATCTGCTGAAACTGGTGGAGCAATACAAGCCGCAGGTCTGCTTTCTGGATGTGGAAATGCCGGGCATGACGGGTCTGGAATGCGCCAAGGCGATTCAGGATACCGACCCGCGCACCATCCTCGTGTTTGCGACGGCGCACGACGATTATATGGCGCAGGCGTTTGAGGTCTACGCGTTTGATTATATGGTGAAGCCGTTCAAGGTGGAGCGCGTGATGAAGACGCTGGAGCGCATTCGTCAGGTCATCGGCGGGCGCGCGCAGCCCCAGAGCGAGCAGGCGGAAAAGCTGGAGGAGCATCTCAAGACGATTCCGGCCAGAGGGGCGAGCAGCGGGCGCATCATGCTGCATCACAAAGAGGGCGTGAACTTCATCAACCAGTCGGATATCCTGCTGGTTCAGCGCGAAAACCGTTCGACCGTGCTTTATGCAACAGGCGGGCGGCGCTTTGAGACGAGCGAAGCGCTGGGCGATGTGGAAGCGCGGCTTGATCCGAAGATTTTCTTCCGCTGCCACAAGTCGTACATCATCAACCTGAACGTGATCGACAACATCACGCCTTACGGGCGCTGGACGTATGTGGTGCATCTGGTCGGCACGACGCAGGACGCGCTGATTACGCACGAAAAATACGAAGAACTCGAAAAGATGTTCTCGTAAGGGAACGATGGGGCGCTGCCCCAAACCCCGGAAGGAACCTGAGGTTCCTTCACCTCCCATATCTGATTGCTCCGCAATCAGGGAGGAAAGATCAGAAACTTGGTTTTCTGGCTGGGTTTGGGGCAGCGCCCCATCATTTCTATAACAAAAAAACCCTCCCGAACGGGAGGGAAGAAAGACTGAGATAAAACTTACTCGGCCTTGGCCAGCTCACGGGCCATGCGCGCCTTTTCACGGTTCGCAGCATTCTTAGAGATAACGCCCTTAGCAGCGGCCTTATCGACAGCAGAAGAGGCGGAGCTCAGCATTTCAGCGGTCGCGGTCTTGGTGGCCGTGGCGGCGTCAAACTTCTTGATCGCGGTCTTGGTAGCAGACTTGACCATCTTGTTGCGGAGGGTCTTGTGCTCAATCACGCTGACGCGCTTGATAGCAGACTTAATGTTCGGCAAAGGAATTCACCTCCTCAGGTGTATTCAATAATCAGCAGAACTTATTATAGCACGTCGTTTCAGAAAAAGCAAGGCAATTTTACAATTTTTTTTAACCCATGGGAAATTGTTTCATCCGGGTGCGAGCGGCGGGCTTCGCTTGTATGCGCGCAGCGGTCAGGAGGGGTTCACGGCGGTGCTGAAATAGAGGATATCCGAAACGGCGCGGGTTTTGCCGGTATCCAGAGAGTTGATTTTCTCGCCGTCAAAGACGAGCGTTGCGGAGCTGCCGCCGTCGAGGTTATAGGCCGTCGTCACATCCAGCGTCATGACATACTGCGCCATTTCGTCGAGCGTCATGCCGCGGGAATCCCTGCTTTCCGGGCCGGAACAGGCGATTAGCAGAAAACTCATCGGTTTGCGCTGGGCAATCACCATGCGCTGTGCCAGCGAGCGATGGCCGTTATCCGGGCGGACAAAATGATCGTGCGCAAATTCGCCGTTCTGAATCAGCGCCGGGCCGAAGGTAAGCGCGTGGAGAATCGTGCCGCCGGTTTCCGCCGGACCGCCCATTTCGTCATAAACCGTGTTAAAGCTGTCCTTGGTCGGCGAAACGACGACGCGCATTGTGCCGCTGGTATCGATGAGCAGCACGTCGTTCTTTTTATTGGGGCGCTTGCGGTATTGCTTGCCGTTGCGAATGACTACGCCTGTATCCGGGTGAAAATTGCAGTAATCCCCGTTGCAGGCCAGCACTGCGCCGACACGCCGGGCGATCTTGTCCGCGCCCGCCGTTTTGCCGGAGGTGTAAGCGCCGCAGAACGCCGAGCGAATCTGGCCGGGATTGCTGATGCGCACCTCGGCGATCCAGATGTCGCAATCCAGATATCGGTCGGTGGTCAGAGAAACCTCCAGCGTATCGTCCTGATAATGCGTATCGGAGGTATAGCCGCCCACGACGGCGGGATACGCCTTGGCGGCGTCGAGCGGCGGAATCAGCGTTTCCTCGGCGCAGGCGGCGGAGAAAAGCGTCATAACGAACAGGAAAAGGAACAAGATGCGTTTCAAGTGAGCGGCCTCCTTTTTTCGAGCGTCTTCACTATATTAGACGGATTAAATGACGAAATCTGACACCTTTCGCGAAAAAAATTTTTTCGGAATAGCGCGATGCGCTTTCGATCAGACTAAAGCCGGACGAAACGGAGGTTTGAACATGGAAAAAGGAAAAAATCGGCAGAATTTGATTCCATACGCCTTACAGGCGGTTGCGCGTCCCGGTTCGCGGGAGAGCCGCGCCCGCAGGCCGCCGGATGGGCTGCATATCCGCCACGAAAGAGGTGGGCAGGATGCAGAATAAACGCGCGCAGGCATATCAAAAGCTGGTGGAGCGGCTGTCCCCGAAAAGCGACATGGCGCAGGGCATTTTTCGCGCATACTGGGTCGGCGGCGTGATCTGCGTGCTGGGGCAGCTCATCAACGATGTATTTTCCTATGGATTGAAATGGGGGATGCAGAGCGCTTCGACCGCGACGAGCATCTGTCTGATTTTCATCGCGTCGCTGCTGACCGGGCTGGGCGTATACGATAAAATCGGCAAATATGCGGGCGCGGGAAGTATCGTGCCCATCACGGGCTTTGCAAACAGCGTCGTATCGCCCGCGATGGAGTTTCGCCGCGAGGGACTGGTGATGGGCATCGGCGCGAAGATGTTCACGCTGGCCGGGCCGGTGCTGGTGTATGGCATTGGCGGTTCGGTAGTCGTCGGTCTGGCGACGCTGCTGCTCGGCGCGATCAAATGAGGTCATCTGCAGCGGCAAACTGCATAGGATAAGGGCAGGAGGGGGATGCGCGTGTGCGGCAGGGTCAGACAGATGGCGGGCGTCCTCCTGGTGCTTTCCGGGGTGCTGATTGTGTTTCTGTGCCTGCCGATGGAGTTTTTTCTGATTGCGCTGGGTGTGGCGCTGGCGGCGGCGGGGCTGCTGCTTCTGCGATGAAAGGGAGGAAAAGAACATGAGCGTTCGAATGGTTTGCATCAAGCCGCCGAAATTTCTGCGGGCGCTGCTTCGCCTGCTGACGGGCAAAGCGGCCTGACAGAAACATACAAAAAAACACCCCATCCACAGATGGGGTGCAATTTTGCGCTCAAACCATACGGAGCAGGCAAGCTGATTACAGCGCGCGCTCCACTTTGCCGCTGCGCAGGCAACGGGTGCACACGTTCATGTGACGAACAGTGCCGCCAACGGTCACGCGAACGCGCTGGGTGTTCGGCAGCCAAACGCGGTTGCTCTTGCGGTTGGAGTGGCTGACATTGTGGCCGCTC
>CAKTZR010000022.1 GCA_934636105.1 uncultured Clostridia bacterium
CAGGCATTTCTTATCATGGTTTGCGTCGGCATTTACGCAGTGCTGGTGCAGAATATCAGCGTGGACAGCGATGTGAGTACGGCGCTCTGGACGTGCATCGGATATACGGTGCTATTGTGCTTCACGCTGTTCAAGAGCAGCAGCGTCGCAAAATCCATCTTCAATGCCCATTGAGCCTCATGAGGAGAACGCCATGAGCAAAAACACCAGAAATCATTCATCTGCTGTTCATGTACCGGACAGCCAAAGCCAGAAGCGGCACAATGTACTGCGAAAACGAAAACCCAAGCGGCAGGGAAGCCGCAGTCAGACCGGCAAGCATCTGCCGCAAAGACGGTCCATGCCCTTTCAGAGGGTCAATCACAGTTGGCAGCAGCAACAACTTTGCCGCAGGAAAGGAGAATTCACATGGCATATGTGCCCGTTCCCAAGGACCTGACAAGGGTCAAAACCAAGTTCCTGTTTAACCTGACCAAGCGTCAGGTCTTTTGCTTCGGTCTGGGCGCGCTCGTCGGCGTGCCTTTGTTTTTTGTAACCAAGGACACCATGGGTTCCAGCATGGCTGCTCTGATCATGATCGCGGCCATGATGCCTTTTTTCATGTTCGCCATCTATGAGCAGCACGGGCAGCCGCTTGAGGTGCTTCTGCAGCACTATATTCAGGCGCGTTTCGTCCGTCCCCGCACGAGGGTGTACCAGACCGAAAACTTCTATGCAACCATCGACCAGAATATCCGCACAAGGCGGGAGGTGAAGAAAATCCTTCATGGCAAATCACCGCACTAACAAGATCAAGCTGACGCGCGCAGAAAAGCAGCAGCTCAAGTCGCTCATGGCCCGGAATCAGCAGAAGGGAAAGAAGGGATCGTATTCCGCGCAGGACACTATTCCCTATCAGCGCATGTGGCCGGACGGCATCTGCCGCGTCTCGGATCAGTATTACACCAAGACCATTCAATTTCAGGACATCAATTATCAGCTCGCGCAGAACGACGACAAGACGGCAATCTTCGAGGGCTGGTGCGATTTCCTCAACTATTTTGACAGCAGCATCCACCTGCAGTTTTCGTTCCTCGACCTGACTGCCAGCACGGAATCCTTTGAGCAGAGCATCCTGATTCCCGACAAAGATGACGGCAACAATGAAATCCGGCACGAGTATGCGGAAATGCTGCAGAACCAGCAGGCCAAGGGCAACAACGGCCTGACCAAGACCAAGTTCATCACCTTCGGTATCGAAGCAGACAATATCAAGACGGCCAAGCCGCGGCTGGATCGCATCGAGATTGATCTGCTGAACAATTTCAAGCGGCTGGGCGTTGCGGCATCTCCGCTTGACGGGCGTGAGCGGCTGAAGCTCATGCATGACATGTTTCACATGGACACCCAAGCACCTTTCCTGTTCGACTGGAAGTGGCTCCCGCCCTCCGGCCTTTCTACCAAGGACTTCATCGCGCCATCCAGCTTTGATTTCCGCGAAAAGCGCAGCTTTGGCATGGGAAAGAAGCAGGCGGCAGTCGGTTTCTTTTCGATTCTGGCTTCCGACCTCAACGACCGCTGCCTTGCGGATTTCCTCGCTATGGAATCCAGCCTCGTCGTGTCCCTGCACATTCAGGCCATCGACCAGGTAGCAGCCATCCGGGATGTCAAACGCAAGATCACCGACCTCGATAAGATGAAGATCGAGGAACAGAAGAAGGCCGTCCGTGCCGGATATGATATGGACATCATTCCGTCCGATCTGGCCACCTACGGCGGCGAAGCAAAGAAGCTGCTGGAAGATTTGCAGAGCCGCAACGAGCGCATGTTCCTCATTACATTTCTGGTGATGAACACGGCAAACAACAAGAAACAGCTTGCCCTCAACGTCAAACAGGCGCAGAGCCTTGCCCAGCAACACAACTGCCAGCTGGTTCCGCTGGACTTTCAGCAGGAAAACGGCATGGTTTCCTGCCTGCCGCTGGGCCTCAACAAAATCAGAATTCAGCGCGGACTGACGACCTCGTCCACCGCGATTTTCATTCCTTTTACCTCGCAGGAGCTGTTTCAGTCCGGCGGCGAGGCGCTGTATTGCGGATTGAACGCCCTTTCTCATAACCTGATCATGGTGGATCGCAAGAAACTGAAAAATCCCAATGGACTGATTTTGGGCACACCAGGCTCCGGCAAATCGTTCGCGGCAAAGCGTGAGATCTGCAACGTCATTCTGCTGACCGATGATGACATCATCATCTGCGATCCCGAGGGCGAGTATTTCCCGCTGGTCAACACGTTCCGCGGACAGGTGATCCGCATTTCGCCCACCAGCAACAGCTACATCAACCCGATGGACATCAACCTCAATTACAGCGATGATGACAATCCGCTGGCACTCAAGTCCGACTTTATCCTGTCACTGTGCGAGCTGATCGTCGGCGGGCGCGATGGCCTGCAGCCTATCGAAAAGACCATCATCGACCGCGCGGTTCACATCATCTACCAGCCCTACCTGAACGACCCGAGGCCGGAAAATATCCCTATTCTGGAGGATCTGTACAACGCCCTGAGAGAGCAGGAAGAAAAGGAAGCGCAGACGCTGGCGACAGCGCTGGAAATTTATGTGACGGGTTCCCTGAACGTGTTCAACCATCGCACCAACGTGGACGTGAACAACCGGCTGGTCTGCTACGACATCAAGGAACTGGGCAAGCAGCTCAAGAAGCTGGGGATGCTCATCGTGCAGGATCAGGTGTGGGGCCACGTCACCGCCAACCGCGCCGAGGGCAAATCCACCCGGTACTACATGGACGAGTTCCACTTGCTGCTCAAGGAGGAGCAGACGGCGGCATACTCCGTGGAAATCTGGAAGAGGTTCCGCAAGTGGGGCGGCATTCCAACGGGCATCACGCAGAACGTCAAAGACCTGCTTGCCAGTCAGGAGATCGAGAACGTTTTCGAGAACTCCGACTACATCTATATGCTCAACCAGGCAGCGGGTGACCGTGAGATTCTGGCGAAGAAGCTGGGCATTTCTCCGCATCAGCTGTCCTACGTCACCCAGAGCGGCGAAGGCGAGGGCCTGCTGTTCTATGGCAATGTCATCCTGCCGTTCCAGGATCGGTTCCCGAAGAATACCAGGCTGTATCGCATCATGACGACCCGCCTGTCTGATCTCGCGGGTCATGCGGCAGCTCCGGCGAACAGCGCCCTTCCGTGAGCCTGCAATGCGCCGCTTATGGCGCGCTGCGATAGACCGCCTTCACGGCGCTTGATATTCATGGCTTTCTCGCTTATAATATAAAGGAAATGAGCTTTTCATTATGGCTGATGAAAACAGTGCAATGAGGTGTATGTGGTGAAGATCAGAGCCTATATTGGCGAAGCAACGGAATACGATAAAAAGGAAACGCTGGAAGAGCGCAGACCCAAAAGCTGGCTGAAGAGCGTCAGCGCCTTTGCCAATGGCAACGGTGGCGTTCTCCTGTTCGGCATTGCGGATGATGACGCTTTGAAAGGGCTTCCTGATGTGAAAACAGCCAGCGAGAAGATCAGCGAGGCTGTCAAAAGCAAGATGGATCCCATTCCGTCGATTGAGCTGCAGATCAGGCAGGAGGAAGGAAAGAACTTCATTCTGCTTCACGTCGCCCCAGGGGCTGAAACGCCATACTACTATATTGGAGATGGCGGGCGTATCGCCTATATCCGTGTGGGCAATGAGAGCGTACAGGCCACAGCCACCGACCTGAAACGGCTCGTTCTTCGTGGAAGCAACAGCACCTATGACAGCCTCCCCACGCTGTATCGGTTTGAGAGCTTTGCCTTTACCAAGCTCCGCTCTGTTTACCGCCAGCGCACTGGACTTGAATTGGACGCACAGGACTTTGTTTCGTTCGGGCTGGTGGATGAAAAGGGCTTCCTGACCCATGCGGGCGCGCTGCTGGCCGATGAATCGCCCATGCGGTTCTCCCGGTTGTTCTGCACCCGCTGGAATGGGCTGGACAAGGCGTCCGGCGTGATGGAAGCGCTGGACGACAAGGAGTTCAGCGGCAGTTTGATTGCTTTGCTGCAGGGCGGAGAGGAATTTGTACGCAACAACACAAAGAAGCGCTGGAAAAAGACGGATACCGGGCGTGCAGAAATGCCCGACTATCCGGAACGCGCGGTGCTCGAGTGTCTGGTCAACGCCCTGATTCACAGGGATTACATGATCACCGGCAGCGAGGTACATATTGACATCTTTGATGATCGGATGGAGATTTACTCTCCCGGCGGCATGATGGATGGCTCGCTGGTGCAGGACCTGAATACCGACACTGTTCCCTCCAAGCGCCGCAATCCTGTGATCGCAGACGTGTTCAGCAGGATGAACTACATGGAGCGCCGGGGCAGCGGCTTCAAGAAGATCAAGGCAGATTACCACCGGGCGGTCAATTTCCGCGAGGCGTTGGAGCCGCAGTTTTACTCGGATCGCACGAATTTTATCGTGACGCTTTTCAATCTGAATTACGGCGTAGCCGTTGAAAAAAGCATCCCTCCGGAGAAAAAACAATCCTTCGACGAGCCTGAAACAATCCTTGAAGAAAGAAAACAATCCTTCATGCATCTGCTCAAAGGATTGGGCTTCAAGCCAAAAACTGCGGCGCATGTTCTCGCGCTGTATCAACACTATGGCACGCAGCAGTGCTTTACCCGTTCTGATGTTGCCAAAGCACTCAATGTGACAACCGCACCAGCAACCGTTCTGATGCGCAGGATGAAGGAAGCCTCTCTGATTGAGCTTGCGAACGGAAAGAGCCGCGGTGCATACCGTTTCAAGCAGATGGAACCCTGAAAAAATGGTTCGCAACTTTCCACACAAACCGGCATGTACGACTCATGCCGGTTTTTCTGTACCCTTTTTGAAGGAACACGACATGAAACAGTCCATAAACAAAGCCCACATGGGCTTGTGCGTCATAATGACACCCCAAGGAGGTGCTGTTGATTGACTGAACCCCGTAACCGCGGCTCTCCCCGGCGGCGCTTCTCGAAGGAGGAGCTGGAAAACCCGAAGCTGGCGCAAAAGGCGGAAAAGGCAGAACAAGCTGCGGACCGATACGATGCAGCCAAGAAGAAGCTGCAAACGCGCCGCCTGAAGCTGATCGCCGAGGAGGTTCAAACCGAGCAGGATGCCATGCAGCAGATTGAAGCGGATGCGGCTGAACTGCATGAACCGGCATCGCCATCTGGTGAGTCTTCTCAGCAGAAGAAACAGGCATCAAAGGTTGTGCGTTCGCCCGCTGATTCAAAATCCTCCGGGAAAGCACCTGCGTTTGTGTCCTCTGTGACCCAGGCGACAGCCGAGGCGGTTGATGCTTCTTCGCCCCATGTCAGGAAAAAGAAAATCCGGCTACAGTTTGAGGAAACCGAAGCAAAACCGCCCTCCCGTCTCCGGCATCCTGTTCAGCGTCCGATGGAATCGGCACACGATCAACTGCATCAGCAGCTTGCAGAGGCCAATGAAGATGACAACGCCGCGGTAAGCGCGGTGCTGCAAGGCGACAGGCTCAGTACCTCCGCCTTGCAGATGGGCGAACATGCCTATCATGCACACAAGCTGCGTCCCTATAGACAGGCGCAAAATGCTGAACGTGCGCTGGATGAAGCTAACATACGGTATCTGGAAGCCAAACATCGCGTGGAGAATCCGCAATTCACCAGCAATCCGCTGTCCCGCTGGCAGCAAAAACGCGCCATCCGCAAGGAATATGCCGCGATGAAGGCTACCGGAAATGCCGTGGACGATGCGGAAAAAAGTGCTGTCGCTACGAGCAAGACCGTTCGCGGAGCGGGTGACATCGTGGAACGGGTGGCAGAGGTTTTCCAAAGCCATCCTTCCTCCAGGCTGATCATCCTGCTGTGCGCGATGCTGCTGATCCTCATGGGCAGCCTGCAATCCTGTACGCCGTTGGCTCAATCGGTGCTGGAATCACTCATCATCGGCACCTATCCGGCGACGGAGGACGATGTACGCGCCGCGGAGCGCGCCTATACCGCCAAGGAGCGTGAATTGCAGGACGAAATGGATCGCTACGAGCAGTACCATCCCGGGTATGACGAATACCATGTCGATGCCGACGAAATCTGGCACGATCCCTATGTGCTCATCGCCATCATCTCCGCCTGTTTCGACGGACAGGAGTGGACGCTGGACACCGCCTATCCGGTGATCGAGAAATACTTTGATCTTCAATACGTTGTCACGCAGACTGTTTCAACAGAAACCCGATATCGGACGGAAGCGAGAACCGGCACACGCATCGTGACCGACCCCGTCACTGGGCGGCAGTACACCGAAACCTACACTTATGACGTGCAGGTGCCCTATGCGCACAACATCTGCAACGTGAAGCTGGAGAACAAGAACCTATCCCATCTGCCGGTTGTCAGCATGAGCCATCACACCATGGGCATGTACGCGCTGTACATGGCCTCGCATGGCAATATGGAGGGCATCTTCTCCGGCAATCCGTATGCGGTGCCGCTCCGTGACCCTACGCTCTACGACATCCCGCAGGAAACCCTGGATGCCGATCCTTCATTCGCTGCGCTGATGGAGGAAGCGATCAAGTACATCGGCTATCCGTATGTCTGGGGCGGCGCAAGCCCGGAAACCAGTTTCGACTGCTCCGGCTTTGTCTCGTATGTGTTCACAACCAGCGGCGTCTGCAACACCGGCAGGCTGGGCGCCAAGGGGTTGCACAGCCTGTGCCGCACCGTGCCGGATGACCAGGTACAGCCCGGAGACATCGTGTTCTTTGAGGGCACGATGGGCGAAGATGTCGCCGGAATCACGCATTGCGGCATCTATGTGGGCAACGGGATGATGCTGCACTGTGGCAACCCCATCGGCTATGCCGATCTCAGCGATGCTTATTGGCAGACGCATTTCCACTCGTTTGGACGAGTACCCAACTGACCATCGGCTGAAAGGAGCCTTGCATTTGGCAGGGCTCCTTTTCCATGCGCAGATTTGAAAGGAGCATTCCATTGATGATGAATCGAAACAACGAAAACCTCACCGTGACCATCGCCCGTCAGATAATCGCCGCCATCGCGGCGCTGTTCCTGCTTTCCCTGTTTTTCTCTGCTCGGGGCGCTGTGGCGGAAGATACCAGCACCTTTGACGTGGACAACTGGAATGGCGAGACCGTGATTCTGGAAGATCCGCAGTACTTCATGGAGATTGAGGACGATGACATCCCCATCATTTCCTCGGTTGGCAAAACCAACGTGAAGATTCGCGGTGTGCAGTCCAAATACAAGCTGGTCAACTACACCATTCCGGAGCAGCTTCTTCGGGCTGATCCCGATTTCCTTGCCCTGATGGTCGAGGCCGAGAAGTACATCGGCTATCCCTATGTGTACGGTGCCAGCAACCCCGATACCGGCTTTGACTGCTCAGGCTTCGTCTGCTGGGTCTTTAACAACTCCGGCGTATGCGATGTAGGGCGGACAGGTGCCAATGGGCTCTACTCTCTGTGCAGCGATGTCAGCAAGGCGAACGCTCGTCCCGGCGATCTCGTCTTTTTCGAGAAAACGATGGGCGCGGATGTCAAGGGTATCACCCATGTAGGCATCTATGTGGGCAACGACATGATGATTCACGCAGGCGACCCGGTCGGCTTTGCCGATCTGAAAAGCGAGAAATGGTCCAAGCGACTGTATGGCTTTGGCTGCCTGCCACTTTAAGGAGGAACCATGACCGAAAAGAAAAAGAAACGCTATCCCGCCGACCGCCAGAAGCTCCATGCGCTGCTTGACAGAAGAGAGCAAGAGCTTCTTGAGCTTCAGGAAGAAGTGGAAGACCTGCGTGGGCTTGTCAAGCAGGCGGATCGCACAGCCATCCATGCAACGGCGGAGCTGTACAACGTAACCCCGGAGCAGCTTGCGGAGATTATGCGATCCATGTTTGGGGACAGGCTGGTGCCGGAGCTGCCCAAGGATGTGACCTCTGCGTCTGCCAAGGAAGATACCCCTGTGCCGCTGCCTGATGAGGAGGTGATGGATGATGATGACGATGCGTAAGCGTGTTCTGCCGCTGGGTATGGCGATATTTCTGCTGCTGACAGCCCTTTTTCCTGTCTGGGCTATCGCAGAGGGGGAGGCCACGCCCGCAGAGGTGCCCATGGAAAGCGTTTCGCCGTACAGAATCATCCTGACTGCGCCGGGTGGCTGGACAAGCGGAAAAGGAGCCGTCATGAAGGCATCCGTCACGGACAAGGACAAGCTGGGCTGGCAGAAGATTGAATACAGGATGGATGACGGCAACTGGGTGGATTGCGAAAACCTGTTTGCAGATGGACATGCGGAGCTGACGCTTCACAAAAACGGCGCTTTCACCTTGCGCGTAACTGATCCGCATGGTCATGCGTTTGAGGAAAGCGCGGAGGTGAAGTGCATCGACCTGACAGCGCCGGTGCTCACCGCATCCCTCAACGGCGCAACCCTTCAGGTTGATGCCAAGGATGACCTGTCCGGCGTCGCCGGCGTGCAGGTCAACAGTATGCTGTTCACCACGCTGGTCAACGGCACACTGAATGTGGAGCTGGATCAGAACATGAATCAGTTTGAGAAGCTGGCTGTCCGTGCCTTTGACTACGCGGGCAACTTCTCCGAGCCGTTTACACTGACCAATCCGCATTACGAAAAGCCCGCTGATCCCACGCCCGTGCCGACGGCCACGCCGAAGCCGACGAAGAAGCCGGCTGATGAGGCGACAGCCACGCCGACTGCTGTACTCGCAGCAACCAATACCCCTGCACCCAACCGCTTTAACGGCTTGGGCAGCTCGCTCATCTATGTGCAGGACGAGCCTGATCCCACGCCAAAGCCGACTGCCGCGCCCACGCCGGAGACGATCATCAAGACCGAGTACATCACCATCGGCCCAGGTATGCCCTATCAGGCGGACGGCAACAGCCATACGCTGGATGTGCTGTACTCTGCGGCAACCAACAAGCAGTTCATCACGCTGCAAACGAAGAATGGCAACACCTTCTATCTCGTCATCGACTACGACAAGCCGGTTGATGAAGAGGCGGAGATGTACGAGACATATTTCCTGAACCTCGTCGATGAGCGCGACCTTTTGGCGCTGATGTCCGACGAGGAGAAGGAAGCCGTGCCCACGCCCACGCCGGAGATCATCTATGTAACACCTGAGCCGACCGCTGCGCCCGTTATTACGCCGCAGCCGACGCAGCCTCCCGCGCAGCCCACGACCGACAAGACCACGGCGCTGCTCGCGCTTTTTGCCATTGTGGGCATCGGCGTCGTTGGAGCGGTCATTTTCCTGAAGGGCAGGAATCAGCCGGCTGCGCGCCATGCGGACAGCGAGCTTGATCTCAACGATGAGGACGAGGACGAAAACACCGAACAGAAGTAACGCATTCATGGAGGAAAAAACAATATGGAACTGATTATCACGGAGAAGCCGAGCGTCGCAAGGGCGATTGCGGAGGTTGTGGGAGCCACCGAACGTCAGAACGGCTACCTGCAGGGTAAGGGGTTTCTGGTCAGCTGGTGCGTCGGGCATCTCGTCGAGCTGGCGCTGCCCGAGGTCTACGATGCCCGGTACACCCGCTGGCGCTACACAGATCTGCCGATCATCCCCGAGAAATGGCAGTACACCGTCACCGACGAGACCCAAAAGCAGTTTGACATCCTCAAGGCGTTAATGAACGATCCCCGCGTGACCGGCATCATCTGCGCAACGGATGCCGGACGTGAGGGCGAACTGATCTTCCGGCTGGTCTATCAGACGGCGCAGTGCCGGAAGTCTGTACGCCGTCTGTAGATCTCCTCGATGGAGGAAAGCGCCATCCGTGAGGGCTTCCGCGCCATGAAGCCCATGTCCGCTTACGACAATCTGTATCAGGCGGCGCTTTGCCGCGCTCAGGCGGATTGGCTTATCGGCATGAACGCCACGCGCCTGTACTCCCTGCTCTACGGTCCGACGCTGCATATCGGGCGCGTCATGTCCCCGACGCTGGCCATGCTCTCGCAGCGAGAGAAAGCCATTGCGGAGTTCAGGCCGGAAACCTATTACAAGGTTGCTCTTGATACAGGTCGTGAAATCTGTGCAGTATCGGAACGCTTTGGCGATCTCAACGAGGCCCGCCGGCTGATGGATACCTGCAATCACAGCCCTGCGGTCGTGAAGACGGTGGAGCATACGCAGCGGAAGGAGAATCCGCCTGCGCTCTATGACCTGACCAGCCTGCAGCGGGACGCAAACAAGCTCTACGGCTTCACGGCACAGCAGACGCTTGACTATGCTCAGGGACTGTACGAAAAGAAGCTGCTGACCTATCCGCGAACCGACAGCCGGTATCTGACACACGACATGGAAGCCGGGCTGCCTGAGCTGGCTTCCAGGGTTTCTGTTCAACAACCAGATGTACGGCATGGCTGTATTCACGCGAATACAGCCGCAGCAGCGTTCTTCGTTCTTCATCCGGCTGGCATTGAACCAACTTTGTCCAATGAGCAAGACCGAATCGGCACAGCATCATAGCGTCCAGTCGATCTGTTTTGCCGGGACGCATCTGCACTTTTGCAAACTTGCTCACGATAATGGAATTGACGACACAGATAAAGAATCCGGCATCCATCAAACTATTGACCAGCGGCCAGTGGTAGCACCCTGTGTTTTCTACAACGATCCGAGGTTCTTCTTTCAGCGCTTTCAACTTCTGGATCAGTTCGATCATCCCAGTTTCCGTATGCTCATATTCGCTGGCTTGCATGAATACTTCGCCGTTTTCGTCAATAGCTGCTGCCATACTTTTTCCTTTAGAAACATCGATACCTACACAAATCATTCGTATACCTCCACAATAAAGATTCGGCATCCGTCACAAGCTTGTTATGATTCATTTTGGTTTGTTACACGGAAGATGCAGCTGCATTTCCAACCTGCTTAAGCGAATCATTATAACAAGATGGACGGCTGACACTTTTTTATTCGGGTGTAAAATCCCCAAAAGCCGCTCGTCAGGCCGACTCCATCTCATTATAATAAAAACAAGCACAATCTCTATCTGGCTTGATAGAGTTTGTGCTTTAATAGTACCAAAACGGCCAAGCAGAGGCTACTGCAAGGCGGTTTATTTTTTTCTCGTGCAACAAAAGCCCCTTTTCCCGTCGTCTATACAGGTGAAACACGAAAGCAACAAAACAGCTGCCCGGCGGACGCGTCGGGCGAAGAAAGAGAGGGATTCCCTTTGACCGAACTCAAGCAGGCGTGGACGGCGGAAGCGCTGATTGACGCCTACGGAGACGAGCTGCTTCGGCTGTGCCTGCTCTATATGGGCGACAGGCAGCTGGCCGAGGACGCGTTTCAGGAGACGATGGTGAAGGCATGGCGCGCACTGCCGGGTTTTCGCGGGGAGAGTGGCGTGAAAACGTGGCTGTTCCGCATCGCGGTGAATACCTGCCGCGATATGCTGCGAAGCGGCTGGATGCGGATGCGCAAAAGCAGCGTGCCGCTGGAGGTCATGCCCGAATTGGCGGGGCGGGAGGACGAGCCTCTGCGGGAGCTGACCGCTTCCGTGCTGGCTCTGCCGGGCAAATACCGCGAAATCATCGTGCTCTTTTACTATAAACAAATGAAGGTTCGCGAAATCGCCGAAGCGCTGCATATGCCGACGGCTTCCGTATCCAGCCGGCTGCGCCGCGCGAGGGCGATGTTAAAAATTGACATGGAAGGGGGAAAGGATGCATGAAGGAAGATAGGGTTTCGGAAGCGCTGCACGACGCGATGAACGGCGTGCGTCTCTCCCCCGAGCTGCGTGCGAAAACGCTTTACGCGATGCGCGGCAGCGAAGAAAGGAGACCGAAAATGAAACGTAAATTTTCCGCTGCACTGGTGTTTGCGCTGGCGGCCGTGCTGGCCGTGGCCGTCGCGCTGGCGGTGGCCAATCGTAAGGGTGTGCTTGATTTTCTCAGTTATTCGGAAGCGACGCTTCCCGAAAACGCCGCCGATTATGTGCAGACCGATGTCGCGGCGGGCGAGCAGGACGGTCTGCATGCCGTGGTGCGAGAAGTCGTTTACGACGGCCACAGGCTGTGGGCGACGGTGGATATCAACATGGACGGCGAAAAGCCGCTGCTTACGGGTTTTGATTACGGCTTGGACGACGAGGAAAAATGGGCGTGGCTGAGACACGATGAAAGCGAGACGGACGACCGATCCATTCTGGAGGTCTATCGAGAGGAAGGCTATACGGATGCGTATTATATCGTGGCAAACGCTTATGACGAAAGCGACGATATGGGCACATACTCCGGCGAAGTCCATTTGCAGGATGACGGAACGCTGACGTTTTACGAGTCGATTGCGTTCGAGCAGGAGAAAGCGGAACGCGAGATCACGGTATCCGTCCGGGCGTTCAAGTTCGAGGAAAAGGACGGCGAAATGGTGGTAAGCCAGAATCCGTCGGCGGAAATGAAGCTTCGTTTCACGGCGAAAGCATCCGCCGTAGATGATGAGGAAACGATCGTCAGCGTCGAGCCTGTCGAATACGAGAGCATCGGCGTTCGGGTTGATCGGGTGACGATGACGGCCAAGCCGCTGGAAATGGATTATGCCATCGAATACACCGTTGTGGACGCTGAAAAATTTGCGCAGACGGACGACGGCCTCTGGTTTGAATTCATCGACCCGAACAGCACGGAGACCGAGCCCTACGCGCAAAGGCTGAAGGACGGATTCTCCAGCAGGGGCGAGGTCGCGCTGGTGGACGACACGCATTATCGGCAGACGGGTACGCTTTCGCTCGACGAAAAGGCCGATAGCTATACCCTCCGCGCGTATGAATGCTGGGAAAAACAACGGTTTGATACGCACGAAATTCAAATGAAAAAGGCGGAATGAGCATGAACGGATGGCGCAAAGCTTGTCGAGTGCTTGCAGTATTAGTTGCTGTTGGACTGGCGGTTCTGGTCGGCATAAGGAAAAAGGGAAAACAGCAGGATGAAACAGACGAATCATCGGTCTTAGCGGAAGGGCCTGCTATTTGGCAAAATGTCGAAGGATTTGCGTCCGAGACGGAAAGAACGGCGAATATCGAGCAGAGCGAAGGCGTGATTTCTGACGAAACGCCGCAGCCTGAACCTGAAAATCAAGCCGTTTATGTTGGCGCCATCCGTTATACTCAATATGAGTGGAAAGAAGCCTATACCAAATTGTCGCGATATCCCGAAACGAAGAAAAGCGTTTCAAAAGGCGAGGACAGCGTCAGTATTTCAAACGAAAAAGGTGAAAACCTGTATCTTTCGTCGGGCAGAATTTTATATAAGTTCAATGATTCGGCCAATCAGCTTTTTGAACTGACATCTTATCCCGCGCGGGCAACCGAAAGAGATGGACAGGTCAGGCAGGCGGGCGAAGCGGCGTATATCGCAGAGCTGGATGATATGAGCAGAGATGAAGCGGAGCAAACGGCACTCAGGCTGATGGAATCGCTGATTCAATCCGAAACTTGCAGGGCCGAGTTGGTCGGCCTGTACGGGTATACGGGCAAGCAGCTTAAAGAAATCCATCAAACGCTGTATCGGGAAAGGAACACATGGCGGTATTTCTATCGGGAATTGCCGGGTGAAACGGAAAATGGGTTGTATTATATGGAAATGCGGCTGAATATCGGCGGCGTTCCCGTCTGCACGGAGGAAGATGCGCGGGGTATAAACGGCTCTGTGGATTCATCCGATTCGATTGTCCCCGTTAAAGTCAGCCTTATACTGTCTAAAGAAGGGCTTGTTTTTCTGGATTTCGCTTACGCGTTTGACTTGAGTGGCATTCAGAAGGCGGATATGCTTCCCAAATCGGCGGTTCAGGCAATCGCTCGTGAAGATTTGAAAAACAATCCGTACGCGAGCAATTCGGAAGAATTTGAAATGCGCCTGATGAATCTGTGTATTCGGCACGGAACGGGAACGAAGGCCAGCTATGAGCTTTGCCCTGTGTGGCGCGTTCAGACAGCAGGAAAGGGAGACATTGACTTCTGCTTGGCTGTTTACGATGCGGTTTCGGGAAAACGGTTATTTGAGGGGCTGCTCTAATCGAAAAAATGAATGGACGCGCGAAAAGCGCGTCCATTTGTTTTGTCACTTAAAACGCCGCTTCCAGCATCCCCTTTACGCCGACGTAAACGGGAATCTGGTTCTGCTCGATGGTTTCGCCGCCTTTGGATAGGCTGGCGCACAGCGTCAGCACACAGGCTTCGCTTGGCAATGCGCAGGTCAAAAGGCCGATTTCCCCGCCGTGCGGCGGGCAGGGGCGTTTGAGCGACGCAAGATGATGGCCGTCGTCGTCCTCAAGCCACGCGCGGACGATGAGATCGCCGTCCGCATCCTGCTCATCGACGAATGCGCAGACCGACGCGTTGAATGTCGATCCTGCGAACCATGCGCCGCACAGGGGCAGGACGCTGACATGCGTCGGCGCAAGCGCGGTTTGCAGGGCGGCGAAAACATCCGCATCCTGCCACACGCCGGGCGGGCAGAGCGCGCCGGAAAAGCGATTCTGCCGCGCGGCTTCGGCCAACAGCCGCACGCGGACGGCGCGAAGCCACAGCAGCACGGCGGCGATGTTCGGGCTTTGCGCGTCCAGCTCACGGCCGGCGGCTTCAAAGAGCAGCTCGGCGGGCGACGCATCTGCGGGCGGCGTGCGCGGGCAGGCGGTCAGGCCGCAGAGCAGCCACGCGTCCAGCGCGGGCAGACTGCGCATGCGGGGAAGCGGCGCGTCGCCGAAGGAGACGCACGCGTGGCGGGAGAGTCGAGCCCGCATGGCTTCCGTCGCGAAAGGATGCAGCACGGAAACGCCCGCGAGCGTCATCGTGCGATAGAAGCAGTCCGGCGCGGGCGCATCCAGCCGAACGCCGAACAGGCGCATGCGCCCAATGCGCGCAAGCAGCGCGTCGGGGTCGAGACATTCCGAAGGAAGGAGTGGAATATCATAGCTCGCGGGTTGGCCGGAGTAGCCGCAGAGCAGCGTTGTCTCGTCGCAGAGCGCGCCGTGGCGGCCCTGCGTAAACAGCTGGATGAGGATGGACGGGCCGTCTGCGGGCTGGCCTGGTACAAACGGCTGACCGGGCAGCGGCAGGGTCATTTCGACTGTCTGCGGCTCGCCCGCTGTCAGCGACACGGGCAGGTCGTGCACGGGCCAAGCGTCGCCCTTGCAGGCGGCGCGCGCGCGGAGGACATAGCGCCCCGTTTCCATCGCGGCAAGCGTCGCGCGGAGACGGACAGTCTGGGTTTTCGCATCCGGCAGGAGCACGATGTCCCGCAGACGGGCGCATGTCATCAAATGCAGATTGACCGGGCCGAGCACGCCCGCCGGGCGGGACACGTCGAAGCACAGACGAATCGTCTGCCTGCGCCCCGCGTGCAGCGCGCGGGTGAGCGGCACGCGCAGAAAGCCGTCCTTCTGATTTTGGAAGGTGCAGAGAGGCATATCATCCGCCAGCACGCGGCCTCTGCCGCGCACCAGTTCAAGCGTCAGCTCCGCGTCGTCGGCGCAGAGCGCGCCGAAATCCAATTCAACCGCCAGCTCGACCGCGCCGTTTATATCGTCGGGAATCGCGGCGGGCAGGGTGAAATCGGCTTCCTGCAACGTCTGCGCGTCGTCGCCGGGTTCGTCCGACATGCCGCCCAGCAGATCGGCAAAGGCGCTCAGCGCGTCCGCGCCGGGCAGGCGGAAGGATGTGTCAAACGGCGCGTCCTCCGTCAGCCGTTCGGGCAGGCGCGATGCGCGGATGCGCCAGCGGGTCAGCGGTCTCACGAGCGCTGACGGGCGACGACTTCGCGCGCCATCATCAGGCCGCAGATCGTCTTGCTGTCGTGAATCTCGCCGCGCATGACCCGTTCAAACGCTTCCTCGAGCGGCATACGGATGAGCCCCAGAAACTCGTCCTCGTCCGGGTGGGTATCGCCCTGCGACAGCCCCTGCGCCAGATAGATGGCGATTTTTTCCGTGCAGAAGCCCGGCGTGGTCAGAATCGTGGTCAGGTGGGTCATGCGTTCGGCGGCGAGGCCCGTCTCCTCCCTCAATTCGCGGGTGGCGCAGTCCAGCGGGTCTTCGTTTACGCTGTCCAGCTTGCCCGCGGGGATTTCCAGCGTCACGCGATCGACGGCCACGCGGTGCTGGCGTACCAGCAGCGTGTCGCCGTTTTCAAACACCGGCACGACGGCCGCCGCGCCCTTGTGAACGACGACCTCGCGCGTCGCCTCGCGCCCGTTGGGGCAGGTGACTTTCCATTTTTCAACGTGCAGGATTTTGCCGTTGTAGATATCCTCCTTGGCGAAGGGCACTTCGCGCAGCGCGTCGTCGTGGGTCGTATCAATCGAAGTCATATGAAAAACCTCCTCGCGTGTATTCATTCATGGATTTCGGAAGATAATTCTCTGAACCGGGGAAGAATCCCTGCTTTTCATTCGTCTTATACGCAGGAAGGCGCTGTGAATCCATGCCAAAACGGCCCGCGAGGTTGACAGTCGGCCTTTCCCGCTTTAAAATGAGGATCATACACAGCGATTCATGGGCGTAAGCCCTTGGTTCACCTGTAAAGGAGGATACAAGATGAAAAAAATCATCCGCAGGCTGACGGCCCTTGCGCTTTGCGCCATGCTGGCCCTGGCCGCGCCGCTGGCCGGCGCGCAGGAGCTGACCACGCCGGAGGGCGCGCCGCTGACGGTGCAGATCGTCGTCACGCTCTCCAGCGGCGAGCAGAGCTATTTGTCCGTCACGCCCGTGACGAACACGCTGGGCGACACCATTTACTGGGTGGACGAGAGTATGCTCAGCGACGACGAGATTGCCGCGCTTTCCACGGCGCAGCTTCGCCTCGTCAATGAGATGGGCGAAATCTATATGGAACTGCCGCTTGCAGACAACGGCTTTGCGGGCGCGATTGACGAGCGGCTGGATGTCGTGAGCGACAGCATTCCCGGCGGCATGCTGACGATTCTGCCCGCCGAGACGGCCGCGCCGATGGACGGCGAGGAAGCCGACAGCGTGCTCTATCAGTACGGCTTTGAAACGCCCGCGCCGAGCGAGCCGGAGGAGCCTGTCGTTGAGCCGGAACAGCCGGAAGAACCCGTTGTTGAGCCGGAACAGCCGACTGAACCGGAACAGCCGACTGAACCGGAACAGCCGACTGAGCCGGAGCAGCCGAGTGAGCCGGAGCAGCCGAGTGAGCCGGAACAGCCGAGTGAGCCAGAGCAGCCGAGTGAGCCGGAGCAGCCGACTGAGCCGGAACAGCCGAGTGAGCCGGAGCAGCCGAGCGAGCCGGAACAGCCGACTGAACCGGAGCAGACGACGGAAACCGAACAGCCGGCCGCGCCGGAAATTCCGGAATATGTGGTTCCGGCGGTAGAGGGCGCGACGTGGTTCAACACCGCGAACACGTGGGACGTGGCGGGCAACCCGAACGCCGACGACGTGATGACGGTCAACGATTACACGATTGACGGCGAAGGCCTGCTGTGGTATTTCGTGACGGATTACCGCACGCAGAACGAATACGCGGTCATCGCGGACCAGATGGCTGCGGTGGATGCGAACGCCGCGCAGATTCTGATGGATCAGATCGACGCGAACCAGCAGCCGACCGAGCCGGAACAGACAGATGAACCCGTCGTCGAGCCGACCGAGCCGGAGGAGACGGATGAACCCGTCGTCGAGCCGACCGAGCCGGAACAGACGGATGAACCCGTCGTTGAGCCGACCGAGCCGGAGGAGACGGATGAACCCGTCGTCGAGCCGGAACAGACAGATGAACCGCTGGTCGAGCCGATTACCCCGGAGGAACCGGAGCAGACCGACGAGCCGACCACCCCGGAGGAGCCGGAGCAGCCGACCGTGACCTATGCCGTCACGAACAACCAGAAGGGCACGACCAACAACCTGCGCGAGGCGCAGGATTCCAAGGCGAACATCATCAAGACCTATGACAACGACGAACTGGTGATCGTCAACAGCATTTCCGACGACGGCCTGTGGTATGATGTAACCGTCGTGCGCGACGGCAATCGTGGCTATATGCGCGACTATCTGCTGACGCAGATTTCCGAAGCGGACGCGATGAACCGCATCGACGAGATCAACGCCAGCCAGCCGCAGCAGCCGAGCGAGCCGGAGCAGACGGATGAATCGCTCGTTGAGCCGATCGTCCCGGAAAAGACCGACGCGCCGCTGGTCGAGCCGATCACCCCGGATGCGGGCGAGACGCAGACCCCGGCCGCCGAGGAAACCCAGCAGCCCGCGCCGGATCAGCTGACCTTCCCGGCCTACGGCATGACCATCGACACGCAGGTGACGATTCTGGTGCGCAGCGAGCCGGATGAGCCGATTCCGGTCAGCGGCGCGCTCAAGCAGATCAACAAGCCGACCCCGGTGCGCATCGACAGCTGGCAGAACGGCGCAAACGATCAGGTCTGGTATCAGATTGAGAATTTGAACAACGGCGACACGGGCTATGTCGAGGCGTATAACGTGCGCATCGTCTCCGAGCAGGAGGCGAAGGACGCGGTGGAAACGCCCGCCCCGACCGTTCCGCCGATTGAAACCCCGACTCCGGAACCGACCGAGGAACCCACGCCCAGCCCCACCCCGGAACCCGTTCCGCAGGAGCTGACCGAGGGCGACGTGTATCACTACGGCTATAACACGGGCAGGCAGGTTGCACTCCGTGAGCAGGCCAACAAAAACGGCAAGGAAATCACCCGTCTTTCTGCCGGTACGGTGATTTGGGTCATGCAGCACGAGGGCGATTGGTGCTATGTGCGCGCCAACAGCAAAGATGGCTACATGATGACGGAATACGTCAAGCTGATGGGCGTTGAAGAAGAAGCGGCGTATATCGATTCCATCGACGACCCGGAGACGCGCCCCGATCCGACGCCGACCCCGACTCCGGAACCCACCGATACCCCGGAACCGACGCCCACGCCGACGGCTACGCCGGAAGTGACGCCGACCCCGGAAATCACCGCCACGCCTGAACCGACGGCCACGCCGGAGAGCACGGCCACGCCTGCGCCCGTGCAGCTGAGCCTGTATGCGCGCGTCATCAACGACGGCACGCCGCTGCGCGGCAACCCGAGCAACCAGGCGTATTTGCAAACCATCCTGAGCAAAGAAGAAGTCGTCTACATCTTCCAGAGCCAGTTCGCCGAGGACGGCATGACGTGGTATCTGGTGCAGTACAGCGGCCAGTGGGGTTTTGTGCGCGCCGATCTCGTCCGCGTGATGGGCGAGCAGGAGACGGCGGAATACCTCGCCGCGCTGGAGGCCGCGCAGGCCACCCCGACCCCGATGCCGCAGGCCACGCCTGAACCGCTCGGCCCGGACGCGACCAGCGCCTACGCCAAGCTGATTAAGGATGCGGTGAACCTGCGCCGCACGCCGTCCGCCTCCGGCACATCGCTGGGCCGCATCCCGGTAAACACGCTGCTGCTGGTCACCGGCACGGAATACGACGGCACGTATACCTGGTATCAGGTCAATTACAACAGCATGGACGGCTATGTACGCAGCGACATGTGCCAGATGCTGACCATTGCGGAGCTTCAGCAGTATCTTGCCGAAGCCGCAAGCGCCACGCCTGTTCCGAATGGAAACAATGGCAGCCCGTCCACCACGCCGAACAAGAGCAACAATACCACCGTCACCATCAACGGCACGCCGCTGCAGGACCTGCTGCCCACCGACAACAGCTGGTCCAGCGGCACGGGCACGAGCATGCCGAGCTATGCGACGACCACGCCCGATCCGAACGCCACGCCGACGCCTGAACCCGTCGCCAACCCGGCGGCGCTGCTCAGCAGCAGCGGCAATCTGACGGTCAGCAATGTGCCTGCCGTCAGCGAAACGGGCAAGTTCACCGTCTACGGCACGGCCAGCGCGTCGAGCATCGTGACGGCGACCATCGAAATGCAGGTTGAGCCGACGGCCACGCCGCAGCAGCTTGGCTTCATCGCTTCCGCGATGGCTGAAAACGCGCTGCAAACCACCCGCAAGACGGTCGGTCAGGCCGTCGCGGACAGCACCGGCCGCTTCACGATGGAAGTCACCCTGCCTAAGCCGGGCGAGTACATCGTCGAGTTTGCTTCCGGCACGTCCTACGCCAACTATGGCGTGACCTACGATGCGGGCGCGACGGCCGAACCGACCGCGCAGCCCATGCCGACCGCCGAACCCGTTCAGGAAGAAGGCGGATTGGGTATTCTGCCGTTCATCATCGGCGGTCTGCTGATCGTCGTTGCCGCCGCGGTCTATGGCGTGTATGTCTATCGCCGCAAGACCGAGGAGGCCGAGGAAGAAGAAGCCGACGAGGATGAGGACGAGGAGGACGACCTGCGCGCCGAGCAGCTGGAGCGCCAGCGCAGCCGTTACGCCCAGCCGCAGACCCCGCACACGCCGCAGGGCCCGTCGGGTCAGGTGCCGAGCTACATGAAGAACACGGCCGCAACCCAACAGCCGAATGTCCGCAGCACGGTCAACCCGTATATGCCGAAGGCTCCGACAATGCCGACTGAACCGGCTGCGCCGAAAGCCCCGGTTGCACCGACAATGCCGACCGAGCCGAAAGCCCCGGTTATGCCGATTGAACCGAAAGCGCCGGCCGCACCGGTTATGCCGACAAAGCCGAGTGAGCCGAAGGCTCCGGTCGCGCCGACCGAGCCGACGACGGACGAAACGCCGACCGCTTCCACCGGCGAAGCGCCGCGCCGCCGCCGCCGTCCTCCGGTTGACCCGAACGCGTAAAAAAACGAATCGAAGCGCCGTCCGTTTGAGAAGCGGGCGGCGCTTCTTGCTTTCTCCGCCTATTCATGGTATCATAACAACATCATGGGGCATTAGGCGAATCGCTCCCTTCGGAGGTTTGACAATATGAAAAAGAAATGGCTGAGCGTGGCCGGGCTGTGGCTGGCGCTGCTCCTGCTGGTCTTCATCTATACGGACAGGAATAAATATACCTGGCGGTACGAGGGGGACGAGCTGGAGCAGATTGTGATTTCCCGCGAGGAAGCCGACAGGCGGCAGACGCAGGCCGACGCGGCAATGGCGCTGGAGCAGCAGGCCGCGCAGGCGCGCACGGAAGCCAACCTCTGGGGGACGGACGAATATGCCGTCGAGCCGTTCCGGCAGGCGCAGGGCGAAGACGGCGGCCTGAACCTGATGTGGGGCCAATACGAGGTGACGGTGGATTATGACGGCGCGGCGACGGCGGATGCGCGCGTCGTTTCCGCCGGGTATCAGGCGTTCATCGAAAACGGCGAAGTGCATGAAGAAATGGGGGCGGAGGACGGCAGGTTTGAGCGGGTGAGCTTTGGCTTTAACCTGACCGATTCCACGCCGGATATTTATCTGGCGAGCGAAAATCCGGCGGATATTGTCGGCGTGACGGTGCATAAGGCCGGAGCAGGCGTGTTCTCGGCGGATTTGTGCGCCTACGCGGTTCTCGTCGGCGCGGTGCTGACGGTTCTGCTCGTGCTCTCGTGGGACAAGACCGAACGCGGCCGCAAAAACCGCCGGGACGCGATGATTCTCGTCTGCGCGGCGGCGTTTGCCTGCATGCCGCTGCTTTGGCGCGGCGTGTTCGACGGTCACGATCTGTTGTTCCATCTGAACCGCATCGAGGGCATCGCCAGCGGGCTTCGAAACGGCCAGTTCCCCGTGCGCATTCACAGCTCAACCCTGCTGGGCTACGGCTATGCCGCGCCGGAGTTTTACCCCGAATTGTTCCTGTATGGCCCGGCGGTTCTGCGCAATCTGGGCGTATCGCTGAGCGCGAGCGTGCGGGTGTTTGAAGCGTGCATCAATCTGGCGACGGCGCTCGCCTGCTATCTGTGCGTGCGCAGCCTGATGCGCAGCCGCCGCGTGGCCGTCGGCGCAAGCGTGCTGTATACGCTGTGCGTCTATCGGCTGGTGAACCTGTATACGCGCGCGACGCTGGGCGAAAGCCTGGCGATGATCTTCTTTCCGATCGTGCTGCTGGGGCTATACGAAGTGCTTCGCCGAAATGAGAAGCGCTGGCCGCTGCTGGCGCTGGGCATGACGGGCGTGTGCATGAGCCACCTGCTCAGCACGCTGTTCTGCGCGGCGTTTTGTGCGCTGGCGGCGTTAATCGGCGTCAAAAAGCTGTTCGCGGAAAAGAAAAGAGTCCTTTCCATTCTGCTGGCGGCCAGCGTGACGGTGCTGTGCAGCCTGTGGTTCTATGTGCCGATGATGCAGTATACGGCGGACGGCGTCAGTACGAGCGTTGTGCTCAATGCGGCGGAAAACGTGCATGTGCTGGGCAGCTTCCTCGTCGGTTTTGCGGGCGACGCGGGCGCGAACGCGCCGGAAGATTTTGCCTATACCATCGGCGTGGTGCCGGGTTTGGCGCTGATGCTTGGGTGCGCGCTGCTGCTGGTGCGGCGTTATGCGGCGGGACGGGAAGCTTTTCAAAATGAAAACGACAGGCTGTCGCTGACGCTGCTTGCGTTGGGCGCGCTGGCGCTGCTGCTGTGTACGGATTTCTTCCCGTGGACGTTTTTCTGCTCGCTGCGGAAGCCGTTCTCCACGTTCTTCATGCAGATGCAGTTCCCATGGCGCTTTGTCAGCATTGCTGCGCCGATGCTCTGCGTGTCGGCGGCGTGGGGCTATCTGCGCGAGGAAAAGGACGCAAGGCTCGGCATGGCGGCGCTGATTGCGCTGTGCGTCGTTTTTTCCGGCTATACGATGCAGACGATGGTGCAGCAGGAAGCGCCGCTGCAAAAGGAAACCTATACCGACACGCGCATCGAGCAGTTTGAATACACCTATCTGGGCACGGAAAAGACGGCGCTCAAGGTCGGCGACGTGCGCACAAGCGAGGACGGCGTCTGCACGCTGCTGTCGCTGCAAAAGCACGGCACGGAGATCACGGCGGAGGTGAAGACGGAGGGCGCGTGCCTGTATATCGAGGTGCCGCTGCTGTATTATCCCGGCTATCATGCCGAGGTGGACGGCGAAACGCGCACGGTGGTGCGCGGCACGAACAACATGGTGCGCGTCTACGGCACGCCGGAGGGCGGCGAAGGCGTGGTTCGCGTCTGGTATCAGTCGCCGACGCTGTGGCTGATTGCGCAGGGCGCAAGCGTATTGGGCGTGCTGCTGCTGGCGTGGTCGCTCGTCCGCATGAGGAAGCGCGCATGAACGTGATTCGCGCGAGCGTCCGTCAGGTGGTGGAATTCAGCCTGCACGAAAGCGATCTGGCCCCCGCGGCCTTTGCGGCCAGGCGCATGCGGGAAGGGGCTGCGGCGCATAGGGCGCGGCAGAGCGCGGGCGCGCAGAGCGAAACGGCTTACCGGGCGGAACAGGCGCTTCATGCGGACTATGTGCGGGCGGCAATCACCCTGCGCGTATCCGGCCGGGCGGACGGGCTGCTGCTCGCCGGGGACGGCGTGCAGATTGTCGAGGAAATCAAGCTGGGCACGGCGGATAATCCGCTGATCCCGGCGCATCGGGCGCAGGCGGCGATGTATGGCCATATGCTCTGCCAAAAGGAGGGCTTGGCCGGCGTCCGTCTGCGCATTTTATATGTGGATGAAAACGGCGCGTCCGTTCGTCTGTATGAGGAGGACGCGGACAGCGCGCAGCTTCAGGCCGAGTTTGAAGCGCTGTGCGCGGCTTACTGCGTGTGGGCGGAAAAGCTGCAGGCGCGGCGGCAGGCGCGGGACGCATCGCTGGCCGGGCTGGCGTTTCCCTACGACGGCTACCGCGCGGGACAGCGGAAATTTGCCGCAAACGTATATGTCGCGATTCGGGAGAAAAAGCGGCTCTTTGCGCAGGCCCCGACGGGCATCGGTAAGACGATGGCCGCGCTGTATCCCGCCGCGCTGACGCTGGGCGAAGGCAAGTGCGCCCGCGTGCTGATGCTGACGGCGCGGACGACGGGGCGGAAAAGCGCGATGGATGCGCTGGCCGTTCTGCTTTCCCGCGGCGCAAAGCTGCTGGCCGTCGAAATTGCCGCGAAGGACAAGGTCTGCCCGATGGAAAAGCGGGACTGCCGCCCGGAAATCTGCCCATATGCGAAGGGGTTTTACGACCGCCTGCCGGATGTGCTGGATGAAGCGCTTTCCGGCGGAAGCCTGGGACGCGCACAAATTGACGCGTTGGCCCAAAAGTATACGCTCTGCCCGTTCGAGCTGTCGCTGGCCCTGGCGCAGGTGGCGGATGTGGTCGTCTGCGATTACAACTACGTATTCGATCCGGCGGTAGCCGTCGATGCGCTGATGCAGGGCGGCGCGGCGCTGCTCATCGACGAGGCGCACCAGCTTGCCCCGCGCGTGCAGGATAACGCGTCGGCGGCGGTGAGCGCGAGCCAGCTTCGCGCGCTGCGGCGCGATGCGGGGCAGGCTTTGGGGCGAAAGCACGCGCTCTACAAGGCGCTGACGACAGTCCTGCGCGCGCTGGAGGAAGCGGCGCGAACGGCGGAATTTGCTTCCGGGCGCATGGAAAGGCCGCCGGAGACTTTGAATGCGGCGATGGAAAAGCTGCTCGATGCGGCGGGCGAAGCGCTGGCCGGGGGCGCGGGGCTTCCCGCTTCGGATGCGTTTTCGCTGGCGGCCTGCTGGCAGTATGCGGCGGGAAGGCTGGACGAACGATACGCCGTGCTGACGGAGGGCACGGAGAAGACCGCGCGGATGGAATTATTTCTGCTCTGCGCGGCGCAGGATATTTTGGAAAAGACGAAAAAAGCGCGCGGCACGGTGTTTTTTTCCGCGACGCTTGCGCCGTTTGAAGCGGCCAAGCGCATGCTCGGCAGTCTGGACGGGGACGCGTGTCTGGCGCTTCCTTCGCCGTTTGACAAAAGCCAGCTGGACGCGCGGATTCTGCCCATCGATCTGCGTTATGCCGCGCGGGAAGCGAGCGCGCCGCTCGTGGCCGACGCGGTTCGGGCGCAGATTGCGGCGCACGACGGCAACGCGATCGTGTTCTTTCCGTCGTATGCGTATCTGGAGAAGGTCGGCGCGCTGCTGGAGGAGCGGGGCGTTTCCGACGCGGCGCTGCTGCGCGAGCAGCGCGGGCTGTCCGAAGACGAAAAAAACGCGCTGCTGGGCGCGTTTGAAAGGCAGAATGAAAAAGTCGTTCTGCTGGCCGTTTTGGGCGGCGCGTTTGCGGAGGGAATCGATCTGGTCGGCGAGCGGCTGGAAAACGTGGTGGTTGTTTCGACGGGGCTGCCCCAGCCGGATGCGCGGGTGCGCGCGATGCAGCGCTATCACGACGAATGCGGTGCGGACGGGTATTTTCTGTGCATGACCCTGCCGGGCATGGTGCGGGTGATTCAGGCGGCAGGGCGGCTGATTCGCACGGAGAACGACCGCGGCGCGCTGCTTTTGATTGACAGCCGCTATCAGCGCCGCGCGGAGCGGGAACTGCTTTCCGGCACGCTGATCGGGGATGCGCTTTCCGGATGATTATCGTTAAACCACCGGATTTGCTCCGCCAGCGGGTCGTTTTCGACGGGCGGGCGCATAGCCAGCAGCGCGGCAATCATGCGGCGCAGGCCGGGTTCGCCGTGGGGGATATAGAGCAGCTGGCTATCCTCACGCTCGGCGATGAGCGCGGCGAGGAGCCGACGCAGGCGGATACGGGTATCGTGCATGGCGAGTTCTTTCTTGGGGCGCTGCCCCAAACCCCGGCAGGGAACTGAGTTCCCTGCACCTTCCGAATCTTTATCGCTTCGCGATAAAGGGAAGGACTGTCATTCTTACAATAACAAAAGAAGGATAACATGAATCGAAGAAAAACGCAAGTTGATTCGATTTTGTGACTGTGATAAAATAAAAAGAAGTATATATGCAAGAAAGGGAGCAGACCGATGAAAAAAACAGGACTGTGTGCTTTTCTACTGATGACGACGTTCGCGGCCGCGGGGCTTTGCGAGATGGATTATACGCTGGCCAACCCGCACATTCGATATGAAAAGCTGGAGGATGTGCAGCGGGAAAGCGGCGAGGGTATTTCGATTTCGGACATGGCGGCGGCGCAGGAGGTGCAGCAGCAGGCCGCGCAGGACGCGGACACGTGGCCGAAGACCTTCACGATTACGCTGGGCGGAGACACGACGCTCGGCTCGACGGACGACCTGCGCAAGCGGGACGACTGCTTTGAAAACGTCGCGGCGGAAAAGGGATACGGCTGGTTTTTCTCCGGTCTGCAAACCCTGTTCGCGACGGACGACATGACGCTCATCAATTTTGAGGGCACGCTGACCGAGGAGACGAGCAAAAAGCAGAAGCTCTACAACTTCAAGGGTCCGGCGGAATACACTGACATTCTGACGCTGGGCAGCGTGGAGGCGGTGAACGTCGCCAACAACCACACGCTTGACTACGGCCAGCAGGGCAAGGAGGACACGATTGCCAACCTGGAAGCGGCGGGCGTGATTGTCTCCGGCGGCGGACAGCTGGGTATTTTTGAAAAGAACGGCGTGAAGGTCGGCATGACCGGCTACTGCTTCCCCTACAAGGACGGCAAAAAGGACATCAGCGCGGATGTGAAGGCGCTTCGCGAAGCGGGCTGTCAGATTGTGATTGCGTCGTTCCACTGGGGCAGCGAATACCGCGACGATTTCACCGGGGAACAGCGCACCATCGGCCGCGCGGCCATCAAGGCGGGCGCGGACATCGTTGTGGGCACGCATCCGCACATCGTGCAGGGCATTGAAGCCTATCAGGACAGCTACATTCTCTATTCGCTGGGCAATCTGGTGTTCGGCGGCAACGTTGATCCTGACGACCGCGATGCGTATCTGGCACGCGTGACCTTCACCGTTTATGAAGACCATTGCGACGCGCCGGAGCTGACCGTCGTGCCGATCCGCCTGACTGCGCTGGATAAGGGGACGGATTATAAGCCCGTCGTCGCGGGCGAGGAGGACAGCGCAAGGATTTTGAAGCGGATTTTGAAGCTCTCCTCCAACATGAGCGATTTCGTCAACGGGGATTTGGCTGCGTATTAAAAAGTTTACAATTTCATTTTTTAACGGATTGCAGAGCAATCCGTAAAGAGGGAGGTGCAGGAACCTCAGGTTCCTGCCGGAGTTTGAGGCGGAGCCTCAAGCGTTCCCCAGAAAGGATGGTTTTATGGCTTCGCATTTCGCGCTGTTCGTCGATCTTGAAAACTGCGGCGGCAAAAAAAGCATGCTGATGGACGTGATCGAGCGGGTGAAGATTCGCGGCGATATTCTCATCGGCAAAGTTTACGGCTATACGGACAGCTATTCCGATTTGAAGGAGATTCTGCTGTCCAACACCTTCGCGGTCGTGCCGTCCCTGCGGTTCGGGCGCAACCAGAAAAACAGTCTGGATATTCAGCTGGTCATCGATGCGCTGGATGTGGCCTACACCAATTCGCTGATCGACAGTTTCTGCATCGTCTCCGGCGACAGCGACTATGTGCCGCTCGTCGGCAAGCTCAAGACGATGGGCAAATTTGTGCTCGGTATTTCCCGAAGCGAGGCGGCCAGCGGCGTGTTCATGAATGCGTGCAGCGAGTTCCAGTTCCTGGAAAGCGTGGCCAGCGGCAAGGAGCGCGCGCAGGGGCAGGAAATTGAAGCGCTGACGCTTTCGGATGTGAACGACCTGATTGTGACCATCCTCAAGGAGAGCGACAGCGGCGAAATGCTCGCCAGCGAGGTGAAAAGCGTGCTGCTTCGGTTAAGGCCGAATTTCTCCGAAAAGAGTGTCGGCTTTTCGACCTTCGGCAAGCTGATCGCCCGGCTCTCCCAGCAGTTTGGCGCGTTCAATGTGGAAAGCGAGCAATTCAACGTGATTGTGTCGCTCAATCAGCCGCACGCGCCCGCCGGGGAGCAGATCACGCGGGAAAACTACGCGCGCATCTTTGCGCGCATTCTGTCGGAATACAAAGAGGACGGCTTTGACCGGGTGAATCCCTCCATCCTCAAATCGGCGGTGCAGGCGGATTACCCCGATTTTACGGAACGGCAGATCGGCCTGCGGCGCTTCTCGGACGTGCTGCGTGCGCTGGAGCGGGAGAAACTGCTGAAGCTGGAAACGGACGAGGGCGGAAATATGTTGGTGCATATTCTGTAACGGAGAAGACACATGAAGCGTATTCTTTCATTTCTGATTTTCATTTTGCTGGCGGCGGGCGCATCGGCGGCGGGGGCGCAGACCATCGTGATGGACGAGGGGCACATCGCGTTTGATTATCCGGACAGCTGGCTGGTGGTGTCGCCCCAGCTCTGCGGGGTCTATGCGCCGCTGCTGGCGGACGCGGGGCTGGATGCGGACGAGGTCGCTAAAGAGCTTGAGGACACGCGCACGCTCAGCCGCGCGTACAATGCGAATTATACGCAGTATCTTTCCGTATTGATCGGCGAGGACGAGCTTTCGCAGGAAATTTATGAAATCGACGCGATGACGGATGCGCAGAAAAGCACCCTGCGCCGCCGCGCGGAGGGCAACAGCCTGTGGGAGACGACGGGCCTGCGCGCGCAGGACGTGGAATGGCAGAAGGAGAACGGCGAAAGTTGGCTCTACATCCATTACACGGTCACACGCTCGGGCGAGACGGTCGGGCGCGGCCTGCGTTACATCACCATTCACAACGGGCTGTATGTGGAGCTGGACTGGCGGATCGCGAGCGGGCGCTTTTCCGGGCGGGATTTGAACGCGTTCCGTGCGCGGCTGGCGGATCTGACCATCACCGAGCACATTGCCGAGCCGGTGCGCGACGTGAAGCTGGAAGCGGAAATCCCCGCCGAGACCTCCAAGGCGCAGGTGGAAATCAGCGGCACGGCGACGGCGGGCGCGACGGTTATCGCCGAAACGCCGGACGGAAACGGCGCGATGCTGACCCTCGACGCGGAAACGGCTTCCTCAAGTGGGCAGTTCACGCTGACGCTGGAGCTGGACAGGGAGGGCAGTTACGACGTTACCGTGACGGCTTCGAAGGAGGGCATGAACGACGCGTCCGTTTCCGGCGCGATTGCGTACAGCGCCAAAACGCTGCCCGTCTCCGGCATCAGCGAAAGCCAGACCGTGACGAGCGATAAGGTGACGGTTTCCGGCACGACGCTTGCAGGGGTTCAGCTCCAGCTGGTTACGCCTTTCGGCGTGAGCAAGAAGCGCGCGGGGAACGACGGCACGTTCTCCTTTGAACTGACGACCGCGACGGCGGGCGATTACAACTATACGCTGATTCTCGATAAGAGCGGCTATAATCAGCGGCGCGTGCCCTTCACCATCACCCGCGTGACGACGGACGAGCAGGAGAAAGACAAAATCCGCCAATCCGCGGTGAAGCTCTCTTACAAGGAGTTGCAGCAGGACAAGGACGCAAACCGCGGCAAGGTGATGCGGCTCTACGGCCCGGTGAGCGAAATCAGCAGCAGCGGGAGCATCTACTACATCCGCCTGCAATACAACAAGGATGCGAAGGGCAAGTGGTATAACGACGTAGTCATCATCGCGGACGCGGACACGGGCGCGAAGGTCGGCGACATGATGACCGCCGTGGTGACGGTGGACGGCGTATACAACGAGCAGGACGTGAGCGGAAAAGACGTGATTGTGCCGCGGTTCACGCTGCTGTTTGTGGACAAGATCGAGTAAAATCGAGCAAAAGAGGAAAAAAACCGGTGGAGAAAAGAAGGATCAATCGGTTCTGCGAAGCGGCGGCGCTGGCTTTGGCGCTCGCGGTGCTGCTGACGCTGATCGGCGTGAGCTTGACCGAGCGGGTGCATCTGGGCACGTGGGGCGGCAAAACGGAAGCCGTCGCGTTTATGCCGATTTCACCTGTGCAGGGGCTTTTGCTGCTGCTGGTCGGCGTGCTGGCGACGCTGGCGCTGTCTGCTCTGCTCAAACGGTTTGCGCCGCTGGGCTGGGCGCTGGCGGCGCTCTGGGGCGCGGCGGCGGTCGTGCTGGCGTTGGGCTTCGGCACGCAGCAGGTCTATGACGCGGCCATCGTGCAGGAGGCGGCGGAACTGTTTGCGCGCGGCAATTACAAGATGATGAGCGCGGACTATCTGAACGCGTATCCCTATCAGCTGGGGATCTGCCTGCCGATGGAGATGCTGCTTCGCCTGTTTCCGGGGATAAATCTGAATCGGACAATGCAGCTGGCCAACGCGGCGATGGCGCTCGGCACGGCGGCGGCTGTGGCGGCGCTGGGGCGGACGATTTTTGAGGAGGAGAAGCTGGCGCGCGCCTGCGAAGCGGCCGGGCTGCTGGTTTGGCCCGCGCTGCTGTTCTGCCAACAGGTTTACGGCACGATTCCGATGCTGTTTTTCGTCTCGCTGGCACTGCTGTGCTATGCGAAATACGTCAAAACGCGGCGGCGTGCGCTGGGTCTGGCCTTCGCCTGTCTGATAGCGCTGGCCTATGCGGCCAAAATCAACGCGGCGGTTGCGTTGATTGCGGCGGTCATCTGCTCTGTGCTGGATGCGGTGGAAAACCGGAAATTCGAACCGCTGCTTTACGCGGCGCTGGCGGTCGCGCTCTCGCTGCTGCTGATGGACGCAATCATCTGGCAGTATGAGCGGCGAAGCGGCGTGACGCTGCGCGGCGGCATCGGCGCGCTGGCGCGGCTGACGATGGGCTTGCAGGAGGGCGGCGGCGCGGCGGGCTGGTTTAACCGCTACACCGAGCGGTTTTTTCCGCTGGAGGTGACGGCGCAGCAGCAGCGCGACATCGCGCTGGCCGATTTGAAAGCCCGGCTGGCGGAACTGGCGCAGAATCCCGCCCAAATCGCGGCGTTTTTCAAGGAAAAACTTTGCAGCCAGTGGCTGGAACCGACGATGGGCATGCTCTGGAACGGCGCGCTCAGCGAACACACGGGCGCGCTCGGCGAAGCGGCGGCGCGCTTTTTCGCGAAGGAACACGCGGCGCTGGAAATGGCGCTGGGCGCTTTTCAGCGGGCGCTCTATGCGCTCTCGGCGGCGGGAATCGTCAGCATGCTTCGAAACAAAAAACGGAGCGGGCTTGATCTGCTGCTGCCGCTGATTTTCTTCGGCGGGGCGCTGTATCACCTGCTTTTTGAAGCGAAATCGCAGTATGCGTTTCCTTATGTCGTGCTGCTGCTGCCGGTGGCGGCGAAGGGGCTTTGCCGGATAGAGGCGCGAATTGGGGCTTTGCGAAAGAAAAAGGGGCGGGCATGAGCAAAAAGATAGCGGTTTTTCTTCGGCAGGCGGCGCTTTGGCTCTTTGTGCTGACCATGGCCGGGCTGACGATCTGCGCAGTCGTTTGGAGCGCGGACAATCAGGCCGTGGATAATCGATTCAGCCAGCATGTGGAGCTGGTGCGGGACGGGCTGCTCTCCGGCGCGCTGCTGTCGGCGGTCGTGCTGGCGGTCTACCTGGCGGTGCATGCGCTGATTGAGCGATTCGGCGGCTTGAAGCTGGATGCGGCGCTCGGTGCGCTGTGGCTGGCGGCGGCGTGCGCGTGGATTTTTGCGGTGCAGATGCTGCCGTGGGTGGACGCGGGCAAGGTGCTTGATGGCGCGATTGCGTTTGCGCAGGACGATTTTGCCGCGCTGCATTACGAGGTGATGGATTATTTCAACATCTACACCTATCAGCTGGGGCTGGTTTTCCCGCTGGAGCTGCTGGCGCGGCTGTTTCCGAAGGTGGATTTGAACCTGCTGGCGCAGTGCCTCAATGCGGCGCTCGGCGTGGCGGGGGCGGGCGTTTTGGCGGCGCTGGCGCAGGAACTTTGCGGCGAGAAAAGGGCGGCGACGGCGGCCGCAACGCTGTATCTGCTCAGTATGCCGACGTGGCTGTATTGCACGTTCGTCTATAACGTGAACCTGATGCTGCTGCTCTGCGCGGGCGGCGCATTCTGCTTTGCGCGCTATGCGCATACGGGGCGGATTGGCTTTGGCGCAGGCTACACGGTCTGCATCGGCCTTGCGATGGCCGCTAAGCCGAATGCGGCAGTTGCAGCGCTGGCGCTGTTGATCTGCGCGCTGCTGCATGGGCTGCAAAACCGGGATTGGAAAATCGTGTTGCTGGCGGTCGGCTCGCTGCTGCTGGGGCGCGGCGTGCTTTCGCTGATTATTTCGTGGTATGCCGCCCGAAGCGGAGTGACTTTCCGCTACGATATCACCATGACCGCGCGGCTGGCGATGGGCATGCAGGATTCGCTCATTGCGCCGGGCTGGTACAACGGCTACACGGAAATGTCCTGCCCGCCGGAGATGACATTGGAGAAGGAAAAGGCGCAGGCCATGGCGGATATCGCCGCGCGGCTTTGCTGGATGCGGGAAAATCCGGCGCTGACGGCGAAATTCTACAAGGAGAAGCTGCTGACAATGTGGCTCGATCCGGCTTATGAAAGCATGTGGATGGGCGCGGTGAGCCGCAAGCTGGGTGCGATGAACGGTTTGGCGAACGAAATCTATCGCGATAATACGGCGATTCATCGCGCGATGATGGCCTACATGAACGCGGCGCAGAACGTCGTCTTCGGCCTTGCGGCGCTGGGCGGCGTGCGGCTGATGAAGCGGAAAAACGACATGGCGGCGCTCGCGCTGCCGGTGACGATTCTCGGCGGGGTGCTGTATCATTTGCTGTTCGAAGCGAAGGCGCAGTATGCTTATCCCTACATGGTCTACATGCTGCCGCTGGCGGCGGCTGGGCTTTGCGGGCTGGAAAACAGGTTAAAGGGGAAGAAACCATGAAAATCGTGCGCTTTCTGCATCATGCGGCGCTGACCGTCTTTGTGCTGCTGATGGCCGGGCTGACGCTTGGCGCGCTGACGCTGACCGCGAAGAACGAGGTCAGCGACAACTTCATGCTGCAGGCGGTGACGCTGGTGTGCGCGCCGCTTGTTCGAAGCCTGCTGCTTTCGGCGCTTGCGCTGGCGGTGGTGATGGGCCTGCACGCGCTGCTGGAAAGGTTCGGCGGCGTTCGGCTGGGCGCGGGGCTTTGCGCGCTGTGGCTGGCGGCGGCGCTTTTCTGGATTTGGGCCATCGGCATGCGGCAGAGGGCGGATGCGCAGGTAGTGCTGGTGGACGCGAGCCAGTTCGCGCGGGGCTATTACGGCGCGCTGAGCGGCGACTATTTGCAGGTTTGCAGTTATCAGCTGGGTCTATGCCTGCCGCTGCATCTGCTGGCCAAGCTCTCTTCGGTCGTGGATGTCAACGAACTGGACTTTCTGGCGCAGTGTATCAATGCGGCGCTGGGCCTTGCGGGCGCGGGCGTGCTGGCCGCGCTGGCGCAGGAGCTGTTTGAAAAGCGCGCGGCGACGGCGGTGCTGCTGCTGTATGTCGTCAGCCTGCCGACGTTGCTGTTCGCACAGTTTGTCTATGACATCAACCTGATGATTCTGCTCTGTTCGGGCGCGATGTTCTGCATGGCCCGTTATATGCACACGGGGCGGATCGGGTTCGGCGCGGGCTATGCGGCGCTGACCGGGGTGGCGATGGTCGTCAAACCCAACGCAGAAATTGTGGCGCTGGCGCTTTTGATCTGCGCGCTGCTGCACGCATGGACGAACAAAGACGGCAAAATCGTGCTGTTGGCGGCGCTGTCGTTTGCCATCGGCAAAGGGCTGCTCGCGCTTGTGACGGCGTGGTACGCGGCCAAGGGCGGCGTGACCTTCCGCGAGAACATCAGCATGCTGGCGCGGCTGGCGATGGGCATGCGGGAATCCCCCATCGCGGCGGGATGGTATAACAACTATATCGACGATTTTTTCTCCGCAGATGTGACGGCACAGCAGGAAAGGGCGCAGGCGCTTGCGGATATCGGCGCGCGGCTTGGCTGGATGTGGGAAAACCCGGCGGCGGCGCTGGCGTTTTATCGGGAGAAACTGCTGACCCAGTGGCTCGACCCGGCTTACGACATGCTGTGGTCGGGCGAATTGAGCGAAAAGGTCGGGCGATACAACGGAATCATTGATTCGATCTACAGCTACAAGGACGGTCTGCGGGCCCTGCTGGATGGCTATCTGGACGCGGTGCAGACGGCGGTTTACGGCCTTGCGGCGCTGGGCGGCGTGCGGCTGATGAAAAAGAAGGGCGACGCGGCGGCGCTGATGATTCCGGTGACGGTGCTGGGCGGCGCGCTGTATCACCTGCTGTTTGAAGCGAAGGCGCAGTACGCCTATCCCTATATGATTTACATGCTGCCGCTGGCGGCGGCGGGATTGTGCACGCTGGAGGACGGCTTTGCGCGGCTGCTGGGTAAGAAAAAGCGGATGAAGCGGGAAACCGCTTGAAAAAAATAGGAGAAAGACGAGGTACACCGAATGAAGAAAAGAATGCTGGCGTTGGCGCTCGTGCTGCTCTCGGCGCTGTTTGCGCTGGCCGCGGCGGCGGAAGACAATCTGCCGGGCGTGGGCGACGTGATCCACGGGTTCAAGGTGACGCAGCTCTATCCGCTGGAGGAAATGGGCGGCACGGTCGTCCACATGGAGCACGAAAAGAGCGGCGCAAATCTGCTGTATCTGGCGAACGGCGATGTGAACCGTTCGTTCACCATCGGTTTCCGCACGAAGTACGACAACGACAAGGGCGTGCCGCATGTGTTTGAGCATGCCTGTTTGAGCGGCAGCGAGAAATATCCCGATCCGTCGCTGTTCTTTGCGATGATGAACCAGACCTACAACACGTTCATGAACGCGATGACGGCGACGGACAACACGATGTACCCGGAGAGCAGCCTTTCCGAAGATCAACTGTACGTCTATGCGGATTTTGTGATGGACGGCGTGCTGCATCCACTGGTGGTCAGCGACGAGCGATCCATGATGCGCGAGGCCTATCGCTATGAGCTGACGGACAAGGACGCGGAGATTACGCTCAGCGGCACGGTATACAGCGAGATGCTCGGCGCGCTGAGCATGAACCAGCGCCACCTGTACGACCTGTACAAGCTGATGTATCCGGGCAGCTACACCTCCACGAATACAGGCGGCGATCCGGACGTGATCCCGACGATGACGCAGGCGGACTTGCAGGAATTCCACAGCACGTATTATCACCCGTCCAACGCGCTGATCGTGCTGACGGGCGAACTGGATCTGGACCGTTTCCTTGCACTGATCGACGGGGACTATTTGAGCGCCTACGACGCGCAGACGGTGGCCATCACGGACGAGAACAACCAGCCGTGGACGGGCTTTAAGGAAGGCCGCACCGTTGCGCCTGCGACGGAAGGCAGCGAGGTGCAGACGATTGTCAGCTATGCGTTCGCGCTGGAGGGCATCACGGAGGAGGAAGAAGCCGTGATGGAAAATCTGGCGGACGTGCTGGGCATGGAAAGCTCGCCGTATATCCAGAAAATGAACGAGCGCCTGCCCGCCGCGCAGGCGGTTGTCGGGCTGCTCAACCGCGATTTGGGCAAGGACCCGACTCTGATTTTCCAGATGCTCGGCGCGGACGACGGCGACGAGGACGAGTTCAAGGCGATTGTTGATGAAACCATTGCGGAAATTCTGGAAAACGGCGTAGATCAGGAATCGCTGGCGGCCATCTGCCAGAATCGGCGGTTCAGTGTGGAGCTGGGCAACGACAACCCGAGCCGCGGCTTGAGCTTCGCGGAGGACGCCATCACCCGCTGGGCGCATGACGGCGACGTGAAGGCCTATCAAACGGAATACGAGGTTTTTAACAAGCTGGGCGAATACGTTGAAAACGATGCGTTTGACGCGATTTTCAAAAAATACATGACCAGCCCGGCGAGAAGCGTGCTGCTGGCGACCGTCACCCAGCCGGGCTTGCAGAAGCTGAACGACGAGCGGCTGGCCATGGAGCTGCAAGACATGAAGGCCGCGATGACCGACGAGGAAATCGACGCGCTGATTGCCAAAACAGCGGATTTTGCCGCGTGGACGGAAGCAAATGCAAACAGCACGATGATCGACCAGATGAAGGCTGTCAGCGCGCAGGACCTGCCGGAGGAGCTGACCGTTTACAACGCCGAAGCGAAGGACGTGGACGGCGTTCGGATGATTACCTCCACGGTGGAGATTGGCGATTTGACCGCGGTGGGCATGGTGCTGGATACCTCGGCCGTACCGGCGGACAAGCTGAGCGAGTTTTCCTTCTACGCGTCGCTGCTGGGCAGCATGCCGACGGAAAATTACACCGTGGAAGCGCTGCAAACCAAGGCGGCGCTGCTGACCAACTCGATTTCCATTGACGTGGGCGCGCTGGAGCTGGAGGGCGGCGGCTATGCGCCGATGCTGATGGCGCAGTTTGTCAGCATGAAGGACGACGTTGACGAGGCTATGGCGCTGGTCGAGGAGATTCTGACGAAAACCAGTCTGGACGACACCGACCAGCTGATGATGAACGCGATGCAGGCCGCGTTTATGCCCGGCTATATCGCGCAGAACGACCCCACCCAGCTGGCGAACATCCTTCTGCCCGCGATGACGACGCAGGCGGGTAAATATAACTATTTCGTCAGTTTTTTGCAAACCGATTTTGCGGAAAGCCTGCTGGATATGGACGAAAGCGAGCTGGAAGCGGCCAAGGCGGACATGGAGCAGGTTTGGCGGCTCGCGCTGAACGGCAACAATGCGTCGGCCTTCTGCATCGGCGACGAGGAAGCGCAGGCGAAGGCGGAGCAGGCGGCGACCGCGTTCATTGCCACGCTCGACCATACGGAACGCGAGGCCGTGGATTACATGGCGCTGGATACGGGCCTGCACGGCAATGTTGCGGTGGAAGTGCCGGGCAGTGTGCAATACAACTATCTGGTTCTGCCGACGAAGGAAACCGGGTTTGCGTACAGCGGCAAGGCAGACGTGATGACCGCGATGGTCAGCGACCAGCTGATGATTCCGATCATGCGCTTCCAATATTCGGCCTACGGCGCGAGCGCGGGCATGGGCAAGCGAAACCTGATCATTTCCACCTACCGCGACCCAAACCTCGCGACGACCTATGAGGTTTTCGGTCAGCTGGGCGATATGATCCGCGCGCTTGACCTGACGCAGGACGATTTGGATGGGTACATCACCAGCGCGTTCGGCACGCTGGCCATGCCGATGTCGGCGATTGGCGGCGGCGCGGCGGCGGTCAACGACGTGCTGCAAGGCACGGATACGTTCGGCGAGACGAAGGAGAAGATGCACGTCATGAAGCAGTTCACGCCGGAGGACGTGCAGACCTACGCGGCGATGTTTGACAGGCTGGCCGAGCAGGGCGTAAAGCTATGCATCGGTTCGGCGGCGGAAATCGAGGAGAACGCCGGGATGTTTGACACGATTCTCAGCGATTGGGCGGAGTAAGAAGTGAAATCAAAAAACACGTTTTCCAACAAAATCGGAGACGTGTTTTTTTGATGGACTTCGCAGTTAAGGAAAAGTGAAAAATTTCGCACATTCTTCTTGACATGCGTCGATTGATGTGATATATTTACCACATCAGTGAAGTGAGAAATATCTCACATACAATCAAGGAGAGAGGAATTATGAAAAAGGTATCGCTGCGGGAACTGGTTGCGGACAAAATCGTCTTTGCCGTGCTGATTGCGGTGTATTATTGGATGTGGGCGAGGAACGACTGGCGGGAATCCTACAAAACCATCCAGTTTGTCGTCTTTGCTTTCTCGTTTTACTATTTCGTCAATCGTTCCATACGGCTCAAAAAATACAAGCAGGAAGCCGTGGATGAAATGGCCGAAACGAATTTGAAGCGGTGCGATTCCATCTGCCTGAAAATCGGCGCGGCGGCAATCGTGGTCATCGGCTTTGCCTGCGCGGTCGGCAGAATGGTGCTGACGACGGAAGTTATCGGGTATGGCCTGATGGGGACGCTGGTGGCGCTTGCGGTCATCCGCACCGTGATTTTCTGCGTGATGGACAAAGAGGGTATTTGACGATGGCGCTGCACACCAAAATCAGGGAGTATCGGGAAAACCGGGGCATGAAGCAGGCCGAGCTGGCCGAACAGGTCGGCGTGCGGCGCGAAACCATCGTCAATCTTGAAAAAGGCAAATATAATCCGTCACTCAAGCTGGCGATGGATATCGCCCAACTTTTTGACACGACGGTGGAAGAACTGTTTTGCTACACGGACGACGAGCCGTGAGCGCTCAGCGGACGAGCGGCAGGAGCAGCAGCGTCAGGACGAGGCAGAGGAGCACGGCGCAGAAGCAGCAGAGGAACGTGCCCTGCGAAATATCGCCGGAAACGGGGGCGTGGGTATCGGTGTCATCCTGCGCGACGCCCAGAATGCTCATCAGGCGGGTCTGCGCGTCGCGTCCCTTTGTGCGGAAAGGGTTGCGCCCCGTCACGCCGCAGCACAGAAGCATCAGCGCTTTAAACAGCGCGTCCATAGGATGAATAAGCAGACCGAGCAGGCGATCCGCCTGCTCGTTTTTGCTGCTGACGGCGGTTAAGGCAAGGAAGCCCCAGCCCAGCGCGGCGGACAGGCGGAGCGGCAGGCCGACGGCCATCAGCACGAGCGGCACGCAGACATGCGCGACGAAAGCCGGGGCAAGCGCGGCGCAGGTTTCGCGGACGAGGGCTTCGTAGGCGGGAATATCGCGGGAGTACGCGCCGGAATCCAGCTCGCGCTTGGCCGCGCCGCTTTTAGGAATGCGCGCAAGGCCGAAAATCGGAAACGCCATCAGCACGGCTTCGACCGCCGGATGAATCAACGCGAGGAGGAACGGCACGAGCATCAGCGTCAGCAGAAACGCCGGGAAGGCGAGCGGACGCGAGGCGCGCGCATCGAGCCGTTCAAACAGGGCGTAGAGCTTTTGCAGCGCGCGGGCGAGAAGATCGGCGAATTTCGGCGCGGCGCAGTAGAGGATGAACGCGAGGAGAAGCGCGGCGGGATAGGCGAGAAGACGCATGGAAAAGACCTGCCTTTTTTAGTTCATAGGAAATTGCAGCCAATCGGCCGCGTGTGCGAAAGCTTGAGTTTTTGCAAACTTTGGCGGAAGTGCGAACGGCCTCAGGCCGCTTTTTTAGAAGATAATCGGAGACGTGGTGAAATCGCGGCCGGAAGAACGAAGGGACGGATTTGAAACGCCGAGCGACCAGAGATCCTGCGCCCGAACGTCGAGGGCGAAAAGGGAATTGGCGCGGTCGAAATCGGCGGCTTTGGTTATCAGCGGGATGGAGCTGTGCCGCTTGATTTCCTTGAGGAGCGGCGCGGCGCTTTTGCGGAAGCCGAGCACGCGGGCATATTTGGGCGTGCGGTGCGTCTGCGCGAAATCGCGGGTGAGGTTCAGCAGCGCATATGCGCACAGGCGGGAGAGCCGCGCGCGGGTGTAGCGCTTGGCCTTGATCTGATTCAGAAGCGCTTCACGGGTGGCGCAGGTCTGCGCGGCGAAGAGGAAGCGGTTTTCCAAGCCTTCATCCATGCCATAGAGCGCGGCAAGTTCGGCGGGTGAGGCGGTGCGCAGACGATAAAACAGCGCCTGCGTGAGGGCTTCTTCCTCATGCACAAAGCCGTTTTCCTCGACGGTTTGCAGGAGCGCGGGCGAAGGAACGGCGGCCAGCGCGCCGGCCAGATCATCCCGCGACAGCGCCGCGCGGACGGCGGTCGCGCTGGACAGGGCGGAGAGCGCCGCGTCGTGGTAACCGCTTCCCTGACGCGCAATGGGGACGGGAAGAATGGTTTCCGGCAAGGCTTGCAGATATTCCAGCGCGAGCGCGGCGTTTGGCTGGGCGAGCAGATCGGCGGGGATATCGGCAAGCTGCTCGGCGGCCAGCGCGCGGGCGCGGGGATAGGGCAGGCCGTCGACCAAATGCGCCTGCACGGCGGCGGAAAAGGCGGGCGGTTCTGCCTTGAAAAGCGAAGCGGCGGCAGAAAGCAGGGGAAGCGCGGAGGCCTCGCAGCCGAAGGAAAGATGCGTCACCACGCCGAGGGCGGAGAGCAGCGCCGCGCCGCCGCCCGCAAAATCCGGCGCGGGGGCGCAGGCGAAGCGGGTTGGCAGTTCGAGCACGACATCCGCGCCGTTTTCAAGCGCCGCGCGCGCACGGAGCCATTTGTCATGCCGGGCAAACGCGCCGCGCTGGGTGAGCGCGCCGCTCATCAGGCAGAGCATGTAATCCGCACCGGAGGTTTCACGCGCCGCGCGCAGATGGTAGGCGTGGCCGAGGTGGAATGGGTTATATTCGCAGATGACGGCGCAGACGCGCATGGGCGGCGGCCTCCTTTCGGAAAAAATCGGCAAAAAGCGAAACAAAGCGCGAAAAGGCGGACAAAAAGCGGCATAAAATTGCGCGCCGTCCTTTTCAAAAACGTCAAATTGCGCTATAATAAGGCTGTATCGTTTTGTATACCGCAGGTTTGTCCATTGGATAAGCCTATTATATCACGTCAAGGAGGATTTACAAATGTCTGTCATTGACAAAATCAGAGCGAAGGCTGCCGCCGATGTGAAGCACGTCGTGCTGGCCGAGGGCACCGAGCCGCGCACCGTTCAGGCCGCGGAGAAGATCGTGAAGCTGGGTCTGGCCAAGATCACGCTGGTTGGCGCGAAGGCCGAGATCGAGGCGAAGGCCGCCGAGCTGGGTGTTGACCTGACCGGCGTTTCCATCGCCGACCCGGCGACGAGCGACAAGACCGCTTCCTATGCCGAGCAGCTTTTCCATATCCGCGAGAAGAAGGGCATGACCCTGGAGAAGGCCACCGAGCTGTGCCTGAAGAACACGCTGTTCTACGGCACGATGATGCTCAAGATGGGCGACGCGGACGCGATGGTCGCGGGCGCGATCAACACCACCGGCGACGTGCTGCGTCCGGCGCTGCAGATCATCAAGGGCGCCCCGGGCATCAAGACCGTTTCTTCCTGCTTCCTGATGGAAGTGCAGGATAAGAAGTACGGCGACGACGGCGTGCTGGTGTTCGGCGACTGCGCCGTGAACATCGACCCGACCAGCGAGCAGCTGGCCGACATCGCGATCGCTTCCGCGCAGACCGGCAAGGCGCTGCTGGGCCTCGACCCGCGCGTGGCGATGCTCTCCTTCTCCACGAAGGGCTCTGCGAAGCACGAGAACGTGGACAAGGTGGCCAACGCCGTGAAGCTGGTGCACGAGCAGGCGCCGGAACTCAACGTGGACGGCGAGATGCAGGCCGACGCGGCGCTGGTTTCCAGCGTCGGCGACCTCAAGTGCCCGGGCAGCCCGGTGGCCGGCAAGGCGAACGTGCTGGTCTTCCCGGATCTGCAGGCGGGCAACATCGGCTACAAGCTGGTGCAGCGTCTGGGCAACGCGAAGGCCATCGGCCCGGTCATCCAGGGCTTGGCGAAGCCGGTCAACGACCTCTCCCGCGGCTGCTCCGTCGAGGACATCGTGGACGTCGTGGCCATCGCGGCGGTCAAGGCGCAGGCTTAATCGACTGATTGCGCGCGGTCGTCTCACAAGCGGCGGCCGCGCGCTTTTCCTATCATAAGAAGCAAGGAGATACTTCCCATGAAGATTCTGGTCATCAACGCTGGCTCTTCCTCCCTGAAGTTCCAGCTCATCGACATGGACGACGAGTCCGTTAAGGCGAAGGGCCTGGTCGAGCGCATCGGCATCGAGGGCACGCACTTCAAGCAGACCGTGCTGGGCACGGACAAGGTGATCGAGTTCACCCGCAACATGAAGGACCACACCGAGGCGATTTCCGCCGTTCTCTCCGCGCTGACGGACAAGGACAACGGCGCGATCGCTTCTTTGGACGAGATCGGCGCCTGCGGCCACCGCGTGCTGCACGGCGGCGAGACGTTCAAGGATTCCGTGCTGGTGACGGAGGAAACGATGAAGGCGATCGAGGACCTTGTGCCGCTCGGCCCGCTGCATCAGCCGGCGAACATCGCGGGCATCAAGGCCTGCCAGGCGGTCATGCCGACCAAGCCGAACGTTGCGGTGTTCGACACGGCTTTCCACCAGACCATGCCCAAGAAGGCGTTCCTCTACGGCGTGCCGTATGAATACTACACGAACCTGAAGGTTCGCCGCTACGGCTTTCACGGCACCAGCCACCGCTTCATCGCGGGCGAAACGCCGAAGTACCTGGGCAAGAAGCCGGAGGACTGCAAGTTCATCATCTGCCACCTGGGCAACGGCTCTTCCCTGAGCGCGATTGTCGGCGGCAAGGTTGTGGATACCTCCATGGGCCTGACCCCGCTTGAGGGCGTGCTGATGGGCACGCGTTCCGGCGACGTCGATCCGGCGGTGCTGGAGTACATCATGGACAACACCGGCATGGACATCCACCAGATGCTCAACTGCCTGAACAAGAAGAGCGGCTTTGCCGGCCTTTCCTGCTCCAGCGACATGCGCGATGTGAAGGCCGCCGCCGAGAAGGGCGACGAGCAGGCGCAGGCCGCGCTGGATGTGTGGACCTACCGCATCCAGAAGTACATCGGCGCGTACAACGTGGCCGTCGGCGGCGCGGACGCGATCGTGTTCACGGCGGGCATCGGCGAGAACGACTGCGAAGCCTGCGAGCATGTCATCAACGGCCTGAGCTTCATGGGCGTGAAGATCGACCCGGCGAAGAACAAGCGCGGCACGGTCGGCATCATCAGCACGGACGATTCCACGATCAAGGTGCTGCGCATTCCGACCAACGAGGAGCTGCCGATTGCGCGCGACACGCTGGAGATCGTCTCCAAGCTGTAAGCGGGAAAATTCTCCGAAAATCACATTTTGCTTGACAAGGCAAGAGAAACTGCGTATAATATGGAACGGTCAACTTTGAGGTGGAACGATGAAGCTGGATATCACCAAGGGCATTCAGAGAAAAGGCATTGACGTGCCCTTTGATCTGGAAGACAACTGGGGCGAAGACCATTGGAACGGCGATACGATTGCGTATGTCGGGCCTGTTTCGCTTTCCGGCACATATATGCTCGCCGATGAGACCGTACTTGTGCGCGGTGAGGCCCGCGCCGTGATCCAGTCCCCATGCGCCAGATGCCTGACGCCGACGAATACGCCCGTCACCGCCGAGGTGGAGGAAGCGTTTATCCGCGACAAGGGCGACGGCGAAATGGAAATCGACGAGGATCAGTACACATACACGGGCCATGTGCTTGAGCTGGATGACGCCGTTCGGACGGCGATCCTGCTTGAATTGCCCTCACGCATCCTCTGCAAGGAGGATTGCCGCGGGCTGTGCGCCCAGTGTGGCGCAAACCTGAACGTCAATGCGTGTTCATGCCAGAAGGATCTGACCAGCAGAAATCCTTTTTCGGCATTAGCATCTTTGCTGAACGAGGATGAGGAGGTGTAAACAATGGCTCTTCCCAAGGGAAAAATCTCGAAGTCCCGCGGCCGTATGCGTCGCGCGAACTGGAAGCTGTCCGCGCCCGGCATCGTTAAGTGCCCGCGCTGCCAGCAGATGAAGCTCGCCCACCGTATCTGCAAGCACTGCGGTTACTACGATGGCAAGCAGGTCATCAACATGGAAGCCGAAACCGCTTCCGAGAAGTAAGAATTGCTTCTTTAAGCTCTCAGTCTGTGACTGGGGGCTTTTTCTGTACATTCCTTTTCGGGAGGAGAAATATGCAGAATATCAATCGAATCCGCAAGGCGATAACGCAGGACATCGACGCGGTTGCGGAGATTTATGCGCACATCCACGAGCAGGAGCAGGCGGGAAAGGCGACCATCGGCTGGCGGCAAAGGCCTCGGGCGGGCGTTTGTCGCGTTCTATGAGCGATATGCGCGGGAACACGGCTGCACGGTGCTGCGGATGGACACGAACGCGAAAAACGCGGCGGCGCGCCGTCTATACCAAAAACTGGGCTATGGGGAGCCGGATATCGTGCCCTGCACATTCAACGGCATTCCGGGCGTGCAGCTGGTGCTGCTGGAAAAGAAACTGGATTGAAAACAGATTGCTTTGCAAGATGAGGGAGAAAAAATGGTTTCAACGGCGTTATTGATGTTGATTTATCTGTCGTTCATCAGTCTGGGCCTGCCGGATTCGATGCTGGGCAGCGCGTGGCCGGCGATGAGCGTCAGCCTGAACGCACCGCTTTGGGGCGCAGGGCTGGTGCAGATGCTGATTTCATTCTGCACGATCATTTCCAGTCTGAACAGCGCGAAGCTGATTCGCAAATTCGGCACGGGCAAACTGACGGCGATTTCCGTTGCGACGACGGCGCTTGCGCTGCTGGGCTTTTCGCTGGCGAAGCATTATGCGTTCCTGCTGCTGATGGCCGTGCCGCTCGGCCTGGGCGCGGGCGCGGTGGACGCAGGGCTGAACAACTACGTGGCGCTGCACTGCGAAGCGAAGCACATGAGCTGGCTGCACTGCTTCTGGGGCGTGGGCACGATTGTCGGGCCAATGATCCTTTCGACGGTGCTGCGCGTCGGCGGAAGCTGGGCGACGGGTTATCGCGCGGTGGGACTGATTCAGTGCGCGGTGAGCGCGCTGCTGTTTGCGACGCTGAACATGTGGAAGCGGAACGATATTCAGCAGGAGGAGCGCGAAGCGAAGACGTTGAGCGTGCCGGATGTGCTGAAGCTGCCGGGCGCAAAGGCGGGCATGGTGACGTTTTTGTGCTATTGCGCGGTAGAATCGACGCTGGGACTTTGGGGCGCGACGTACATTTCCCAAGTGCGCGGCGTGGATGAAGCGACGGCAGCTTCCTTCGGCGCAATGTTTTACATCGGCATTACGGCGGGACGTGCGATCTCCGGCTTTATGGCGATGAAACTCCTGCCCAAGCAGATGGTGCGCGTGGGACAGGCGCTCCTGGCTTTGGGCTGCATATTGATGATGATTCCGGCGGGAAGCACGCTTTCGGGCATTGGGCTGGTGATGTGCGGGCTGGGCTGCGCGCCGATTTATCCGAATATCATTCAGGATACGCCGGTGAACTATGGCGCGGAGAACTCGCAGGCGGCGATTGGCGTACAGATGGCGTTTGCCTATGTCGGTTCGACCTTCCTGCCGTCGATCTTTGGAGCGCTGGCGGGCGTGGGCGGCTATGGTCTGCTGCCGTATTTTGCAATGGGCATTTGTGTGCTGATGGCAGTACTCTTTGGCGTACAAAAGAAGATTGTTGAAACAAAAGTGAAGCCTAACTGAAATCCGCGAACACGCCGCCAGGCGTGTTTTTTCTTGCGTGAGCAAGAAAAAATGAAGTTTGGGAGTTGGCAAAAACCGGAAACG
>CAKTZR010000023.1 GCA_934636105.1 uncultured Clostridia bacterium
ACATAGAATCACCCCGGAATCATGATTCTTATTATATCATGTATCCGGGGTGTTTGCATACTTTTGTCGACAGGCTGCGCGGCCAGCTTTCAAGCAGGCCGCGATTTTTGATGCCTATTTAATATGCGTACTTCCATTCCGTCGGATACGGCGAAACGGCGACGACCCCCGTCTTGGAGAACGCTTTTTCGAATTTGACGTTCAGCTCGTCGAGACGGGCCAGCAGAGCCTGCGCACCCTCCGCGTCCTTGGGCGTGGGTTTAAAGTCGTTCGTATGGGTCTGTGAGGAGATGGAGCAGGGAATAATGCGCATATCCGCAGTTTCTGCCGTGCCATCCGGGTAAACGCGGAAGCGCTGCTGGAAAATGTAGGTATCCATATCAGCCGGATTGGTGTTGCCCGCAAAGGAGAAATTGCCCAGCGAATAGCAGATGTATTTGCCCTTGTAAAGCTCAATCGGGTTCATGCGGTGGCTGTGATGGCCGATGACCAGATCCGCGCCCGCGTCGATGGTCGCGCGTCCGAGCGGCACCTGGCGTTCATTGGGCACATAATCCTTTTCAGCGCCCCAGTGATAGGAGACGATGACCAGCGCGCAGCCTTCGTCGCGAAGCGCCTGAATGTCGCCCTCAATGGAATTGTAGATGTTTTGATAGTTGCCGTTGAAAGTCTGGTAGGCCAGCATGCCGATTTTCACGCCCGTATCCGTTGTGAATGTGGAAGCGCCGAGGTGGCCGCTGTATGCAATCCCGGCGGCGGCCAGCGTATCGCAGGTATCCTGATAACCGGCCGTGCCGTGATCCATGACGTGATTGTTTTCCAAACTGACGGCTTCCACGCTGGAGGAGGTCAGCACCTGCACATATTCCGGCGGCGCGGCGAAAGAGAAGGTGTTCTTCGTCGCGCTTTTGGTGTTGGTCAGCGTGCCTTCGAAGTTGACGATCGTCATGTCGTCCGCTTCAAAGATGCTTTTGACGTTGGAAAGCGGGAAATCCAGCCCCAGCTCCTCCTTGGCCAGCTGCTTGTCAAAGACGCTTTTGCCGCTCTTGCGCGTGTCGCCGCCGATGGTCACGTCGCCCGTCGCGGAAATCGTGACGATCACAGAACCGTCGTCCTGAACGCGCCAGTCGCTGCCGTCCTCGCGTTGATACCATGCGTGTTCCTCCCATTGTTCGGCTTCCTCGATGTTGCCGAGCTGGGAAAGGTCGAGCGATTCGGCGCAGGCCGTGAAGGGAAAAAGAAAGAGAAAAGCCGTCAAGGCGGCGGTCAGGTATTTAGACATGGTTAATCTCCTTGTGTTTTGGGTTATTGCTCGTTGTTCAGCAGCGCATGGAAGCGGGTTTGATTGGTTTTCCAGCGAACGTCGAGCACGGAGGACGACCCGACGCTTCCGTAAGAATACGTTCCATCCTGCGGAATGCGGAATTCCACGAAATCCGCGCCGGAGGTCATCAGGGAATAGCCCTGTGAGAGCACGCTGAGAATATCCATCGCCGAAAGGCTCATCTTCATGCCGGAGGAAACCTCGTTATACAGCCCGACCAGCTCCATCAGCGACAGGCTGCGGCATTTGTCAAACAGCTGGCTGACGACCTTTCTCTGCCGCTCGGTTCGGGCAAAATCGCCGCCGGAGCCGGTTGCGCGCGCACGCATATACGCCAGCGCGATGCGGCCCGTCATATGAACCAGGCCGGGACCGTCCGGCATATTCAGGTCTTTGCCCAACAGGATGCTGCGGATGGCGAGATATTCGTTTTGATCGATTTCGATATCCACGCCGCCCAGCGCGTCGATGACGGGTTTCACGTTTTCAAAGTTGACCAGAATCGCGCCTTCGATTTCAATATCCAGCTCGCGCTCCAGGCAGGAGATGATGCCGTCGAAACCGTGATTTTTATAGAGCAGGTTGATTTTGGTCTCGTTGCCGCGCGGGTTGTTGATTTTGCTGTCGCGCAGGATCGAGGTCAGGATGACGCGGTTATACTTCGTATCCAGCGACACGAGCACGATGGTATCCGTCCGCGCGTCGTCCGTCACCTGATCGGCATAACCGTCCTCGCCGAGCATCAGATAATGCTTCACCTGTGTATTGGTTTCGCCCAGCGCCGCGGCGCTCAAAAGCAGAAACGCCGCCAGCACGAGCCCAAATATCCGTTTTTTCATGCTGTCCTCCGAATGTGGGGAAAAATCTTCTAAAAGATAAAACGAATGGGGCCGGGTTTTTCTTCCCGAACCCATATATTCTGATTATATCGCAAATTCACCGCTTAGGCAAGGCGTCGCGTCATGCGCAGGGGCAAATGTTCATACACTGATAGCGGCAAACGAAGATACGAACGGCGCGGACGGGGAAGGGGAGAAGCCGCGTGCCGTATAAAATACTGCATCAATGTGAACCCTACATCTGCGCGAACGCGCGAAAACAAAAAGGAGGGGACAGGCTAAATGGAGGTCACTTTGCAGCCGGCGCGGCCGATTCGCGGCCCGCACGGAGGTTGGCAGAAGCAGGAAATCGCCGCCTTGCAGCAGAGCATCGAGGCGGCGCAGGAGAGCGGCGAATCGCTTCGCAGCGTGTTTGAACGCATGAGCCGTCAACTGGGGCGCAAGCCCAACAGCATCCGCAATTTTTATTATGCGCAGGTGCGCGATGGCCAGGGGGAAAGCGGCGCGCGGGCGACGCCGTTCGAAACCTTTTCGCAGGAGGAAGTGGAGCAGCTGGTCGAGCAGGTGATGACCGCCAAGGCTCAGGGCGTGAGCGTTCGCGCATGCGTGCGCCGGATGGCGGACGGCGACCGGACGCGGATGCTTCGCTATCAGAACAAGTATCGCTCCACGGTGCGCACGAGGCCGGAGCTGGTTCGCCGCGTGATGGACCGGCTGAGCGAGCAGGGACGCGCGTTCGTCAGCCCCTATGCGCAGGCGGAGGGCGGCGCGGATTTGGAACAGCTCAAGACCCGCGCTAAGGAGAGCGGCGACGCGCACATCGGCCAGCTCTTTGAATCGCTGGATTATCTGCTGGCGCGGGCGATGGCGCAGCCGACGGAAAAGGACGATGCGCAGCGCAAAGCGGACAGGCTAGGCGCGCGCTGCGACATGCTGCGCATTGCGCTCGACGACGAGCAGAAGCGCTTTGGCAGGCTGCGAAGCGAGGCAGGCGGCATGGTGGCGCTCGTCAAGGAATATGTCGCCCTGCCGGAGGACGCGCGGCAGAGCGGGCTGAACGCCTTCTGTGAGCAGGCGGCGCAGCGGCTTTGCCAAATCGAATGCGCGATGATGGATGAATAAAACGAAACCCATGCCGAATGAAGCGGCATGGGCGTTTAGTTTATGCTATGGAATTACAAATGATGTGCCATTTCGGCTTTCAGTGAGAGAAACAGAGGAAGATAAGTCTGCCTGATGCTTTGATAGATGGCGGCGGCCTGATCCTCGCTGTACATGTGCGAGGTGATGTTGCGCGCCTGAAGCAGGCTGAACCATCCGTCCCCGTCGGCAATCAAACCGGAAGCAAGCGCCTGACGCATGACCGCCTTGGGGCTGTCGATATTCACAAAGCCTTCGTCCAGCAGGATTTCCCGACAGGATTTCCACGCCAGCTCGGCGGTGAACTCAAAGCGCTGAATTACACCGTCGCGCATGACGGTACTGTTTGAAGAAGCCGAATCGGAAAGGGCTTCCTGCAAACGATCAAGCGCTTGAGAAAATTGCTGGATTTTATGAAGCGCGCGTTCCATCCAAACGACACCATCCTTTTCGATTTCGGCAATCAATGCGGCATCTGTACCTGCACGAATGGGAACCATATCAAATTTGAGCAGCGTGGGCAGCTCATCCAAATCAGCGGAAAAAGCGAGATCATTCCGCGGGTCAAGCCCATAAACCGCCAAATCGATATCGCTGGCCGGGCGGAAATCTCCGCGCGCGCGCGATCCGAAAAGAACCAGCTTCTGAACGCGGTAACGCTTGGCCAATTCGATAATCTGATTTTGCAATTCAGTGGACAGACCGTACATAAGGAAATCTCCTTGCTGATTTATTTCTTCTTCTCTTTCCACACGAATGTCCACCCCAGCAGGGCGGCGCACAGCGCGAAACAGACGATGGAGAACCACGAAAGCTCCCCGGCCAGCGGGGCGACGTCGTGCAGCAGCGCACCGCAGACGAGCAGCGCGGCGGCGACGAGCGCGGCGCAGAGCTTGAAGACAATATCCTGAACGAGCCGCGCCGCGTCGTCCCCAACGTGGTGCTCAATGCCCAGATTCGCTTCGCCTTTCAGCCCCGTGCGCAGAATATCGGCCATCAGCGCGGGAATTTCCAGCGACTTGTGCGCGCTGGCATAGACGGCCTGCGCATCCTTGACAACCTCGCTGCGCCAATCCATGTCGCGGAAAAGCTGGTTGCCCAGCCGCGCGGTGACGACGTTCATCACGTTGATCTCCGGACTCAAGTCGGCGACAACGCCCTCGATGGTCGCCAGACCGCGCGCGAGCATCGTCAGGCTGCTGGGCATGGAAATGCCGTTGCGCTTCATTACGTCGGTCAAATCTTCAAAGACCTTCGCCAAATCCATGCTGCCCAGGTCGGCCGAACCGTATTGATCGAGTAGATCCTCGATGTCGCGGTAGAGCTGGCGCTTGTCCGCCTTGCCGCGAAACTCGCCCAGCCCCATCACCGCGTCGCGGCAGAGCCCCACGTCGCCGCGCGCCACGCCGCTGACGGCCTGGCCGACGAGCTTGCGCTCCCGCTCGGTCAGCGTGCCCATCATGCCCATATCCAGCCAGACGATCTTGCCGTCGCGCACGCGCAGGTTGCCCGGGTGCGGATCGGCGTGGAAGAAGCCGTCCTCCATGATCTGCCGAACGTAGTTGTCCGCCAGCTTCGCGCCGATTTCCGCCGGGTCGTAGCCGCCCGCCAGCAGCGCGTCGCGGTCGTCGATGGAAACGCCGTCGATGCGCTCCATCACCAGCACGTGCGTCGTGGTGAATTCGCGATAGAGAATCGGGGAGGTGACGAACGCCACATCCGCGTTGAGACTGCGGAAACGCTCGAGGTTGGCCGCCTCGGTCTGGAAATTCATTTCCTCCTGAGCGACGACCCACATCTCGTCGAGCACCTGGTTGAAATCGACCAGACCGCTGGCGGGCGTGTACTTGAGCATCTTGCAGGCGTTTTTGAGCAGCATGATGTCGCGGCTCATCACGTCGTGAATGCCGTCGCGCTGCACCTTGACCACGACGCTTTCGCCCGTGCAGAGCACGGCGGCGTGCGCCTGCGCAATGGAAGCGCTGCCCAGCGCCTGCTCGTCGAAGGAAGAAAAGACTTCGCTCATCGGGCGGCCATACGAGCGCTCCACGATGGAGACAACCTGCTCATAGGGCATCGGCGCGACGCTGCTGCGCAGCTTTTTGAGCGCGTCGCAGTAGGCCTTGGGCAGAATATCCGACCGCATGGAGAGAATCTGGCCGAGCTTGATGAACGTCGGACCCAGCTCCTCGATGATGGCGCAGAGCTTTTCCGGCGTCAGCCCGTCCTTGATGATCTCGTGGCGGCGGACAACCTCCACGATTTCCATCAGCCGCTGGCGGTTTTCGGTTCGGTTTTCATGTTGTGCGGGCATGTTTATTCCTCAGTCTTTTCGTCTTCTTTGGTTTGATCTTCGGTTTCCTGTGCGGGCGCGGCTTCCTTTTCGCGCTCGGCGATGCGCGCCTTGAGCGCGGAGAGCTGTTCGTCGGTCAGGCTGTCCACCGCGTCCAGAATGAAATCGGCGGTGTCGTCGGCGTTTTCTTCGTCTTCCTCGCCGCAGGCTTCCTCCGGCGTGACGACGTGCAGCGTCACGTTTTCGCGAATCGCGTCCTTGATGTTGTGCTTGAGTTCTTCGTTGAGCACCTTGCCCTGTTCAACGGTCAATTCGCCCTTTTTCACCAGCTCGTCCAGAATCACTTCGGACTTTTCTTTCGTCGCGGCGACTGCGCCGATGCCGGCCAAAATCAGTTTGCGCATGCCTTCGCTCAGTTGATCCATGATGATCGCTCCTTTCGCCCGCCAAGCGGGAAATCATAGGCTTTATATTCGCGAAAAAAAGGGGATTTCCTTTTTTCAAAAAGTGCGGTCAGTCCTGAACAAACTGCGTAAATTTTTCTTGACTGTATACCTGCAAAGTTATATCATATTTTAATGTGGAATAAGAGACAAATCCGCGGGAAAGGAAGGTGTCCATGTCAGTTCGCAAACGCGTCATCCTGCTGCTGGTGACCCTTGCTTTGCTTACAGTTTCATATGCGTATGCCGAGCGAAAAACGGTGAAGGCAGGCTTTTTTGCCTTCCCCGGCTATCATCAGTGGGACGAAAGCACGGGACGGACAGGTTACGGCGCGGATTTTTTGCAGTTTGTGCGCCGATATGCCGATTTGGATTTTGATTATGTCGGCTATGACGCGGAGCGCGCCAGCGACGGCGTGCAGTGCGTCAGCAAGATGGAAAAGGCCGACGACCAATATTATGATCTGATTTGGATGGATATCCAAATGCCGAATATGAACGGTTATGACGCGACGCGCGTAATTCGCGACTTGAAAGACCCGAAAAAGCGCACCATTCCGATTGTCGCCATGACCGCCAATGCGTTTGATGAGGATAAAAAGAAGGCTTTCGCTTCCGGCATGGACGGTTTTATCGCCAAGCCGGTGGATATTTCACAGCTTGTCGCGACACTTGACGATCTGCTCGGAAAGCAATAAAATAAAAGCAGCTCCTACGCAGCGAAATTGCGATATCGAAACAAAGTCAGGGAGGAAATTATGACCAATCAGGAAAAAAAGCAGCTCGCCATTGCGGCCTGCCAAATCCGCATGGGCATCATCGAATCGACGCATGGCGCCAAGGCGGGGCATCCGGGCGGAAGCCTGTCTTCCGCGGAGATGTTTGCTTATCTGTATAACAAGGAACTGCGCATCGATCCCAAGCAGCCGAAAAAGGCTGACCGCGACCGCTTTGTGCTCTCCAAGGGTCATACCGCGCCCGGTCTGTACAGCGCGCTGGCCTATCGGGGCTTCTTCCCGGTGAGCGACCTGCCGACGCTGCGCCATGCGGACAGCTATTTGCAGGGCCATCCGAACATGAACCTCGTGCCCGGCGTGGATATGAGCACCGGCTCGCTCGGCCAGGGCGTTTCCTGCGCGGCGGGTATGGCCAAGGGCGCGAAGTATCTGGGGCAGGATATCAACGTGTATACCCTGCTGGGCGACGGCGAGATCGAGGAAGGCGAGGTTTGGGAAGCCTTCATGTTCGCCGCGCATTACAAGCTGGATAACCTGTGCGTCATCATCGACCTCAACGGTTTGCAGATCGACGGCCCGACCGAAAAGGTCATGAACAGCGCGCCGGTCGATGCGAAGATGGAGGCCTTCGGCTTCAACGTCATCACCATCGACGGCCATGATTACGACCAGATTGAAAGCGCGTTCAACGCGTTCCGCGCCTGCACGGGCAGGCCGACCGCTATTTTGATGCACACCACCAAGGGCAAGGGCGTCAGCTATATGGAAAACAACGTCGATTGGCACGGCAAAGCGCCGAACGACGCGGAATATGAAGTGGCCATGAACGAACTGCGTGCCGCGATGGCGGAATTGGAGGCGTGAGCATGAGCGAAGTGAAGAAGATCGCGACCCGCGAGAGCTATGGTAAGGCGCTGGTCGAACTGGGCAATGCGCACAGCAACCTCGTCGTGCTGGACGCCGACCTCGCCGCGGCCACCAAAACCGGCATGTTCCGCAAGGCGTTTCCGGATCGCCATTTTGACTGCGGCATTGCGGAGGCGAACATGATCGCCGTCGCCGCGGGTCTGTCCACGATGGGGCTTGTGCCGTTCGCGTCATCGTTTGCGATGTTTGCGGCGGGCCGCGCGTTTGAGCAGGTGCGCAATTCCGTCGGTTATCCTCATCTGAACGTGAAAATCGGCGCGACGCACGGCGGCATTTCCGTCGGTGAGGATGGCGCGTCCCACCAGTGCTGCGAGGATTTCGCGCTGATGCGCTCTATCCCCGGCATGGTCGTGCTCTGCCCGGCGGATGACGTAGAAGCCCGCGCGGCGGTCAAGGCGGCTTATGCCTACGACGGCCCGGTGTATCTGCGCTTCGGCCGTCTGGCGATTCCGGTTTTCCACGATGAGGAGAACTATCATTTCGAAATCGGCAAAGGCGAGCAGCTGACCGAAGGCAATGACGTGGCGATTATCGCAACCGGCCTGATGGTCAATGAAGCGCTGATTGCGGCCAGAGCGCTGGAGGAGGAAGGCGTCCACGCGCGCGTCATCAACATCTGCACCATCAAGCCGCTGGATGAGGAAATCGTCATCAAGGCGGCGAAGGAATGCGGCAGGGTTATCACCTGCGAGGAGCATAGCATTATCGGCGGTCTGGGCGAGGCCGTCGCGGGCGTGCTTGGCGAGAAGTGCCCGACGATGATGCGCCGCATCGGCGTGAACGACGAATTCGGCCACTCCGGCCCGGCGTGGGAAGTGCTGCGCCAGTTCGGCCTGTGCGCAGATCACATCGCCGAGGTTGCGCGCGAATTTGTCCAAAAATAAAAAACAGCCGATCTTGACGAGCGGCCGGGAAAATGCTGCAATATAGGCACAGCAGTGGGCTTTTAGGCTTGGTTAGCCCTGCTTATCGGAGGAATCATGATGGCAGTCATGATCCTCTTTTTTTTATGATACACGCAACTGAAATACGCTTTGTTACAAAGTTTTTGTTGTCAAGTCCGTCTCACTCACGTATAATAAAAGTGACAATATGTTTGCGAAAACGAAAGATTGAGACGGGTGAGACCATGAAAGCGCGACAACTGCTGCACGGTTTAAAAGATAAAAAGGCCGGCTGGCTGACGCTGGATATCGGCGACGGGCAGGTTTCCCGGCATTTCAATATGCGGGAGTATGACGAGAGTCTGGCGCGGGATAATCTGGCGCTGCTGCGCGGATACTGCGTGGTCAGCGCGCTGATGCTGGCTGTCTTCATGCTGGTGCGCTGCGCGGTTCAGGGCGTTTCATCGGTCAATATCGTGCCTTATTTCATTGCAAGCGCGGCCATGGGGCTGATTCGCCATACTCTCCGCTGGAAGAAGGAGGGCACAAGCGACATTCGCTGGTCGTATGCGCTGACCGGGCTGTTTTCCATTGTCTGGTATGCGATTGCGATTTATTATGACGCGCTGATTACGCCGGAGCGCCCGTCCGTATTCTGCTGTCTGGTGTTTTTGACGCTGGCGCTGCTGTATAATTCGCACCCGAAGGACGTCATGCTGTCCAGTCTGTGCGCCTATGGGGTGATGCTGGCGTTGGAACATGGCCGCGCGCCTGCGGCGGTCTTTGGCGCGGATGCGTTTGACGTGTTGGCGGCGGCCGCGCTGGGCGTGTATCTGAACATGCGCAACACGTGGATCAACGTCGCGCAGAAACTCTCCGTGGATATGTATCAATCCGCGACGAAGATCAGCATTCTGGTCGCGCAGGGAGATTTGACCGCCAACACCTTCAACGTGCTGCAATGTCCGGATTACATGGCCGCGACATTCGGCGAAACGACCGAGATGATGGGAGAAAACGAGCTGATTGCCCAGCGCTTTGTGCTTGCGCCGTTTCAGGCGGGCTATCGCGAATTTATGGATCTTTCGACCATCGCCGAGCGGCTGGAAGGCAAGGAAAGCCTGAGCTATTTCTTTCAGGATTTCCGCGGGCGATGGTGCCAGGTGATTGTGACCGAGCAGAAGCGGCAGAATGGCAGAATCACGGCGTTCATCGCAACGGTTCGCGATGTGGATGAGGAAAAACGCAAGGAAATTGCCTATCAGCGCCAGCTCAGCGAAGCGATGCAGCAGGCGCAGCGGGCCAACGCGGCCAAAACGAATTTTCTTTCCCGCATGACGCATGATATCCGCACGCCGCTCAACGGCATCATCGGCCTGCTGCGCATCAACGAAGCGCACGGCAACGATGTGGAGCTGATTCGCGCCAATCGGAAAAAGATGATGATTTCCGCCAACTATCTGCTTTCGCTCATCAACGATATGCTGGAAATGAGCAAGCTGGAGGATGGCGAAATCGTGCTGGCGCATGAGCCGATCGGCATGATGGAGCTTGCGCGGGATATCGGCGTGATCGTCGCCCCGCGCGCGGCCGACGCAGGCGTGACGATGGAAAACACCAATGCGAGCAGCGGCATTCCCGTGCCGTATGTATACGGAAGCCCGCTGCATCTGCGGCAGATTTTCCTCAATATTTACAGCAACTGCATCAAGTATAACCGCGTCGGCGGCCGGGTGGAAACGAAGTTCCTGTGCATGCACCGCGACGAGAAAACGGTTACCTATCGCTGGATCATCCACGATACGGGCGCAGGCATGAGCGAGGAATTTCTGACGCGCGTTTTCGAGCCGTTCTCGCAGGAGCATGTGGATGCGCGAAGCGTCTACAACGGGACGGGGCTGGGCATGGCCATCGTCAAGGGCCTGGTGGATAAGATGGGCGGCACGATCACCGTGGAAAGCGAAATGGGAAAGGGCAGCACCTTCGTCGTCACCCTGCCGTTTGGAATCGCACCCGCGCCGAAGAAAGAAGACCGGGCGGAAGATGCGGGGAAGTGGAGCATTCGTGGGCTGCACCTGCTGCTGGCGGAGGATAACGAATTGAATGCGGAAATTGCCGGAACGCTGCTCGGCGACGAGGGTGCGGTCATCACGCGCGCAAAGGACGGGCAGGAAGCATTGGAGCTGTTTGAAAGCAATCCGCCGCACACCTTCGACGCGATTTTGATGGATATGATGATGCCGCGCATGGACGGCCTTTCCGCGACGCGCGCTATCCGTGCGCTGGATCAGTCCGATGCAAAGTCCATTCCGATTCTCGCGATGACGGCGAATGCCTTTGCGGAAGACACAAAGCGCTGCATTGAAGCGGGCATGAACGCGCATTTGGCCAAGCCGCTGGATATGGATAAGGTGATTGCGACGATTGGAAAGTATTGCCGGGGAAACGAGAATAAAGAAAAAACGGCCGCTCTTGTCGAGCAGCCGCAAAGATGCTAGAATATAGACAGACGAGGAGCCGTTTCACATCGGTACTCCCGCTTTATTCGTTGTCTAAAGCTAAGACCGCCGATCAGGGCCAACTGACCGGCGGTTCGCTTTTTTATTACTACAACAAAAGATGCGAGTGGACAATCCCTTCCCGCATCTTTTTTGATTCTATTTTAGAAACTTATAGTTTCTGTTTCGACTGCGTTTATTCCAGCTCAACCGCCGCGCAGCGCTCCACGTACTGCTTAGCCACAGTCTGCGCGTCGCTGTCGCCGAAGGTCTTCATTTCAGCAAGGAAATATTCTTCAACGTGGTTGAGAATCGCGCCCGTGTTGGTGTAAGAAAGCTCCACGTTCTTGTGCGCGTTCAGGTCAGTATAACGCGTATCCTCCAAATCATCCACGATGGAGGGCACGCCTTTGACGGAAGCCAGCGTGTTCAGCTCGTTGTCCGTGGAGAGGAAGCGGAGGAACTCCAGCGCGTAATCCAGCGTGTCGCTGTTCTGGTTGACCGAGAAGCCATACCACGGCTCCATGTATTCATACGCGCCTTTGTCGCCCATCGGCGGGAAGATGAAGGCATATTCAAACGGGTTGGCCTTGAAGGCTTCGGACTTGGATTCGCGCTTACGCATGCCGCTGTAATTTTCGCTCGTGCAGGTCCAGAAGGGCACGTCGCCCTCCATGAAGGCGAGGATCGCGCCGTCGTAATTGTTTTCCGGATAGGTGGCGTTGACTTCCTTGGAGATGTAACCCTTGTCCACGAAGGTCTGAACGCGATTCAAGATTTCGGTCAGCTTCTGGATGGCCGCTTCGTCGCCGTTGTTGAGCGCGGTCAGCAGTTCGGCATCCGTGCCGAGCGTGGTCATGACCATGCTGTATGCGAGTGTGGAGTAGACGACGTTTTCCGGCCCCTGAATCGGGGTATAGCCCTTCTGCTTGAGCGCTTCCAACACGGCGAGGAATTCTTCGTAGTTGGTCGGCACGTCCAGCCCCTCGTTTTTGAGCAGGGTTTGATTGACGACCAGGCCGCGCACCGCGTAGCTCATCGGTACACGCGCCAGCTTGCCGTCAAACGTAGAGAACGCCTGAACGTCGCTGTTGCTGATGCTGATGCCGGCCTGCCCCAAATCGGCGCACTGATCCAGCACATAGGCTTCCGTAAGACTTGGATAGCGCAGGTTGATGTCGTCCGTCATGAACACATCCACGTTGGGGTTGTTCTTGAGGTATTCGACCATCTTCGTCGAGCCGATCTGCTCGTAAGTGGTCGTCACGTTGGGATAGTATTCGTTGAAATGGTTGATGACCTGATCGAGTGCTTCGAAGTTGCCGAAGAACCCGGCGATTTCAAGGTTGACAGCCTTTTCGGTGTCCAGCTTCGGGGTAAAGGCGGATGCGGTCGTCTCTGCCTCCTTGGGCTTGCCGGAACAGGCTGTCAGCACCATTGCGGACAGAAGCAGCAGACCAAGCAGGGCAAAGCGTTTTTTCATGGAAAAATCCTCCTCAAAGTTTTAGCGTAAATGAGAAAAACAGATTCTGAATAAAAAGTGAATCTATTGACTGTGCTTAAAGCCTTTCAGCTGGGCAAAGACGCGAAGCACTTTATCGATTTCAATCGGCTTGGATAGATGCGCATCCATGCCCGCGTCCAGACACGCCTGCATATCCTCGGCAAACGCGTCGGCGGTCATCGCCGCGATGGGGATTTCCCGCAGATCCTGCCGCGTGCTCTTTCGAAGGACGCGGGCGGCCTCGCGGCCGTTCATCTCCGGCATCTGCACATCCATCAGCACGAGGTCATAGGCGCCTGCTGGTGCGGATTCCAGCTTTTCCACGCAGACGCGTCCGTTTTCGGCGCGGTCGCAGGCAATGTGATGTTCTTCGAGCATGGCTTCGATGATTTCCCAGTTGAGGTCATTATCCTCTGCGATGAGCACGCGCATGCCGCTCAAGATGTTTTCGCCCGCTTTGCCGAACTGGACAGCGGGCTGCTCGGCGTGGTCGGTGATCGCCAGCGGAATGCGGACGGTGAAGGTCGTGCCCTCGCCCAGCTGGCTTTCGCAGAGGATGGTTCCATCCATCAGGTCGATCATGTGCTTGACGATGGAAAGGCCAAGCCCTGTGCCCTGCGTTTTATCGATGCGGCCATCCTCCGCACGGGAGAAGGATTCATACATCGTCTTTTGGAAATCCGGCGACATACCCATGCCGTTGTCGGCAATGGCGCAGAACAGATACACATGCGTATCATCCTGCGGCGTTTCCCAGAGCGTCAGGCGGATGCTGCCGTCGGGCTGGGTATATTTGACGGCGTTGTTGAGCAGGTTCAAATAGATTTGGCTGAGCCGCAGCTTGTCGCCGATCAGATACGGCTGGGCGATATCGTGCAGCTGCACCTTGAGCTGCTGGCCGCGTCCCTCGGCCTGCGGGCGGGTGATGCTCTCCAGCCCCGCCGCCAGCTCCTCCACGGAGAAAGGCGCGGGCGTGATCGTGGTTTTGCCGCTCTCCACGCGGGAAAGCTCCAAAATATCGTTAATCAGCGTCAGCAGATGGTTGCCGGAAACGGAAATCTTGTTCAGGCAGTCTGCGACATAGGCGGGATCGTCGCTGTGATCCTGCGCGAGCTGGGTCATGCCGATGACGGCGTTGAGCGGCGTGCGGATATCGTGGCTCATCGTGGAGAGGAACTGCGTCTTGGCTTCGCTGGCCTGCTCGGCCAATTTGACGGAGACGCGCAGGCGGCGGTTGATGTTCAGCACATAGGCGCCGTCAAGCAGCACCAGCATAAGCAGCAGACCGCAGATAATCAGCGCGACGGGCATGCCTGCGTTTTCGGCGGTCAGCGACTTCTGCGGCACATAGCCCACCATCACCAGTCCGGCATAATCGCCGAGCTTGGTATAATACCAGTAGCAGGGTTCTTCGCGGGAATTGTTGTAGGTGAGCAGGCCGCTGTCCGTGGTTTGCAGCTGGGTGAGCAGCGCGTCCACGCCGTTGTAATCGTCGGCGAAATTATAAGCGCGGATGAACTCGATAAAGTTTTCCGACCGCATGGCGTTGGAGGGGATGACGTAATCGCAGATGGTGGTGATGAGGCCGATTTCCGCGTCGGTGTAGTTCAGCGGGAAAATCCACAGCTTGCGCATGCTCTCAACCGGGATGACGCGCAGCAGCAGATAGGGCTTTGACCCGCCCTCCGCCGTGCGCAGCGTCACGCGCGTGCCGACGCTGATGACGGTCATCTGGCTTTCGTTGATCTTATATTTGCCCAGCACGGCGGTTCCGCCGTCAAACATCAGGCGCATGGTTTCGATCATGCTGCTGCCGCTGTTCCAATTCGGGTCGGTGAAGCGCTGGTAGATGGAGACGATGTCCCCATCGCTGCGCAGGTAAGAGGAACGCGCTTCAAAGGTGTCCATATCCACCAGATGCGCATAACGCTCCTGCGAGGTGTTGGAAACGCGGAGATAGGCGAGCACTTCGTCGATATCCATGTTTTCGTGCTCGATATAGGCGGCCCAGTCCTGCACGACGCTTCTTTCCGAATCCAAATAGCGGGTGGAAATCTGCTTCATCGTGTCCACCGTGTCGCAGAAGGAGCCGAGTACCATGCGATCCTGATTGGTGCGCACGCGCGCGGTATAATACAGCACAAAGGCGACGACGGAGAGCACCAGAAGGGCGTTGCAGAGAATCAGCGCCAGTTTGCCCGCGCTTCGCTTATGGAGAGCACGCTTTTTCACGACTTCGCCCCTTCCTGCACATTTTTTGTTACATATCTAAGAAATTATACATCTTTTCAGTAGATGCGTCAACTTAAAACGACAAAAGAATTGTTTTTTCGACAAGGGCAGGCCGGGGTTGACTTTGAAACGGGCCGCTTCTATAATGAAATTCCAAAACGATTCGGGAGGGTATACCATGGAAAGCCGAAAGGAAAGCGAAAACAAGCGCCCGCTGCTGCTTGCGCCGGCGTTTCAGGATTATATCTGGGGCGGAGAGCGGCTCAAACGCGACTGGGGCAAACAGACCAAGATGACCCCGCTGGCGGAAAGCTGGGAGCTGAGCTGCCACGAGGCCGGGCCTTCGATGATTGCGGGCGGCGCGTTCAGGGGGCGGACGCTCGCGCAGTATCTCGCAAGCCATCCGCAGGATGTGGGCGAAAGGGCGGAAAAGGCCGGAGAATTTCCGCTGCTGATTAAGCTGATCGATGCGGCCGGGCCGCTCTCCGTGCAGGTGCATCCGGACGATGCTTACGCACAGAAATATGAACATGCTTTGGGCAAGACCGAGATGTGGTATGTGCTGGACGCCGACGAGGGTGCGGGCATTTATTACGGCTTCAAACGCGAAACCTCGCTGGAGGAGATGCGGACCGCGATTGAAAACAACACCCTGACCGAGCTGCTGAACTGGGTCCCGGCGAAAGCGGGCGATTGCTTCTTCATCCCGGCGGGCACGGTGCATGCCATCGGCGCGGGTCTGCTGATCGCCGAGGTGCAGCAAAGCTCCAACCTGACCTATCGCGTGTATGATTATGGCCGCGTCGGCGCGGACGGCCGGCCGCGCGCCCTGCACATTGAAAAGGCGCTGGCCGTCACCCGCCGCGAGCCGCCGAAAACCCCCGTCGGTCCGACCGAGCCGGAGCGGGTCGTCACAGGCGGGCGCATTCAGCCGCTGTTTGCCTGCGACAAATTCACGACCGCCGTGCTGATGGTGGAAGGAACGATGGAGGACTGCGTGACGCAGGAAAGCTTCGTTTCGCTGCTGGTTTTGGAGGGCGAAGGCACGCTGAAGCATCAGGGCGAGGCGTATGCCGTGAAGAAGGGGCAGAGCGTCTTCCTGCCCGCGGGCATGGGAACCTACGAGCTGACCGGGCGGATGCAGGTGCTCAGAACAAGGGTATAAGATGAAAGACAATCGGGTTTTGACCGGCAGCCTGTGCGCGCTGGGGTGCGAGGTGCTCTACGGCCTGAGCTATCTGTTTACCAAACAGACGGCGGAGACAGCGAGCCCCCTTGCGCTGCTGGGCTGGCGGTTTGTTGTTGCGCTGGCGGCGATGAGCCTGTGTGTGGCGCTGGGATTCATTCCCGTTCGGTTGAAAGGCAGACGGCTTGGGCCGCTGCTGAGCGTGGCACTGTTCTGCCCGTGCCTGTATTTCATCGGCGAAACGGTGGGCATTCGCGAAACGACGGTGACGGAGAGCGGCGTTTTTCTGGCCTGCGTTCCGGCGCTGTCTCTGCTGGCCTCGACGGTCATTTTGAAAAAGAAACCCACCAAACGGCAGATTATCGGCATTTTGGTCACGTTTTTGGGCGTGATGACGACGGTAGTCGCGGTCGGCCTTTCTTCAAGCCTGTCGCCTGTGGGGTATGCGGCGCTGATGCTGGCGGTTGTCGCCTATGCGCTGTACAGCGTGTTTGTCGATCTTGCGGCGGATTACACCGGCGCGGAGATCACCTATGTCATGCTGTGTTCCGGCGCGGCGTTTTACGGCCTGCTGGCGCTTGGCGAAGCGGCAGCGCATGGCGTGCTTTCGGAGCTGCTGACGCTTCCGGCGCGAAGCGGAACGTTTCGGACGGCGGTGCTCTATCAGGGCATCGGCTGTTCGGTTGCGGCGTTTTTCCTGTCCAACGCGGCGATTGCGAAAATCGGCGTGAACAAAACGTCCTCGTTTATCGGCGTATCCACGATCGTTTCCATTCTGGCCGGCGCGCTGGCGCTGGGCGAACCGCTGAGCGTTGGACAGATTGTCGGCGCGGCGGTGATTGTGGCGGGCGTGTATACGGCCAATGCTTCTGCTTTGTGATAACGAATTGGCATAACCGCACGACAAAACACGATGAATAATTATTTCACAATCTGACGCGGCTTTGCTATAATCATTTGCAGAAAAAGCAGATGCTTAACGGCAAGGAGGAACTGCGACATGTTGAAAAAGATCACAAGCCTGCTTCTGACAGGCGCGATGATGCTCGGCGCGGCCGCAACGGCGGAAGGCGTGAGCGGCACGTTCAGCGGCGAGGGCACGGGTTACGGCGGAACGATTGCCGTCGATGTGACGCTCGAAAACGGCGCGATCACGGGGATTGACGTGACGGGCAGCAACGAGACGCAGGGCATCGGCACGGTCGCCATCGACAAGCTGATTCCCGAAATCATCGAGAAGCAGAGCGTGGCGCTCGATGCGGTTTCCGGTGCGACGCGCGCCAGCGAGGGCCTTCTGGCGGCCGTGACGGCGGCGCTGGAGACGAGCGGCGCGGATATGACCGCCTTTGAAAAAGCGCCCGAAAAGGCGCAGGCCGGCGAACGCGTGGTGCAGCACCGCGATATCGTGATCGTCGGCGCAGGCCCGGCGGGCATGACGGCGGGCATTTACGCGGCGGAGGGCGGCGCGGATGTGCTCGTGCTGGAAAAGATGGCGACGGTCGGCGGCGCGGGCGCGATCAGCAGCGGCGCGACGGATTCCTACGGCTCGGCCTTTGCGAAGGAAAAGGGCGTGGAGGACAGCGCGGACAAGCTCAAGGCGGATATGATGACCGCGGGCCACAACTACAATCAGGAGGATCTGGTCGATCTGTTCATCGCCAATTCCGGCGAGACGTTTGACTGGCTGGTGAGCCTCGGCGTGGCCTACGGCGATCCGACGCCCAGCGAGGAGCATTCCGTCAACCGCGTCTTCCTGGCGCAGGGCAGCGGCGTGAGCATCACCAACGCCATCGAAAAGAAATGCGAAGAAGCGGGCGTTGAAATCCTGATGCAGACCCGCGCAACCGAATTGCTGACGGAAGACGGCAAGGTGACGGGCGTGCTGGCCGAGGGCAGTGACGGCACGGAATACGAAATTTATGCGGATTCCGTGGTGCTGGCGACGGGCGGCTACGGCGCGAACCGCGAATTGCTGACGGATGCGCTGGCGGCTGTGCCGTATTACGGCGCGGCGTGCAGCACGGGCGACGGCCACATCATGGCGCAGAACGTGGGCGCGGAACTGGTTCACATGGATTTCGGCAAGGTCTATCCGGGCGGCTGGGAGTATGAAGACGGCAAGGCCAAGATTTCGCTGGGCTACACCCTGCTGGCCGTGCAGCAGGAGGGCGCGATCATCGTCAATTCCGACGGCGTGCGCACCTTCCGCGAGGGCGGTCTCAACTACGAATTTAAGAACGCCATCAAGGCTGACAAGAACAACGTGAATTACCTCGTGCTGGACGCAGCGGCCTTTGAGGTTTGGAAAAACGCCGTGAACAGCAAGGCGCGCGGCAATCTGGGCAGCGAAGAAGACATTGAAAACGCCGTGGCCGCCAACGGCGCGAGCAAGCCGATCATCTACCATGCGGATACGCTGGAGGAGGTCGCGGCGCTGGCCGGCATGGACGGCGACACGCTCAAGGCGACGGTGGAGCGCTGGAACGGCTTCGTTGCGCAGGGCAAGGATGAGGACTTCGGCCGCACCACGCTGGCGCGCGAAATCGGCGAAGGCCCGTACTACCTGATCGCGGAAAAGACCCGCTTCGCCACGACGCTGGGCGGCGTGGTCATCAACACCAACTTTGAAGTGCATACCGCCGCGGGCGACACGATCCCCGGCCTGTATGCGATCGGCGAAATTGCCTTCGGCGTGAACGGCGACGATACCATTCAGGGCACGCCGCTGACGTGGGCGATTTCTTCCGGCCGCCTGCTCGGTCAGCAGCTGACGGCGAAATAAATCCATATCGCACGGAGGACGCGCTCGAAGCCGGGCGCGCCCTCTTTGGCTTGCGCGCAGGGGTGAACCGTGCTATGATCGACAATGGGTGAGGAGACATGAACATACAGGCCATTCAAATGTTTGTGTGCGTGGCGGAGGAGCTGAGCTTTTCGCGGGCGGCGGAAAAGCTGTTCGTTTCCCAGCCCGCCATCAGCAAGCAGATTCAGCAGATGGAGCGCGAGCTGGGGGTCACGCTGCTCAAGCGGGATCGTCATCAGGTGAGATTGACCCCGGCCGGGGCGGCCTGCCTGCCGCTGTTTCAGCAGATGAAACAGGATTACGAGCGCATCCAGCGCATCGCCCGGCGGTTTGACACCGACGTGCAGGGCAACGTTGGGCTGGCCTATCCCAATGTGACGACGCTTTCGCTGATGTCCGAAACGCTGGCGGCGCTTCGGGAGCAGTTTCCGCTGCTGCATGTGCAGCCGATGAAAACGCCTGCCTTGCAGCTGGTGCAGTCGCTCGACGAGGGAACGGCCGCCATGGCGATTGTGTTTCACGAGATGATTCGCAACCGCACTGATATGGCCTACGTGCTGCTGCGCCGCGGGCGCATGTCCGCGCTCGTGCCCAAGACGCATGAGCTGGCTTCGCGCCCGTATCTGGATTATGCGACGCTGCGCTCCTATCCGCTGATTCTGCATGAAATGAGCGCCAACCAGCTGGAAATGACGGGCATGCTGGCGGAGTTGAGCGCGCACGGGATCGATTATCATACCAGCCGAAGGGAAAAGCGCGCCGAGGATATCCTGCTGCATGCGGCGATGGGCGAGGGCATTGGGCTGATGCCGGATGGTTTTCTCTGCTTCCGGGTTGAATCGCTGGCAGTTCTGCCCGTGATCGACAGCTCGCTGGAAAACGACGTGGTGCTGGCGTGGCCTGCAGCGGATACGACGCCCGCCATCAAGGCGATTGTGCAGCTGGTCGAGCAGCGCTCTGTCCATAAAGCGTAGGCGAGTGAACCGCGTATCAAAAAATCCTCTGCCGGAAGGAATGCATTTCCATCAGGACAGAGGATTTCTTTATATCTGTGTGAATCAGAACGACACGCTGCCGAAGCCGACGCTCTTGCCGCTGGCCTTGTCAAACAGCGCGATGTTGTCGCCGACGATGTTCAGCGCAAGTTCGGTATCCACGGCGTAATCGACGCAGCCGAAGACCACGCTGGTGAGCATTGTGCTGCCGCAGGTCAGCTTGACCGTCGTTTCCATGCCGGCGGGCAGGGTGGAATACGTCTTGCCGCGCAGCGGGCTGCCCGCCTGAATCGGCAGGAACTCCGGACGGACGCCGAGCACAACATCGCCCCTGATCTCGCCCAGCGGCGCTTTGGCGGTGAACGTCGCGTCGTGTCCCAGCAGGGAGAGCGACGCGCGATTTCCGCCGGCGGATTTCACCGTCGCGGGGATGAAGTTCATCGTCGGGTTGCCGACAAACTCCGCGACGAACAGGTTCGCCGGATGACCGTAAATTTCCAGCGGCGGCGCGTATTGCTGCAAAACGCCCGTGTCCATCAGGCAGACTTTGGTGGAGAGCGTCATGGCTTCCAGCTGGTCGTGCGTGACATAAACGAACGTGCTGTTCGTGTCCGAATGCAGGCGCTTCAGCTCGGTGCGCATCTCCTGCCGCAGTTTTGCGTCGAGGTTGGAGAGCGGCTCGTCCATGAACAGCACCTTCGGGCTGGGCGCGAGCGTGCGGGCAATGGCGACGCGCTGCTGCTGGCCGCCGGAAAGCTCGGCGGGGTAGCGCTTTTCAAACTGCTCGATTTTGAGCAGGGCGAGCAGCTCGTCCACGCGCTTGCGGATGCGCGCCTTGTCCCACTTGAGCATTTCCAGGCCGAAAGCGATGTTTTCATACACCGTCATGTGCGGCCAGAGCGCGTAGTTTTGAAACAGAAAGCCGATGTCGCGCTTGTTCGGCGGCAGGTTGATGCCCTTTTCGGAATCGAAAACCGGCATGCCGTCGATGAGGATGCGGCCGCTGGTCGGCGTTTCAAGCCCGGCGATCATGCGCAGGGTGGTCGTCTTGCCGCAGCCGGAGGGGCCGAGCAGGGTGATAAAGCCGCGATCCTGAATCTGCAAATCCAGATCCTGCACGGCGACGAACTTGTCAAAGCGCTTGGTGACGTGTTGCAAAATAATTTCCGGCATGTTGTCAGCCTCCGATGCCTTTGTCAAAGGATGCGCCCGTCAGCTTATTGGTGACAAAGTTGATGAGAATGATGATGAGGATGATGAGCAGCGTGACGGCGCTGCCGTATTGCGCGTATCCGGTTTCGTTGAAGGAAAAGAGCATCGTGGTCAGCAGATAGCGCGCATAGGGCACCAGCAGGGTGAACAGCGCAACCTCGCGCATCACGGAAATCACCGGCAGCAGATAGCCGGAGATGATGCTGCTCTTTTGAATCGGGAACAGAATGCGGGTCATGCGCGTGCGCCACGGCACGCCGAAGATGACGGCGGCTTCTTCGATTTCCGGGGCGATCTGCATCATGCTGTTCACGCCGCTGCGGGAAGCGAACGGCAGGAACTTGATGGAAGCCACCAGCACCAGCACGCCGAATGTGCCATACAGGAATTTGAAATTCGCGGACGTGGCCACGGCGAGGTAAATCGTCGCAAACGCCATCGCAGGCATCAGATACGGGAAGAAGGCGAGACTTTCCACGATGCGGGAGAGCTTGCTGCCGCGGCGGCGCACGCACGCATAGCCGATGAGCATGCCGCAGGTGCCGACAATCGCGGCGACAACCAGCGCCAGCAGCACCTGACGCAGCAGCGCGCTCCACATCGTCGTGTTGAGCAGAATGCCCGCGATCATGCCGGTTTCATAGGCCGAATCCTCCGTGCCGATCCAGAAATGCAGCGTCATGTTGCTCAGGCTGTAATTGCCGGGCTGACGGATGACGGATTCCAGCGCGAAGGAGATCAGCGGCATGATGGCAAAGAACGCCGTGAAGACGATCAGCACGATGCTGATGGGCCAGTTGGCCTTGCGCAGCTTGACCAGCGAAACCTGGCCGCTCTTGCCGGTGACGGTGGTGAAGGATTTGCGCTTGCCGGTGAAATGCTGGTTGATGCCCAGAATCAGGCAGCCCAGCAGGATGGAGACAAACGCGATGATGTAGCCCTGCCCCTGATAGCCCGCCTGAATCAAGGCGCGCATCTTGGTGGAGAGCGTGTAGCACTTCACCGCCGAGCCGAGGAACACCGGCACGGTGTACGAGCTGAAGCCGCTGGAAAAGATCAGCAGGAACGTCGAGAGAATCGCGGGCATGACGATCGGGATGGTCACGCGGCGGATGATCGTCGCGCGGCTGGCCTTGAGAATCGTTGCGCTTTCCTCAAGCGTCGCATCCATGTTTTTGAGAATGCCGCCGATGAGCAGGTACGCGAACGGGGAATAATGCAGCCCCGTCACGATAATCATCGGGAACAGGCCGTAGACAAACCACTCCGGCATGCACACGCCGAAGATGGATTCCACCATGCCGATGTTGCCGCCGCCGACCTGGCTGTTTTGGAACATGTTCGTCCAGAACAGGGCGAGCGTCCACGCGGGCATCATGTAGGGGAAGACGAAAACCGCCGAAATGAACTTTTTGCACTTGAGATCGGACCGCGTGATGAACCACGCGACCGTGCCGCCGACCGCAATGCCCAGCAGACCGGAGCCGAGCGCGACGATCAGCGAATTCCAAAGGGGCTGCCAGAAGTTGACCTGGCTCCAATCGTCCCCGGCAAACAGCTTTTGGAAGTGCCAGAGGGTCGTGGATCCGACCGGCAGGCGCAGCAGCTTCTTTTCCGTGCCGACGTGCACGGTAAACATATTGCCCAGCATCGTAGCCATCGGCATCAGGCTGAGCACCACCAGCACGATCAGAAAGAAGACCAGCAGCAGATTGGCCGGTTTGGAGACGAACGCCCGCAGCCGATAGCGCCACGGTTCGTGTCTTAAATCGCGCGTATGAACCATCGTTTTTCCTCCGCTTTTGAAAAAAAGAGCCGCCGCATGGCCGCCTCTCCCGTCTCCCCCATCGGGGGAGCTGTCACGATGTGACGGAGAGGAAGGTCATGCAACAGCTCTTTCGCTTATTCGATTTTGAAGTGATTAGCCAACGCGGGTCGCGATGAACTCATACACGTCGATGTAGTGCTCGTAGAGATAATCGAGGTCTTCAAGCACCAGCTTGTCCTGCCAATACTCAAACGGCTCGTCCTCCAGGCCTTCCGGCTTCTGGATGGAGGTGTTCGGAGAGTAGTAGCCCTGGCTGGAGTTCCAGCTCTTTTCGCCCGCAAAGCCGTCTTCGCTCAGCAGGTAGTTGATAAACAGCGCGCAGGTGTAGGGGCACTCGGTATCCTTGCACACGGTCGCGTAAATCGGATACATGAAGCCGGAGAAGCCGTCTACATCGTTTTCAAACTGCACGACGGTCAGCTTGCCGCGGTCGGCTTCGTCCACCTTGCGCAGCTTGGAGAACACGAACAGGCCCATGTTGCCCGCCGCGCCGGAGGCGATGCCCGTCGCCATCTTGGAGGCGGAGGTGTAGGTGTAGTTCACGTTGCCCAGAAAGCCCGCGATCCACTCATAAGCGGCGGATTCGAACTCGCCCTTTTCCCAGGCCTTGCCGTAGTAATCTTCGTAAGCCTTTTCAAGCTTCTCGTTCCATTCCGGGCTGGTCAGCATAATCAGGAAGTTGATGTTGACGGTCTCGTTGGTCGGGTCCTTGAAGAAGACCTTGTCCTTCCACTTTTCTTCCGTCAGCTCCCAAACGTTCTTGAGACCAACGCTGCCCTCGGTGTTGTTGTAGATGAGCAGCGAGTTGACGAATGTCACGACCGCCGGATTGCGGTATTGCTCGTCCACAACGTCCTCAAGCGCCTTCGGGAAATACGCATAGCTCAAGCCGTCGTCGAGCAGATAGGTCTTGAGGTCGGCGCCGTTCTGCGTGAGCGCCATGTCGGCGGAGTCCTTCACGCCCGAACCGATGGTGTTGGTCAGGATGGTGTAGGATTCGCCGTCGTCGATCTCGGCGTAAATCACCTTGCCATCCAGCGCGGGATAAGCCTGCATGAAGTTGGCGGCGGCCTTTTCGGCGAAGGACGTGGTGGAGTAGAAGTTGAGCTGCGCGCCCGCGGCCATTTCTTCCTGCGCCTTGGCGTAAAGCTCGTCGTTGGTCATCGTCGCAGCCTTTTCCAGCGCGTCGCTCACATTGTCGGCCAGAGCGGTTGCGCCGGCGGTCATCAGCATCGCGGCAGACAGAACCAGAGGCAGAAGTCGTTTCATGAGATACATCCTCCTTCATTGTTGACGTGGATTTTCCAAAAACGAAACATATTTTTTACAATTATACGGCGGTTTGGAGGAAACTGTCAAGATGGAATGTACAAAATGGATAAAAAGCAATCAAAATCTTGTCTTTTCCGCCCATCCGTGCTATACTGTCCGCGAAAACAAGTTGCACATACAACTAAATGGTTGTACCTACAAGCATTTGAAGAATCGAGATGAAAGCATGGAACATCCGGCAAGAAAAATCACCAAAATTGCGCGCGAAGCGGAGCACATCGTGCTTCTGGCCATGCGGCAGGACGATATCGGCACGGCGGAAATCGACTGCATTCATGCCCTGCGCCATCACCCGGGCATCACGCAGACGGAGCTGGCCGATATGCTGCACGCCGACAAGCCCGCCATCGCCCGCCGAACGGCGAGTTTGGAGCGCAAGGGCTACCTTCGCCGCGAGCCGAATCCCGAGGACGGCCGCAGCCAGCTGCTCTTTGCCACGCCGCAGGCCGAGGGGCTGCGCAATGCGAAGGCTGAAACGGAAAGCGCCTTTTACGATTATCTGATGGAGGGGCTTTCCGAGTGCGACCGCGAGACTTTTTTAAACCTGCTTGACGTGGTCTATCGCCGCTCCAAGGCGGAGAGCCGCGCGGGCTTCCCGCATCTGAAACACATGTTGGAAGGAAAAACGGATGAAACAGAAACATGACCGCGGTTTCAGGCCGGACAGCATTCTGGCGTATTTCCGGCTGGAATGGCTGCCGCTGGCGCTGATTACCGTTTCCGGTCTGGTCTACAACATCGGCCTGCTGGCCGGACCGTGGTTTGAGGGTCAGCTGGCGCAATGTCTGGCGGATATTCTGGGCGGGAGCGAAGCGGCTTCCGCGATGACGGCACTGGTGCTGGGCTACATCGTCGTGACGCTGATCGTGCAGGCCTCCCGATTTGTCAAGCGGTTTTATGTGCGCCGCTTTGCCAACAACATCAACCGCCGGATGAAGGGCGTGCTCTATGCGAACCTCGTCCGGCAGAGCCGCGGCGCGCTGGAGCAGCAGGGCGCGGGCGAGCTGATGACCAAGGCCATCTCCGATGTGGATGACTGCGCGGAGGGCATGCGCAAGTTCACCACGGAGGTCTTTGACACCGGCGTGGCGCTGGTGGGCTATGTCGTCATGCTGTTCGTCTACGACTGGCGGCTGGCGCTGTTTTGCATGATCTTCACGCCGATTTCCTACGTCTGCGCGGAATGGATGAAGAAGCCGGTGCAGCGCGCGGGTTCGGCGTATAAAAAGGCGGCTTCGGCGCTCAGCGCGGCGACGCTCGACCGGGCGAAAAACGCCGTCACCTACCGTGTGTACGGCTGTGAGGACGTGCGGGAAGAGCGATACGAGGAAGCGCTGACCGATTACGAAAAGACCGCCGTCCGCGCCAACGTCTGGCAGGCTGCGCTGCCGCCGCTCTATCTGGCGATTTCCAATTTGAGCGTGCTGTTCATCCTCTGGTTCGGCGCGAAAAACGTGCTGGGTACAGGCTGGCGCGCGTGGGATATCGCGGCGTTCACGACGTTCCTTTCCTGTTTTGCGAAGATGGCGACCAAGTCTTCCAAGGCGGCGAAGCTGTTTAACGCCGTGCAGCGCGCGGAAGTTTCGTGGAAGCGCATCAAGCCGATGATGAAAACACCGGAGACGCTTTCGCCGCTTTCCCTGTCCGCCGCGCAGACGGTGGAGGTCAGCCATCTGTCCTTCGCCTATGACGGCGGCGCGCCGATTTTTGAAGACCTGTCCTTCTCTGCGAAGCCGGGCGATATCATCGGCGTGACCGGCCCGGTGGCCTGCGGCAAATCCACGCTGGGGCGCGTGTTTCTCTGCGAGCATCCGTATGAAGGTTCGGCGCGCGTCGGCGGGCGGGAGCTGTCCGATTTTGCGCCGCGCGAACTGGCGGCGACGGTCGGCTACCTCGGCCATGACCCGGAACTTTGGAACGACACGGTTGAAGCGAACGTGCTCTGCGGCGATTCGGGCGACGCGATGCAGGCGCTGGCGCTGACCGCGCTGGATGGCGAGGTAAAGGCCATGGAGCAGGGCGCGCAGACGGTTGTGGGCAGCAGCGGCGTGCGCCTTTCCGGCGGACAGGCGCAGCGGCTGGCGCTGGCGCGGACGCTGGCGCATCCCCGCCCGGTGCTCGTGTTGGATGACCCGTTCTCCGCGCTCGATCGGCAGACGGAGGACAGGGTTTTTGCCAACCTCAAGGCCTACGCGCAGGATAAGGTCGTGATTCTGATTTCGCACAGGCTCTATCATTTCCCGGAGATGAAGCAGATCGTCTTCATGGAGGATGGAAAGACCACGGTTGGGACGCACGAAACGCTCTGCGCGTCCGTCCCGGCCTATCGTGCGCTGTATGAAAGCCAGACGGGAGGGGCGAACCATGACGCATAATTCAGTCTTTGCCGCCGTTCGCGACGCGGCTTTGAAACATAAGCTGCTCAGCGTCGGCACGATTCTCTGCGCGGCGGCTTCGGTGCTCGCTTCGCTGCTGCCTCCGCTGCTGCTGGCGCGGATCATCGATAACCTGACGGGCGGCATGCCGCTGGCCTTCGGCGCCGCGCTGCTGTATTTCGGCAGTCTGGCGCTGGAGGGCGTGCTCTCCTCCGCACAGGAGACGCTGCTGGAGATGTTCGGCCAGCGGATGACGCATACGCTCCGTTCTGAAATGTCCCAAAAGCTGACGCGGCTTTCCGCGGCGACGCTTTCGGCGCAGAACCCCGGCGAGGTCGCCGCGCGGTTCTCCGGCGATGTGGATACGGTTGAAGCGCTGTTCACCTCCGGCGTCATCTCCATGGCGGCGGATGTGTGCCGCATTCTCTCCATCTTCGCGGTCATCGCGGTGAAAAACACGGGTCTGGCGATTCTGCTTCTGCTGGTTCTGCCGCTGCTGACCGTGTTCACCCGGCATGTGCAGAAGCGGATGCTCATCGCCCAGCTGGAAAACCGCCGCGCGGTGGCCGCCATTTCCGGGCAGGTGCCGGAGGCGCTGCACAACATCCGCACCATTCACGCGCTGGGGCTGGAGGAATACATGGAGCGGCGCTATGACAAGCGCATCGGCGAAAGCTATGCCGCCGTCGAAAAGACGAATTTCTACGACGCGATTTATTCCCCCGTGGTGCTGGTGCTCAACGCCGCCGTCGTGGGGATCGTCATGCTGCTGTCGGCTTCCGGCAGCGCGAGGGTGCTGACGCTGTTCGGCATGTCCGTCGGCACGTCGGTCGCGGTCATCAATTATATTTCGCGCATCTTCACGCCGATTGAGAGTCTCGGCATGGAAATCCAGACGATTCAATCCGCGATGGCGGGCGTGAAGCGCATCGACGCGTTCCTCGCTCAGCCGGAACGGGAGCTGCTCACAGAGGACGGCGCATTCGTTCCGCGCGGCGACGTATCGGTTTCCCACGTGACGTTCGGCTATGATGAGCGGACGGTGCTGCAAGACCTGTCCTTCTGTGTAAAAGCGGGTGAGCAGGTGACACTTGTCGGCCGCACGGGCGCGGGCAAGAGCACCGTGTTCAAGCTGCTGCTGGGGCTGTATCAGCCGCAGGCAGGCACGATTACCATCGGCGGCGTGGAGGTTTCGAAAATCACGGATCGCCAGCGCCGCCGCTGCATCGGCTGTGTGGAGCAGCACTTCGCCCGCGTGCCGGGCACGGTGCTCGACCAGATTACGCTGGGCGATCCGCGCATTAGCCGGGAGATGGCGCAGAGGGCGGCGCAGCTCGCCGGATTGGACGCGACCATCGACGCGCTTCCGGCAGGGTATGATACGCCCTGTTCGGACGGCTTGTTTTCGCAGGGCGAATGGCAGCTGCTTTCCATCGCCCGCGCGGCGGCGGCCGATCCAGCCGTGCTTCTGCTCGACGAAATCACGGCCAATCTCGACGCGGAGACGGAAGCGCGGGTGCTGGAAGCCCTCCGCCGCGCGTCCGTCGGGCGGACGATGCTTTCCATTTCTCACCGCGTCTATGAAAAGCTCGGCGGGCGGACGATTGAAATCAAACCGCTGAATCATCAGGAGGCCGACGAAGCATAAACAAAGCGGAAATCAACAAGTGAAACCTGATCCGGGCCTGGCGATGGGCCCGGATTTTTTGCGCAATAACAGGTCTGAAAACGGAACGCGCCCACATAGGATAAGAGCATAGCGAAACACAAAAGCTGTCCTTTTTGGAAACGAAGGGGACGGCTTTTCGCGTATGGGGCAGCAATCGAACGCCGCCGGGTTCTTTTCCGGCTTTCGCTTTTGAATATGCGCATGAAAGAGGAGGAAAAAGTGTTATGAAGGGTTCCAAATGGTTCGCGTTGATCCTCACGGCGGTGCTGCTTGGCGTCAGCACCGGGGTTTTGGCATGCGCCCAGAGCGAAGCGACGCCGCCGGAGAGTACCGAAGCGGCGGAAACGCTTCCCCCGGCGCAAGAGAGAGAATCGCCCACCGAACAGGAAGAACCCGACGAAACCCAGACGCCGGACGAGCCGGCAACGCCTGCGCCGACGGAAGAACCGACAGAGCCGGAAGCGCCCACGCCGGAACCGACGGAAACGGCGGAACCTGCCGAGACGGCAGAGCCGGACGAAACGAAGGAGCCGGACGCGGAAGAAACGCCCGCCCCGACGGAATCACCGGAAGTGACGGATACGCCTGTTCCAACGGAAACGCCGACAGCGACAAGCACGCCTGTTCCGACAGAATCCCCCGTTCCGACGGAAACGCCCGCGCCTGCCGTCCCCAGATTGGTCGGCATCAGCGTGGCGAGCGACACGGATCCGCTGCAAATCGGCAGCCGAATCACGCTGACGGCGGAACTTTCCGGTTACGACGGGCTGGATTACGTCTGCTGCTGGCAGGCCGCCGCGGCCAGGAGCGACGGAAGCATCGTCGGCGAATGGCGGAATGTGCAGAACGGCGGACAAACCTTCACCTACGTGCTGACGGAGGAAAACCTGCTCACCGCGTGGCGGGTATGTGTGAGCGTGAACGAATAAAAAGCGTGAGATTCAATCGGGAAGGAGAACATGAACCATGAAAAACGGCCTTCGAAAAATCACGGCGCTGGTCATGACCGTCCTCGTGCTTCTCGCGTGTTTCTGCGCGGGCGCATGGGCGGACGAGCAATATTCGGACAGCGTAGCGCCCGGTCTTAGCCTGTACAGTATTTTGGACCCCGAAACGCCTGCGGCGACCTACGTTTTCTTTGTCGGCGAAACGGAGTATGCGCGGCAGATTGTCAAGAACGGCGAAATCCTGCATGAGCCGCAGACCCCGTTCCAGTCGGAGAACGCCGTTTTCAAAGGCTGGTACACGGAGGACGGCGCGCCGTTCACCGATTTTGGCACGCAGAAGGTGACGACCAAGCGAACCGTCAAGCTGACTGCGCACTTTGAAACTGTTTATTATGTCTATTTCTACACCCCGGACGGCGGAACGCTCAAGCATACGGAAACCGTGACGAACAACTTTGCGCCCTATGATTTTTCCGGCGTGACCTATGAAGCGGGCAGCACGAAGAAGGTCACGGGCTGGGCGGATGCGCCGAACGGAACGACGGATATCAGCCGGGCCGTCAACCTGAACGGACAGGGCTCCATCAAGCTGTATGCCATCGAAACCAGCGGCTATTGGGTCATTTTCCACACCGGGGAGGGAAGTGTGGTCGCGCCGGAATTTCTGGCGGAGGGCGACACGCTCTGGCTTTCGGGCATGGCCGCACCCACCTGCATTGGATACCGCTTCGGCGGCTGGTATGACAACGCGGCCTGCGACGGAAACGCGGTTACGAGCGTCAGCGCGGCGGCAGAGCTTTACGCCAAGTGGATTCCCGTGACGGTGAACTATACCGTCGTTCATTGGTGGGAAAACGCGGACGACGATGAATTTTCCTTCCACGAAAGCGAGACGAAAACCGGGCTGACGCAGGCGCAGACCGCGGCGGCGGCCAAGACCTATCCGGGCTTCACCGCGCAGACCATCGAGCAGAAGACGATCGAGGGCGACGGCTCGACCATTGTCGGCGTGTATTATAAGCGGAATCTGTATGACGTAAAATTCTACACCAGAGATGGACGGAGAGAATATACGGAATACCAAATCAAGGCAAAATACGGCCAGAACATCAAAGACAAGTGGCCGGGCGGAACGTGGTATGTTTCCCCATGGGATACGGTGATGCAATCCAGACTTGAAGTGATGCCGCTTAATGGCATGAGTTTCTATGGAAAAAATACGGAAGCAAATAAAGCTGCACGATACTATATTGAAGTGCTTCCGGGAGAAAGCGGCATCAATCACAACGGAAAAATCTATCAGCTGGATCATACGGATTATTGGCCCAAAGGCGCGTGGGTAACCATAGAAGACCGTTACGACATCACGGGATTTACCTTCTATGAGGGGACGCCTCTCAGGGAGTCGCGTGAACCGATTGAATTTTACTACACCCGCAACAGCTACAACATCGTCTTCATCAACTGCGGCGCGACGGATCGAACCGTCAGCCGGAAATACGAGCAGAGCATCGCCGATGCGGATTATACGCCCGTTCCGCCCGCGGATAAGGAGGGCTTCATCTTTGCGGGCTGGTATGACAATGAGCTGGGCGAGGGCGAACCCTACGTGTTCAAGGGCAAAACCATGCCCGCCAACAATATTACGGTATACGCCAAATGGACAGCGCCGACGTATACGGTGCGCTTTGATCTGGGCTATGAGGGCGCGACAGGTGCGCCGGACGATCAGACTGTGGAGCGCAAACAGACGGCGGTCCAGCCGGAAGCGCCCACGCGCGAGGGCTTTACCTTCGTCGGCTGGTATAACGAGGAAGGGAAGCTGTTCAGCTTTGAAACGCCGATTGTGCGGGATACGAAGCTCACCGCGCATTGGCTCTCCAGCAGCTCGTTCCAAGTCGTTTATGACGCGAATGGCGGAAGCGGAATGCCGCCGCAGGATGACACGACCTATGCGGAGGGCGCAAAAGCCGCCGTGGCCGACAAGGGCGAGCTGATGCCGCCGCAGCCGACGGAACAAAGCCCGTCGCAGAAGGTTTTCCTCGGCTGGGCGATGCGCGATGATGCGAAAGAGGCGGATTATCAGCCCGGCGACGCGCTGGAAATCCGCGCCGAAGATGCGGTGAATCAGGTGATTACGCTTTATGCCGTTTGGGGCGACAAGCCCGAAACGACCACGCTGATTTACAACGCGAATTACATCGCTGAGGGCGAAAGCGAGGCTCAAATCGTTTTGCATGCCGAAAACGGATCGACCCAGCTGCCGGTTAACGCGACTGTGACGCTGTACGGCGAAACTACCTTCGTCCGTCCTGGATACGCGCTCATCGGCTGGGCCAAAAGTCCGGATGCGCAAACGCCGGATTACGCCTGCGGCGCGGAAGCGATGATCGATCACGACGGCGAAAACGTGTTGTATGCCGTCTGGGAGCGGCGCACGGCGGACGTGACGCTGAACAAGCAGGTGACGGGCGGCCTGGGCGATAAGCTCAAGGAGTTTGTTTTTGCGGTGAGCTGTTCGGAAGCCTTCGGCGGCGGGGAGGGCTATTCGCTCTCGTCGGATGGAAAGGAAGCGTCTTTCACCCTGTCGCATGGGCAGAGCGTGACGCTCAAGGATGTGCCGATCGGCGCAAAGCTGACCATTCGGGAGGAGAACACGTCCAGTTATCGGGTATCCGTCACCGTAAACGGCGAAGCGGCAGAGGGCGAAATTACCGTGCAGGAAGACGGAAATACCATTGTTGTGACCAATAACTGGGACGTTGTGCCCGATATGGGCGTTTTTCTGGACAGCCTGCCGTATATGCTGATTCTGGCCGTGGTGGCGGGGTTTGCCGTGTTCGCGTGGGTGCGCAGGCGGCGCAATTCATAAGGAGAAGGCGATGGGAGAAACGGGCAGGCACAGGGAACGGAGGAGCGCAAAGCGCAGGCCCTCCGTTTGGAAGGAGCTTTTCGGGCTGCTGGTGCGCGTGCTGCTGCTTGCGGCCTTTGGCTATGCGTTTTTCACGCGGGTCTTTCTGCTCACGCAGGTCGGCGGTATGGATATGTTTCCGGCGCTCAAGGACGGCGATCTGGCCCTTGCGTTCCGCTTGCAGCAGACCTACGCCAAGGGCGACGTGATTGCCTATCAGACCCCGGAGGGCAGGCGCTTCGGGCGCATTGCGGCGCGAGAGGGCGACATGATCGATATGGACGACAGCGGCGCGTGGCAGGTCAACGGCACGGCGCAGAGCGGGGAAATTCTCTACCCCACCTATGCGCTGGAGGGGATCGAATACCCCTTCCGCGTGCCGACGGGCTGCGTCTTCGTGCTGGGCGATTACCGAACCAAGGCGGCGGACAGCCGGATTTACGGCGCGATTGGTTTGGACGACGTGGCGGGCAAGGTCATCACCATTCTGCGGCGGCGCGGATTATAAAGCGGTATTTGCTTCCGCGCAAACGCGGAGGTCAAAATACAAACCATGATGATTTTGAAGGAGGACATGAAACATGAAAAGGATGTTAGCCGTGCTTTTGACGCTGATTCTGGCGCTCGGCGCATGCGTCGGCGCGCTGGCGGAGGGAGAAACAACGCCGACGCTGACTGACCATGAAACGGTGACCATTCACAAGGTATATAAGCTGGTAGGCGCGGGCACGTCTCCGGCGGAAACTTTTACACTTAGACAGGTCGGTGATGGCCGCGTGACGGATGGAGAAGCGAAAGAAGCGCCTGTATTGGGCACGATCACCGGCGCGGCCTTCACAGAGGGTGCGGCTACGGTGGACGGCACGACTGGCGACATTACGATTGCTCTGCCATCCTACGAACGAGTCGGCGTTTACGAATATACGTTGCAGGAAGTGGCAGGTGAAACAGCAGGCGTTACGTATTACGGAGACACAATCAGGTTGGTCGTGACTGTTGTCAACGACAACAACGGAAAACTCCGCATCGCCGCCGTTCACACGAAATCAGAGGGAAAAGAAAAGAAGAATGACAACTTCCCGAATACGTATTCCGCAGGCAAGCTGGAGGTATCCAAAACCGTCGAGGGCAACATGGGCGACCCGGATCAATATTTCGAATTTAAAGTGACGCTGACGGGCGAAACCGGAAAGACGTATGGGGAAACCTATGCGGTGAGCGGCGGCTCGAACGCGAGCAACCCGAACAACATCAAAATCGGCGAGGAAACGACTTTCCTCCTCAAGCATGGCGATACGCTTTCGATTGCGAACCTGCCCTACGGCGTGACATACACAGTGACAGAACCTCCTGTGGAAAACTATACGACTACGAAAACGGGCGACACCGGAGAGATCAATGCCGCCGCTCAGACGGCCGCATTCGTCAACACCAGAACGGCGGAAATCGATATGGGCGTGACCACCGACAACCTGCCGTATGCCATGCTGCTGGGCTTTGTAACCCTGCTGGGCGCGGCGATGCTGCTCAAGCGTCACGCGTTGAACGGCTAAAAAGGGGCGGAACCTGCCGATGTGCGCGAAAGCCCGTCGGCGGGTCTTCCCGGTTCCGGCGGAAAGGAGCGGCGGGAGAGGATGCGGAGGATGCTCAAGGTGATCGATGGATGCGTCAGTTTCGCGCTGTCGCTCGTCCTCCTGATCGCCGGAATGTATGCGGGCTACTGCCTATGGGATAATCATCAAATTTATTCGGCGGCGGAAAACGTGCAGGCCGAACTGCTGAATCTGAAACCTCAAATCAGCGAGGAGACGGACGAGCCGACCGGGCCGACGTTTGACGAACTGCTGGCCGTCAATTCGGACGTGTGCGCGTGGATTACGCTGGAAAACACCCAGATCGATTATCCGGTTTTGCAGGGCGAAACCAATCTGAATTATATCAACACCGACGTATACGGAAATTTTGCGCTGGCCGGAAGCATCTTTCTGGATGCGCGCAGCGATCGGACGTTTGTCGAGCCGTATGCCGTGCTCTATGGGCATCACATGGAAAACAGCGGCATGTTCGGCGATCTGGATTTATACAAGGATAAGCGCTTTTTTGCGGAGAACCGGGCCGGAACGCTCATCCTGCCCGACCGGGTCTGTCCGCTTCAGGTGTTCGCCTGCATGCTGGTCAGCGCGTCGGAGGAGCGGGTTTTCAATCCGGCGCTGTGGGCGGACGGCGTTGCCGGACTGCTGGATTATGCGCAGGCGGAAGCCCTTTGCTTCGATGAACAGACGGCTTTGCAGCTGCGTGCGCGCATTAACGCGGGGGAAAGCCCGCAGGTGCTGGCGCTGACCACCTGCGCATCCGAATTTACAGACGCAAGAACGATTGTTCTGGCCGCCATGAGCGACTGACGGGGAGGATGTCAAACCATGAAACCGAGCCTTTTGAGAATCACGCTGGCCCTGCTCGTTGTCCTGACCCTGTTTGGGTCGGCGGCGCTTGCGGCGGAAGCCCTGTCCGTCCAGATTGGCGCGCAGATCACGCTGGAGGGCACGCTGCCCGCGCAGGCGGAAACCTATGTCATCCGCATGACGGCGGACTCGGCGGCCAATCCCATGCCGAACGGCCGACGAGGCGGAAGCTGTGAGCTGACCGTGACCGGGGCGGGGAGCGCCGTGTTTCCGCCCATGTGCTTTGACGCGCTGGGCGAATATCGCTATACGCTCGTCGAAGTGCCCGGCTCGAACGCGGATTGCAGCTACGACGGGCGGACGTATCGACTGACAATCAGCGTTGTGAACGGCGAAAAGGGCGGCTATGAGCTGGAAGTGGCGCTGCGCGAAAACGGAAAGACGGAAAAGACCAACACCGCGCTGTTTCACAACGTCTATCGGACGATTGAAGCCACGCCGAAGCCGACCACGCGTCCCGGCAAAATCACGGCGACGGGCGTGAACGACCGCTGGCCGATGTATGCGGGCGGCGCGGCGCTGCTGCTGGCAGCGGCGGCCGGTCTGGTTCGCCGTCTGCGCCGCGGGGAGGATGTACAACATGAGAAACCCTAAATTGAACACAAAAAAGAAGGGACGCGTTCGGCGCGCCCTTCTCGTTTTGCTTGCGCTGCTGTGCGTCTGCGGCGCGGCGGGTTTGATTCATCTGTGGGTGATGGAATGGCAGCAGCGCGCGGTGGGCGAGACGTTTTATGCGCTGCTTTCTGCGTCCGTAGAGGAGGAAGCGGCGTTCGTGCCCAAGACAGAGGAACGCGCGACTTTCGATGCAGAATCCACAGAAAATACCATATTCGAAGGGACGCCAACTATTCAGCCGACGCTCATGACGCTGATTGCGGAAACGCCGATCATTCAGCCGACGATTACGGCTCTGCCTGCGGAAACGCCGACTGTTCAGCCAATGCCCACGGAAACGCCGTGGTACACGCTTAAACCTACGCCCAGTCCAACGCCGTTTATCAATCGGTCTGAAATCGATTTTCCCTCCATCTGGCAGACCTGTCCGGACGTTGTCGGCTGGATTCGCCTTGCGGACAGCGTGATCGATTATCCCGTTGTGCTCGGACAGGACAATGATTTTTATCTGCACCACCTGCCGGATGGAACGGCCAACGGCGCAGGCTCAATCATGATGGATGCGGCCAACTCCGGCGATTTCGGCGAAGCCGTCAATATTCTGCACGGCCACCATATGCGCAACGGCTCGATGTTTGGGCGGCTGGAAGCGTATAAACGGGAAGCTTATTACCGGGCGCACCCGGTTATGCGGCTGTATACCCCCGCCGGAGATTGCGATGTGGCCGTTTTCGCCGCCTGCACGGTCAACGGCTATGCGTTCGGCTACCCGACTTCCTTTGAGGATGAAGCGGCGTTTACGCAGTTTGTTCGAAAAGCGGTTTCGGCCACGGCCTATGAAACCGACGTGACGGTGGCATACGGCGACAGGATTCTGCTGCTTTCCACCTGCGCCTATGCGTATTCGGGCGCAAGGTTTGTGGTGATGGGGAAGATTGAGGAAAAATAGAAAATCCCCCGGCGGGGGAAAAAGGAACGATTTCTTTGAAGAATCAGACAGCCTTTACGTGAAAGACTGTGCGGAAGGCAAGGCGCTTGGCCAGCAGGCTTGAAATGAAGAAAGCGCAGAAAAAGATGACGACAAATTCAAGCCACATCTCCTTGAGCGCAAGCAGGAAGGAGGCGTTGGTGAAGCTGCCCGTCGCCGGCACGAGGTTGTAAAGCGTCATGCCATAGACCATCATCCACGCGGTGATGGCGGTGAAAAAGAGAGACTGCGGTTTTGTTTTCGGCATAAGAAAGACCTCCTGAAAAAATAAAATGCCGCTCCGCCGTCTGACAATGCGTTACGTAATTGATTTGTAACGCATGCGTAAAACACGAAAGGAAGGGTATTTGTGAAGAAACTGGTAGCTCTGGCTTTGTCCATGTGCATGGCGCTGCCCTTTGGTGCGGCCGCACTGGCGGATGGCTACACCCCCGGAACGTATGAGGGAACGGGCACGGGCCGAAACGGCGACATTGTGGTGTCTGTGACGTTCTCCGAGAGCGCGATTGAGTCCATCGAGGTTGTTTCCCAGTCGGAGACGGCGGGTATTGGCGATACTCCGATCGAGCGTATTCCCGGCGAAATCGTGAAGTATCAGTCCCTGGGCGTGGATTCCGTGACCGGCGCGACGCTGACCAGCGTCGGCGTGGTTGAGGCTGTGGCCGACGCGGTGACCAAGGCCGGCGGCGACGCGGAAGCGCTCAAGAACGTCGAGATCAAGCAGGAAGTTTCCGACGAGCAGGTCGATAAGAATGCGGATGTCGTCATTCTCGGCGGCGGCGGCGCGGGCATGGCGGCGGCGGTTGCGGCAGCCGAAAAGGGCGCGAGCGTCATCGTTGTGGAGAAGACGGCGGCGCTGGGCGGCAACACCGTTCGCAGCGGCGGCTACATGAACGCGGCGACCTACACCGCGCAGAGCAACAACATGACCGAAGGACAGATGGAGACGGTCATGGAGCTGGCCACAGAGGAGCCGAAGAACGACACGCAGGCCAAGTGGCAGCAGACCGTGCTCAAGGAGATCGAGGATTACAAGGCCTCCGGCGCGACCTATCTGTTTGACAGCCCGTCCTTCCATGCGCTGCAAACCTACAAGGGCGGCGACTACGAGGCCATTCCGGAGCTGATCGAGAACATGTGCATGAACGCCCCGGAAACCTTCGAGTGGCTCAAGGAGATGGGCTTTGACTGGCGCGATTACTCCGTGGCCGTCATTGGCTCGCTCTGGCCGCGCGCGCAGATGAGCCAGACCTACAAGAGCGGCATCGGCTTCATTGAGGTGTTTACCAAGCAGATTGAAAAGGAAAACCTGAACGTCGAAATCCTCTACGAGGTGCAGGCGACCGATCTGACCGTTGCGGATAACAAGGTGGTCGGCGCGGTTGGCAAGGGCACAGACGGCACCACCTATAACTTCACCGCCAACAAGGGCGTGATTCTGGCGACCGGCGGCTTCGGCGCGAACGTCGAAATGCGTCAGAAGTACAATACCATCTGGGCGGACCTCGGCGAGAATATTCCGACTACCAACAGCCCGGCGATCACCGGCGACGGCATCGTGATGGCGCAGGCTGTCGGCGCGGGCCTTGTCGGCATGGAAAAGATTCAGCTGCTGGCGATTGCTGATCCGGAGACCGGCGCGCTGGATGCGCATGTCGGCGACGCGACGAGCATCTGCGTCAACAAGGAAGGCAAGCGCTATGTCAACGAGACGGAGCGCCGCGACGTGCTGGCGGCCGCCGCGCTGAATCAGACCGACGGTATCTTCTATATCATCTCTTCCACGCAGAACAGCGATCTGGACGAGAACGGCTACAACTCCTACGGCCTGCAGATCGACGATCTCGTGGCGGCTGGCGAGGTCTACCGCGCGGATACCCTCGAGGAGCTGGCCGAGCAGATCGGCATGGATCCCGCCGTGCTGGTGGATTCCGTGAAGAAGTTCAACGAGGCCGTGACCAGCGGCTATGATCCGGAGTTCGGCCGCACCGTGTTCAACACGCATGCGCTGATCGAGGACTTCGGCCCGTACTATGCCTGCCCGCGCAGCCCGGCTGTGCATCACACCATGGGCGGCGTCTGCGTGGATGTGGATACCCACGTCCTGCGTGAGGACGGCAGCAAGATCGACGGTCTGTATGCGGCCGGCGAAGTGACCGGCGGCCTGCATGGCTCCAACCGCCTCGGCGGCAACGCGATCACCGACTGCCTGACCAATGGCCGTATCGCGGGTCTCAATGTGGTGAGCGAGAACTGATTTGAATTGCCGCGAAGCGGTCTACGATTGAAACGGGGTTCAGCTGACAACAGTCAGCTGAACCCCGTTTTTTGTGTAAAAAAAGCGCCTTCTCCGGCAAGGAGGGCGCGCCTTTTACGGATGAATGCGGTATGTGCTCATGAATCGGTCCACCATGCGGCGGATTCGGCTGGTCAGATCAAAACCGCCATTGCTCAGGCACCAGTCAAAGATGATGCCCTTTGTCAGCGAGCAGATATCCTCGTTGAGGGAAACCGCGTCCGTGTCGGCGGGAATCAGCCCGGCTTCTTTGGCCGCGACGATCGCTTCATATCGCGCGCGGTAGTTGGAGGAAACGTACATCTCCTCCGGCTTGAGACCGATGGTATTCAGCGGCTTGTTTTTGGTGGAATAATAATTGGAGACGAACTCCACGCCGTTGGATTCGTTGTGCGCGGCATAGAGTACGCAAAGCTCCGTCAGCCGCGCCAGCGGATCGTCGGGCAGCTGAATGTGGAGGTTTTGGATGTATGCGTCATAGCCCTTGTTGAGGTACAGGCGCAGAATATCGTCCTTCCCGTGGAAATGATGATAAAAGGCGCCGGTCGTCACCCCGGCCAGCTTGCAGATATTCTGCACCGTCAGATACTCATAGCCGTATTCGTGCATGAGCTTGCAGGTCGCCTCGTAGAGGTTGGCCTGCGTTTTTTCGGAACGCACGCGCTGCGGCGTGCGGAGAATGGGTTCATCCATCATCAATCACCTTGCAAAAAAGAGAGGAACGAGCGAAGCTGCTCATTCATTGTAAAGAAAAAGCCCTGCAAGACCTAAGCTTGCAAGGCTTTTTGGATGGTCTGCATTGGACTCGAACCGTTTTCCGACGGCCTGAAACCGCCACAGGCGGCGGCCGTCGGAAAACCTCCATCGGTGTGAACGAT
>CAKTZR010000024.1 GCA_934636105.1 uncultured Clostridia bacterium
CGTTTCCGGTTTTTGCCAACTCCCAAACTTCATTTTTTCTTGCTCACGCAAGAAAAAACACGCCTGGCGGCGTGTTCAAGGGGGCTCGATTGTCTTTACTTCTTGTCGTAGTTTTCCAGGAAACTGTGTTCTTCCCCTTTGGTTTTCCACCCCGGCATGGTATCCAGGCAGACGGCATGAATGCTGTTGAAGATGCTCTTTTCAATATCCGGATTGTCCTTCTTGAGCCGTTTGAGCAGCTGCTTGACCTCCTGCCGCTTCGAACCGCCGCCCCCGTTGTCGCACATCGTGCAATTCTCGGTAAATCGGCAGGCACACTGAATAAACTCCAGCTCGTGCGCATTCTTCCAGCGGATGATATCGTCCTCATGAATGCAATACATCGGGCGGATCAGCTCCATCCCCTCAAAGTTGCTGCTGTGCAGCTTGGGCAGCATCGCCTGAAGCTGCGCGCCATAGAACATCGCCATCACCGTGGTTTCAATCACATCGTTAAAATGATGGCCCAGCGCAATCTTGTTGCAGCCCAGCTCCTTGGCCTTGCTGTATAGATAGCCCCGGCGCATGCGCGCGCAGAGGTAGCAGGGGTTGTGTTCGCTGTTGTTGGCCACGTCGAAAACGTCCGTCTCGAAAATCGTAATCGGCACGTTCAGCAGCGCGGCGTTCTGCTCGATCTTGCGGCGGTTGATTTCATTATAACCGGGATCCATCACCAGAAAAACCGTCTCAAAATGCACCTTGCTGTGGCGCTGCAATTCCTGCATGAGCTTGGCCATCAGCATGGAATCCTTGCCGCCGGAGATGCACACAGCGATCTTGTCGCCCTCCTGAATCAGTTCATAGCGCTTCACGGCCAGGATAAACGGCTTCCACAGTTCCTTGCGATAGGTGGTCAGAATGCTGCGTTCCACCCGCTGATAGAATTCAAATTCACGTTTCACTTTGTCATTTCCTCATAGCATATTTTGAAGATATCCAGAAATTCCGATATTTCCTCGTCCGTCGTCAGATGGCTCAGGCTGATTCGAATGGAGTTCATCGCCCGCGCGCGGTTTCGGCTGACAGCAAACACCGCGCGTGACGGCGTACCCTCCACCGAACAGGCGGATTTCACCGACACGCAGACCCCGCGCGCATCCAGCGCCGCCGCCATAGCCGCACCGCGCACGCCCTCGACGCTCAAATTCAGGATGTGCGGAATCGCATGTTCCGGGCTGTTGACGGCCACTTTGGGATAGGCGGTCAGTGCCGCGCGGATCCGCTTATTGAGTGCCTTGACGCGTTCATAGCGCGCAGGCTGCTCCTTCAGCGCGATTTCCAGCGCCGTTTCCGTCGCCGCAGCCAGCCCGACGGGCGGCGTTCCGCTTCGATAGAGCGACGCGCTCACGCCGCCGTGAATCAGCGGCTCCATCCCCACGTCCTCCCGGCGCAGCAGCAGACCCGCGCCGTTTAAACCGTAGAACTTGTGCGCAGCCAGACTCATCGTGTCCGCATCTTCAAATGCAATCGGAATCTTGCCGACCGCCTGCGTCGCGTCCACGTGCAGCCTGCAATGCGGATAGCCCTCCAGCATCCGGGCGATCTCCTTCACCGGCTGCACAACGCCCAGCTCGCTGTCCACCGCACTGATCGTCACCAACACCGTATCTTTGCGGAGCAGTTCGGCCAGCTCATCCAAATCGACGCGTCCCTGTCGATCGATGGATACCACATCGATCTGCGCGCCCTGCTCCTGCATCGCCGTCAGGCAGCCGCTCACCGACGCATGTTCCAGCGGCGTGGTGATGATGTGCCGCCCGACGTGGCGGCTTGCGCGCAGAATGCCCTTGATGGCCGTGTTGTTCGACTCGCTCGCGCCGGAGGTTTGAATGATCTCCGTCTCCTTTGCGCCGAGCATCTGCGCCATGTGTCCAAGGCTCGCATGCAGAATTTCCGCCGCCTGCCGCCCGGCCGCATGTTTGCTGTTCGCGTTGCCAATGCAGCGCCGTTCCGTTTCGCAAAACCGCGCCAGCACCCGCTCGTCCGCCGGGGTGTTCGCCGTATAATCCAGATAAATCATAGCGCAAACCGCCCGTTTTCAAAGATAACCACTTCGCGCCCGTCCTTCGTCGTGCCGATGATGGACAAATCCGCCGTGCCGACCATGAAATCCACATGCGTATTGCTCACGACATTGATCCCGCGCCGGATCAGTTCTTCTTCCGAAAGGTTGTCGCCGTTCGGCACGCACGCCGGATAGGCCTGCCCAAAGGCGAAGTGGCACGCCGCGTTCTCGTCAAACAGGGTATTATAGAAAAGAAGTCCGCTCTGCGCAATCGGCGAATCGACCGGAACAAGCGCAATTTCGCCCAGATAGTGCGCGCCCTCATCCGTCTCGATGGCCTGCTGCAGCACATCTTCGTTCGTATCCGCGTGAATACCGACGATGCGTCCGTGTTCCAGCGTCAGCCGAATCCCTTCGATGACGTTGCCGTTCAGCGCCAGCGGCTTGGAAGCGACCAACACGCCGTCCACCGCGTCCCGCTTCGGCGCAGAAAAAACCTCCTCGGTCGGCATGTTCGCCACAAAGCGCACACCGCTCTTAGCCGAGTCCGCGCCCGCCAGCCAGACGTGCTCCTCCGGCAGACCGACGACCACATCCGTCCCCAGCGCATTTTGGTATCGCACCCGCTTCAGCTGCAAGGCGTTGAGCTTGCCCGCCATCTCGTCCAGATATGCACAGTGCGCGCGCCACGCTTCCACCGCGTCGCCGCCCTCCGTCACGCGGACGGTTTTGAAAATCGCATCCCAGAGCTTTTCCATCGCGGCATCGTCCGCATCGTTCGGAAAAACCTTCTTCGCCCAGCTTAAAACCGGCACGCTGACCACGCACCACGGGAAGCCGTTCGCCATCATCGTGCGATAGAATTCCTTTTGGTCGCGGCCCATCGCTTCCTCCCAGCGGCGAAGCCTGTCCGTGGAAACGCCGCGCAGGTTCTCCGGGTTGCTCGCCGAAACCGAGATAAAGCCCGCGCCTTCCCGGCCCAGCTGCACGTTCTTTTCCACGTCCCACGGATAGACTGCGTCGAATACGCTGTCGTCGGCGTGCAGCCAGTGTTCCCGGCTGCAAACGTCGTCACGCCACTCCATCACAACGTCCTTCGCGCCCAGCTCAAAGCAGGCCGCACAGAGCGCCCGCCCGAAGTCCGCGCAGTCCACCGGGCAGCGCACCACGACCGTCTGCCCCTTCTGCACGTTGATGCCGACCCCGGCCACCAAACGGGCATATTGCTTCAGCAAATCCTTTTTCATCTATTTATTTTCTCCCAATCCATACCAATTCTCATTCACCTTAATTTCGCCCCTTAACTCCTTCCGTCACGACTTCGTCGTGCCACCTCCCTCAAAGAGGGAGGCTTCATTCTCTCGCTGCCGCAGCTTATACCAAAAGGCTCCCACCTTGAGAGCGTGAAGCCTGCCGCCCGCTGTGCGGGAATCAGGCAGGCGGAACGCCGAAGGTCTGTCAGCGAAGCTGACTGAAGGAGTTTCTAAAATTGTACACAGTTTTCCTTAAAATATCAAGCGCCCGCGCAATTTTGTGTTTTCCGCCCTTCCCGATTGTGTTATAATGGCGGAAGTTTCAGGATTTTTCCCGGAGGTTTCATGATTTATGGATCGTTTTGATATTGCCGTCATCGGCGCGGGGCACGCGGGCTGCGAAGCGGCGCTGGCCTGCGCAAGGATGGGGCTGGATACCCTGCTGCTCACCCTCAATCTGGATTCCATCGCCCTCATGCCCTGCAACCCCGCCATCGGCGGCACGGGCAAAGGCCACCTTGTGCGCGAAATCGACGCGCTCGGCGGCGAAATGGGCCGCGCCATCGATGATACGTTTATCCAGTCGCGCATGCTCAACACCGGCAAAGGTCCCGCCGTGCATTCCCTCCGCGCGCAGGCGGATAAACGCGCCTATCAGCAGCGGATGAAGCGCGCGCTCTTTGCCGAACCGCATCTGACCGTCCGTCAGGGCGAATGCGGCAAATTTCTGACCGAAAACGGCGCAGTCTGCGGCCTTGAAACCACCACGGGCGCATCCATCGCCTGCCGCGCGGTCGTCGTCTGTTCCGGCGTATATATGGACAGCCGCATCATCATCGGCGAATGCAGCTGGATGGGCGGCCCGCAGGGGCTGCTCTCCTCGTCCCATCTGGCGGGCGCCCTGCGCGAACTGGGCATTTCGCTTCGCCGCTTCAAAACCGGCACGCCGCCCCGCGTGGAAGAAGCCTCCATCGATTTTGACGAAATGGAACCCCAGCCCGGCGACGAAACCATCACGCCATTCTCCTTCCTGACCGACGGCATGCTCCAAAACCGCGCCCAGTGTTACCTGACCTATACCAACGAGGAAACCCACCGCATCATCCGCGAAAACATCCACCGCGCCCCCATGTATGCCGGCACGATTCACGGCACGGGCGCGCGCTACTGCCCCTCCATCGAAGACAAGATCATGCGCTTTGCGGATAAGGACCGCCACCAGCTCTTTCTGGAGCCGGAGGGGCTGGATACCGTCGAATGGTACGTGCAGGGGCTTTCCACCTCCATGCCGGAGGATGTGCAGCTCGCCATGCTGCATACCATTCCCGGCCTGCGCCACGCGCGCGTGCTTCGTCTCGCGTATGCCATCGAATACGAGTGCATCGATCCCCTCCAGCTTCGCGCGGATTTGTCCCTCCGCGCCGTGCCGGGCATGTATTTTGCCGGGCAGATCAACGGCACCAGCGGCTATGAGGAGGCCGCCGCGCAGGGCATTCTCGCGGGCGTCAACGCCGCGCGCTTTGTGCAGGGCCAGCCGTCCGTCATTTTGGGGCGCGACCAGGCGTATATCGGCGTGCTTGTGGACGACCTGACGACCAAGGGCACGAACGAGCCTTACCGCATGATGACCAGCCGCTGCGAATACCGCCTGCTTCTGCGGCAGGATAACGCCGACCTCCGTCTGACCGAAATCGGCCATGAAATCGGTCTGGCCAGCGGCGAGCGCCTTGCGCGCATGCAGCAAAAGCGCGCGCTGACCGAAGAAACCCTCGCGCGCCTGCAAAAAACGTGGCTGCCTAAGTCCGACGCGCTGGATCATTGGCTGCTGGCTCACGGTCAGCAGGCCGCAGCCGGGAGCATCTGCGCAGCCGATCTGCTCCGCCGCCCCGGTCTGTGCTATGAGGATTTAGCCGAAATCGACCCGCATTATGTTCAGCTCCCCTTCGCCGTCAGCGAGCAGGTGAACATCTCCCTGCGCTACGCGGGCTATATCGAAAAGGAACATCGGCAGGTCGAAGCCTTCCGGCAGGCGGAAGACAAGCTGCTCCCGCAGGGCTTTGATTATATGACGCTCGACGGCCTGCGCATCGAAGCGCGGCAGAAGCTCACCGCCCATCAGCCGCGCTCTCTCGGCGAAGCCAGCCGCATTTCCGGCGTGTCGCCGGGCGATGTCACCGTGCTGATGGTTTGGCTCGCGAAACAGGCGCACAACGCATAAACGAAACACGCAAACGGCCTCACATCGGTGTGGCCGTTTTTCTCTGCCAAATATCCCTATTGACAAACTAGGTAAGTACGTATATCATACATTCGAATATCCATTTCTTTTCAAGGAGCATCATCGATGGATCAATTTTCCAGAACGGAACTCGTGCTCGGCACGGCCGCCGTGGCGCATCTGAAAACCTGCCGCGTGGCGATTTTCGGCGTCGGCGGCGTCGGCGGATACGCGGCGGAGGCGCTTGTGCGCAGCGGCGTCGGGGCCATCGACCTTTACGACGATGACCGCGTCTGCCTGACCAACCTTAACCGTCAGCTCATCGCCACGCGCAAAACCGTCGGCCAATATAAGGTGGACGCGATGGAGCAGCGCCTGCACGACATCAACCCGAACGTCGTCATTCGCACCTATAAAATGTTCTATATGCCGGATACCGCCGACGAGGTGGATTTGACACAGTATGATTACGTCGTGGACGCGGTCGATACCGTCACCGCCAAGCTCGAACTGGTCTGCCGCGCCAAGCGCGCGGGCGTCCGCATCATCAGTGCGATGGGCGCGGGCAACAAGCTCGATCCCTCCCGCCTCCGCGTGGCCTACATCGAAAAGACGAGCGTCTGCCCGCTCGCGCGCGTCATGCGCACCGAGCTTCGCAAGCGCAGAATCCGCAAGCTCAAGGTCGTCTTTTCCGATGAGCAGCCCATCAAGCCCGACGATGATCCCGCGCTCAGCTGCCGCAACCACTGCATCTGCCCGCCCGGCACGGTGCGCAAGTGTACGGCCCGGCGCGATATTCCCGGCAGCACGGCTTTCGTGCCGCCCGCAATGGGCATCATGATCGCGTCGGAAATCGTCCGCGATCTGATTGCCGCCGCTCCCCATCAGGCCTGACATCTGAATCCTTTGTTTTCAATCGACCCTGTTTCTCGGAGATTATCATGAAAAAGCTTTTTCCGCTTCTTCTCGCGTCGCTCCTGCTGCTCAGCGGATGCGCGCAGAAAGAAGAATCTTCCCCCAAAGCCGACACATCCGGCGACATGACCATCGCGCTGGATGCCCTCGGCGAAACGCCGAGTTTTATCGACGGCAGCATCGACGGCCAGCCGATGCAGGTCATCGCCGTCCGCGACTTGGATGGCACGGTTCGTCTCTCGTATAATACCTGTCAGGTGTGTCAGGGCTCGCCGTGGGCGTATTTCGAGCTGCAAAACGGCCAGCTCGTCTGCCAGAACTGCGGCAACGCCTTTTCCACCTCCGCCATCGGCAAGGCCGGTTACGGCTGCATGCCGCTGATGGTATCCGACTATACGCTGACGGAAACGAGCGTCGTCATCCCGCACGACACGCTCGCGCAGGTCAAAGACGCGTTTGAAAACTGGAAGGTGTTCCCGTGACCCGGCCGATGACCTGGCGCGTGGAGGGCATGTTCTGCCCGCATTGCGAACAGACAATTCTGGGCGCGGTTTCCGCGCTGCCCGGCCTGTCGAATGTGCAGGTCAGCTATCGCGCTTCAACCCTCTCCGCCGATTGGGATCGCGCACAGCTCTCTGAAAAGCAGCTTGCGGACGTGCTGGCGGATCACGGCTATACCCTCAAGGCCCCGCGCACACCCCTTCGGGATGCGTTCGGCTTTTTGGGCGGCGTCGCCGCGCTGGCGCTGCTGTTTCTCGCGGTGGATCGTTCCCCGCTCGGCACATGGATCGCCGCGTTTCCGACCGCCAAAGCGGGCATGAGTCTCGGCGCGCTGTTTCTCGTCGGCCTGATGACCTCGCTGCACTGCGTCGCCATGTGCGGCGGCATCAACATCGCCAGCACCGGGCGCACCCGCCAAAGCGCCGTTTGGTATAATCTGGGGCGCGTCGTCTCCTACACGCTCATCGGCGGCCTTGTCGGCGCGCTGGGCAGCGCGTTCAGCCTGTCCACCGCCGTGCAGGCCGGGATTCAGCTTTTCGCCGCCGCTTTCATGCTGCTGATGGCGCTGAATCTGCTGGGCTGCTTCCGCTTCCTGCCGACGTTCCGCCTGCCGAAAAAGCTGAATAACCTGTTTCGCAGCCGTTCGGCTTTCGTCATCGGTCTGGCCAACGGCTTGATGCCCTGCGGCCCGCTTCAGGCCATGCAGCTTTTCGCCCTTTCCACCGGAAGCTGGTATATGGGCGCGCTCTCCATGCTCTGTTTCAGTCTCGGCACGGTGCCGCTCATGCTGGGTATCGGGCTGGTCAGCGGGAAGCTGAACCGCCGCTTTGCCGGGCCGATGCGCATCGCTTCCGCCGCGCTGATCGCCGTCATGGGCATGAGCATGCTGCAAAACGCGCTGGCGCTCTCCGGCCTGTCCGCGCCCGCCGCCGTCCAGCCCGAAGTCCGGGAGGACGGCACGGCCTATCTCGCCGACGGCGTTCAGCTCGTACATACCACGCTGGATTATCGCAGCTATGCCCCCATCACCGTAAAAGCCGGCATTCCCGTCCGCTGGACGATCACCGCGGACAGTTCTGTTTTAAACGGCTGCAACGAAGCGCTTGTCATTCCCGAATACGGCATTCAAAAAGGGCTCGCGCCGGGCGACAACATCATCGAATTTACGCCGACCGAAGCCGGCGCCTTCCCCTATTCCTGCTGGATGGGCATGATCCGCTCCTCCATCACCGTCGAGCCGTAAATCCAATATCCCTCGGGCTGTCCTTTTGGGGGCAGTTCGATTTTCTATACAGCTTTTACTTCGTTAGCACTGTCAAACTTTCTGATTCCATGTTATAATAAGAAAAAAACAGACATGCCCAAATTGTCCTTGTTCGTTTCCGTTTATCAGGCTGTTTGGGCATCGAACGGGTGGTGAAGCTTTCACATCATGCGACTCCTCATCTACGGCGCGGGCGTAATCGGTTCGCTGTACGCCGCTTTATTCGCGCAGGCCGGACTGGAAACCAGCCTCTACGCCAGAGGAAAGCGGCTGGAGACGCTCCAAACCGATGGGCTTCTGTATCTGGACAAACGCCGGATTCAAAAAGCAGACGTTACCATTCTTTCCGAACTTCAAAGCGGCGACCGATACGATTTCATTTTTCTGACGGTTCGGGAAAATCAGCTGATTCAAGCTTTGAACGAGCTGAAAGCAAATCAAAGCCCGTGCATCGTCACCATGGTCAATTCGATTGACGACTACGGCAAATGGGAAAGCATCTGCGGAAAGGGACGCATTCTTCCGGCTTTTCCGGGCGCAGGCGGCGGAATCAGGGACGGCGTGCTGGATGCGGCGCTCACGCCGCGTTGGGTTCAGCCCACCACCTTCGCCGAAATTTCGGGCGAAAAAACGGAAAGAACCGAGCGCCTTTCCATCCTGTTTCGAAAAGCCAAAATCCCGTATCAGCAGGTGAAGGATATGCACCTCTGGCAGCTCTGCCATCTGGCGATGGTCGTGCCCATCGCCGACGTCTATGCGCTGGCCGACAATCCGAGTAAAGCGGGGCGCGAACAAAAGATCATGCGTCAAACAGCCATGCAGCTGAAAACCAATTTCCGCCGTTTGAAAAAGGCCTACGGAAAGCTGTCGCCCGCAAAGATGAATCTCTTTTGGCTCGCCCCTGTGCCCGCGCTGACGATTGCGCTGTCCCTTGTTTTTGAAAGCGCTTTTGGAAACAGGTTCATGTATCAGCACGCCGTTAAAGCGCCGGACGAAATGCGGCAGCTGCACGACCAGTTTTATGGTTATCTGGACGCAAGAGCACAATAGCCTTTTCATCGATAAAACGCCGTCAATTCAGGATGGACAAACGCAGAAAGGAACAACACCCCATGTCACGAACGGAAGAAGTCGAGCTGACCAACATGTGCATGATCTGCGACGGGCGGGGCAACGTGCTCGTGCAGAACAAAACAAACCATCCCGCCTGGCACGGATGGAATTTCCCCGGCGGCCACGTTGAAAAAGGCGAATTTGTCACGCCGTCGGTCATCCGCGAAATGCGGGAAGAAACGGGTCTGACCATCGAAAACCCGAAGCTGTGCGGCATCAAGGAATTTCACAAGGCCGCGGATGGAAAGCGCTACATCGTCTTTCTGTATACGGCCAGCCGCTTTTCGGGCGAGCTGAAATCCTCCGACGAGGGCGAGGTTTTCTGGTATCCGCTCGCCGACCTGCCCTCATCGCCCAAACTCATCGACGGCTTTGCGGATATGCTGCCCGTTTTCACCTCCGAGGCCGTCAGCGAAATGTATTACGCCGAAAACGGAGATTTGTTTGACACGGTGCTCTGCTGAGCGCAAAAACGGACGAGCGAAAAAGGAAAGGTGCATCGCCGTGACGATTCATGAGTTTGGAAAAGAAAATTCGAAAACGCTTCTGCTGATTCATCCGTCCGTCGTGAAGTGGGATTACTTTGAAGCCGTCATCCCGCTTCTGCAAAAGGATTATCACCTGCTGATTCCCGCCCTCCCCGGCTATGACTTTGAGGATGACAGCGATTTCACCAGCGTAGAACAAATCGCCGCCGAGTTGAACGCCTGGCTTCAGGAAAAGGGTTATGCCGAACTGGATATGGTATACGGCTGTTCGATGGGCGGTTCCATCGCGCTGCTGGCTGCCCTGGGGCAGAGCATCCCCATCCGTCATTGCATATTGAGGGCTTCATCCCCCATTTGTTTCATCAATGCTTGGCAAGGAGAAACGCTATGGATGTTCATGAATTTGGCAGGGAAAACAGCCGGAAAATCGTTTTGATTCCCGGCAACATGATGTGCTGGCGGCAGTTTGAAGCCGTCATTCCCCTGCTTGAAACGCATTATCACGTCGTCGCCATCAGCACGGACGGCTACGACGGCACAGGCGAAAACGGCTGATGCAGCAGGCAGAGATCAAGGTAATCCGTGCGCAGCTTGCGCATCGATTCCATCACGGATTCCTTCGCCGCCTCATAACCGTAATGCTCCGCCCAGACCTTGGTGGTCAGAAAGATATCCCCGCGCGCCACGCCGGAATGCTCAATCGCCGCGCCGACCTGCTCCTCGTTGAAATAGCTCTGCGCCGTATCGATGGCGCGATAGCCCACCTTGAGCGCATCGGAAACGCAGCGCTCGCATTCGTCCTGCGTCACCTGATATACGCCATAGCCCAGCTGCGGCATTTGAACGCCGTTTGAAAGTGTAATATAGTCCATGATTCAGCCGTTTGCGCGCACCCATTTTTCCAGCGCGGGCTTTGCGCCGTCCACGCTGCTGCCGTGGATATCCAGCCCCTTGGCGACCGTCGCGCCTTTGGCCGCCTTGGCGATGTCCCGAACCGTATTGGACAAACCGCTTCCCTCGTGCGTGCAGAAGGGATGAATCGTCTTGCCCGTAAAATCATACGCACCCAGGAAGGTATACACCGCCATCGGCATTGTGCCCCAGTAATTCGGATAGCCCAGATAGATTTCATCGCAGCCGTCCAGATTCTCCGGCAAGCTCACCATCGGCGTTCCAGTCATGGTGAATCTGCTTGGTGTTCATCGTCGCGAACAGATCCGGGATGGAGATGTGCTTCGGACAGCCGTCGATGAACCTTGCCCTCCGCCTTGAGCGCAAACGCCGTCTCATAGGCGCGGCACGCCTTGAAGTGGCTCCCGCCGCCGGGCTGGTCTGTCAGCCCAAAATATGATACAATAAAGCCATCTGATGAAGAAGGGGGCGGCTATATGCCGGGAGATTGGAAACAGGCGCTGGAAGCGCGTCTTGCGGATGTGCCCAAGGGCGAGCTGCTCGTCTGCGCCAAACCGGACGCGCTGTTCTTTTCTCCGCCCGTCTGCGCCTGCATCGGCCGGGAGGATAAAGGGCGGCTGGATATCTGGCCGCTGTATCCCGGCGTAGAGCTGACGCTGCAAGCATACAGCGCAAAATCCGTCGCCTTTCATCACAATACGCCCGGCGCGCCGCTGCTGGAAATCAACCATTGCTACGCCGGACGCGTGGGCTACACCAGCGACACGGGTTTGGCGCTGTATCTCGGCGTGGGAGATCTCTCGCTGCACGGGCTGCACACCTGCGCGGAAACGGTCATGCAGTTCCCCTTTGACGGCTATCTGGGGTTCAGCTTCCGCATCGACGCAGCGCAGCTGGACGCAGACCCACCGGAATTCATGCGCGACGCGGGCGTGACCGGCGCGCAGATTCTCGCCCGCTTCTGCGGGGAAAACGGTTTTTCCGTCCTCTCCTCGGCGGAGCAAGTCGGCGCGCTGCTCGATCCGCTCTATACCCTGCCGGAACGCCTGCTGATTCCCTACGCCAAGCTCAAATTTCAGGAGCTGATGCTGCTGCTCAGCGTTACGGAAGCGCCGCCCGTCACCCAGAGCGCCTACAAAACCGAGCAGATCGCGCTCATCCGCCAGATTCACGACCAGATGATGTCGGATATGAGCCAGCGCTGCACGATTGAAATGCTCTCCCAGCAATACCACATCAATACCTCGACGCTCAAAAATCTGTTCAAGACCGTCTATGGTCAGCCCCTCGCCGCGCACATGAAGGAGCACCGCATGGAATATGCCGCGCGGCTTCTGCGCACGACGACCGATTCCCTCTCCGAAATCGCAGAAAAGGTCGGCTATGAAAGCCAAAGCAAGCTGACTGCCGCGTTCAAGAGCGCTTACGGCGTTTTGCCCAGCGAATATCGAAAAGAGAAAAAAGAAAACGGCCGCCCTTGACGAGCGGCCGGAACGATGCTGCAATATAGGCACAGCAGCGGGCTTTTACAGAGCTTTAGCCCTGCTTATCAGAGCGATCATGATGGCCGTCATGATCCTCTTTTTTCTTTTGCAGGTCTTCCAGCGTCCTACGCGTCCCTTTCTTTACAGATTATGAACCCGCAGCGCGCGGATCGCGTTGAGCACGGCCAGCACCATCACGCCGACGTCGGCGAAAATCGCGGCCCACATGTTCGCAATGCCCAGTGCGCCGAGCGCCAGACAGGCGAACTTGATGACCAATGCAAACACGATGTTCTGATAGACAATGCCGATGCACTTGCGGGAAATGCGGATGGCCTTCGCGATCTTCATCGGGTCGTCATCCATCAGCACAACGTCCGCCGCTTCGATGGCTGCATCCGAACCCATCGCGCCCATCGCAATGCCGATATCCGCGCGGCTCAAAACAGGCGCGTCGTTGATGCCGTCGCCGACAAACGCCAATTTGTTCTTTTCGCCTTTCGCGGTGAGCAGCTTCTCCACCTGCGCCACCTTGTCGGCAGGCAGCAGTTCGCTGTGTACCTCGTCCACGCCCAAGTCCTTCGCAACCTGCTCGGCCACACGCGCCGTGTCGCCGGTCAGCATGACGGTCTTCTCCACGCCGGAACGCTTAAGCCGCTCGATGGCTTCCTTCGCATGCGGCTTCACCACGTCGGAGATGACGATGTGGCCCGCATACTGGCCGTCGATGGCCATGTGGATGATCGTGCCGACGCTGTGACACTCGATGAACGCGATGTGGTTCAGCTCCATCAGTTTGCTGTTGCCGGCCAGCACGTCATGGCCGTCCACCTTGGCGGAAATGCCCTTTCCGCTGATCTCCTGAATATCGCTCACACGGTCGCGGTCGATCTCTTTGCCATAGGCGCGCTGCAAGCTCTTGCTGATGGGATGGGAGGACGCGCATTCGGCCAGCGCCGCATATTCCAGCAGCTTTTCGTCCTCCATCTCGTTGTGGTGAACGCCGCTGACCTCGAAAACGCCCTGCGTCAGCGTGCCGGTCTTATCAAAGACAACCGTCTTGACCTGGGACAGCGTTTCCAGATAGTTCGAACCCTTGATAAGCACGCCTTCCTTGCTCGCGCCGCCGATGCCCGCAAAGAAGCTGAGCGGAATGCTGATGACCAGCGCGCAGGGGCAGGAGATGACCAGGAACGTCAGCGCGCGGTAAATCCATTCGCCCCACTGGGCGGGATTTCCCATCAGCAGCCGCACGACGGGCGGCAGAATCGCCAGCGCCAGCGCGCCGTAGCAGACGGCAGGCGTATACACCCGGGCAAACTTGGAAATGAAATCCTCGGATTTCGACTTGTGGGAGCTGGAATCCTCCACCAACTCCAGGATTTTAGAGACGGTGGATTCGCCGAACTCCTTCGTCGTCTGAATGCGCAGCACGCCGGTCATGTTGATGCAGCCGCTGATGACCTCGTCGCCCTCCTTGGCGTCGCGGGGCAGGCTCTCGCCCGTCAGTGCGCTGGTGTTCAGACTGGATGTGCCGGAGAGAATCACGCCGTCCAGCGGCACCTTTTCTCCCGGCTGCACGACGATCACGCTGCCGATTTCCACCTCGTCCGGATCGACCTTTTTCAGCTGGCCGTCACGCTCGATGTTCGCGTAATCCGGGCGGATATCCATCAGCGCGCTGATGTTGCGGCGGCTCTTGCCGACCGCATAGCTCTGGAACAGTTCGCCGATCTGATAAAACAGCATAACGGCAATGGCTTCGACATAGTCGCCGCTGCGTTCGTAAATCGCCAGCGCGAACGCGCCGATGGTGGCGACCGCCATCAGGAAGTTCTCGTCGAACACCTGACGGTTCAGAATGCCCTTCCACGCCTTTTTCAAAATGTCATAGCCGATGACCAGATAGGCGACCAGATACAGCGCAAGCTGCAAAATACCGGTCACTGGAATCAGCTTGAGCGCGATCAGCATCGCCGCGGCAATCAGAATGCGCGTCAGCATCTTTTTCTGCTTCTTGTTCATGCTCCGCTCTCCTTCGATTAAGCAATCGTTTAACGATTTTTGGAAAAACTGCGCCTCATTCCGCTTGAAACAAGGCGCTGAAAAACGTTTTCTTTCCGCTTGGCGGAGCTTCATTGACGGTAGAATGGGGCCGCGTGCGCAAAACCTTCGGTTTTGAATGAAGCTGCGGCGGAAGTAAGTCTGGGCTTAGCCCAGTTCGATTTCGCAGTCCGGCTCAACCTTCTTGCAGGCCTTGAGCACATCCTGCATAACCGCCTTCGCGTCCGCGCCCTCGGCGAACTCGACAATCATCTTCTGGGTCATGAAATTGACGGTCGCATTCGCCACACCGGCGGTCTTGCGGGTGGCTTCTTCCATCAGGTTGGCGCAGTTGGCGCAGTCCACTTCGATTTTATAGCTCTTTTTCATCTTCGTTGACTTCCTTTCTGTTCGGCCTAATGATTTATCGATTAAGCACTTGTTTATTTGATATAGCCGTAGTATAATACGTTTAACTCGCCGACGCAAGCCCTTTGCCGCAACATCTTCCGTTTGGGCGAAAGGTCCTTCCGTTTGGGCGAAAACGCAAGTCAAGGGAGAACGTTTTATGAGTGAGCATCCTCTGCATCCCGCGCCGCAGGATACCGCGTCCTTTCAGGCGGCCGCGCAGCTTTTCAAGTATTTGAGCGATCCGACGCGCGTGCGTCTGTTCTTCATCCTCTGCCACAGCGAGAAATGCGTCATCCAGCTTTCCGAGTGCATGGAGATGTCCTCGCCCGCGCTGTCGCACCATCTGCGTCCCCTTCGCGCGGCGGGGCTGATCGTTTCCCGCCGGGAGGGCAAGGAGGTCTACTACCGCGCCGCCGACACGGTTGAAGCGCAGCTTTTCCACAAGATGATCGAGCAGGTACTCGAAATCGCGTGTCCGGGAAAGTAACGTTGGGGCTTTGCCCCAAACCCCACCAGAAAACTGAGTTTTCTGGACTTTCCACCTTCATTTATCGCTTTGCGATAAATGATAAAGAGGGAAATCCAAGAACCTCAGGTTCTTGGCAGGGTATGGGACAGCGTCCCATCGTCACCCCTCAAGCTTCGCGCGAATCTCCGCTTCCGTGCCGGAGGAAAGAACGCCCTGCGTCATGTCCTTCGGCCCACCGCCCTTGCCGCCAAACGCCGCACAGAGCGCCTTGGTCATCGGGCAGACATCCTCCGTCGCGGAGGACATGGCGAAGCTCCAGCCCTCCTCGCGCGGAATGAGCACCAGCGCCAGCTTCGCGCCCTCGGCCAGCTGCCCCGCCGCCTTGCGCGCCTGCGATGCGGGCAGCGCGCCGCACGCCACAACGCGGATTTCCCTGTCCATCTCCTTCTGCGCCATCAGCTCAAAGATGCGCAGGCCCAGCGCGTCGCTCTGCGCGCGCAGACGGTCGCGCTCGCCAAGCAGACGCTCCACCGCGCCGGAAAGCTCCTCCGTCGGCACGGAAAGCGCATGCCCCGCCGCCTTGGCCTGGTCAAACAGCGCATTTTCGTATTCCAGCGCGCGGCGGCCGCAAAGGATGGATACGCGCACGCCGCTCTTGTATTTCTGCAAACCGATCACCTTGATCTGGCCCACACAGCCGGTGGTATGCACATGCGTGCCGCAGCAGGCGCAGGTATCTACGCCCTCGATGCGGACGATGCGCACATCCCCGGCAATTTCTTTTTTACTGCGGTATTCAATGTTTGCCAGCTCCTCGCGGGAGGGCACAAACGCTTCCACCGGCTGATCGCGCCAGACGGCCTGATTGGCCAGCAGCTCCACGCGGTGCGCATCTTCCTCGGTCAGCATGCCGTTGAAATCCATCGTCACAGCTTCCGTGCCGATGTGGAAGCCCACGTTGTCATAACCGAAAAGCCCGTGCACCAGACCGGAAAACATGTGCTCGCCGCTGTGCTGCTGCATCATATCCAGCCGGCGCACCGCATCCACATGGCCGCTCACCTCGCAGCCCACCGCCAGTGGGCCGCTAACCAGATGCTCCACCTCGCCGTTCACCTCGTGCGCATCGAGCACCTGCACATCGCCCAGCGTGCCGTGATCCGCGCCCTGGCCACCGCCCTCCGGGAAAAACGCCGTTTGATCCAGCGTGACGACCCAGCCCTTTTCCCGCTGCTCACAGGTTTTCACCACGGCGGAAAATTCCAGCATATCCACATCTTGATCATATAATCTGACGGTCATGACAGACCCTCCTCTGCATCGTTTTTTTCTTATTGTAGCACAGGGCGTAGCAAAGTTCAAATGAACCGACGGCGTCAAAAAAAGATTTGTCGCCCGCTTTGCGGATGTGTTATAATATAGACAACAACAAGATGAGGAGGTCATCTGTATGCGTAATCCTTTAATCATCACCATTGGTCGTGAATATGGCAGCGGCGGCCGCCAAATCGGCGAGCTGGTCGCCAAAACCCTCGGCATCGCTTATTATGATAAACAGCTCATCACTCTGGCCGCGCAAAATAGCGGCCTGTCCGACGAATTCATCGCCAACAACGAGCAGCGCGTGCGCAGCGGCTTCATGCAGAACCTCGCCGCCAGCGCGGCGTATTCCAGCGGCTTCTTCTCCAGCCAGTATCTGCCGCTGAGCGAATCCATCTTCATTTCCGAAGCGCAGGTCATCCGCGATATCGCCGCGAAGGAAAGCGCGGTCATCGTCGGCCGCTGCGCGGACTATATCCTTGCCGGACGCGACAACACCATCAACGTCTTCGTCTATGCGCCGCGCGAGACGCGCGTCAACCGCATCATGGCGCGCCGCAACCTCAGCGAAGCGGACGCGCTCAAGGCCATCACCACCTCCGACAAGGAGCGCGGCAACCACTATTTCCGCTACACGGATCAGAAATGGGGCAAGGCGCAGAATTACGACGTCTGCATCAACTCCGCGCTGATGGGTATTGAAAAGACGGCCGAAATACTCGCCGACATGGCGAAGATCGAGGTCCGCGCCTGATGCGTGCGCTCGTTCCTTCTGAAACGGCGCTTGTGCTGGGCGGCGGCGGCGCAAAGGGCGCTTACGAGGTCGGCGCCATCGCCGCGCTGGACGAGCTGGGGATCAAGGCAGGCAGTGTCTTCGGCACATCGGTCGGCGCGCTGCACGCGGCAATGTATGCGCAGGGCAGCATGGACGCGGCGGCGGCGCTCTGGGATAACATCCGCCTGAGCGACGTGGTCAGCGAGGAAAGCCTGGCCATTGCGGACGACGCGGAAAACATCTTCGACCATCCGGAAAAACTGCTTGAATTCATCACCCGCTATGCGCAGAAAAAGGGCGTGGATGTTTCCCCGCTGATGGAAATTCTGCACAAGCTGATCGACGAGGACAAAATCCGCCGCGGCGGCGTGCAGCTGGGCGTGGTCACCACGCGCTTTCCGTCGCTGGCGATGGTCGAGAAGCGGCTTGAGGATATGGAAACCGGTTCTTTGATCGACTGGCTGATGGCCAGCGCTTCCTGTTTCCCGATTTTCCCGATGAAGCAGGTCGGCGGCGACCGCTATATCGACGGCGGCTTCTGCGACAACACGCCGGTTGAAATGGCCGTTCGGAGCGGCGCGCGGGATATCATCGCCATCGACATTGGCAAGCACCGTTCCCATACGCAGTATGACCGCAGGCCGAATATCACCTATATCCGCACTTCCCAGCCGCTCGGCGGCCTGCTGACTCTGGACAGCGCGCTTTCCGCGAGGAACCGCGTGCTCGGCTACAACGACGTGATGCGCGCATTCGGCCGCATGCGCGGCGTATCTTATTCGTTTGACGCGTTGGATGCGCAGGCGCTCTATGCCCGTGCGCAGGACTACGTCGTTCATCTCACGCAGCTTGAAATGGCGTTCACCCACTCCAACGCGCTGACCCGGACGCGGGAAAGCGCCGCGCCGTTCTTCTCCCTGCTGGAAGAAGATCTGCCGGAAAAGGCCGACTGCATCGACTATTTCCTCCGCGGCTGCGAGCTTTGCGCGCAGATTGCGGAGGTCAACCCGGCGCAGGTGCTGACGTTTTCTGCGCTTCGCGACGAGCTGCATGCGCGTCTGCCGCTGGAAAAGGCGGAATCCATGCTCGGCTCGCTGCTCGGCGGCCGGGTCGGCGTGCTCTTTGCTAAGCCGCAGATTGACCGCAGGCTGGTCATCTCCTGCCTGTATCATCTGCTGCTACGCGAAGGCTCGTTCTCGCCGCTGGCGCTTCGCACGCTGTATGCTTTCCCGAAGGAAATGCTCTGCGCGCTGACGCTGCGGAATATCCTCTGATTGTATTTTTTCAGACAGAAGAAACCTCTCCCTTTTCCCGGCAAAAACCGGAAGGGGAGAGGTTTCTTGATTCTGCTTAATGCTTTACGCCTTTATATCTTCCATCCCTCGGCCTCTTTGCGTCCGCCGACGAAATCCGCATAGATGCCGGGCTGAATGCCTTGATGACCTCGATGCCGTCGATATATTCGATCATCGCGCTGCTCATCTCGCCCGTCGTCTTGACCGCGCCCTCGTAATCCTTCGCATAGCCGCCCATGACCATCGCCATGAACGCAGCCGCAATCGGGAACACGGCCAGCGCCAGCGCGACGGCGGCAATCAATCGCCCGTGCTCGCTCTGCCCCAGTTCCCAAATGCGCCCCACCGGGCTTTGTTTTTTCATGGTTCATACACCTCCTTCATTAGTTTGACCTAACAGACGTATGAATGGAAGGGCCGCCCTTCGGCAGCCCAATCGGATTATTTCTGCGGAAAGAAGGTGGCTTCAAACCCCGTTCGGTGATAGCGGCTCAGCAGCTGGATATACTCCGCCGCCTCCTGACGGCTCATGCCGTGGCGGATCACCTCAAAAATGCTTTCAAACCGTGAGGTTATGACGATGTGGAGCAGCTTTTCCGTCGTCGCGTCGCCCATGTGCGTGGGATAGCCGACGGTTTCCATATATCGGTACGTATATTCCACCTCGATGCGCACCAGCTCATCGACGAAGTTGTGGAACCGCGTGCCATAGGAAGCATCCAGCAGCAGGCGAAATTCATCCAGATGGTCATACATGTAATCGACCAGTTCCGCCGTGCCGCCGTCGGCATATTCGGCCATGTGCGCCGTCTGCTCGTCGCTGTTCATCTGGCAGAAGGCTTCCTGAATTTTCAAAAACCGCTCGGTCATCTGGCTGAGCGCCGGCTCGACGATGGCGGAAAACAGCCCCTCCTTGTCCCCGAATCGGACATAGATGGAATTGGTGCTCGTCTCTGCCGCCGCCGCGATGGTGCGCAGCGACGCATCCGTATACCCCTTATCCAGAAACTCCGCTTTGGCGCAGGCGAGAATCCGCTCCGAAACGCCCTCAATCTGTTTGGCCACGTTTTATCCTCCATTCATAACATCGTTATGAAACGACGTTTCGCATTATACTCAAAAAGGACGGCCTGTCAAGAGCCGACAGACCGAATTTTTTCATTTTTAAAAATCCAGCCGAACGGTTCGCCGCGTCAAAGACGAGCCGTCCGCCGGGGAACGCCGCCGCCATCGCGCAGACCAGCGCCCTGACCCGCTCGGTCAGGAAATAATAAAACACGCCCGCCGCGAAAAACACCGCGCCGCCGCTCGCATCGATGCGCGCAAACCACGACGTGTCGTTCAAATCGCAGCCGATGTTGGTTTCCCGCTCTCCGGCCGGAAGCAGCGCGTCGCGCACGGCGATTACATCCGGAAAATCGATATTATAGATTTTGCAGGCGCCGTTGTCGCAGGCGCGCCCCGTGTCATCCAGCCCGCAGCCGAGGTTGACCACCGCCGCGTTCGGGTGCGTCTTCAGATAGTCCCGCACCTCCCACGCAAGGTCGCTCTGCCGCATGGCGACTTCCAGAAAGCCGAAGCGGTGCATGACGCTTTGGGTCTTTTCCGCCAGCGCGGAAAAATCGTAATCCACCTGATCGATCAGCCGAAGCGCCGTTTCGTCCCGATAAATCTGCGGGTACAGCTGCGAGCACATTTTGCGCCCATACAATGGGATGACCAGCGTCTCCTGCACGGTGTTCTTTTCGATGGGATATTTCATGGTGTTTTCCTTTCTGATTCCCGCCGCAAAACAGGCAAGTCGGGCAGGCTTCCCGTTTCGATGATGTTTTCCAGCATGCCCGCAAAGCCCTGCGGATTTTGGATTTGAAACTGCATGTGATTCATCTGCTCAAACACCGGAAAATGCCCCTGCGGATAAGCCCGCATCACCGCGTCGCTGTATTTGAAATGATCCTCGATGCTGCCAAATTCAAAGAAGCATCGCGCCTGCACATCCTCCGGCAGGGCCGGGAAGGGCTTATCCTCCAAACTGTCCGCCAGCTGGCGGCGCAGATTGCCGTAGGTCAGCGCCTGCCCCGCCGCGATGAAATAGGGCTTGATCGCGTCGTCGTCGCACCACATGATCTTCTTGAGCGTTCCGCCCTTCGACCAATACAGGCTCTTAATCGCCAGATAGAGGAACGGCGTCATCACGCGCCGCAGGCCCCGGCCGATCTGCGCGAACTGCCCGCCGTCAAAAAAGACGTGCCCCACAGGCAGATGCGTCGAGGTCAGAAACGCCATCGCCAAATCCGCACCGATGGAGGAAGCGACGACCAGCGCCAGCTTTTCCACGCCCTTTTCGCGCAGAAACGCTTCCACCTGCCGCACCTCGTCCGCCTTGCTCACGTATTTCTGCCCCGCGCAATAGACGGTGGAGGTCGGCAGGATGCAGAAATACCGCGCCTGCAAGGCCTTGGCCACAGGCTCGCTGCTCGCCCCGGTTACGCCCATCGCGTGAAAAAACAGAACGGCGGGGCGCTTTGCGTCGCCCAGCGTTTCAAATTGCATGTTGCTTCCCCCTTTACCGATTTCTGCGGTAGCCCGCTTCGTCGCGGTATTCCGGGTGCGCGCTCAAAAACGCTTCATCCTTATCTCCGCAGATGGTATAGTCGCACTTGCAGCCGTTGGCGCAGGTCGTCGTGCGCACCAGCCGCGCGTGAATCAGTTCCATGGCCGTGAAATCCGGGTTGCAGAGTGCGGGCATGACCTCCAGCAGGCCGTGCTTTTTTGCAAACTCCGCCGTCGGGCACTCGGTGAACTCGTAATAAATGGGCTTGCCCTTTTCAAACGGCGCGACGTTCATCTTGAAATCGCCCCATTTGTCGCACTGCTTCTTGGCGTTCGAAAATGCAAAGTGCAAAAGCCGCTTGAAAATCGGCTTGTTGCAGTCCACAAATTTCAGCTTGCGGAAGGAGGTCAAAAAGAGGTCGCCCTCCATCTGCTCGATCTCCTCCAGACTGGTCACGGCTTTGCAGACGACGTAATACGCCATCAGCGCGACGCAGTCATAGTTGCCGCCCGCGCCATTGTGAAAGTTCTTGCTGCCGCCGAGGTCGGTGCGCCAGTCGGAAAGAAAGGTTTCGTATTGCTTCTGCACCCGCGTCCAGACGGCTTCCCGCTCGTCTTCGGGATAATGCAGCGCGATCTTGCTTTGAATCTGCGCCTTGCAGGGTTTGGAATAGAGCACGTGACAGGTCAAATCAATGTTCAGTTCGCTGTCTTTCATCGCAATCCCTTATTTCTTCAACATGTCGGTTCAAGCATATGCTTGATTCTGTTTAAGCGGCTGTTCTCCCCCCTTCCGGAAAAGAACAGCTTTTTCATATGCAGTTATTTTTTCAAAAACTCCACGATTTGGGCGAAATCCTCTCTGGCCTCTTTGAAATACGGCAGCATGCAGTAGCAATGCACCATGCCCGGCCGGGCGAACATCGTATACGGCACGCCCGCGCGCCTGCACGCGTCCTCAAACTCCGGCCTTGCGCCGTAGAGCGCTTCGTCCGCGCTGTAAAAGAAGTGGATATCGCCCACGCCCGTGTAATCGCCGCGGGAAACGGAGAGCATATAATCCGGAACGTTGGCGCGGCCGTGGCGCATGAAGGTTTCCAGCTTGTCCAGATGATCCGCATCGACGGAAACATCGCGGTCGTTCAGCTCGTGCATGCGGCGCTTCTCCTCGTCATTCCACGGCACTTCGCCCGGCGACACCGCGACGATGTGACGCGGCTGGGCAAGCGGGCGGCCCAGCGCGTTGTTGTGCGCCGCAAGGCCCAGCGCCAGCATGCCGCCGGAGGAGAAGCCGCAGGCGCTGACGTTGCCGTCGCCATACAGCAGGAGCATCTGCCGATAGCACTCGTAGACCATGTCGTAGCTCTCCGTGATGCAGTGATCCACGCACAGCGGATAGGCGGGGAACCACACGTCGCAGCCCGTTTCCCGGCACAGCTTGCGGATCACGGGAATATCGCCCTTATCCGAGCCGATGAGCATGCCGCCGCCAAAGAAATACAGAATCGCGCGTTTGGAGGGCTGCTCGTTTTCCCGCACAATCAGGCAGGGAAAGCCGCGAATCTCCTTTTTCTCATAATGCGCCTTGTTGTCCGTGGGCATATAGAAGCCGCGGTTTTTATTCAGCTTTCGAACCTCCGCCAGCAGCTCGTCTTCCGGGCGGCTGTACACCTTTTTCACGCCGGAAATTTTGTAAACCGCACGGAACGCCGATGCAAACAAGCTCATCGCGCTTCCCTCCTCACATCAAAAAGAACAGACCCGCAAACATAATCGCGCCCGCCAGGTTGCCCGTGCCGACGATACGGAACGCCGCCATCGCCGCAAACAGCGGCAGGGTGTTGAAGATACCCGCCCAGCGGGGCAGGCTCGTCATCCCCGCGACCACCGGGATCAGAAACGCTGCGGCAAAGACCATCAGCCCGACAAAGCAGGCGATCATGGTCGAAGACGTTTTCCTGAAGAACTCGACGATGATCTGCCGCGCTTCCTCCGTCTCGCCCATGCGGATATACATCCATTCCACCGCGCCGCAGAAGACATGGTGCGCCACGCCCGGCAGGAAGCTGACGACGCTGCCGATGAACATGATGACGGCGCTCACGGTCGAATACTGCCGCATCCACGCGCACAGCGCCAGATAACCCGGAAACATCGCCGTCAGCCCAAACGCGCCGAGCACCATGGACTGCATTGGGTGATCCAGCGGAGTCTTGCCCATCAGCTTCGACAGCCGCTGGTTGTCGCCGAGCGCCTTGAAATCAAAACGGCCGCCATCCACATAGGTGATGATTCGGTCGCAGTGCCACAGCAACAGATGGCAGACAAACGTGAGCAGCATCAAGCCCTTGAATACGATTGCGTTTTCCATGTCCGTTTCCCCCTTCGCCCTTGTCCCTCATTCAATCGTTAGGCGTTTCTAACTATCAGCATTATATCAGCGGCCAAAGGCATTTTCAAGCGGTTTCTGGCTGCGCATAAAAGACCGCGCCCCTGTTTTAAAAGAACAGAAGCGCGGCGTATGTGTTTTTGATTATCGACCCAGCACCACGGAAAGTTTAATCGTCTTGGCTTCTTCGCTCAGATCCAGCGCGTCGTCATCCTGCACGGTGACATGCACCTCGTAAAGGGTATCCGCATCGAGGGTTTCGGGCGATACGCCGTCCTCCTGCTGAATGTGCCACAGCTCCGCAGGCACTTCGGAGAGCCGGCCGTCCGGCCCATAGGCATAGAGCTTGAGCGCCTTTGCGTCCCCGGAAAGCCCGTTCATCCGCAGGGCGACCACCGTACTCGGATGGACGTTTTCAATCGTCACCGTGTTCAGCCAGCCGACGACCTCGCCCGCGCCGCCGTCCGCTTCAAACTGTGCCTGACGAAGCACATTGCGCGCAGTCAAATCCAGATCGACCCTGCGATACGGCATTTCGGGCAGATAGACGAAGCGATCCTGCAAACGGAGCAGCTCCAGATAACCGGTCGGGACATAGAGCGAATTGCCGCTACCGCCCGCATACATGCCAATGGCCATATTGTTGTAGCCCGGCTTGCTGGCCACATCCAGCGCAAACGCCGTTTCGCCGGTTTCAAAATCGAGCAGGATATACTGCCACATGCCCGTCGAAAGATCCTGCACATAGCCGTAGATATAGCCCGTCGCGGTAGAGAGCTTGAGCATGGAGGTATCCCGCAAGTCGCTTCGGCACCAGACGCTCTCCATGCGGTATCCGTCGTCGGTCTTGATCGTGTCCACGCGCTCCACGCCGGGCCTAATCATCGCATTGCCCTTAGACAGCCAGTTCACGTCGTAGATGTTCGCATAGCTCTGGATGGAGGAATCGCTGTCCGGCGCGCCGAGCTGCGCGCTGCCCGCGCCAAACCAGTTGCAGACGATGGTGCTGACCGTGCCCGCGCCGTCGTCATAGACAATCGCGGAGTTTTCGACCGAAACCGGGCCGTCGATTTCATCCAGCACGGGCAGGCTGGCCACGATCTCGCCGGTCTTCACATCCAGCGCAAGCAGGTTCACCGGGCTTTGATTGTCGGTGAACATCACCAGATTCGGCGTGAGCGACGGCGAACAGCCGCTGCCCCACGCCAGCCCGCCGCCTGTGGTCGGGTCGCCCTCGCCGCTTTCCTTTGCGCCGACGCTCTCATACGCCGTGCGCCAGACCCGCTCCACGCCGTGATTGGCGCGCAGCAGATAGCAGTTCTGATTGGTCAGGATGACCGCGCCATCCTTGCAGGAAGCGATGCCGTTTTCCACGCCTTCGCCAGGCTCAAGTTCCGCAACGAAGACCGCGTCGGCGAGATCGACCTCGCCGCCCGCGAGCATCGCGTCGATGGCTTCCCGCGCAATGTAGCCCATCGCGCCGAGCTGCTTTCTTTCCGGATAGATGCGGAAGCCGCCCGTCGCAAACCACAGGTTGCCCTCGTAATCGAAGACGACGGAAAGCAGATTCTGGTCGAGCGTCTTGCCCAAAACCGCTTCCGCGGCGGCCTTGATATCGATATCCAGCAGCTTTTCAAACTGGGGCAGCACATTGCCCTCCTCATCCGTGGCCCTGAGCATCAGCACGTGGTTATGGCTGGTCGGGCAGACGATGCGGTTGCTTTCATCCACAAAGGAATACGAGCTTTGAATCACATAGCCGCCGCCATCCTGCTGCGTTGGGGAAAACGCGCCGAGGGTCTGCGCCGCATCCGCGTTGATATCGCGAATCGCAATGCCGCCCAGCAACGGCACCACCGCGTGACCGTAGGCATCGAAAAAGACTGCGGGAGACGCGTTGGCATTCGTCTTTTCATAGGAGACGTTGATCTCCGGGTAAATGCCGATGGGCAGCACCTCGTCCGTGCTGTCCGTATTATAGCAGTCATGATGAATGTTGGTATCTCCGGCCGCCATATACGGGTTTGCATCCACCGCCTTGGGCGGCAGCGCCTTGATGGGCAGGGCCTGCGCCAAAGCGCTTGAACAGCCCAGGCCGACAGCCATCGTGAGCAGCATCGCCAACGTCTGTTTTCCGGTCATCGAATCATTCCTCCCTAATGGTTGTTTTCGTTTCGCTTCTTCAGCTTTTCGCTTCTTCGGTCAAACCAGACCGATAAGGCCTCCTGCCATTTTTCTTCCGTCATCGGTTCCAGCAGAAAATAATCCGCCCGCAGCCTGAACGCATGGAGCGAAAAATTCAGGTCGCTGCACCAGACAAGTCCGCACTCGGGATTCAGCGCGCGCAGCTGTTCCGCCGCGTTCAGCCCGTCCACGCCGGGCAGCGCCAGAAACACGCTCGTCGGCTGCGACGAAAAGCGCTCCTCCGGATTCAAGCGCCATTCCACTTGGGGAAAAACGCCCCGCGCCCGGCAGAATCGGGCAATCCGTTCGGCGTATGCCCGCCCCTTCGATTCATCTTCGGCCCACACGGCAATGCGATACACGCTCGCCCTCCTCTCGCCCCAGTTCGTAATTTCATTATATAAAAAGCGCGCGCCATTTCAATTCTTCTGGCACGAAACGCAGGAAAATAGCACGAATCGCACCAAAAGGCCGTAGATTCCCGCCCCGGCTTATGCTATATTGATGCTGACCAAAGGAGGATGCGGCGCATGAGAATTGCGATTGTGGACGATATGGCCGAGGAGCGGGCCCTGCTGCGCGCGCGGCTGGAAAAATGGGCAGCGAAGCAGAGCATCAACGCGGAGCTTTTCGAATATGAAAGCGGCGAGGCCTTTCTGGCCGCGCACCGCGAACGGCCCGTTCAGGTGCTCTTTCTGGATATCTACATGAGCGGGGCAAACGGCATTCAGACGGCGGAAGCCCTGCGCCAAACGGACACGGACTGCCTGCTGATTTTCACCACGACCTCCACGGATCACGCCCTGGAGGGCTTCCGGGTGCGCGCGATGCACTATCTGGTGAAGCCCTATGCGGAAAAGGACGTTTTTGCGCTGATGGACGAGGTGCTCGCCCGCCTGCCCCGGCCCGACCGGTACCTGCTGATGAAGGTCAGCGGAAGCGACGTGCGCATGCCGCTTCGCGACATCCTCTACGCCGAGCATTTTTCGCACATGATTCACGTCCACACCGCGTCGGGGCGAACCTGCATCACCCGGCAGTCCTTCGGCGATTTCACCGCGCAGCTCCAAACGGAGGATCGCTTTTTCATTTGCAGCCGCGGCGTGGTGGTCAATCTCGAACATGCGCTCGATTTTGACGGCGCGGCCTTTCGGCTGGACGACGGAAGCACGGTGGCCGTCAGCCGCGACCTCATCAAAAAGGCGCGGCAGGCGCTGATGGATTTTCTGTTTGAAAGGGGGCGGATGTGATGGATGTCCTCCGCCCCACGCTGGAATTGACCGTGCTGCTGCCGGGTATGCTGCTGGCCTATCTGCCCATGCACGGCTATCTCAAGCAGCCGCCGGAAAAGCTCGTCCGCCGAATGCTACCGCTGCTGGTTCTGCTTTCCCTTGCGGGCGGCTTTTTCTGCTGGAACATGCAGCTTTCGACCCTGCCGGTGATGCTCATCCTGCTGCCCTGCGTCACGCTCGTCTATATCCGAACGCTTGAGGTTTCGGTTTGGAAATCCGTCAGCGTCGCGCTGTCTATCTGCGCGGTGTTCGCCTGCATCAACAGCCTGGCCCGCGCGTTCAACGCCGCCCTGACCGCATCGCTGCATCTGACAGAAAACGAACTGTGGTTCCGACCCGGCGCGGGACTGCTTGACAACGCCATTTGCTGGCTGTTCGTGCTGCTGGCGTGGCGGCCGGCTTCGCGCGCCGCGCGTTCGCTGGTGGAGGACGACAATTTTGCCGAAACCTGGTATGTGTTCTGGGTGCTTCCCCTTGTCTTCATCGGGCTGAACTTGTTCATGATTCCGCGCTACCGGGGCACACTGTACACGGGACGCGTTTTGCAGGGCTATGTCGTCATCAGTCTGACGCTGCTGTTGCTGCTCGTGCTGTTTTACGCGCTGTTTTTCATGATGGCCAACAGTCTGAACAAAAACGCCCGGCTCCAGCAGGAAAACCACTTTCTTTCCATGCAGCGTGCGCGCTATGACAACCTGCGCGCAGCCATCGACGAAGCGCGGCAGGCGCGCCACGACCTGCGGCATCATTTCAACCGTCTGGCCGCTCTGGCGGAAGCAGGCGATCTGGCGCAGATCAAGGCCTATTTGGCCGCGGCGACGGGGCGCATTCCAAGTCTGGACATGCACTTTTGCGACAACCGTGCCGCCGACAGCGTGATCGGCTATTACTGCGCGCTGGCCGAGCGCGAGGGGATTCCGTTTCACGCGCGGGTCGATCTGCCCGAAAAGCTCCCGGCGGAGGAAATCGACCTGTGTCTGGTGCTCTCCAATCTGCTGGAAAATGCGCTGGAAGCCAACATGCGCATGACCAGCCCGAACCGGCAGATCAGCGTGGAGGCCTATGTGCACGCCGAGCACCTGATTCTGATTCAGGTGGCAAATCCGTTCGACGGCGAGATTCGCGAAAAGCACGCGGTCTTCCAATCTTCCAAAAGAAAGGGCGACGGCGTGGGCATTCAGTCCGTCCGCCGCATCAGCGAGAAAAACGGCGGCGCAAGCACCTTCACCCACGAGGACGGCGTTTTTATAGCAAAAGTAATGTTAAGAGGTTGAAAAAACGCCCCTCCTTGAGGGACGTTTGAAATCGTCGCCGCCTGTGGCGGATTCAGACGATGAAAAACGCCAAAGGTTGGCACGACGAAGTCGTAACGGAAGGAGTTCAATCAATCGCCCAGCGAAATGCCCATGCTTCTGGCAGCCCGGACAGCCTGCGCGTCGGCTGGCACAAACTTCGTCTTGCCCGCGACCTCGGAGAGCGGATTATGCGACACGGCGCTGCCGACCATCGCGACGGCCTGACCATAGTTTTCCGCCGCAATCAGCTGCGCGGCGTGCACGCCGAAGACGGTGGAGAGCATGCGGTCATAGGCACTCGGCGAACCGCCGCGCTGCACATGGCCCGGCACGACGGCGCGCGCTTCCACGCCGACCATTTCCTCCAGCTGCTTGGCGATGCGGTTGGCAATGCCGTTGAAGCCGGATTCCTCGCGGAAAGCGGTGCGCTCCTTCTTCTTCATGGCGGCTTCCTCGACGCTCATCGCGCCCTCGGCCACGGCGATGATGGAAAAATCCTTGCCGTTTTCCGCGCGGCGGCGCACCGCGTCGGCCACCACGTTGATGTCATACGGAATTTCAGGCAGGAGGATGATATCCGCGCCGCCCGCAATGCCGGAATACAGCGTCAGCCAGCCCGCCTTGTTGCCCATGATCTCGATGACCATGCAGCGGCCGTGGCTCGCGGCCGTCGTATGGATGCGGTCGATGACCTCGGTCGCGATATCCACCGCCGTGTGGAAACCGAAAGTCACGTCCGTTCCCCAGATATCGTTATCGATGGTCTTGGGCAGGCCGATGACGTTCAGCCCCTCCTCGGCCAGCAGGTTGGCGGTCTTGTGCGTGCCGTTGCCGCCCAGCGTCACCAGGCAGTCCAGCTTCATCTTTTTATAATTCGCCTTCATCGCCTTGACCTTGTCCACGCCGTCTTCGCTGACGACGCGCATGTTGCGGAACGGCGTGCGGCGCGTGCCGAGAATCGTACCGCCGAGGGTCAGAATGCCGGAAAAATCCGACTGCTTCATTTCCTTATAGTCCCCGGCGATCAGGCCCGCGTAGCCATCCTGAATGCCGATGATTTCCGCGTCGAACATGGAATAGCTGGCGCGCGCCACGCCGCGGATGCAGGCGTTCAGGCCGGGGCAGTCGCCGCCGCTGGTGAGGATTCCGATACGTCTTTTCATAAGGCATCAACCTTTCTTGCATTCACTTTCTGTGTTCATTGTACCACCATCAGGCCGTCTAAACAAGCGGTTCTTCCTTTCGGTCATCCGCCTGCTCATTTGCCCACGCAGAACTTGGCGAAAACCTCGTCGATAACCTTTTCGCTCATCGTTTCACCCGTGATTTCGCCCAACGCATCCAGCGCCGCGGAGAGATCGACCGCCGCAACATCCAGCGGCATACCGTCCAAAAGTGCATTGACCGCATCGGAAAGCGCCGCGCATGCGCGCTTGGCCGCTTCCACATGGCGCGCCTGAGAAAGCGCCGAGGATTCCGCGCCGTCCGCCGGCACAAACGCCGTCAGTGCCGCCTTGAGCGCATCCAAACCTTCTCCGCGCGGCGCGCAGACCGTAACCATCGGCACATCGCCGAAGGCCGCGCGCACCTCATCCGCCGTGAGCACCGGCGCAAGATCGCCCTTGCTCAAAACAATCAGCTGCGGCGCAAGGCCGAACAGCGCCGCTTTATCTTCCCCGGTCAGCGGGCTGGCGTTATCCAGCACCAGCGCGCGCACATCCGCTTCCGCCAGCGCCTTTTTCGCGCGTTCCACGCCGATGCGTTCCACCGCGTCGCCCGTCTCGCGCAGGCCCGCCGTATCCGTCAGCAGCACGCGCACGCCGCCGATCTGCATCGCTTCGGTCAGCGTGTCCCGCGTTGTGCCCGGAATATCCGTCACAATCGCGCGTTCGCCGCCCAGCAGCGCATTGAGCAGACTGCTCTTGCCCGCGTTCGGCCTGCCGCAGAGCACCACGCGCAGACCCTCGTCCTCGATGCGCCCCGCCCGCGCGTCGCAGGCGGCTTCCAGCTTCGCCGCAATCGCCTTGCAGGAAGACACCACCTCCAGCGCGGTCTGCGTCTCCTCCACCTCGTCCGGAAAGTCGATCGCCGCGGCCATCGCGGCCAGCAGGGACGTGATCTCCGCCCGCGCCGTCCGCACAAACACGGATACGCCGCCCTCCATCTGCCGCACGGCGCTGCGCATGGCGCGCTCGCTGCCCGCGCGAATCATCCGCATCACGCCCTCGGCCTGCGCCAGATCGATGCGCCCGTTCATAAACGCCCGATACGTGAACTCGCCCGGCTCGGCCATCCGTGCGCCTGCCGCCATCAGCAGCATCAGAATTTTGCGGACGAGCGCCTGCGAGCCGTGGCAGTGGATCTCCGCGACGTCCTCCCGCGTGTAGCTGTGCGGCGCGCGCATCAAAACGGCCATCGCTTCATCGGCAATCTCGCCGTCTTCCATCACATAGCCGTAGGTCAGCACACGGTTGACCAGCGGTTTTCCGTTCTTCGCCCGGAACACGCGCGCCAGAATCGCCTGACAATCCGCGCCGCTCACGCGCACAATGGCCACGCCGCCCTCTCCCGCCGCCGTCGCCTGCGCCGCGATGGTATCCCGATTTTGAAACATGCGCCGCCCCTCCTTCTGTCTTTTCCAAATCTTTTCTGATTATACCACGGCTTTGTGCGGTTGAAAAGCGCGCAAACCGTCCGCCTTCCTTCATCGAACCTGCCGAAAAGCGCCGAATGCGCGAACTTTTTCCCGGCTTCTCTTGATTTCGCACGGAAAACTGTGTAGAATAAGGGTTACGGCTTACGTCCCTCTGCGGACGGCTTGTTTTTTCCCGATAACCAAAGGAGGTACCGCATCCGATGCAAAATGTGCAGCGAATTGTCCTGGTGGATTTCGGCGCGCAGTATACCCAGCTGATCGCGCGCCGCGTGCGCGAGGCCAACGTCTTCTGCGAGGTCGTCTCCTATCTGACGCCGCTTTCCGAAATTCTTGAGAAAAAGCCGGTGGGCATCATCCTCTCCGGCGGCCCCGCTTCCGTGCTCGACGCGGACGCGCCGCATATCGACCCGGCCATCTATGAGCAGGGCATCCCGGTGCTGGGCATCTGCTACGGCATGCAGCTGACGGCCTACACCCTCGGCGGCACCGTCGAACGCGCCGCCCAGCGCGAATACGGCCGCATTCCGGTCGATTTCGACGTGAGCAGCCCGCTGTTTGCCGGCATGAAGGCGCAGTCTGTCGCATGGATGAGCCACACCTTCCACGTCACCCGCGCGCCGGAGGGCTTCACCTCCATCGCCCACAGCGAAAACTGCGCGTTCTGCGCGATGGCGAACCCGGAAAAGCGCATCTACGCGGTGCAGTTCCACCCGGAGGTCACCCACAGCGAGGAGGGCCAGAAGGTCATCGCCAACTTCCTGTACAACGTCTGCGGCTGCATGGGCGACTGGACGATGAGCACCTTCATCGATAACGCCATCGCTTCCATCCGCGAGCAGGTCGGCCCGAACGGCCGCGTGATGCTCGGTCTCTCCGGCGGCGTGGATTCCTCCGTCGCGGCGGCGCTGATTTCCCGCGCCATCGGCGAACGCCTGACCTGCGTCTACGTGGACCACGGCTTCATGCGCAAGAACGAGACCGAATCCGTCCGCGAAGTCTTCACCAAGCAGTTCCCGGTGAATCTGGTCATCGTGGATGCGCGCGAGCGTTTCCTGACCAAGCTGGCGGGCGTTTCCGATCCGGAGACGAAGCGCAAGCTCATCGGCGGCGAATTTGTCTACTGCTTCGCCGACGAAGCGAAGAAGCTCGAGGGCGTGGAATTCCTCGCGCAGGGCACGATTTACCCGGACGTCATCGAGTCCGGTTCGGTTAAGGGCAGCGCGGTCATCAAATCGCACCACAACGTCGGCGGTCTGCCGGCCGATGTGCGCGCGAAGTTCACCGGCGGTCTGGTTGAGCCGCTGCGCATGCTCTTTAAAGACGAGGTGCGCAAGGTCGGCGAGGAGCTGGGCATGCCGCACGACATGGTCTGGCGTCAGCCGTTCCCCGGCCCGGGTCTGGCGATCCGCATCATGGGCGACATCACGCCGGACAAGCTGGAAACCGTCCGCGAAAGTGACGCGATCCTCCGCGAGGAGGTTGCGCTGGCTGGCCTTGACCGCGATATCAACCAGTACTTCACCGTGCTGACCAACACCCGCACCGTCGGCGTGATGGGCGATGAGCGCACGCACGATTTCGTGCTGGCCATCCGCGCCGTGACGACCGACGACTTCATGACCGTCGATTGGGCGCGCCTGCCCTACGACCTGCTGGCTAAGGTCAGCGCAAGGATTGTCAATGAAGTGCCGCGCGTCAACCGCGTCGTGTATGATATTACCACCAAGCCGCCGGCAACGGTGGAGTGGGAATAATCCGAAACGGTCAAAAAAGTCAGATATTGTTTGATTTTTGAGTGCATCAAAAGCCAAATGATACGGATTTGATACTTTCGGGCTTATTCTTCAAAATTTGAGGAAGACATGAAAATGCCCTCCGAAACGGCAAAGTTTCGGAGGGTTTTTCATGTCTTTATTCTTTTCTCCACGCTTTTTTCGGTTTGAACTTCCCGCAGTCGTCGGCGGTGGAAGGCCAGTTCAGCTTCCATTCCTGATATTCCTCGCGGGTGATCTCCCTGCGCCGGAGCTGCTGCTTGCGGAGCATCCACTCAGCCATAAAGCTGTCAAGGATGTTGTAATCAAAGCAGACTGCCACGCGCTTATGCGGCAGGTCGGCATCCGTGTTATCGACGGTTTCGACAAGGTGCATCCATGGGTACTGGTCGTCCAGCTCAAAGAGCGCGTGAAGAATCCCCTCCGCGTCGTTCATCGTCGGGTCTTCCAGATATGCCACGCTCACATCCAGCGCTGCGGCGATTTTCCGCATCAGTTCTTCTTTGGGTTTGCGGGAATTGTTTTCATACTGAGCAATGCGGACGTCCGCGCTCTTTTCATCAAAGCCGACCGCCATTCCCAGCTCCTTCATCGTCATCCCGCGGAAATTCCGCACCCGTTTGATTCTATCCCCCACTGCCATAGCGGTGTTCCTCCCTGATTCATCTCGTTCCCGCTCAGTATACCACACGAAAAAATCCCGCTCAAGGGATACTAAATAAAAAAAGTTAGAGATTTTTCTTCAAAAGGGCTTGCTAAGTATATTTGTTTAGTGTATGATAAAAGCGTCGATACTAAGCAAAAATATATAGTATCCGGAAAGTGAGGAACACACCATGAAAACCAACAATTCTATTCTCGTCACCGCGCCGGAAATCGCCAAAGACCTCGGCATTTCCACCACCAGCGCCTACAAGCTCATCCACAAATGGAACGCCGAGCTTGAAGCGAAGAACTACACGACCATCTCCGGGAAGGTCAGCCGCAGATACTACTATGAACGGATCTACGGCATGAACGCCCCGGCAGACAACGGGGAGGCGATGTAATGCCCGCTTACAAGGACACTAATGGAACCTACTTCGTTTCTTTCTACTACGAAGATTTTCGCGGCGTAAAGAAACGGAAAATGAAACGCGGTTTTGCCCGTCGGCGCGACGCGCTGGACTGGGAACACCGCTTTCTGCTGCAAAGCACCGCCGACCTGAACATGAAGTTTTCGGACTTCGTTGAAATCTACCGAAACGACAAACAGATGCGCATCCGCGAAAGCACGTGGGAATCCAAGAACAACATGATCGACCTGAAGATTCTGCCGTATTTCAAGGATCGCCCGATCAACGCCATCGAGCCGAAGGACATCATCGCATGGCAGAACGAAATCATGAACCTGAAAAAGCCGAACGGTGAACCGTACTCGACCACCTATCTCAAATCCATCCACAGTCAGCTCAGCGCGATTTTCAACCATGCGGTTCGCTACTACCGCCTGCAAAAGAATCCCGCCGAGATCGTCGGCAACATGGGCAAGGATTCACACAAGGAAATGCTGTTCTGGACAAAGGACGAGTATCTGAAATTCGCCAAAGTGGTGATGGACAAGCCGACTTCCTACTACGCCTTCGAGGTGCTGTACTGGTGCGGCATCCGGCTGGGCGAGCTGCTGGCGCTGACCGCTTCGGATTTCAACTTCGAGCGGCAGACGCTGACCATCAGCAAATCCCTTCAAAACATCAAGGGCAATATCATCATCACGCCGCCCAAGACGCCCAAGAGCAACCGAACGATCAAAATCCCGCAGTTTCTCGTGGATGAGATGCAGGACTACATCAAGTCGCTGTATGGGCTGGAACCCGACGACCGCATCTTCCCCATCTCCAAAGCATATCTGCACCATGAGATGAACAGGGGCGCGAAAGCCGCAGGCGTTAAACGCATCCGGATTCACGATCTGCGCCACTCGCACGTTTCGCTGCTCATCGAAATGGGCTTTTCCGCCGTCGCCATCGCCGAGCGCGTCGGGCATGAAAGCATCGACATCACCTATCGTTACGCCCATCTTTTTCCCACCAAGCAGACCGAAATGGCGAACCGGCTCAACAGCGAATGGACAAAGGAGGAAGATAAACCGTGTCCCGAAAAGTGATGGACTGCTGCAACCGCTGGCGAAGCAAAACCGTTTCCTTCCGCATGTCGCCGGAAGAAGACGCGCTGCTCGACAGCATGGTGCGGCTCTCCGGCATGACCAAGCAGGACTACATCATCGCAAGGCTGCTGAAATTTGAAATCACCGTTCAAGGCAATCCGAGGGTGTACAAAGCCATGAAACAGGAACTCGCGTTCCTCTGCGCCCGCCTGTCTGAATCCGGTTTCCTGCCGGATTCGGATTGGGCGGCGAGGCTGGATCACCTGCTTCTGCTCCTTGACGGTATGAAGGAGGTTTGAATCATGCCCGACCAGAGAAATATGCTCGACCAAACAAAAATGACCACCCCGATTCCGGCTGTTGGCGCAGCCGGGGAGCAGTCAGAAAACAAAAAGTCCAATGACATTATACCAAAGGACAGGAAAAATAACAACTCCCTGCACACGCTTTCCATGACAGAACTCTACGACACGACCTATCCTCCGAAAGCCGCCATCATCGACGGTCTGCTCTACGCCGGAACTTACCTGTTCGTCGGCGCGCCAAAAATCGGCAAATCCTTCTTCATGGCGCAGCTCAGCTACCATGTCGCGACGGGAACTTCCTTGTGGCAATATGACGTGCATCCGGGCGAAGTGTTGTATCTCGCCCTTGAAGATGACTACGCCCGCATCCAGAAACGCCTGTACAAGATGTTTGGTTCGGAAGATACGCCGAACCTGCACTTTGCGACGCAGTCCATGACCCTTAGCGGCGGGCTGCTCGACCAACTCGAAGCGTTTCTTGCCCGCCATCCTGAAACCAGACTGATGATCGTGGACACTTTGCAGAAGATTCGTGAAATCGGAAGCGACAAATACAACTATGCCAACGATTACGAGATTGTCGGTCGGCTCAAGGCGTTCAGCGACAAACACAATCTATGTCTGCTCATCGTCCACCATACGCGCAAGATGGAATCCGAGGACAGCTTCGATATGATCTCCGGCACAAACGGTCTATTGGGCGCGGCAGACGGCGCGTTCATCCTGCAAAAGAAGAAGCGCACCGACACCAACGCTGTGTTGAGCGTCGTCGGACGCGACCAGCAGGATCAGGAGCTGCTGCTCCAATTCGATCACGAAAAATGCGTCTGGAAACTCATCAAAGCGGAAACCGAGGTCTGGCGAACGCCGCCAGACCCCGTTCTCCTCTCCGTTTCCAAGCTGGTCACGCCGCTTTCTCCTGAATGGCGCGGCACACCTTCTGAGCTCCACGCCCAGCTTGCGGACGTCCCTCTGCTCACCCATGTGCTGACCCGACACCTGAACGCCAACGCTGATCTTTTGTACAATAATTATGGAGTTTTGTACGAAAACCGTCGAACCTGCAATGGTCGAATCGTTACGCTGAAACTCAAATTGTGATGCGCATGTCGCTATATGTCGCTCATGTCGCTTTTTTACACATTGGCTCATTGTCAAAAATAGCGACATAAGCGACATGAGCGACATGGAAGGGGGCTATCCATGAAAAACGTCCAGATTTCGCAGGATCTGTTCTGCGACTTAATCCTCTATCATCTCTATAACAATCCATCCGCGGAGGAAGCCATTCGCCGAGAACTTTCCCGAAAGCTCGACGCGATGCTCTGCCATGAACGCTTCACCCAGTACAAAACCGCCGCAACCGAAGCCGAACGTGAGCAGGCGCGGCAGCGTTACCTCGAAAGCATCGGAATGCCCGCAGACTTCCGTTGGTGAATCCGTTCGCTCTCCGCCGCTGACAGGAGCGTAACACGCTCCTGTTCCTGTCGTGAGGGCGGTATGCCATCGGGAGCGCGCCCAGCCCGCGTCGTCCCCCCCCCGTTCCCCCTCGGAGAGCGCAAGGGCGCTTTTGATGCGAAGTGTCAAAAGTG
>CAKTZR010000025.1 GCA_934636105.1 uncultured Clostridia bacterium
GGAGAGCGCAAGGGCGCTTTTGATGCGAAGTGTCAAAAGTGCTTTTGCGTTACTCTTGACAAGAGTAACAGAACCCCCGGCAACCCAGCCTTGCACAAGAAAGGAGGCTCCGTGAAAAGAACCATCTCCGCCATGCGCGGCAAAGGCTCGCTCACCCACAACCGCAGGGACTTCATCGCTGAGAACGTCGATTCCAGCCGAACGCTGCTCAACATCGAATACCGCAATGAGGACATCCGAGCCGTCTATCACGAACTGTTTGACGACGCGCTGGCTCGCTACAACGAGAAGCAGACACGCAAAGATCGCATCATCGACGATTACTATGAGAAAATCCGCACGGGCAAGCAGGAAAAGCTGTTCGAAGAACTCATCATCCAGATCGGAAACAAGGACGACATGAACGCTTCATCCGAAAACGGACAGCTTGCCCGGCAAATGCTCGACGAGTACATGCAGTCCTTCCAGCAACGCAACCCGACGCTGCGCGTGTTCTCCGCTCACCTGCACATGGATGAAGCAACGCCGCATCTTCATATTGATTTCATTCCGTTCACAACCGGCAGTAAGTGCGGACTCGAAACCCGCGTGTCGCTCAAAAAGGCACTGGAAGCACTCGGCTTTGCGGGCGGCACAAAAAGCCATACTGAGCTGAACCAATGGATTGAATCCGAAAAGCAGGCACTTGCCTCCATCATGGCGCGGCAAGATATCGAATGGGAGCAGAAAAGAACGCATGAAGAACATCTTTCCGTTCTGGATTATAAGAAGCAGGAGCGAAGCAAGGAAGTCGCCGCGCTCGAAACCCAAATCGGCGCATTGCAGGAACAGACAGCGACTGCCGAAACCATGCTTTCCGAAAAGCAGGAACAGCTCGACGATATCGCGCCGATTCTCAAGAATACCGAGAAATTTGTCCGGAAATACGACGATCCCGAAAGGCTGCTTCCGGAAGCCGGGATGCTGGAATCCGGCAAGGCGTTTCGGGAGAAGAAAGCGCTTCCGATTCTCGGAAAGCTCCTGAAATACGCCCGTTCGCTCTTTCGGGAAAATACCGAACTGAAAGCCAAAGTGCAGAAGCTCGAAAAGGAGAATACCACTTTCAAATCGGCAAACTGGAACCAGACTCACGAAATGGTCAGGCTGCAAATGGAAAATCGGGAGCTGAAAAAGGACAAAAGCACGCTGGATGCGCTGGTCGGCAGAATCGGGAACGATGTTCTGCAAAAGCTGCTGAGCGAAACCCCGAAAGAACAACCGAAACACAAGGAGGAATCGCTATGAGAAGAATTATTTCCTGCCAGTTCAACATTGACACCGCCTGCGTGGATGTCGAGTATGAAGATGGCTTTGTGCTTTCCATCTATACGCCCGCCGTCGAAGACGCGGTCGCGCACACCATGCAACAACGCTCTGAGCTGGATTGGCTCATCTACAACGACCCGCTGGCGTATGTCGGATTGGTTATGAGCGGGAAAAGCGAGGAATATCTGAAAGCGGTTACGCGGTAATTATTAAATGGAAGGAAAAACCCTGCCGCTGACATCCAAGATGGCTGTAGAACGTGAGGACTATCAGGCACTGGTAACAGCAGCACAGAAATATGTCGTGCAGGAAAAGCAGGAAGACAAGCTGAAAAAGCTTCTTCGAGAAGCTAAGAAAACCATTGCTGACTTGAAAGCAAAAATCGAATCCTTGGTTGCAGAGTTTGCTGCGACCAAGGATTCGCTAGCACAATATAAGTCCGTGGTCAGCTTCGCACAGCGGATCTGGATCAAGAGAATGATCGGCTTCGTAAAAGAATTCGCACCTATGAGGATGTGATCTCTCGCAATAATTTGTGGAATTACTTTGTGAATCACAAAAGAAAAGAGGATCAGAAAAAACAAAAAGAAAGTAATAGGTAATTAACAAAAACCACTTACCATAATGCCATAGGCACATGAGTAAGTGGTTTTTTCTTGGCCTTCGAATTTGATTATATCGTCATTCTGTGTTATACTTTAATGCAGTGCAGTTTATTGCTTTTGGAAAAAGATCAGGTATTCTTTCCCCATTTTATTGCCTCTGCGATTTTGACCTTTTCTGATAGCGGTAGTTATATGCTTAAAGCCAGCATGCTGGGCAAATTCAACGCTCATTTGATCAAGCGAGATTTTTTTGCCATGGGACACAGGGTTGCCAACCATTATAAACATATATTTATTGGGTTTAAGAACCCTGTAGCTTAAGTAAGCGGAAAGCTCCGCTATAAAAGCTTCCATAAAATCAAAGTCGATTGAACCATTTTTCTTAATAGGAAGTAAAACTATTTGACTATTTAATGTTTCAACATTGAATCTTGAACTTCCCCAAGCAAAATCATGAAATGCTCTTCTCATAGTGGCAAGGAACGCTCATCCTCAAAAAAAGGTCGGCCTGTTTAAAAGCATCGACTACGAGCGCATTCCCTATTTGATCGTCATCACCGCCATGAATCACTTCATTCCCGAACAGGAAGTCACCCGGCGCGATCCCGAATCCATCCGCATCGCCAACGCGCTGATCGCGCCGCTCGATCCTGTCGTGCCGAATGATTTCCTGATTGAGTTCGTCAGCGAATATGTTCAGCGGTTTCAGGCCGCGAATGTCAGCCAGCGGAATACGTGGATCAAAAACATGAGCAGCATCTAAAGAGTCATTTGCCTCCGTGCGCGCTGATTTTTCCTTGTTTTCGGCAACAATCTTCATATAAAAAGCGAGCTGTCTGGTTCCACCCCCGAACCGGACAGCTCGCTTTCATGATTTTCTTTATTTTTACTCGTCCCACCACGGGTGTTCCGGCAGGCAGCCCTCAAAGGCTGCAATCTGTTGGTCTTCCGCCGCTCCCGCGTAAGTTCCTTCTTTGAACATTTCGATGTATGGCCCCATTTCCTTCCAGGATTCGCTTTCTTTCGAAGGGCGAATCGGATAAAACAGCGCGCCGTTTTCTTTGGCCGCTTTCAAATCTCCGGGCGCATCGCCGACCATCAGAATGCCCTCATACTGCTCCGTTAGCGCATGAATGACTTCGCTCTTGGTGCCGGTTTCCTGCCCGCACACACAGCTCACGATGTCCATCAACCCGTTCTCCGTCCATTCGCGGGCCAGGGCCGCTTCCTGCGTTGCGGATACAATATAGATATCCGCAAATTGGCTGATTTGGGCCAGACGCTCAGCCGCGTGCGGAAACGGCGGCACGCCGTGCACCAATTCCTCCACCCGGCGATTCACATCCAGCGACCACGTATAAGCATTTTGCAGAATCGCTTTCTCCGGATGAGCCTGCGCCGCGGCCAGCATTCCGTCGTTGTTCAGTTTCTTCGTCGTATTCAGCCACTTGCGAAGCGCTTCATGCTCCGGGACATGAAATCCGCGTTCCGCCACTTCCGGGCGCGCTTCCAGCAAATCAAGGCTTTCCAGCAATGTGATAAAGCGGTGCCGTCCCCGCGAAGCCGAATACAGATTGCTGTATTCCCAGCATTCGCGCGCATATTTGGAAACCGCCTGCAAAGAGAACGCCTGAATGAACGCCGGGCAGAAGCACTCTTTGTGTTTCACTTCCATCGTGTCAAAAACGCAGCCGTCGGAATCCACGCACACGGCCAGGGGCTTCGTTTTCTTCATTTGATCCAATTTAACCATCATGATTTTCCTCCCGCTTGAAACTGCGCCGCAAAATGCTCCACGGCTTTCGCAAAGCCATCCTCCGTATTTGGGGCCGTCACATAATCTGCCAGCTTCTGAATGTCTTCCGGCGCGTTCCCCATCGCAACGCCGACGGCAGATTCCCGAATCACATCTGCATCGGTTGAGCTGTCGCCAATCGCAAACGTCTCCGCATACGTCAGATGCAGATGCCGGAGCAGCGCTTCCATCGCTTTGGGTTTGCACAGGCCCGTTCCCTGGAACTCCAGATCCTTGGCCGCCGCCCCGCGCGTATGGCGAATCAGGCCCGTCTGCGTTACGGCGTCGTAGATTTTCTGCTGCATGTTTTCGGGCATATTGTAAATGTTGACCTTTTCCATGCCGATGCCCTTTTCGCGGAAATATTCAGACAGACACGGCACGGCCGTATACAGAGCCCGATCGATCATATACCACACATGGTGGCTGGGCACGGGCGGACAGGTCAGCAGTTTGCGTGCGGCTTCTTCAATATAAATGGTATGCTCGGCCGCAATCTCGGCATAAATGCCCTCGCCCTCGATTTTTTCCAGAATGCGCGCAGAGTCCTCCGGCGAAATGACGTTTTCATAAATTGAAACGTTTTTGTGTCGATCATACACCCGCGCGCCGTGGCTGGAAACCACATATCGTACCCACGGAAGCACCAACAGCTGCGGCGGAAGCATATCCACCACGCGCCCCGTGCAGGGCACCACCTCAACGCCCCACGAATGTAATTGTTCCAGGGCCTGCAAATTCGCCGGCGAAATCTCAACCTGATCTTTGCCCAGAAGCGTTCCATCCATATCAATCAATGCCAATTTCAGCGCCATCTACTTCCTCCGCCTTTCGTTTTATGCTTTTCTCATTATATTGCATATTTTTAAACGTGTCAATATAGTCCCCATGCCCATTTCGCCGCTTCTTTTCTCTCTGTTTCCGTAATTTTTCATCTATTTTGCCTACGATTCGAAAAATTTTTTATAAATTTTACATTTTTCCGCTTTACAACGTTTCAATTTTGCGTTATGATAATGAAAAAGAAACGACAACAGCACTTTGAAAGGAGCATTTATCAGTGCGAAAGGGATGTGAACTTATCAACCGCCGCCTGTTCAGCGAGGCTGACCGGTGCGGCACGTTGATCGCCGCTCATCGAGGAGGAGCCGGCGGCCATATCGTCGAAAACACCACGGACGCCTTTACGCTCGCGCTTCGCCAGCATGCCGACATCGTGGAATTGGACGTCGTTCGTTCGACAGACGGCGAGCTTTTCGTCTTCCACAACGGCAATGAAAAACGCCTGCTCGGTCTTGAAAAGGACATGACGCAGCTGTCCTCCAAGGAAATTCTGAGCGTCAACTACCGGGATCTTTTCCGGGAGGATACCAGCGTCAAGGTGAACCGTTTTGATGACGTGCTGGATTTTCTCAAGGGGAAATGCCTGATTAACGTCGATCGCTCCTGGAATTACTGGGACAGCGTTCTGCCCTGCATCGAGCGCCACGGCATGCTGGATCAGTGCATCGTCAAAAGCGATCCCGAGCCCGAGCTGCTGGATATGCTGGAAAAATACGAAGCGCCCATCATGTTCATGAGCAAGATTTTCAAGGCGCAGGACGCCGAAGAGGTTCTGCGCAGAAACATCAACACGGTCGCTTTCGAGGTCATTTTCATGGATACCTCCGCCGATGTGCTTGAGCCCGACATTCAAAAGCAGTGGCACGACCAGGGGCTGCTTCTGTGGGCCAACGCGCTCTGTTTGAAGGACACCTGGAACCGCAGCGCCTGGCACGACGACAACGGCGCTATCCTGCGCGATCCGGACGCCCACTGGGGATGGCTGTGCGAGCACGGCTTCGACATTCTCCAAACCGACTGGCCGCTTATGCTTCATGAATATCTGCTCCAAAAGGGGTATCGAAAAGAAATTTAAAAACAGGAGGTTATCACCGTGTTCAAAAAACTCACTTCTGCCGCCCTCGCCGCTCTTGTGGCCCTGAGCTGCGGCGCCGCCGCTTCCGCCGAAGGCTATCCCACCGCCGAGGGCGAAAGCTTCCGCATTTTTGTCAAGCAGCAGTCCATTCAGCCGAACTACGAGGATATCTACACTTTCAAGAAGTATGAAGAAATGACCGGTATCCACATCGACTGGATCAACACGCCGCAGGACGTGACCAACGAGAAGGTTTCCCTCACGCTGGCCAGCGGCGATCTGCCGGATGCTTTCATGAAGTGCAACATCTCCGCTTCCAACCTGCTGACCTATGGCGACGCGGGCGACTTCCTGGATCTGTCCCCGTATCTGGAGGAATACGCGCCGAACTTCTGGGCCTATGCGACCGCCAATCCTGACGTTATGGCCGCTATCACGACGCCGGACGGCGCCATCTATTCCCTCCCGGCCATCGCCGACGCGCCCAGCACCCGCATCAACGTGAAGTGGTTCTACAATCAGGAATGGCTGGATAACCTCGGTCTTTCCCAGCCGACGACCATCGACGAGCTTTACGACGTGCTGGTTGCGTTCAAGACGCAGGACGCGAACGGCAACGGCGATCCCAACGATGAAGTTCCGATCTTCACCGAGATGAACAACATCTATTCCACCTTCGCCGGACTTTTTGGCTGCCTCAACCGCGGCGGCTACCATCAAAACAGCTGGGATGCCGATCCTGTGACCGGCGAGGTTCGTTACGTCCGCACCTCCGACGCCTGGCGCGAGATGCTGACGTTCCTGAACAAGCTCTATGCCGAGGGCCTGATTTCTCAGGAGTGCATCACCTACACCGTGTCGGATTGCGTGGCGCTGGCCTCTCAGGATCGCCTGGGCATCTACTGCATGACCAACCTGGCCCGTTTGAGCGACGACGTGGCCGCCAAGTATTCCCCGATGAACAGCATCATCGGGGGCCCGCACGGCGACAAGCTCTGGGTCGCGACCCGCTCTCACCTGCACTCCGTCGGTTCCTTCGTCATCACCACGGCCTGCAAGAATCCGGAGCTGCTGCTCCAGTGGATCGATTATTTCTACTCTGACGAAGGCGTTCGTTTCTATCACTACGGCACCGTCGGCGAAACCTGCGTGCAGAACGATGACGGCTCCTTCTCCTTCTCGGCCGACGTGCTCGCGCCGATGGCGGAGGGCAAGAGCTACGATCAGGCCGCGGCGGCTGTCAGCTCCTACGGCGGCGGCAACAACCCCACGATCATGTCCTGGCCGGGCTTCTGCGGCGCTGAGCTGACCGAAAAGCCGATGGCCGCCTCCGATGTGCTCAAGGATTATCTCCCCGAGATCGTCTGGCCGATTCTGAATTATACCTCCGACGAGAACGAAATCGTGACCACCATTGGTTCGGATATCGATACGTACGTCAAGGGCATGTGCGCCAAGTTCATCACCGGCGAAGAATCCCTCGACGACGCCAACTGGGCCAAGTACGTTTCCACCGTCGAATCCATGGGTCTTGACCAGTATCAGCAAGCGGTTGCAGCCTCCGTTGCACGCGCTGAAGCGACCATGAACAAGTAATTCATCCGCTGCACTGCCCTGATTCATCGGTTTCAGGGCAGTGTATTTTATCATCAGGAGGAGGATTGGTTCCATGACAAAACCCGCGCGGCGCGGTGCATTAAGTCGCGAGCTGAAACGATCCGCAAGGAAATATTGGGATTTGTACATCCTGCTTATCCCGGTCGTCATCTATTTTGTTCTCTTTAAGTTTTTGCCCATGTACGGCGTGCAGATCGCTTTCAGGGATTATGTGCCGCGCAAGGGCATTATGGGCAGTCCCTGGGTTGGATTCAAGCACTTTATCCGCTTCTTTTCAAGCTACAACTGCAAGCAGATTATTTTCAACACGCTGTCTCTTTCGTTCCTCAACCTGCTGTTTAATTTCCCACTTCCCATCATTCTGGCTCTGGTTCTCAACGAAATGCGCACCGGCCCGATGCGGAAAACCTGTCAAATGGTCACGTATGCGCCCCACTTTCTCTCCACCGTCGTCGTCTGCGGCATGGTCGTCTCCTTCTGCTCGCCCTCGTCCGGCGTTGTAAACAGCATCATCAAGGCTTTCGGCGGCGAGCCCATCTATTTCATGGCCAAGCCGGAGTGGTTCCGCCCGCTCTACATCATTTCCGACATCTGGAAAAACATGGGCTGGAACTCCATCATCTTCATCTCGGCGCTTTCTGCCATCGATCCTTCCCTTTATGAGGCCGCCAGCATTGACGGCGCCAGCCGCATGAAGCAGATGCTTTATGTCACGCTGCCCGCCATCCTGCCGACGATCTCCATCATGCTGATCCTCAACGTCGGCAAGGTGATGAATCTGGGCTTCGAAAAGGTCTTCCTGCTTCAAACCGACCTCAACCTGGATGTTTCCGAGGTCATCTCCACCATGGTGTATCGTCAGGGCATTTTGAACGCAAAATTCAGCTACGCCTCTGCGATCGACCTGTTCAATTCCGTCGTCAACCTGATTCTGTTGTGCTCTGTCAACTTTATCAGCAAAAAAGTCTCCGACGTTGGCCTTTGGTAAGGAGGGAGTAACATGAGGAAAAGAAAAAATCGCATTTCCCTCTCGCACGGTGATAAAGTCTTCGTCTTTATCATCTATGCCATTGCCGCTTTGCTGCTGCTGTCCATCGCCTATCCGTTGATCTACGTGCTCAGCGCGTCGCTCTCCGATCCCATGGATGTCATTTCCGGAAACGTTCTTCTTCTGCCGAAGAATATTTCCCTCAAGGCCTATTCCGAGGTTTTCAAGTCAAACGACATCATGATCGGCTACCGCAACACCATTTTCTACACGCTGGTCGGCACGTTCATCAACCTGGTCATGACGACCATGGCGGCCTATCCGCTTTCCAGGCCGGATATGGCGGGTAAAAATCTGCTGACCATGCTGATTACCTTCACCATGTTTTTCTCCGGCGGCATGATTCCGACGTACCTGACGATCAAGAACATGAACCTGCTCAACACCTTCTGGGTTATGGTTCTGCCCGGCGCAATTTCGGTCACAAACCTGCTGATTATGCGCAATTATTTTCAGCATTCGGTTTCGACCGAAATCATCGAAGCGGCCTATGTGGACGGCGCAAGCAACATCGGCATTTTGATGCGCGTTGTCATTCCGATTTCCCGCTCCATTTTCGGCGTCATGCTGATTTATTACTTTGTCGCCCATTGGAACAGCTACTTCAACGCGCTGCTGTATCTCAATGACCGCAGCCGTTATCCGCTTCAGGTTTTCCTGCGGCAGATTCTCCTTCAAAACTCGCTGGGCGACATGTCCGGCGGTTCCGGCGGCGACAGTCAGGCCGAAATGGCGCTCCTTTCCGAAACCCTGAAATACTCCATCATCGTTGTGGCCAGCGTTCCCGCGCTGGTTATCTACCCCTTCATTCAGAAAGCCTTCGAAAAGGGCGTTATGATCGGCTCCGTCAAAGGCTAATTGAACAAGCACAGCCCGCCGCCTGTTTCATAGGGGCAACGGGCTGTTTCTTTTGCTTGAAGCGCATGGATTGCATTGCCCTATCCTTCGGAGTATGATATAGTATATTTATCCTTTACAAAGGCGGCGTTTCTATGGCTACGATTAAAGATATCGCAAAAGAAGCGGGCGTTTCCTCCGCTACCGTTTCCAATGTTCTCAATCACCGCGGCAACGTATCGTATGAAAAGATACGTCTCGTTGAGCAGGCGGCGAAAAGGATGGGCTATCACCTCAACGAAGCCGCGGCCGCCTTGCGCAGCGGACACATCAAAAGCGTCGCCGTCGTTCTGCCTTATATCAGCTCCAAGGCTTATACCGATCTGTATGAGGGCATCACCCTGGAAGCGCAGAAGGCCGATTATTCCGTCTCGCTCCATATCACCTACAACGACCCGGAAAAGGAAAAGAAGATCGTTTCGGATATCCTCTCCTCCCGCGCGGAATTTGTCATCACCATCCCCTGTTTCATCGATTTCGAAAAAAGATACGCGCCCCTCGTTCAAAACGGCACGACCATCATCTACGTCGAGCGGGCCGATCCCAAGAAACCGGAGTATATCGGCTTTGACCTGGAACAGGCGGCCGAAAAAATTGCCGAACGCATCTGCAAAGACGGCGCTCAATCCGTCACGCTACTTTCCGATTTATTTGTCTATCCGAACATTGAATGCTTTTCCCGTTCGCTTTCAAAAGCGCTGTCCCAGCACGAAAAAAACATTTCTTTCAAACGAATCCAATCCGTTCCCCGGCAATATGTGAAGCGCGCCTTTGAAACGATCGGCGAGAAAATTCCCGACGCTATCGTCACCACCAACGAAGAAATCGCCCACGCCCTTCTGTCCGCCTATCGGGCCGACGGCATGGAAAAAATGCCGAAAATCTATTCGCTGGGTTCTCTAAACACGATTGTCCCCCGCGATTATCAGTGCTTCGCCCTGAATTATCGCAAGCTGGGCCAAACCGTCGTTCAGCATCTTCTTTCCAACGAGCGTCAGACGCTTCCGTGCATTCTGCCAAGCTGCGGTTTCGCGCCGCAGGAGAATTTTCCCCGTCTGTCCAAGCCGGTTTCCGTCTATATGCTTTCGGAAAACAATCCGCATTTCAACGCGCTGCGCCTGCTTACGCCGCGCATTCATCGAGAGCTGGGCATCGATTTGAAGATGCTGCCCATGACGAACGCGGAAATCAACGAATCCATTTCCACGCTGGCCAAAACGGATCGATACAGCCTGATTCGCATGGACATGGTGAAATTGACGCGGCTCGGCTCCATGTTTTTTTCTCCGCTTGACACGTTAGACCTCGATTTAGCCGCTATCCGCCGCCGTTTGATTCCGAGCCTGTGGGGCGAATTTACAACAGCCTGCGGCGTGGATTATGCCCTGCCGCTGGATCCCAGCGCCATCATCCTCTTTTATCGCAAAGACATGGTTGAAAACCCCAGCTTTCAGCGGGCCTATTGGGAACGAACCGGCCACTCGCTCTGCGCGCCCCATTCGTTTGCCGAACTGGTTGCGCTGTCCCGCTTCTTCGACAGCCGCACCAACGACGTTTCCAAAACCGTATGGGGCAACGCCCTGTCCAACCGTCCGGGCGAATATATGGCGCACATGGCCTGTATCTGTCAGCAGCAGGTCATTCAATCCATCTCGGAAGCGCAGGTTGAGCAAATCGTTCAGGAACACAAGGAGCTGTTCGAATATTCCCATATCACGTCCCGCGATTGGTGGTCTCTGCTCGTAGATGAAATGCTCAACGGCCAATGCGCCATGACCATGACCTATGCCAATCTCGCCGAGCGGCTGAGCCGCGATCCCGTTTCCGGCTTTGCCGGAAGAATCGGTTTTTCCGTCGTTCCCGGCGGCATTCCGCCAATCGGCGGCGGCGTCATCGGCGTTCTCAAGGCGGCGCGCGAGAAAAACGCCGCGGCGGATCTTCTTTCCTGGCTTTACAGCAAAGAAATCAGCCGAATCACCACGCTGCTCAGCGGCTCCTCCGCCTGTTTGGATGATTATCAAGACGAACAGCTGCTTGACGTTTATCCCTGGCTTTCCACGGTCTACACCAGTTTAAACTGCGGTTCCAGAAGAAAAATGCTCAATAAAGCCGATCAAAGCATGGATTTGCATGAAGCGGAAATCCAAATCAGTTTTCTGCTTCGGAATACGATTTACGAGATGATGTCGGTTCAGGAAGCGCAGGACTCCATCAATCGCATTCTCAATGGTCAAACCAGCTTTTAACGCCGTCCTCCCGTCCGGATCGGCAGATTTTCTTTCCCTGTCCAGGATGTATTGCATGCCTATGCCCAAACGAGCTGCAAACCCAAAATAACCCCTTGACAAATCCTGCCGCTGTGGTATAATGGTTTGTGCTTGAAGGTATGTCTTCAATCGGGGTGTAGCGCAGCTTGGTAGCGTGCTTGAATGGGGTTCAAGAGGCCGCGAGTTCGAATCTCGCCACTCCGACCAATGCAGAGTGTCCTGTAATGGATACTCTGCTTTTTTGTTTCCCGCAAAGTTCACAATTTTGATACCATGGACCCCTACATCATCGTCAATCTGGATGAGCGCTGCAAAAAGCAGCAGTTTAGCGAAGGATGATTCGCCATGCTGGGCGATGCCCCCAAGCAGGCGTTTCAATGACGTTTTACCCAATCCTGCATGTCTTTCATTTTTATAAAGCATTCAGAATTTGGCGTATATTTTGTAGCATGTAAAATTTCGCACAATTTTTTGTAAAAATGCTTGACGATTTTAACGATCCGTGCTATACTTTTCAAAAAGTAATCGATTACGCAAACGATTACTAAGAGGACGAAAAGAAAAAGGAGTGTCTGGAACATGAAGAAACTGGTTTCCGCAATGATGGCGCTGATCCTTCTCCTCGGTCTGTTCTCCCTCGCCGGAGCTGCCGCAGACGAACAGATCACCCTGAACCTCTGGCACAAGGACACCGGCATAAAGGGCGACTTGTATCAGAAGTATGTCGATGAGTTTATGGCTGAGCATCCCAACATCAAGGTTGAGATCACCGTCAACCGCAGCGACGCCTATAAAGAAAAGCTGCCGATTTCGTTCAGCGGCAATCAGCAGCCCGATGTGTTCTTCACCTGGGGCGGCAGCTGGCTGAAAAACTTTGTAGAGGCCGGTCATGTCATGGATCTGACGGACAAGGTGGATACCTCCTCCTTCTATCCGACCGCTGTGGCTAACGCCGAATTTGACGGCAAGCTGTATGGCCTGCCGCTGGGCATCGACATCGGCGTTCTGTTCTACAACAAAGAAATTTTCGCACAGTATGGCTTGGAAGCGCCCGCAACCTTTGAGGAGCTGATCCATATCTGCGAAGTTCTCAAGGAAAACAACGTCATCCCGTTTGTGCTGGCCAACCAGCCCAAGTGGCCCGGCTCCTTCTACTTCATGTATCTCGTTGACCGCATCGGCGGCCCCGAAGCTTATGCGAAGGCACTCTCTCGCGAAGGTGCTTTCAACGACGAGGCCTTCGTAAAGGCGGGCGAAGCCATTGAGCGTCTTGTCAGCCTGGATGTCTTCAACCCCGGCTACAACGGCCTGACCTATGACGCTGGCCCCGGTCGTCAGCTCCTCTACACCGGTCAGACTGCAATGATGCTGCTTTCCAACACCTTCGTTAACCTGATGCGCGCCGAAGCGCCTGAGTTCGAAGAAAAGATGGGCGTCTGCGCATTCCCGGCTGTGGAGGGCGGTCTCGGCGATCCGAGCGATCTGGTCGGCATCGCTGCGCCGGAATGGTCCATTTCCGCGAATACGAAGTATCCGGAAGAAAGCCTGATGCTACTGCAGTATCTGACCTGCAAGGAAATTGCGCAGGAATATGCTGACACCACCGGCGCGCAATCCGCCCGCAACGACGTGCATTCCGTCGATCCGTTCGTGCAGAAGCTGGAGGAAATGACTGCCAACGCCGCGAACATTCAGATGGTTTATGACCAGAATCTGCCGGCTGAACTGGTGGATATTCACCTGAGCACCACGCAGGAGATCTTCGGTCAGACCATGACCGCGCAGGAAGCGGCCGACGCTGTCGAAGCCAAGGCTCAGGAAGTGCTTAAGTAAATCGCTTTTGCACAGCATTCCATAATTGAACAAGCAGGCGTCCATCCATCCGGAAGCATCCCTTTCGATGCCGATCGTCTGGACGCCTGCTTTTCTATTTCAAGCAGCTGGGAACAGCTGTTGGTTGATAAAGGAGAATCCATATGCAAAGGGATCACGGAAAGCTTCACCTGTTTCTGGCTTTCATATTTCCGACATTGTTTATTTACTCCGTCTTTATCGTTTACCCCATCTTCTCCACGCTGTTCAACAGCTTTTTCTCGTGGACAGGCCTGACCGCGGATAAAACCTTTATCGGCCTTGAAAATTACCGCACACTGTTTGCCGACAAAGCCTTTTCTCAATCTGTGGTGAACAACCTTTGGGTGATTGTCACCTCCGTCTTTGTGCAGATCCCGCTTGGCCTTGTGATGGCGCTGATTATCTCCGGCCCGCGTAAAAGGGTCAAGGTTTACAAGGTGCTCTATTTCATTCCGTATCTGATGTCCACCGTGGCCATCGGTCTGACGTGGGGTTTCCTCTATGATCCGATGCTTGGCCCGATCAACCAAATTCTTCGCCATTTGGGATTCAACACAAATTCGCTGCTCTGGCTGGGCGACAAGAACACGGCCATGATTTCGGTGCTGATCGTCGTCGTCTGGAATTTTGCGCCCTTTTACATGATTTTGTTCAACGCATCCCTGAGCACCATTTCAGACGATTACTATGAAGCGGCTTCGCTGGACGGCGCAACCAAGCTCCAGCAGTTTTCCCACATCACCATGCCGCTGCTCTGGCCTTCAATCATGAATGCCGTCGTGCTTTCTATCGTCGGTTCCCTGAAAACCTTCGACCTGTTCTACGTGATGACAAAGGGCGGTCCCGGTACCTCGACGGAATTGATGGGCACATACATGTATAAGCAGGGCTTCACGTATTTCAAAATGGGCTATGCCTCCTCGGTGGCGTTTACCATGTTCTTCACCGCCGTTCTGGCCATTGTGTTCATTAAATTCGTGCAGCGAAAGCTGGCAAAGGAGGCCAATTACTGATATGAAAAAGAAAATTCCGGTCAAGCGCCGTCTAACCGATTGGCTGAAAGCCCTCCCCTTCACCCTCGTTGAGCTGATTCTCTGCGTGTTTTTGGCCTTTCCGTTCCTCTTTGTGCTCTCCACATCCTTCAAGAGCCAGCAGGATTATTTCCGTGATCCTGTCTCGCTGTTTTCAAGCTTCACGCTTGAAAATTACAAAATATCCTTTGAAATGGGCATCGCACGCTATTTTCTGAATAGTCTTCTGGTGGTTGTTATCTCCATCGTGCTGCTCGTTTTTCTGTCCACGATGTCAAGCTATGCCCTCAGCCGAATTGATTTCAAGGTGAACAAATTCATTTCGCTGCTGCTGGTCTCCGGCATGATGCTGCCCATCCACGCTTCGCTGATTCCTGTTTTCGTGCTGGAAAACAAGGTGGGTATCTACGATACCCTGATGGGTCTCGTTCTGCCCCAGTTGGCCTTCGCCATCCCCATTTCGGTTTTCATCGCTTCTCAATTTCTGGATACGATTCCGCCCTCTTTGCTCGAAGCAGCCAAGGTGGACGGCGCCAACCATTATCAAATGTTCTTTCAGGTGGTGCTGCCGCTGCTCCGCCCTGCTATTGTGACCATCGTCATTTACAATGGCGTGCGCATCTGGAATAACTTTTCCTTTGCGCTGGTCTTCACCCAAAGCAAGCGCAACTACACCATTCCGCTGGGCCTTCAGGAATTTTATGGTGAGTTCAGCGTCAATGTGCCCGGCATTCTTTCCGCCATCACGATTTCCACGCTGCCGATCCTGATTGTCTATTTCCTCATGCAGGATACGGTCATCAAAGGCTTGACAGGAGGCGCAGTAAAGGAATGACTTCTTTTCCGGACGACTTTTTCTGGGGAGTCTCCACGGCAGCTTACCAAATCGAAGGCGCTTGGAATGAGGATGGCAAAGGGCTTTCGGTATGGGATACCTTTTCTCATCAACTCGGCCGCATCGCCCATAATGACACGGGCGACGTGAGCTGCGACCACTACCATCAGTGGGCAACCGATTTGGATTTAATTCGCGATATGGGCATGAAAATGTATCGCTTCTCCATCTCGTGGAGCCGCATTCTGCCCGATGGCACGGGACGGGTCAACCCGAAGGGCATTGAATTTTATCGCAACATTCTGAAGGGATGTGCCGAGCGCGGCATTACGCCCATGGTCACGCTGTACCACTGGGATTTGCCGGAGGCCCTCCAGCAAAGGGGCGGTATCGCTTCTCCGGATTTCCCAATGTGGTTTGAAGCCTATGCACAGCTCGTCATGGAGCAGTTGGGCGACCTCATTCCCTATCTGGCAACCGTCAACCAGCCTTATTCCGTCTTTGCCGCACACTTGGGCACAAGCCGCGCTCCCGCGACGGGCAGCTTAAAAACCGCCTTTGCCGCGAGCGAAAATATCATGTATGCTTCCGGCCGCGTCATCGAGTCGCTCCGCCGCCGCTATCCCAAATTGAAGCTGGGCATCATCCTCAATCGGATTCACGTCGCCCCCCGAAGCGCGGCAGCGCAGGACGTTCAGGCCGCCAAGCGGTTTGATCTGCTCATCAACCGCATGTATGAGGATATCCTCTTTCACGGCGAATACCCGGCGGATTTGCAGCCTTTGCTTGAGCAGCATGCCGTCGATTCTACGGTCTACCAAAGCGCCGAACGGAAAAAGACGATCTCCGCGCCGCTGGATTTTCTCGGCGTCAACTATTATCAGCGCGCCTTTATCGAAGCCTGCGACACGTCGCCGCTGGGCTTCCACCCCGTCGTTGATACCCAAAGGTATCGATACACGGACGGTCTGCGCGAAATCTATCCGCAAGGCTTGCTGGAAGAACTGCTTCGTCTGCACCGGGCAACTCCTTCGCTTCCGCTTTTCATCACAGAAAATGGCGCGGATTATCGCGGCACATCTCTGCATGACACCAAACGCATCGAATATCTGCGAGAGCATCTCTCCATAATTCGCACGGCCATCGCTCAAGGCGTTCCTATTCGAGGCTATTTGATCTGGACGCTGATGGATAATTTTGAATGGGAAAACGGATACACCGGGCAATATGGTATTTTTGCTGTGACTTCCGATAAAAAAAGACTAGCCAAAGACAGCGCTTTGTGGTATAAAAGTATCATTACGACAAACGGCAGTTCTCTATAAAGGCAATTATTCGGGAGGAAATTCATGGCATCTGTAAAGGAAATTGCAAGACGCGCAGGCGTTTCCACGGCCACCGTTTCCAGAGTTCTGAACAACTTTGACTCCGTTAAAGAAGAAAACCGTCAAAGGGTGCTGGAGGCCGTCGACAGTATGGGTTATCAGGTCAACGTGCAGGCCAGAAGCCTGCGCACCAGCAAAAGCGGAAGCATCATCGCACTGATCCCCACCATTCGAAATCCCCTTTTCGCAGAAATGCTCAACGGCCTTTTGACGCAGGCTAAAAAGAGCGGTTATAATGTCTTCGTCGGCACCATCGAAGGGAATCTCGAAAACGTCGACCAGTATATCTCCATGCTGTATTCCCATCAGGCCGACGGCATCGTTTTCTTTTCCTCAACGTTTAACGCGCAGATTTTGGAAAAGCTGGAAGGACATTTTCCTTTCGTGCTGTGCAACGAAAGTGTCGCGGGCATCGAAGCCCCGCTTGTGACCATCAACAACGAGCAGGCCAGCTACGACGCTGCCGCCTATCTGCTCAAAAAGGGATGCAGAAATCTCGCTTATATTGCCGGACACACGACCTCCTCCTCAACGACTCAGCGCATTGCAGGCTACAAACGCGCCTTAGAGGAATATCGTCTGCCCTTCAACGAGCAATCCATCATCAATGGCAGTAATTCCGATTTCCGCAACACACCCATTTTGCAGGAATTTATCGCAAGGGGCGATTACGACGGCTTTATCGTCAATTCCGATTTAAAGGCTGCGTTCGTGCTCAACAAATTGATTGAGCAACTGCACATTTCTCCCGAGCAAATCAATCTGGTCAGCTTTGACGGAACATATCTCGCGGATATCACCATCCCGCCCATGACGACCATCACCCAGCCCATGCTGGATATCGGCGCGCTTGCCGCTAAAATGCTGATTCAGCTTTTAGAAGGAAAAACGCCTCTTCGTAAAAAGGTGCGGGTCTTGCCGCATCAGCTAATGATCCGTAAAACCTGAAAAACAGCACGCGCCCGAAGGAAAATTTCCTTCGGGCGCAGTTTTTTATCTACTTTTATTTTTTCAAATATTCCCCATTCACGATATCGCCCGGCGTATTGAGCGGCTCGCCGCGGTCAAACGCCACGATATTGTGATAGACATAGTTCACCATGTTGATGTCGTTGTCCTTGGTGTTGCCGCCCGCGTGCGCGCTGGCCACCACGTTATCCAGCGTCAGCAGCGGATGATCCTTGGGCAGCGGCTCGTGCTCATAGGTATCCAGCCCCGCCGTCGCAATCTTGCCCGTGGTCAGCGCATCGATCAGCGCCGCTTCATCCACAATCGGGCCGCGCGCGGTATTGATAAGCATCGCCGTCGGCTTCATCTGCGCAAACTGCGCCGCGCCGATCAGGCCGCGCGTCTCCTCGTTGAGCGGACAGTGGATCGTGAAGATATCGCTCTCTTTGAGCAGCGTGTCAAAATCGACAAAGCGATAGCCGAACTGCTCCTCCTGCTCGGTTTGGCGCACGATGTCGTAATAGATCACGTTCGCGCCGAAAGCCGTCGCCAGCGCTGCAACCTTTTTGCCGATGTGGCCCAGCCCCAGCACGCCGACCGTCTTGCCCTTTATCATGAACGAGCGGCCGAAATATTCCGTGCGCGGCCAATGTCCCGCGCGCAGCTGACGGTTGATTTGCAGCAGATTGCGATAACCCGCCAGCATCAGCATGATGGCCAGTTCCGCCACAATGCCGGAATTTACGCCCGGGCAGGTCGCAATCGGGATGCCGCGTTCGCCCCAGGCCTTGAGGTCTACATGATCAAAGCCCGCGCCCCAGCGCTGCCAGAATTTGACGTTCGGGGTGTGGTTGATGATATCCGGGTCGATATCCAGCCGGGAAATCAGATATTCGCAGTCCGCCAGATTGCCGTAAGCCTCCGGGGAGAGCGCATCCACCAGTTCAAATCCCTCCGGCACGTTTTCGTGCAGCGCGTCGTATGCGCCCGGAAAATAAATGCCGACAAGGCCGATTTTTTTTGACATACTTTTTTTCCTCTCGTTTTGAATGTGTGGCTTTCATGACAAAGCCCCTCCTTATTTCAAGGAGAGGCAAAGAATCAAACCCGCGTGGAATTACTCCAGCACGCCAACCTCGCGGTAGTAGCGCGCAGCGCCCTCGTGAATCGGCACGCCCGCCAGATCGGTGCAGGCCGCTTCCAGGCTGGCCTTCTTCAGCGCGGCGTGGGTTTCGGTGAGGGAATCCCAGTTCTCCCAGAAGGTCTTGGTCATCTGATAAACGGTCTCCTCGTCTACATCCGCGGTGATGAACAGGGTGAGCTTGACCGCGGAGGTCGGCACATCCTCGTCCTGGCCCGCATAGGTGCCCGCCGGGATGGTGTAGCTCGCGTACCACGGATAATCCACCTTGAGCGCCTCGACAGTCTCCGCCGGAATCGGCAGGAGCTTTGCGTCGGTGGTGGTCATGATCTGGGTGACAGCCGCGTTCGGCGTGCCGGCCATGACCCAAACGCCGTCGAGCTGCTTATTGCTGATCGCGTCGGCGGATTCGCTCGTGCCCATGTATTCGGCCTTGAGGTCGTCGAGCGTCTTGCCCAGCAGGGAAAGATGCACCGTCGCTTCATCGACAGTCGTAGAACCCGCCGCACCGACGGAAATATGCTTGCCGACCAGATCCTCCAGCGAATTGATGCCGCTGTCCTTGGTCACGACGACCTGATTCGGATTGTAGTAGAGGCCCGCGAAAATGCGCAGGTTCTCGTTCGGATAGCCCTCAAAGCTGTCCGTGCCCTGCTGAGCCTGATAGACGAGGTTCGCGTTGGCAATGCCGATCTGGGCCTCGCCGTCAAGCGCCTGGTTCAGGTTATCGATGCCGCCGCCGGAAGGCGTGGCGGTCGCGCGCATGCCTTCGATGTTATCGTTCCACAGCTGGCAGATGGTCGCGCTGATCGGGTAGAACGTGGAGGACGTGCCTGCGGTGACGAAGTTGATGTCCGCGGCGAGCGCGCTCGATGCGCCCAGCACGGTTGCCGTGCAGAGCACGGCAGCAAGAAGTTTTTTCATAGCCGGATTCTCCTTCATTCCTTTTGTTTATTCTTGATGCTGATTTCTCCGGTCAGCATAGGAATCAAGTTAAGCGGTTTAAACCAACGAATGCGTTAAGCGGCGATGGGCTTCATTTTCGAGAGCACGGCGCGGTCGAGCACGACTTCCGCCGCGATGAGCACAAGCGCCGCAATATCGGTCACGAACGACGGGTTGACAAAGAGCAGGCCGCCCGCAATCAGCATTGCGCGGGTAACGAGCCGAAGCGCCGTCGCGCCGGTGCTGTACTTCTGCATCGGCAGGCCGGAAAGGCCCTGCGCAATGGCGAGCACGCCGATCGTCGCCGTTGCAAACGTGCGAATCGTTTCACTGAGCGTCACGCCCTCCGTGCTGCCGTAGAGCAGAACGGGGTTATTGAGGAAGAAGAACGGCAGAATGAAGCCTGCAATGCCCAGCTTCATCGCGATCAGCGAGGTCTTGGTCATGTTGCTGTCCGCAATGCCCGCAGCAACATAGCTGCTCATCGCGACCGGCGGGGTGATGTTCGAGAGGCACGCATAAATCAGGCAGAACATGTTCGCCGCCATCTCCGTTGCGCCCACGCCGCGCAGAACCGGCACGGCCACGACATACACGATGACATACGCCGCCACGCCCGGCACGCCCATGCCGAGGATGATGGACATAATCATGACCATCAGGCCGCCAAGGAACAAGTGGCCGTCGCCAACCACGCGCAGAATCAGGTTGCCGAAGTTCAGGCCCAGGCTGGTCATGTTGACCGAGCCGATAATCACGCCGATGATGATGCAGCTGATGCCCACGCCGATGGCGCTGCGGCTGCCCTCCACCGTCGCCTGCACGATGGTTTTGAGATCCATGCGCGTATCCTTGCGAATCCACGACACGGGGATGGTGACAAAGATCGCGACAATCGCGGCGAACAGCGGCGTATAGCCGGTGAACATCAGCGCCAGCAGCACGACCAGCGGAATCAGCAGATGGCCGCGCTCCCTGAGCACCTTGCCCGCCTGCGGGATATTCTCCTTGGAAAGACCGGACAAACCGAGACGCTTCGCTTCCAGATGCACCGAATAGAGCAGCGAGAGATAATACAGGAACGCCGGAATCGCCGCCGCCAGCATCACCTTGGTGTAGCTGACGCACATAAATTCCGCCATGACGAAGCCGACCGCGCCCATGATCGGCGGGGTAAACTGGCCGCCCGTGGAAGCGACGGCTTCGACCGCCGCGGCAAAGTCCTTTTTATAGCCCGTCTTCTTCATCAGCGGAATGGTGATCGTGCCCGTCGTCGCCACGTTGGCGATGGCCGAGCCGTTAATCATGCCCATCAGCGCGGAAGCGATGACCGCCACCTTCGCCGGGCCGCCGGGGGTCTGCCCCACCAGCGTCAGGGCGATATCGTTGATGAACTGGGAAAAACCGCTGTATTTGAGGAACGCGCCAAAGAGCACAAACACGAAAATATACGTCGCGGAAACGCCCGCGCCCGTGCCGAGCACGCCGTTGGTATCCCACACCAGCGCCTTAATCACGCGCTTGAGGGTAAAGGCGCTCGTGCCGAACGTGCCGGGGATGTATTTGCCCCACACGGCGAAATATGACAGGAAGATCAGCGCGATGATGGCGAGGTTGCCACTTGCGCGCCGCGCCGCTTCAAACGCGACGACCAGGCAGACCACGCCGACCCACACATCCGTGCTGTTCAGCCGTCCGGTCTTGGCAATCGCGTCGTATCGCATGAACAGATAGCCATAGCTCAAAATCGCCGCGGCAATCAGCGCGATATCCCAAATCGGCATCAGCTTGCGGCGGCGGCGCTCCTTCTTGAACGTCGGATACAGCGTAAACGCCAGCGGCAGCAGGAACATGATGTGCGCCGTGCGCAGCTTGACCGCACCGAGCGTGCCGAACATGTTCGCCCAAACCTGAAACACCGCCCAGATGAGCAGCACCGCCGTGAGCACCTTTTCCATCGGGCCGATATAGACGCGCAGACGGCTGTCCGCGTCTTTTTCCTCGACCAGCTTTTGCGCTTTATCGTCCAGCTCGGTCTGCGAGACGGTCTTTTCTTCCATATGTTTTCCTCCGGTGTGCGGGCCTTCATTGACCGCATCAAATTCGGGTATCAGTGTATCATATATCGCAACAATTTGTCAACATTGCCGCGAGGTTTCTTCCAATCTTTAAAAAAACCGCTCTTTCCCGGTTTGGGAAAAGCGGCTTGATGAATGTTTGAAAGTTTTGGATCGCGCCTTAACGGGTTTCCACCAGCGCCGTCTCGCCCAGCAGGGTGACGGTCACGCCGAGTTTGTCCAGCATCGCGGCGTTCAGATACGCTTCGCCCGCATAGGCGTACACCTGCTGGCTGTCGTCGGAAAGCAGAATCACGCCGTCCACAATCGCCAGCGCGTTTTCACACAGGCCGTCGCTTCCATCCGTCATGACGGCGATCTGCGCGCCCGTGTCGCGCTGCACCAGCTGCCATCCGCCGTTGTCGTCGTATGTGCAGTCATAGCCCAGGCGCTCCAGCACGCCGCAAAGCGGATACAGCGTCTCGCCCTGTTCGGTCCGGCCGACGGTCAGCCGGACATTTTGGCCGTCGATGCTGAAATCCAGCTCGCTCATTGCAAACGGCGCATGCTCCATATCGGGCGTGGCCGTCGGCGCAGGGGTCGGCACGGGGGTAGCCGTCGGAACCGGCGTGGGTGTGGGCGTCGGCGTCGGACTGGGTGTGGGCGTAGGCAGGGCAATCACATCGTCGCCAAAGAGCGCCGCGAGGGTCTGCTCCCCAACCTTGCCGTCGATCTTCTCCAGCTTGTGCGCCCGCTGGAACGCGCGAACGGCCTTCTGGGTCTGCAAGCCGAATTTGCCGTCCACCGCTCCGGTCAGATAGCCCAAATCGTAGAGCCGCTGCTGTATCAGCCGCACGTCGTCGCCCTCCAGCCCGCGCATCAGAATGCGTTCGCCCAGGTGCGCCGCTTCCATCTCCTCCGCCGTCACGGCCGGCGGCGTCCATACGGCTTCATCCGCCGTCGCGTCGGCCTGTGCCGAAAGGGGAAGCGCCAGCAGCAGCGCCAGCGTCCAACCGATTAGGGGCTTCTTCTTCATGACTTTTCCTCCATCCGAGAAATTTCTCATAAAAAGAAACGATCCATCATGCCTTTTTCGTGCATATGGAAGCCGTTGATTCCCATTTTCATCGCGCCTTCCACATTGGCCAGCGTGTCGTCAATGAATAAGGTATGCGACGGCTCCAGATTGCAGTCCGCAATCAGCTTTTCATAGATTTCCTTTTCCGGCTTGACAAAATGGCACGTGTAGGAGATCACGCCGCCGTCAAACAGATCGCCGAAGCGATCCGCAAATTTTTCGCGCATACGCAGATAGCCCTCGCGCGGATAGTTGCTCAGCAGATAGAGCCGCTTGCCCGCCCGGCGGCAGCGCTGCGCGGCGCGGAATCCCTCGTCAATCGGCGTTTTCAGCTCGATCCACCCGGTCAGCGCGCGCATATACTCCGCCTCGTCGCCGCCGAAGCGCTCGGCCAGCTGGCGCGCCGCGTCGGCGTATTCCATCGTGCCGCGGTCAAAATTCTCCCAGAACGGCCCCTGATAGACGCGCGCAAGCATGTCCCGCTGTTTCTGCGCATCGCCGGGGAAAAGCTGTTCCAAAAAGTCGCTTGGCGCATATTTAATTAAAATGTTGCCGATATCAAACACCACCGCGTCCACGCGATGCCACGGCATCGTCTCATATTCCAAATCGAATCGAATCCCGTTTTCCATGTGTTTGCTCCTTTTTTAACTTGAATATTTAGGGTCGTATACTCCTTCAGTCAGCTTCGCTGACAGACCTTCGGCGTTTCGCTTGCCTGCTTCCCGCACAGCGGGCGGCAAGCTACACGCTCTCAAGGAGGGAGCCTTTATCCTCACGCTGTCGAGACGTATACACAAAGCCTCCCTCCTTGAGGGACGTTTGGAATCGTCGCCGCCTGTGGCGGATTCAGACGATGAAAAACGCCGAAGGTGGCACGACGAAGTCGTGACGGAAGGAGTTCATTATTGCTTCACGGCCATGTTGATGATTTCGCGCAGACTCGCCCGGCTCTCGCCCTCGCGCTGTCTCCTTGCGATGACGACCAGCCTGTTTTCATCCAGGCAGGTGGACAGCGTCAGCAGCGCGTCGGAGGGCTGCACATCCATCGGGATGGCGTACAGCGAGGCCAGCTGCACCCGGCGGATATAGCTTTCAAATTCCCCGTCGCTTTCAAATCGGGGATGGGCGAAATAATCCATAAAGCGGTCGCTGCCCGTGTCCAGAGACACATCCAACACGGCAAAGATGACATATTTTTCCTGATGCCAGAGCGTGCTGAAATCGATGAACGCGTGCGCTTTGAGATAATCCAGATTCTTTTCATACTGCGCCAGCCTGCCGAACATCGTGCCATCTTTCATGTTGTGGCCGTGCAGCAGCAGGTTCTGCGTCCGTTCGGTCATCGGGTGGTTTTCATCCAGAAAGACCGTGCCCGCCGTGGACTTATTTTTGTTGAAGTCGTGCGTCAGATAGTAACTGTTGTTCCGATAAACCACCGGCAGATCGAGCACGTTGTCAATCGTCAGCCACGCGACCAGATCCGTATTCTGCTCGTGCAGCGTCTCCATCTGCGCCAGCGGCTTGCCGCCCATGCGCTGATACTGCGTGGTTTTCACCACATCCGGCGCAGGCGTGGCCGATTGCTGCGGTTCTGCCGCGGCTTCCTCCGTCGGCGCGGGCGTTTCGGTCGGCATGGGGACGGGCGCTTCCGTTTCTTCGGGCGTTTCCTGCGCGTAGACCGCGAACGTCTCGCTGTGCATGTCGGAAAGCTGCTTTTCCAGTCTGCGCGTCTGCACATAGCGCGCCGCAAAGGCCACCAGCTGGCCGCCGCTCCACAGCGCCACGCAGGCCAAAACCAACGCCGCGGTCTGCCGCGCCGTCATGCGGAATGCGCGTTTCTTTTTCCGCCCGCCGACGGAAAATCCGCCGAGCTGTTTTTCCTGTTCGGTCTGCTTTTCCTTTTTTCTTCGTGCGGCTCTGCGTCTGGCGCGCGTCAGAGCTAAACGGGCCTGAAACAGGCCGTGCTTCGCATGCTTCACCCCGCGCCGCGCGTATCGCTTCGCCGAATCCACAGCCCGTCCGCTCGGCTTGACCGCCTTGGGTGGGCTGACGGGCGGCTTGACCTTCGGCTGCGGAGCGGGCTGTTCCTCAATTTCGGGTTCGGGAGGGATAGCGGGCTGCGGTGGTCTGCGCTTGTGCCTTTGCTCGTCCATGGCTCATCCCTCCTTATCGGATCATTCGCCCTCCAGCGTGCTGAAATAGAGAATATCGCACAGCGGCCGCACTTTTCCGGCGGAAAGCGCGTTGATCTTTTCGCCGCCGAGCACCATTGCGCTCGACGAGCCGCCGTCCAGATTATACGCCGTCTTCGCGCCCAGCTCATAGGTCAGCTCGACCATTTCCTCGATCGTCAGGCCGACGGAATCCGTGTTCTCCGGCCCTTCCGTCGCGACGAACATGTAGGAGAGCGGCCCCATCTGGCAGGCGGCCATGCGCTGCGTCTTTTTCGTCACGCCCGCTTCCATCCGCTTCACCGGCAGCACGCGCTCCCCATCGATGACCAGCGCCGGGCCGAAGTTGAAGCTATTGACAACCGTGCCCTCAAACGCTTCGATTTTCTCCTTCGTCGGGTCCTGAATGATGGTAAAATCACCTTTATCGTCGATCAGCAGCGTGTCGTATTCCGCATCCGGCCGATTGCGGTAGAGCTTGCCCTGCCGCACCAGGTAACCCGATTTGCGATAGTTGAAATAATCGCCGTTGACGGCAAACACCGCGTTGGCGCGCGCCGCCAGCTTGCTGCCAGCAGCGGTCGCGGTGGAGCCGTAAGGCCCGGCCATCGCCGTGCGTATCTGCGACGGATCGGCGATCTCCACATACGCGATCAGGATGTTCGTGTCATAGGCGCGCATGGTTTCGATGCGCACCTTCAGCGTCTCGTCCTCATAGCCGCCGTGATCCGGCAGATAGTTGTCCGCGCTGGCCGTCAGCCCCGGCGTGTCGTCGATGGGCAGGGGCGCGTAATCCGCCAGGACCGGCGTGCCGAGCAGCGCCGCCAGACACAGCGCGGCAAGGCCCGTTTTCATCTTCAAATTCAAAGGCTTTTCTCCTCTTTGCTGATTGGATAAACGCAGCCTCCCCGACGAGGCCGAGGAGGCTGCGCGTTATGTTTAGTTTGCCACGATGGGGCGCGTTTGTCAATCCTTCTTCTCCACCTTGCGCAGCACAACCGCCGTGCGCGCGGGCAGATAGATCACAAAGCCGTCGCCCATCTGCGGGTCGTGCGCCCAGGTGTGATAGATTACGGATTTATCGATGTTCTGATAGCCGCCGAACACCTTGTCATCCGTGGAGAGCACGACCTGATAATCGTCGTTCTCCGGCACGGGCACGAACAGTCCCGGCTGGGAGCGCGTCGGATGGAAGTTGAACACGAAGACGCAGCCCTTCTTCTCAAAAGCGAGAATCTGGTCGTCCTCGTGCTGGCGCAGACAGCGCGGCATGCCGCCCTCCAGCACGTCGTATTTCTTAATCAGCGACACCATGGCCTTGTCAAAGTTGCCCAGCAGCTCATAGCGCAGGTAGCCGTTCTCCGCAAGGCTCCACAGCCTGCGCGCGTGCGCAAAGCTCCAGCCGTTGCCCTCGCGCGGGAAATCGATCCATTCCGGGTGGCCAAACTCGTTGCCCATGAAGTTCAGGTAGCCTTCGCCGCCCGCCGCAATCGTCACCAGCCGAATCATCTTGTGCAGGGCGACGGCGCGCTCGACGACCATGTTTTCATATCCGCGGTTCATGCCCCAATACATTTCCTTGTCGGCCAGACGGAACATCAGCGTTTTGTCGCCCACGAGCGCCTGATCGTGGCTTTCGCAGTAAGCGATGTTCTTTTCGCCCGGACGGCGGGAAATCAGCTCGTAATACAGGCGGCCCATGTTCCACTGGCCGTCCTGCTTTTCCTTGATGGTCTTGATGAAATAATCCGGCAGGCCCATGCTCAGGCGGTAGTCAAACCCGATGCCGCCGTCCTTGACCGGCAGGCACATGCCCGGCATGCCGCTCATTTCCTCCGCCACGCAGAGCGCGCCGCGCTTGAATTCGTGCGTCAGCTCCGCCGCCAGCTGCAAATAGGCGACAGCCTGCACGTCCGTGTTCATGGAGAAATACTGCCGATAATCGGTGAACGCGCTGCCCAGGCCGTGATCCAAATAGATCATGCTGGTCACGCCGTCGAAGCGGAAGCCGTCGAAATGATATTCATCCAGCCAGAAACGCACATTGGAGAGCAGGAAATGCACCACGCCGTTCTTGCCGTAGTCAAAGACCTTGCTGCCCCAGGCCGGGTGATCGCCCGCGCTGCCGGCCTTAAAGAACTGGTCGTCGCGCCCGTCGAAACCGTTGATGCCCTCGGCGGTGTTCTTCACCGCGTGGGAATGCACCAGATCGAGCAGCACGCTCAGCCCCAGCGCATGCGCCTCGTTGATGAGCGCCTTGAGGTCGTCCGGCGTGCCATACCACGAGGAAGCGGCGAAGAAGTTGCTGACCTGATAGCCGAAGGACGCATAATACGGATGCTCCATGATGGCCATCAGCTGAACGGTGTTGTAGCCGTCCTTCTTGATGCGCGGCAGGATATCGCGCATGAACTCCAGATACGTGCCGACGCGCTCCTCCTCGGTCGCCATGCCGACGTGCGCTTCATAGATCAGCGGCGGCACGTTGCGCTTCGGGCGGAATTTTTCATCCGTCCATTCAAATTCCTTGCGCGGGTTCCAAATAGCGGCGCTGAAGCTGTGCGTCTTTTCATCCTGCACGACGTAGGTCGCGTAAAGCGGAATGCGGTCTTCCGTGCCGCGCGCGCTGGTCACGGCCACCTTGACCTTGCTGCGGTGCTTGAGCGTGCGCACGCCGGGGATCATGATCTCCCAGTTCCCGTTGCCCACCGCCGTCATCGGGTGGCTGGTGCGGTTCCAGTTGTTGAAATCGCCGATCAGGTGCAAGGCCGTCGCGCCGGGCGCCCATTCGCGGTAAACCCAGCCCCCCTTGACCTTGTGGAAGCCGTAATACAGATGGCCGCTGGCAAACTCCGTCAGCGTCTGGCCGGGGGCAAGCAGCTCCTTTTTGCGCTGTTTGAAATGGCGGACGCGCTCGTTCAAATCGCCCTCAAACGCGGAAAGATTGGGGTCATCCTCTATGATTTTAAGTCTGCGGACTTGCTTCTTTGCGGTATCGCTCATCAAAAAAGCTCCTCTCCGGTTTTCTTTTTTCTTCGATTGTACCCCATTTCTCTATCAATTTCAACACTTTTGTATCAATCAATATGAGCAATTTTTCAGAAAAGTCAGTGAATATCCCGTTTTGCGCGGTTGACGGCGCGCCCGCTCGGCGTTAAACTATACATAGGTTGTTTCGCCCGTCTGCGGGCTTCTTTGAGAATTTCAATATCGGAGGATATTTCTATGCTGACTCGCACCTTTTTTGCCCGTGCGCCCCTTGCGCCGGGCCGTTTCGCCCCGCTGCCCGTCGGCGCGGTTTCCGCGCAGGGCGCGATGCGCGATCGTCTGCTGGCCCTGCGCGGCGGCCTGCTCTCCCGCTGCGCGTCCCTTTTCCCGGAGGCCGGGGAGCAGAGCGTCTGGTTCGGCGGCGCTTTGGGCGGCGGCCTGCACGCGCCCGAACTGCTGGAAGCCATGCTGCTGACCAGCGCCCAGCTTGGCGACGAGGAACTGCGTCGTCAGGCTTTGAGCCTGTGCGGCCGCGTGGTCGAGCACCAGCGCGAGGACGGCTCGTTCGGCGCGCCGGGCGAAACCTTCGCCGCGCGCGGACGCATGCTTCGCGCGCTCTGCGCCGCCTATTCCATGAGCGGCGACAAGCAGCTGCTGACCTTCATGTTGCGCTATATGAAGTATCTGCATGATACCCTCCGCGTGCGCTCCCTCTCCGCCGAAGATGCGATGCACACCGCCGACACGCTGGAAGCGGGCATCCTGCTCTACAACATCACCGGGCAGAAGGCGATTCTCTCCGTGCTGATGATGCTCGTCAGTCAGGGCGCGGATTACACCTCCCTGTTCCACGCGTTCCCCTATCGCACGCCGATTTCCCGCTCGTTCACCGCGCAGGAGCTGCTCGACGCGCTGGCGCATGAGGATGAATCCGGCTACACCCACCACCTGCTGCGCAGCGCATCGGGCGCGAATCTGTGCGAGGGCCTGCGCGCCAGCGCACTCTGCGGCGTGCTGACCGGTTCGGGCAAGCATCTTTCCGCGCCGGAGGCGGGCCTTGCGCGGCTCAATAAGGCGCACGGCGCGGCGGGCGGCGGCGTGACGGCCGATCCCCTGCTGGGCGGCACGCATCCCAGCCGCGGCGTTTCCGCGGTCAGCGCGTGCGAGCTGGCCGCTTCGCTGGAAACGCTGCTCACCTGCCCCGGCGGCGAATTCGGCGCGGATCAGCTGGAAACCCTGATGTACAACACCATCGACGCGGCGTTCTCCCCGGACGGGCGCGGCGTTCAGCCGATGCAGCAGGCCAATCAGGCGATGCTCTCCCGCGCGGCGCGCTTCCCCCTGAGCGGCGAGGACGCGGGGTTGTTCGGCCTTGAAGATGGCAATGCGCTCTGCGCCCTGCTGGGCGCTTGGCCGCGCTTTGTACAGGCGCAGTGGATGGTCTCCCGCGACGACGGGCTTTGCGCGATGGGTTATGCGCCCTGCTCGGTGCGCTACCGCCTCTCCGGCGCGTCCGTGCGCGTGGATGTGGAGAGCGACTATCCCGCCAGCGGCAGCGTGCATATCACGGTTCACACCGATGCGAAAGCCGCCTTCCCGATTCATCTGCGCATTCCCGAATGGGCAAACGGCGCGACCGTCGCCGTGGATGGCGACATTCTCCCCGCGCAGGCAGGCGGCTTCGTCACCCTCAACCGCGATTGGCAGGATGGCGACGAGCTGCTGCTGACCCTGCCGATGGCCGTGCGCAAGCTGCCTGCGTTCCATCAGGCGGTGAGCGTCGCCCGCGGCCCGGTCCGCTTTGCCTATGCGCCCCGGACGGTCGAGCATGAAGACACGGTCAGCGCGGAGCTTGGCTTCGCCGTCGCGCTCGTCGGCGGGGAGGAAATCCACGTGGTGGAACACATGGATGGTTCCGTCGTGCTGTCCGCCCGCGTCGCGCCGCTCCCGCGCTGGGGCATGCGCAGCGCCAGCTGCGATCAGCCGCCGATCGTGCTCAGCGACGCGGAGCTTTCCAAGGCCTTTGACGCGGAGCTTGTGCCGTATGCGGAAGCCGCCATCCGTCTGGCCGTGCTGCCGGTGCTGTGAAACTCCTTCCGTCACGCCTGCGGCGTGCCACCTCCCTCGGAGAGGGAGGCTTTATCCTTCCCCCATTGCGGCTTATACCAAAAGGCTCCCTCTGAGAGGGAGCTGTCAGCGAAGCTGACTGAGGGAGTTGAATGGCGCATTCGCCATGCGTATGCTTAAAATAGTTTCTTTTTCACGACACATTTTCGCCATAGCTTTCAGTTAGAATAAGATGATATTTTACCTGAGGTGATCGCCATGAGCAAAACGACGCGTATTTTGATTTGCGACGATGACCCGATTGTTCATCAGTCGCTCTCCCTCTATCTGGATAACGAGGATTTTCTGCATGACTCCGCTTACGACGGCAAGCAGGCGCTGGAGATGATTAAAAAGGAGCATTACGACCTGATGCTGCTGGATCAGATGATGCCCGGCATGACCGGCATGGAGGTCTGCCAGGCCGTCCGCAAGGACAGCCAGCTCCCCATCATCATGCTGACCGCGCGCGGCGAGGAGATCGACCGCATTTTGGGGCTTGAAATGGGTGCGGACGATTATATCGTCAAGCCGTTCAGCCCGCGCGAGGTCGTCTCCCGCATCAAGGCCGTTCTGCGCCGCACGTCCGCCGCGCCGGACGCCGCGCAGGAGGAGAAGCTGACCACGCTGACCTTCGGTTCGCTGGAAATTCAGCCCGAACGTTACAGCGTCAAGCTCGCCGGGCAGAGCATCGCCTGCACCCCGCGCGAGGTTGAGTTGCTCTATCTGCTGGCCAGCCATCCGGGGCGCGTGTTCGACCGCGAACAGATTCTCTCCCGCATCTGGGGTTATGATTTCTTCGGCGACACGCGCACGGTCGATACCCACATCAAACGCCTGCGTCAAAAGCTCTCCTGTGAGGAAATGGGCAAAAAATGGGATATCATCACCGTTTACGGCGTGGGCTATAAATTCGAGGCCGAAGCATGAATCTGCCAAAGCCCGTCCGCAAGCCGAAAAACGACGCTCCCTATTCGTCCATGCGGCACAGCGCTTCCTTCCGCCGCGTGCTGGCGCTGGTCTATGGCACGGTGATCCTCTTTGCCCTGCTGATTACGGGCATTTACACCGTCGTTTCACCGCAGATTTTCGCCAACAATAAAATCAGCGATCTGATCCCCAAGGGGCAGATCATCGCCGGTTACATCGAAAGCACGCTGCGCGGCGAACTCTCCTCCACCTATCTTGTGCCGCTCATCGGCCGCAGTACCTCCCAATGGGAGGCCACCGTCTGGGTGGTGGACGCCGGCGGCGACACGCTCATCCGCACCCAGCAGATCGAAGGGCGGCGCGTCGGCCGCCTGCCTGCCAAGCTGAGCGAGTCCATGCTTCCGCAGGTGCTTTCCGGCGAGGTCGCCACGCACGTGGGCAGCATGGAGGATTTGAGCGTTTCCGATAACACGAATCGGCACAAATCCACACAGTCCAGCAGCGTGATGAACGATTTGAGCGAAGACAGCGGCAAAACGCCCGAAGCCGACTCCACCGAGGAGGTCATGAACGGCAAGCTCGTCGTCGTCGCCGTCCCCATCACGTTTATGGACGAGGTGATCGGCGCGGTGTTCATGGCGCAGTCCATGACGGAAATCATGGGCGGCATGCAGGCGCTCACCAACACGCTAGCGCTCTCGCTGCTGCTGGTCGCGCTGCTGATGCTCCCGGTCGTTCTGTTCTTCGCCGCGCGCATGGTGAAGCCGATTGCGCGCATGCGCACCGTCGCCCTGACGATGGCCGGCGGCGACCTGACCGCCCGCGCGGAGGATGCCTCCAACGACGAATACGGCGAGCTGGGGCGCGCGCTGAACCACCTTTCCAGCGAACTGGGCAGCACCATTTCCTCCCTGCAAATGGAGCGCAACCGCCTGCAAAGCCTGATTAATGGCCTCTCCGAGGGCATCATCGCCGTGGATGCGAAGGGTGCAACCACGCTCATCAATCCCGCGGTTTACGGCTTGCTGAATCTGGATTCCGGCGCAAACCATGTGCGCGCCGCTGCGCCGGATGTTTTCGCGATGTTCGACGAGGCGCTTGTCTCCGCGCAGGCCGTCAAAAAGACGATCTGGCAGGGCGACGTCGCGCTGCACATCTCCGTTTCGCCGCTGCTTGCCCAAAACGGCGAGGTCAGCGGCTGCGTCGGCATTGTCTCCGACGTAACCAGCGCCGAGCGTCTGGAGCAAACCCGCCGGGATTATGTTGCCAATGTCTCCCATGAGCTGCGCACACCGCTGACCGCCATGCGCGCGCTGATTGAGCCGCTGCGCGACGGCCTTGTGAAGACCGAGGAACAGCGCCAGCAGATTTATGATGTGGTGCTGCGCGAAACCATGCGCCTGTCGCGGCTGGTCAACGACATGCTGGAACTTTCGCGCCTGCAAAGCGGCACGGCTTCGCTCTCCCGAAGCGTCTTTGCGCCGCTTCCGCTGCTCGACCTCATCCACGAAACCTATTCCGCCTATGCCGAGGATTATCAGCAGACCTTTGTTTATGATGTGCCGAAGGAGCTGCCGAATGTCATCGGCAATCCGGACCGCACCCAGCAGGTGCTCATTGCCCTGCTCGATAACGCGTTCAAGTACACGCCGGAGGGCGGAACCGTCACCCTCAGCGCCTGCACGGAAAAGAACGTCGTCCGCATCCGCGTCATCGACACGGGCGTTGGCATTCCCGCGGAAGATCTGCCGCACGTGTTCGACCGCTTCTATAAGGTCGATAAATCCCACCACAGCAAGGGCACGGGGCTTGGACTGGCCATCGCCTATGAAATCATGAAGCATCTCGGCGAGGAAATGAGCGTCACCAGCGAACCCGGAAAGGGCAGCTGTTTCACCTTCACACTGCATCTCGCACAGGAAATCGAGCAAAGCAAAAAGGACTGACAGCCAGTCCTTTTTCTTTATAAGGGTTTTCCCATCTCAATTCTGATTTCGTGCCGCTCCGGGTCTGTGTTGGTGTAAGCGAATAGATCAAAGCCGATCATCTGAAACGCATTTTTGTGGTAAAACGCAATCGCGTTTTCATTGCAGGTCTGTGTTTCCAGCACAACCATCCTTGCGCCGCTCTCTTTACTTTGCCATGTCATCCAGGAATTTAGAATAGCGCGAAACATTTTCATTCAGCGCTTCATATCCGATTTCCTCCGCCAGCGTCGCCCGCTTGCTGAACAGATTCGTTCCCAACCCCAGTCTGTCGCCCTCGATCTGCACGCCCATGGCCGCAAGGGTTGTGGGGAACATATCCATCGTCGTAAAAACGCGCTCCGTGGCCTGTTCAGGCTCGACCGCCGGATTCAGAATGCAGTTGTACACCGTTCGCTCATAATCCTCCGGCGTGTCCTTCGCGATTTCCGCGGCCATCGACAAATGATCGCCGCTGATGACAATCGTCGTATTCTCGTAAAAATCCTGCTGCTGAATCCACTTCACAAACGCGGCAACCTGCCTGCTGGAGCAAGACAGCGCATCCTTGTAATCGGTTTCATGCTCATCTTGACATAAACTACATCGATAACCGTCCGGGAAATGGGTATCCACCGTCAGCAAAGTCAAATTGAAGGGCTCGTCGTTTTGAGCTGTCTCCAACAGCTTTTCTTTCGCCAGCTCGATCAGCTTTTCATCCTCAAAGCCCCAGAAAACATAGTAGTCCTCCGGAATTTTTTGCTGATCGTGCGCCCACGTGTAATCATCGATTTCATATTCGCCATGCTCGGTAAAATAGAGCTTTCGTCCGGCGAACGTCGCATGCGATCCGATCATCAGGATATTGTTATACCCTGCCTGCTTCGTGAGATCGCCCAGCGAAACGACCTCCGGAAAAAAGACGGCATAGTCGTTCATCGAATTGTTTTCCACTGGAATATTGAGCGGCAGTCCGCTGGTCTGCGCAAACATCGCGCCCATCGTCCACGTCGTTCCGGTCGTCGTCCTCGCGCCGCCATGCAGCGACGACTTATCCGAAAAACTCAAATTTTCGTCGGCCAAGGCCGTCAGCTCCGGAATCAAATTCACCGGATATATGCCGCCCTCATCCGCGGACATATAGGTTGTTTCCATCGATTCCAGATAAATATAAATCAGGTTTCGTTTTTTTTCCGGCCACGTAAGCACTTCTTCCGTCGGCTTTACGTAGTTTTCTTCAATCCACGTCGAGGAATGAAGCCGGTTGTCGATGTATTCTCCCATCGACAGGGTATTGCACAGCAAAAGCAGTTCCACCGCAAAGCACACGTTGATGATTTTGGGCAAAACCCGCCGCATGATCCGCTCGGCGCGCTCAATTTTTCGCTGTGTTGAAATCGATTGATTCGATGCCTTTCGTTTCAATCGCCCAGGCAAAAATCCAAGGAAAAACAAAAAGACGACATGCAGAATAACCGCCGGGACAAACGCCTTGATGAAAAACGATTTCATCAGGCTGGTATCCGTCCCCTGAAGCGGCACTTTTAATTGAAATACAATTTCATCGAAAGTGATGCCGCTGAACGTATCCCGCAGCCAATGCGGCATGCGTTCCAGCAAAATGGTAAAAAACAAAAGCGGGTGAAGCTTCTTCCGAAGCGATTTTGTTTTCTTGATCGAATGATTGTCCATGTATATAAAGTTTCCCTGTTCTTTTCTGATTTGATGATGGATTTTCAAAGGAAAAACGCGATTCATTATATCATGGACACCCGCTTATCGCAAGATGATTCGGTTGTATATCTGTGTGAATCTGCTGAAAATGTATGGGCGCGCATCGCGCGCCCGCATACTTTGCAAAACCTCGCGGCAACGTCCTACTCTCCCAGGTGATTTGGCCTGCCTGAATCCCGCACAGCGGGCGGCAGGCCAAATCCTAACCAAGTACATTCTCCGACTTAATCAGAGACGACCAGAGAGTAGGAACGTTGCAGATGAAATGAAAAAAGAACCCACCCCGTAAGGGGTGAGTCCTTTTTTCATGGAATCCGGCA
>CAKTZR010000026.1 GCA_934636105.1 uncultured Clostridia bacterium
CTGCCTGCAATCGGAGGGGCATAAATGGCGGACATCATCAAAGTGGATATCAGGCGCTTTCAGGGGCCGAAGGGCGAAAAGGGGGATACCGGGCCGCAGGGGCCACAGGGTATTCAGGGGATTCAAGGAGAACGCGGAGAACGAGGCCCGCAGGGCATTCAGGGAGAGACAGGCCCGCAGGGCGAACAGGGCCCGAAAGGCGAGAAGGGCGACACGGGCGAAGCCGGAAAGGACGCGGTCATCGACGCGACGCTGACGCAGGCGGGCGAAGCGGCCGACGCAAAGGAAGTCGGGGATGCGCTTGGTCGGCTCGAAGTGGGAAAAGCCGAAAAATCCCGCCTGAATATCCTGAACGGAAACCAAAACGGAAACCCTGTTTCGGTATCCGACGCGTTTGAAGCGCCGCTGTGTGGGCTGCACATTTACGGCAGAAGCAGACAGGACGGAACGTCGAGTGCGGACAATCCCGTAGAGATCATCGGGGCGGGAGCGGACGGAACGCTTCAAGTCAAAATCACGGGCGCGAATTTGCTGGATTTTGAGAAAGCCGCAAGTGAAAATGCAAACGCAGAATTTACATTTGAAAACGGCATTTTGGCCGTCAAAGCGCTAAACAAACAAGGGTGGGCTGGAATTTTTATCCCGCTGCCGGATGAATGCGCGGGAAAACAAATTTTTTTCAGGCGTACCATTGATAGCAATCCGAACGAGTTAAGATCGCTTATCCAAATGCGATATAGCCTGAACGGAAATACGGTCTACTTTTCGAACATGAGTACCATAAAAATCCCGGAAGGCGCATCCGATATCAGATATAACGTTATGGCGCGCAATGAAAATACGGCGGCGGAAGGAACCATAACGGTGCAATACCCCGTTGTATGTTACGGCAGCGCGCTTTTACCCTATGAACCTTATCACGAGCAGGTCATCACGGTGCAGACTTCCGGCGGCCTGCACGGCATTCCCGTATCCAGCGGCGGAAATTTCGTGGATGAAAATGGTCAGAGATGGGTCTGCGATGAGATTGATTTTACGCAAGGAAAGCGCATTAAAAGAGTCAACGTCGAAGCGTTGGATGCGACGAAGACGCTAAGCGAGCAGAGCGGCTTTGAAATGGAGCCTGTGGAATTTCCGCTTTCATCTGAAGAAATTGCGGCATACGGAGCGCTGATGGCCTATGCGCAGACGACCGTGGTACAGGCGAAAAATGTCGCGGGAATCCGACTGGATTATCAGCGCGATGTGAATCGGGTTATCCAAAACCTTGAAAACGCCATCGCATCCATGACGACAGCTTAAAGGAGGAAAAATCTATGGCTATCAAAAGTCGAGCGAGACATGACTTGACCCTGCGAGCTATTAAGCGGGAAATCACCGCCGGACGCGACGTGGCCTATTGGCTGGACAAGGCATATACCCATCTGGACAACGGGCTGCTGACAGAAGCGGACATTGAGGAGATCGAAACGCTGGCACAAGCGTATTACGACGCACTTGATGCGCAGGAAGATGCGGCGGATTAAAGCAGGCTGGAGGGGGTGGTTGTATGTGGCCCTGCATGGTGGGCGTGATTTTTCTGCTTGGAATCTTTATCGGGCGATTTATTCGAACGGGTGATGATGACGATACCGCCGTCTGCGGGGACATACGGTCGGGTGAAATTAGAAAGGAGGGAGAAGCAATGATTCAAACAAGCGAAGCCATCCGCACGGCGCGGGGACTGATCGGGACGGCTTACAGTGAGCTGGACTGTATCAACCTGATTAAAAAGATTATTCGCGTAAGCAGCGGCGGCGACAAGAGCTACACGACGGCGGGGACGAATGAACTTTGGAACAGCGCTGACAGCGCACCGAAGTATCGCCATTTGACGTGGCGACAGGAGGGTCTTGCCGGTGCGAAGCCGGGCATGCTGGCGTTCATAGGCGTGGGCACGGGCGACGTGAATCACGTCGGTTTGGTAACGGACGCGGGAACGGTGCTCCATTCCAGCAAGAGCCGGGGATGCGTGGTCGAAACGGAACTGACGGGAAAAGCGGGCTGGAACGGGTTGGGTGTACATCGGATGATTGCGGCGGGCGGCATGGGCGCGGACGATGAACGGGCGGAGGACAATGCCGAAATCGTCACTGCCTGCGCGCAGGGCGGCCTGCGGATGCGGAAGAAACCACGCGGGCGATACATGCAGATGATCCCGGACGGAACACAGCTCGCTGTGCTGGAGGAAAAAGGCGACTGGCTGCGGGTGAAGTATCGCGGCTATACCGGCTGGGTCAGCGGTGAATACTGCTGCAAGGCCGGGGAGAATTAAAAAAACCCACGCGTGAAAGCGTGGGCGCATAGACGGGAAAAGATGTGCCTTCCGGCAAGAAGGGGCATCCGGGACAGAATCGGCGGAGAGTTGGAAGTGCAGCGCCGGTTCTGCCTGCCCGACTACGCATGAAATGATTATACAGCGGCGCCAATTTGGGCGCAAGGAACCCCCTTGTGCGAGAATGCGCGAAACTGTAAAACGGGTCGAAAAAATTTTTCGAGAGAAGGAGCACTTCCATGATTGAACTGTATCACGGCGATTGCCGGACGTTTCTTTCCGAATATAATGGGCCTGCATTTGATGCGGTGATTACTGATCCGCCTTATGCGAGCGGCGGCGCGACGCTGGCCGAGCGCAGCAACAGCACGGCACAAAAATACACCGCGACAAAGAAAGCGTGTCCGTATCCTGATTTCGCTGGAGATCAGATGGATGCGCGGAGCTGGCTGCACCTGATGGCCGACGTTTTTGCTCTGACGCGCGCTCAATGCAATGCGGGCGCTGTGCTGGTGGCGTTTTGCGATTGGCGGCAAACGCCTCTGCTCACGGATGCGGTGCAATGGGCCGGGTGGCAATGGCGCGGCACGCTGGTGTGGGATAAGCTCACCAGCAGGCCGCAGAAGGGGCGCTTTCGTCAGCAGGCGGAATTTGCGATTTGGGCGAGCAACGGGAAATTGCCGATTGATCGCCCCGTGCCGGTGCTTCCGGGTGTATACAAGGCGGCCAACGTGCAGGGGACAAAGCGGATTCATCAGACGCAGAAGCCGGAGGAGGTGATGCGGCAGATCTGCAAAATTTGTCTGCCGGGCGGGCGAATCCTCGATCCGTTCGCCGGAAGCGGTTCAACGCTGGCGGCAGCGGCGGCGGAAGGATATGACGCGGTGGGCGTAGAGCTGTCCGCGAAAATTGTGGAGAGCGCGGCAAAAAGGCTCGGTGTAGCCGTGAAGAAAGTCGGTGATTGCAAATGAACGACAGAGGGACGAAGGGAGAAACAAACATGGAGGATAAAGCGATGCAGGTTGTGCAGGGTGTGAAGCCGAACGTGGTGAATTGGATCGGCGCGCTGATCGGCGCGGCGCTGGCGTGGTGGACGGGTCTGCCGCCGCTGGCGCAGGCGCTTTTGATTGTGCAGGGTGCGGACATCCTGACCGGGCTGCTGTGCGCGGTGACGGGCAAATCCCGCAAGACGGAGAGCGGAAAGGTTTCCTCCGGCGCGCTGCTGATGGGCGTGCTGAAGAAGGGGCTTGAATGGCTGGTCGTCGGCGTATGCGTGAGCGTGGGCAACGGGCTGGGCATGACGAGTGTATGCGGCGCGGCGATGACCTATATGATTGCCACGGAGCTGGTGAGCTTGATCGAGAATCTGGAAATCTTCGGGCTGAATGTGCCGCTGCTGGGAAAGCTGCTGGATGTGGCGCAGGGGGAAAAGAAGGAAGAATAACAAAAATGCGCAGGAGATACGGAAGCGTATCAAATGCGCATTTTTCTTTGAAAATAAAGAGGCTGGTAAAGGTAAAACCGGTTGGAGGAATAGCCGAGCTTTTTGGTATGCGGAAATCTTAGAAGATGCGATGAATTCTTCTCCCTGCCTCTTTTCCCGCAGGCGGTCTGCGATGAGGATTCTCTCCGCGCGCGGAACGTCAGCTGCACATGCGGCAACTACACCAGCTCCACCGGGCTGGGATGCGCGTCCACGACGGCGGGCGTGGGCTGTGTCGGTTCGTGCGGATGCGGCTGCAGCAACCGATAACGGCATCAAAGAGCGGCGCTTCCAAGGGCGGGAGCGCCGCTTTTATCCGTGTGGAGAGGGGTTCAACCCGCTGTCATGCTGCATGCCAAACGTTCATAGATTGTAAGGACATGGACGGCGGGGAGGATGCGGCATGCGAAAACGGGGAAGAATCGGACTGGCGATGCTCATGTTGGCGCTGGCAGGCGGCGGGGTTTACGCCGGGATTGACCGGCTTCGCCCGCCGCTGGTCATCCGCGTTGCGGCGCAGCAGCAGGGGGAAGCCGTGCAGGCCGCCGCGCAGGAGGACGCACCGCGGATACTGATTTACCATACTCATACCTACGAGGCCTATGAGATCACGGAGACGGAAACCTATACGCCGACGGAAAAATGGCGCACGCGCGACGAGCAGCACAACATGGTTGCCGTGGGAGATGCGCTGGCGCGGGAACTGACGGCGCGCGGCTTTGTCGTCGTGCATGACAAGACGGCGTTTGAGCCGCCGAATCTCTCCACGGCATATACGCGGTCGCTGGAAATGCTCAAGGCGCGGCTGGACGCGGGCGAGCATTATGATTATTGGCTCGATGTGCATCGCGACGCATACAGCGGGGCCTACAACGGCGGAAACGGCGTGGAGGTCGATGGACAGAGCGTTGCGCACGTGATGATGCTGGTGGGCAAGGGAACGGGCGCGACGGGCGCGGGCTTCGACGAGCGGCCGGATTGGCCGAAAAACCTCGCACTGGCGCAGGCCGTCACGGATGCGGCGAATGCGCTTGCGCCCGGTCTATGCCGCGAGGTGAAGATCAAAAACGGGCGCTTCAACCAGCATGTTTCCACCGGGGCGCTGCTCATTGAAATCGGGAACAATCGCAACACGCTTTCCGAAGCGCTGGCAGCATGCCCGATTGTGGCAGAAGCTTTTGAAACGGTATATCATAGTGATCAAGCAGAATGACGGCGGGTTCAACCAAAGGGTTTTCTGAGCGTTTACGGCGGCTTTTGCCGCGTCGCCCTTTGGAAACCTTCGGGCCGAATTGCGAACATTGCATTAGACCAGCTTGCGCATATGGCTGAGCGCGGCTTTTTCGAGCCGGGAGACCTGGGCCTGACTGATGCCGATTTCGCCCGCAACCTCCATCTGCGTGCGTCCCTGAAAGAAGCGCAGGCTCAAAATGCGTTGTTCGCGGTCGCTCAGACGCGCCATGGCTTCCCGGATGGCGATGTTTTGCAGCCAATTTTCCGCGTTCACGTTGTCGTCGCGCACCTGATCGCCGATGGTCAGCGCGTCTGCGCCTTCGCCGCCGATGGGTTCGCACAGGCTGACGGGGTCCTGAATGGCTTCCAGCGCGAGGGTCACATCCTCCTCGGAAAGCTCCAGACGGCGGGCGATTTCCTGCACGGTCGGTTCGCGGCCCAGCTCGGCTTGCAGCCTGTCCCGCGCGGAGAGCGCTTTATAGGCTACGTCGCGCAGAGAGCGGCTCACGCGGATGGCGTTGTTATCCCGCAGATAGCGCCGGATTTCGCCGATAATCATCGGCACGGCATAGGTGGAGAAGCGCACGTTCTGCGTCACATCAAAATGATCGAGCGCCTTAATCAGGCCGATGCAGCCGACTTGAAACAGGTCGTCCACATTTTCCCCGCGGTGATGGAACCGTTGTAGCACGCTGAGCACGAGCCGCAGATTGCCCCGAATAAATTCCTCCCGCGCCTGCATATCCCCGCCGTGGACGAGGGGAAAGAGCTGCCGCATGCGCTCATTGCTGATGACGGGGAGCGTGGAAGTATCCACGCCGCAGATTTCAACCTTGCCGATGGCCATATGGTTTTCCCTCCCTTGACTTTCTAAGGGGCATTATGACGACGGCGGCAGGAAAATATTCTCCTCAAGGGTGGTTATATTTGGACGCGGCGCGCATAGACGCTGGCGCGAAAGGCGGGAAAAACATGACGTTTTCGGAGCTGAAAAAGAAGGACATCATCTGCATCGGCGACGGGCGGCTGATTGGACGCGCATGCGATCTGGTGCTTGATCCGGCGACGGGACAGACGCTTTCGCTGCTCGTCTGCGCGGGAGGATGCGGCTTTCTGCGCAGCGAAAAGAATCAGATGGAAATTCCGTGGCGGCAGATCGCCTGCATCGGGGACGACGTGATTTTAGTATCGACAGGGTAACTCCTTCAATCAGCTTCGCTGACAGCTCCCTCGGAGAGGGAGCCTTTGGGCATAAGTTTCGATGACGTGAGGATTAAGCCTCCCTCTTGGAGGGAGGTGGCACGACGAAGTCGTGACGGAAGGAGAAGGGGCTTTACCTTTTTCCGGAATACGGGTATAATGAACGAAAAACTTTCTTTGCAAAAATTTCAAAATGAGGAGTAAATCGACATGAAGTGCATATACTGTAACTGTACGGAAAGCCGCGTGGTGGATTCGCGGCCGACGGAGGACGGCGCTATTCGACGCCGCCGGGAGTGTGAGGAATGCAAAAGACGCTTCACGACTTACGAAAAAATTGAGATGCTGCCCGTCTTGGTGGTGAAAAAAGATAAGCGGCGCGAACAGTTTGACGCGTCAAAGGTTCGAAACGGCATCATCAAGGCCTGCGAAAAGCGGCCGGTTTCGCTGGCAGATATCGAGCGGCTTGTCCGCCGGGTGGAAACCAGCGTATGCCAGCAGCCGGAGGAGGAAGTGACCACGGAAAAAATCGGCCGCATGGTAATGGAAGGGCTGAAAGAATTGGACGAGGTGGCCTATATTCGTTTTGCGTCGGTTTATCGGCAGTTTAAGGATGTGCAATCCTTCATGGAGGAATTGCAGCTCCTGCTGGACAGCCAGAAAAAGCCGGAAGCATAAACCGCGGAAGGAACCGGCATGCTAAGCCCCGAAACGGAGGCTTTGGCATGAAACAGACGGTTCGGCATGGTTTGGGCATTGCGCTGGGCGCGATGGCATTCCTTTGTAATTATTCCCCGTGGGTTCAAAACGCCGCGTCCCTGCCGGATGCGTTGACGCTTTCTTCCGGGCAGAAGCTCGTGGTGCAGACCGGCTTGCCGATGCGCGCCGCATCGAAGGATGGCACGGTCAGCGTACTGGCTTCGCAGGATGAGCGTGTGACGCTGACCGCCGAGGAGGGCGGGCAGACGCAGGTGACTTTTTCGCTGCTCGGCCTGATTCCCGTGCATGAAACGCGCGTGGACGTGGTGGAGGAAAGGACATTGATTCCGGGCGGACAGGCCGTCGGTGTGGCGTTGAAAACGCGCGGCGTGCTGGTGGTATCCGACTCGGCGAAGGGCAGAACGCTTCGCGCGGGCGACGTGATTTTGAGCGTCGACGGTCAGAACGTGGAAAGCACGAAAACGCTCAGTGAGCATGTGACCGCGGCGCAGGCGGATACCGTTCATCTGGAGGTGCTCCGCGCCGGGCAGACGATCGCTGTGGATGCGCCGGCTTCGCTCGATCCATCCGACGGACGGCGCAAGCTGGGCGTCTGGGTGCGCGACAGCACGGCGGGCGTGGGCACGCTGACCTATATCGATCCGGTCAACGGGGCATACGGCGCGCTGGGGCACGCGATTGTCGATGCGGACACGGGGCGGCTGCTCTCCGCCAGAGAAGGCGCGATTCTTCGCGCGAATATCGTGGGGGTTACGCGCGGACAGAGCGGCAGGGCGGGCGAACTGAAAGGCCATTTTCTCAAGGAGGGAAAGCAGATTGGCAGCCTGCTTGAAAACGGAGAGTATGGCATATACGGCGTCATGGAGCGCACGCCGGAAACGCTGCTGTATCCCGACGGGCTGAAAGCAGGCTCACGAAGCGCCGTTCACACGGGCGCGGCCAGCATCCTGACCACAGTGGATGACAGCGGCCCGCAGGAATACAGCGTGGAGATTGTTCGCTGCTTTGCGCAGAATGAGCCGAGTCAAAAGGGCATGATTTTGCGTGTGACGGATGAGCGCCTGCTGGAAAAGACGGGCGGCATTGTGCAGGGCATGAGCGGCAGCCCCATCTTGCAGGATGGGCGGCTCATCGGCGCGGTGACGCACGTTTATTTGAGCGACGCGACGCAGGGTTATGGAATGTACATCGAGTGGATGCTTGAAAGAAGCGACGCGCTGGACGCGTCTTGTCAGGCTGCTTAGACACACGGAGGGATGCTGATGAAAACCCAAATCATGTGCGCAATGCGCAATGACGACAATGTGCTTCAAATGCTCAGAGAGCTGGAAGACGAGCAGGAATGCGCCCTTCGGATGGTGCATTCGGGCGAGGCGGCGCTGCTGGGCGCGAAGAAGCGCAGACCGGATATCCTTGTGATCGACGCGGTGCTGCCGCTGATGGATGGCCTGGGCACGATTGACCGCCTGAAGGATTTTTATGCCGAACGCACGCCGAGGGTGATCGGCGGCTATATGATGCCCTTTGCGCAGGAAGGTTTTCTGCGGCGCGGCGTGACCAATCTGGTTCACGTGCCGTGGGAGCCGGAGGAGTTGAAAAACGCCATCCTGAAGGAGATTGAGTGGGTGCGCGACGAGATCGATTGGGCGGGCATGGCGCCGGAATGCGAACGTGCGGAGGAAATCCTGAGCCGTCTGGGCATGCGCAGGACGCTGCGCGGTTATCAATATCTCGCCTGTTCGGCGGCGCTCGTCTATGGCGACGAAGGCCGATTGGACGCGGTGGGCGAACGCATTTACAAGCCCGTTGCAGAGCACTTCGGCACGGGCGAGTCCGCCGTGGAACGGTTGATTCGGCATGCGGTGGAAACCGTGATGGATGCGCGCGGCGTGCGGCGCATTTACGGCTTTTTCGGCAACTCCATCAGCCCGGCGCGCGGCAAGCCGACCAACGCGGAGATGATCGGCATGCTGGCGCAGCACATGCGCATGGGCGCGCCGGATGGGCCCATCCCGCTGGATGAGCACGACTGGACTGATGATTGAAAAAACGAGCCCGATGCGGTATAATGACTGCATCGGACTCGTTTTCTTTTGGAAGAAGACGCGAAAAGGAGGAAACACCATGAATAAAAAGGCGATTATCATCGTGTTGGACAGCGTGGGCATCGGCGAACTGCCGGACGCCGCGAATTACGGCGACAAGGGCGCGGATACGCTCGGCCATATCATCAACACCTGCCACCCGAACCTGCCGCATATGATGGAGCTGGGTCTGGCGAATGTGGACGGCGTGGGCTTCCCCGGCAAGGTCGATGCGCCGAAGGGCTGCTTCGGCAAGCTTCGCGAGGTCTCCGCGGGCAAGGACACGACCACCGGACATTGGGAGATTGCGGGCGTTCAGCTGGCGCACGCGTTCCCGACGTTCCCGAACGGCTTCCCGCAGGATTTTATTGAAAAATTTGAGAAGGCCGTCGGCCGCGGCACGCTGGGCAACAAGCCCGCTTCCGGCACGGCGATTCTGGACGAGCTGGGCGAGGAGCACCTCAAGACCGGCAAGCTGATCGTCTATACCTCGGCGGACAGTGTGTTCCAGATTGCTGCGAATGAAGCGATTGTGCCGCTGGAGGAGCTGTATCGCGATTGCAAGATCGCGCGCGAACTGCTGACGGGCGAGCTGGAAGTCGGCCGCGTCATTGCGCGTCCGTTTGTCGGCGACCATGCGGGCGCATTCAAGCGCACCGGCGCGCGCCGCGATTTCAGCGCACAGCCGCCCAAGACGATGTGCGACATCCTGGCCGAAAACGGCAAGACGGTCTACGGCGTGGGCAAGATTGAGGATATCTTCGATCATCGCGGCATCACCAGGAGCAATCATGCGGCGGGCAATCCAGCCTGCATGCAGGCGACGTTTGAAGCGATGGATGAGGGTTTTGACGGCCTGCTGTTCGTCAATCTGGTCGATTTCGACATGGTGTACGGCCATCGCCGCGATGTGAAAGGCTATGCTGCCGCGCTGGAAGCGTTTGACACCCAGCTGCCGCAGATTCAGGCGAAGATGGGCGAGGACGATCTGCTCATCATCACCGCCGACCACGGCTGCGACCCGTGCCACAGCGGTACCGATCACACGCGCGAGCATACGCCGCTGCTGGTTTGGAGCAAAAAGATGCAGGGTGGCGTGAACCTCGGCGTGCGCTCGACCTATGCGGACATCAGTGCAACGATTCTGGATTACTTCGGCTTGGCGAATCCGCTGCACGGGGTTTCTTTCCTGAATGAGCTGAAGTAAGAGGGGAACGTTGGGGCGCTGCCCCAAGCCCCGGCAGGAACCTGAGGTTCCTGCACTTCCCTCCTTAGATTTATCGCTTTGCGATAAATCTGGATGGAAGCTGACTTAAAACACGCGAAGCGAAATGGAAAGTCCAGAAAACTCAGTTTTCTGGTGGGGTTTGGGGCAAAGCCCCAAGGAGAAAGACAATGGATGAGATGAAACGAATCAATGACGCGGCGGAAAAGGTGCTTGCCGTCTGCGGTCAGGCCGATATCGGTATCATTCTGGGCAGCGGCTTGGGCGACTACGCCGAAGCGCTGGAAAACGCGGTCAAGCTGCCGTATAGCGAAATCCCCGGCTTCCCGCGCTCGACGGTCGCGGGCCACGCGGGCCTGTGGTGCTGCGGTACGCTGCACGGCAAGCGCGTGGTGATGATGCAGGGACGCTTCCACTACTACGAAGGTTACAGCATGAAGGACGTGACCCTGCCGGTTCGCGTGATGCAGAAGATCGGCGTAAAGACGCTGATCGTCACGAACGCGGCGGGCGGCGTGAATCTGAGCTATCATCCGGGCGATTTGATGGTGATCGGCGATATGTTCAGCCTGACGGCGCAGAACCCGCTGATCGGCCCGAACCTCGACGAATTTGGGCCGCGTTTCCCGGATATGAGCTGTGCATTCGACAAGGAGCTGCGCACGCTGGCGCATGCCTGCGCGGGCGAACAGGGCTTTGCGCTTCGCGAGGGCGTTTATGCGCAGATGACCGGGCCGACGTATGAAACGCCGGCGGAAATCCGCATGCTGCGCACGCTCGGCGCGGACGCGGTGGGCATGAGCACCGTGCCGGAGGTTGTGGTCGCGCGCCACGGCGGCTTGCGCGTGCTGGGCATCAGCTGCATCACGAACATGGCGGCGGGCATTCTCGATCAGCCGCTCAACCACGCGGAAGTAACCGAGACGGCGAACCGCGTGAAGGGGCAGTTCCGCGCGCTGCTGGATGCGGTGGTGGAAAAGATGTAACGGGGAACGATTGGGGCTTTGCCCCAAACCCCACAAGGGAACTGAGTTCCCTTGACCTTCCGTCTCTTTATCGCTTTGCGATAAAGAAAGATAAAAGATATAAGAAAATCCTCAATATCGCAGAATTGCAGCGGTATTGAGGATTATTTTTATGAGAAGTCCAGAAACCTCAGGTTTCTGGTAGGGTTTGGGGCAAAGCCCCAACGTCCTTACAGCTTCGCCATCGCGGAGTCAAGGCGCTTCATCGTTTCGTCTTTGCCGAGCAGATACGCCATTTCAAATGCACCGCCCGGCGTTGCGGCGCGGCCGGTGATGGCGATGCGCAGCGGCCAGAGCACGGTCGCGTTCTTCATGCCGGATTCCGGAATAGCGGCCATCACGGTGTCGTGCAGATTGGCTTCCGTCCAATCGGTGAGACCGTCGAGAATCGGGCGCACAAATTCGAGCGCGGTCTTGCTGGTTTCCGGCGTGGACTTGCTCTTTTTGTTGGTGAACAGCGCCATATCCAGCTCCGGCATTTCGGCGAGGAAATCCACCATGCCCGGCAGCTGGCTGAAAATCTCCGTGCGCGCCTGCAGCAGCTGGCACAGGCGGTCAAGGTCGAACTTCTGCGGGTCGAGCACTTGAGCGAGCCATGGTTTGGCCATTTCGGCGTAAGCTTCCGGGGTCATGCGGCGGATATACTCGGCGTTGAACCACGTCAGCTTGTTGGTGTCGAAGATCGACGGGCTTTTATTGATGCCGTTTTCATCGAAGATGCGGATGAGATCGTCCATCGAGAAGAACTCCTCGTTGGTGTCCTTCGGCGCCCAGCCCAGCAGGGCGATGTAGTTGATGATCGCTTCCTTGAGGTAGCCCTTTTGCAGCAAATCCTCGAAGGAGGGGTCGCCCCAGCGCTTGGAGAGCTTGCGGACGATGGGCTGCTCGTTGCCGTTTTCATCCAGAATCGGCTGCTTCGTCTCTTTGTCCTTGAGTACGGACTCGATCATGACAGGCGGCAGGTGGAGATAAATCGGCGGTTTCCAACCGAAGGCCTCGTAAAGCAGGTTGTACTTCGGCGCGGAGGAGAGGTATTCCGTGCCGCGCATGACGTGGCTGATCGCCATCAGATGATCGTCCACGACGTTGGCGAAGTTGTAGGTCGGCAGGCCGTCGGCCTTGATGAGCACATTGTCATCCAGCGTGTCGCAATCCACCTCGACGTGACCATAGAGCATATCGTCAAAGGATGCTTTGCCCGTCGTCGGCACGTTCTGGCGGATGACATAGGGTTCGCCTGCCGCGATGCGGCGCTTGGCTTCCTCAAGGCTCACGTTGTGCAGGCACTTTTTGTTGTATTTGTAGGTTTCGCCCTTGGCTTCGGCGGCCTTGCGGTCGGCTTCGATTTCTTCCTTGGTGCAGAAGCAGCAGTAAGCGCCGCCCTTTTCGACCAGCTCCCACGCATACTTGGGATAGAGGTCGCGGCGCTGGGTCTGGATATACGGGCCATACTCACCGCCGACGTCCGGGCCTTCGTCGTAGGTCAGACCGGCCTGACGCATGGACTTGTAGATCAGATCGACCGCGCCGGGCACTTCGCGCTCCTGGTCGGTATCCTCAATGCGCAGAATGAACTTGCCGCCATGCTTCTTGGCGAACAGATAGGTATACAGCGCGGTGCGCAGGCCGCCCAGATGCAGATAGCCCGTCGGGCTGGGGGCGAACCTTGTACGTACTTCATCAGACATTGTTTCTTTCTCCTTCTCATAGGGAACGTTGGGGCGTTGCCCCAAACCCTACAAGGGAACTGAGTTCCCTTGACCTTCCGCCTTGCTTCGCGGCATGCCGCGAAGCGAAAAGAGGGAAGTCCAGAAACCTCAGGTTTCTGGTGGGGATTGGGGCAAAGCCCCAAACATAACCCCGTAACTTATTCAGGCTTGTAGCTGTCCTTCAGCGGAACGACGCGGTTGAAGACGGCCATGTCCGCCGTGGAGTCCTTGTCCTTGCAGAAATAGCCCATGCGCAGGAACTGGAAGTCGTCGCCGACCTTCGCTTGCGCCAGATACGGTTCGGCAAAGCCATGAATGACCTTGAGGGAATCCGGGTTCAGGCGGGCGATGAAGTCCTTCGCCGGGGCGGCGGTCTCCTCGTCGGCTTCCTCCTCTGGGGCGGCTTCGGTCTGCTCGTCGTCGTCGCGCATCAGCACGTCATACAGACGGCCCTCGAACGGGATGTTCTGCTCGGCGCTGACCCAGTGGATCGTGCCCTTCACCTTGCGGTCCGCGCCCTCCGAGCCGGACTTGCTGGTGAAATCAACCGAGCAATAGATGCAGGTCACATTGCCGTTCTCGTCCACATCGTAACGCTCGCACTTGATGATGTATGCGCCTTTGAGACGAACTTCGCCGTCCGGCTTGAGACGGAAGAACTTCTTCGGCGCGTCGATCATGAAATCCTCGCGCTCGATGTAGATTTCGCGGGTCAGCGGCACGGTGTGTGTGCCCATCTCCGGCTTTTTCGGGTGGTTCTCGATGACGCAGTCCTCGGACTGGCCTTCCTCATAATTGGTCAGCACGACCTTCACCGGGTCGAGCACGGCCATTGCGCGCGGCGCGGTTTCATTCAGGTCGTTGCGGACACAGTATTCCAACAGGCGCACATCCACCACGGAATCCGCCTTGGACACGCCCACGCGGTCGATGAAATCGCGCACGGCGGCGGAAGTATAGCCGCGGCGGCGCATGCCCGCCAGGGTCGGCATGCGCGGATCGTCCCAGCCGGAGACATAGCCTTCCTCCACCAGACGGCGCAGGAAGCGCTTGCTCATCACCGTGTTGGTCAGGTTCAGGCGCGCAAATTCAATCTGGCGCGGCTTATCCTTGAAGTTGCAGACATTGACCACCCAGTCATACAGCGGACGATGGATTTCATATTCCAGCGAGCAGAGGGAATGGGTCACGCCCTCCAGCGCGTCGCCGATGGGATGTGCAAAGTCGTACATCGGGTAGATGCACCACTTGTCGCCCGTGCGATGGTGCGTGCAATACTTGATGCGGTAGATGGTGGGGTCGCGCAGGTTGATGTTCGGGGAGGCCATGTCGATCTTCGCGCGCAGCACGTGCGAGCCCTCCGGGAACTCGCCGTTCTTCATGCGCAGGAACAAATCCATGTTTTCATCGGGCGTGCGGTCGCGATAGGGGGAGTTTTTGCCCGGCTCGGTCAGCGTGCCGCGATATTCGCGGATTTCTTCCTTGGAAAGGTCGTCCACATATGCCAGCCCGCGGCGGATGAGGTCGAGCGCGAACTCATAAATCTGGTCGTACTGCTCGGATGCGTAGTAGACGTTGGCATAATTGAAGCCGAGCCAGTGGATGTCATCCTTGATGGCTTCGACAAATTCTTCCTTTTCCTTGGTCGGGTTCGTGTCGTCAAAGCGCAGGTTGCACACGCCGCCAAAGCGCTCCGCCGTCAGAAAATCGACGGAAAGCGCCTTTACGTGGCCGATGTGCAGGTAGCCGTTCGGCTCGGGCGGGAAACGCGTCTGCACGCGGCCGCCGTTCTTGCCCTCGGCGATATCAGCCTTGATGGCTTCCCAAATAAAGTTGGTCTTTTCCCGGGTTTCTTCTGCCATGGGAATCCCTCCTTAAATTGCTTCATCTAATGAGTATTCATAATACGACAGTATACTATACTGACCGCCGTAAAACAAGACCCGCGCCGAAATATTGACCGTTCAAACAAAAAAGACGCGGTTCCCTTATTTTATTTAAGAAAGCGGGAGAAAGGAGTCGTTTTTGACTCTCTGTGAAAAATTCCCCGAAAAGTGTTCCTTTTTGCGCGTGAGATGTGCTATAATGAATCGGTTGCTTTTACAAGCTCTATCAACCGACTTACCAAGAATAAGGGGGAACCCAAAATGCAGTATTCCAAAGAAGTGGAAGACATGATCTGCGTCGCCAAGGGCCCTAACCATGGCCCCGCGCCCATCCCTGAGGAGGGCAAGTGGATTCAGGCGAAGAAAATCGAGGACATCTCCGGCTATACCCACGGTGTGGGCTGGTGCGCGCCGCAGCAGGGCGCGTGCAAGCTGAGCCTGAATGTCAAGAACGGCGTCATCGAGGAAGCGCTGGTGGAGACCATCGGCTGCTCCGGCATGACCCATTCCGCCGCGATGGCTTCCGAAATTCTGCCGGGCAAGACCATCCTTGAGGCGCTGAACACCGACTTGGTGTGCGACGCGATCAACACCGCCATGCGCGAGCTGTTCCTGCAGATCGTCTATGGCCGCACCCAGTCCGCGTTCTCCGACGACGGTCTGCGCATCGGCGCGGGCCTTGAGGATTTGGGCAAGGGCCTGCGCTCCATGGTCGGCACCATGTACGGCACCAAGGCTAAGGGCACCCGTTACCTCGAAATGACCGAGGGCTATGTGCTCAAGATGGCGCTGGATAAGGACGACCAGGTCTGCGGCTACCAGTTCCTCTCTCTGGGCAAGATGATGGACGCCATCAAGAAGGGCATGTCCCCGAACGAAGCCTATGAGAAGAACATCGGCACCTACGGCCGCTTCAAGGCCGAGGACGGCGCGGTGAAGTGGATCGACCCGCGGACGGATAAATAAGAAGGAGGCGTGCGAAACAATGGCTCTTTTTGAAAACTATGAAGGTCGTATGCCTCAGCTCCAGCCGGTGCTTGACAAGTACGGCTTCAAGGACTTTGACGAGGTCAAGGCCTACACCAACTCCAAGGGCGTGGACGCATATTCCATCGTGGAGAGCACCCAGCCCATCTGCTTTGAGAACGTGAAGTGGGCCTACGAGCTGGGCGCCGCCATCGCGATGAAGGAAGGCGTTAAGACCGCCGCCGAAGCCGCCAAACGCATCGGTGAGGGTCTGCAGGCGTTCTGCATCCCCGGCTCCGTCGCCGACCAGCGCAAGGTCGGTCTTGGCCACGGCAATCTGGGCGCGATGCTGCTGGATGAAAACACCGAGTGCTTCGCTTTCCTCGCGGGCCACGAGTCCTTCGCGGCTGCCGAAGGCGCGATTAAGATCGCGCTGAACGCGAACAAGGTGCGCACCAAGCCGCTGCGCGTCATCCTCAATGGCCTGGGCAAGGATGCGGCGATGATTATCAGCCGCATCAACGGCTTCACCTATGTGCAGACCAAGTATGATTACCTCTCCGCCGACGTGAAAGAGGATCATGCTCTTTCCATCGTCAAGGAGATTGCCTACTCCAACGGCGAGCGCGCGAAGGTGCGCTGCTACGGCGCGGACGACGTTCGCGAGGGCGTGGCCATCATGTGGCACGAGAACGCCGACGTTTCCATCACCGGCAACTCCACCAACCCGACGCGCTTCCAGCATCCGGTTGCGGGCACCTATAAGAAGGAGCGCCTCGAGGCCGGCAAGAAGTATTTCTCCGTCGCTTCCGGCGGCGGCACGGGCCGTACCCTGCATCCGGATAACATGGCTGCCGGCCCGGCCTCTTACGGCATGACCGATACTATGGGCCGCATGCACTCCGACGCGCAGTTCGCGGGCAGCTCCTCTGTTCCGGCGCACGTTGAGATGATGGGCTTCCTCGGCGCCGGCAATAACCCGATGGTCGGCATGACCGTCGCCGTTGCCGTCGCGGTGGAAGAAGCCATGAAGAAGTAAGGCTTTTTAACAGTCATAACGGGAGACCGCTTCGAAAGAGGCGGTTTCTTTTTGCTTTGTGGGAATTTGGCCCGGCTGACAGTTTTCGCTAGGAAACACTTGGTCGAGGCCGATCTGTTGCAAAAAAACAAAACCTCATGTATAATGGTTGCATGCCGTCTTGAGCTTTTACGAAAACAGGGCGGATAAAGGAGGAAACAAGCATTGGCTAAGCCGAAAAAGAAAGTTACAGAACCGGTCAGCCTGCCGATGCTGCCGCTGCGCGGATTGATGGTTTTTCCGCATATGGTGCTGCATTTCGACGTGGGCCGCAAAAAATCCGTTGCGGCGTTGGAGCAGGCCATGGAGGAGAACCAGCGCATTTTCCTGGTTGCGCAGCGCGATATGGATGTGGATGATCCCGGCATTGACGATATTTATCATGTGGGCACAATCGCCAGCGTCAAGCAGGTGCTTCGACTGCCGGGCGAGAACGTCCGCGTGCTCGTGGAGGGCAAAAGCCGCGCGATCCTGCGCGCAGTGACGCAGGAGGACCCGTATTTTGAGGGTGCGCTGGATGAGGTGACCGAGCAGGGAACGCCGGTTTCCATCGAGACGGACGCGCTTCTGCGCACCGCCTATCACTATTTTGAGGAATACTGCAAGACCAGCGGCCGAATCACCGGGGAAACGATGCAGTCCGTTTTGGAGATTGAAGACCCCGGCCAGCTGGCGGATATCATTGCCGCGAATGTGCTCAGCAAGGTGGAGGATCGCCAGCAGGTGCTCGAAGAATTTGACGAGCTGGCGCGGCTGGAATCCGTCTGTGCGCTGCTCGTCCGCGAAACGGAACTGGCGGGCGTGGAGAAAAAGGTGCAGGCCCGCGTCCGCAAGCAGATTGAGCAGAATCAGAAGGATTACTTCCTGCGTGAGCAGATCAAGGCTATTCAGACCGAGCTGGGTGACAAGGACGCGACGGATGTCGAAGACCTGCGCGAGCGCCTGGCGAAGACGCCGATGAACGACGAAGCCCGCGACAAGGCGACCCGCGAGCTGGAACGGCTCAGCCGCATGGCGCCGGGCAGTCCGGAAATCGGGGTCAGCCGTACATATATCGAATGGCTGCTCGACCTGCCGTGGGGCAAAATCACGCCGGATAACCTCGATCTCAAGCGCGCGCGCCGGATTCTCGCCGAGGATCACTACGGGCTGGACGAAGTGAAGCAGCGCGTCATCGAATACCTGGCTGTCTGCCGCATCAAGAACAACATGAAGGGGCCTGTGCTCTGCTTTGTCGGCCCGCCGGGCGTGGGCAAAACGTCCATCGCCAAGAGCATTGCCCGCGCGCTGGGACGCAAATTTGTGCAGATGTCGCTGGGCGGCGTGCGCGACGAGGCGGAAATCCGAGGCCACCGCAGAACGTATATCGGCGCGATTCCGGGCCGCATCATTTCGTCCATCAAGCAGGCCGGGACGATGAATCCGGTCTTTCTGTTCGATGAAATCGACAAGATGGCCTCCGATGTGCGCGGCGATCCGGCCAGCGCGATGCTCGAAGTGCTCGACAGCGCGCAGAACGACGCGTTCCGCGATCACTATCTGGAAGCGCCGTTCGACCTTTCCGGCGTGATGTTCATCACCACGGCTAACTCGGTGGACACCATTCCGCGCCCGCTGCTCGATCGCATGGAGCTGATCGAGGTCAGCGGCTATACCGAGGATGAAAAGCTGAATATCGCCAAGCGCCATCTGCTGCCCAAGCAGATTGAGGAGCACGGCCTTGCGCCCAAGAGCGTCCGCATCAGCGACAAGGTGATGCGCAGCCTGATTCGCGGTTATACGCTGGAGGCCGGCGTGCGCCGCTTGCAGCGCACCATCGGCAAGGTTGTCCGCAAGAGTGCGGTGGAGATGATCGACGAAAGCATCGATACCGTCACGGTGACGCAGGAAAAACTGGAAAAGTTCCTCGGCGCGCCGCGGTTCCACTATGAAAAGGCGGGCAAAAAGCCGGAGGTTGGCGTCGTCAACGGTCTGGCGTATACGGTCGTCGGCGGCGACACGCTGCAAATCGAGACGACGACCATGCCGGGCACGGGCGTGCTCGAACTGACGGGCAGTCTCGGCGACGTGATGAAGGAGAGCGCCCGCGCGGCGCGATCCTATGTGCGCGCGCACGCGGTTGAATTTGGCATCGATCCGGAATTTTATAAAAAACTCGATATTCACATCCACGTGCCGGAAGGCGCGGTGCCCAAGGACGGGCCGAGTGCGGGCGTGACGATGACCACGGCGTTGGTTTCTGCGCTGACGGGCATTCCTGTCTGGCAGAACGTCGCCATGACGGGCGAAATCACGCTGCGCGGCCGCGTACTCCCCATCGGCGGGCTGAAGGAAAAGCTGCTGGCGGCGCACCGAGCAGGCATCGACACCGTGCTCATTCCGAAGGAAAACCTCAAGGATTTGGAGGAAGTACCCGCCAATGTGCGCGAAGCGCTGACCATCATTCCGGCGGAGGATGTACACACCGTGCTGGAAACGGCGCTTTGCGAAAAGCCCGCCCCCAAGCCGCAGGCATAAGAAAAAAGGAGCATACGATGATCGTTAAACGCGCTGATTTTATCACATCCATGAAGGACTACGGCGCTTTTGCCACGAAGGGCTGCCCGGAGGTGGCCTTTGCGGGCAAGAGCAACGTCGGCAAATCCTCGATGATTAACAAGCTGACCAACCGCAACAAGCTCGCCCGAACGAGCGCCACGCCGGGCAAGACGCGGCTCATCAACGTCTATCAGATCAACAATGAAATCAATTTCATCGATCTGCCGGGCTACGGCTTTGCGAAGGTCAGCAAAGAGGAAAAGCTCTCCTGGGGCAAGATGATGCAGGATTATTTTGCCACGACGGAGGATCTCTGTCATGTCTTTCATCTGGTGGATATCCGCCACGAACCGAGCACCGAGGATAAGGAAATGGGCATGTTCCTCCGTCAGGCGGGCATTCCGTTCACCGTTGTGGCGACGAAGGCGGATAAAATCAGCCGCGGCGCGCGCATGAAGTATCTTGCGCCCATCTGCCGCGGGCTGCTGATTCAGCCGTGGCAGGTGATTCCGTTCTCCTCGGAGGACGGAACGGGCAAGGAGGAGCTGCTGAACAAGATCGAGCAGGTCTGCTATGCCGAGGAGGAGCAGGACGACGCGGCGGGCGAACCGACCCCGCCGATGGAGGACTGAAATCAATCCCATTAGCATATCTAATAACCGACTTAACGGTCAGAATAAAAAGCGGAGCGCTTTGTCCCTTGAAAAATGGGGAAAGCGCTCCGTTTTCTTTAAGATAAACCGGATGGCGGCAAATAATACAGTTTTCCATCCTTTGAAATTAGACGAACATCTTCTGAAAATGGATCAGTGGAAGGAGTTTCAAAATAAGACATATCATCTCCAATTTGCATTTGAATCATAGATACTATATTGTGAGGAATGGGATGATAATTTATAGTATCAAGTATCCACTAGACAAAATTCCAATAAGAAGAATTAGAACGATATATTCCATATCTATGCCCTCTTTTACTAGAAGCTGTTAATCGTTATGCGCAGGCATTTTCGCTTCCTCGCCGACGCACGCGCCCATCAGCTTGTTGATGGAGCGCTCCACCGCGTCGCGGCTGTTGCCCCAGGGCTTATCGGCGTTGCGGAAATCGTATTTGAGTGTGAACCATTCCAATTCTTTTTCGACGCGTTCCAGATTCGGCAGCTCCACAGCGGCGACGGCTTGGGTGAAGGCTTCGGCCTGCGCGGCGGGAAGCGTTTTTTGCGCCAGATCGAGCACGAGCGCCAGATGCGGCAGGCAGAAACCTTTCGAACCGTCAAACATCGGCTTAAATTCGGCATTTGTGCCATAAAGCTGGGCGATGGTATAGGCGTAGCGGCTGACCGCGCCATTGATCTGTTCGCAGATGACGCAGCCGGAAAGGCGCTCGCGGATTTTTGCCGCGCGGGTATCTTCATTTTTGCCGCCGCGCAGCGCGGCCAGCAGCCCCTTTGAGCTGCCGCCGTTTTCCAGAATGGCTTTGAGGTCGCGCGTGACCTCCTGCATATGCGTATGCGTCATCAGGGCGAGACCGAGCCGGTTGCGGCGCTCAAACATCAGCCCGAAATGCCGCGCGCAGAAGCCGACTTTGTTGGTTTTCACCCGGCAGTCCGGTTCCATATACGCCGCGCCGAGCATGCTGTCCACATATTGATCCTCACAGGCAATGCGCAGGCGGCAGAGGGGGCATTCGCTGTTTTCGCGGTATGCATCCAGAACGGGCAGGGTATCCAGCGTATATTTCATCTTGATTCACCTCATACTGGGTCAAGGGATAATTCGGCGGCGGGGTTCATAGGCTCAAGGGCGAAACGGAGGGGAAGCGGATGGCAAAGCGGCGGCTCACCAGCAGGCAGAAGCGTCGGCGGACGAAGAAAATTCGGAATCGGGTGATTCTGGTCTTGGCGGTGCTGGCGCTTGCGTCGGCGGCGATGGCGCCCGATTTGCGGGCCTATCTGACGGCGAAAATCCGCGGCGGCGTGCAGGCGTTCGCCGATCTGCACGCGCATGAAATCAGCCTTGTCTTACCCGAAAAAAAGCTTGCGCTGCTTCAACTCGGCGTGTTTGACAACGGAGAGAGCGCCCAGAGCGAACGCGCGCGGCTGGCCGGACTGGGCACGCCGTGCGCCGTCTGGCAGGATGCGCGCATGCGGCTGATTGCAGACGCGGCGACCGGCCGGGAAACGCTCGCGGATGCGGCGGCACAGGGGCTGGCCTGCTTTGTCGCCGAAGAAACGCTTCCGCATGTGGATATCCATTTGAGCGCAGGCGAAAACGACGCGCAGACGGCGGCAGAGCTACTGCATCTGCCGGACGAGACGCTTGCCCGATTGGAAGGGGATGAAGCGCTTGAAAGTATCCTGGCCGATGTGCAGATGCGGGCGCAGCAGGCGGTTTCGGCGCACCCGGAGAATGAGTTGTATACCCAGCTGGCGCAGAGCCTGATCAACTGGTGTGCGTTGATGGAGGAAACGCCGGAAAATGCGCGGCCCTATGCGCGGGCGACGATGGCGCTGCTCTGCCGCGAACTGCGGCGGGCGCTTGTCAATCAATAGGCTTTGAGCACCGCTTCCGCACAGCGCACGCCGTCCACCGCGGCGGAGGTGATGCCGCCCGCATAGCCTGCGCCCTCACCGCAGGGATACAGCCCCAGCGCGCTGACGCTTTGCAGCGTTTCGTCACGGGAGATGCGCACGGGCGAGGAGGAGCGCGTTTCCGGCCCGGTGAGCACCGCATCCGGCAGATCGAAGCCGTGCAGGCGGCGGCCCAGCAGGGGGAGCGCTTCGCGCATGGCGCCGATGAGCGGCGCGGGCAGAAGCTCGGCCAGATCGCAGGGGACAACGCCCGGCTTATAGCTTGGCTCGACCGAACCCAGCCTGCCGCTGGCGCGCCCGGCCAGCAGATCCCCGACGGTTTGACAGGGCGCTTTGCCGCTTTGGCCGCCCAGCACAAAGGCGCGGCGCTCGATTTCACGCTGGAGGAACATGCCCGCCAGCGGATGCTCGCTGCCGAAATCTTCCGGGCCGACGCCGACCAGCAGCGCGCTGTTGGCGTTCGCGCCGTCGCGGGCATAATAACTCATGCCGTTGGTGACGACGCTCTCCGGTTCGCTGGCCGCTGCAACGACCGTGCCGCCCGGACACATGCAGAAGGTGTAGACGCTGCGGCCGCTGGGCAGATGCAGCGCCAATTTGTAATCCGCCGCGCCGAGCGCCGGATGGCTGGCCGCCGCGCCGTATTGCGAAGTGTTGATGAGACTTTGCGGATGCTCAATGCGTGCGCCGATGGAGAAGGGTTTCTGCACAAGCGTGATGCCGCCTGCCAGCAGGGATTCAAATGTGTCGCGGGCGCTGTGACCGATGGCGAGAATGACGGCTTCGGCAGGCAGCTCCTGTTCGCCCTGCGCATCAGCATAGCGAACGGCGGTGACGCGGCCGTTTTCATGCAGAATTTTCGTCAGCCTTGCGCCGAAATATACGTCTCCGCCCAATTCCAGAATGCGCATGCGCATGGCCTTGACCACGCCGCAGAGCTTGTCCGTGCCGATGTGCGGTTTCGCATCGATCAGGATGTCATGCGGCGCGCCGAAACGGACGAACGTGCGCAGGACGTGTTCGCCGCGCGGGTCTTTCGTGCCGGTGTTGAGCTTGCCGTCGGAAAACGTGCCCGCGCCGCCCTCGCCAAATTGCACGTTGGAGGATGGCGAGAAAGCTTCCGCGCCGCGCGACCAGTAGGCATGAACATCGCGGGTGCGGGTATCCACGTCCTGACCACGCTCAAGCACGATGGGGCGCGCGCCCGCTTCGGCCAGCGTCAGCGCGGCAAATAATCCGGCGGGCCCAAAACCGACGACAATCGGACGAACGGCAGGCGCATGCTCGAGCTTCGCGACGGCGGGCGGCGCGTAGGGCGTGACCAATCCGCCGACGGATGGGGCCAGCCGCGCGGCGATGCGCTTTTCATCCTGCGGATTTTTCAGCGCCACATCCAAAGCGACGACGAAGCAGATGTCGTTTTTTTTGCGCGCATCGACGCTCTTTTTGCTGATTTCGCAGCGCTCAATGGCGTTTTGCGAAACGCCCAGCGCCTTTGTCGCCGCCTGCACGAGCGATTTGTGGTGATAGGAAAGTGGAAGCTTGATATTATAAAGCCTGAGCATGACGTTCCTCCGAACATAAAGCATGTTTTCATTTGACGCGAAGCGGCAAATCTGTGGAAAGTGCAGGAAACTCAGTTTCCTGCCGGGGTTTGGGGCAGAGCCCCAATGATCGCCTTTGCGGCTGTCAGCGCGCTGGCAAAGGCAAAATGTAAATTGTAGCCGCCGCACGGGCCGTCCACATCCAGCAGCTCGCCGATGATGTGCAGGCCGTCAAACAGGCGGGAAGCCATCGTCCGCGGATCGACGTCCGCAAGCGATACGCCGCCGCGCGTGACCTGTGCGTTTGTGAAGCTCTGCGTCTCCGTGACGACCAAAGGAAAGGCCGAAAGCGCGCGGCAGAGCGCGTCCTTTTCAGCGTCGGAAAGCGCACCCGCGTCCATTTCCGGCGAAAGATGCGCTTCTTTGATGATCGTCTGCGCCAGCAGACGCGGCAGAACGCCCGTCGTCAGCGTCAGCAGAGAAACGGGGGAAAGCTGCTCAATGCGCGCATCCAGCCACGGGCGGATGGACGCAACCTCCGGCAGAAAATCGATGGCAAGCCGAACGCTGCGCTTTTGCGCCAGCGCGGGCGCGGCCTCGCGGGAAAGTTGGAAGACACAGACCCCCGATACGCCGTAATCCGTCAGCAGCAGCTCGCCGAATTCTTCCGCAGCGGGTCTGCCGTCGATGAACAGCGTCAGCCTGGCCTGCGTGCGGATGCCTTTCAGTCCCTTGAGCGCCGGATGGCTGCATTTCAGCTGAACCAGCGCGGGATAAAGCGGGGTGATTTCGTGGCCGAGCGTCTGCATCAGCCGCACGCCCGTTCCGTCCGTGCCCATCGACGGCGCGGCGCTTCCGCCCATCGCGGCGATCACGTGCGGCGCAAAGAGGCCCGAACCATCCGCCAGCTGCACCGACCAGCCGCCCCGGCGGGAGGGCGAGAGCGCGACAACTTCCGTATCCGTCAGCATTGTGACCGATGCACGCTCGCAGGCCATGCGCAGCACGTCAAGCACGGAGGAGGCGGCCATCGTGCGCGGATAAATGCGGCCATCCTCCACGGCAGTCATCAGGCCGAGGGACGAAAAGAACGCGGCCACTTCGCCGGGCGGCGTGACGGCGTATACCTGCTGAACAAAGGGCGCGGCTTTACCGTAATAGACGCTTTGCATATCCACATTGGACAGGTTGCAGCGGCCGTTGCCCGTGGCCAGCAGCTTTTTGCCCACGCGCGGCAGGCGCTCCACGACCGTGACGCGAAGACCCTTTCGGCCCAGCGCGGCGGCGGCGCATAAACCGCCCGCCCCGCCGCCTACAATCACGCAATCGGTTTGCATGAACATATCCTCCCAAGCATCAATTCGATTTATTATAGCATAGATAAAGGACAAAACACAATGCGCGGCTTGATGTCCGCGGCGAACCGTGATAGACTACATGCAGCAAAACGAAAGGAATTGAACAACATGCAGACGACGCTTTGCTACATTGAAAAAGACGGGCGCACCCTGATGCTCCACCGGGTTAAAAAGAAAAACGACATGAACCACGACAAATGGCTGGGCGTGGGCGGCAAATTCGAGCCGTGCGAAAGCCCCGAGGAGTGCATGCTCCGCGAAGTTCGGGAAGAAACCGGGCTGACGCTGACACGCTGGGCCTATCGGGGCATCGTGACGTTCGTTTCCGGCGAGTACTGCGAATACATGCACCTGTTCACCGCCGATCAATTCGAAGGGACGCTTCGCGACTGCGACGAGGGCACGTTGGAATGGGTGGATACGGACAAGCTGACGGCGCTGCCGATTTGGGAGGGCGACAAGGTCTTTCTGCGCCTGCTGCAAGAAAAAGAGCCGTTCTTCTCGCTCAAACTGGTTTACGAGGAAGAACGGCTAGCGAAAGCTGTTTTAAACGGAAAGACGATTTAACGCGGTCTGCGGCTGGCTCCGCCGGAACGCGGCGCGGGACGACTGCCGCCCTTCTGCGCGGAAGACCCGGCAGGCCTGCCGGGGGCTTTGCCGGCAGGTTTTGAGCCGGTGCGGCTGCCCGCGCGGGCGCCTGACTTGGGTGCGCGACCCTCGCGAAGATCGCGGCGCTCCTCACGCTCTTTGCGCTCGCGGCGAATCTGCGCGTATTCATGCGCGGTTTTCACGCCTTCTGGCGGCACGAGGCATTCGCGGCCCGTGCCGATCAAATCCTCGCGATGCGCCTGACGCAGGGCTTTGCGCACAAGGTCGAAATTCTGCGGGCGGCGGAACTGGAGCAGCGCGCGCTGCATGGCCTTTTCCTCCGGCGAACGCGGAATATAGACCGGTTTGCCGGTGCGCGGGTCGAAACCCGTATAGAACATGCAGGTGGACAGCGTGCCCGGCGTGGGATAAAAATCCTGCACCTGTTCGGGCTGATGGTTGATGTCGCGCAGGTATTCGGCCAGCTCGATGGCGGCGGAAAGGTCGCTGCCAGGGTGGCTGGAAATCAGATAGGGAACGAGATATTGCTCCTTGCCCAGCTCCTGATTGATGCGCTTGTATTTTTCGCAGAATGCGTCGTATACGTCGCGCCCCGGCTTGCCCATGACGGCAAGCACCTTCGGGCTGACGTGTTCCGGCGCAACTTTGAGCTGACCGCTGACGTGATATTGGCACAGCTCACGGAGGAACGCGTCGGATTTGTCGGCCATGATGTAGTCATAGCGCAGGCCGGAACGCACGAATACCTTTTTGACCCTCGGCAGGGCGCGCACCTCGCGCAGCAGCTTGATGTAATCCGTATGATCGACGATCATGTTCGGGCAGGGCTTGGGGAACAGGCATTGACGGCCCGCACAGGTGCCGACCTTGAGCTGTTTGTCGCAGGCGGCACGGCGGAAATTGGCCGTAGGGCCGCCGACGTCGTGAATATAGCCCTTGAAATTCGGCATGTGCGTGATGGCTTTGGCTTCCTCAATCACGGATTCGTGGCTGCGGGTGGTGACGATGCGGCCCTGCAAAAACGTGATGGCGCAGAAGGAACACGAACCGAAGCAGCCGCGCGTGTGCGCGATGGAAAACTGCACTTCTTCGATGGCCGGAACGCCGCCAAGCGCGTCGTAATCCGGGTGCCACGTGCGCTGATACGGCAGGGTATACGATTGATCCAGCTCCTCGCGGGAGAGCGGCATATCCGGCACGGTCTGCACAACGTATTGGTCGCCGTGGCGCTGGCTGATGGCATGGCCGCGGATCGGGTCCTGCTCGTTATACTGAACGAGAAACGCTTCGCCGTATTTTTTCTTGCTCTTGACGCAGTCCTCAAAGGAGGGAATTTCCTTGCTGCCGCGCATGGCCGCCGGGGAGAGAAAACATACGCCGCGCATCTTGGCGCATTCCCACACGGGCGCGCCGCGGCTCATCCAGTCCGCCGTGACGAGAATCGTGCGTTCGCCCATGCCGAACATCAGCAAATCCGCGGTGGAATCGACCAGAATGCTCGGCCGCACCGCGTCGTCCCAATAATCATAATGGGCAAAGCGCCGCAGGGAAGCTTCCACGCCGCCGATGGCAATCGGAATATCGCCGTAGGCTTCGCGAATCAGGTGACAATAGACGTTGATCGCGCGATCCGGTCGCCTGGCCGCTTTGCCGCCTGGCGTATAAACATCGGAAGAACGGCGGCGCTTGGCGGCGGTGTAGTGATTCACCATGCTGTCAATCACGCCGGAGGAGACGAGAAAGCCGTAATTCGGACGGCCAAAACGCTTGAAATCGTTGGTGTTTTTCCAATTCGGCTGGGCGAGCACCGCAACGTGGTAGCCCGCGGCTTCCAGCGTGCGGACGATGACGGCCGCGCCGAAGGACGGATGATCCACATACGCGTCGCCGCTGACATAAACAAAATCCGGCGCATCCCAGCCGCGCTGGCGCATATCCGAAACGGTTGTCGGGGGAAAAAGAAGACGATCGGCCATATATAAACTCCTTGCAAGCCAAAATCCATGTGAAACGTACAAATCATCATACCACAGATTCGCGCAAAAAGGAAGTGACATTCCCCATGCGGATGCGTTATAATGAAGCTGATCAGGCAAAAAATGGACAGGCGGAGGCGCATGGGCGTGAAAATCGGGCTTTCGACGGCGGCGTTTTACGGCAAATGGGAAGTGGAAGAAGCGGCAATGCGGCTTCGCGGATACGGTGCGGACTGCGCCGAGGTCTTTTTGCAGACGAGAAGCGAATATACGCGCGAATTTGCGCGGCTGGTTCGAACGAAACTGGATGGTTTGCCCTGTGCGAGCCTGCATCCGATGGGGACAGCGTTTGAAAACGATTTTTTCGGGCGATCGGCGCGGCAGCGGGCGGACGCGCTGGATATGCTTCGGCGTGTGCTGGATGCGGCGGCGGAGCTGGGCGCGCATTTGTATGTGTACCATGGCCGATATTCCCCGGCACGGGTCGAACTGCCGTTTGAGTCGCAGAGAAACGCGGAGGTTGTCGGGCGGATGCAGGAGGAAGCCGCCCGGCGGGATATCCGCATTGCGTGGGAAAACGTCTGCTGGTGCCAGCTGACCACGCCGGAGCGCGTGCGCGAAATGCGAAGGCTGCTGCCGGATATCCGCTTCACGCTGGATATCAAGCAGGCGATGCGCGCCGGGTGCGATCCGATTGCGTTTGTGGATGCGATGGGCGCACAGCTGGCCAACGTTCATGTCTGCGATTGGGACGAACAGAAGCGCCTGTGCCTGCCGGGCGAGGGTGCGTTTGATTTTGAAGCGTTTATCCGAGCGCTGAATTGGGCAGACTATCGGGGTGCGGTGATTGTCGAGCCGTATCTGGCGCTGGTGAAAAGCGACGCGGCGCTGACGGATGCAATCGCGTATTTGAAGCGGACGGCAGAGCGCGCCTGCAAATCTATGGATTGACGAAAGCGCGCCGCGGGAGTACAATAAAGGCAACAATTTCACCGAAGGGATGAGAGAAAATGGAACAGAACATTCGTCTTGATGTCAATCACATGATGGCGGATATGCTCGGCGGCGAGTATGGCGTGACGAAAGCCCAGCTTGCGGCGATGCAGGATGCGGCCGTGAAAGCACAGCACGCCGTGGAAGAAAACCGCGGCACGGGCTGGCTCGGCTGGATGAACCTGCCCTACAATCAGGAGGAGATCGTCTCCGAGATTGAAAAGGTTGCCGAGCATGTGCGCAAGACGTTCAAATATTTCGTTGTGCTGGGCATCGGCGGCAGCGCGCTCGGACCGATTGCCGTGCATCAGGCGCTGAACCATCTGCATTATAACGAGTTGCCGGACAGCAAGCGTCCCGGCCCGAAGTTCTATGTCGAGGACAACATTGACCCGGAACGCATGGCCGCGTTGATGGACGTGATCGAGCTGGACAAGGCCTGCTTCTGCATCATCAGCAAATCCGGCGGAACGGCAGAGACGATGAGCCAGTATCTGATCGTGACCGAAGCGCTCAAGGCGCAGGTTGGCGCGGACTGGGCGAAGCACATCATTGCCGTCACCGACCACGAGAAGGGCAACCTGATTAAGCTGGCAAAGGAAAATGGATTCATTACCTTTTATATTCCGGATGGCGTGGGCGGCCGTTTCTCCGAAATGTGCCCGGTCGGTCTGGTGCCTGCGGCCTGCTGCGGCATCGATATCCGCGCGATGCTCAAGGGCGCGGCGGCGATGGACGAGCGCTGCAAGACTGACGACATGATGAAGAATCCGGCGCTGCTGGAGGCCGTGCTTCAGTATATTGCCTGCGAGCAGATGGGCCGCAACGTGCAGGTCATGCTGCCGTATGCCGATTCCCTCAAATATATGGCGGACTGGTTCTGCCAGCTGTGGGCGGAGTCGCTGGGCAAGAATAAGCGCCGCGACGGCAGTGACTGCCACGCCGGCCAGACCCCGGCCAAGGCGCTGGGCGTGACGGATCAGCACAGCCAACTCCAGCTTTACAACGAGGGCCCGTTCGACAAGGTGATCACCTTCATCAAGGTGGAGAATTTCCGCGCCGAAACGAAGATTCCGAAGGGCTGCGAGGAGTTTAAGGATGTGGCGTTCCTCGGCGGCATGACGCATAACACGCTCATTGAGGCGGAGCGCCAGGGTACGGAGTATGCGCTGTACGTCAATCGCCGCATGAATCAGACGATCATCATGCCGGAGGTCAACGCTTATACGCTCGGCCAGCTGATGTTCCTGCTGGAGATGACGACCGCGTACGAAGGCGAGCTGCTGAATATCGACGCCTTCAACCAGCCGGGTGTGGAAACCAGCAAGCGCGCGACGTATGCCATTCTGGGCAACACCGATGCGAAGTATGACGCAGCCCGCAAGGAAATGACGGGCCGCCCCGCGTTCAAGCCGGAGTATATTCTGTAATCAGCGGGGTCGGAGCAATCCGGCCCTGTTTTTCAAAGGAGAGATTGAAATGAGCAAGATCGATACCGTCCGCGCCGCCATGATGCAGGCCATGAAGGACAAGGATAAGGAACGAAAGGACGCACTGAGCCTGCTGCTTTCCGCACTTAAGAGCAAGCAGATCGACAAGCGCGCCGATTTGACGGAGGAGGAGGAAAATGCCGTCATCTTCCGCGAGATCAAGCAGGCGCAGGAAACGATTGACACCACGCCGGCCGACCGTGTGCAGACCATCGAGGAAGCAAAGCTGCGCATGAAAGTATACGGCGAGTTCGTGCCCAAGCTGATGGATGAGGACGAAATCCGCACCGTCATCAATGAGGTGCTGGCCGAACTACAAATCGAGCAGCCGACGGCCAAGGACAAGGGCCGCATCATGAAGACGCTGATGCCGCGAGTCAAGGGCAAGGCCGACGGCGGACTGGTCAATCGGGTGCTGGGCAGTTTCTTTGCGTAACATGAATTAAATAGAAAAAGCCGCGCGCTGAAACCTTGTATGGAATCGGCGCGCGGCTTTTGATAATCAATTTAGAGAAAAAGACGTTTACGAACACGGCGGGAGTTCTTCGCCGATAGCCGAAAAAGCGAGAGGCGGGAGCAGATGCAGATCGATGGCGCAACCCGGCGCGAGAGATTCATCTGGCTGATTGGCCAGCACCCAGTTGGACAATGTGTTGCGCAGGAGAGACGGACGCTGGCGGAGGGTATAAGCATCCTGCTCGGGAAGCGAATCTTCAAAGAGCGAATCGCACGTGCAATCCAGCGCATAGCAAAGCGAAATTAGCATTTCCATGCTTGGCGAACGTTTGCCGCGTTCAAGCATACCGATATGCTGATAGCTGACGCCGACGAGTTCGCCGAGTTGTTCCTGCGTTAAATGGCGGGCACGACGATAAGCGCGAAGCCGATTGCCGAAGGCTTTATAATCCACACGCATCATTTGAAAATCCCTCCATGCTTAAAATGGAATAAAAAGGTATTCTGTACAGACTGGAAAAATCCTCTTTACGTGCAGCAAGGTTTGTGAAAAATTCGAAAATATTCGAAAAAAGTGGAACTTTCCCGCCGGATGTGATATACTATGAGCAACCTAAGCCAACGTTTCACATCCCAATAGCGGCCTCCTTGGAATCGCCTTCGCGTCACCAACTGGAAGTCTTACTGTGAGTGCCAACCGGTGAAGGTAAAAATTTTAAGGAGGATACAATTATGTATCAGGACGAAACCCTCACTTGCCGTGACTGTGGCAAGGAATTTGTGTTCACTGCTTCCGAGCAGGCTTTCTATGCGGAGAAAGGCTTCCAGAATAAGCCGCGCCGCTGCCCAGAGTGCCGTGCAGCGTTCCGCGCCCAGAACGGCGGCGCCCGCCCGCAGCGCGAGATGTTCACCGCGATCTGCGCGGATTGCGGCAAGGAGACCCAGGTTCCCTTCCAGCCGCGTGGCGATAAGCCGGTGTACTGCCGCGATTGCTTCGCCAACCATCGCCAGCCGCGCTATTAAGAGCGGTCGGCCTTTTGAGCGAGGGCTAACAGCATAAGATGACAATCCCCCTTTCGGTCTAGACCGGGAGGGGGATTGTTTGGTAGAGGGAAAATAAAAATCAAGAAAATGAAAAAACTTTTGTTTTCCTTAAACGTTCGTAAAATTGAATCATCAGACGTCTGAACAATGATGAAAATGCCAGAGAATGTCTGAAATAGTCGAAAGATGGATGAAGGAACAAGCGAGAATGTTCGGAAAAATTGCAAAAAACGACGCAATAGCTCAAAAAAACATGTAAAAAAGTGGTTGACAGGGAGAAAAGAATGCGGTATACTAACGTCACTTCCGAGCGATACGGAAGCTGATCCTTGAAAACGATACAGAATCAAGAAGAACGCGAACTGCGATTTTCACGAGTCGCAGTTGAGAAAGACAGTCA
>CAKTZR010000027.1 GCA_934636105.1 uncultured Clostridia bacterium
CTCGGCAAGGCGTATGTCTCCACCGAACTGGGCGACGCGCTGGTGTTCGCCGTGCTGATCCTCGTGCTGCTCGTCAAGCCGACCGGCCTGCTGGGCAAGCCCGTGCGCGAGAAAGTGTGAGGTGAAATCCATGGGAAGCAAAAAATTCCGCAGTACGCTGATTACGTTTGGCATTGTCATCGCGGCGTTTATCATCTGCCAGGTGATGATCTCCACCGGCGCGATGACCCGCTCGCTCAAGGGTCAGCTTGTGCCGATCTGCGCGTATATCGTCATGGCTGTTTCGCTGAACCTGACGGTCGGCATTTCCGGCGAATTGAGCCTCGGCCACGCGGGCTTCATGAGCGTCGGCGCGTTCTCCGGCATTGTGATGGCCATGTGGCTGAACAAGGGCATGGGCATGGAAAACGAAACCCTCTGCCTGCTGCTGGCGATTCTGACCGGCGGCGTGGCGGCGGGCCTTGCGGGCGTGATTATCGGCATTCCGGTGCTTCGCCTGCGCGGCGACTATCTGGCGATCGTCACGCTGGCGTTCGGCGAAATCATCCGCAACGTCATCAACTGCCTGTATATCTCGCTGGATGGCAGCGAACTGCATTTTGCGTTCAATGATCCGAACGTGCTGGGCAAGCTGCTCGTCAATGGCCCTGCGGGCGCGACGGGCGTGAACAAAATCGCGACGTTCGGCATGGGCTTCGTGCTTGTGCTGTTCACCCTGTTCGTGGTGCTCAACCTGATCGACAGCCGTTCCGGCCGCGCGATCATGGCTATCCGCGACAACCGTATCGCGGCGGAAGCGATGGGCCTGAACGTGACCAAGTACAAGATGATGGCCTTTGTCACCTCCGCCGTGCTGGCGGGCATGGCGGGCGCGCTCTACGGCCTGAACTTCTCCACCGTTGCGGCGTCCAAGTTCAAGTTTGATACGTCCATCCTCGTGCTGGTGTTCGTCGTGCTTGGCGGCATCGGCAACATCCGCGGCTCGATCATCTCCGCGACGCTGCTCACCATCCTGCCTGAGCTGCTGCGCGCGTTCGCGAATTACCGCATGCTCATCTATGCCATCGTGCTGATTCTGGTCATGCTGGCCACGAACAACCCGACGCTGCGCAGCGTGGTGGAGCGGATCATTCCGCATAAGAAGGGGCAGAAAAAGGAGGCTGACGAGGCATGACGGAGACGAAGAAGCGCGCGGCGACCAAGATGGTTCCCGCGCCGAGCCACGGCATCATCCCCGAACGTGATTTTCACGAGCGCCCCGTGCTGGAGGCGCGCAACCTGGGCATTGATTTCGGTGGCTTGCATGCCGTCGAGGATTTCAACCTGATTATCGGCAAGACGGAAATCGCCGGCCTGATCGGCCCGAACGGCGCAGGCAAGACCACCGTCTTCAACCTGCTGACCAAGGTGTATCAGCCGACGATGGGCACGATTCTGCTCAATGGCCGCGACACCGCGGGCATGAACACCGCGCAGGCCAACAAGCTGGGCATTGCGCGCACGTTCCAGAATATCCGCCTGTTTGATAACATGTCCGTCGAGGATAACGTCCGCATCGGCCTGCACAATCAGGTGCGATACGGCATGTTCTCCGGCATCTTCCGCATGCCGGGCTACTGGCGCGGCGAGCGCGAAATGCACGAGCGCGCGCTCGACCTGCTCAGCATTTTCGATATGCAGGATTTGGCCAACCATCAGGCGGGCAGCCTGCCGTATGGCGCGCAGCGCCGCCTGGAAATCGTCCGCGCGCTGGCCACGAATCCGTCGCTGCTGCTGCTGGATGAGCCGGCCGCCGGCATGAACCCGCACGAGACCGAGGAATTGATGGAGAACATCATGAAGATCCGCGATCAGTTCCACATCGCCATCCTGCTCATCGAGCACGACATGAGCCTGGTCATGGGCATTTGCGAGGGTATCTGCGTGCTCAATTACGGCAAGATCATCGCCAAGGGCACGGCGGAGGAAATTCAGAATAACCCGGTGGTCATCGAGGCCTATCTGGGCAAGCGGAAGGAGAAATAAGCCATGAGCATGCTGAAGGTTGAAGGACTTAACGTCTATTACGGCAGCATTCATGCCATCAAGGGCGTCTCCTTCGAGGTCAATCAGGGAGAAATCGTCACGATGATCGGCGCGAACGGCGCGGGCAAGTCCACCACGATGAACACCGTCGCGGGTCTGCTCAAGCCTAAGAGCGGCAGCATCGTCTTTGAGGGGCACGACGTGACCACCACGCCCGCAAACAAGGTCGTTTCGCTCGGCCTTGCGCTCTGCCCGGAAGGCCGCCGCGTCTTCCAGCAGATGAGCGTGCGCGAGAATCTTGAAATGGGCGGCTACACGCGTTCGGCGGGCGAAATCGCCGCGTCGCTGGATCAGGTGTTCGAGCAGTTCCCGCGCCTGAAGGAGCGCCAGCGCCAGATTTCCGGCACGCTCTCCGGCGGCGAACAGCAGATGCTCGCCATGGGCCGCGCGCTGATGAGCAAGCCGAAGCTGCTGATGCTCGACGAGCCCTCCATGGGTCTGGCCCCGCTGCTGGTGGAGCAGATTTTCGAAATCATTTTGAAGCTTAATCAGGCGGGCACGACGATCCTGCTGGTCGAGCAGAACGCGCAGATGGCGCTTTCCATCGCCAACCGCGCCTATGTGCTGGAAACCGGCCACGTCGTGAAAGAGGGCAGCGCCGACACGCTCATGCACGATGACGCGGTGCGCAAGGCGTATCTGGGCTGAAACAATCGGATATCAGACTCCGTTCTCCGTTTGGGGGACGGAGTTTTTGAATGCGGGTTTGGCTCCCTCAGTCAGCTTCGCTGACAGCTCCCTCTTGGAGGGAGCCTTTTGGTTTTAAGCTAGGCTTGAGAAAGCATAGAGCCTCCCTCCTTGAGGGAGGTGGCACGACAAAGTCGTGACGGAAGGAGTCAAATCTAAAGCCGCTTTAGAAAATAATGAATAAGTTTCGTCTGCAAATAAATTGACGAACCTCTTGAGACGTGTTAACATAATAGATACACAAAAGGTCTGCAAAAGCCCGTTTTGCGCGAAAAAACGGGAGCGCTTTGCAGGCTGTGTTGTCAACCTATGAGGAGGGTTTGTCAAGATGAAGAAACTTGCATCTCTGGTGCTCGCTTCCGCGATGGCCGCCGTGCCGTTCGCCGCGGGTCTGGCCGCAACGTTCACGCCGGGCGAGTATGAAGCGTCCGCGCAGGGCTTCGGCGGCGCTGTGACCGTGAAGGTTACGGTGGACGAAGAAAAGGTGACCGCCGTCACCGTGACGGGCGAGAGCGAGACTCCGGCGCTGGGCGGCGCTGCGATTGAAGGCTATAACACCTCTCTGGTCGGCGTGTCCGACGCGGACGCTGTCGATGCGACCGCGGGCGCGACCGTGACCAGCACCGCCGTGAAGGACGCGCTGGCCAAGGCGCTGGCCGAGGCGAAGGGCGAAGCGACCGCGAACGACGCGGCTGTGGCCTTCACCGCTGGCACCTACACCGGCACCGCCAAGGGCTACAACGGCCCGGTGGAGGTCTCCGTGACCTTCTCCGACAGCGCCGTGACCGCCATCGAGGTCGGCGCGAACAAGGAAACCGATCACGTGGGCAACGTTGCCTTTGAGCCGATCATCGCGGACATTCTGGCCGCGAACGGCACGGGCGTGGACGGCGTTTCCGGCGCGACCTTCTCCAGCAACGCGATCCGCAACGCGGTGAACGACGCTGCCGAGCAGGCTGGCTGCACCAACATGGACGCCTTCAAGGCTGCGACCGTGAAGCACGAAGCGCAGGCCGCGATCGAGGAGACCTATGATGTGGTCGTCGTCGGCGCGGGCGGCGCGGGCATTGCGGCGGCGGCTCAGGCCGCGCAGGACGGCAACACCGTTCTGGTCATCGAGAAGAACGCGGAGGTTGGCGGCAACACGCTGGTTTCCGGCGGTCAGTATCAGAGCGTTATGCCCTACCTCGTGTGGGATCCGGCCGATCCGGATGCGACCACCGGCGTGGGCTATGACGGCAACACCTATAACAAGGTCGTCGAGAGCGTCGCGACTCTGGACGAGCTGAAGACGATCCTGAACTGGTCCGAGGAGCCGTTCGACGAGGCTTACTACAAGGATCATGAGTTCGTCGCGGGCGACATCGCCGAGCTGTCCAAGCATGGCGTGCATGCCGAGTACCTCCAGACCCTGAAGGATCTGAAGGCGGAAATTCAGGCTTACCTCGATTGGGCGGAGCCGAAGGTTGCCGAGGGCGCGGGCCAGCTGACCCTGTTCTCCACCGTCAACCTGCACATCTTCCAGACCTATTACGGCGGCCTGCGTCCGTCTGCGGACATGAGCAGCTGGATTTACGGCGACTACGACCTCGTGAAGCAGTTCATCGAGGGCGGCCAGACCCTCAAGCAGTGGCTCGAGGCGCAGGGCTCCACCTTCGTTGAGGATACCCAGCCGACCCTGATCGGCGCGCTCTGGTATCGTGAGAACGAGTTCGTCGGCGCGACCATCGACGGCGTGGATTATCCGGGCCGCTGGGGCACCTACTTCAAGGCCCCGATGAACACCGTGCTGGCGACCTCCGAGACCGCGGCCTCCAACAAGATCATGCTCCGCACCACCGCGGAAGAGCTGATCGTCGAGGATGGCAAGGTGACCGGCGTGAAGGCCACCCAGTATGACGGCACCCCGGTGACCGCGCATGCGACCAAGGGCGTTGTCATCGCAACCGGCGGCTATGCTGCGAACCTGCAGATGGTCGTGGATACCAACGTGTATTGGTCCAGCGATTATCTCTCCACCAGCACCAAGACCACCAACCGTTCTTCCCTCAAGGGCGACGGCATCACGATGGCCCAGACGGCTGGCGCTGACGTGACCGGCATGGGTTACACCCAGATGATGCCGATCAGCTGGATCGACGACGGCAACCTCGCCTTCGGCGGCGGCAACTACGCGATCTACATCAACCCGACCACCGGCAAGCGCTTCGTGGACGAGACCTCCGAGCGCGACGTGCTCTCTCTGGCCGAGTTCCGCAACGGCATTGAGCACAACGGCACCAAGGGCGTGTTCATCGAGATCGCCAACGCCGGCTCCAAGATTCCGGGCCCGTACCTCTACGGCAACGAGGACGTCGAGTGGCGTCAGTATGTGCGCACCGTCGATCAGCTTGCTGATCTGTTCAACTCCCTCGGCCTTGAGACCGACGCGGAGACCGTGCGCGCGACCATCGAGAACTACGACAAGGCCATCATGGCTGGCGAGCAGCCGGAAGGCGTGAAGAAGACCAACCCGAACGCCCTGATCGGCTCGGCCGACAAGGACGAGAACGGCAACTACCTGCCGGAGACCTACAAGCTCGACGGCGTGGAGCTGCGTATCCGCTTCATGGCTCCGTCCACCCATCACACCATGGGCGGCATCAAGGTTGACACCGAGCGCCACGCGCTGGATGCTGACGGCAACGTGATCCCGGGCCTGTATGCGGCTGGCGAGGTCACCGGCGGTATCCATGGCGGCAACCGTCTCGGCGGCAACGCGATTGTTGAAATCTTCGTTTCCGGCCGTACTGCGGCTGAAGCGATCCAGGCCGACAACCAGTAATTCCCTCTAATTATGAAGGCAGCCCCGCGAATTTCGCGGGGCTGCTTTTATGCTGCTCAAGAATACATCACTTTTCCTGCTCCTCCGGTTTGCCGAAACCATAGGCGCGGAACACATGGGTCAATTCCTTTTTGGATGCAAAGCCCAGCTTGCGCAGAATGCCCGTCTGCTGGTTGGAAATGGTTTTGCTGGAGGAATGCAGACCGACATCCTCACCCAGAATATGATGCAGAACGCTTCGTTCCGCGTCGGTCAGCGGGGCAAGCAGCGCCGAGCAAATCAAATGCGCCTGCGAGGTGATGCCCTGCGCGGTTTCGCGAATCATCGGAATGAGCACGGAAAAGTTGCTTTTGAACAAATACGCTGAAGCGAGCGCCTGTGTGCTGGCGCGAATCACCGTGTCAAAATCCTCGTGCGAAGTCAGGATGATGACGCGCGCATCGGTTTGCAGGCGAATCTGCCGGGCGGCCTGCGCGCCATCCATAGCCGAATCGCTTAGGCACAAATCCATCAGCACGATATCCGGCCGGATGCGCAGGGCGGTCTCCACGGCGCTTTTGCCATCCGCGCAGCAGGCGCAAAGCTCGAAATCTGCTTCCTTTTTCAGCGCCTGCTCGATCAGATAGCGATAATCGAGATCATCCTCCACAAACATGATGCGAATGGTCCTCAAGGCGTGTCCCTCCCGGATGCGGAAATCGGAAAAATCAGCGAAAATGTGCAGCCCTTGCCGGGCGCGGACTTCACGAGAATCTGCCCGCCGTGCGCAGTCATCACGTTTTGGCAGTAATACAGACCGAGACCGAAGTTTTCGCCGGAGGTTTTGGTGGTGAAATACGGTTCGAAGATGCGCTTTTGCTGCGTCTGCGTCATGCCGGGGCCGTTATCCGACACGGTAATGACAGTTTTGTGCATGGAATGTGCATAGGAAAGCACGATTTTGCCCGTCCCGTGCATGGCTTCGGAAGCGTTGCTGATGAGGTTCGCCAGCGTTTCGCGAATGTGCGCCGGGTCGCAGAAAAGCGGCGCGTCGTCGCACGCGGCAATCTCAAAAGCGAGTGCGGATGTATGCGGCGTTTCGCGGATGAGCTGCTCAAACAGCGCGCGGATCTCGCAGGAAGCGGGTTCCAGCGTCACGCGGTCGGTGTGCGTCCGCGTACGGCGGATAAGCGCGCGCAGGTGCTCGACCGAGCTGCGGATGATGGCGACTTCGCGGTTTTCCGGAAGCTGTTCATTCAGCAGCGCGGTACACCAGTCGATTTTGTTGAGGTCGTTTTTGAGCGCGTGGGCGACATACTGCGTGTTGCGCTGCAAGACCTCGCCGCCGCTTCCGCTCCAATCGTAGGTTTCCCGCCGCAGACGCATGCCCCAAATGCCCTCGCGAAAGGCATGATACAGGAAGAAGATGAGGATGAACAGCACGACGGGCAGTTCGATCTGCCAGATTTTATTGAGGTTTGAAATGCCAAGCGCATGATAGGGAAAGGCCGCAACGAGCCAGACCCACAGCGGAAGCAGAACGCTGACGGCCACCAGCCGCCTCTGACGATAGTGGCTGTCGGCGCGATATGCCCGAAGCGCGCCAAGCATGATGGACGTTGCGGTGATGCCGCCGAGCCAATTATAGCCCGCGATGCACAGGCAGAAGATCGGATTGCTTTGCAGCAGCAGCGTCCGCGTGGGCGGAAAGAGCAGGCTCAAATAGACCGCCGGCAGCCAGACGGCCACGCGCAGAAGCGGGAAAAGGTGCGCCCGATTCAGCCGCGCAAAATAAAACGCGAACATCAGCACGCAGGGGATGGACAGCAGATAGAACGCGGCGCTGAGCAGGGAATAGAGCGTCTGCGCGCCGGAAGCCGTCCAAGCCCCGGCGGCGATGAGCGACGGGCCGACGCCGTAATACAGATATTCCTTGAGTGCGCCGAGACTGAACGCCATGCCGCCGATGAAGCACCACTGATTGAGTTTGTTTTGGGCGTTCGCCATCAGAATCAACGAAAAAACGACCCAGATCGCCAATGTGAAAATCAGCAGATGCAGGCCGGTGAGACCGGATAGATATGTGCTGACGCGTCCGAGAAGATCAAGCACGCGTTTTCGCCTCCGTAAAAGCCCGCGCAGGCCGAAAATACGCCTGACGCGGGTTATTTCTTCATTCAGTATACCATCATTTGATGTATTTCGGAAGTTCCTTTCGCGAAAAAGTGAAAAACGATCAGAAAAAACCGATTGCGGCGTGTCGAAGCGGCCGGCTCAATCCGGCAGAACCGGCTCGACAGCCTGTTCGTTTTGGAAAAGGGCAAGGTGCAGATGGGGGCCAAGCTCGCTTTCCGCGGGAATGCGATCCATCACGTCGCCGAGCGCCTGTCCGCGCACGACGGTCTGCCCCGCCTGCACAAGCGCGCAGGAAAGCCCCGCATAGGCGCAGACGCTTTCATCCGTCTGCCGGATTTCGACGCGCCAGCCCCAAAGCTCGTCGCGCATGCAGGAAAGCACCACGCCGTCGCGCATGCAGACGGCGGTTTCGCCCGATTCGGCGGCTAAGTCGATGGCCGGGTGCGCCTGCCAGCAGTCAAGCGCCTGCCAGAGAACGGGCTGGTTGGAAAAACCGCGAAGCTGTCCGCCGGAAACGGGACGAACCATGCCGAATGTGGAAAGCGCGCGGATGGGCGCGAGCGTCGGCAGGGGCGAGGGGCTGACGGACGGCGTGGGGGAGGGCGCAACCTCCGGCGCGGGCGCGGCGGCCTGCACATTTTCCCGCCGATGCAGATGATCGGTATAAAGCGCCGTGCCCGCGATGACGGCGATCATCGCGCCCAGCGTCACCAGATAGGCATAATCGAGCAGCCATTCCCGCACCTGATGCAGACGGGTTTTCATGATTTCGAGCATGGTTATTCCTCCCTTTGGAGAGAAGGATGACCGAAGAAGGGCTTTTATATACAAAAAACGGAGCATCCGAGGATGCTCCGTCTCCGTCAATCCCGCTCGAAAACCCGCGTGCCGACGCGAACGCCCCATGCGCGGCCGGCATGAATCAAAAATTCCAAATGGCAGACGACCGTGGTCGGATCCTCCGGCTTCACGGCCAGAAAACGCGTGCCGCCGCAGTAAATCAAATGGAAATCTTCGCCGTCACGCGTGCCGCGAAGCAGACTGCCGTCCTCCTCGCAGTGGATGCAGACGATGCTCGGCACGCCCTCGTGGCCGATGTAGCGGCCGCGAATCATCAGCGGCGCGCTGAAATCGCGCTTCGCCGGAACGAACCAATCCAGATTTGTATCAAGCGGCAGACCCATCACCGCGCAGAACATGCCGTAAAGCAGCGCGTCCATGTCCTCGTCGCCCTGGTTGCAGAGCACCGCAAAGCCGTATCCCTCGCCCAGCAGCAGACCGCCCTTGCTCGATACGCCGTGCAGCCCGCCCGCGTGTTCGCAAAGCACATGCCCCGCAAACTCGCGCTTATTCAGCCCCATGCACATCGTCAGCAGCGTGGACAGCGGATGATAGCGCCCGACCAGCAGATCGACCGCATGCGCCGGGATGACCTGCTGGCCTTCGTGCATGCCCATGTTCGCAATCATGCGGTAATACGTCGCCATGTCGCGGGAGGTGGATTTGACCATCGCACAGCCGCGGAACGGCGGCAGAACACTCCAGCTGTCGTCGCAGACGCGCTTTCCATCTTCAACCTCGAACAGGCTGGTGATGTTGCCGCCGGAAAGCGCGCGCGCCGCGTCAATACCGTTATCCAGAATCGTCCGCGTCAGGCCCAGCGGGGTAAAGATGCGCTCGGCCATGAACTGCTCAAGCGGCATGCCCGCCGCCTTATCGATGATATAGGAGAGAATGGCGTAGCCCTCGTTGGAATAGCTCATGACCTCGCCCGGCGCGCCGAGCGTGTTATAGCCGCAGTGCGCGATATAATGGATGATCTCGTCGATGGTCTCCATCCTGTTCGGCGCGGTGCGCTTCATTTCGCGAAGCCAGTCGTTTTCGCTGCGGCCCTCGCTATTCATCGCGATCGACCATTCCAGCGGCTCCATCGGCGGAATGCCCGCCGTGTGCATCGCCAGCATGCGCACCGTCGCCGCCTCGCGCGGCTGACCCGCCAGCTCAAATTCCGGGAAGAAATCCGAAACCGGCGCGTTCAAATCCAGCTTGCCCTCGCAGGCCAAAATGCAGGCGCACAGCGCGGTCATTGACTTGCTCATCGAAGCGATGCCGAACATGGTGTCGTTGTCCACCGGATGCAGGGAAGCGCCGTCGCGATAGCCATAGTTGAAGGCGTATTCAAGCCCCTTCGGGCCGAGAATCGCAGCGCTTACGCCGGGCAGATTCTTTTTTTCGCAAAGCCCGGTCAGATATGCGTCAAGTGCGGAAGAATCAAACATGGTGACCTCCTGCCGAAACGGCATGGTAATGTTTTTTTAAAACAAGAAGATTATAGCACGATTGCGGACAAGTTTCACGCTTTTTTTGATGGCCCCTCAAAAGCCGGGCTTGCAATCATGGAGGAAAAAAGGTAAACTGTTATTGATTTACGCTTTTAAAGCGTCAGGCCTCGCTTCGCTCCCTGACGCGTGAATCTGTTTCGCTTTGCGAATGGGGGAAACGATGGGGTCAGCCCCATACCCTGCTGGGGACATTGTCCCCAGACCCCTTCTTCGCTTTGCGCACATGATCCGTTTGATTGAAATTCCCCGAAAGGAAATATAACCATGAATCAAAAGAAAGCGGGCGTGCTGCTCTCCTACGGGCAGACGGCGCTCTCCACCCTCATTTCGCTGACGTATACGCCCGTCATGCTGCGCCTGCTGGGGCAGAGCGAATACGGCCTGTATACATTGGTGAACGGTTTTGTCTCCAACCTGAGCCTGCTCTCCTTCGGCATGGGCAGCGCCTACATGCGCTATTATTCCCGCGCGGAGGTGCAGGACGGCGAGGACGGCGTGGCGCGCATCAACGGTATGTTCATGACGATCTTTTTTTTCATCAGCCTGCTTTGCCTGCTGACGGGCGGCGTGCTGGTGGCCAACGTCAAAAACATCTTCGCCGCGAACCTGACGGCCAAAGAGCTGGACACGGCCAAAATTCTGATGGCGCTGCTGGTGGTCAACATCGCGGTTTCCTTCCCGGCGAGCGTGTTCTTTTCGTATATCACGGCGAAGGAGCGTTTTCTCTTTCAGCGGCTGGTGAGCATGCTGCGCACGGTTTTAAACCCGATTGTGATGCTGCCGCTTTTGCTGATGGGTTTTGGCTCGGTTGCGCTGGTGATGGTGACGCTGATTCTGACCGCTGTCAGCGACGCGGTGAGCATCTGGTACTGCTTCAAAAAGCTGCACATGCGCATCACGTTCGGCAAATTTGATTTCGGGCTGCTGCGCGACATGGCGGGGTTCTCGTTCTTCATTTTCCTGAACGAAATCATCAACCAGATCAACTGGACGGTGGATACGACGCTGCTGGGCATCATCAGCGGCACGGCGGCGACGGCGATTTACGGCGTGGGTTCGCAGATCAACCAATATTACATGGCGCTGTCTACGTCGATTTCCGGCGTGTTCACGCCGCAGATCAACCGCATTGTGGCGCGCGGCGAGGGCGACGAGCAGCTGACGAAATTGTTCACGCGGGTCGGGCGCATCCAATTCATGCTGCTGATGCTCGTGCTGACGGGCTTCATCTTTGTGGGTATGCCGTTCATCCGCGCGTGGGGCGGCGAGGAATACGGCCCGGCGTACTGGATTGCGCTGCTGCTGATCGGGCCGGTGACGGTGCCGCTGATTCAAAACATCGGCATTGAAATCCAGCGCGCGAAAAACATGCACCAGTTCCGCTCGAAGGTGTATTTCTGCATGGCTGTCGGCAACGCTATCGTGAGCATTCCGCTGGGCATGAAGTCCGGCGGCATCGGCTGCGCGCTGGGCACGGCGATTTCGATGATCGTGGGCAACGGCTTCATCATGAACTGGTATTATCAGACGCACATCGGGCTGGACATGCGCTATTTCTGGAAGCATATCTTGAGCATTGTTCCGGCGATGCTCCCGGCTGTCGCGCTGGGCATCGTCGCGGTGCGGCTGCACGCGTTCACGGGTTATGCGGGCGTGCTGATGTTTGCCGTGCCGTATGCGGCGGTATACGCCGTCGGGCTGTATCTGTTCGCGATGGATGAGAGCGAAAAGGACATGGTGCGCGGCCTGATGAGGAAGATCCGCAAATGAGCGTATATGATGACAACCTCCGCGTGCTGCAAATCATGAGCATGGCGCTGGGCGGCTGGACGCGGATGATCGACACGGCGGATGTGCGGACGCTGGCGCGGGACTGCGGCGTGGACGAACAGGAAGCTGTGCTGCAGCTGTTCGCGGCGCAGTGCGGCGTGGAGGACAGGGCGAAAATCGAGCGGTATTTCAGACCGTCGATTGGAAAAGCGGATGCAGACGCGTTTTTGAGCAATCCCTATCTTCAAACCATTCGCTTTACCCCAAAGACGCGCGGGCGGTGGAAGCTCGACACGCTGCGCTATCAGCCGTATGAATTGTTTGTGCGGGATGAACTGCTGATTCTGCCGGATGGACGCGAGATTCCGCGGCTGGGATATTTTGACCGGGAAATCGCTTATCCCGCCGTGCTGGAGGATGGGCGCGAATGGATGACCGTTACGCCGAACGAAATCGCGACGATGGAGGAAGCCGTGCAGCATGCGCGCGGACACGTCGTGGCGATGGGCTTGGGTCTGGGCTATTTTGTGTTTCGGGCGAGCGAAAAGCCGGAGGTTTCGCGGGTGACGGTGGTCGAACGCGACCCCGATGTGATTGCGCTGTTCAAGGAAGAAGTTCTGCCGCAGTTCCCGAACGGGGCGAAAATTGTCGTTGAGCAGGAGGACGCGTTTGCATTTGCCGAGAAGCGCCTGCCCAGTCTGGGCGCGGACTTTGTGTTCGTCGATCTCTGGCACGACACGGCGGACGGCGCGGAACTGTACCTGCGCATGAAGAAGCTGGAGCGGCGAACGAGCGCGCCGTTTGCGTATTGGATTGAGTTGTCCATTCTCGCGCTGATTCGCGGCCTTGCGCACGACGATGCGAAGGAGGGCCGCGCGTGGGCGAAGCGCCTGCTGGAAAGCGGCGCGCGCATCGAGGACGCGGCGGCGGACTGGCTGACGTTTGACATGATTCGATGAAGGAGAAAAAGCATGAAACAACCTGTTTTGCTTTGCTATAACCTGCACGGAGAAAAGATGCAGAAGCTTCGGCTCGCGGCGATGCGGCTCAAGATCCGCATCCGCCCGGTGGAAAGGAACGAATACGCCCAGACGATTGCGGCGCTCTGCGGCCTGGAGGACAAGACCGACGCGGTTTATTCCGGCGCGAGCTTTGAGGACGAGATGCTGGTGATGGCGAATTTTCCGGCGGGAATGATGAACACATTCCTCGGCCTGTTCCGCCGCATGGGCCTTGCGCCCGTGGCGCTCAAGGCGATGCTCACGCCGACCAACGCGGCGTGGAACAGCGAAAGGCTGCACGAGGAAATCGCGGGCGAGCATCAGGCGATGATAAATGGGAAAGCCAAGCTGCATCAAACCGATTGAAACGCAAAAAATAAATCATAAGCGCGAAGCGAAAGCGGGAAATCCAAGAACCTCAGGTTCTTGGTGGGGTTTGGGGCAAAGCCCCATCGTTCCCTATTGCGAAGCAAAATGGATCTGTGCGTCAGGGAGCGAAGCGAGACCTGACGCTTGAACAGAAATGAAGAAACCTCAACCCTACAAAGGAGAACGATGATGCAAAACAAGCAAACGCTTTCAAAGCCGCTGGTGGTGATGCTGCTGGCGAGCCTGTGCTGCCTGCTCTGGGGCAGCGCGATTCCGTTTATCAATCTGGGCTATCGCTACTTCGGCGTGCAGGCGAGCGACACGGCGACGCAGATTCTCTTTGGCGGCTGCCGCTTCTTTCTTGCGGGCCTGCTGACGATTCTGTTTGAGAGCATCGCGCGCAAAAAGCCTGCGCTGCCGAAAAAGACGAGCTGGGGCAACGTGGTGAGGCTGTCGCTGGCGCAAACGATTATTCAGTATGTGTTTTTTTACATCGGCGTGGCGCATACCGCCAGCGCAAAGGGCGCGATTATTCAGGGCTTGCAGGCCTTTACCTCGATTTTGATTGCGTGCTTCATTTTCCGCTCGGAAAAGATGAACGCGCTTAAGTGGATCGGCGGCTTCATCGGCGTGGCGGGCGTGGTCGTCGTCAACTGGACAAAGGACGGCTTCGGCGGCGGCGTGAGCTTTATCGGCGAAGGATTTGTCATCATCTCGATGATTGCGTCGGCGTGCAGCACGGGTCTCATTAAGAAGTTCGGCCAGTTTGACAGCCCGGTGGTCATGAGCGGCTGGCAGTTTATGCTGGGCGGCGCGGTGATGGCGCTCTGCGGCTTTGCGGCGGGCGGCAGGCTGAGTTCCGATAACCCGATTGCTTACGTCGTGCTGCTGTATCTGGCGCTGCTTTCGGCGGTGGCCTATTCCATCTGGGCGGTGCTGCTGCGGGTGAATCCGGTTTCGCGCGTGGCGGTTTACACGTTTTTGCAGCCGATTTTCGGCGTGATTCTCTCGCTGCTGCTGGTGGACAGAAACAGCGACGCGCCGCTGCTGCGCTATGCGGTTGCGCTGGTGCTGATCTGCGTGAGCATCGCGGTGGTGAACCGGGGACAGAGGATGGAGGAAACGGGGGAACGTTGAGGCTCTGCCTCAAACTCCGGCAGGAACCTCAGGTTCCTGCACTTCCCATGAGATAAATTTGAAATGTCAAGTGAAAATGCTTGACATGGGACAGATGCTGTGATACAATGTTCAGGCTGTCAAGGAGAAACGCTTGACGCGGGAGGTGCCTGTGGCGGATCGGATTGAAATCGGCTGGCTGTTCGATTTTTATGGGCCGCTGCTCACCGAGCGGCAGCAGAAGCTGCTTGCCTTATATTGCAACGAGGATTTCTCCCTGTCGGAAATCGCCGCAAGAGAGGGCATTTCCAGACAAGGGGTTTACGATGCGGTTCACCGCGCGGCGCGTCAGCTGGAGGATTACGAAAAGCAGCTTGGGCTGCTCAAGCGCTATCAAAGCATGACGCAGGGCCTTGAAGAAGGGCTCTCCGCTCTGGAGAGCGGGCAGACGCAGCGCGCAAAGGAGATTCTGATGCGGCTGCTTTCACAAGAGGAGGAGTAAGATGGCCTTTGAAGGATTGACCCAGCGCTTGCAGCAGGCGTTCGGCAAGGTGCGCGGCAAGGGCAGCCTGACCGAGGAAGACGTCAAGCTGGTGATGCGCGAGGTGCGCATGGCTTTGCTGGAAGCCGACGTCAACTACAAGGTTGTCAAGGACTTTGTGAAGAAGGCCACCGAACGCTGCATCGGGCAGGAAGCGCAGAACGGCCTGAGCACCCAGCAGCAGGTCATCAAGATCGTCAATGAAGAATTGACCGAGCTGATGGGCGGCTCGAACGCGAGACTGCAATTCAGCTCCGGCCCGATTTCGGTGTTCATGCTCTGCGGCCTTCAGGGCGCGGGCAAAACGACGATGTCCGCCAAGCTGGCGAACTGGTTGAAAAAGGACGGCAAGCGCCCGCTGCTCGTCGGCTGCGATATCTATCGTCCGGCGGCCATCAAGCAGCTGCAGGTTGTCGGCGGCCAGGTCGGCGTTCCGGTTTATGAACACGGCACGCAGGACCCGGTCAAGACGGCGCAGGAAGCGATTGAATACGCCCGTCAGCATCAGCGCGATGTGGTGATTCTGGATACCGCCGGCCGGCTGCACATCGACGAAGCGCTGATGGAGGAGCTTCACCGAATCTGCGAAGCCGTCCATCCGAGCGAAATCCTGCTGACCATCGACGCGATGACCGGTCAGGACGCGGTGAACGTCGCCAACACGTTTAACGAAAAGCTGGAAATCACCGGCGTGATTCTCACCAAGCTGGACGGCGATACCCGCGGCGGCGCGGCGCTCTCCGTGCGCGCGGTGACGGGCAAGCCGATCAAGTTCGCGGGCACGGGCGAAAAGCTCTCCGATTTGGAAGCGTTCCATCCGGAGCGCATGGCCTCCCGCATTCTGGGCATGGGCGACGTGATGACGCTCATCGAGAAGGCGCAGGAAAACATCGACATCGATCCGGAGCAGGCGGGCGATTTGGCCAAGCGGATGAAGAACGCCGATTTCACGCTCGACGATTTCCTCAGCCAGATGCAGCAGATCAAGAAGATGGGCCCGCTTTCCGGCATTCTCAAAATGCTGCCGGGCATGAGCGCCATCGGCGATATCGATATCCCGGACGACGCGATGAAGAAGCCCGAGGCCATCATCCGTTCCATGACGCTCAAGGAGCGCAGATACCCCGAAATCCTCAACGCCAGCCGCCGCCGCCGCATTGCAGCGGGCAGCGGCACGACGGTGCAGGACGTCAACCAGCTCATCCGCCAATTCGAGGAGATGAAGAAGCAGATGAAGATGGTGATGAACCAGACGCGCGGCAAAAAGGGACGCTTCCGCTTCCCGCCGATGCGCTGAATTTGGAAGCCGACAATCATTTGATTGAGGTTATATATTATTCAACCTTTTATGAGTTTTAAGGAGGAACACCACAATGGTTAAGATTCGTCTGAAGAGAATGGGCATGAAGAAGAAGCCGTTTTACCGTGTCGTCGTCGCTGACGAGCGCGCGTCCCGCGATGGCCGCTTCATCGACGAGCTGGGCTACTACAACCCGGTTTCCAACCCGGTTGAGCTGAAGATCGACGCCGAGAAGGCGCAGCAGTGGATCAAGAACGGCGCTCAGCCGACCGACACCGTCCGCGCGCTGCTCAAGAAGACCGGCGCCATCGCCTAAGGGCGACGTGATCGGGCGCAGCCCGGAAAGGCAGGCCTGACAATGGAAGAATTGGTTCGCTATATCGCTTCGACGCTGGTGGATCACCCGGAGCAGGTTCAGGTGAAAACCGTGGACAACCCCGAATCCACCATCATCGAGCTGAGCGTCGGCCCGGATGACATGGGCAAGGTGATCGGCAAACAGGGCCGCATCGCCAAATCCATCCGTTCCGTGGTCAAGGCGGCAACCGCGCGCAGCGAGAAGCCCGTTTTTGTCGAGATTCTCTAAGCGCTGCAAGAAAACCATACCATGCCGCGCAGCGATGCGCGGCATGTTGTGTTTAGGAGGAAAGCATGCAGCAGGAATATCTGCAAATCGGCGAAATTGTGCGCCCGCAGGGCATCCGCGGCGAGGTGAAATTGCGCGCGATGACGGAGGACATGAGCCGATATGCGCGGCTGGAAAGCGTCTTTTTGAAGCGAAACGGCCAGCTTGAGGAAAAGAAAGTGCTCAAGGGCCGCAGTTACGACGGATTTGCGTTTTTGCAGCTGGAGGGCGTAGGCGACCGCGACGCGGCGGAAGCCCTGCGCGGGGCGGAGGTCTACGTCGATCGCAAACACGCCATCAAGCTGGGCGCGGATGAAAACTTCGTCTGCGAGCTGATCGGCCTTAAGGCGGTGGATGAAAACGGCGAATCTATCGGCACGCTGCGCGATGTGCTCAAGCCGAACACGGTCTGCGACGTTTACGTTTTTGATACCGCGCGCGGCGAACTGATGATTCCGGCGCTCAAGCGCGTGGTGCAGAAGGTGGACGTGCAGGCGGGCGTGATGACGCTCAATCGCGCGGCGCTCGATGAAGTCGCCGTGTGGGAAGACGAGCCTGCGGAGCGCGACGAATAAATATTTCCCGCAAACGGGAAGAAAAAGGCGCGATGAATCGTTTGTTCCGGCAGGAGGACAATATGAAATACAAATTAGGAGCGGTTTTGGCGCTGGTGATGGTGCTGTTTGCGGCTTGTGCGGGCGCGCAGCAGCTGCCGAGCATCAGCTGCTTTTCGCCCGGCCTGATTCAGGTGAGCGAAAAACTGCGGGAGAATCCGACGATCAGCATGGATGCGGAATTGACGGTGGAGAATGCGTTTTACGCGCGAAACCTGTCCGTTTTGCAGGCGATGCTGGAAGGCGCGGTCTTCCACGTCGAAGCGGATGGAGCGACGAGCGAGCTGACGCTTTCGCGAAACGGTGAAACGCTGATGCAGGCCGCCCTGACGCAGGACGAGCAGGGCGCGCGCGTCAGTCTGGACGGAACGGCCTACGGTATCGCCACGCCGGATGAAGCGGCCTGGGTGGATGCGCCGACGTTCATGCAGGATACGCCGATTTTGGAGCGCGTGCCGCTGACTTCAATCGCGGCGTGGCTGGAAGGACTGAATGCCGGGGATTCCGTCGGCTTCGGCGCGGCGGCGGCTTCCGCATTTGACGTGAAGCGCACGATGAGCGACGACGGCGAGCGGCTGACCAAGCTGGATATCAGCGGCGGCCTTGTCATCGACGGGGAAACGTGGCAGATCAGCGGATATCTGCGCCAGCCCGGCGGCAAATCGCCCAAGGATACCTTTGAGCTGACCGCCAAGAAAGACGATGCGAATTTCCTCGATCTCTCTTACAGCGCCACGCGCAAAGACGAAATTGAGCAGAAGAACCGCAAGGGCAAGACGAGCGTCTCCACGATGTTCAAATCCGTCGGCAAGCTGGGCGGAAGCGCGGTGAACACCGTGCTCAAGGTGAACCAGAAAAACGAATGGACGGCCGACGGCGAAACGCTGAATGAAAAGATCACCGTTTCCGTCAACATGACCCACAAGGACAATACGCCGGGCAAACGCATGCAGCGGCTGAATCAGATTGACGCAGAGGGCAAAAACGTGATTCGCATTGTGACAACGAATGACGCCGCGGACAGCTATACATTCGCCGACGAGGTGAGCGGCAAGGTGCTGATGGACAGCAATACGTTCCTGGAGGGCGGCGCGAAGCTGAACGTGACCGTCGGCGGCGAAGCGCCGAAGGTGGTTTCGGGCGAGACGGCGGACGGCGCGGCGCTCTCGCAGGCGTTTGAGCAGGCCGTTCAGAATTTGAGCCGCAGACTGTACCGGCAGATGGACGAGAAGACCCAAAAGGCGGTTTCGAACGGCCTGTAACGATCATCAAAGGAGGAAACCTATGAGTCTGAAAAACAAAGCGCTGGCTTTCGGCTTGAGCGCCGCGATGCTGCTTTCGCCCGCCGCTTCTCTGGCGGAGAGCAACTATGCGGCAGGCGAACTGACGACCACCGCAATTTCCGACAGCTACACGGCGGGCAACCAGCTGAATATGAACGCCGGTTTCAGTTTGGAACTGGGCGACGCGCTGCAAAATTTGGGCGACGCGAAGCTGGAAAAGAAGCTGAACGCCGCGATTTCGCTGCTGAATAAAACCGAACTGCACATGTCGTTTTACGACGATTTCGGCACGGCGCGCATCCATGCGGCGCTGGAGACCGACGGCGTGACGCTGCTCAACGCGGATGCGCTGATTTATGCGGACGGCTCGGTGCAGATCATGACCAACCTGACGGGCAAGCTGGTGCTTGCGCTGCCGCAGGGCGCGCTGAACAGCGCAGCTTCCGCGGGGTTGGACAGCCTGCTTTCCGGTGTGGCGGGCAAGAGCGCGGATGATCCGGATTTCGCGGATTATCCGGCGATGGAGCGCCTGCAAATCACCGCTTCGGACATCAGCGTGCTGGTGATGAGCCATCTGCTCGGCTGGGTTTCCGCCACGCAGATGGATACCGGCGAGCTGTATGTTTTTGACGACACGTATCTGGATGAGACCGACACGCGCGACGCGGTGGCGCAGCGCATGGTCGGTACCATCAAGGCGGATGAATTCAACACGCTGTTCTGGAACGTCTGCGCGACGATCTGCGACGAGCAGGCGGCTTTCCAGCAGGCGCTGGCCGATGTGCTGGCCGAAAACGGCGTGACCCGCTACCAGATGCGCCAGGTGATCGACAGCATCTTCAAGGATGAGACGATTGATCCGGCGACCGATTATGTGCAGCTCTCCCACACCATCGAGGATGACGGCGCGCTGTGTACTTACGACGACGTTTCCTACATGTTCAAGAAGCTGGTCAAGTTCACGGACAACGTGTGGGAAAACAGCACGGACAACGTGCTCAAGCTGATCGTTAGCTATGACGATTTCGGCGAGACCGTCGGCTTTGACGCGGAAATGCCACAGTTCACCGAGGTTCTGCCGTATGAGGGTGCGTTCACCTATTCCATCCATCACGACGAGAACGAGCAGCCGACGATCACCAGCCACGGCGAAATGCAGCTGCTGAACGATCAGCGGCTGGTCGGCGACTTGACGGCGAAGACCGGGCTGGACGTGGACGGCGTGAACGACAGCGGCCTGAACGGCTATCTCGACCTGAAGGACGCGAAGGCGGATACCGCGATGGGACTTGGCGTGAACAGCGCGATGCACTTTGCCGTCGATCAGGATGACAGCGGCGCGGACGTGGAGCAGTTCACCGGCAGCTTTGCCGTCAGCTATCGCGACAACGGCGAGGATGCGGGCAGCCTTGTGGCCGCGGTGGACGGAAGCACCACGACAGACGGCGACACGTTTGCCACGACGGCGGATGCGTCCCTGACGCTTTCGGACAGCTTCAAGCTGAGCGCAAACGTGACGCTTGAGCAGGCGGACTATGAGGAAATCGAGTTTGCGGGCGGCCAGGCCATCGACCTGACCCAGCTGACCGACGACCAGATCAGCCAGATCAAGAGCGAAGTGACCAAGCAGGGCGCGAAGCTCTCCGCTTCGCTGGTGCTCCATCCGGGCGTGCTGACCGATCTGCTGACGATCGTGGGCAACTGAACGCGTTCCTTTTGAAAGAAGGCGATTCCATTGGCGCTTGATATGAATCAAAACGATCCGACGATCCGCGAGATGTGCGAATTGGGGCGGGATGTGCTGGAAAGCCGGGATATGCAGGCTTTGCGGACGTTCCATCAGCACGGCGCGATTTCGCGGTACGAGCATTGTCTGTCGGTCTGCTACATTGCGCTGCGGCTGGCGGACAAGTGGAAGGTGAATGTGGACAGAAGGAGCATGGTGCGCGGCGCGCTGCTGCATGATTTCTTCATGTATGATTGGCACGATCCGGGCAACCTGCGCCTGCTGCACGGCTTCACGCACGCGAAAGAAGCGCTTTGCAACGCGCAAAAGCAGTTCGAGCTGAACGAGATCGAGTGCGACGTGATTAAAAAGCACATGTTCCCGCTCAACATTGCCCTGCCCAGGTACCGGGAAACGGTGCTGGTCAGCGCGGCGGACAAAATCAGCGCGGTGATGGAGACCCTCCATAGCGCCAAAGCCCTGCGCATTTTGAAAATGTGCAGAGTGGTGGGATTATGACTTTACAAACCGCCTGAAAAGGTGTATAGTTTGTTTACGGGAATGAAGTTCTCCCGAATGCGAAAGCATTGAACCGCTTTTTAAAGCTGATGACTTCTGCAACGTTTCTTTGTTGCGGAGTCGTCAGCTTTTTTTACGCCTTCCGTCACGCCTGCGGCGTGCCAACCTGCGGCGTTTTTCATCGTCTAAATCCGCCACTGGCGGCGACGATTTCAAACGTCCCTCAAAGAGGGAGGCAGGGAGTATAAGCTCCAATGCGGTTAAAAAGCCATTTTGGGTTAAGGATGAGACGCTTTTTTGAAAAAGCAGCTCATATACGCAGCTAAGGCTCCCTCCTTGAGGGAGCTGTCAGCGAAGCTGACTGAAGGAGGTTTCTATGTTTGCATCTTTGGCGTTTGTGTTCCTCTTTGGGCTGGCGGGCGCGGCGGTCTTTGAAAAAATGAAGCTGCCGCGCATCATCGGCATGCTGTTGGTCGGTATCCTCATCGGGCCGTATGCGCTTGGCCTGCTCGATCCGACGATCCTCTCCATTTCGGGCGATCTGCGGAAGCTGGCGCTGATGCTGATTCTGCTGCGCGCGGGATTGTCGCTCGATTTGGGCGATTTGAAGCGCGTCGGCCGCTCGGCGGTGATGATGGCGTTTGTGCCTGCAACGTTCGAGGTGCTGGCCGTTGTGCTGTTTGCGCCGGGCATTTTGGGCATAACGCGCGTGGAAGCCGCCGTCATGGGCGCGGTGCTCGGCGCGGTCTCCCCAGCCGTCGTCGTGCCGCGCATGGTCAGGTTGATGGAGGAAGGGCGCGGCACCAAACAGGGCATTCCGCAAATGATTATGGCAGGTGCGTCGTGCGACGACGTGTATGTGATCGTGCTGTTTTCCACCTTCACGCGGATGGCACAGGGTGGTGGCGCAAGGCTGGCGGATTTTGCGGCCGTGCCGGTTTCCATCGTGCTTGGCGCGCTTGTCGGCGCAGTCAGCGGATTTTTGCTGAACCGGCTGTTTGAGCGGGGAAAAATCGCGGATACGATGCGCATCATTTTGACGCTGGCGGTCGGCTGCCTGCTGATTGCGCTGGAAGGCTGGCTGGAGGGTACAGTGGCGCTTTCCGGCCTGCTCGGCGTGATGGGCATGGCCGTGATGCTGCGCCGCTGCGGCGATGTGAAGGCGGTTTCAGCGGGCATCGGCAAGCTGTGGCAGGCGGCGGAAGTACTGCTGTTTGTGCTCGTCGGTGCGGCGGTGGATATCCGCTATACGCTGGAAGCCGGCGCTGGCGCGGTGCTGCTCATTGCGCTGGCGCTGGCAATCCGCTCCATCGGCGTTGCGCTTTGCGTCGCAGGCACAAGACTGACGAAAAAGGAGCGCCTGTTCTGCGTGATTGCCTATCTGCCCAAGGCGACCGTGCAGGCGGCCATCGGCGCGGCGCCGCTGGCGATGGGGCTTTCCTGCGGAAAACTGGTGCTGTCCGTCGCAGTGCTGGCGATTTTGATCACCGCGCCGCTGGGGGCCATCGGCATGGATGCGACCAGCGAAAAGCTGCTGCAAAAATAAAGAACGCTACTGGTCATTCCGTCCGGGATGGGGTATAATGAATATAAGACGGACGGGAGGAAACAAGCATGAGCATATCGCCGGAAAAACTGGCTGGCGCGATGGAGCTTCGAACCATCAGCCACGCGGAGAAGGAAAAGCAGCCGTGCATCGCGATGGCTGATTTGTGCAGGCCCGGCCTGCAATTCGCAGGCTATTTTGACGTATTTGCCTACGAAAGGCCGCAGGTCATCGGCAAAACCGAAATGGCGTATCTGGACAGCCTGCCGGAGGATGTGCTCGGCGAGCGGCTGAAGCAGTATTTTTCGTATGACATTCCCTGCATCATCATCGCCAGAAGCATGCAGTGTCCGCCGGAACTGCTTCGGCAGGCGCAGGAAAACGGCGTTCCGGTGTATGGTTCGGACGAGGAAACGAGCATCTTTTCCGCCAAGGCCATTGCGTTTATGAGCGAGGCGCTTGCGCCCCGGCAGACCTGCCACGGCGTGCTGCTGGACGTATTCGGCGTGGGGCTGATGATTACGGGCGAAAGCGGCGTGGGCAAGAGCGAATGCGCGCTGGAACTGATTAAGCACGGCCATCAGCTGGTGGCCGACGACGTGGTGGATATCTCCCGCGTGGGGCGCGCGCTGTTTGGCGAATCGCCGGAAATGGTGCGCGATTTCATGGAACTGCGCGGCGTGGGCATTGTGGATATCAAGGAAATATTCGGCATCGGCTCGATTGTCCGGCGCATGCGCATCGATCTGGTGATCCATCTGGAGTTGTGGCGCGAGGGCAAGGATTACGACCGGCTGGGCAACAAGGAAAAGACGATGGACATTTTGGGCGTGGAGCTGCCGCTCATCGAACTGCCCGTTCGCCCCGGCCGGAGTTTGGCGACGATTGTGGAAATCGCGGCGCGCAACTGGCGGCTCAAGGCGGAAGGCTATGACGCGGTGGCCGAGCTGGACCGCAGGCTGCAAAAGCATTACAACCGCATGGCGGATTGAGGAGGAAAACCATATGCTGTACATAGGCGTGGATTTGGGCGGAACGGGGATTAAGGCAGGCGTGGTCAACGAAAACGGCGAAATCCTGTCGAAAGGCTCGACCCCGACGATGAAGGAGCGGCCCTATCAGGAGATCATCCGCGATATCGCGGCGCTGTGCGAAAGGGTGGCCGGGCAGGCGAAGGTCACGATGAAGGAGATCGCGGCGATCGGCGTGGGTGTGCCGGGCATCTGCGACCCCAAAACCGGCGTGATTCCGTTCTGCACGAACCTCGGCTGGCACGAGGTGCCATTTGTTGAGGAGATGCACAAATATTGGCCGAACAAGGTCATTGTCGATAACGACGCGACGGTGGCGGGCTATGCCGAATCCATTGCGGGCGTGAGCCGCGGCACGCAGTCCAGCGTCTTTATTACGCTGGGCACGGGCGTGGGCGGCGGCATTGTGATAGGCGGCAGGCCGTATTCCGGCGCGCACGGCATCGGTTCGGAAATCGGCCACATGATCCTGCAAATGGACGGTGAACCCTGCACCTGCGGCAACAAGGGCTGCTTTGAGCGCTATGCTTCCGCGACAGCCATCATCCGCGAGGCGAAGCGCGCGGCGGAGAAACACCCGGAGAGCGCAATTCTTGCGCGCTGCGGCGGCAATCCCGAAAAAATCAACGCGAAAATCGTCATCGACTGCGCGAAAGAGGGCGACGAGACGGCCAAGCAGGTGTTTGACGGCTATGTGAAGGGGCTGGCGCACGGCATCATCAGCATCATCAACGTGCTCGACCCGGAGGTTATCGTGCTGGGCGGCGGCGTATCGATGGCGGGCGAATACCTGCTCGACGCGGTGCGCGCGGCGATTGAGCCGTTGATCTTCTTCAAGACCATGCCGCATGCGCATATCGAGCTGGCGCGGCTGGGCGCGGATGCGGGTATCATCGGCGCGGCGCTGCTGGGGAAAGCGTGATGGGCGCGTGGGAAAAGCTCGTCCCGGCGCTGGAGCAGCTCGGCGGCGGCACGGGCGTGTATGTAAAAAATCTGGTCACGGGCGACACGCACGCTTATGCGGCGGACAAGCCCGTTGTGGCGGCGAGCGTCATCAAAATCCCGGTGATGATCGAGGTCTTCCGGCAGGCGCGGGACGGGCTGCTGAGCCTGAATGAAATCCATCGACTGGCCGACGACGAGCGCCTGCCCTCCTGCGGCACGCTCAAGGCGATGCACACGGGCATTGAAATGACGCTGCTGGATTTAACCAAACTGATGATCATCGTCAGCGACAACGCGGCGACGAACATTCTCATTCGGCGTGTCGGGATGGACAATGTAAATCAAACGCTTCGTGAGCTTGGCTGTGAGAAGACCAGCCTGCGCCGCCTGCTTTTTGACAGTGCGGCCAGTGCAAGGGGCATTGAGAACAGCATCACGGCGGGCGAAATGGGGATGCTGCTGGAAAAGCTGTACCGCGGCGAGATTGTTTCGAAAGAAGCCAGCGCGCAGATGCTCGACATTTTGAAGGATCAGCGGCTCAACGGCAAGCTCCCGTTCTTTCTGCATACGATGGGCGTTCCCGTGGCGCATAAGACCGGAGAGGACGACGGAATCACCCATGACGTGGGCATTCTGTACACGAAAGAGCCGTTGGTCTGCTGCTTTGTCGGCGAACACGTGAATGTGCCGGCCTATGAACGGCTGATGCAGGACGCGGCCAGATGGATGGCGGAGGAAGGCATATAAAGAAAAGGGGACTGTGGAAAGACACAGCCCCTTTCATATAGAATATTGGGTTTGCAATGCAAAATCACACTTCCTGCCCCGCCATATTGAACGGCACATTCAGCTTATCGCAGACGATGCGCACGAAATCCTCCATATACTTGGTCAAATACATGCCCTTGCGGTAGCTGAGGAAGAAGTGGCGTTCATAGTCGTTGTTCTTGATGGGGTGGCACTGAACGCGGTACTTCAGCTCCATGGAATTGACGACGTAGACATGGGGAATGAGCATGACGGCGTTTGCGCGCGCGGCGACGTGCTTGCCGGCTTCCATGTTATTGGTTTCCAGAATGACGTTGGGCTTGAGGTGATAGCGCTCAAAAAGGCGGTCCTGAATGGTGCGGATGCTGTGGCCCTCGGTCATGCAGACGAATTTTTCGTTCATCGCGTCCTTGATATCGATGGGCTGGCCGTCGTCAAAGCGGTGCGCCAGTTCGGTGGAGCGCGCGGCCATCAGCACAACCTGTTCGTTTTCGATCAGCACATAATTGAGGCGGTTTGGTTTGGCGGTCGTGGTAATCAGCCCCAGATCGCACTGTCCCTCGGCGGTGAGGCGCTCAAGGGTATCGCTGCCGTATTCGAGCAGATCGATTTTGACGAAGGGGTAGCGCTTGATAAATTCCGGAATGATGAGGGGGAGAAGCTGAATGCCGCGCTGGCTGGAAATGCCCACGCGCATGCGGCCGTGTACCTCTTTTTTGGTTTCGGCGATTTCGGCGCGCAGATTCCGGTCGATATCCAGCATGGCCTGCGCGGCTTCGACATAGCGTTGGCCGGCATAGGTGAGGGAGATGGGGTCTGTGGAGCGGTCGAAGATGGGCGCGCCCAAATCCTGCTCGATGAGCTTGATGGTCTGTGAAAGGGCAGGCTGAGAGACGAACAGCTTTTTGCTTGCGGCAGTGATGGAACCTTCGGTCAGCACGGTGAGCACATAATTGATGTGTTTAAAATTCAAAGTAATCCCCCATTTTCAGAGCGAAAACAAAAAAATCGCATCAAGACGATATAAAGAGCCGTTAAAAAGCTATACAGATCAAGGACTATAATGTTCAGATTATGTGAAGCATACATAAATCAATATTTGCATTATGGCCTCCCTTATATTATCATATTCCTATCAAAAGCGCAAGAACTTCGGGATGGTCAGTTGGGAAATGTGTCTCGTTGAGCGCTACACGTTCGGGTCGGATGTGAAGCGGCCTGTATAAAGAAAACTTGAGCCGGAGACAAAAAACCGGCTTAGGAAATAAAAGGAGGTTAAACCTATGAAGAAGCTCGTATGTCTCGCTATCGCTCTCGTGATGGTGCTGGGCCTTGCGGCCTGCGCCAGCGCCGAATTCAAGTTCGAGCGCAAGATCGACCTCGTCTGCCCGTGGGGCGTCGGCGGCGGCGCTGACTCCACCCTGCGTCCGCTGGCGACGCTGCTCCAGGATATCCTGGGCGTTCCGGTTGAGGTTGTGAACGTGGAAGGCGGTTCCGGCGTCAACGGCGTTGAGTACACCTACAAGCAGCCGGCCGACGGCTACACCTTCATGCTCGGCACGCAGTCCCTGTACATCCAGGACATGCTGGGCAACACCTCGATGGACTTCAAGACCGAGTTCGAGTGCGAAGACGTTCTGGTTCACTCCATCAACGCCATCGTGGCTTCCAAGCTCTCTCTGGACAAGTTCGGTGTGAGCACCTGGTCTGAGCTCCAGGCTTACATCAAGGATCATCCGTTTGAGGTTTCCGTTGCGATGCTGACCGCGACCGGTGTTGACGGCGCGTCCCTCGCTCAGGCGACCGAAGGCCTTGACCTGCTCGAGATTCCGTACTCCTCCGGCTCCGACGCGAACTCCGCGCTGGTTGGCGGCCACTGCGACCTGTACGTCTGCGGCTGGGACGATATCTCCGGCCTGATCGAGTCCGGCGACATCGTGCCGATTCTGGCGCTGTCCGAGAACCGCATGAGCATCGCTCCTGACCTCCAGTGCTCCGTTGAGAACGGCATTGACTCCATCATGGGTCCGTGGCGCGGCATCTTCGCCAAGAAGGGCACCCCGCAGGAAGCCATCGACACGCTGGTGGCCGCGATCGAGGAAGCCAAGCAGTCTGACACCTGGAAGGAATTCACCCACAACGCCGCTTACGACGAGCGTCCGATCCCGGCTCCGGGCCAGGAGACCGTCGATTTCTGCCAGAACGAGTACAAGGACCTGCATGACTACATGGTCGAGCAGGGCACGCTCGTGAAGGATTACGACGACCTGAAGTAATCAGCCTCTATCCGCTGAATCCGTGAAACGATTCTGAACGGATTCTGAGAAAGTCAACACGGAAAGAGGGGAAGCGCTTCCCCTCTTTCTCAATCACAAAGGAGTTGCAGCACTGTGTTTGAACTGATTATCAACATTCTGCTCTTCATCTTCCTTGGCTTCACGTTCTTCACGCATGTGTTGGAAGCAGCGGTTCCCGCCAGCGTTGCGAGAAACCCCTATGCGCTCCAGCCGGACGTTTGGCCGAAGACGATCATCATTCTGCTTGAGATCTGCATCATCATCAACATCATCCAGATCATCAAGAAGAACAAGGGCAATCCGGATTTCTCCATCGGCGCTTTCGTGAAAAGCATCCCCGGCTTCCTCAAGAGCAAGCTGTTCCTGGGCATCGTGATTATGGTTGCCGCGTCCTTCATTCTGGAGACGGTCGGCTTCATCGTCACCGCGCTGTTCGTGCTTTTCTTCTACGGCATGCTGCTGGGCGAGAAGAACATCGTCCGCCTGCTGATTGCTTCCGTGTGCATCACGCTGGTGCTGTATATCGTGTTCAGCGGTATGCTCAGCGTCAACCTGCCGCGCGGCACGATCAGCTTCCTGCGCAACTTCGCGCTGTGGCTCGAATCCATCGTGGCCGCAGTCAAGAACATCTTTTAAGGAGGCGACAGCATTATGAGTATGGGACAACTTCTTGCCTCCGGCGCAGCTGCCGTATTTAATCCGGGCATGTTCCTGATGGTCTGCGTCGCCATCGTCCTGGGTACGATTTTCGGCGCGCTGCCGGGCGTTTCCGCCACGATGGCGGTTGCCCTCGGCCTGACCTTCACCTACACGATGGA
>CAKTZR010000028.1 GCA_934636105.1 uncultured Clostridia bacterium
AGCCAGCTGATGGTGGTGACGGCGGTTTGTGCGCTGCTGTTCACGGTGCTTTCGCTTGTGGCCAGAAAGCCGCTGCTTTCGCTGCTGTTCGGTCAGATCGATGCGGACGTGATGCAGGCCGCGCTGACCTATCTGACAGTCTCGGCGATCAGCTTCCCGTTCCTCGCGTCGTTCAACTCCAGTTCGGCGTTGTTCCGCGCGATGAACGATTCCCGCACGCCGACGCTGGTTTCCCTCGGCATGAACGTGATGAACCTCGTCGGCAACTCCATCCTCATCTTCGGTATGAAATGGGGCGTGGCGGGCGCGGCGATTTCCACGCTGCTTTCCCGCGTGATGGCGGCGGTGGTGATGTTCATTTTGAGCCTGAACAAGCACCGCCAGCTGTATGTCCGCTTCGACCAGATGACGCGCTTCCAGCCGACGCTTGTCGGACAGATTCTTTACATCGGCATTCCCAGCGGCATTGAAAACGGCATTTTTGAGCTGGGGCGCATCGTCGTCGTCAGCATGATTTCCACATTCGGCACGGTGCAGATTGCCGCCAACGCTGTGGCCAATAATCTGGACGGCGTGGGCGTGTTGGCGGGCGCAGCGATGAATCTCGCGATACTGACGGTTGTCGGACGTTGTGTCGGCGCGCATGACAACGATCAGGTGCGTTATTACACCCGCAAGCTGCTCAAAATTGAATACGCGATGATGGTCGCGGTCAACGTCGTGCTGCTGGCCGCGCTGCCGCTGATTCTTAATCTCTACACGCTTTCGCCTGCGTCCCGCGAGTTGGCAACGCAGCTGGTGTTCATCCACGACGGCTTTGCGATGCTGCTCTGGCCGCTGGCCCTCTCCATGCCCAACGCCCTGCGCGCCGCAAACGATGTGAAATTCACGATGGTGCTTTCCATCGGCTCGATGGTCTGCTTCCGCATTGCGCTCAGCTATGTCGTCGGCGTGAAGATGGGATACGGCGCGCTGGGCGTGTGGTTCGCGATGCTGGTGGACTGGCTGTTCCGCGCGGTGGTCTACACCTGGCGCTTTGAAAAAGGCAAGTGGGAGAACATGGCCAGAATTTAAGGCGGATTGACAGAAAATGGGAAGTATCGTATAATCAGTTCAGCAAGAAATTCGGGAGGGAATACTTTGCTGGAGCAAATCAGGGCGATGCTGTTGGAGGAATACAGCGTCAGCCAATGGGTTTTGTTGTTTTTTCTGTACAGCTTCTGCGGCTGGTGCTGGGAAGTCTTCCTTTATCTGGTCAAGGAACGTCGGTTCGTCAACCGCGGCTTCCTGTTTGGGCCGATTCTGCCGATTTATGGCTTCGGCGCGGTCGGCATTCTGCTCACGTGCGTGCCGGTGGAAGGCAACGTGGCGCTGGTGGCGCTGGTCGGCACGATTGCGGCCTCGCTGCTGGAATATGTGACCGGTTTTTTGATGGAGTCGCTTTTCCACGTGCGCTATTGGGATTATTCTCAAAGGCCGCTGAATCTGAACGGATACATCTGCGCGTTGTCCGCGGCGACGTGGGCGGTGTTTTCCGTGGTGATCGTCAGCGTGGTCAATCCGTTCGTCAAAAACTATATCTATATGATTCCGCTGACGATGGCGGATGCGGCGGCCGCGGTTCTCGTGGGCTTCGCCGTGGTGGATACGGGCTTCGCTGTCCGCCGCGCCCTCGATCTGCGCGCGCTGCTGGAATCCATGGAACGCTACGCCAAGGAGCTGCAAGCCCTGCATGGCGGGCTGGATTCCATCAACGAGCATGTCAGCGGCATGATCCGCGATTTTGCCGCCCATGTGGACAGCAAGCAGGAGGAGCTTGCGGCCAGCGCCAAGCGCGTGACCGCCGCGCGCGACCGCGTCCGCGAGATGATGGATCAGAAGCGTTTGAGCCTCGAAGACGGCGCGAAGGAGCGCTTTGCCAACTTTGAACGCATTCTCAACGAGGCGGCCAGCTATCTGCCGGATGTCAGCGCCCTGCGCAAAGAGGTGGAGGAAGCCAAGGCGAAGTACGACCGTCAGAGCGAGGAACTGCGCCGGACCCGCGAACGCCGCCTGTTGCGCGCCGAACATGCGCTGCGCAATAACCCGACCGCCGCATCCAGACGGCACAAGGGGCCGTTTGAGCAGCTCAAGCGCATTCAGCAGCACGACGAAGAAAAGAAGCACAGCGCATAATCACGCACACGCCTTCCGAACGGGCATAATGTGGAATCGTGAGGAATTTCCCTCATGAGACCAGCCCAAGGAGGCGTGTGTTTTATGTCTTTTTACAGCTATAAAAATAGTGGCTCGACACACTGTCCCTGCAACATGAACGGCAACGAGGTCTTGAGCGGCCTGAACGAAAAAATCTGCATTCAGGTGCAGCGGGTTTATGACAGCTGCCTGATGCAGGAACAGCTCAAGGAGCAGAAGGTGACGCTGCTCAGCTACGGCCTTGTGCCCACCGGAAACGGTCCGAACGGCGATCCGCAGGAGAACGCCAACACCCAGCCGAACATGCCGATCACGTTTGAAAGCTGCCGTTCGACCTCGACGGAGGGCGTGATTCGCAATCTGTCGGTGGAGCGTCTGTGCGACAGACCGTGTTTCGGCCGCGTGCGCTGTCAGATCGACGTGCCCATCGACATCCTGTTTACGGATTCATCCTGCCGGGAATACATCGGCCGAGGCATGGTGACGGTGGATCGCGATGTGCTGCTCTCCATCCCAGATGAATCCATCGTGCCATATAACATCGAGTCGATGGTTTCCGCGATCTGCGTCTCCGGTACATATCTGCGCAACAACGTGTTTGAACTGGAAATCTGCGTGACGGTGGTGCTCAAGGTGCTGGCGAAGGTCGAGATTCTCGTGCCGAGCTATGGCTATTGCGAGGTGCCGCCGTGCGAGGAGTTTGCGGATTCAGTGTGCGATGAATCATTCTCTGCATGATACCCCTTTACTTTATATGCCTTCGAGGGTAGCAATGGAGGGAGAGCGCGGTTGCGGGGTTTTCATTTCTAAAGCATCGGCGTGTTTTTGTATACTCGATGCGGGAAAAAACGGATTTGAGGAGTTTATTGCGTTCAAGCGGGGCGGCAGTGGTATCGTAGGCTTCGAGCACGCTGATAATGAGCGGCAGGTTGGCGCGCATCACTTCTTCGTCAGTGGGTTCGACGGAGGTTTGTAAGGCTTCGAGCGTTTCCTTAGCGGCGCGGATTTCCTGATCCTTTTCGGCGCGGCGGGCGACAAAGGCGGCAGAATCGTACACGCCTTCTTCATAGGCGGCGTAGATGCGCTTGCGCTGCTGCTGGAGGCGGTCGATTGTAGCCTGTGCGGCGGCGAGCTGCGCGGCGCGGTGATCCGGCACAGGAGCGGCTGGCGACGAGGAAACGGACAGAACAAAATCATCCAGCGTGGCAAGAATCGACTTTTCGACGATGGACAGCGCGGTGGCGGTGGTCGGACAGCCGGGCGTGGGACACTTGAGCATATCGTATTTCGAGCCGAGCGAATTGCCGTTATCTTTACGCACCATCGCTTTACCGCAGATAGCGCAATAAACCAGCCCGGCGAGGGGATTGCGAACCGGTGCGCTGGAATGGCAGCGCGTGAGATCGTGCGAGGCGCGGACGTTTTGCGCTGCGTCGAAAGTTGCTTGGTCGATGAGCGGGGGATGCTTACCCGGCGCGAGAATCGGCGCAGCGTTGACGACGCGGGAGGTGGAAAGCGTTCCGTTTGCGTCCATGCGGGTGACGGAGGTGCGCTTGCCCCAGACGACGAAGCCTGCATAAACGGGATTTTTGCTGATGCACATCACGGAGCTGTTTGTCCAGACATGGCCGGTATTGGTGCGCAGGCCGAGTGCGTTGAGCCGCTGGGCGATGGTCGAGCAGCCGATCTTTTCACGGGCGTACATATCGAAAATCATACGGACAACGGGCGCTTGATCTGGATCAGGCTCAAGCGTATAGCCCTTACCGGGGCGAACTTTGACCTTTTGATAACCGTAAGGCACGCGGCCCTGCCAAAGCCCTTCGGAGGCGGAAGCCTGTCTGCCGCGCTGCATACGCTTTTTGATATACTTATACTCGCGGCGCGCCATCATCAGATCGGATTGGAGCACGTCTTCATCCCAATCCTCGGAGAGGTCGTAGGTGTGCTCGGGCGTGATGATCTTCGTGCCGGAGTATTTGAACGTGTTCATGATGCGGCCTTGATCCATCAGATCGCCGCGCGTGAGGCGGGAGACCTCGACGGTCAGCACGCCGTCATACTTTCCGCTCGCCACGTCGGCGAGGAGACGCTGCATCTCCGGGCGCTCGGACAGGCGGTCGCCGGAGATGATTTCGCTGTACTCGGCCACGATGGGCAGCCCGGCACGCTCGGCAAAGGCCAGCAGCCGCGCACGGTGGCGGGCAAGGCTTTCGCCCTCGCCGCGGGCTTCAGCTTCCAGATCGGCGCGGGATTTTCTTAAATGGATGGCGTAAGGCATGTTTTTCCTCCAATCATGTGCTGGATTTTACGCGCACGCCTTGCGTCCCATGTGGATTAGACGGGCGGAAAGTGCTGCGCATTTGCGAATCTTTTTTGTTGAACACTTGACCTGAATGCCATTTTAGAATATGATACAGGTGGACACGATGAAGAGGAGGTGTTGAATATGGCAAAGGTACAGGATGTTGCGAAGTTCTTCATCGGCCTTGCGAACGATCAGGCCAGCAGCGATCAGGGCGATTTGATGACGAATCTGCGGTTGCAGAAGCTGTTGTATTTTGCTCAGGGCTGGTATCTCGCTCGATACGGGAAACCGCTGTTTCAGGAAGAAATTGAAGCGTGGCCATATGGCCCTGTCGTGCCGGAGGTTTATAATGCTTACAAGCAGAACGGACGGGACGGCATCGAAGGGACGCTGCCGGATGCAGGGGCGTTTACGGAGGATGAGTTCGCCCTTCTGCTCGACGTTGCCCGCGAATACGACAAATATGCCACGTCCAGCCTTGTCAACATGACGCACAAGCCGGGCTCTCCGTGGAGCATCGTAGGCGGGCATGGAGCCATTCCGAAGGATTTGATTCGCACCTGCTTCGATGCGGAGCGCCCGCTGACGGCCTTTGACGAGGTTGAGCAGGATGCGGACGTTTACATTCCGGCACGGGATGCGGACGGAACCCCCATCATTCCGAAAGCGTTTGCGGAGGACTGGGACGATGACGATTAAACCGTGGGAAGTCTGGTTTGCGTCCGTCCGGTTTGAGGATTCGCTGGAGGTCAAAAAGCGCCCGGTCGTGGTGACCAGCTCCGGCGAAATCTTTGTGCTGGCGCTGAAGGTGACCTCTCACGCGCCGCGGAACGAATGGGGCGAATACGCTTTGCAGCAATGGCAGGCGGCGGGGCTAAAGAAGCCGTCCACCGTGCGCATTGGAAAGCGGCTGCGCCTTGAATATCGCGATATGGTACACAAGATCGGGCGGCTGCATCCGCTGGATATCATGGCCATTCAGCGGATTCTGGCCGGGAGTCGATAAGAGAAAAGAGATTGCGTCGGGAAAGCAACCCGGCGCTTTTTTGATGACCATTTGTATTCAAATAGTACTATACAGAGTGGTTATTTCCATTTTGGAAAGTATCACTTTTCCATTTGGCATATCTGCTGTAAAAGTGTTTTTGAAAAAAAGGATTTCCGCTTTTATGAGATAAAGCAGTTGACTTTTTGCAAAAATGGGCATATAATAACTGCACGATATGCCTGTCGCTATCGTGTCTTATCCGCCCTTGGCCAGTACGCCTCCCACCATAAGGGATGTGCCGACCCCAAGGGCTTTTTTTATTCAACAAGGGAGGAATCAAGGATAGTTTGAATAAACATATTGATGGATTGACGACGCACATCAAATCTGTGAAAACGAATTAAATCAATGATAGGATTGTTCTTGCCCTGCTCGCGTTTCGCGGGCGGGGTTTCTTTTTGTTGACCATTTTCGTGAGGTTGGAAAAATGGTTGTGCTGCAACTATTTCCATTTTGGAAAGAGTTGCATTTTGTGAAAGTTTGCTCTTTCTGATTAATGATTGGCTTACGGGTATGAACAAACAAGACGGCATTCCGGCAGTAACCGAGATTTTCTCGGCAACTGCTCCCTCTTGACGCGTGGTGTAAAAGCATGTATGACACCTTGCCTCGCTCGTGCGGCTGCGTGGGCGGGGTATTTTTTATAAAAGCTATTTCGATTTTTAATTGTATTCTTTTGAAATTATATCGTAAATGTTACGCGGAAAAACGGAGAACGAGATGTCAGAAAAATATATTTTTTTATCGGGATTAAAATTGACGCCTGAAAACATGTGAGAAATGGCTTCAACGGTAAATTCTGATGTTATCGAAAGTTCATAGACAACATCGTCGTTAATCCAAGCAAGTATGACGGGAAAATAGATTTCGATGCTTGGAGAGTCTATAATTGATTCAATATTTGATGGAAGAAAAATCTGATCGGCTTTTCCCAAGAAACCGCTTAATACGGGGTATATGTCTGAAACATCGTTTGATTCCAAAGGAATGAAAATTTCTTGTATGTTGCCTGAAGAATCAAAATCAATCCATGAATCTGAAAAATCACTTTGGAGATTATAAAAATTAAGATAGACAGAAATAGATTTCTGATCATCATCGAAGGTTGTTAAAGTATATTTGAGATTCTTTTTGTCAAATGAGCGAATTATTGTGTCAAAATCATCGTTTATCGCGAAGTCAAGAAATGGTATGTTGCTACTATTTTCCGAGAGTCCGATAAAAGGAATAAACAGTAGGATAAAGAAAAAGGAGAATAGTTTTGTTTTCATAATGCAAAAACCTTTCAAATCTCACATGAGGGAAAAAGTTGTAGTGAGGCTATTACAACAAACTTCTGAAAGCGACAGCTTTTCCCAGGATACAAACGTTCCGGGTTTCGCTTTCGCCGCCGACGCTGATGGGTGTGTATTTGGGGTTGGTTATTCTGAACGGATTGTTTGCAGTATATTTTCGCAATCCTGATTATCTTTTTTTAGCTTTAGAATATAGTTATTTAGATATTCTTGACTTTTTTGTGAATCTAGAGTTGCTTGTGTTGCATCGGCATATATTTTTTTGAAAAAATCGGGATGATAAGGTTTTCTCCTTTTTATATATAAATCAATTACTTTTTTCATATATAATTCATGCTCAAGACTATAAACAATCATATCATTAAAAGCGGGGTCTTGTTTCATTAGATTACATAGATCTTTGTTCTGAATTTGAAAACGATCAAGTTGATTTGAGGCATCATGAGAGTTTAATATTCTGTTTAGCGTTTCAGCATTACTATGCTTCTTTTGAAATGGAATATAGACGCCTTCACATTCAGAAGGACGATTTATTGCACGGATAATGCCAGAACACAGAATAAGCGTACTGCAAGCAAAATATAGCTGATAGGATTCTGGAAGAGGATGATTTGTTAAAATGCTAATAATTGAGCCAACAGATATAAAAAATGGGAAAAAACAGAACATAAGTTCGTCTTTTTTAAGGGTGATTACAAAAGTGGCGATGGAATAGAAGATAAGAAGAGAGTGGAATAGCTCCAAATAAGAAGGGTAACAGTAAGACAAAATAAGAATAAGTGGAAATGAGAACATCCAGACAGCAGCAAGAAACAGCATGGGAAGGATTCTCCTTTCTAATCTAGAATTTTCCGCGCAATTCAACGACTTTTCCGTAAATTTTGACAGGCAGATCGGCAATTTCTTTGTTAGAGTAGAAATGCGGTTCATAAACACTGGAATTAAAAGCGACGAGCATAATGCCTCCGTCAACACGCTTGACCTTTTTTAGAGTGGCTTCATCGCCGTTGACAAAAACGACGGCCAGTTCACCGCTTTCAATCGTATCTTGCCTTCGAATGATGACGACATCGCCTGCGCAAATGCGGGGTTCCATGCTGTTCCCTTTAACGCGTAAACCTACGTAATCGCCGCGTGCAGCCATTGCAGCGGGAATTTCTTCCCAGTCGATGATATCTTCAAGGGCTTGGGTAGGGATGCCCGCGATAACCTGACCTACAACTGGAATTTGAACATAAGAATGAGCGGCTTCTGTGTCCCAACCCATAACAGAAGCCATAGGAAGATTAAGCGCTTTTGCAATCAGTTCGACACGATCAAGCGGGAATTTCTTGGTTTCACCTGTCAAATACCGCTGCAAGGCAGAGCGGGAAATGCCGGTAAGGTTAGAAAGATCGGTATAAGAAAATTGAGAATTTTCGCTCAGCTCAAGAAATCGAGCTAAGAGTTTTTCGGAAATTTCGCTCAAGGGATACACCTCCTCTTTGCCCTTATTGTACTATGAGCGTCCCAATTTTGCAATATAAAAGATAAAAAATAAAATAAAATATCCCGAAAGTGGTTGACGAATCCATTGAGTTGTGTTATAGTCGTGTCGTCCCGAAAATGGGATGAAAGGAGGACGTGATGTGATTAACACGAATCGGTTGAAAGCGGCGATTGTCGGAGCGGGTATGTCGCAGATTCAACTGGCAAAAGCCATAGGAATGAACAAGAATACTTTGTCTGCAAAGATAAATGGGAAAGCTACCTTCAATGTGGATGAAGTCATGGAGATTTGCAAGACGTTGAGGATTCAGTCCGATCAAGAAAAGTGCCTTATTTTTTTAAACTAATCATCCCAAAAATGGGACGGGAGAGCAAAATGGATCTCATAAAAACGAAAGTCGCCGGAAGCTGGACACCCCGACGGCTGAAAAATCAAGAAATACAAATGGAAACGAATTGTTTGCCCAAATCTGTAAGAGAGGCAATGCCCTTTTCAATATTTGTTCCAGAGAGGTTTGGATAGCTTTCTGGAGAGGAAGAGACTACATAACCAAGTTGTTTGAAAAAAGGAGCAGAAGAAAGTACGCTATAACGAGTTTCATCAACATAATGAGAACTGTAATTGAGATCAATAAGTCCGATAGCTTTTAGATAATCTAGTGATCGACTTTCGCGTTCTAGCTCTGAACCGTCTATTGAACACGATATAACATTTCGGTATGCAATTACAGTTCCTTTATTTGTCATGGTGTATTGATAGTTGACGATGGGAAGACTATCCGCCCTTTTAAATTTAGATAGAATTTGAGCATCAGCACAAGTCATTTGACGAATGATTCCGGAAAAAGATGGATGGACGTTTGAAACTGTATCGGAGTTTAACGAAGAAGCGATGAGATTTTCAAACATGCTTCGGAGTTCATCTTTATCTACGCAGAAACGAGAATCGTAGAGTGCACCACCGACAATTTGAGTATCTGGCATAACGCGCTTATCTTCAGGGATGGTTTCAATTCGTTTTTCAAGATTGTTTTTGAAGTCTTCAAGAGCCTTTGCTTGAATTATGCGTTTCTTCTCTGCAAAGGTACTGATAGAACCAAAAACAAGATACCAAAGGTCAGCGAGCGTTGTACCCGCAGATTTGGCTAGAGGGGTAGTGAGATTTTCGATGGTCTTATCAACACAATCAGGAACCTTGACTTCTACACCGACAACTTTGTTTTCTTCGGAATCCATACAATCACCTTTCTAAAATGGAGTTGATGCAATGAGAAATCTATTGAACAAGACGAAAGAGCAAGTTGAGTTATTTGTACTGATGCAGAAACTATTCTACATCAAAGTATCACTTTGCTTCTGGACTGCGGTTGAAAAGTGGAGCAAGAAGCAACTTGAAGCGGAGTGGTACAAAGAATTTATAGATGATAAATAAATTATACCATGTATTGCGGTGAATTGCAACGATGAAACAAGATATAGTGTTTTCAAAGGAAATGTGGCTTCGCCTCGGCGCGCTGATGCGTCGGGAACGCGAGGCCAGCGGCCTATCGGTTCGCCGGATTCAGAGCATCAGCGGCGTACATTATCGCACGATGTATGCGTATGAGCGTGGCGAGCATGAGGGCGGGATCACCTTGAACAAGTATATGGCCATTTGTGCGGCTATCGGCGCCGATCCGGCCGAGCTGCTCGAAGAAGCCATGAAGGAGGAACACAACCCATGAAGCGCAACGAAAAGATGACCGCGCCGCGGCTGCTGGAGGCGGTCTACAAGCGGCCGGGCAAGCCGCCGCGGGTGAAGATGATCGTCGGCACGCGGGAGGCCATCGAAAGCATGGTCGGCGGGCCGTTTGAGCTGACGGCGCTGACGCTGGAGGAGGACGGACGCGAGAACGTGGCCGCCTACAACATGGAGGCGTGGCGATCCGGCGCGCCGGAGAACATGTACGGGATTCGCGGCCCGTTCCTCGTGCTGGGGCGGGACGGCGAGATGCTTTGCGACGTGATCGACCCGCGCGCGGTATGTAAGATGCTCGGCGGCCGGAAGGCCGAAGCATACGGACAACCCGGCGGCGCATGAAATGAACGAAGGAGGCGAGCCAAATGGACTGGGAAAACGACGAGAATTTCTATGAAATGCCGCGCAAGCCGGGCTGCGCGCGGGTGTTCATGCACAAGGATTTCCTCAAGCCGGAAGTTCGGGCGGAGATTGAGCGGAACGCGAGTATCGTCGCCGAGGAGATCGGCCGGAAGAACGGTTTCCGCCTGATGACCGAAGAAGAACGGGCGGAAATGCGGACAAAAGAAAAAGCCCCTCACACGGTTGCAGCCATGTGAAGGGACAAGGAAAAGTGACAATCTGATTATAGCAGAGGAAAGGACAAAAGACAATGGATGCGCTCGAAATTTTTCTGATTCTGATTTTCGGTGTGCCGATCATCAGCCTGCTGGTGTTTGGGTTGATCGCCGCCGACGTGATGCAGCGGCAGGAGGAGCAGGGCAGAACGCAGGTAGCTGTTCGCCGGAATCGCGCCTTGACGCGGGAACACCTCGCGCGGCTCAGGAAGAACGGCATGCGGGCGCGTCTGGTTCGGGTGTAAGCGATGAAGAACGGCGGAAGATACAGGCGGTGCGCCGTCTGCAAAGCAATGTGGAATGTGAGCGCGGTGGGCGTATCGCCGAGGCGGTATGTCTGCCCGCGCTGCGAGAAGAAAAAGGAGCAAAAGACGCATGAAGGTTTGGAAGCAAGACGAGTTCGACATGGCTAAAACCGGGACGGACGGGCAATACCGCCTTGGACGAGGCGACTTCCGGCAGGTGGACATGCGCGGATATACGCGGCTGATCCTCGGCGCGGGCAGCCTGCTGGGCGCGGCCAACATCGGGGCGAACAGCGAGATCGGCGCGCACTGCGACTTTGACGCGGGCGCGGTGATCGGGCACGGAAGCATCATCGGGGCGCGGTGCCACTTCGGGAAGGGCGCGTGGATTAAGTCGGGCTGCGTCGTCGGGCACGGCGTATGCTTCGGCGAAGGCGCGGTGATCGAGCGGGGTGTGGAGCTGGAGGGCGGCGTGGAGCTTCCGTCACGGTGTGAGCTGTTCGGCGTGAGGAATGCGGACGGGCGCACGATGGTGACCATTTCGCCGGTCGTCGGCGGGACGCTGCACGCGTTTCGCGCGGATGGCCGAGTCTATGTCAGCCTGCCGGGGCAGATTCGACGGCTGGAGGAGTTTGCCGAGTACGCGGCGGATCAGGCGGCATATGCAGCGCTCACCGGGATGCGGCGGGACAAGGGCGAGGCCGACGAGCTGCTGGATGCGGCGAATTATATCGCGGCACGGTTTCGCGAGGGGTAAATCTTCCATATATTGAGGTTTTGCAGGCCGCCGGATAGCCGACGGCCAACAAAGCCCCAAACGGGAAAAGATACGGAGGCGGATAAAATGAAATTGGGCGCGATCAAACGGTGCTGCATCGAGGAAAAGGAGTTTTATATTTATGAGAGCGACGGCGGCGAGCAATGGATCGGAACGCACACGGCGGCATGGCCGGTTGAAGGTGATCTGAAGCTGACGGAGGGCAGCATCGCGGCGATCTTCGACCTCAAACCGCAAAAGGCGGCGCAGATGGATATCATTGCCTTGCCGTTGGGTCAAGGATCACGCTTGTATGCAGCACCGGCGGCGGAATGGGACGCGCAGGAGCTCGGTATCGTGGAGTATTTGGGTGAGCGTTGCCTGCTGCTGACATGCCGCGGGCGGATGCTGGCCGTAGATATGGCGAAGGTCAAAGCAGCACGATGCGCCGAGGACTACCAATGTATGAAGATCGGCATCAATACGGACGGCGAGCCGCTGGTGCTCGTCAAGGATGGCATGCTGACAACGGCGGTGATCCTGCCGGAGAGCGAGGAAGCGGTTAATGCAATTCGGGCGATGATCGGGCGCATGGCGCAGAGCTGCGGATTGCTGGCCGCCGACGAGGCGGGCAACGACGAGACGGACGATAAAGAAGAATAACTAAAAGCAGCGGGCGACAAGCCCGCTGACCCGTCTTGTATGGCGCTGGAGCCGTCCGCGCGCAGTGCGCGGAACAGGACGGCGGAACGCGGGAAACCACAAGGAGCGCTTGCGCGACTATGTGCGTTTCCGGGGCACACAGACAAACGGAAGCAGCGGGCGACAAGCCCGCTGACCCGTCTTGTATGGGTGTATGAACAACTCGACGAAAGCGATTCACAAAGGAGGCTGCGGCATGGACACGAGCGCGAAGGACTGCATGGTGCTTTTTGATACCTCGGTGGAGGGCAAGCTGGAGAGCGGCTGGGAGAGCGGTGTGCTCCATCAGCGGACGCGAACGGTCAAGGCCGGGCCTATGGTCTATGTGGATTGCTTCCCGGTGTGGGACACGGCGCATGCGCGGGCGGCGAACACCGAGGCGAAGAAGGAGGCACACGCCAAGGCGCAGAAGCGGCTGGACGCGAAACGGCGTGAACTCAAGGTTGAGCAGCTGACCAACGCGAACTTCGGGGCAAACGACCTCATCCTGACGATGGAATACCCGCTGAATCAGCAGCCGGAAAGCGGAGAAAAGGCAAAAACGGATATCGTGAACTACCTTCGCCGCGTGAATTATGAGCGCGCCAAGCGGGGGCTGGCGCCGCTCAAGTATATCTATGTCACGGAATGGACACAGAGCGAGAAGTACGGCCTGCGCTGGCATCACCACGTCATCATGTCCGGGGACGGCCTGACGCGGGAGGAAGTGGAGGCCAAGTGGACGGACAAGCACAAGGGCTTCTGCAACACGCGGCGGGCGCAGCCGAACGAGCGGCACTTATGCGGCTTTGCGCGGTATCTGGTGCAGAACAAGCTGGAACGCGAGTGCAGAAACCCGCAGGGCAAGGCGAAGGGGCGGACATGGGGACACAGCCGGGGCTTGAAGCTCCCCACCGAGAGCGTGGCCGACAAGAAGATCAGCATCCGCAAGGCGGGGCGCGTGGCGGAGACGGTGGCGGACTTCGGGCGGGCGAAGGAAATCTTTGAAAAGCTCTATCCGGGGTGCGAGCTGCTGGAGATCGGCGCGAAGAAAAGCCGGTGGGCAAGCGGCGTGTATGTGCATGCGCTGATGCGGAGGAGGGACTGAGCATGGACAAGGGGCGATACCGTGAGCTATGCGCGCTTTGCCGCCGATATGACCAGATGCGCAGGAAGGGCGAGGCAGGCGCGCGGATGATTGAGCTGGCAGCGAGGCAGGCGGACGCGGCAGCGGAAAAGGCCATCCTCCAAAACGTGACGCACGGGATTCGATACGAATACTGTGAATACTACGCAAGCAGGAGCGCGTTTTACAGGGCGAGAGGGCGTTTTTTTGAGCTGCTGGACGAGCTGCTGCGCAAAGGCGGCGGGGACAAGGAGCCATAAGCAGACAAAACTGAAAACGGGCAGCGCACCGGAGGAGTCGGAGGCGCTGTTTGCGCTACCTGCGAAAAAAGCAAAGGCAACCGATAGATGCGCCGGGCGAAAAATGCGGCCTTTGCGCTATGAAAAAATCGACCGGGGGGAGGGATGCGGTTCATTTTTGGGACTACGGAGCGAAAAAATGTGGTATGACAGAGGGGAGAAACCCAAACGAGGAGGTACGTATGAGCGAGGACAAGCTGACGGTCGCCGCAGAGGAGCACTTTGCGGAAGCGCCTGCGGACGACGCGCAGGACGCGGAGGAGACATCCGCGCAGGAGCTGGCCGATGGGTTGATGAGCGTGCAGGAGACGGAGGAGGCCGCGGACGAAGGGCACGAGGAGGAGGAGACGCAGACTCCCAAAGGCGGAGAAAGCGCCAAAGCGCCGGAGGCCGAATCGGAGGCGGACAGGCTGGAGCGCTACAAGCAGGGGATTTCCACGCTGCTGGAGGACGGCTGGACGGCGGAGGAGCTCCAGGCGTTTTCGCAGGATGCGGCGGTGCACGAGAACCTATCCCGCGGAATGACGCTGCGGCAGGCGGCGCGCGCCTACCTGATGGCCGGACGCGAGGAGAAGCCGGAGGCCAGGCCGAGAAAGCGCGGCGTGCCGCTGGCAAGGCAGACGGCGATGGGCGCGGCGGAATCGGGCGACATGATCGCAAGCATGACGGACGCGCAATTCCGCGAATTTTCGAGGCGGGCGGAGGCGGCCATGATGGCGGGCAAAAAGGTCCGCTTTGACTGACGAAAGGGGAAACGAGAATGGCAAACACCAACACGAACACGAACATGACGACGAGCAGCGGCCTGACGCCGGGCATGCAGACCTACTACAACCGCGAGCTTTTGCAGACGTTTGAGCCGAATCTGGTTCATTTGCAGTTTGGCGACGAGCACCGCATGCCGGCGAACAGCGGCCTGATTATGAACATGCGCAAGATGATTCCACTGGAGGCGGACACGACCGAGCTTGCAGAGGGCAACCCGGGCGACGGCGTGATGGTCACGGAGACCGAGGTGACGGTGGCGCTCAAGCAATACGGCAAGTACGGCCAGTTTACGGACAAGCTGATGATGACGCACCTGGACGAGACGATTCTGCGCGAGGTGAAGCGCTTTGGCGACCAGGGCGCACGAAGCATTGATGCGGCGGTGCGCGAGGAGCTGGCGACCTGCACGAACGTGATTTATGCGGGCGGCAAGACGAGCCGCGCGAGCCTGACGGCGGCGGACAAGCTGACGAGCACCGAGCTGCGCAAGGCGGTTCGCCTGCTCAAGAAGAACCGCGCGCAGAAATTCGGCGGCTACTACATCGCGATCGTGGGTCCGGACACGATTTACGACCTGCAGGACGACGAGAAATTCATCGCGGTGAGCAAGTACCAGGACAAGGAGAACATCTACACGGGCGAGGTCGGCCGCCTGTTCGGCGTGCGCCTGGTGGAGACGACGGAGGCGAAAATCTTTGAGGGCAAGGGCGCAAGCGGCGCGGACGTGGCGAGCGTGATTGTGCTGGGCCAGTTCGCCTACGGCATTACGAGCCTCAAGGGCAGCAAGCCGCGCGTGGTGGTCAAGCCTGCGGGCAGCGCGGGCACGGCGGACCCGCTGGACCAGATTTCCACGGTGGGCTGGAAGATGGACGGCTTCGGCGTGAAGATGCTGCAGCCGGAATACGCGGTGCGGATTGAGTGCGGCTTCAGCGCATAACGGAGGGCGAAACCATGAGCAACATCAACACGACCAAGAGCATGAAGAAGGCCAGCACGCAGCTGGAGGGCAAGATTGAGAAAACGCGCGAGAGCATGGACGCGCTGCTGGCGCAGGCGGGCTGCAAGGGCGCGAAGAAGGTGAAGACGCGCATTCCGCTAAACCCGGCCACGCCGAACGACGACGTGCTGTTTCTCGGGCTGAACGGCGTGAACTTTTACTTCAAGCGCGGCGAGACGGTGGAGCTGGCCGAGCCGCTTGTTGAGCTGATGGAAAACTGCGGGGAGCTGTAAGCGATGGAGAAGGAAAAGCAGAGAGAGCCGCCCCAGACGGGCGACATTCGGCTTGACCCGTTCGAGGTTTTGAGAAGCGACCAGCCGCTAAGCCCGCAGGAGAGGGCGCTGGTGCGGCGGGGCTACGACCTGTTTGAATTTTATCGGCAGAATTTGCGCGAGGAGCACGAGGAGATGCGCCGGGCACGCGCCGTTCGCCAGAAGAAGCAGGCGGAAAGAAGCCGCACGTCGCCCGCCTCCAACACGCTGGGCAGCTGCATCGACAACGCGGTGGCCGACCAGATGGACAACCGCCCGGAGGCGCTGATGATTCCCGAACGGGAGGAGACGGCCCAAAGCGCGGAGGAAATGACCGACGTGGTGAGCTATGTGCTCTATCAGGCGAAGTTCGACGAAACCTATGCCACGCTGATGGAGGATTCGGCGGTGACGGGCACGGGCGTGGCGCAGGTTTTCTGGGATGAGGACCTGGACAGCGGAAACGGCATGGTTTCCGTGATGGCGTGGCACCCGGAGGACTTTTACCCCGACCCGATGTACGAGGACATTCAGCTGGGGCGGGGCTGCTTCAAAGCGACGCGCACGAGCGTGGCCTGGGTGGAGCAGCACTATCCCCATGCGCGCGGGTTTGTGCAGCCGGACCAGGCGACGCGGCCGGAGCTGGAGGACGACCCGACGATGCGGGCGCCGGACGGGGACGCGGTGACGACGATGCTGGAATTCTGGTATAAGCAATACAACGCCAAGACGCGCAGGACGCACGTCCACATGGCGCTGCTTGCCGGGCGGGCGCTGCTGTACAGCTCGGAGACCGGATACGGAAGCGAGGAGGGCGCATACGAGGAGGGCGTTTATGCGCACGGGGAATATCCCTTTGTGCTCTACAAATACCGTGACGTATGGCGCAAGCCCTTCGGCACGGGGATGGTTTACGACTACCGGGACAGCCAGGAGGCCATCGACCGCTACTACAAATACCTCGACGACAACGCGAGGGAGAGCAGCGTTCAGCGTCACTTTATTCGCAAGAACAGCGGCATCAACCCCGACGACGTGGCCGACCTGCGGAAGACCCTCATCGAATGGGAGGGCAACGACATCCGCGAGGTGCTCCAGACGGTGCAGGCCGCGCCGCTGAACGGGCAGGTTTACCAGGTGATGACGATGCTGACGGAGGCGATGAAGGAGGACAGCGGCCAGAACCAGTTTGTGCGCGGCGAGGGCGGCAAAGGCGTGACGGCAGCGAGCGCGATTCAGGCCCTGCAGGAGGCTGGAGGCAAGATTGCCCGGATGCACACGGAGAAATACAAGGCGGCCTTCCGGCAGATGGTCGAGCAGATTCTCTGGATACTCAGCGAATACATGGAGCCGGGGCGCAAGCTGAAAATCATCGGCGGATGGGACAGCTCCGGCAACATGAAGGAGAAAATCATCGAGCTGATCGCGCCCAGCGGCGAGGGCGACAGGCTGCCCAAGCCCGCCTACACGGTGCGCGTGCAGGTGCAGAAGAACAATCCGCTGCAAATTCAGGCGGACAACGAATTTTTGACGCAGGTTGCGACGATCTGTGCGCAGAGCGGAAGCCCGCTGCCGCCGGAAACCGTCGTGAGCCTGATGGAGGGCGTGCGTACCAAGGGCGCAGTGCTCAAGGCGCTTGAGCAGAACAGCCAGACGCAGGAGAGAATGCGCATGCTGGAGGAGCAGTTGGCGGCGGCCAATCAGAAAAACGAGAGCATGCAGCAGGCGGCGCGGGGGATGCAGAAGGCGCTGACCAGCGGCGGATATGCCAACCTGGGGGTGGAAACGGATGTTCGAAGCCAAGCTGACGGCGGCGCAGAAGGATGAAATCTTTGAACGCGCCATCTTCGACGGGGAGAGCGACGCGGCGCTGGCGGAAAGCTATCAGGTGAGCCGGAAAACAATCTGGCGGGTGACGCACGACAAGAAGCGCATTGCCCGGAAAAGGAGCACGCTGGAGACGATGCGCGAGCTGGCGCAGATGCGCATTGATGCGCAGGCCGAGCGGGCGGCGCGCAAGCAGATTGAGCTGATGGACAAGGAGCTGCCGGACAACATGATTTACATCAACCAGAACGCGGCGACGGAGATACTGGACAGGGCGGGCGTGAAGCGCAAGGACGAAGAGAGCGGCGAAATCAACGTCAGGATTACGGGCGGCTTTGCGACGAAAATGCCCAGGGAGGACTAAATGGATTTGACGCTGCACTACGAGCCGACGGCAAAGCAGCGCGCCTTTCACGAGACGGACGTGGACGAGGTGCTCTACGGTGGAGCGGCCGGAGGCGGAAAGAGCTACGCGATCTGCTGGGATGCGCTGGTGCGCTGCCTGCGCTATCCGAAGACGCACGCATACCTGTTCAGGCGCACGTATCCGGAGCTGGAGCAGACGCTGATTCAGACGATGCTTTCCATCGTGCCCAAGCAGCTGGGCAAATACACGGCGAGCACGCACCGGATGAGGCTGGTCAACGGGAGCGTGCTCCATTTTTGTCATTTGAGCAGCGAAGGCAAGGACATGCTGACCTATCAGGGCGCGGAAATTCAGTGGCTCTACTTCGACGAGCTGACGCATTTCACGAAGGGCATGTACGATTTTGTCCGAAGCCGCGTGCGCGCGCCGGACTGGATGGACATTGTGCCCTGTGTGCGCTGCGCAAGCAACCCGGGCGGACCGGGGCACAGCTGGGTGAAAAGCTATTTCGTGGATGCGACGAACATCGGCGAGCGAATCATCACCCGCGAGGTGCTGCTGGAGGGCGACGACAAGCTGCAAAGGCGCACGATTCAATACATCCCGGCGACGGTGCGGGACAACCCGCATCTGCCCAAGAGCTACGAGGTCGAGCTGATGCTCAAGCCGCCGAAGCTGCGCGACGCGCTGCTCTACGGAAAATGGGACGCATTCGACGGGCAGGCCTTCCCGGAGTTTATCGACGACCGCGAACACTACGAGGACCAGAGATGGACGCACGTGATCGCGCCGTTCAAGATTCCGCTGTGGTGGCCGCGGGTAGTTTCCTTCGACCACGGCTACACGCGGCCCTATTCCTTTGGCGCATGGGCCATCGACGAGGAGGGGCGGGTTTACCGATACAAGGAGCTATACGGCTGCAAGGAGGGCGAGCCGAACACAGGCGTTTGCCAGACGCCGGAGGAGATTGCGCGAGCGCTGGAGGCGTTTATGGAGCCGGAATACCGGGAGGGCATTCACATCAGCGGCATTGCCGACCCGGCTATTTGGGACAGGAGCCGGGGAACGAGCGTGGAAGAGCAAATCCGCAGGGTATTTTCCGGGGTGACGTTCATCAAGGGCGACAACACGCGGCTGGCGGGCAAGATGCAGATTCACAACCGGCTGCGGTTTGACGAGGACGGCCGGCCGATGATGTACATCTTCGAGAACTGCCGGGATTTCCGGCGGACGATTCCGACGCTCTGCTACGACGCGCACAAGGTGGAGGACATTGACACGGCGGGCGAGGACCACATTTACGACGAGACGCGGTACTTTCTGATGTCGCGCCCGATTGCGGCGAAGAAGGCCGTGCAGCCGCCGAGGAAGACGTGGAACCCGTTGGGGTGACGGAGAGAGAAAGATGACGCTTTCACAGATCATTGCGCAGGCGCTTCGTCAGCTGGACGAGGACGCGGAGGACGTGAGCGAATACGAGGAGAGCTTCAAGGTTTACGCGAACATGGGTTACGACATTGCGGTTCGCGAGTATTTGAAGCCGAGGCGGATTTTCTATACCGACGTGGACGAGGCGGGGAACGCGCC
>CAKTZR010000029.1 GCA_934636105.1 uncultured Clostridia bacterium
TCCACCAAGTTAGACCGAGTGTTATTTCACTCGGTTTTTTCTTTTATATTCCTGTAAAACAATCAAAAAATCGGCAGGCGGACTTCGCTTCAGGCGCTTTCCCGTCTGCCGATTTTCTTTTATGCTTCGGTGTTGAAATCGCTGACCATCGCTTTAATCTGTTTGGCCAGCAGTCCCACCTCGCTGTTGCAGGAGAACAGTTGCATGCCCAGAGATTCGCAGTGCTTAATCAACTTCATGTTGCCGGTGATGATGCCGCTCGGCTTGCCGTGCGCCTTCGCCGCGACGATCACGGTACGATAGGCGTTTTCCATCTCCGGCGTATCAGACGCACCCGGCGTACCATAATCGATAGACAAATCGTTCGGGCCGACCAGCAGGCCGCTGACGCCCTCCACCGCCGCGATTTGCTCCGCATTTCTCACGCCCTCGTCGGTTTCGATCTGGGCGAAAACCATCGTGCGCTCGTTGGCCTTAAGCATGTAATCCGTCAGGCGGCCGGGGTTATACTCGCTGTGCGGGCGCATGGTCGAGGCACCGCGCTTGCCGGCGGGGAAATACTTGCTGTATGCCACGGCCTCCCGAATCTGCTCGGGCGTGGAGGTCATCGGCACGAGAATCGCATCCGCGCCGAGGTCGAATACCTTTTGGATGTGCTCGCGGGAGACGCAGGGCACGCGCACCATCGCCATCAAGCCGATTCCGTTCGCCACGGCGGCCAGCGCGGCCACCTGCGCATGGCTGAAATAGCCGTGCTCGCAGTCGATAATCACGTAATCCAGCCCGCAGGTCTTATAAATGCGCAGCAGGTTCGGCGCGGCAATTTCGGAAAGAAACGCGCCCAGACGCGTCTGCCCCTCCTCCAGCTTCAAAAAATCGTTCATTTTGACTTCCTCCTTACGCGTTCTGCGCTTCAATTTTTCGCGCAAGCTGCAACATGCCCTCATGTACTTCGTCTGCGGAAGCAGAAAGCATGCTCGGCAGCCCCACCGCCCGCTCCAACGCGGAGCGGATCATCGGGTTATTGCGAACCGCGCCGCCGCAGAAAATCATACGGTTGGGCTTCTGCCCGACGGCGTTTTCCATCATGCGGATATAGTGCGCATAGACGCGCCCCATATCCTGATAGGCTGCGCTGAACAGGTTTTCCAGCGTCAGGTTGGCGCGTGTGATATGCGCGATGGAGCCATCTGCCAGCTTCTCCGGCTGTTCATAGAAGCTCGTGTCCACCGTCAGCCCCTGCGTATCCGTTCCGCCGCCGCACTGCGCCAGCCTCGCCCAGATTTCCGCGCAGGAACGGCTCTGCCCGAACACATTCCGGCCGATTTCGGCAATCAGCTCCACGAGCACATCCAGGTTGCGCCCGCTCGGCATGCGGGAAATCGTGTGGCAATACAGCCCATCGAAATACGGACGGATTTCGTAATACCGGGGATCACCGGAGCCGATGGAGGGAATCTGGTGAATCATGCAAACCTGTCCGGCTGTCGCCATGTTCACCGTAATGTCGCCCTCCCGCGCGCCGCCGCCCAAAACGCTGGTCTGCACATCGCCGGTATCGGGATAAACGGCAATCCGCTGCCCGTGCGCCTCATAATAGCCGCAGACCTCCAGCTTACAGATCAGCCGCGGCAGCTCAATCGCGCCAAAGCCGAGCTTCTCAATCAGCGCGTCATACCAGCGGCCGGAAAAGATATCGGCCAGCCCCAGCGGCGCGGCGTTGGTGATGTGGCAGACATTGTTGCCCGTCAGCTTTTCAATCAGATAGGAGCCGAGCGTGTAGAGCTTTGCGCCCTGCGGCACGCCGCCCTGCTCCCGAATCAGCGCGTAGAGGTTGCACAGCCCCAGCGCCGGCTTGAGGTATACGCCGGTGGGGCGCATCTCCTCGACGGAAATCTGCTTTTGCAGCAGGGAGAGCGTGGTTTCCCCGCTCACATCCAGCGGCTCCAGGCAGCGGCTGTCCTGCCAGGAGACATACCGAGCCTGCGCGGACATCGGTGTGGTATAGACAAAGCCGTGCTGCTGGGTGGAGAGGAGAATGCCCGCAATATCGCTCCGCGCCGACGTGTAGCCATCCAGAATGGTGCGCACCGAGGCGAGCATCTCCCCCATGTCCACCTCAAAGCGGAGCGAATCCGCTTGTTCGATTTTCGGGTTGACGGCGATGCGGTTTCGATTCAGAATTTCGCCCGTCCGGGGCGACAGCAGGGAGGATTTGATATAGGTCGAGCCAATATCAATGGCGATATAGACCATGGCTTCCTCCTTATCTGCTAATCATGTTCGGAAGGAGCATGACCACCTGCGGACAGGCAATCAGGAAAACCAGATAGGCAAAGAGCAGCATGATCCACGGCCACAGCTCCTTGCAGACCGCCTCGATTTTCAACTTTTCCAGCGAGCAGGTCGTCATCAGCACCACGCCGACCGGCGGCGTAATGTTGCCGATCATCGCATTGATAATGATAATGATGCCCGCGTGGATGGGATCAAGCCCAGCCTTGCTAATCAGCGGCAGAATCATCGGCACGAAAACCATGATGTTCACGTTCGGGTCGGAAAGGCAGCCCAGAATCAGGAACAGCACCATGATGCAGGCGATGATGATGACGGGGTTATCGCCTGCAAAGCCGATAATCAAATTATAAATGGTGGTTTGCAGGTTTTCCTTGGTCATGACAAAAGAGAACACCTTTGCCGCCGGGATGACCAGCAGCACCGAGCCGCAGGCGACAAAGACATTTTTCAGGCTGTCTACAAAATCCTTAAAGCTCATCGTCCGATAGAGGATGATGCCCAGGAATAGCGCATACAGCACGGCCAGCGCGGAGGCCTCCGTCGTCGTGACCACGCCCGCATAAATGCCGCCCAGCAGAATCACCGGGGTGAGCATCGGCAGAATCGAATGGATGAAACTGAACAGCAGGTCGCGCAGATAGACACGCCAGCCCGGCCATTTTTCGCAGGGATAGCCGCGACGGATGGAAATGAAATAGCAGAACACCATCATCGTCAGGCCCATCAGGAAGCCGGGGATGACGCCCGCCATCAGCAGCTTGCCGACGGAGACGTTGGCCACCATCGCATAAACGACGGCCGGAATGCTCGGCGGAATGATCGGTCCGACGGTGGAGGACGCGATGGTTACGCTGGCGGAGAACTCCTTGTCAAAGCCCTCTTTGACCATCGCCTGATAGCTCAAATGGCCGATGCCGCCCGCATCCGCCACGGCCGAGCCGCTCATGCCTGCGAAGATGATCGAGGTCGCGATATTCACGTGGCCCATGCCGCCGGGAATATAGCCGACCAGATTGCTGCAAAACTTGAAAATGCGGTCCGCGACGGAGGTGCGGTTCATGACCTCGGCACAGAGAATGAACATCGGAATGGCAATCAGCGCAAAGTTGTTGAGGCCCGTGAACATCTGCGTGCCCATCATCGCCAGATTGATGTTGTTCATCACGCAATACAGCAGCGAGGAGGCCAGCATGGACACCGCAATCGGCATGCCCAGCAGGAACAGACAGGCAAACGAAATCAAAAAGACAGCCAGCGCCATGGTTTACGCCTCCTTTTCGCCGCGGCTCGCTGCCAGCTCGCCGCAGGTATCGTTGATGATGTTATTGACGATGTGAACAATCATCAGCACAAAACTGATGGGCAGGATGGAATAGACGTATTTGAGCGGAATGCGCAGCAGGCCGGAGAACGTGACGCGCTTCATCAGCGTGAAGAAGCCCGGCACATACACCGCCAGCACAACCACCATGATGACGTTCATCAGGGTTCTGACGATATACTTGCTCCGCCGCGGCAGCAGGCCGACCAGACCGGTGACGGACATGTGGGAATCGTTGCCCATGATATACGCGCAGGCCATAAAGCCCAGCCAGACGAAAAAGAAGTTGTTCAGCTCGTCCGACCAGACGATCGGAAAGTCAAACAGATATCTGGCGATGGCGTTGGTCAGCATCAACGCGAGCATGAGCGCCAGACAGATGCAGCCGACAAGCATTTCAATGCGCTGCAAAAAGCGGCTGACGGCATTGGAAACGCGGCGGATGGTTTCCATAAAGCGACCTCCTCGAAAAAAGACGATCTCGACTCGTTTTTTGGTAAAAGAAAAGAACCCCGCGCATCAAGCGCGCCGCAGGCGGCGGGAGCCGAGGCTCCCGCGCCCGGGGCAGATAAGGTTCTTTTTAAAGGATTAGCCCTCCAGCGCCTGAATCTGGTTGTACAGCTCAACCCAATCCGGGTACTTCTCCAGCACGAGCGGCACGCGCTCCTGATACGGCGTGGTATCGACATCGCGGATGATGGTCATGCCGTTGGCCTCGCACTCGGTGATCAGCGCTTCCTCGTTCTGGCGGACCAGCTCGTCGATGCGGTTGGCTTCAAAGGCGAAGACCTGATCGAGGATATCCTGCTCCTCGGGCGTAAGGCTGTTCCAGGTATCCAAGTTCATCACGGTGCCGGAAACCGCCAGCATGTGGCCGGTCAGCATCAGGTACTTCTGCACCTCGTAGAACTTCATGGTCACGATCTGGGTGACGGGGTTCTCCTCCAGGTCGGCAACGCCGGTCTGAAGCGCCATGTACACGTCGCCGATCGGGATCGCGGTGATGTTCACGTCGAAGATCGTCTGCAGCTCGCTGTACGGCGGGAAGTCGACGCAGCGGAGCACGAGGCCCTTAAAATCGTCCAGGCCCTTGATTTCCTTGTTGGCCGTCAGATGACGGAATCCGAAGGTATAATGGTCAAACTGATGAACGCCGACGGCCTCGCCGATTTCGGCCTTCAGATCGTCGTAGAAATCCGCCTGCTTGAAGTTTTCGAAATGATCGTAGCTTCTGAAGACGTACGGTCCAAGCAGCACGCCGGCCTTGGGCAGCCAGTCAGCCGCGCTGTCCAGGCAGGCGAAATCCAGGCCGCCCATCTGCACGTTGGTGATAGCGTCGTTATAGGTCGCGAACGTGCCGTTCGGGAAGATTTCCAGCTCCATTTCGCCGCCGGAAAGCTCCTTGAGCATGTCGTTGGCCTCGGTCAGAGCGATATGAACGGGGTGATCCGTCGCAAAGACGTGGGAGAACGTGAATTTCTTCGCCGCGAGCGCAGAGCTGCAGGTCAGCAAAAGAGCGATAGCAAGGCAGAGCGTAACGAGCTTTTTCATGGTCATACTCCTTTTCATGAAACACTGTGTGTTTACGAATCGAAGCGCTCCATGACATGTACGGAAATCTCATAAGCGTCCATAATATGCTCTTTAATCAGCGCGTAGATGGCGTCGTTTCCGCTGATAATCAGCTCGGCCAGCTCTCTGTGCTTGGCCGGAAATTCGGCGATGTAGCGCTCCTTGTAATCAATGCTGGTGTTCAGCTCCAGCAGGGCGTACATCGTCGGAATGCTGATCTCCCACGCCTTGAGCAGCGGCGCGTTATCGGCCACCTTCACCAAGGAGCGATGAAACTCAATATCCAGATCATACCAGTCGATCTCCTGATCCGGCGATTGAGCGCATTCCTCAATCCTCTTGAGCGTGGTCAGCAGCGGAGAAAAGTGCATGGTTTTCTGCTCGTGTGCGATTTCAACTGCGCGGTTTTCAATCAGCCAGCGCAGCTCGTACATGTCGCGGGCTTCCTTTTTCGTAAAGCCGACGACTTCCTTGCGTCCGTTGGCCAGCATTTTAATCATGCCTTCGCCTTCGAGCGCCTGAAGTGCGCTGCGCACGGAACCCCGGCTTGCGTCAAACGCCTCCGCAAGCTCCGCCTCCACAATGCGGTCGCCCTTGCGGTATTTGCCCATGATGATATCCTTGCGCAGCTTATCCTGAATCCGATCCGGCGTAACGGCGCGCATGGCTCTGACTTGAGTCATCTGCGTTCCCCTCCTTTTTGATTGCGCACCGTTTACTAACTGAGCATAGTATACCCGTGCGCGGATAAATTGTCAACAATTTTTATTAAAATGTCGACAATTTTATTTTAATGTCAACTTTTTCACGATAGATACGTCGATTCGATGCGGCGGATTTCTTCGGCCAGCGCCTGATTCTCCGGCGTCGGCACGCCCAGCGCCCGCCCCAGGCGGCAGATTTCCTCGCCGTAAAGCTCGACCTCAGTTTTGCGCCGGGCGCGGACATCCTGAAGCGTGGAGGAAAAGCCGTCCGGCGAAAGCGAAGCCAGCTGGCGGTCCCAGCGCGCGATATCCTCCTGCGTCATCGGCACGCCGCTCGCCCGCGCGACGGCGATCACCTCGCGCTGCGCGCGGTGCATGCGCGCCATGGCCTCGTCATTGCGCCGAAACGCCCCATAGGTCAGATTCATCACGCTGCTGACCTGATTCATGCCGACGTTGACCATCAGCTTCCACCAGAGCGCGTGCTCAATCTCGCCGGAAATGCAATACGGAATCTGCGCCGCGCGGAAATACTGCTCCACATCCCGCACCGCGCCGCTGATCTGCCCATCTAACTCGCCAAAGACGATTTCCCCGATTCGGTTCATATGCACCCTGCGCCCACTTCGGTTGGAATCCACGCCGGAGCAGAGCGCGGGCAGCACATGCGCCTGCGGAAAGCGCTCCATCAGCCGCTTTTCGGATTGAATGCCGTTGAGCAACGAGAGCATCACCGTACCGCGCCCGACAAACGGCGCCATCTGCTCCAGCATGGCTTCAAACGCATGCCACTTCACCGCAAGAATTATCAAATCAAACGGCGCATGGCTGTCCGCCGCCGTGAGCAGCGGAATTTCCAGCTTCTCGTCGTTCACAAAAACGGGATTGCTTTGATATGAAGACGCATCCCGAACAATCGCCGCGCAGGGTACCTGCGCACAGAGGACGGCGCGCTGCGCATACATCGCCCCGACAGCGCCTATGCCTACAAAAGCAACAGAACGAATCATGGCCAGCCTCCCAAATAAAAACGCTCCATTCATCCATAAAGCTATTATAACAAAAATCGTTTTCTTTTCCAACCATTTCAAAAAGAGCCGTCCGCTTTTTTGCGAACAGCCCTCTGTCTGCTTGATTATTCGGCCTCCAACGGGCCTTCCTCCGCCTCCGCTTCCCCCGGCGTAGCGATGCTCCATGCCCCATTCTCCCATCGATATGCGCCATCTATCCCCAGCGCGGGCAGCTCCACCTCGTCGCTCGTGCGGCCATCTGCCGCATACAGATACACATGCTCCTCGTGATGCGCGGAAAGGCCGAAGGAGGCGTAGCGCTGTGTGCCGCTTGCGCCATGCTTGCCTGCCAGATACACCGTCAGGCTTTCGCCGCCCGCCAGCGTCGTTCCGGTTTCAAAGACATATTTCACCTTGTAGGCGCGGTCGGCCAGCCCCCAGCCCGACAAATCCACCGCTTCATCCGTCTCGTTGGTCAGCGTGATGAAACCCAGCGCATTCCCGTCCGCGTTGGTCTGCGTGCTGTGCGGCATGATCTCGGTCAGCTTCACGCGGGGCAGGGGCGTTTCCTCCTCGTGTTCCTCCCCGGCCGTCAGCAGCACCACCGCGGCAATCAGCACGCAGAACAGCGCGATCAGGCCGAGATTTTTCTTTTCCAAAACGATATTGCTCATGCTTTCGCCATTTCAATCAGCTCGTCGAAGGTATCCAGCGTCTCCTTCGGCGAAAGCACCTTGCTTTCCAAAAGGTCTTTGAGAAAAAACTCCTTGTATTTCCGGCTGAATTCCGGCTGGGTAATCAGCGCTTCGGTGTGTACGCCGGAAAAATCATAATCCGTGTCGGCCTTGGTCAGCATCGTGCCCTTGCCCTCGTACAGACAGATTTCCGTGCGCGGCTGATGATATTCCGGTTTGAAAAAATAGACGGAAAAATACGGGTTCTGCTCATGCTGTGCCTTGAGATGCGTCAAAATGGCGACGCGCTCCTCCTTCGTGAACGGGCGCATGGCGAAAAAGTGGTCGCTCTGCCGCCCGGTCTTCGCGAACTGCGTCATCGCCTGCTTGGAAAAGATGGTGTGCGTCGGCCTGCGCTTTTGAAAATAGTTATCAAAGCGCTTTTGATGCACCTCGTAAAACTGCTGAATCATCGCGTCGAGCGCCCCGCCCTGCGCGAAGCCCTTTTCCGCAAAGCCGTCGCGCGCAGGCCCGACCAGAATATCCGGCGCAATGAAGTTGATTGGCACATCGAGCTTGATGTCGTATACGCCGCACCCGCGCTCCAGCCGCCAAAAGCTCCCGGTATAAGCCAGATAATCCTCAGGCGCATGGTTGAGGGCAAAGCTGCTCTTGATCGGGTGCATTTTCGGCTGATCCTCGCGCATCATCCGTTCCAAAATGCCGACGTTGCGTTCATCCGTCAGCCCGATGGAAATCATGCGCCGCGGATCGATCATCACAACCATGTAGGTCTGCTTATTACCCTGCGCATCCTCGCAATGTGCGGTGATGGTGTTGCACCGATAAACCTGCTCGCGCTGGGCGTTGAACATGTTTTCCTCAATGCAGTAGCCCGCGTAGGTCGGCAGATAGAGCACGGGCTGAATGGCGGATACGCAGCTGATGATCTCGTCGCCGCCGGTATACATGTAATGCGTGACGGAAAATTCGCAGTCCGAAGGCCCGAATGCTTCAATGATGCGGTCGAACACCGCGCGGTAGCAGCAGCCCGTGATGATGAACTGCACGCGCTTCTGGTCATGCGCGAGCCGATACATGGATTCGCGCAGGGTCGTCACCGAACCGTCCAGACTGCGGTCCACGCGGAACGGCGCATCCGACGCGGTTTGAATATCCACATCGCCCAGCAGCCTGTGCATGGCGAGGTTAGTCATGTAGCCCGTCGCGCCGACGCGGCTGACCTCCAGCGCGATTTCAAGCGCATGCTCCTCCGCCTGCGTCAGATGCAGGCAGTCGCTCTCCTTTAAATTTTCAAAAAAAGCCGCCTGCACGGCCGGGCCGCCGGTGTCGTCCAGAATGCGGAACATGCTGTTCCGGCTCTTTTGCTCCATCATTCGGGACAGCGCGGAAGCGGACAATCTGCGCGTATTCAGAATCTCTTTGAGACATTGGCCGAAGGTGAGCAGCGGCTGTGCTGCGGGCGCTGCCTTCATCGTTCTCTCTCCTCCTGCGGGGTTTGTTTTTTTCTTACCAATTATTATACCCGAACCCGCACGGCAAATCAACGCGCGCGGCGGCAAATAACAAGCGGCCTGCTTCCTAAAAATTGTAGGAAACAAACCGCTTGCATGAATTTATGATTTTGTGCAGCGCCGAACGATTTCCGCCATGCTCGGCCAGTTTTCCTCCATATGGCGCACCAGCGCAAACTGCGTGCGCGCCCGATCGAGGTTGTGGCCCTCGCGATGAACGCGGAAATATTTGTCGCCGTTCAGATGGTCGGCCAGAAAGCGCATGCCGCATTCCAGCGTCATCAGCTTTGCGCCCATCGGCAGCAGCTCGATTTCGCGCGGGGTCAGCGTCTGCCCGGCCTCCTTCAAAAAGCCGCGGGTAAAGGCCTCGAACATCGGCAGAGAAAACTGCACGCGGCTCAAATCGCGCTCGTCCTCCTCGGCCGTGCTCGCGCCCGCGCGGATGGAATCGCCGAAATCATAAGCCGTCAGACCCGGCATCACCGTATCCAAATCGATCACGCAAACGCCGCGCCCGGTATGGCTGTCCAGCAGCACGTTGTTGAGCTTGGTGTCGTTGTGGGTCACGCGCAGCGGGATTTCGCCCTTTTGCAGCGCGTCCACCAGCGTGTGTACCTCCCGCTCATACTGCCGGCAGAAGGCAATCTCCGCCTGCACGCCGTCCAAACGCCCAGCCTCGTTGCGCGCAATGGCGTCCTCCAGCTGCTGATACCGTGCCGGGGTGTTGTGGAAATTGTGGATGGTCTCGTGCAACGAATCTGCCGGGAACGCGCCCATCTGCCGCTGGAACTTGCCGAAGGCCTCTCCGCAGAGCTCGAACAGCTCCGGCGTATCCGGCAGGTCGCGGGAAACCGCATCCTCGATGAACAGATACATGCGCCACAGGCCGCCCTGCTCGTCATAGGCGAAATGCCCGCCCCGCTGGGTCTTCACAAGGGTCAGCGTTTCCCGTTCCGGGTCGCCGCCCTCCTTGGCGATCTGCTCTTTGAGGAACGCGGTCACGCGCTCGATGTTTTCAATCACATCCTCCGGCTTGGGGAAAACATAACCGTTGACGCGCTGGAGAATGAAGCGCTTCTCCCCCGTCGTAATCAGATAGGTGTCGTTGATGTGGCCGTTGCCATACGGTTCGGCCGTCCATGCGCCATCCGGGATGTCGAATTGAAGGATGACGCTTTCGATATGCTGATTCATGTTCCTAAGTCCTTTGTTTTTTCAGAATTAACCCTTCACGCCGCCGGAGGTCAGGCCCTCGGCGAGGTGCTTTTCAATGCACATAAACAGGATGATGACCGGGATGGTCGCCAGCAGCGCCGCCGCAAAGAGATACTGCCACTCGATCATGTTGAACGAGCTGAACTGCGTGATACCCACGGTGATCGGCTTGTTCGCCGGGGTGGAAATGAGCACGGTGGAAATCGTGTACTCGTTCCACGAGTTGATGAAGACGAAGATCAGCGTCGTCACAATGCCCGGCGCGGCCATCGGCAGCAGAATATGCCAGAGCGCGCCGACCGTGTTGCAGCCGTCGATGCAGGCGGCCTGCTCCATCTCCGGGGAAATCGAGACGAACGTGCCGCGCAGCAGCCAGATGGCGAACGCCTGGTTGAACGCCGCGTTGATGAGCATCAGGCCCAGAATCGTGTCGTTCAGATGCAGCGTGTTCATCAGCTGGGAAATGCCGACCAGCAGCACCACCGGGGAGAACATCTGGCTCATGATGACGAAGCCGAGGAACAGGTTGCGCCCCTTGAAATTCATGCGCGCCATCGCATAGGCCGCCGGAATGCCGCAGAGCATCGCAATCGCCGTCGCGCCCGTGGAGAGCATGACGGAATTGAGCAGGAAGCGCAGCACGCCGCGGTCGCAGATATCCTTGAGGTTGCTCCACACCCACTTCGTCGGCAGCATGTGCAGGAAGTACATGTCCGTCGTCTCCGCGTTGCTGCGGAAGCCGGTAATCAGCATCACGTAGAACGGATAGAGGATGAAGACACACAGTGCGATGACAAACAGATACAGCCCGCCGCGCGCAAGCGTCTTTTTCAGCTCGCCGTAGCGCAGATACGTGATCGCGCACAACAGCAGGAACAGCGACGCAAACGCCAGCCAGAGCACCCAGTTCGTGCGCACCGTCAGCCCGCCGAGCATATCCAGCAGGTTTTCGCCCGTCTGGCCACCATACAGGAAGCTGTTCAGCTGCGCCAGCAGCGCGTCGTTTTGAATGTGCCCGCCGACGAGCAGATCCACCTGACGGGAGAACGTGTAATTGATCGACCGGGCAAACGCGGGCACGCACAGCAGCGCAATCAGTGCAAACACACTGGCCGCCGTATACAGCCTTTTCGTCTTTTCAGGCAGCTGTTCGCGCGGCAGGACCAGCGTTTTGCGGCTCGCGCAGAACGCCAGCACCACCGAGGCCGCCAGACAGCCCAGCAGCAGGCGGATCACGTTCGTCGGCCCAATGCCGGACATGCCTTCGCTGTGGCCAATGCCCCCCAGCAGGAAGTCAAGCCCGTTGCGCTTGACGGTCTCCTTGACGGTGAACGTGACCATCGAGGTTGTTACGCCCTTGGAGTTGACGCGCTCAGTCACGCTCTCCTCAATCGTCGCGCCCTCGTACTGCGCGGCGACGGCTTCCACCTCCGCACGCGCTTCGACGTATTTTTCATCGCCGACAAACGTATTCGCGCTGCGCTTGACGAAGATGCTCGTTTCAAAAAACGCCAGCGGAAGCAGCAGCACCGACAGGGTAATCAGCAGGCAGCTCAAACAGACCATCAGTCTGCTTTTGTTTTTTTGCTTCTCCATCAGGCCTGATCCTCCTTCCGCAGCGAGATGACCATGTACAGCCCCGCCACCGCGCACAAAATCAGGAAGCCGATGACGGACAGCGCCGTGGCCGGGCCCTTCTTCTGATCGTAGAACGCCAGCATGTAGAGATACGTGATGAGCGTATCGGTCTTGTTCGCCGGGGCGCCCTTCGTAATGGTGTAGATGATCGGGAAGGAGTTGAAGACGTAGATCACGTTGAGCACCGTGCTGACCGTCAGCGACGGACGCACCAGCGGAATGGTGATCTTCGTCAGCTTCTGCCACCAGGACGCGCCGTCCACCGTCGCCGCTTCGTAATAGGCCGCGTCGATGGATTGCAGGCCGGAGAGCACGCAGAACGTGACGAACGGAATCGTGACGAAAATGCCCACGCCGCATTCCCACGCGAACTCGATCTGATAGGTCGCGCGCCAGTTGATCGCGTCCTGAATGATGCCCAGATTGAGCAGCACGTTGTTCAGGTTGCCGTATTCATACTTGATGATGTAATTCCACACGGAAGCCTGAATGACCAGCGAAGTGGCCCACGGGAAGACGACGACCGAGCGCGCCAGCTTGCGGCCGCGAAATTTCTGGTTGAGTGTCATCGCAACGATGAAACCAAACAGTGTGGACAGGCCGACAACCGAAACCACCCACACCAGCGTGTTGAGCATCACCGTGCCGAACACGGGTGCGGAAACGGCTTCCTTGAAGTTTTCAAAGCCGATGAAGCCGCCGACAATGCCCGCCTTGGAAATCTCGCTGAACGCGAGTTTGAAGACAATGCCGATTGGGAAAACGACAAAGATCGTCATCAGCAGGATGCTCGGCAGCAGCCAGACGTAGGGCTCCCACTTGTGACGCACAAGAACGGAATTCAAACTGTTTACCTCCTCAAGGATGAATCTCATAAAGACCGAAAAGAAGGGGGTCGGATTTTCCAACCCCCTTCCCTCACAGGTTTGCTTTCGTCAATCCGGTTTCAGCCTTACTTGGTGATCTTCGCCTGAAGCTCGTCGAGCAGCGTCTTCACGTCGCCGCCGGTCAGCGCGCTCTGCTCAACAGCCGCCGCGCCCTGCTTCACGTCGATCCACTCGGCCTTCGCGGTCGGGTAGAACTTGCAGCCGTCCAGCACGTTCAGCCACGCTTCAAAGGACGGGTTCGCCTCAACCAGCGCCGCCACAGCGGAGTTCACGGCCGGCAGGAAGTCTTCCATGCTGACCCAGCCCACGTAGTTCTCCGGATCGTAGAAGAACGTGAGGAACTTGCCGATGGCTTCGTTGCGGGCCGCCTGATCCGGCGCGCTGTCGTCCTTGAACGCCATGATGCGGTCCATAACGCCGACAGAGCTGGAGGTCTTGCCCTCGTTGTGCGGGATATCGGCCACAGCGTAGTTCACGCCGGTGTAGCCCTTGTCCGCGATGTAGGTCGGCAGGGAGTTCGGGGCGATGACCATCGCCAGCTTGCCCGCGCCGAACATATCCTGAAGGTCGTAACGGGTCTGGGTCGCCGGGTTCGGGTTGGTGTAGCCCTTCTTGTAAAGATCCACCGCGAACTCGACCGCTTCCACGTTCGCGTCGGAGTTGACCGTCCAGTTGCCCTCGTCATCGACGAAGCCGCCGCCGTTGCCCCACGCATAGTAAGCGAACGCAGCCTGACCTTCGTCCGTGGTCATGTCGATGCCCCACGGATACACGTCGCCGCCGTAGAAGTCAACCAGCGCCTGGCAGGCGTCTTCCAGCTCGGCCCAAGTGGTCGGCACTTCAACGCCGGCCGCTTCGAGCAAATCCACGTTGTAATACAGCGCGCGGGCGGAAGCCAGATCCGGCACGGCCCACACGGTGCCGTCGATCACGGACTGCTCAATGAAGGACGGGAAGAAATCGTTGTACAGTTCCTCCGGGCAATAATCCTTGACCGGCATGAGCAAGCCCTCGTTCGCGTAATCCGCAAAGGAGTCCAGGTTCAGGATGTCCGGCGCATTGTTGTTGCTGATGCGGGTGGACACCACGGTGTAAACGTCGTTCCAGGAAACGACTTCCAGATTCAGCTTGATGCCGGGGTTCGCTTCTTCAAATTTCTTGACGAAGCTGGTGCCGTTCATGCCCGTGCCGGTGAACCAGTCGTTGGTCTTCGGGCCATACTGGCAGATGATGACGTCCAGCGTGATATCCTCGGCCATGCCGATGGCCACGCAGGAAATCAGCATCGCGAGCGCCAGCATCAGGGTCGCAAACTTCTTCATGAGATATCCTCCTCTGTCGGGCAACGCCCTTTGTTAAAACCATTATAAACGACAGATGCTTTTTTGTAAAGAATTGTCCTACAAATTTTTGGCTTCTTTTCTTTCTTCGGCTTCATTTCTTGCTTCAAATCGTTTTGCGCCGTTTCTATTTAACATTCTAAATGTTTTTCGTTTTTAAGGCTCCCGGTTCGTCAGCTTTTTATGCAGCGCTTCGAGCGCCTGCCGGAGCGCGCTGGCCTCCATCTGCCCCGGCGCGCTGGCGGCGCCCACCGTGCCGAAACTCAAACAGCTTCCAAAAGCTTCCGCCTGCGTCCGCGTGCTCACGCCCAAAGCGCCCATCGAAATCGCGATGATCGGTTGAGGCAGCGCGTCGTTCGCCCGCGCGCAGGCGGTTTGAAGCGCGCGCACGTCTTCCTCTGTCTTCGGCATCACCGCAATTTTGCATACATCCGCGCCCAGCGCCGCCATGCGCCTGAGCTTGTTCTCCATTGCTTCAATCGACGGCGTTTTTTCAAAGTCGTGAAACGAACCGACAACCGGAACGCCCGCCGCGTGCGCTGCCTTCACAATGCGCGCGAAAGCGTCTTCCCCGACGCTCAATTCCGCGTCCAGCGCGTCGCATACATGCGCCTTAGCCAGCGTGGTGAGCAGCGCTTCATACCGCGCCGCGTCCGCATCGCCCGCGCCGCCGTCGCGCACGGTGCGCATCGTTGCCAAAAGCGCGGTCCCCTGCGCTTTTTCGCGGAGAGCCCGGCAAACCGCACACAATTCGTCCGCGTCGATCTCCGGCGAAACGCTGTCCAGCCGCAGCTCGATCAGGTCGGCCTGCTCCCGCGCCGCCAGAGCCGCCGCTTCCAATTCGCGCAGATTTTTTCCCATCACGGGCACGCAAATCTTGGGCATTCCCGCCCCCAGCGTTATGTTTTGCAGCTGCACGGTGTTCTTTTTCATTCGTTCCGCCTGCCTTTGCTCGTTCTTTCCTTTATTGTATCAAATTTTCCATCGCTTGACAATAAAACCCGAAGCCGATATAATATCCTTGTTGCGGATATGGTGGAATGGCAGACACCGGGGACTTAAAATCCCCTGCCTCACGGCGTGCGGGTTCGACCCCCGCTATCCGCACCAAACCAATATCATCCGAACCGGATTTTCCAGATTGGAAACGGGTTCGGATTTTTTCTTACCTTTAAAAGCCTTGCGAAGCAAGCATATGGCAAAACAGCCGCATTTTCATATAGGGCTATCCCTTCATTGAGGAATATGGTATACTTGGCTCAACAAATCGGAATTTATCAAGGAGGATATGGATGAAACTGTTTTTATGTTCGCACTTTTCAAGTGTAGGAAGTCTGATAAAGGAAGAAATTGAAAATAAGAAAGTCGCATTTATTCC
>CAKTZR010000030.1 GCA_934636105.1 uncultured Clostridia bacterium
GTCCAGAAACCTCAGGTTTCTGGTGGGGCTTGGGGCGAAGCCCCAACGTTCCCCCCCTGTACCCAGTCGGCGTTTGCCCTGTGACTTGTTGGAATTTTCGTGCAAAGTAGCCCGGGCTGCTAAACCCACAGTCCAGCGCAATCTCCGTCACCGACTTGCCTGTGCCCGAAAGCATCTGCGCCGCGTGAAAAACGCGGATGCGCTGCATGTAGGCCATCGGCCGCTCGTGCAGATACCGCCTGAAAATCCGCTGGCACTCCCGCGGGCAGACGTTCGCGCTCGCCGCAATATCCGCAAGCGTCACCGCCGCACCGATGTGCGTATCCATAAACGTCAGCATCTGCTTGAGCCGTGTTTCGCCGATATCCGCCGCCGCGCGGGTCGGCGAGACGCGGCTTTTTTGAATGACCTCCCAAATCAGCCGCGTCAGCGCTTCCCGCACGCGAAACTCAAAGCCCGCGTCTTCCAAAGCACACGCGTCAAACGCGCGCCCGAACGCATCCAAGCACGCGGTGTCCGCCCCACGGTAATCCAGAAAGACATACGACGGCCCGCTCTCCGTCAGCGGACGGATGTATTTCACGTCAAACGCGCTGCCCGGCATGCCCGCCAAAATGCCCGCGTCAAAGACGAACGACCGATAACGGCACGGCCCGTCAACCAGCGCCGTCACGGAATGAATCACGCCCGCGTTGATGAAACAGCCGCCGCCCGGCTCGATTTCGTGCACCTCCTCGCCGATGCCCACGCGCACCCGCCCCTCCAGCAGCAAAAAAACCTCCAGCTCGCTGTGCCAGTGGGAGGGCACGATGTCCGCGATAAAATCATGCACATCGCCGTCGTTGGCTGCCAAATCAAACAGCGGCACAACGTCGTCGCGCACCTCCATGCCGTTCACGTCGGTGTACAGGCTCTTTCTGTTCTGAATCATGTTTTCGCCTTCTTGTCGCTTTTGTACCAGTATAGGCCGTAATTGCGCAAGAATCAAGTCTTTGCGTTCGCTATAATACACCTAGCTCCATGTTGCGGAAAAGCGGGCCTGCCCCTTGCAGCCGCCCCCCATGTAGGGGGCGCATCGCGCGTCCGCCTTTTCCGCATCCCCTTTCAATTCATACAGGAGGCTTTTTCATGCGCGCGCATACGCTGGATATGACCGTCGGCAGCCCCGCGCGGCTGCTGCTCCGCTTCTCCCTGCCGCTCTTCATCGGCAACCTGCTCCAGCAGGTCTACAACCTTGCGGATACCGCCATCGCGGGCCATCTGCTCGGCGACGCGGCGCTTTCGCAAATCGGCGCGACCGCCGCGCTGTACAGCCTGATTACCACGCTGGCCTTCGGCCTGAACAGCGGCTTTGCGCTCTCCGTCAGCCGTCATTTCGGCGCGAACGACCGAAAGCGCATGGAGCAATCCGTCTGCTGGATGGTGACGCTCTCGGCTGTCTGCGCCGCGGTGATGACCGCCGTCTTTCTGCTCGCCCGCATCGCGCTGGCGGACGCGATGCAGATTCCCGCCGACACTCGCGGCGGCGCGCTGACGTATCTGACCGTGATTCTGGCGGGCATTCCGCTGACGATGGCGTATAACCTCGAATCGAGCCTCATGCAGTCCGTCGGCAACAGCGTCACGCCGCTGCTGTTTCTGGTGTTCAGCAGCCTGCTGAACATCGTGCTCGACCTGCTGTTTATGGGCCCGCTCGGCCTCGGCGTGGGCGGCGCGGCGGCGGCGACGGTACTCGCCCAGGGCATCAGCGCGGCGCTCGGGTTTTTCTACATCCTCCGCCGCGAACCCGACCTGCATTTTGGCAAAGAGGCTGTCCGCGTGCCGCGCGGTTTTGTGCGCGACATGTTCTTCACGGGCCTGAGCATGGCGCTGATGAGCGCGATTTACAGCATCGGCAGCGTCATTCTGCAGGGCAGCATCAACGCGCTGGGCAACGTCTACATCGCCGCGCAGGTCGGCGGCCGCCGCCTGGCCGAGCTGTTTTACATGCCGGGCGTGGCGCTGGGCGCAAGCGTCGCGACGTATGCCAGCCAAAACTTCGGCGCGAACCGCCGCCGCCGCATCGTTCAGGGCCAATGGGTTGCGCTGGCGATTTACGGCGTATGGTGGCTGTTCGCGCTGGCGTTCACCTTCACCGCCGCGCCCGCGGCCATCCGGCTTATCACCGGCAGCACGAACCCGGCTGTGCTGGAAAACGCGCTGCTCTATCTGCACGTGAGCATCCCGATGGTGCCGCCGATGGCCGTCGTCGTCATTGTGCGCAACGCGCTGCAAGGCATGAAGCACACCGTCGCGCCGCTGATTTGCAGCACGATGGAGCTGGTCTGCAAGGCGATTTTCGGGCTCAGGCTCGTGCCGCTGCTAGGCTATCCAGCAGTGTGCGCATGCGAACCCGTCGCGTGGGTCATCTGCATGGTTTTCATTCTCGCGGCGGCGTATGCTTTCCGAAAGGATTTTAGAGATGTGCAGGAGGCATGGGCATGAAAAAAGCGGTTATTTTCGACCTAGACGGACTGCTGATCGACAGTGAAATCATCAGCTACAAGATGTATGCCAATCTGCTGCAAAAATACAACTTTCGCTTCACGCTGGATGCCTATGCGCGTTCTTACAGCGGCAAAGACGGCGTGACGAACATGCAGAATCTGATTTTCACCTATCACCTGCCGATCACGCTGGAACAGGGACTGACCTATGTCGATTCGCTTGAAAAAAGCTACTTTACGCAGGGCGTGCCGCTCAAGCCGGGCGCACGGGAGCTGCTGAATTTTCTCAAGCACTGCAAAATCAAAATTCTGCTGGCTTCCTCCAGTACGCGGGAACGCGCGTTGTTTGCGCTGGCGCAGAACGGTATTGAGGACTATTTTGACGCGATGGTTTTCGGTCCGGAAATCGAGCGCGGCAAGCCCGCGCCGGATATCTTCATCAAGGCGCGGGAGAAATCCGGCGAAGCGAGCGCCGACTGTCTGGTTTTGGAGGACAGCGAAGCGGGCCTTCGCGCCGCCTATGCTGCCGGAATCGACGTCATCTGCGTACCGGACATGAAGCGCCCGGACGGCGCGTTCCTCTCTGTCGCCGCCGCGGTTCTGCCCTCTCTGCTCGACGTGCCGATGTGGCTGGAGACGCACTGAAGGGAACGTTGGGGCTTTGCCCCAAACCCCACCAAGAACCTGATGTTCTTGGATTTCCCATAACTTAAAAGCCCATTGCACGGAAGCATCCGCACAATGGGCTTTTATCGTGAGGGGGCAGGGGAATTGAAGCCATGCGCCCGCTGTACGGGAATCAGCATGGCGGAAATTGGAAACTGCAAGGAGCCATAGGCGACTATGCACGTTTCCCGTACTGGGGCAGCGCCCCAACGTCAAATCCCCGCTTCCTTCTTCATCTCTTCCTGATAGCCGTCGCGAATGAGCGCAAAGGTCTTTTCATCCTTGCAACCGACCTTTTTGCCGTCGATTTCGCCGATGCGGCAGGTCAGCGCGCTGGAGCTGGAGAAGAAAATCTCGTCCGCGTCCATCATCTCCTGAAGCGTGAACGGCTCTTCGACGACAGGAATGCCCTTCTGCTTGCAGATGTTCAGAATATGCGCGCGCGTAATGCCCGGCAGAATCAGCTCGTCGCAGGGCGCGGTGTAGAGCGTGCCGTCCTTGAGGATGTGAACGTTGGAGTGCGAGCACTCCGTCACGCGCTCGCCGCGATGGAAAATCGCTTCGTCGCAGCCCGCTTCCATCGCCTTTTCATTCGCCATGACGGCGGGCAGCAGGTTAATCGTCTTGATGTTGCAGTAGAAGAAGCGCTTGTCCTCCACCGTGATGCACTTGTACACGCCAAACGGATCGCGCATCTTGCTCGGGCGCACAAACGCCCAGATGCTCGGCTTGTCGCCCGCGCCCGCATACGGATGGTTGCGCATGCCCACGCCGCGCGTCACCTGCCAGTAGAGGAAGAGCACGTCGCCTTCCACCTGATCGACAAGGCCCTGCAGCATCCGCTTCATCTCCGCTTTCTCCATCGGGATGTCGATGTCGATCATCTTCGCGCTGCGATAGATGCGGTCGATGTGGTCGTCAAAGGCCATCGGCACATGGTTCACCACACAGGTCGCGTCATAAATACCGTCGCCGAAATAGCAGGCGCGGTCGTTCATGGGCACCATCATTTCCTCGATGGGCGCGGTTTTGCCGTTGTAATACGCGATGTTTTTCATGTTTATCCGCCTTTCTTATGGGTTTTTTTACCCGTTAATCTGTCGAACTTCCTCCAGTGCTTCATCCCAAGCCGCTTTCTGAATCTTCGCAATCAGCTCGGGCGCGCGGCCGCCGACTTTTTGCCCGTCGATTTCCTCAATCCGGCAGCACAGCGCGCTGGCGCTGGTGAAGAAGATTTCATCCGCATCCATCATCTCTTTCACCGTGAACGGCTCCTCGATCACCGGAATGCCCATCTTCCTGCACTGGGCGATGCGGTGCGCGCGCGTGATGCCCGGCAGAATCAGATTGTCGCAGGGCGCGGTCTTGAGCGCGCCGTCCTTCAGTATATGCACGTTGGAATGCGCGCATTCGGTCACGCGGTCGCCGCGGTGGAGAATCGTCTCGTCGCAGCCCGCTTCCTCCGCCCGCTGGGTGTAGATGACGGCGGGCAGCAGGTTGATTGTCTTGATATCGCAATGGAAATAGCGCGTATCCTCCATCGTGATGGCCTTGTAGCTCCTGTCCATCGGGTCGAGCATATCCGGCTTGACCCAGACCCACAGGCTCGGCTTATCGCCCGCAAAGCGGTACGCATGGCCGCGCATGCCCACGCCGCGCGTCGCCTGCACATAGGCCATCGCGTCCGGGCTGTCGATCTTCCTGCAGAAGTCGAGCACCATCGCCCGAAGCTCCTCAAACGGCATGGGGATATCGATATCGATCTTCTTCGCGCTGCGATAGAAGCGGCGCAGATGGTCGTCCAGCTGGAGCGGCACATGCTCGACGGTGAACATCGCGTCATAAACGCCGTCGCCGAAGTAGCTGCTGCGCTCGTTCATGGGGATCATCATCTCCTCAATCGAGGAAATTTTTCCGTTGTAATAAGCAATATTTTCCACGCTGCAATCTCCTTTGATTTCCGTGCTTGATGGCTTTTATGATACGCTGAAATTCTGCGTTTGTCAAACGATTTTCCGCCGCTCAGGCTTCATTTTTCGGGGCGGTTCGGTTCATTTTCTTTTGTTTCTGCAAGCCGAAAGTTTCAAATGTGCAAAGTCGTTTTCAAAAAGCGTCCGCGGCGCGCGCTTTTCTTCTTTTGCTTTGGCCGCGTCTATGGTATAATTGCTCTATATAAGCAAATCCGACGATTTGCACAGCCCTGCATCAATGAATCAAAACAACGAATCGGAGGTCTCGCGCGTATGGAAAGCCCGCTCGTCTCCATCATCGTGCCCATCTACAATTCCGCCATGGACATGGTTCCCTGTCTGGAAAGCATTAAGCATCAGCGCTATAAAAATCTGGAAGTGCTGCTCGTCAACGACGGTTCCAGCGACGCCAGCCTTGAAATCTGCCGGATGTATGCGCGGCTTGATCCCCGCGTCATCATCATCGATAAGGAAAACACCGGCGTTTCCGGCACGCGCAACGTCGCCATCGAGCGCGCCAAGGGCAAATATTTGCAATTTGTGGATTCCGACGACCAGCTTGACCCGAACGCGACGCGCCTGCTGGTGGAAGCCGCGGAGGAAACGCACGCCGATCTGGTCATCTGCAACTACTGCTCGGTCATGCCGGATGGCAAAACGACCGTCCACGGCTTCATGCAGCCGTATACCAAAATGGACAAGGCGCAGTTCGCCCGCTGTCTGATGGAGGAGCCTGCCAGTTTTTACTACGGCGTGATGTGGAACAAGCTCTACCGCCGGGATATCATCATGGCCCACGACATCCGCTGCGACGAGGGATTTACCTGGTCGGAGGACATGCTCTTTAACCTTTCCTACATCCGCTATGCCGAGAGCTTCTATGCCATCCGCACCCCGCTGTATTATTACGCCCGCCGCCGCAAGCACTCGCTCAGCGCATCGGTCAATCCGGCGCAAGTAGTGACGACCAAAGCCTCCCTGTTCAAATATTACAAGGATCTTTATGTGCAGCTCGGCCTGTACAATCAGTATAAGCTCCAGATTTACAGCTACCTCGTCGCCACGGCGAAGGATTTGGATTAGCTCCTTCCGTCACGGCCTCGCCGTGCCACCTCCCTCTAAGAGGGAGGCTTTATTCTCCCGCTCACGTTTCTTATGTCAAAAGGCTCCCTCCTTGAGGGCGTGTAATCTGCCGCCTGCTGTGCGGGAAACAGACAGATGGAACGCCGAAGGTCTGGCGCGCGTCAGCGCGACTGAAGGAGTAGGGCGCGGCGTCGCGCATCCGTATTTCATATGGTTTCAATTTTCTGATTTTTCCAAAAAGTGGTCACTTTTTGCTTTTCCCCATCGTCTAATCAGTAAGAAGGTGAACAACGTGCAGCATGCCGCGATTTCGCGCGCGGAAAAAGATGAGCTTCTCGGCGAGCTGATGCAGGCCTACGGCGACGACATTCTCCGCCTGTGTTACATCATCCTGCGGGATCGCACACTGGCCGAGGATGCGTCGCAGGAGGTCTTTTTCAAGGCCTACAAGCGCCTGCACACCCTGCGCCAGCGCGAATACGCCAAAACGTGGCTGGTCTCCATCGCCGTCAACACGTGCCGGGATCAGCTTCGCGCGTCGTGGCTTCGCCACACGGACAGGAGCGTTTCTCTGGACGATCTGCCGCCCGCCGCATGCGCGTTCACCGAGCAGGACGACAGCATTCTGCGCGAGGTGATGGCGCTCGAGCCGAAATACCGCGAGGTGCTGCTGCTTCACTATTATCAAAACATGAACGCCGCCGAATGCGCCAGAGCGCTGCGCATGACGACGTCCGGATTTTATCGCCGGCTGAAAAAAGCGCAGGCTCGACTCAAGCCGGAGCTGGAAAGGTGGGGTCTTGATGAACGATAATCCGATTTCCAAAGCCGTGGATACCCGTCTTTCCGGCCTGACGTTCACGCCGCAGATGCAGGCCGATACCCTGCGCCGTGCGCGTCTGTCCAATCAACCCCCCCATATGCGCCGCAAACTCTCCTATTCGCTGACCTTCGCCCTGCTGGCGCTGCTGCTGGCCGCAACGGCGGGCGCGGCGGCTTATTTCGGCGTGCTCCGCTTCCACCATGAGCAGGAAAACAACGCCGCCTATCAGCAGCATATTCTGCCCATCGGCGAGCGGCTGACCGGGCAGAGCGCAGCAATCACCGTGAACGACGCGGTATTCGACGGCTCGTTCCTCTCCTTCTCGCTGGATATTGCCCATGTTCCGAATACCCCGGAGGTTTATCTCTACCCGCGCGTGACGGCCACGCAGGCGGGGCAGATTATCTCAACCGCCGTCACGGGCTTCCAGCAGGTTTCGGAGGACGAATCCTTCGGCATGGCGGCGCTCCTGAGCGGCGGCGGTCTCTACGACGGCATCTTCATGCCGCTGCGCGACGATTCGCACGCGGAAAGCGGTCATTTCAATCTGGACGTTGCGCTGCTTGATACGCTGCCCGATCCCGAAAAGCCCGTGGAATGGTCGCTGACCTTCGACGAGCTGCGCCCGGTTTTCTCGCTTGAGGACGCGCCGTACACCTTCGTTCAGGAGGAGGACGACGTCATCTCCTACTCGTGGGATACTGCCGAGGACGATTCCCTCGCCGCCTATCGCGAAGGGCGCGCCCTGCTCACCTCGGACGGCTCTCTGCTCCTCTACGCCGCCTCGCTCCCCTGCCCGGACGGCCTGACCGAGGACGACTGGCAGGAAACGGATCTGGGCGCGCGGCTGACGCTCTCCGGCGTGTTCGCCCTCGTTCAGCAAATGACGGCGGATTTCACGACCAACGGCGCGCACGTCGCTTCCATCAAAGCGCCGCAGACCTTCACCGTCGGCGAGTATACCTGCACGCTTTCCCGGCTGGATATCACCTTTGCCCGCCTTGAATATGAAATGACCGTCACGCGTTCGGGCGACATTTCCGCCGCGGACGCATTTGAAGCGGGCGAACCCACGCTTGATTTCAAGCTCACCGTGCCCGACGGACAGGCGCTTGCGCAGAGTACGTCCATCGCCACGCAAACGGACGGTTCGCTGCTGCTCTCCGGCACGTATGCACTTACCCAGCCCGCCGATTCCGTCACCTTCACGCCGATTCTGCCCGGCCGCCTGACCGCAGAAAACGACTGGCTGGCGGAGGAATATGAACCGACGGAGGAAGAACGGGAGATGGCGTTCACCGTGGAGGTACAATGATGGATATTTATGCTTACTGGGCCGCCATCCTTCGGCAGGATGCAGACGCCATTCGCGCATACTTTCTCCCCGACGCATATGTCAACTGGAACAACACCAACGAGCATTTCACCGTCGAAGAATTTATCCGCGCCAACTGCGAATACCCCGGGGCCTGGAACGGCGAAATTGAGCGCATCGCCGCGGCGGAGGACTGCACCGTCACCGTGACGCATGTGCATACCGCAGAACCGCCGCTTTCCTTTCACGTCACATCGTTCATCCGCATCGTTAAAGACAAAATCGCTTCCATTGACGAATATTGGGGCGATGACGGTGACGCGCCTCAATGGCGACGGGATATGCACATCGGAACGAAAATTCGATAAAGTCAGAACCACCGGCGAGCGCTACTCGCGCTCTGAAGACTCTGACAATCACACCTTTACTACCGGCAGCCACCCTCATCGGGTGGCTCTTTTACTTTTTCTTATCCTTGTCGTCCTTATCTTTAGGTTTGCCTTCTTTTTCCGGCTCACCCGTAAACGGGTCAATGTATTCTTTCATACTGATCTGTTCGCATATTTGATCTTCTGTCAACTGATTTTGTATGTATTTCTGGATTGCAGTTTTATTTCGTCCAACTGTATCTACAAAATATCATCTACACCAGAAATGACGATTTCCATACTTATATTTTAAATTTGCAAACATATCAAATATCATCAGTGCACTTTTCCCTTTTAATATTCCCATAAATCTCGACACGGACATCTTTGGTGGTATCGCCACTAACATATGAATGTGATCGGAACATGCGTTTGCTTCTATAATCTCTACCTCATATCTTTCACATATCGTTCTGAGGATTTTCCCGATTTCTACCTTATATCACCCGTAGATAATCTGTCGGCGGTACTTTGGGGTGATTACTATGTGATATTGACACCGCCACTTCGTATGTGTTAAACTTTCGTAGTCATTTTTCATAATGGCATTCCTCCTATTTGTTACTTTGTGCGACTGCCAGGTCTTTTTCATTGTAACATAGGAGGTTTTCTATTCATAGCTAAAGCTTTAACTTCCACCAGCATAGCTGGTGGTTGTCTTTTTCCAACACAACCCCCGCGCAGCACGCTTTCATGTGTGCCGCGCGGGGGTTCTCTGTTCTGTTTATAATTTCGTATCGTCCCCGGGCTTCCACTCCTTCGCTTTTTGAATCATACCCAGCGAGACGTGACAATAACCTCCGGGATTCTTATCCAGATACTTCTGATGATATTCCTCCGCCGTGTAGAAGCAGTCCAGCGGCTGACACTCCACGACAACGGGCTTGTCAAACCGCGCTTGCAGCTTTTCCAGCGAACGCTTGGCAACGGCCAAATCCGCATCGTTCACGGTATAAATGCCCGTCCGATACTGCGTGCCTGCGTCCAAGCCCTGCTTGTTGAGGGAGGTCGGGTCGATGATGTTATAAAACAGCTCCAGCAGCGTTTCCAGCGGAATCACAGCGTCATCATAGGTCACATGAACAGTTTCGGCGTGGCCCGTTTCCGTGTGCTTCACCGTGTCATAACTCGGCGCTTCCACAAAGCCGTTGGCAAAACCGACCTCGGTCTGCGTCACGCCCTGTAAACTCGCCAGAAACTTTTCCGTGCCCCAATAGCAGCCGCCCGCCAGATAAATCTCCCTGAGCATATTTTCCGTCCCTCTTTCAGTTCAAACTGTTTCGCTTATTTCGCCGCCAGATCTTTGAGTTCCTGCACGGAGCCGACCTTGTGGGAATACAGGCTCAGCGGCGCAATGATCGTGTAGCCCAGCAGCGAGAGATCGTCGAAGCCCTGCGCGGCCGCATCGCTCTCAAAGTAGGTCTGCGTCACGCAGGCGTGCATGTCGATGTCGCCGCTGTGCAGCGCCTCGTTCGGCAGGTTGTAGAGGTCAAACTCGACCAGCTCGATATACAAATCGCTGCCCGCGTCGTCCAGATTCTTCTGCACAACCTTGAATTGATCGTTGTTGCCGCCGACTACGCCGATTTTCACGACGCGCTTGCCCTCTTTGGATGGCTTGTAGTCGTCATACGTCGCCAGAATGCTTTCGTCCGGCGTGAACTCTGCGTCATATTCAAACGCGGGGAGATTGGCGTAATTGTACTTGAGCAGCAGATACTCCGCAACGTTCTGCTGATGATACGCATTCAGAATCTCCTGCGCAAAGTCGCTGTTCACATCCTCCGTCCGCACGGCGAGGATGTTGCGATACGGGTTTTCCGAGCCTTCCGCCTGCACCTCGCGGAGAATCGCGTCGTCCTTGGGCGAGAAGCCAGCAGGCACGGCGTAGGTGTTGTTGATAAAAGACGCGGTGAAATCGTCGAGCGTGCCAACCAGCGTCGTGCTCGTCACCGGCACAAGCTCAATGTCGTAATTGTATTTCGTGATGTCCTTCAGCTCCGCGCTGTATCCCACCGAGGGATCGACCTCCAGAAAGCCTTCGCCCTCCAGAATTTTGATGACGCGCGCGGTGTCGATCGCGTTGTCGCCATAGGCAATCTTCACGGTTTCGGCCGACGCGGCGGCGGTCGTCAGGGTCAAAGCGGCGGCAAGGCCAAGCGTGAGGCAGCGGGTGAAAAGCTTATTCATAATCATGCTCCTTATCTTTCATTCCATCGTCGCCTGTTTTTGTTTGTCTTGTTCGGCGATGGATGTATCATACCATGTTTGTGGGTATTTGTCTAATACCTATGGATGATGGGAAAGCATAGGATAAAGCTATGAAACGCCGTCTCTTTTTTCAAATCCAATGATTGCGCATCGTAACCGCGCATAATATAATGCCATCAGAGACAGTGTGAAGCATATACATTGCATCATATGTATGGGCGCGCATCGCGCGCCCGCAGGCTTTGCGAAGCCCCGCGGCAACGTCCTACTCTCCCAGGTGATATCGTCCCCCTGTTTCGCCCACAGGACGCGGGGGACGATATCCTAACCAAGTACATTCTTCGACTTAATCAGAGATGACCGAGGGGAGCAGGGCATAACGGAGGGGCAAAGCAACTTTTGCGCTGTGCCTCCTACTCTCCCAGGCACATCCCCCATGCTGAATCCGCCACAGGCGGCGCATGGGGGATGTGCTAACCAAGTACAATGCTGCACATTGGTTGGGGCAATCTGAAAAAATAAAACTTTCCGCTTATATGAAAAGAAAAGGCCCACCCTCACGGGCAGGTCTTTTCTTTTCATGGAATCCGGCAACGTCCTACTCTCCCAGGTCGTCTCCAACCAAGTACCATCGGCGCTGAAAGGCTTAACT
>CAKTZR010000031.1 GCA_934636105.1 uncultured Clostridia bacterium
CGATGAACATCGTAAACACCTCCCGTCTCTATATTATATTGCCGAATTACAAATTAGTCAATCACGATTTACTAAGACATGATTTGGCAATTCATCTTGAGGAGGGAGGATATTAATTCCTGTAGTTCAACTACTTTAAGGAGTGTATAGCTGTTACATCATCTGAATTGTTCATTAAAGAAATTGGCATAAATACTTCCTCGGTATATTCGATGGAATCAGTCGGCTGTTCTGCTGTGAAATCATCCGATGCTCTGCGTTTACTACCGCATCCACTCAATGCTGCCAAGCACGCAGAGCCAGTGCAGATGTAAAAAAGAAAATGTGGACAGCGCCCGCATGATTCATGTACAGCAATCGTTCAAGCTCATTTTGTTCGAGCTTAAATGATTGCTGTGTTTTATTTTCCATCGTTTCCTCACTCGGCAAACGATTGTAAAAATAACGGAAGATTTCACTTTTGGTTCAAAATCGTTGGAAAACTCATAAAAATAACTTCTTAAATGAATTTATTCGTATTATATATTGCAATTACCTCTAGTTTCTGGTATATTTCTTTGCAAAAGAGAATCAAATGATTTTCATCTATTCATTTTCTCTTATTTTACAGCCGGAAAGGGAGGTACTTTTTGATGAAGAAACTAATCACATCATTGCTGACGGCCGCTTTGCTGGTTTCCAGCATCCCTGCGCTTGCCGAAACCGATAAGCCCAAGGCCGCAGAACAAATCTATTACGACGTATACAGCAGCGATTGGCCTTCTCTGAACTACATGTATGAATCCAGTTCTGAAATGTGCGCCAATTTCATCGACACGCTGGTGGAATACGACAATTACGGTATTCTTCAGCCCTGTCTGGCGGAAAGCTGGGAATGCAGCGAGGATGGCCTGACCTGGACGTTCCATCTGCGCAAGGGCGTCAAATGGATGACCGCGGATATGGAAGAATACGGCGCAGATGTGGTGGCAGATGACTTTGTGTATTCCGCCAGCCGCATTCTGGATAGTTCGCTGACTCAGGTTTCCAAGACGAGCGACATTCTCTATGTCATCAAAAACGCCGAAGCGTACTTCAACGGCGAATGTGACTGGGAAGATGTCGGCGTCAAGGCGATTGACGATTACACGCTGGAATACACGCTCGAACAGCCAGTCGCCTACTTTGAATCCATGCTTTCCTACGTCTGCTTCATGCCGTGCAACCGTGAATTTGGCGAAGAAATGGGCGAAGATTTCGGCACGGGCAACTACACCTATCTGTATTGCGGCGCGTACATTTTGACCGATTGGGAGCCGAGCGCCTATCGCGTGCTCAAGCGCAACCCGACCTATTGGGATATCGACAACATCCACATTGAGGAGCTGAACGAAACGTTCAACTCGGAAGCCTCGACGCTCAGCGCGGAACTGTTCAAGCGCGGCGAAATCATGACGGCTTCGCTGACAGCCGCCGAAGCGCAGACCTGGCTGGATGACCCGGAGCTTTCCCAAATGATCCGTCCGGGCCGCGCGGCGTTCAACTATTCCTACTGGTATGCGTTCAACTACTACATCAAGGCGGCTGACGGCAGCTATACCTATCCCGAAGAATACGACCCGGAAAACTATTTCCTTGCAGCACAGAACAAAAACTTCCGCAAGTCCCTGTTCCACGCGCTGGATCGCGTCGCGGCCATGATGACCAAGGTTTCCGACGAGACTTCCGCGCGCAGCCTGATGATCAACACGATTACGCCTCCAGGCTTCGCGACCGGCGCAGGCGAATATACGCAGACCGGCAGCCTCGCGGCTATTTCCAACACGGATTCCTTCAATGCTGACCTTGCGCTTGAATACAAGGCGAAGGCGGTCGAGGAGCTGACCGCCGCAGGCGTCACCTTCCCGGTTAAGCTCTACATGCCGTATAACACTGGCAAGGCCGATTTGACCCAGCGCGCGCAGGTCGTGGAGCAGCAGCTCGAAAAACTGCTGGGCAGCGATTACATCGACATCGTGCTGGATGGCTATTCCAATGACGACTATCTGAACACCACCCGTCGCGCTGGCAACTATTCCTTTATGGAAGTTTACTGGGGCCCGGACTATGCCGATCCGTATACCTTCACCGATCCGTTCCGCGTTTCGCAGAAGTACGCCTATCTCTTTATGGGCAACGGGCTGGGCAAGCCTGCGACCGCCGACACGCCTGATGCGCGTCAGGATCGTCTGGGCGGTTACTGGACGGATCTGGTCTATGACAACATGGTTGAACCGGCTTTTGCCGAGCAGGATTTGGCCAAGCGCTACGCCATTCTGGCCGAAGCTGAGGCTTGGCTGATTGACGAAGCCTACGTCATTCCGTTCTGCATGGATGGCGGCGGCTATGTAGCCAGCTATCTCAATCCGTTTGAATCGCAGTATGCTCCGTTCGGCGCATCCGAAAACCGCTACAAGTATCAGTGGATTTACGAAACGCCGTTCGGCATGGACGAATACGCCGAGCTGCTGGCTGATTGGGAAGCCGAGCGTGACGCCCGTTTGGCCGCGCTGAAGTAAACCAAATTTTTGAAAGCCCCGAACCTCCTCCTCTTTTTCTGGACGAGGAGGTTTCTTTTTCATTGTAATCCTGACACCGGAAAAAACAATTTCGCACCGGTGTCATGGAAAAGCGTCTGGTTGCAGGCGCTTCTTCATGACATCGGCCACCCAAAGGAGGGACAGGCTTGTTCAAATACCTGATGAAGCGTTTAAGCTCGGCCATTGTTTCGATGTTCATCGTCATCACCGTGGTCTTTCTGCTGATGCGGCTCATGCCGGTCGAAGGCTATTTCGGCGGACGCGCGGACAGCATGACCGAGGAAAACAAGCAGAAGATTCTGCAAAACATGGGGCTGCTTGACCCGTGGTATAAACAGCTGCTGAATTTTTACGATGATCTTGCGCATCTGGATTTTGGACGCTCGGTAACGCTCCAGCCTAAGACGCCTGTGGTCAAGATTCTGGCCAAAAAGCTGCCGTATTCCGTGTATTTTGGTCTGGGTGCAATCGCCATTTCGCTGCTGCTGGGCTGCTCGCTGGGCGTTCTGATGGCGCGGCGGAAAGGCGGCTTCTGGGATAAGATCGGCACGGGTTATATCGTCATCATCAATGCTGTGCCGCCCATTGTCTATTACCTGATGATCCAGATTTCCGTCACAGCGTCCACCCCGCTGCCCATGCTGTTCAACGTCAACAAGCCCGTCAGTTATATCCTTCCGCTGATCTGCATGGCGCTTGGGCCGACAGCCAATTATGCCATGTGGATCCGCCGTTACATGGTGGATGAACTCAACCGGGATTATATCAAGCTGGCCCGCGCCAAGGGCATGCCCAACAACGCCATCATGCGCCGCCACGTCATGCGCAACGCTTTTATCCCGCTGGCGCAGTATCTGCCCAGTACCATTCTGTTTACCATTTCCGGCTCCATTTATGTAGAAGCGCTTTTCTCCATTCCGGGTATGGGCGGGCTGCTGATTTCCGCTATTCAAAAGCAGGATAACCCCGTGGTTCAGGCTGTCGTGCTGCTTTATGCGGTGATGGGCGTGTTCGGCCTGCTGTTGGGTGATATCGCGATGGCCGTATGCGATCCCCGAATCAGCCTGTATAAGAAAGGAGGCAGCCGTTGATGCTTCGTTTTATCAAACATGGCGCGTCTCAAAAAGCCGAGCCTGCTGTATCCATTTTGGAAACCTATCCCGACAAACTGCCGGACGAACTTTTTGAACGCGCCTCTTATGACCCGACGGCAGGCGAGCGCAGCGGCTATTCCAATTATTCCTATTGGGGCTCGACCCTGCGCGCTTTTCGCAAAAACAAGGCTGCGATGTTTTTCTTATGGCTGCTGATTATTTTGTTGCTGTTTACCTTTGTACAGCCGCTTTTGCCCGGTCAGCGCGACCCCAACCTGATCAACAACGACCCGGAAACAGGCTTCATGCTCAAAAACCAGCCGCCCAGCAGCACCTTCTGGTTTGGTACAAACGCCATCGGTCAGGACTTGTGGAGCCGACTGTGGAGCGGTACGCGCACCTCGCTATTCATCGGCGTGGTGGTCGCCTTCTTTGAAGCGCTCATCGGCATCGTTATGGGCGCGCTGTGGGGCTATGTCCGCAAGCTCGACCGCCTGTTCACTGAAATCTACAACGTGATCGACAACATCCCGACGACGATCATCCGCATGCTTTTTGCTTATATGCTGCGTCCCTCGCTATTCACGGTGACGTTTGTGATGTGCTTGACCGGTTGGTTTTCGATGGCTCGCTTTATCCGCAACCAGATCGTCATCATCCGCGACAGGGAATATAACCTCGCTTCCCGCTGTCTGGGAACGAGCACACAGCGCATCATCACGCGTAATCTGCTTCCGTACATGGTCTCTGTTATCATGCTGCGCATGGCGCTGGCCGTGCCTGGCGCGATTGGCACGGAGGTTTTTCTGACCTATATTGGTTTGGGTCTGCCTGTTACCATCCCGTCGCTGGGCAACCTGATCAACGAGGGCAAGCAGGTCATGCTCAACGCCTCGCTGGTCTATCAGCTGTATTTCCCGGCAATCGTCATTTCAATCATCACGATTGCGTTTTACATGATCGGCAACGCCTTCTCAGATGCGGCCGATCCGCGAAACCATGTGTAAGGGAGGGCTTTCTATGGCCGAACCGATTCTGTCCGTCCGCGATCTGGTGGTTCGCTTTTCCCTGCGTGGGCAGACCTTGACCGCCATTCGCGGTGCATCGCTCGATCTGTATCAGGGCGAAAGCCTGGCCATCGTCGGCGAAAGCGGATCAGGCAAGAGCGTTTTAACCAAATCCTTCATGGGTATGCTGGATGGAAACGGCCGCATCGACGGCGGCACAATCCGCTTTGACGGTGAAAACATCGCCGCATATACCACCGAAAAGGAATGGCTCAAGATTCGCGGCAGGCGCATCGCGATGGTCTTTCAAGACCCGATGACCGCACTGTCCCCGCTGATGCCTGTCGGCAAGCAGATTGCCGAAACGCTGACGCTGCATCAGGGGCTTCGCGGGCGGGCTGCCAAACAGCGTGCCATTGAAATTCTGCGCGATGTGGGCATCGTCAACCCGGAAAAGCGCTATAAACAGTACCCGCACGAGTTTTCCGGCGGCATGCGCCAACGCGTTGTCATCGCGATTGCGATTGCCTGTAACCCGGAAATCCTCATCTGCGACGAGCCGACGACGGCGCTGGATGTTACCATTCAGGCGCAGATTCTGCACCTGCTGCGCGATCTGCAAAAGCAATACGGCCTGACGCTGATTTATATCACACATGACCTCGGCGTAGTAGCGAATGTTGCAGACAGAATTGCCGTTATGTATGCAGGCGATATTGTTGAAATCGGCACAAGTGACGAAATCTTTTTCGATGCGCGTCATCCGTATACCTGGGCGCTGCTTTCCTCTCTGCCGCAGCTTGGCGAACACGGCAAGGATCTTTTCGCCATCGCGGGCACGCCGCCGAACCTGTTCCGCCCGGTTCAGGGCGACGCGTTTGCACCGCGCAATCCTTACGCGCTGAAGATTGATTTCAAATACCGTCCGCCGTATTTTGACATTACGCCGACCCATAAGGCCCGGACATGGCTGCTTGACCCGCGTGCGCCGCATATAGAGCGCCCGGCCTGTCTGGATAAAATTGCGGAGATGGGAGGCTATATTCATGACTGAAACCTCTGAAAAAGAAGTGCTGCTCAGCGTCAAAAACATCGGCGTGACGTTCGGGCGGGGGCGGTATGCCTTCCATGCTGTTCGGAACGTCAGCTTTAATATCTATCGGGGCGAAACGTTCGGCGTCGTCGGCGAAAGCGGTTCCGGCAAAACGACGATCGGCCGCTCCATCATGCGCATACAGCCGATCTCTGCGGGTGAAATCTGCTTCAAAGGCCAGCGAATCAGCGGTAAAATTCCGCATACGCTCGATCAGAAAATCACTTCCCAAATTCAGATGATTTTTCAAGATCCGATGGCTTCCCTCAACGAACGCGCCAAAGTGGAATACATCGTCGCCGAGGGACTTTATGCAACGCATAAGCGTATCAGCCATGAATATGTGAGCGAGGCCGTTTCCCGCGCGCTGTCGGATGTGGGTCTTCTGCCGGAATTTGCCAGTCGCTTTCCGCACGAGTTTTCCGGCGGTCAGCGACAGCGCATCGGTATTGCCCGCGCACTCATCATGCAGCCCGAATTTGTGATTGCGGATGAACCGATTTCCGCGCTAGATGTCTCCATCCGCGCGCAGGTACTCAATCTGCTCTCCAAGCTCCAGCGCGAGCGTGGGTTGACCTATCTGTTTATTTCCCACGATTTGAGTGTAATGCGATTCATCTGCGACCGCATCGCGGTCATTCATCTTGGACAGATTGTTGAGCTGGCGGATACCGAAACGCTGTACAGCCATCCGCTTCATCCATATACGCGCGCGCTGCTTTCTGCCATCCCGCTGCCCAATCCGCATGTGGAACGCCAGAAAAAGCTGCTGGTGTATGATTCGAGCGTACACGACTATGCACATCATCCGCCTGAATTTACCGAAGTTGAGCCGGGGCATTTTGTGCTGGCAAATTCCAGAGAGCTGGAGAATTACAAGCAAATATTGAACGGATTATCTTGATCTTTGTCCGAGAAAAAAGCAATGGGTGCAAGCAACAAAATTTGCCCAAACTGCGGGCGGAAGATGAAACAGCAGTTCATTGGCTTACAGCACTGCCGCTGCGGGATGAGCTGGAAAAGGGATATCGGATTCTTTGAACGAACCCCGGATATGGTCTTTGTGCTGGAGCGACGGCAGATCGGGAAAAAGGTCAAACAGCGTCCTGCTATCCGAAAGGTCTGAATTGCTGTTGTTCTGTTGGATTCTCCTGCCAACACCTTAGCCACCAGCTCGTATTTTTCTTCTGCCGTCCACACTTTGTTTTGATTTTTGTGCCTTAGTGCTTCTACACCACATGATTCTTCTGTTCTTGCCCAGATTTGAATCATATTCCGAAAGTTCTTTTCTTTTACTCCTTCTGGTGTCTCGACCCATTTTCCTTGTCGATATAATTCGACGCACATCTTCTTGTATTCATAACTGTATCGCATAAAAATACCCCCAATACCGGGTGTCCAGTATTGGGGGTACATATCATTTCTGTCGGGGAGGTTTCATTCATTCAATTAGAATGGATTACTTGGCAAACGCCTGACCGATCGCCGTGCCAATCGCCTGGCAGTCAACCGTCGCGCCGGACACGATGTCCACATCCGCGCTCTGGTTGGCGATGATCGCGCCGACATACTCAGCCAGCTGCTCATCGGTGATGATCATGCTGTCGCGGCCGCCGGTGATTTCGATGTTCTCAATCTTGCCGCCCGCAACCGTGATGGAGACCTCGATCTTGTCGTGCAGGCCGTCCACGGACGCCGTGTACACGCCGTCGGCAGCGTCCGCCCAGGCCGGGCCGTTATTCTCGCTCTTGGTCACGGCCTCAAACTGGCTCACGGCGCCGAACGCAGTCTGCGCGGCGGTGCGGCCGGAGAGCATGGCCTCGGAGAGGAACACGCCGTTCTGGTAGAGGTTCGCCACGTAGCTGCCCAGCTCGCCCGCCTCATAGAGGCCCTTGATCGGCTCGTCATTCCAGTCGAGCACGCGGCTGGCAGTATCGCGCTTCGCGCCGCCGGTGGTGGCAACGAGGGTCGGGGTGATGGAAACCGCGTAATACGGAGCAGTGTCGATCTTCGCCATCTTCTCCGGATCGCGGCCAAACTCGGCGTCAACGCCCGCGTCGCAAGCCGCGTTCCAAGCGTCGATGGTCGCCTTCAGCTCAGCCGGGTCGCGGTCGATCTTCGCAGCCAGCTCTTCGATGGTGTCAGCCTTGATGATCCAGCCCTTTTCGATTTCGGCCAGGTTGTCGTTGCTCCAGGTGTAGCCTTCGGTGGTCGTCGGCCAGCTCAGCCACTGGCTGCCGATGGAACCAGCCTCACGGGTCTTCTCGTCAAAGATGAGGGAAACCGGCAGCGCACGCTCGTGCGGCAGGTCAACATAGCGGCCATACTCCATGTACTTCATGTGCTGACGATGGTAGCTGCCCGCCTCGTCGTAGAAACGCTTGTTGTCGGAGTCGATCTCGATCCAGCTGTTGCCGGCCATAGTGAAGTTACGCATGAAGGTAGAGTCATACTCCGGAACCTTGATGCCCAGCCAGAAGCCGCCGGACTGGGTCTGGTTCTTCATGTGCCAGATCTGAGCGCCGGCTTCCATCAGCATCTTGATGCCGTCGCCGGTGTTGCCCGGGGTGCCGGCGGTGTAAACAGTCTCCATGCCGTGGAAGTCACGCTGCATGGTCAGGTTGTTCTCATAGCCGCCGCAAGCGAGCAGAACGCCCTTGCTGGACTTGATGGAGTACTCGGTGCCGTCCGCACGGCGGGCGATCACGCCGGAAACTTCCTTCGTGAACGGATCCTGCACGAGGGAAACAGCCGGGTTCTCAAAGCGCACGTCGATGCCGCGCTTTTCAACCGCCTTGGCGAAGCAGCGCCACACGCCGCCGTTCTCGAAGGTCGCGCCCTTGGCACGCAGGTGAGCGGAGCAGCCGTCAAAGGTGGAGCCTTCGAAGTTGCTGAACTCAACAACCATGCTGCCCCACTTCAGCTCGCCGCCGCCGACGTAGCCGGCTTCGTAATCAACGCCGTCCGCCACGTACTCGATCCACGGGAGCTGAGTCGCGAAGCCGTTGCACAGCCAGGTGAGGTACTCATCCGGAATCGGGTTGGGCAGGTTGCAGTTGTAGAGGTAGGTCTTAACGGTTTCCACAGCGCTCTCAGCGGGCACCAGGAACGTCTGACCGGAAGCGATGGAGTTGCCGCCCGCGAGGGTTTCCGGCATCTTCTCGAGAACGAGAATCTTCGCATTCGGGTCGATGTCATGCGCTTCGACGGCAGCAGCCGCGCCGGCAAGACCATAACCGACGATGAGGAAGTCAACCTCTTCGTCCCAATTTTCGATGTTCTGAACCGGCGTTACCCAGTCCTCCGCAGCCATTGCGCCGACCGTCATAGCCAGCACAAGCGCGAGACTCATCAGCAGAGCCAATGCCTTTTTCATGTCGTCTTCCTTCCTTTCTTCAGTTCACACGCCTGACAAAATATGCAGCGTTGTTGACACATTCACGCCACATTTTTTCATCATGGCTTTTATTTTAATCTTAAACGATTCAAAAGTCAATACTAAAAAACTATGACTGGCTTGACTGATGAAGGGCTGAGGCAGAACGTTTTTTCTTATGGCCATGTTTTTCCCCTCTCTTGTTGGAAGAGTTGTTTTCTTGTGAGTCTCATCAACATAGACGAGCAGAGAATTGGCCGGGAGATTCAAAACATTAAGAATCTCATAGTATACTTGTAGTTGGGATGTTTGGTCAGATCGAATTTGTCGGAGAGGAAAGGACGAACGCCGCGGATTTGCAGAATACACTTGCCGCCGTCCATCGTCGCCAGCTCGTCCTGCGTCATGAGTTCCTTGCCGAGCTTCTGATAATTCAAACTGTGCGAGGTTTCTCTGCCGCGTGATTCGCCGGTGTTGCAGGTGTCAATGGTTTCGCGTCCCAGCACGGCGGAAAGCTCTTTGAGCGTCGTCGCTTCACGTCCGCCGAGGAAGATTGAGCTGTCGCAATTCCCTTGAATTGTGTCGCTCTGCTCTTTGTAAATGGCTTTGAGCTGGCTCTGTGCCTGGAAAATCAGAACGGCGGAGATTTCCCGGCTGCGGATGGTCGCCATCAGCTTTTCAAGGTTGGGAATCTGCCCGATGTTGGCGCACTCGTCAATCAGGCAGCGCACATGCACGGGCAAGCGCCCGCCGTATACGTCGTCCGCCTTTTCGCAGAGCAGGTTGAAAAGCTGAGTGTAAATCATGCTGTCAAACATCATCACGGCTTCCTGCCGGGCTGAAGGGGATGATCCCACCGGCTTCACCCCCTCTCTATTTGGTTTTGAGAGAGGACTCTTGTAACGGCGCTCTCTTCGCTTTTATAAAACCCAGTGGGTGCCCAAAAGCGGAAAGAAACACTCCTGCCTAACAAAGAAAAGCGGACAAAAAAAAGCCTGCGAAAACAATCGCAGGCTGGGAAGAAAGTGGTTTTGAACGTTCGGAACATCTACAGCTTTCTATGCGAACATAAGAAGCACTGCCAATTTGCGTTGGGGCCTTCGTTCTTTTACCTTCTCCATGATTTCGAACAGCGTAAAAGCGGATCGGCATTCATTATACGCGGTCACTCTCGTCGAACGGGTCGCCGCATTCGGGGCAGAATTTCGGCAGATGCGTCGGGTCGGCAGGCTGCCAGCCGCACTTGTCACAGCGGTAGACCGGCGCGCCTGCCGGACGCTTCGCGCCGCACTCTGAGCAGAATTTGCCGGTGTTCACCGCGCCGCAGGAGCAAGTCCAGCCCGCCGCGGGCTTCGGCTCGGGCTTCTTCGCGCCGCACTCCGGGCAGAATTTTCCGGTCGCCGTCGCGCCGCAGGCACATTTCCAAGCGTTCACGTTCGGCTGAACCGGCGCGGCCTGCTGCGGAGCCTGCTGCGCGCCCATCTGGAACAGCTGCGCCGCGTTCATGCCGCCGCCCTGCTGGGCCATGTTCATGCCCATGAAGCCGGTGAACGCGCCGCCCTGATTTTTCGCGGCGTCCTGCATGGCCTGCGCCTGCGCGCCCACCAGATGCGCCGCCGCCATGTTCGC
>CAKTZR010000032.1 GCA_934636105.1 uncultured Clostridia bacterium
AAGGCCAGTTGGGTCAGCTTCTTCCAATGGCTCCGTGGACGCGGTTTGGACGGAGTGAAACTCATTGTTGGTGACAAATGCATGGGAATGCTGGAGGCAGTGGGAGAAGTGTTTCCAGACGCCAAATACCAGCGCTGCGTTGTCCATTTCTACTGCAATATTTTCTCTGTCGTTCCCAAATCCAAGGTCAAAATTGTGGCGAAAATGCTTAAGGCGATCCATGCACAGGAGAACAAGAATGCCTCTCGTGAAAAAGCAAAGGCAGTAGTTGCCGAGTTGAAAGCAATGAAGCTGAAAGAAGCAGCGAAGAAAGTGGAGGATGGCATCGAAGAAACGCTGACCTACTGCGACTTCCCAAGCGAGCATTGGACACGTATCCGCACAAACAATGTGATCGAACGGCTGAACCGAGAGATCCGCCGTAGGACTCGCGTGGTGGGGACTTTCCCAGACGGGAACTCTGCTCTGATGCTGGTCTGCGCGAGGCTGCGCCATGTAGCGGGAACTCAGTGGGGCAACAAGAAATACATGAACATGAAGCACTTAGAGGCGGCTTTGAACGACGTCTCTATTGCCGGCTAACTTCATTCAGCCGGAGTCTGCAAATAAATTTGCGCATAATTCTTGACAGTACCCCATTGGGCAGCTGGTGATTACATGGTATTATTCAGATGATAAAACATCTATTGACCTGGATGCATTAACAGAAATTACAGAAACATCTGAATCTAACACGGTAGATAGGGGTTCGACATTGCTACAGTCAGCTCCACAATTTGCGGGCATTATTTATTCGCGTCGGGATATTTTATCATGTCGTACAGCTTGCCATGCTCGCCGAAGTCCCTCGTCCCGGCAAGCTCCATGCCGAGATGGATATATCTGTCGCACTTCGACTTGGCGTCAGTTTCGAGTATCACCGGCACATTGAGCCGGTTGCCCTCGGCGAAAGCCATGTCCATCACACGGCGCATATAGCCCTGCCCCTGATACGCCTCGCGCACGCACACGAGCCCCACGAAGATGGCTTCTTCTCCTTATCGAGGCGGTCTCTCAGCCCCTGCCCGCCGCCCTTTGCGGCGCGGAAGAAGCGCACAAGCTCCCTGAAGCTCATCGAGCTGAACAGCCCCTTTGCCAGCGGCAGCACCGTCTTTGCGCCGAGCTTTTCACCGGGCAGCTTGTAGGCGATGAAGCCCTCGCCGCGCTCGCTCGTCGTGTGCATGAACCCGCCGCTCACCATGCCGCGCACGTAGCCGCGTATATATGTCGCCGCGGCCTCCGGGCTTGAATAGAGCGACACGAGCCCGCCCTCGCCGTGATAGTCGTAGTACCCGAAGGCGTGACCGATGTCATAGACCGCGGCTTCATCAAGTGTTGTGATCTTCATGCTCTGCTCCTCCCTGACCATATGGCATTTGCCAGCATCCATATCAAAAGCGCCGCGTTGCCCGACCCTTGGCTCAGTACGAAATCTGCGGTGCACACCTGCGCGCCCAGCGCGATGCGTATATCCGGGATTATCATAAAGACGATCTGCCACACGAGCATGTGGAAGATGAACATCTTCCGCGGCAGGACGGTTTTCCTCGTCAGCACCGCCCACGCGCTGCAAAGGATGAGCGTGATCATCCCCGCGTAGGCGAGCAGCATCGCGGGCGCAACATAGGCGTACTTCGCCGTGATGAGCGCGGCGGTCTCCTCGCGTCCCAGCAGGGGAGCGAGTGTGCTTGTCCAGTCGGCAAAGCTGCCGATCAGCAGGTGCACCGCCGCGGCGGAGCTGAGATATATCGCGCCGCCGATGAGCACGACGAGCCGCGTTTTGCGGTACCGCGGCAATATCTGCGTGTACGTGACGCGCACGGAGAAAAAGCCAAGCGCCATACCTGCCAGACCCGTTGCCAGCAGCAGCGGCAACCGCCACGCCTCATACGCGCCGCTGAGATATGCCTCCCGCAGGAATAGCCCGCTGTCGCCAGGGCTTGCAGGTATAACGCTCAGAAATAGATCGCCCGCGAGCATCAGCGCCGCGCCCAGCGCGCCGAGAAGACAGTCGCGCCGGTATGTTTTCGGTAGATTCATATCTTGCACCTCAATAAACGCCGCGCGTCACCGCGTGATGAGCGCCATGATACCCGCGAGCACCGCGGCGATGATCGCAAGCCCCACCGTCCCGGCGAGCCACTTTCTGCGCCTGTCCTGCGCGTTGATGTAGGGCTTGAGATCCTCCGTGCCCGGTATCGTCCACGCCTTGGTGTGCCCGACCCACCAGTCGTCAATGAAAAAGCGGTCGATAAGGTTCATCACGGACAGAATGACAAAAAGCTGCCAAAACCCCTGCCAGAAGCCCTGCGCGCCGTTTACGGAATAAACGCATACCAGCACATAGATGATGTAGCACGGGAGACAGAAAACCATGAGCATGAGGCTGCTGCGCTTGATGTTCTCCGCGGTCGTCAGCCCAAGCTCTATGCACCGCTGCTGCACATCCTCATGGTACAGGTGCACCATGCCCACCGCGCCGCGGCGTATGCCCAGCGCGCACACAAAGCACAGCAGCACACCGAGACCCAGACCCTTCAATATCATATCTTCAAACTCCTTTTCTCCGCGCCAGCTTTCTGTACTCAATGGGCAGAATGCCGGTGCTTTTTTTGAATAGCTCCGCAAAGCGGCTCGATGTTGTGTAGCCTATCATCTGGGCGATCTGCCCCATGGTGAAGTCAGTGTCGATGAGCAGGTGCTCCGCCTGGCTCATGCGCCGCGCCTGAATATACTGCGTGACGGTGCAGCCGAAGTGCCGCTTGAAGCAGGTTTTCAGCTTCGTCTCGCTCATGCACGCGATGTTCGCCAGCCGCTCCAGTGGAATGTCAAAGGCGTAGTGGTCGGCGATGTACCCCGCCACGTTTTGCAGCCCGGCCATGTCCGCCGCCGACAGCGGCCGCGTCTGCCGCTGCTCCTGCTGCTTCCATGCGTCCACGACCAGCGCGATCGCCTCCGTCACCTTCGCCTCATAAAAGAGCGCCGCGGGCATCCCGTCCCCGCGGTAGCTCTCGACCTCGAACAGCAGCTTAGACATCGCGGGGAAATTCGCCGCGTGGTCGACGCTCTGGAACGCGACGGGCAGACTGAAATAATCGTCCGGGTACTGCTTTTTCAGAATATCCTCATAGTATGCCGGAAGTATCTCAATGCCGATCGCGTGGATGGGTATGCGCTTATATATCAGCGCGCGGTAGCGCGGCTTCCCGCCGACGATGGTCTGTATATCCCCGGCGGAGAGACGGCGGTAAGGGTTCAGCTCCTCCCCGGAAATGGAGTCATAGCGCTGTATGCTGATGCATTCCGGCAGCGCCAGATCAAGGCAAAAATCCTCGTGAAAATAAAAGTCGTGTATCTTTATGTCAAAGAGATCCTGCTTCCCGTATACCCAGTAGTACCCGCCGCCGACAGCGGGGGCGATCTCCCAGCACTTGCCCGCGGGGCTGAACTTCTCCGGGCAGGGGATGGGTATGAAGTTGTTTTGCTCCAGCAGCGGGCTGTAATAATCATTCAGTATGTTCTTTTTCATATTTCACCTTGCAATGATGGGACAAATCTTTGCAACGATTCGGCAAAACCGCGCGCAGAATATTGCGGCGCACACCGAGGTATGATACCTTAAATTGTGGTTAGTTGAATCTAACCAGAGTATAGCAAGCGATCGACTGAATGTCAATCCGCAAATCCATAAAAAAGGAGTTTTTCTTATGCAGACAGTGAATAATAAAGGGCTGACGGTCGGCATTTTTTCCGCGCTCTTTCTGGTGTTCGCGCTCATCGGCGGTATATTCTTCGCGCCCAATCCTGTGCTGACGTTTTATATGCCGGTGGGCAGCGCGCTGCTGTGCGGACCTGTGTATCTGCTGATGATGGCAAAGGTGCATAAGCGCGGCGCGGCATCCCTACTCGGCGTGCTGCTGTGCCTCGTGTGGTTTCTGACGGGTATGCACTGGGCGATGGCGCTGGGGTATCTCGTCATGTGCATCATCGCGGATGCCGTGGCGGGCGCGGGGCGGTATAAGAGCCGCCGGATGAACGCGCTCTCGTATATCCTGCTCTCCCTCGGCGGCACGGGGTCATACCTCGTGTTCTTTGCCGACCCGGACGGCTGGGCGCGGACTATGCTCTCCAACGGCACGGAGCAGAGCTATATAGACACCATGCGCTCCACCGGGACATTGTGGATAATGGTCGTTATGCTCGCGGGGACGGTCATCGCCGCGGCGGTCAGTGCGCTCATCGGCGGCGGAATGCTGAAAAAGCAGTTTGAAAAGGCCGGGCTCACGAAATGACGGCGGCGCACTTTGACCCGCGCACAAAGCTGGCGCTGCTGCTCATCTGCGTGCTGTGCGCCTCCCTTGCGCCGGGGCTTGGGTTTCAGATCGCGCTCGTGCTGCTGATCAGCCTCTTCGCGGCGATCTGCGGCATGCGGCGCTACGCTCTGCGCGGAGTGCTTGCCTACGCGCTCATCTGCCTTTTCACAAGGTGGTGCATGGGCGCGCTCACCGGCACATGGCGGACGATGTTCGTGACGTTTCTGGGGCTGGTGCACAAGGTGTACGCCTGCGGAATGCTGGCGGGCGTCGTCATCGGCACCACAAAGGTGGGGGAGTTCCTCTCCGCCATGGCGCGCCTGCGCTGTCCCAAGCGCCTGACGATCCCCATTGCCATCATGCTGCGCTATCTCCCAACGATACGCGAGGACTGGCACTTCATCAAGGACGCCATGCGGCTGCGCGATGTGTCGCCGTCGCTGTGGGGCTTTATAAAGGCGCCCGTCATGACGGTCAACTGCATATACGTCCCGCTGCTGACGGCGGCGTCGAAGGCGGCGGACGAGCTGTCGATCGCGTCCGTGACGCGCGGCATCGAAAACCCGAAGGAGCGCACCTGCCTTGTCGAAATACATATGGCGCCGCCGGACTGGGCGGCTATACTGGTGCTCGCGGCGTTTTTCGCCGCGGAGCTTGCGTACAGGGCGGTGAGCTGAATGATAGAGTTCAAAAACGTATCCTTTACATACCCGGACGCATCCGACTGCGGCGTGAGGAACATCACGCTTACCATACCCGACGGGCAGTGTGTGCTGCTCTGCGGGCGCAGCGGCAGCGGCAAGACAACGCTCACGCGCCTTGTCAACGGGCTCATCCCGCAGTTTTTCGCTGGGGAGCTGACAGGGGACGTGCTCCTCGACGGCGAGAGCATTTTCACCCTGCCCATGCATCGCATCGCGGAGAAGGTGGGCAGTGTGTTCCAGAATCCCCGGACGCAGTTTTTCAATGTCGACACCGACAGTGAGATCGCCTTCGGCATCGAGAACGCGGCGCTGCCGCAAAAGGAACTAAGAGCGCGCGTGGATGATACGGCGCGGGCGCTGCATATTGAAAACCTCCTCGGCCGCAGTATCTTTGACCTCTCCGGCGGGCAGAAGCAGCGCCTCGCCGCGGCGGTGTCCACGGTGTGCGGCAAACAGCTCCTTGTGCTCGACGAGCCGACGAGCGGGCTGGACTATGACAGCATGGCGCGCCTTGCCGCGCTCGTGCGGCAGCTCGCCGACAGTGGTCGGCTTGTGTTCATCGTCACGCATGACTATGAGTTCGTCTGCCGCACGTGTACGCGCGTGCTGCATTTCGGCGACGGTACACTGCGCGATGATTTGCCTGTGACGCAGGAGAACATCCCACGGCTGAAAGCCGTTTTTGATGTGAGGTGAAATTGATGGAGAAGCAGAAAAGCACGTTCGGCTGGGTGTTCACCTTTGCCGGACAGAAAAAAACAAAATATATCGCCAGCGTCGCCCTCGCCGTGATAGGCGCGGTGTTCCAGATGCTGCCGTATTTTGTGATGGCGCGCGTCATCGCAAAGCTCATGGGCGGCGACCGGGATCTGCCCGCATATCTGATCGACTGCGCCGTGATGGCGGCGCTGTGGCTGCTGCGCGTGACGTTCCACTCGCTCTCCACGGCGCAGTCGCATCAGGCGACGTTCGCCGTGCTGGGCAATATCCGCAAGCAGGGGCTGGAAAAGCTCTCGCGTCTGCCGCTGGGCGATGTGCAGCGGCGCGGCACGGGCGAGCTGAAAAACATCCTTGTCGAGCGCGTGGACAGCATGGAGCCGACGCTTGCCCACGTCATCCCGGAGATGAGCGGCAATGCCGCCGTGGCGCTAGCCACGCTTGTGTATCTCTTCGCGCTCGACTGGCGCATGGCGCTCGCGGCGCTCGCCACGCTGCCGCTGGGCATGGTGTTTTTTGCGCTGATGATGGCGGGGTATGAAAAAAACTACGCCCGCACCGTCGCGGCGACGAACGCGCTCAATGACGCCGACGTCGAGTATATCGGCGGCATAGAGGTCATCAAGGTGTTCGGCAAGGCGAAAAGCAGCTATGAAAAGTTCTCCGCCGCCGCGCGCGAGTGCGCGCAGAGCTATATCGACTGGATGAACAAAAGCAATTTCTATTTCACCTTCGCCATGAACATCATGCCCGCCACACTCCTCGCCGTGCTGCCCGTGGGCGGGCTGCTCATGCGCGCGGGGACGCTCACGCCGGAGAAATTCGTGCTCATCGTGATACTCGCCATGGGGCTCATCACGCCGGTGATTGGCTGCATGAAGTTCACGGACGACCTCGCCAAGGTCGGCACGGTCGTCTCTCAGGTGACGGACATACTCACCGCGCCCGAGCTTTCCCGCCCCGGATCGGACGCGGAGACGCCGCGCGGCAGCACGGTCGGGCTGCACGACGTTCATTTCAGCTACGGTGAGGCGGAGGTGCTGAATGGCGTTGACCTCACGTTCCGCGAGGGGACGGTCAACGCCCTTGTCGGACCCTCCGGCAGCGGCAAATCCACCATTGCAAAGCTCATCGCCTCGTTCTGGGACGTGACCGGCGGCAGCATCACCGTCGGCGGTGCGGATATACGCCGCCTCTCCGCTGAGCACTGCCACCGGCTCATTGCCTACGTCTCGCAGGATAATTTCCTCTTCGATACTACCGTCCGCGAGAATATCCGCATGGGCAGACCCGGCGCGACCGATGCCGAGGTCGAACAGGCGGCGCGTGACTGCGGCTGCTATGACTTCATCATGGGGCTGGAAAACGGCTTTGACACCCGCGTCGGCAGCGGCGGTGGGCATCTCTCCGGCGGTGAACGTCAGCGCGTCTCCATTGCGCGCGCCATGCTGAAAAACGCGCCCATCGTCATTTTGGATGAAGCCACGGCGTATACCGACCCCGAGAACGAGGCGGTGATACAGGAGAGCGTGGCGCGCCTTGTCCGCGGGAAAACGCTCATCGTCATTGCCCACCGCCTCTCCACTGTTGCCGACGCGGATCAGATCGCCGTTGTGAACGACGGGCGGATAGAGGCCGCCGGCACGCACGCCGAACTGCTCTCATCCTGCCCGCTGTACCGTCGGCTTTGGGACGCGCACATTTCGTCCCGCGACACCGCGGAAGGAGTCGTTATCCATGCTTGATATATTGAGAAAGTTCTTCCGCTTCTGCGACATCCGCGAGCGGCGGGAGTTTTATGTTTCCATCGCCCTCGGCGTCGCGGCGGCGCTGTTCACCGCGCTCAGGCTGCCCGCTATAGGCGTCATGCTGCAAGCTGTGCTGGCGGGGGAGGTCACGCCGCGGGCGGTACTCCTCTCGCTCGGTATCATGCTGGTGTCGGTCGTCGGCGCGTCGCTATTGAAGTACAACGCTACCGCGCTGCAAACGGACGGCGGATACAGCACCACGGCAAATAAGCGTGTCCGGATCGCCGAGCACCTGCGCTATCTGCCGATGGGGTATTTCAATGAAAACAGCCTCGGCGCGATAACCTCCGTCACCACGAACACCATGGACAATCTCTCCGGTGTTTCCACACGCGTCGTTATGCTCGTCACCGAGGGGCTTTTCTCCACCGCGGTCATGACGCTCGCCGTGTTCATCTTCGACTGGTGCGTCGGGCTCTTCATCATTGCGGGGCTGGCGGTGTATTATTTCATCAACCGCGCGCTGCAAAAAAAGTCCGCAAAAACGACCGCCGCGAAGCTGCGCACCGACACCGCTGTGGTCGAGCAGGTGCTGGAGTTCATCAAAGGCATTGCCGAGGTCAAGTCCTATTCCCTCGCCGGGTGCTATAACCGCGATCTCCAGAAAGCGATAGATGAAAACGTCGCCGCGAATATCGATATGGAGATGAAGCTCATGCCGCTCATGCTCACGCAGAACGCCGCGGCAAAGCTCATCGACGTGGGCGCGGCGCTGCTCGCGCTTGTGCTGTACACCGCGGGGCGTATGCCGCTTTTCGACTGCGTGATGATGGCCGTGTGCTCCTTTATCATCACGGAGGGGCTGGAACAGGCAGGGACGCAGTCGTCGCTCCTGCGCGTGGTGGACAGCTGTGTCGACCAGGCGAACGCGGTTTTGAACCTCCCCGCCATGGACATTTCCGGCGCGGAGCTGACGCCGGAGAATCACGACCTCTGCGCCGAGAACATCCGCTTTTCTTACGACGAGAGGCCGATAATCGACGGCGTCACGCTCAGTATCCCGGAGAAGACCTCCGCCGCCATCGTTGGACCGTCCGGCGGCGGCAAGTCCACGCTCTGCCATCTCCTGTCGCGCTTTTGGGATGTCGACGGCGGGCGCGTCACGCTCGGCGGGCACGACGTGCGCGAATACAGCATGGACAGCCTCATGAGGAATTTCAGTTTTGTCTTCCAGAATGTCTATCTTTTTCATGACACCGTCGCTAATAACATCCGCTTCGGTCAGCCGGATGCACCCATGGAGCGGGTCATTGACGCGGCGAAGCGCGCCCGCTGCCATGACTTCATCATGAAGCTTCCGCAGGGGTATGAAACAGTCATCGGCGAGGCGGGCGGCTCGCTCTCCGGCGGGGAACGCCAGCGCCTGTCCATCGCCCGCGTGATGATGAAGGACGCGCCCATAATCATCCTCGACGAGGCGACCGCGAACGTCGACCCCGAGAACGAGAAGGAGCTGATGGAGGCGATAGGCGAGCTGACGCACGAAAAGACGGTCATTATGATCGCCCACCGCTTGAAAACCGCCCGCAATGCCGATCAGATCCTCGTCGTGGACAAGGGGCGCATCGTTCAGCGCGGCACGCATGCCGAGCTCGCGCGGCAGGACGGCATATACCGCCGCTTCATCGCTGACCGCGAAAAGGCCGTCGGCTGGAAGCTGTGAATGTACTTCATCAGGCAAAAGGGGAGTGGATGGACAGTTGGGAGGTGCAGCTCAACCCAGACAACCGCACGGAGGGCTTCTGCTTCCATCTGGCCGGTTGCCCGATAGCAAAGCGCGCGAAGGCGCGCGGCTATGACCAGGAATTAAAACAGCAGCATCTGGGTAGACGAAAATCGCCCCGGATGCTGCTGTTTGTTTTTCTGTCAAAAATTGTTGCGTTTTGGCGGGATATGTGATATTCTATATGTGGTACATATTGTACCCGGAGGACGCTGTATACAAACACAGCAGGCGTACGTGAGCGTCCAAATCTTTGATTTGGTCAACGCGAGCTTATGGCGCGCAACGGCGGGATGCCACACCACCCGAAAGGGGGTGAGACAATGCCTATCGTCATTACGTTACATATCTTAGGATTTACTGTAACCGTGAGGATAAAGCGAGACCGCCACTTGGGTAAGAAGTGACGGTCTTGTTTGGGATAACCTAAACATACTTTAATTTCGGACACCCCGCTTGTTGCGGCGTCCTCTGTTTACTTGTATTATAGCGTCCGGCTTGGATTCTGTCAAGTCGGGCGCTTATATTTTTATATAAAAAGGACCGCCGATTGAACAAGAAGCGGCGGTCAATGCTGGGTAAAAATTTCTCTCTCTCCTTGTATTATAACTCCCGGATTGGGTTTTGTCAATCCGGGAGTTTTTATGCGGCTGAAACCGTTGAAAACACTGGATTTCCGGCAAAAAAGAATTTTCGCAGTTGTGAACAACTGCGAAAAGAGCATACCAAAAAGTTGACTCAATAGTAGCACGGTTTGGCTCAAAAGTCAACAGTTTCCACAAACTTTTTTTGGATGTTCCTTTTACTAAGAACGCGCGTTATGCATGCACAGTCTTATGTAAACCAAAATGGGCTCAAAAAGCGCTGAAAATACCAAAATTTATGGGATTTAGATGGCAAATGCAGTCAGTTTTTCGCAGTTGTTCACTTCTGCGAAAACCCATGTCTGCATTTTTGCAGCGTTTTCAAGGGCATTTTGCCCGCCTTC
>CAKTZR010000033.1 GCA_934636105.1 uncultured Clostridia bacterium
GTGATGAGCCTGCCGGACAAATATAAACAGGTGGTGCTTTTGTACCATTATCAAGACATGACGATGGAGGAGGTGGCCGACGCGCTGCGCGTCAGCCGTCCCCTCGTCAGCAGGAGACTGAAAAAGGCGTATGAACTGCTTCGCGCCGAGATGGAAGGAGGAGCAGAGCATGAATTGGGATAAGGACATCAAAACCAGTCTGGACGCCCATCTCTCCGGCTTGCACGTCTCGGAACGACAGCAGGCGCAGATGTATAGCCGCATCGTGAAAGGAGAGCAACCGGTTATGAAGAAAAAGATTTCCGCGGCCCTGGTTTTTGCGATTGTCATGATAATTGCAATGGGCGGTATGGCGCTGGCGGCTGGGCTGGGGCTGTTCGGGCATTTCAGCGCAGAGCCGAACAACAACAACGGAAATCGGCTGGACAGGCTGGAAAATGCTGCAAGCACATATGAAATGAGCAAAGAGGTCGTTGCGCCGACGCCGCAGGCGGAGATCGGCAACGATACGCTTTATGATAAATTACTCAAGGAAGAATACGGTCACACGTTTACGCTGACGCTCGATCAGGCATATTGCGACGGGCACAAGCTCTATTATTCCTATACATTGACCTGCAACGAGCCGGAATACACGACCCTTGGCGAAGGCGAACCGACGGGCGGCTTCGATTGGCATTTGAGAGAAGACGGCAAGAAGGCCAAAGACTGCATGGGCTTGGAGGATGACGAAAAAGACTGGTTTGACCAACATGAAATTGCTTATATGGTGAAGCGTGGTTTCGGCATCGGCGATGGCGCGCGCATGCTGGACGGTACAGACCTCATCATTTACGACAGCGCCGATGAGCGCATTGACGGGCGCACGATTCGCGGTTTCCAAGAGGTCGAAATTCCGGAGGAAGTCGAACTGGGCGACACGATTGAATTTACCCTCAACGTGATCGATTCCATGAGCGTATATTATCAATCGGAACGCGGCTTTGAGAGCGCGTCTGTCCGCACGCCGGAAAACCGCGGCTTTACCGAGGTGCCGTTCACCGTTAAGGTGGATACCGCTGCGGAACTTCACGCGGGAAGCATCACCACGGACGTGTATTCCGCGCAGGCGACGCTGTTCATTTCCGACGTGGATGTCTACGGTCAGGTTTACTTTGACAGCCCGGAATGGGTGCAGGCCTTTGAAGAATACGACCGAAAGTGCATGAATGGCGAAGATGCGGAGTGGCCGCAGGTCATTCAGGGTTATCAGCTGATTGCAGGCGATCAGCTCATGGAGCCGATTGACGGCGGATTTGGCGTGGATTCGGAGACGGGAAAATATAAGGTGCTTTTGCGGTATGATTTGCCGGAAGATCGAGAGATGCTGACCCTTCGGCCTATTTACGGCTATGGTGTAGAAACAGGAAATGAGGATGAAGAAGAAATCTACCTGAATTGATGCAGGAGGGAGCTTCAAATGAAAAAAAGCGTTTTTGCGGGCTTAACCGCCTTGATGCTGACTATGACGTTATCCGCCGCTTCCGCCGCCGAATACGTCACGCTCGCCGAATTGAGAGAGCAGGCGGTTGCCGAAGGATGGCACCAGATTTATCAGGTCAACGGGAAGGAGCTTGTTGCCGACGCGAGCATCCGTCTTCCGTCGGCGGACAAGTGCCCGATTCTTCACATCGAGCCGCTTGGCCGGGATGAGAGCGACAGCGCGTTCGACGCGTACAGGGCGCAGAAAAATGCCCAAATCACTGCGGACAACATGGCGCTGACGGTGGAGGTCATCAACGACGAAAGCCGGCTGCTGGTGCCGCGGAGCGATTGGGGAATAGACATGGTTCAGCAGAGTGATTTCTATTTCAGCAGCGGCGTTCCGCAGCATGCGGCGGCCAATGTGGATTTGACCTACGACAAGCTGATTCAAAAGATTGACGATGCGCTTGAAGGCCTGCTGGGTGTTTCACTGAACGAGTTTCAAATTGATGAAGTGGACGTTTTTCAGCCGGTTTATCAAAGAGATGGAAAGCAGCTGACGAAGATGGGCGGATATACCGTCTTTGCGACACAGCTTTTCCACGATATCCCGCTGCTGGACGGCGCAATGCACGACAGGCCGAACGGGCGGGTAATATATGGCTATTCCAGCCCGGAATTTTATGATTTCACGTTTGCCTGCTCGAAGGAAACCGCCGTTTTGCAGGAAGATATTCCGCTGCTCCCGTTTGACGCGATAAAAGCGAGGGGACAGGCGCTGATCGACGCGGGCAAGCTGCAAAGCGCGGACGAGCTGACCTTTGGCTATGTGGCCTGCAGGCAGGACGACGGTTGGGCGACGCTCCCCGTGTGGAGAATCAAGGGCGGCTGCATTGAGGAAGGACAGACGAGCGACGGCGAATACGACTTCAACGCGCAGACGGGCGAACTGCTGGGCACGAAGGAAAAGGCATTCGATATGCCGGAAGCGCTCACATGGGACGATGTGAGCCTGTAAAAAACAGCGAAGCGGGGGCGAAATGCTCCCGCTTTTGCTGTATTTGTAAGAAAAATGGAAAAATTGGGAAGAAAAGAAGGAAGTAGTTCGTTATAAGAATGGACTCCTTCCGTCACGCCTGCGGCGTGCCAACCTTCGGCGTTTTCACCGTCTGATTCCGCCACAGTCGGCGACGGTTTCAAATGTCCCTCTAAGAGGGAGGCGTAATCCTCACGCTATCGAAGCTTATACCCAAAGGCTCCCTCTCCGAGGGAGCTGTCAGCGAAGCTGACTGAAGGAGTTAAAAAAAGACCGCCGGTTGGCGGTCAGACAAGGCTTACAGAGAGGAGAGGATGCGGACGACGCTTTCCAGCGAATCGTGCAGCTCGCGGAACTCGGAGAGAGAAAGATCCTCCGCCTGGGTCTGAATCTGGCGGGAGATGGTCGCGCGGATGGCGGCCAGCTTTTCCATGCCCGCGGGCAGAAGCACAATGTTCACCACGCGGCGGTCGTTCTCGTCGTGCTGACGATCGACGTAGCCCGCTTCAAACAGGCGATCCACCAGCGGCGTGATATTCGGCTTGGCGATGCCGAGACGGCGGGAAATTTCAGAGACGGACATCGTGCCGACGTCCTGAAGCATGGCCAGCACCTGCACATGGGAGAGAGGCGTGCCGTGCTCTTTCTGAACCATATCCATGTGGAGCAGGCGCTTTTTAATCAGCGGCAGCGCATAGAACATGTTTTGAGCGACAGAATCAATCATTTCGGGGTCGAGCGTGCGTTTCTTGGTCATAAAGGGATCGCTCCTGATCTAGTCTTATATTCCGTACATTTCACACGGTTACAAAATGCAAACGATGTATATTTTAACCGCTTTATACTGATTTCGCAAGGGAAAAATCTAATGAAATCACAATAATTCCGGTTTTCGGCAAATGGTTATAAAAAAGATGTTTCATTTCGGGTAATTCTGAATGCAGAATCAACACAAATCGAATGAGAACTTTTCCCGTCGCTTTACAGAACGGCGAAAATCGGGTACAATGGATGCAACATGATTCCTTCGGTTTCATTTTGGAGGACAGCAGATATGCAGGCACTTACACTTCTCAAAAAATTTTTCTCGGTGGATATGGTCATTTACGCGGCGATTGTGATCGTCGCGGTGACGGCGCTGCTGCGCTGCACCATGCCGCTTTCCCGCGTCGCGGCCAAGCTGCGCCGCGCGGCGCGAACCATCGTCACCGAAAGCAAGCAGAACAAAGAGAAAAAGTCATGGAACGACATGCACTTCCTCGGCGACGCGCTTTCCGGAACGTGGGCGGACTTTTTGCAGAATGCCGAGATGCGCGACGCGCACGGCGAAACCTGCGATGTGACGCAGTATATCAATGAGGACACGGTGATTTACGCGCTGGGGAGCACAGGCTTCGCAGGGCTTGCGCCGGGCGTGATGACCTCGCTGGGCATCCTCGGCACATTCCTCGGATTGGTGATGGGTCTGTCCGGTTTGAGCTTGACGGGCGCGGATACCGAAGTCGTGCTGACGGCGATGGATCAGCTTATCCGCGGCATGAGCACGGCGTTTTTGACCTCCATCGTGGGCGTGTGCGGTTCGCTGCTGTTCAACCTGCTCAACAATCGCGCGACGGACAAATGCCAGAGGGCGATTGACCGCTTCTGCGAGGTATTCAGCCTGTACGCCATGCCCAAGCCCGTTTCGGAGGACACGGCCATGCTCGCGCTTCAACAGGAGCAGACCGCCTATATCCGGCAGGCCGTGGAGGATATGAGCCAGAAGATGGCCGTGCAGATGGAACAGAGCATCATGCGCGCGATGCTGCCCGTGCAGCGCTCGATGGATAACTTCATCCTTGCGGCAACGCAGGCGCAGGTGGAGGGCGTGGATCGCATTGCGCAGGTCTTTGTGCAGCGGATGAACGTTGCGTTGGGCAGCGAGTTTGACCATCTGCGGCAGGTGCTTGCCGACACGGGCGCGGAGCAGCAGAAAACCCAGCAGGAGCTCCGCGCCGCGACCGAAGCCATCGGCCAGATGACGCAGGACGTGGTGAACATGCACCAGCTTTCGCAGGGCGTGCTGGAGCATTTCCGCGCGTATGTGGCGGATATGGACGCTTCCCGCGCGCAGGTGGACGACACCAACCGCAAGACCATCGAGCTGCTGGAAGCGATGGGCAAGACGAGCGGCCAGCAGGCGCTCTATCTGGCGAAATTGCAGGAATATCAGGCGGCGCTTACGGCGGCTTCCCAGCAGTATACCGCGTGGACGGATCGCTTCCTCGCCAGCGCGCAGGAACAGACGCGCATCACCGGCAAGGAGATGGACCGCGTCGTGGCCGAGATGCACGAGGGCAGTCAGACGCTCTCCGGCGCATACGAGCAGTTCACCAAGCAGACGCAGGAGAATCTCGCGCGCACAACCGCGCTGTTTGACGAGAGCATTTCTTCTTCCATCCACCAGCTCAACGAGACGCTGGATTCCATGCGCGAAATGACCCGCAGCATGCCTCAGCTGCTCAGCCAGAGCCGCGATCGTTACGCCGAGCAGGTCGATCAGTTTGTGACCGCGCTCGTGCGGCTGCAAAAGGCGATGGAGAAATTGAGCCAGACGGCGGACGGAAAGGAGTAAGCCATGCGGCCGGGAAAAAAGACGCGGCAGCGCGGCAGCGACAACAGCTACTGGACGTCCTATTCGGATATGATGGCGGGCATGCTGTTCGTCTTTGCGCTGATTCTGTTCGCGGCGGTGTATCAGCTGGTGGATTTGCAGCAGAAAAAAACGGTTGAACTGCAAACCAAGGAAGCGCAGCTTTCTACCCAGCAAAGCCTGCTGATCGATCAGGAAGCCGAACTGAAGGATAAGGAAGAACTGCTGGCCGCGACGACGCTCGCTTTGCAGCAGCAGCAGGAGGAGTTGGACGAAAACCGAACCGCGCTCACCAGCGCGCAGGAAAGCCTGTCGCTTCAACAGAGCAAGATTGAGGAGCAGGCGGCGCTTCTGGCCGCGCAGCAGGCGCAGATTGATAAGCTGGTCGGTTTGCGCAGCCAGATCATCGAGGATTTGCGCGACAATTTGAGCGACGTGGGCCAGCGCGTGACGGTGGACAGAAAGACCGGTGCGGTGACGTTTGAAAGTTCCGTCCTCTTTGACACGGGCAAGAACGAGATCAAAGACGCGGGCAAAGCGGCGCTCAACTCCTGCATTCCGGTGTATATCCATACGCTGCTCAGCGACGAATATCGGGATTATGTGGGTGAAATCATCATCGAGGGACATACTGATACCACGGGAACGTATCTCAACAATCTGGCGCTGTCGCAGCAGCGCGCGCTGGCCGTAGCGACGTATTGCCTGAGCGACGAGATGACGGGGCTCAGCTATGCGGATAAGGAGACGTTTAAATCCATTTTGACGGCGAACGGCCGCGCGGATTCCGACCCGGTTTATAACGCGGACGGCACGGTGAATATGGACGCGTCCCGCCGCGTGGTGATTAAATTCCGCATGAAGGATTCCGATATGATCGATCAGATGAGCGCGATTCTGGAAGGAACGACGCAGGGGGAATAACGTGGGCAGATTCATGAAAATTCTGGCGATTCTGGCGCTGCTGGCGACGATTGCCGGGGCGGGCGCGGTGCTTTACGGGCTGAACACGCTTGCGCCGCAGGTGGTGCAGGCGGCGGCCGCAGTGACGCAGGCGCAAAGCGCGGAGGATGCGTTTGAAAGCGTCGTCAGCCAGTTGGAAAACGGTACGTTCGGCGGCAAAATCTTCGGCGAAACAAGCGATCTGCGTGTAGAGGACTGTGCGTTCGTGACCTACACCGTGCGTCTGCAAAACAAGGGCTTTTTCCCGACCGAGTGGATTTCCATGGAGCTGGTCAAGCCGCAGGAGGACGATGTGCTGGCCCTGCCGGATGACAGCCGTCACGCGCTGGCCGCAGGCGGCATGGGCGATATGCAGATGACCGTGCTGCAGCGCGTGAACGCGGATGGGCAGGCGGATACCGCACGAAACCTGCGCATCACGTGCTATGTCTTCGGACGGAAGATCGTCTTCGACGTGGCTGCGGCTTGATAAAGAAAAAAACAGTTGAAATCTGGCTATTTCTGCGCTTGAAAGCACAATAAAGGTTCGTATATAATAGGGATACGCTTTCCGAATCAGGTTAGCGTATTTCTTTTTGTTGTGAACTGGAAGGCGTTTTGTAAGAACAGTGGCGGATTTTTGCCGCAAAACTCCTTCAGTCAGCTTCGCTGACAGACCTTCGGCGTTCATCCTGCCTGTTTCCCGCACAGCGGGCGGCAGGCTTTACGCTCTCAAGGAGGGAGCCTTGATTCTCTTGCTATTGTTGCTTAAAGCCAAATTACCTCCCTCTTTGAGGGACATTTGAAACCGTCGCCGACTGTGGCGGAATCAGACAGTGAAAATGCCGAAGGTGGCACGCCGCAGGCGTAACGGAAGGAGTTAGAGCAAATGACGGAAAAACAACTGGAAAAGAAGATTCTGGACAGCGGACGAACGCTGCTGTTTTCAAACGAGGATTTGAAGCGGCTGATTATCCCGCTGGTCATCGACCAGGTGCTTGTGCGCACGGTCGGCATGGCGGATACGATGATGATTTCCTCCGTGGGCGAGGCGGCGATTTCCGGCGTGTCGCTGGTGGATATGATTAACATGCTCATCAACGCGATTTTCGCAGCGGTAGCGACGGGCGGCGCGGTCATCGCGTCGCAGTATCTCGGCCATCGCGACCGGGAGAAGGCCTGCGAGGCATCCAGCCAGCTGATGGTGGTCACGGCGGTCTGCGCGCTGCTGTTCACGGTGCTGTCGCTCGCGGCGAGGAAGCCGC
>CAKTZR010000034.1 GCA_934636105.1 uncultured Clostridia bacterium
CAGCTTGGACCGCTGCTGCTGACGAACCAGCCGACGTACCTCTCCGCGACCTTCATGTCCATGATCGTCACGAACATCCTGATGGTTATCGTCGCGATGGCGATTGCGAAGGTGTTCGCGCAGATTCTGGCTATTCCGTATTCTTACCTCGGTCCGATCATCCTGATGCTTGCGCTCATCGGCACCTATGGCGACCAGATGTCTGCGACGAGCGTTCAGATCATGGTTTTGGCCGGCGTGCTGGGCCTTGTCGTTCGCGCCTGCCACCTCAACAGCGCGGCTATCGTGCTGGGTCTGGTTCTGGGCAACATGTGCGAGCAGAACTTCTCCCGCGGCTACCTGATGAGCAAGGGCAGCATCCTCAGCATGTTCAACCCGGCGCAGCACCCGATCGCCTTCGTGCTGATTATCGTGTGCATCGTGCTGCTGGTCAGCCCAGTCTTCATGAGCATGAAGAAAAAGAAGGCTGCCAAGTAAGGCACATCCATAAACCGAATCGGCGAGACGATTCGCTTCTTCAGGTTCCGGGGCAGCGCCCGCCAGTTTGGGCGGGCGCTGCTTCGGTCTATTAGGAGGATTCAATTATGCAAATTGAAAAGAACGCCGTAGCGGGCACGCTCGAATCCAGCGACGCGCTGGTGACGGTCGAGCCGGCCGAACAGGGCATAGAGCTGGAGATTTCGTCCAGCGTGATGAATCAGTACGGACGGCAGATTCGCCAGACCGTGCTGGAAACGCTTGACCGCCTTGACGTGAAAAACGGCAAGGTGACGGTCGTGGATAAGGGCGCGCTGGACTGCACGCTCAAGGCGCGCGTGGAGTGCGCCGTGTTCCGCAGCTGCGACAAGAGCGCGGCGGGGATTCCGTGGGGAGGTGTCATCCAGTGATTAAGCGCCCGAAGCCGGAACGTTTCCGCCTGCGCCGCACGATGATGTTCATGAACGCGCAGAAGCCGGGACTCATTAAGGATGCCTACATCTACGGCTGCGACTCCATCATGCTGGATTTGGAGGACGCCGTCGCCGAAAACCAGAAGGACGCGGCGCGCTTCTCCCTGTATCACGCGCTGACGACGATTGATTACGGCAACACCGAGGTCATTGTCCGCATCAACGGTCTGGATACGCCGCACTGGCAGGAGGATATCCGCGTGTGCGTCGCTGGCGGCGCGGACGGCATCCGCATCGCGAAGTGCGAGAGCGCGCAGGACGTGAAGACGGTCGAAGAACACGTTGAAGCCGCTGAACGCGAGTTCGGCGTAGAAGTGGGCCGCACGCTGCTGATGGCCGCTTTGGAAAGCCCGAAGGGCATTATGAACGCCTATGAAATCTGCACCGCCTCCGACAGAATGCTCGGCTGCGCCATTTCCGGCGGCGACTTCCGCAAGTGCATGCAGACCAAGTTCCAGAAGGACGGCATTGACATGCTCGTCGCCCGCGGCCAGATGCTCATGGCGGCGCGTGCGGCCGGCGTGCAGTGCTTCGATACGGTCTTTACCGATCTGGATGACAACGAAGGCTTTGAAGCCGAGGTCCGCCAGAACAAGGCGATGGGCTTCGATGGAAAGAGCCTGATTAACCCGAAGCAGATTCGGCTGGTACACCAGATTTTCGCCCCGACGGAGAAGGAAGTCGCACAGGCGGAAGCGATGGTCAGCGCGTTCCGCGAGGCCGCGGCAGCCGGAATCGGCGTGTTCACGGTGAACGGAAAGATGGTGGACGTCGCCTTTATTCCGGGCGCGGAGCGCACGTTGAAGCTGGCGAAGGCCTGCGGCATGTATGAGGGGGATCTGGTATGAAAAACGCAGTTGGACGCGATATCCCGGAGGAGCTCCTTGTGAACGGCAAGGAGGTCTACCAGGGCAAGAATTACATGGACGGCAAGTACATGCAGAAGGCCGCCCCGCGAACCCGCCGCTATGAGAAGCCGCAGGAGAGCAAGATTGTGGAAACGCTGGCCGACGCACTGCGTCAGTGCGGCGCGAAGGACGGCATGACGTTCTCGTTCCACCATCACCTGCGCAACGGCGATTATGTGGTGAACATGGTGATGAAGGCCGCGATTGAAGAACTCGGCCTGAAGGATTTGACCATCGCCGCAACTTCTCTGGGCGAAGCGCATGACCCGATTGCCGAGTACATTGAAGAAGGCAAGGTCGTCGGCATTCAGACCAGCGGTATCCGCGGCAGAATGGGTCAGGTCGTTTCCGAGGGCAAGCTCAAGACCCCGGCGATCATCCGCAGCCACGGCGGTCGTCCGCGCGCGATTGAAGCGGGCGAAGTGCATATCGATATCGCCTTTGTCGCCGCGCCGACGAGCGACTGCGTGGGCAACTGCCGCGGCATTGGCGGCAAGAGCAACTGCGGCTCGATGGGCTATGCGATGACGGACGCGAAATACGCAGATCACGTCGTTGTGGTGACGGATTGCCTGGTCGACTTCCCGAATATGCCCGCTTCCGTCGAAGCGATTGACGTGGACGCGGTTGTGGTCGTCGATTCCATCGGCAACCCGAAGAAGATCGCTTCCGCGGCGGCGCGCATCAGCCAGAACCCGCGCGACCTGATGATGGCGGAGAACGTGGCGAAGGTCATCGCCTCCACGCCGTATTTCAAGGAGGGGTTCTCCTTCCAGACGGGCGTCGGCGGGCCGAGCCTGGCGGCAAACCTGTTTCTGGAAAAATACATGGATGAGCGCGGCATTAAGATGGGCTGGGCCATCGGCGGCATCTGCGGGCCGATGGTGGAGCTGCTCAAGAAGGGCAAAGTCGGCAAGGTCATCGACGTGCAGGACTTCGACCTCGATGCGGTCAACTCCATCAACCAGACCCCGAATCACTTTGAAATGAGCGCCAGCCAGTACGCCAACCCGGCGAACAAGGGCGCATTCGTCAATAAGCTGGATTTCGTCGTCCTTGCGGCGCTGGAAATCGATACGAAGTTCAACGTCAACGTGCTGACGGGTTCGGACGGCGTGCTTCGCGGCGCGCCGGGCGGACACCCGGACACGGCGGCGGGCAGCAAGGTCTGCATCATCGTGACCCCGCTGGTGCGCGGGCGCATGGCGACGGTCTGCGAGGACGTTGTGACCGTCACGACGCCGGGCGACTGCGTGGATGTGCTGGTGACGGATTACGGCATTGCGGTCAACCCGCTGCGCCCCGACCTCATCAAGTGCCTCGACGATGCGGGCATTCCGCACGTCTCCATTGAATCCTTGAAGGAAAAGGCTTACAGCATTGTGGGCCGTCCCGACCCGGTGCAGTTCAAGGATAAGGTTGTCGCCGTGCTCGAGGCGCGCGACGGCACCAT
>CAKTZR010000035.1 GCA_934636105.1 uncultured Clostridia bacterium
TTGGAAGAAGCCCTTCTCCGTCTGCCATTTTCAAAATAATCGTAGTGGAAGGTAAGAAAAAATCCGAACCCATTTCCAATTTGTTTGGAAAATCCGGTTCGGATGATATGTTTCTGGCTCCCCAGGTAGGGCTCGAACCTACAACCCTTCGGTTAACAGCCGAATGCTCTGCCATTGAGCTACTGAGGAATATCTCGTTCAAAGAACGAGACAATTATACCGCCGCTCTGCGAATCTGTCAACCCCTTTTTTACATTTTTTTCAGATCAATGCGCCACGGTGTACAGCGCATAGAAATAGCCCTTTTTCGCCATCAGCTCATCAAATGTGCCAAATTCGGCGACGCGTCCATCCTTGAGCGTCACAATGCCGTCGTACTGCTTGAGCAGGCTCTCATCCAGCGCATGTGTCACAACCAGACGCGTCACGCCGGAAAGCGCCAGCAGATCCGCGCTGACCTGATGCGCCGTCTGCGCGTCCAGCGCGGCGGTCGCCTCATCCGCCATCAGGACGGAAGCCCTTTTGAGCAGGCTCCGCGCGATGGAGATGCGCTGGCGTTCACCGCCGGAGAGCGCCTTTCCGTTCTCCCCGCAGAGCACATCGCCGCGCCGCTGAACGACGGGCTTCAGGCGGGCACGCTCCATCGCCTGCTCCACCTCCTCGTCGGGAAAATTGCGGAAAAGCGTCACGTTTTCGCGGATTGTCGCGTTGAACACAAACACGCTCTGCTGAATGACGGAAATCATGTCCGTCAGCGATTCCCGCCGAATGTCGGAAAGCTCCACGCCGTCCATGCGGATGTGACCGCGATAGCCGGAAAGCGTGCCATCCAGCAGGCCGAGCAGCGTGCTCTTGCCGCTTCCGCTCACGCCGACGACAGCATAGGCCTTACCCGCCTCCAGCGTAAGCGAGACATCCTTGAGCACCTCCCGCCCCGGCTCATAGCCAAAGGAAACGTGTTCCAGCTCAATCCCCTGCTTCACCGCTTCGAGCATCTGCGCTGCGCAATCGTCCTCGTGCCGCTCCAAGGTCTGCGCCAGCTTCTCCACCAGGCCCGCAGCGGCGCGGCGCGCAGCCAGCAGCCCCGGCAGCTCGGCAATCGGGTCGATGACCTGCCCCACCAGATTGACGAACAGCATCACCCGCCCCGGCGTCAGCCCATAGCCCCGCGCGGCCAGCAGCGCGCCGATGAGAAACACGCCCATCTGCGTCGTGATGGCCGCCAGGCTTCCAATCATGCCGACGGTGCGCTTGATGCGCTGGGCGCGATATCGCTCCTCCTCCAGCGCGTCGTTGCTCTTTTCAAACAGGGCGCGGATTTCCGCCTCGGCCCGGAAGCTTTTCATCACCGAAAAGCCGCTGAGAAAGTCGCTCAGCGAGGCCGTGAACGCCGTGTTTCGGTCGGAAACGCGCCGCTGGGCCGCTTCCAGCCTGCCGCCCGTGGCCACCGAAGCCAACAGCGGCAGAAGCGCCAGCAAAACGGCAATCGCCGTCATCAGCGGCGACGCATACACCATCATTGCCAGCGCGCCCACAAACATCACCGCGTCCATCAGAAAGACGAACAGCTGCAGCAGGTAGTCCTGCTGAATCGTCGCCGCATCGTTGGTCAGTGCGGAGAGATAGCCCGCCGTGCCGTCGCGCAGCAAATCCGCTGCGCTCTTTTCGGTCAGAGCTTCGAACGCCAGCGCTTTATATTGGCGCATCGCGCGGCGGATAAACCGCGGCTCAACCTCCCGCCGAATCAGAAACAGCACGGCGCAGGTCGCGATCATCGCCGCCATCATCAAGCCGAGCGTATCCAGCCCCTTTGCGCCAGGAACGCCCGTGAGCGTGTCGATGATCTCCTGAATCATCCACGACAGGAACAGGTTCATCATGCCGAGCGGAATGGAAATGCCCAGCGCAACCGCCGCGGACAGGTGATTTTTTCGATAAAACTGCGCCATCAACCGCTGCTTGAGCGTCTTTTGCCGTTTCAATCCCCCTTCACCTCTCGCCAGAGCGCGGACAGGCATTCGTCCTTCTGCTCGGCAATCACCTTTTCAATCGCATCCGCTGCCGTCGCGCCCATGTCGTCGTAAAATGTGGCGCGCTCGCTCATCTTCACAAAGCGAATCCCCGTCACATCGTAACAGGGCGCGGCGTCAAAGCGCTCGGCCCACGCATGGGCGGCCTCCAGCGCGCGCCGCGCTGCCGCGTCATCCCCCGCGCCGTGCTCCGTCACGCCCACGCAGGCCGCCATCATCGCGCAACTCTTGACCATCGAGCTGGGCTCATTCGTCCGAACCAGTCCTTCGCAAATGGCCAGCATCCAGCGCGCCACCTCTCGCGCCTCGTTCCATCGGTTCTGCTTGTCATACAGGGTCAAGAAGCCCATCGTCATCGTGAACAGGCGGCTTACGTTCTCCAGCAGCGCGCGGGAAAGATAGTTCTCGGCTTCCTCCGCTCGGCCGCAGTGGGTGATGGCCCACATGCCGATCATCGTGTTGTTCAGGCCCATCGGGTTGTTAGTCTTGAGCGTTTCCAGCGCCTTTTCCTTGTGGCCGAGCATCAAATCGCATTCGGCGATATCCACATGAATCGTCAGCTCGCTGATTTCCGAATCATTGTTCTGCTCCATCAGCAGCAGCGCCCGCTCATACAGCTCGATTGCGCGCGCCGCCAGCGCTTTGTCGTTCTGCTCCAGGCCGAAAACCTTCATCATCACCGCCGCCTGATAGACGATATCAAAGCAATTCGGATAGCGCATCACCGCCTTTTCCGCTTCGTCCACGCCGCGGGTCACGTCCTTCGCGTGGCGCAGATCCATCAGCCGCGCCAGCGTCGCATCCCGCCGGTTGTCCTTGATGATATAGCCGATCAGCGCATCCACCGACGTATCGAAAAAATCCGCCATCTGCACCAGCATCGGCAGCTCCGGCAGAGACAGCCGCGCTTCCCATTTGTAAACCGCGCCCGCCGTCACGCCCAGCGCTTCGGCCAGCTGCTCCTGCGTCAGATTGCGCGCCTTGCGCAGACTGCGGATGTTGTCGCTCAATGCAAAGGCCATGTGTGTTTCCTCCCCTCGTGATATTGGCATTATAGCAAAATGCAGACGGGCGTTCCACGGACCAGCCATACGAATTGGAGAAAAAATTTTATACCGATGGTACGTCCTCCTTCCGTCAGCTTTGCTGACACCTCCCTCAAAGAGGGAGGCACAGCCTGTCGACAAAAGTATGCAAACACCCCGGATACATGATATAATAAGAATCATGATTCCGGGGTGATTCTATGT
>CAKTZR010000036.1 GCA_934636105.1 uncultured Clostridia bacterium
TAAAGAAAATGACATACTTGAAATCAAGAACATTGCGACAGTTCCAGAATATCAAGGGAAAGGTTATGCAAGAGCCATAATTGAGTTTATTGTTAATAATTACAGAGAGCAATACGCCATTCTGCAAGTGGGAACAGGCGATAGCCCGCTGACAATACCATTTTATGAAAAGTGTGGTTTTGTCCGTTCGCATATCATATCAAATTTCTTTACAGATAATTACGATCACCCAATCTATGAGAGTGGAATACAGCTGGTAGATATGGTGTATTTGCAAAGAACTTTATAATTTAAATTCCAGTTTGTTGTACTCGCCCATAATATGTAGCTGGCAGGTATACTGGCTATTTTCCGATGACCAGCGTGTAAAATTCATCGAATAGACAAGTCACGGAAGCAGGCGCTTCTGGTTCGGATTTAGTTTCATCTACTGCACCAAAGAAAAGCTCGATAGAAATGCTGAGCTTTTTTTATGCAAACCGGGAAACAGGGCTTGAAGAAGCCGTCATGAATCAAGCCCCAGTGGGGCCTGAGAGCGGCAAGGATCCAGTCCTGTACGCCTGAAACCCAAATAAACAAAGAAGCACAAACTCTACGCGGGTGAACAGAGCTTGTGCTTTTATCATGTCTTTATTTGCGCAGAAAACCATGCGGAATGCTGCAAACAGGCGTGCCGAGTGTTACATCTCGAACTCAATAAATTCGGACAACTCCGTTTCGCCGAAGATATCGGTCAGCCGGAAACAATAGAGGAATGTGGAATCCGCGCCATCCAGCGAGACATATTCGAACGCGGGCGCGGTATCGCCGACGAGGATTGGGTCGCCCTCAAAGGTATCCTCGGCAAATTCGTCGGAATCCGAACCGTCGTCATAGAGCATGGGGTAAAGCGGAATCAGCTCGTCGCCCGGCTGCAGCTGGGTCAGGCCGCGCACGGGCAGGCCGTTTGCGTCATAACCCTCGGAGAAGCCCGCGATGACGCCGTCGGGGTTGGCTTCGGTGAAAATCATGACGAGGTAGCCGCTCGTGCCGTTGAGCATGGCGGGAATGATGCTTCGGCGCATGCTCTGCGTGCGAATCTGATCGTACATGACGACAAGCTGACCTTCAAGCATCGGCCACGTGCCGTCGAAACCGCTGACGATATCGCCGCTCGTCCAGTCGATACCGGCGTTCTGCATCGCGCCCAGCTCGATGAGGATGGTATCTTCGTCGTCACTTGCGTCCAGATAGAGCAGACCCTCGACCAGAGAGAGGTTGGCCAGCTCGTCCTGCGTGAGCGTCATGTAGCAGGCATAATCGGATTCAAGATCGAGCAGGAAATCCTCTTCCTCCTCGTCCGGCTCGTTTTCATCCGGGATGATCGCGCCGGAAACGACGCTGCCGAAGCCGCCCCACGTGCTTGTTGTCGGCGCTTGGGTCGGCGCGGCGGCTTCGTTTTGTGCATCCTCGGGCGCAACATAACTGCCGCCGGGAACATAAGCAGCGCTGAACATGGAAGAAAACACGCCGCCGCTTGGCGCGCTGGCGGATTGTTCGGGTTTTTGCAGGGTGAAATTGTAGTCGCCGCCCGCCAGCAGCGTGGCATAACCATAGACGAACTGACTGTAATTCGGGTATTGTTCGCCGCAGTCATACTGCTCGTCGAAATTCGAAATCAGCTCGCTGACGGTGTCGCCCGGCACGAACAGGCTCATGCCCGTCAGATAATCGAACATGTCCGTTCCGGTGGAATAGGCGATGCACTGGCGATAAGTCGCTTCCAGTTGGCTGGCCATGTTGGGCGCGAACTGGCGCGTCGCGTCGAGGAAGGCCATGAAATCCACCTGATCCGACGACGCATCCGAGAATTTGCCGAAGGAATACATGCGCTGGCGGGAGCGGCTGATGGTGGGCAGCTGGCCGTGCTCCAGCGCGTCCGTGAGGTAGGCGGCGAAGGTTTCCAGCTGATCCTTCAGCGCCGGAACCGCGCTCAGGTTGATGACGCTCTGGCTCAAATAATCGTTGGGATTATCGGCCAGACACGCGGCCATGAAGTTATCCGCAATCGAAACGGCGATGGCTTCGCTGTCCATCTCCGGATCGGCGGCCAGATCGCCAATCCAGCCCTCGTAATTCCAGCCCAGCCCCGGTTCAAGCTCCTCGCTGGCGACCATGTAATCCGCATAGCTGGCCATATGCGCCGCCATTTCATAGGTTGCCATCAGGCACGCGTCGAAGCCGATGATATCCAAATGGAAATCCGGGTTGCGCTCGGCATAGGCGTAGAGCGCGTCGTTGACCTCGTGGATCGTCAGGCTGTCGTAATCCGCCGTCTCGTCGAAGCACACGCCGGTAGAGCCGCCGCCGTGGTTCCACAGCACGAGGATATAGCGGTCGGCGGGGTGCGCGTCCACCGCCCAGTCGATGAAATCGCAGAGCGTCTGCTCGTCGGCCATGCTCGCCCACGGCAGGGTTTCCAGGTCGTTAAACGCGTCATAGGTGATGGTGAAGCGGTTGATGGCCTCGCCCGTCAGGTCGCTGTCATCCCATTCGTATGCGCCGCCCGCCTGCACCGCGATGGTGACCTCGTCCGGCACATCGACGCTCGCCATTTCATACATATCCTGCACGCAGGCGCTCTGTAAATCCGTACCGCACATGTACATCATGATGGTGGTGGAGGTCGCCTGCGCCCATGCGGCGGGCAGCAGCAGCGCCGCCAGCAAAAGCAGAACCCAATGAAGCTTCTTCATGTTCATCCTCTCCTTCGTGGGTGCATTTTCTTTTCATTATATCATGCGCGGGGCTGAAAAACCATGTCGAATCGCCGCGATTCGTGCGAAAAAAACGACGTTCAGGACTCCTTCAGTCGCGCTTACGCGCGCCAGCTCCCTCAAAGAGGGAGCCTTTTATCGAGTAAAAAAACGAATGTGTAAAAATTACTTTAGATATTAAAAAAGAAGAAGTAGGAAAACGCAGATTGCCTCCCTCTTTGAGGGAGGTGCAGCCTGTCGACAAAAAGGGTACTTTCGGATTCCGAAAGTACCCTTTTACGATAATAAGCAGCTTTTCAAGCAGGC
>CAKTZR010000037.1 GCA_934636105.1 uncultured Clostridia bacterium
GGGCAGAATGCCCTTTTACACTGGCTTTCCCGCCGCAAAAAATTTTTTCTTTCTCAAAAATTGCATAATTCTTTATTGCTGTAAAGCTAAAAATCGTTAAAGTAATGCTTTTTGCGACTATTTCCTCGAAAATGCACTTTTATATGCTATTACGGTCACTTGACAACGTGAGCGATTTGCGCTATTTTAGGAGATCATAAAGGCTGGAGGGTACAAAAATGGTCCATTACAATCTTCTGAAATTAAAAGAAGGCGCCGACGTTGACGCGATCCTCGCACAGTGTCAGGCGGTCTACGCCGCGCTGGAAACGGAGCTTTCCTTTCTGCACGATGCCAAGGTCAGCCGCTGCATCACCGTGCGGGACTCCAACGCGGACATTATGATGGTCATGCGCATCGACACGCCCGACCAGCTCGGCGCTTACCTGAGCCATCCCAAGCATGTCGCGCTGGCGCAGGGCCTGAAGGACGCCGTTGCCGCAAGAATGTCCTTTGACGCGGAGTAACCGCTCCGCTTGGAAATCCGATACAAAAGGGAGAAACAAAAATGGAAAAGAAAAAGTCAGCAGTTCCCGCCTTTCTGGGCGTCGCCGCCGTGTGGATCGGCAGTCATTTCGGCCCGGGCTTTGCGACCGGCGCGTTCAGCGTGCGCTGGTATGTGAAGTACGGCTGGATCGGCCTTATAACGCCGCTGCTCGCCATGTTCATCACCGGCGGCGTCATGTACTATATGCTGGAATATGCCCGCGAGCACGGCACACCGAACTACCGTCCCTTCGCCCGCTCCTGCTACGGGGAAAGAGCGGGCGGCATCGTCGCCGTCCTGTATGACGTCTGCTTCCTCATGACGATGATGTGCGCGGGCGGCCTTGCCTTCTCCGGCGAGGGCAAGCTGCTGCAGGGCTTTCTCGGCATCAATTACTGGACGACCGCCATCGTGACCATCCTCATCTCCGCCACGCTCTGTCTGTACGGCTCCAAGCTGCTGGCCAAGTCCTCGGGCTACATGATGTATGCCATCGTGGGCGTGGTACTGCTCATCACCGTTCTGGCGCTGACCTGCGGCGACTGCGACGTTTCCGGCGCCTTTGTCAACTCGGCAGCCAACGCCAAGGACGCGAGCCTCCTCCACGCCGTTCTCGGCGCGATGCAGTACGGCTGCTTCCAGTCCACCATCGTGTTCAACGTCATGTCTGTCTCCGACGTGCTGAAGGATAAGAAGGAAGCGCGCAAGGCGATCCTCTCCGGCTATGTCATCACCATCGTTCTGATGGTCTGCCTGATCTTTACGCTTTTCAGCTACACGAACGTTTTCGACGTCTGCGCCGAGACGCTGCCGGTCATGGCCGTTCTGAACCGGCTCGGCATGAAGTGGCTCCAGTGGCTCTACGTCATTCTGATGACGCTTGCCGTGTTGACGAGCGCGGCCGGTCTCGCGCACGCGGGCAACGTCCGCTTCGACGCACTGTTCCGCTTCATCCCCAACAAGCAGCTGCGCCGCTTTGTTATCACGGCGCTCCTGCTCGGCATCGCCGCCGTCGGCGCGGCGCTGGGCTTCCAGGCCATGTTGCAGCAGGGCACCTCCATCGTCGGCTGGACGGCGATCCCTGTCATTGTAATCCCCGCCTTTACCTTTGTCGCCGCCAAGGTCCGCAAGGGAAACTGAAAATCGACGAAAGCGCGGGCGTTTTCCGGACCGGAAAACGCCCGCGTCTGCCGTCCGGTTCAACTTCCGTGAAAATGACCGCGTATTTTTATGAATAATTCCTATTGAATTGCCGTCCTTTTTCCTTTATACTGCATTATTATTTCAAAATAACAGGATATGGTGGTTGAACGAACCATGAAGAGCTATCAATTTGCCTATGGCAGCGGGACCGTATCGATCCCTTTGAACGAAGCCAATGTTCTCGCCGAGCTGCACGGAAACACGGTGGAGCCGCTTACCGACATACGCGCGGCGCTGTGGGCCTCGCTCGACGCACCGATCGACAGCGCGCCGCTGTGCGAGCGCGCCAGGGCGGGCGATAC